>NZ_JBVIPS010000004.1:379224-546865 GCF_055577715.1 Streptomyces sp. NPDC033177 | reverse complement strand
GTGTGGTTGTTTTTTTGGTGGGGGGGGGGGGGGGGGGCCTGGTTGCGGCGAGTCGTTTTTTTTTTTTTTTTCCCCCCCCCCCCCCCCCCACTACCGGCATACGGGCACTACAGGCGTGGGGTCAGCCGCGGACGCCGAAGTCAACGCGGTCGGCGAGACCAGCGGCGGCAAAGGCCGCGACGAGCTCGTCGCGGCCCTCGGTGAAGTGGGCCCAGCTGTCGTAGTGGACGGGGACGACGCGGCCGGCGTCGAGGATCTTCGCGGCCTGAGCGGCCTGGGCGCTGTCCAGGACGATCACCTTGCCGTCGAAGACGTCGGGGAAGCGGGGCGCTCCGGCGAAGAGCAGGGCCGTGTCCACCGGGGCGAAACGCCCGGCGATCTCCCTGACCGCGTCGAGTGAGGCATTGTCGCCACTGACATAGACGGTGGGCAGATCCTCGCCGGTCAGGACGAATCCGACGACCTCGCCGCAGATCGGCTCGACGTCCTCGCGCTTGCCCGGTCCGTGGATGGCGGGCACGCCGGTGACGGTGATCGTGCCGGGTCCGCCGTCCCGGCGCTCGAGCTCGATCGACTGCCAGTCGGCGAGGCCAGTGGCCGCCTGCCCCAGACGCTCCCCACCGCCGGGAGTGGTGAGCGTCAGCGGGACATCGGCGAGCAGGGCACGTCCGGAGACGTCGAGGTTGTCGGCATGCTCGTCGTGCGAGAGCAGGACCACGTCGACGCGGCCGAGATCGGCCGGGCTGCCGTCAGCCGCCGCCGTCTTGGTCAGCATGACGGCCGGTGCCTGGTGCTCGCCGGGACCGTCGAAGGTCGGATCGGTGACAAAGCGCAGGCCGCCGTACTCGAACAGGGCCGTCGGGCCGCCGAAGACGCGGACAGGGAACGGGACGGTCTGCAGGGTGGGGGAAGACACGAAAGAAGTTCCTCACGGATAGATAGCGCATTAACCGTGAGGAACTGTAGGCGTGCCTCACGGATGAATGCAACCCGTACCATGAGGAGCGTGGAAGAGTTCGTGATGGAAGAAGCAGTCCTACCGTCGGCGCCGGGCGAGGCGGAGCACCCCGCCCTGGCCCTGGCCAACAGCGCCCTGGCGCTGCCCGGCGGGCACACGGCCGACCTCCTGGGCACCCCGGAGCGGGCCGAGCAATGGCTGGCGCAGCGCGACCTCGCCCCAGCCGACGCCGGCCTGGCGGAGGTATGTGCCACGCAGCTGCGCTCGTTGCGCGAACAGCTCAGGTCGCTCCTGGCCTCCCGTGTCGCCGGGCAGCCCGCCCTGCCTGCCGCCGTCGCGGCGGTGAACGAGGCGATGACCCGCGTCCCGACGGCATCTCTGCTGCTTTGGGACGAGAAAGCCGGCCCCTACCGCGCCGCACCCCACCCCACCACCGCGATCGTCGAGCATGCCCTGGCGGTCATCGCCGCCGACGCGGCCGACCTGCTCACCTCCCCCGACGCCACCCGCCTGACCGCCTGCGCCTCCCCGCCCTGCAACCGCTTCCTGCTCAAACACGGGCGCCGCCAGTGGTGCTCCACCCGCTGCGGCGACCGCGCCCGCGCCGCCCGCGCCTACGCCCGCCGCACCCCGACGGACTGACGCCGCACGACCTGCCCGCCACAGCCATATCTGCACGTTCCCGGCGTACCTGCTCTGCGGCTGGCGTACGAGCCAGGACCCCCAGGCCGCGCCTGGACCGAGCTCATGGCCCGACGCGGCCATCAAACAGGCGAACCTGCACAACCGGCGGCCCCTGCACCCAGTCGTGAACAGCATCATTTGCTCACTGCGAAGAAGCGCCCAGACATCCTCCGCCACCCGCTCATCCCACCCAGTTGCTCGCCCTGGGCCCTGGTGTGGGCAAGGCGGTAGAAGGCGGTGCCGGTCTCGATGATGGCTACGTTGAAGGTGAGCCGGTCCACGATGGCCGCGCAGAGCCGCGGATCGGTGAAGGTTTTCGTCCACCCATCCGGGGCTGGCACCTGTTCCTTTTCGTGGATCGCTGCTGCCACCGGCCCGCATCCATCTCCTGCGGTCCTCGTCGGTCTTCGCGGTGGCGCTCGGTTTCCCCAGGTGCCGCCTTGACCGGACAGGTGCGAGGAACGTGTGCCCGTGACATCCCAGTTGCGGGTGATCGAGGGTAGTACCGTCCCGCTGAGCCGGTGACCGCCGATCCGTGGGAGTTCCAGGCCGAGTGCGTCGAGGCGTTCGTCGCCTCGTGGCGGGCCCGCGGGTTCAGCCCGGTGACGGTCGAGAACGACATCGGCCTGCTGGAGCGAACGCTCACTGCGCTGGGCCGGCCCGCGTGGGACGTCACGCCGGAGGACATCGACCGCGTCGTCGGCGATCTGGCCCTCGCCGGGCGGACGGCATCGACCCGCCGCGAGTATGTGCAGATCTTCAAGGGCTTCCACCGGTTCCTGCATGTCCGCAAGGCCGTTGAGATCGAGTCCGGGTTCGGTGTCCGTCTGGTCTGCCCTGGAACAAGTTCAACGCCTCGCGGCATGTCGGGGACGACTCCCCGGCTCAGCTGCCGCCGCCAGCCCCGGAACGGGTGGCGGAGCTCTTCGCCTTCCTCAAGGACCGGATCGCCACCGCCCACAAGTACGGACCCGCCGCCCGGGACTATGCAATGTTCCGGACCCTCTATCACGCCGGCCTGCGCTCAGAGGAAGCATCCCTGCCGGAGCGTCCCGACGCCCTCTTCTCGCGGAGCCCGTTCGGAAAACTTCACGTACGTTTCGGCAAAGGCGCCCGCACCTCCGGCCCCAGGCCGCGCTGGGTGCCCCTGCTGGACGGCCTCGACCTCGTCCTGCACTGGTTCCTTGACGACGTGCGGGGCAAGTTCCCCTGTGCCCCGAAGGTGGACGATCTCTTCGTGTTGGGCGGCGAGCCTGACCAGGGCCTGAGTACGGAGTTCCGCAAACGACGGCCGCGATCGGCTGGCAGCGAGCAGATTCGGCGCACCCTCGCTTGGTTCATCCGCCGCCGACCATGGGGCCCACTGATCCTTTCGGATTGTGCGGGATGTTGGGCCAGTCGGAGTCCGGTGCCGGCGAAGCGTTCATCGCTCAGTTTGGGCAGCTTAGGCGGCCCCGCCGAGGCCAGCGCGGCCGTTCCGCCCTGACGCCAGGCCCGCCGCCAGCGCTCCACCGACCGCTCACTTACCCGCAGTTCCTTCGCAATCCCCGCGTTCTTCTCACCCCGCACGAACCGTTTGCCGGCCTCGAACCGGATCTACTCCCTCAAGCTCCGTCGCTCGGCGGTCAGCCCGCCGCCCTGTGCGCAGCGCATACCTCCGGCCTTCCGCAAAGATCACCACCCGTCACCCTTACCGACAGCATCCCGAACAGATCAGTAACCATCATCCGCCGGGCAGGCAGCACAACCCTGGGGCTACGACCACGCCCCCGCTACAACGGTGTTGAGCGTGTCACGGCCGCCTCACGCGCGGCCCGACCGTCACGCGGTACGAGATCGAGCTCGGCCCGGCCGTGAAGGTCGAGAAGATCACGGCCCTGGCCAAGAACATCGCGTACGCGGTCGCCAGCCCCGACGTCCGCATCATCAGCCCCACCCCCGGCAAGTCCGCGGTCGGCATCGAGATCCCGAACACCGACAGCGAGATGGTCAACGTCGGCGACGTGCTCCGTTTGGCGGACGCGGCCGAGGACGACCACCCCATGCTGGTGGCGCTCGGCAAGGACGTCGAGGGCGGCTACGTCATGGCCAACATCGCCAAGATGCCGCACACCGCCGAGGAACGCATCCCGGACGTCCCGATAGCACCCCGAACCCCACGCGCTTTAACTGCTAGAGGGACACACTGTGAACATCCGCAGGCTCGCGTCCCGACGACGCCTGTGCGGCGGAGCCGACCACCGCCCGCCGTGGCCGTGGTCGGCGCGTCCGTCGCACCGAAGGCCGTACGTCTGCGACCTGGTGTGCGGAGTCCGTTGGGGTGCGGTTCACCAGCCGGACAGGCCCGGCGCTGCCGTGTCGACCTCCTCCGCGATCTGTGCAGTGATCAGCGGGATCTGCCGGTCCCAGTAGAAGTGGGCGCCAGGGAAGAAGTGCTCACCGATCAGCCGGTCGGCGCCCTCACTCCAGGCGCGCAGTTGTGCGCGGCTGACGACATGGTCGTCCTCGCCACCGAACAGCGAGCAGGGGACAGGGATGCGGCTGCGGTCCTCGGGACGGGGCCGCCATGTCTCCACCAGCTTGAAGTCGGCACGCAGCCGGGGTTCGTAGACCTGCCAGATGTCCTCGTCGTCCAAAATCGCTTGCGGCAGCCCGCCCATCGCGGCAAGGGCCGAGCGGAGCTTCGGCGAGGGCAGGGTGTGCAGCGGGGCACCGCCGAAGGGCGGCTGCTCATCAAAGGGTGCCTCGCAGGCGGAGATGCCCAGCCACACAGGCAGGTCGAGGCCACGCTCGACGAGCTGGAGCGTCATCTCGTACGCGGTGAGTGCGCCCATGCTGTGGCCGAAGAACGCGAACGGGGCATCCAGCAGAGGATGGATGCCCTCCAGCAGGAACGCGGCCAGCGCGGCGGCGTCCTCCCGGGCCGGCAAGCCGCTGAGCGGTCCTCGGCCGGGCGCCTCCATGAGGCAGATGTCCCAGTCATCGGGGAAGTGCTCGACCCAGTCGGTGTAGGCGAGGTGTGAGCCACCCGCGTGGTGTAGGACGAACAGCCTCAGTGCGGGGTCGTCGACGGGGCGGGGGCGTATGGCGGCTCTGACGGCGGTGGTCGTCATGGGGTCCTCTCGGTGTGGATCGCGCGGAGCATGCGGGTGAGTACCGGGCCGGTCCCGACCTCCTGGAACTCGGTGTCCGGGTCGGTATCGAGTAGCCGCTCAACGGTCTCGCGCCATCGCACAGGATGATCGATCTGCTCGGTCAGAAGCCGGGTCGTGTGCTCGGCGGAGTAGGGCTGCGCGGTGCGGTTGGCGTACACGGGGAAGCGGGGAGCTGCGAGCGGTGTCCGGGTGAGCAGCTCGCCGAACTCGCGGGCGGCGGGCGCCATGTGAGTAGTGTGGAACGGCCCTGAGACCTTCAGCGGCCGTACCGCCCGGGCGCCGGACTCCTTCAACAGGACCGCGGCCGCCTCCAGCTTGGCCGCGGGTCCAGCCACCACGGTCTGGTCGGCCGTGTTGAGGTTGGCCACTTCGACCGCTTCCAGGCCTGCGCGGCGCAGCAGCAGCCGGATGACGGCCTCGTCCATGCCGATGACGGCGGCCATGGCCCCGTTGGTGATCCGCGCCATCGCGCGTGCGCGGGCGGCCACAAGGCGCAGCCCGTCGGTGAAGCCGAACACTCCCGCCGCCTGCAGCGCGTTGTACTCGCCCAGGCTGTGTCCGATCGCGGCGTCGGGATCGGGCTGGCCGTCGCCCCGCAGTGCCGCGAGGGACAGAGCGTTCACCGCGTAGACGGCGGGCTGGGTGAACTCGGTCCGGTCCAGGCGCTGGTGAGGGCCGGTCAGGCAGAGGTCGCGCAGTGAATAGCCAAGTACGGCGTCGGCCTCGGCCACGAGGTCGGCGAAGCGGTCGAAGAGCTCGGCGCCGCCCATGCCGACGCGCTGCGCGCCCTGCCCGGCGAACATGAGGACTCGAGTCACGGCAGGTCCTTTCGTACGGGCGGGCAGGACGGTGCGGCGTCTCGCGGGGCGAAGCGGCTGTCGGCGGTCTCGTGCGACGCGAACCGGCTGTCCGCGAAGGTCAGTGCGGGCCGGTCGCTGAGTACACCGAAGGCCTCCGCGCGGCCGACGAACAGCGTGTGGTCGCCGGCCGTGTGGGTGGCGTGGACCGTGCAGTCGAACCAGGCGACCGCCTCCATCAGCACCGGAGCACCAGAGAGGTCCGCTGCCCGCCAAGGAAGGCCGGTGAAGGAGGCCGCGCCGGCCGGCCGCGCAGGGTCGGCGAACCAGCGGGCGTCAGCCTCCTGGGTGTCGGAGAGCACGCTCACGGCGAAGGCACCGCGGGCGAGGATCCGGTCGTGCAGCCGCGAGCCGCGACCGAGGCCGACCATCACCAGATACGGGTCCATGGACACGGTGGTGAAGGAGTTGACGGTCGTCCCGTGCGGTTCGCCGTCCTCGGCGAGCGCAGTGACCACGGTGACTCCGGTGGGAAAGCGGGCCGCGGTGCGGCGGAAGCGGTGGCGGGGTACTTCCGACTCGCCCGGTCTCGTGGCCGCGGTGGGTGCGGGCGCGCTCACGCGGTCAGCCTCCGCAGTTCGTCCAGCGTGCCGAGACCG
The DNA here is from genome assembly GCF_055577715.1 of Streptomyces sp. NPDC033177. Taxonomy (NCBI): domain Bacteria; kingdom Bacillati; phylum Actinomycetota; class Actinomycetes; order Kitasatosporales; family Streptomycetaceae; genus Streptomyces; species Streptomyces sp. NPDC033177. The sequence goes on along the minus strand of NZ_JBVIPS010000004.1, from coordinate 540,612 downwards.
TCGAGGACGGTCTTCGCCGGCAGCCCGAAGTCGATGAGACAGGCGGTCTCGTCAACGCCGATCGCGGCGAGGCGCTCGACGATCCGTGCGGCCTTCGGCACGGTGCCTAGCAGACCGCCGTCCTCGAAGTAGCGGTCGAAGGCACGGGCCGCCAGGAAGTCGAGGTCCTTGTCGCGCAGCTTGGTCGGGTCGAGTCGGCGGGAGCCGTGGGCCTGGGAGCCGAGAAGCAATCCCACGGAGGTGCGTAGATAGGAGGTGAGGGGTGCACGCACCAGCTCGCGTACGGCGTCCTCATCGCGGTCGAGGTAGGTGTGCACCATGACGACTACATGGCCTCGGGAGCCGTCGGCGTCGGGGCGAGCGGTGTATGCGTCGCGGTAGGCGGCGATCTTCTCGGCGAGTTCGTCGATGTCCTGGCCCAGCAGATGCGTGAGCACACCGGCACCGAGCCGGCCCGCGTTGCGGAAGGTCTCCACGCCGCCCGCGCTGGTGATCCAGACGGGCAAGTCGGCCTGGACCGGACGCGGGTAGGAGCGCACCCGCCGCGGCTCGCCCGTGCCGTCGAGTACCTCGCTCTCCTCGCCGCGCCACAGGGCGCGGACCTGAGCGACCGTCTCGAGGAGGACGTCTCGGCGGTTCTCGTAGGTCTCGGGGCGCAGGGCGAAGTCGGTGGCGTGCCAGCCGGAGGCGAAGGCGAGTCCGGCGCGGCCGCCGGAGATGTTGTCGACCACCGACCACTCCTCGGCGATCCGCACGGGGTGGTGGAGCGGTGCCACGACGCTGCCGGCCCGCACCGCGACACGGCTGGTGACGGCCGCGATTGCGGCTCCTGTGACGGCCGGGTTCGGGTAGAGACCGCCGAAGGCGTGGAAGTGCCGCTCGGGAGTCCATACGGCGGTGAAGTCATGGCGGTCGGCGAAGCGCGCGCCTTCGATCACCAGCTCATAGCGGTCCGCGCTGTCGGCCGGTGCTGTGCTGTCGTTGCCGAAGTAGAACAGGCTGAAGTCCATGAGAACTCTCTGTGTGTGTCGATCTGATGCCTGACTGGGTGGGATTACGCCACCTCGGCGGGCTGCTCGGACTGGGCGGGCCCCGGCGGCTGCGCAGGCGCGGCGTGCTGCGTGGCACTGGCGGGCCGCTCGGGGCCGCCCGGCTCCTCGGGTGTCTCAACCGCACGCGAGCGCTCGGCCCAGCGGGCCACAGCCGGGGTCGCCAGGCCGCCGGCGAGCAGGATGCCTGCGAACAGAAGCCAGCCGGGCCAGCCCCAGCCGATGATCACGGCGGTGGTCAGGGCGGGCGTGACGGCGGCGCCGACGCGCTGGGCCAGATTGAACATGCCTTGGTACTGGCCGTGTGCGTCGGCCGGTGCCAGCTCGTACGACAGGGCCCAGGAGCCGGCCGAGTGCAGCATCTCGCCGCATACATGCACCACGGCACCGACCACGAGACACAGCGCGGCGACCCAGGCGGGTTGCCCCGCCGACAGCGCGAAGCAGGCGCAACACAGGGCGAGCAGCATGCCGGAGCGGCGCATGGCGCGGGCGCCACCCGCGATGTCCTCGGCTCCCTTGCTCATCCGCACCTGGAACAGCACGCACATCGCCGTGTTGATGAAGATCAGGCCCGCGTAGAGCGACACGGGCGCGTCGGTGCGTTCGGCGATCCAGATGGGCAGGGCCACCGTGAGCAGGGCATCGGTGCCCAGGACCAGGACCGCGTTGAGCACTGCGACGACCACGAAGGGCGCGTCGCGCAGGACATTGCGGCGCTCATCAGGGCGTCCGGCATCGGCCGCGCGAGCGGCAGGCAGCGGCAGGCACATCAGTCCGGCCGCCACGAACAGGGCGCCGGCCGCGACCAGCAGCCCGCGGTACAGCGCACCGGAGTCGGCCGCAAGAGCGATGGCGCCCGCCAGCGTGCCGACGGACAGACCGACGTTGATGACCGACTGCAGATAGGCACGAGCCCGTACGCGCTCGGCGGGCGGGAGCGCCTCGGCGATCAGTGCGCCGCGGGCCGCGGCACCGCCCGCGTCCATCACGGCCGACAGGGCGACCACGGCGAGGAAGGAGATGAACCCGCCGGTCAGGGCGTACGCGCACACGGCGATGCCCTGGGCGATGCCGAAGGCGACCGAGGTGTTGCGGGAGCCGAGCCGGTCGGAGAGGTGTCCGGCCGGAATGCTGGCCAGCATGGCGAGGACCGCGGCGACGGTCATGCCGAGACCCACGCGGGCGGAATCAATGCCCACGGCCCGGATGAAGAACAGCACGCTCACCGACAGCAGAAAGCCGTTCGCGACGGTGCGGGCGAGATTGCTGACCGCGAGCACCCGTACCACGGGCGATGGCGGCTTCAGATCGCGCAGCAGGGCGGCGAAGTTGATGGCCATGCCAGTCAGCTCCCTTCGGGGGTGTAGCGGCGCGTCAGGGCCGGGCGGTCGGTCTTGCCGTTGGGGTTCAAGGGCAGGGCGTCGACGTGCTCGTAGCGGCGCGGCACCATGTGAACCGGCACCTGCTTGCGCAGCCAGAGCATGAGGTCGGTGGCCTTGAGCGGATCACCGGTGTGCACGGCCACCAGCTCGGTCTCGGCCGGGCCCGGCACCGCGAGGACGACCGCGTCGGCGATACCGGGGTGGCGGCGCAGCGCGGATTCGATCTCGCCGAGCTCGATGCGGTAGCCGCGGACCTTGACCTGGTTGTCCAGGCGTCCGAGATGGGTGAGGGTGCCGTTCTCCCAGCGCACTCGGTCGCCGGTGCGGTACCAGTGCTCGGCGGTCAGTGGACCCGCGCCCTGGTAGATCTCGGCCGGCTGTCCACTGCCCGGGGTGTGGGCGAGAAACCGGCCGTGGTCGTCCGCCGGGTCGAGGTACCCGTCGAAGCGCTGCGGGCCGCGGACGCACAGCTCGCCCTCGTCGGCGGGCAGGCCGTCCTCGGCGAGGACCACATGCTCGAGGAAGGGGTAGACGGGGCCGATGGGAATGGTGCCGTTGGACGTGGCGGGCCAGTCGGCTGTCTCGGCGGCCAGGCGGAACTCGGTGCAGGCGACGGTGAGTTCGGTGGGCCCGTAGACGTTCTCGATCCGGGCCTTGGGGGCGGCCTCGGCCCACAGCTGGGCCTGGCGTTCCGTGAGCTGCTCGCCGATGAAGATGCCGTAGCGCAGTCCGGTGGCCTGGCCCGCGGGCAGTTTGCCGAGGCTCGCCGAGACCGAGACCACGGAGGGCACCGAGAACCAGTGCGTGATGCGCCGGTCCTCTACGTACCGGATGGGCTCGAGGAGTTCGCTGCGCTGCGGCACGACCAGCGTGGCGCCACCGCCCCAGGTGACGAACAGGTCGAAGACCGACGGGTCGAAGGTCAGGTCGAAGGTGTGCGAGACACGGCAGCCGGGGCCGACCTCGAAGCGGTCGATGTTGTGGGCGATGTATGGGGCGAGGTTGCGGTGCTTGATCGGCACGCCCTTGGGGCGCCCGGTGGAGCCGGAGGTGAACAGCACGTACGCCACGTCGCCGGGTGCCGTGGTGCGCTCGGGCAGGTGGGTGGGCACGGGAAGCGCAGCGGTCTGCTCCTCGGACAGCCGCACGACGGTCACCTCGGGCTCGTCGACGGCCAGTTGCGCGGCACCGCGGGCGTCGGCGAGCAACACGTCGGCGCGGGCCAGTTGCCACACCGCGCGGTTGCGGGCGACCGGGTAGCCCGGGTTGAGCGGTGTCACGGTGGCGCCGAGGCGCAGTGCGGCGAGGTAGCCGGCGAATGCGGTCAGGCTCCGGGAGGCGAGCAGCGCGATCCGCGTGGGTGAGGTCCCGCCGTTCGCCGCGAGCAGGGCCGCGGCGACGGCGGCGGCACGATCGTCGAGCGCGCGGTAACTGTAGGTGGTGCCGAGCACTTCGAGGGCGGGCTCGTCGGGGTGGTCCGCCAGCGAACCGGCGAACCAGTCGTAGAGCGTGCGGTCGTATGCCGCCGGGTGGACGGCAGCGATGAGGTCGGTCATCGAAATCCTTGTTTCGTCAGGGAGTTCATGGGTGGTCCGCGCGGACCGGGCTGTCGCTTCGGCCCCGCGGCCGGCCAGTCAGCTCGCTCCGGCGGCCGTGGTGAGCAGCTCCGCGTAGCCCGGTCGGCGGGCCACGGCGAAAGCGAGGCTGCTCAGCAGGGTGTCCGGGCCGGGGCGGGGGTCGCGGCCCGCGGCCTCGAGCCAGGGCTGCCAGGCCTGTGCCTCGACACTGGACGCGCCCAGCACGAGCCGGCCCATGTCCCGGATCGCGAGCGGATCGAGCGCTTCGTTCTCGCGGTCGAGGGCGCGCAGCGCGACGGCCCGCTGCCACGCGCGCTCAGTGACCGTGCGGGTGGGCCGGTCGGCGCTCGCGAGCAGGTCGAACAGGCGCTGTGTGGTGAGGGTCTCCTCCCCCACCAGGTGATACGCGCGTCCCTCGGACGCGGGCGACAGAGCCAGCTGGGCGATGGCACGGGCCGCCAGGTCCACGGGGCTCACGGCGAGCGGGCGGTCATCGCGCGGGTGGACTCCCGCGGCGAGCGAACCGGCGATCAGCCTCCACAGCGGGTGGTCGGGGTCACACGCTCCGCTGTTCTGCGCGCCGAGGAGCAGACCGGTGCGAAAGACCCGTACCCGCATGCCGTCCCGCTCCGCTCGTTCGGCGAGCTGCTCGCCGATCCAGGCGGCGACGGCGCCGCCTGGCATGCCGGGTCGCAGCGGCTGTTCCCGGCTCTCCTCGATCCGGGCTTGCTCGCCGAGACCGGAACCGCAGGCGCTGAGCGTGGACAGAACCGTGAGGTCGTCGATGCCGTGCTGCCGCATCCAGCGCAACAGGGAGGCCGTCACCAGCACGGTTTCCTCGCGCAGTTGGTCGTACGTGCCGGTGAGGCCGAAGGGTGCACAGGTGTGCACCACACGGGTGATCCGGCTCGCGAGCCGCGGGTCGTACGCGGTCCAGTCGCGCTTCTCGTCGGTACCCGCGGGCAGCACTTCCACGCGCTGCGGGTCGGGTTCGGGCAGCGCACAGGCGACGGCCCGTGCACTCAGCAAGGCGCGGCCCTCGTCCTCGTCGTCCGCGGGGACGACGCAGTGGACCAGGCCGTCGGTGCTGCGCAGCAGTTCGTACAGGACGAAGGTGTCCAGGAACCTCGTGGTGCTGGTCAGTAGGGTGCCGCCGGCCCCGGCGCGGGCCGCGGGCGCAGTCGGTGTACCGAGGTCGAGCGCGAGGTCGGCACTAATGAGGTCGTCGCCGTCGCCCGTCTGTTCGGCGGCGGTCGGGGTGCGCAGGATCTCGGCCATACGGCGAACGGTCGCCTCGGCTCCGCCCGCCCGGTAGACGTTGATGTCCACGCCGAAGGACTTCCGCACGGCTGCCTCGATCCGCATGGCGGTCAGCGAGTCGCCCCCGTAGGAGCCGAAGGTGTCCTCGGGGCCGAGCTGTGCGTGACCGAGCAACCGGCGCCAGATGGCCAGAAGTTCGCGCTCCACGGCGTCGGCACCGGCCGGTACCTCGCCCTCCTGCTCGGCCGGTGCCTCGGTCTGCGGAGCCGTCCCGCCGAGCGGAGCCGCGATCGGCGGCAGGGTGTCGAGGGCCCAGTAACGACCGCGGGTGAAGGGGTAGGTGGGCAGCGGCACACGACGGCCTGTGGCTTCGGGCAGCGCCTCCCAGTCCACTGCTGCGCCGCGCTGCCAGGCGGCGGTGAGCGCGGCTTCCAGGTCTTCGGTCCGTACGCCACCGGCGCTGTCCGGCAGCACGTGGCGATCCGGAGCCGGCTCGCCGTGGCCGAGGAGGATCGCGAAGCGGTCGGCGCGCGGCGGCTGTCCGGGGACGCCGATCTCCGTGCGACCGCGCAGGGCCGCGGTGAGCAGCGCGAGCACCGGGTGGTCCGGGGTGTCGGCGGGCGGCACGAGCACTACCTTGCGCACGACCTTGACCGGGTCGGTCGGGGGGTGGTCGCGCAGCGCGGCGGCCACGGCCCGCGGGTTGTCCCCGGTGGTCTCGATGACTCTGCGATACGCGTGTGCCGTCCGGCCCACCCGCAGGGTGTGGGCTGCGTCGGCGAGCGCCGGGGCACCATCGGTCATCAGGGTGTCGGCCAACTCCTCCGCCAGAACCGTCAGTTCTTGCGCGGTGCGGGCAGAGATCAGCAGGCGTGCCCGGTCACGTACTGGGGCACAGGTGCGCTGTGGCTCGGGCGGCGGGCCGAGTACCGCGGTGGCGTTGGTGCCGCCCAGCCCCATTGAGTTGACCAGGACGTAACTCTCATCCTCCGGCGCCACCCGGCCCGCGTCGGCGCTGATGGTGAACGGACTCTCGGCGAGCACTCCCGGGTTGCGGGGGCGCTCGAACAGCGGATGCGGCGGCAGCGCGCCGGTCCGTGCCACCTCGACCGCCTTGATCAGACCGGCGATTCCGGCGGCCGGGCCCGCGTGCCCGATGTTCGCTTTCACGGAGCCGAGCGCACAGAATGCCGTGGGCGCGTCGGTGCGGTCCGCTGTGGCGCGCAATCCCGCGGTCAGGCCTCGCAGTTCGATCTGATCGCCGAGCGGTGTGCCTGAGCCGTGGGCCTCCACGTAGCGCAGTTGATCGCCGCGGACCCCGGCGACGTCCAGCGCCGTCGCCACCACGTTGGCCAGGCCCGAGGGGCTCGGTGCGGTGAAGCCGGATCGGGCCGCCCCGTCGTTGCCGACGGCGGTGCCGTGCAGCACCGCAAGGACGGTGTCGCCGTCGCGCAGGGCGTCCGAAAGACGCCGCAGCGCCACGACACCGACGCCGGAGCTGAAGGAGGTGCCGGTCGACCGCGCGTCGAAGGGGCGGCAGTAGCCGTCGGTGGATTGCAGGCCACCGGGGTGGTGGCGGTAGCCGAGCAGCGGCTCGTTGACGGAGGCTCCGCCCGCGAGCGCCAGGTCGCACTCGCCCGCGCGCAGGCTGAGGACCGCGTAGTGCACCGCGGTCAGCGACGAGGAGCAAGCGGTCTGGACCCCGATGGACGGGCCGCGCAGCCCGAGTTTGTAGGCGACCCGTGAGGGCAAGAAGTCGCCCAGGCCACCCAGGTGCAGGGCGACGTCGTCGACGGCGCCCATGATCCCGTCGGTGTGGGCGCGAACGGCCTGCAGAGCGGCCATGTAGGTGCTCGGGCTGCCGCCCGCGAACACTCCCGTGACGAGCCTTCCGCCCGAGGGTGCACGTCCGGCTGATTCGAGCGCCTGCCAGCATGCTTCGAGGAAGATCCGCTGCTGCGGGTCGGTGGCCGCCGCCTCTGCCGGCGAGTAGCCGAAGAAGTCGGCGGCGAAGGCACCGGCGTCCGGTACGGACGCCGCCCGGCTGACAAAGTCAGGTGCGTCCAGGGTCTCCTGGCTTAGACCGGCAGCCCTGAGCGCGGCCGGATCGAGGTCGCGGACCGACACCCGGCCCGCGGCGATGTTGGCCCAGTACTCCTGCGGGCTCCAGGCATCGGGGAAGCGGCAGCCGATGCCGATGACGGCGATGGGACCGTCGTGGCTCACGCGGAGTCCTCCTCGAGGAAGGCCACCTGGGCGTCGATGGTGCTGTGTTCGAACAAGTCGGCGGCGTCGAGGTCCTGGCCGGTGAGCTCGGACAGGCGCTCCATGAGGACCATCAGGAGCAGTGAGTCGCCCCCGGCGTCGAAGAAGTTCACGTCCCCGGCGACCTCGGCGCCGTCGAGGACCTCGGTCCACAGGGCAGCCACCTGGTCGGTGAGGTCGGCGGGTGCCTGCTGGGTGTCGGAAGCGGGAGTGAGCACGGGGTTCTCCAGATCGTCGGCGAGGTCGGCGGCGGCTCGCGCCAGGTCGGTGAGGAGCCCTTCGGCGGTGGCACCGTCGAACAGGGCGGTGAGGTAGGTCAGGGAGAGGTGGTAGCGGCCCGGTCCACCGGTGACGGTCAGCTCCAGCTCGTACTTGGACTTCAGGCGGGGCGGGGTGACGAACCGTGCGCGGACCGCCTCGCCGAGCGCGGGCGGCTGCGGAGGTTCCTCGGCCGCGGTGAGGTAGACGGGGGTGACGGCGGGCCGGCTGAGGTCCCGGTCGGGCTGCAGCGCCGCGGCGACCAGGTCGTACGGAGTGTCGGCGTGCCGGTAGGCCGACAGTGCGGACTCGCGTACGCGGCACAGGAGTTCACGCCAGCTCGGCTCGCCGGTCAGATCGGCCCGCACAACGAGGGTGTTGACGAACATGCCGACGGTGGAGGCTCGGGCGGCGCCGTCCCTGGCCGCCCACGGGAAGGTGAATAGGAAGTCACGCTGTGTGCCGCGCCGGGCGAGTGCCGCCCCGAGCAGGGCGACGCCGAGCATGAACGACGTACAGCGCAGCTCGGCCGCAGCATCCCGTAGCCGGTCGGCCAGACCGGCGGGCAGGGCGAGTTCCCGTTGGTCCGCCTCGACGGTCTGAAACGTGCCGCGGGGCCGGTCGTGCGGCAGCTCGATATCGATGGGCGCCTCGCGCAGGGAGGCAAGCAGGTGTTCCAGCGCTGTTGCATCCGGAGCTGCCGGTTCGCGTACGGCGGCGGGATGACCGGCGTGCGGCAGGTTCGGCTCCGTGCCATGGGTCAGGGACCGGTACAGCTCGGCCACGTCGGACAGAACGAGGTCGAGGGACCAGCCGTCGGAGACGAGGTGATGCACCCCGTACACGAGCAGGGTCCGCTCGGACCCAAGCCCCACGATCGCGCCCCGCGCGGGGGCTTCGGCGGCGAGGTTGAAAGGGGTCCAGCACACCTTCGCGAGGTATTCCTCGCGCTCCGCCTCGTTCCACAAGGCGGCGTCGGCCGAGGCGACCTGCGGCGGCGGGCCGTCGGTGCGGTAGACCACCCGGCGGGCCCTGGTGTCCAGACGAAAGCGTGAGCGCAGTCCCGGGTGGCGAGCCAGGGCGCGGGCGAAGGCCTCCCTCAGAAGCGGACGGTCCACGGGCCCGTCGAACTCCACGATGCCGGGCGCCAGATAGGAGGTCCGCACGTTCCGCATCCGGTCCAGGGACCACAGCCGCTGCTGCACGGGGCTCGCGGGGTGCTCGGCACCGGGGTCGAACTCGATGTCGCTGTCACCGGCCGGCGTTGCGTTCTCGAGAGCGCGGGCAAGACCGGCCACGGTGGGATCGGCGAGGAAGGTGCGCAGCGCCACGGGCGTCCCGTAGCGGCGCTCGGCCTCGGCGACGACCCGTACGGCCAGCAGCGAGTGCCCGCCCAGGGTGAAGAAGTCGGCGTCCGGGCCGGGGAGCGCCTCGGGCTCGCAGGGCGCGCTCCCGCGGTCCGCGCCCCGGCTGCGGGTGAGCACGTCGGTCATCAGGAGGGCTGCTCTGCGCTGCATCGGGGTCAGGTCTACGGGTCCGCTCTCCTCGGCCGCGGACAGCGGCCGGTCCCGCTGGGCCGCCAGGGCCTCGAAGTCGACCTTGTCGTTGGCGGTCCGTGGAAGTCCGTCGACCACGTACACCTCGCGTGGCAGAACTGCGGGCGGCAGCCAGCGTTGCAGTGGCCTGACCAGGTCCTCGCGGGAGGGTGGCTCGGCGCCGGAGGCGAGTTCCACATAAGCCACCAGCGCGGGCGGTGATCCGGCGGCGTGCACTGCGGCCATCGCGACGGATGGATGCTCCTCGATGAGGCGGACGACTTCGGCCGGCTCGACGCGGTTGCCCAGAATCTTGAGCTGGTCGTCGGCGCGGCCCAGATAGCCGAGTTGGCCGTCCTCGCGCAGCACCACTAGATCGCCGGTGCGGTACATATGGGCTTCCGGACCGGCGCCGAACCGCTCGGCGTGCGGATCGGGCAGGAAGGCCGTGGCCGTCTGCTCGGGCGCCGCGAGGTAGCCGAGCGCCACACCCGGACCTGCCACATACAGCTCACCAGGGACCCCCGGTGGCAGTTCCTCGCCGCACGGGCCAAGGGCGTACGCACGCATCCCGGGCAGCGGCACGCCGATGGCGGGGGTCTCGTCCGCGGCGGGATCGACCGGCGCGTAGGTACTGTTGCAGGAGGCCTCGGTCGGGCCGTATACGTTGACGATTCGCGCGCCCCAGCGCGCCGCGCACTCGGTGGCGAGGCGCTGTGGCAGGGCCTCACCGCCCGAGTACACGACTCGCAGTGAACTGCCCTGCGCGCCACCGGAGTCGGCCTCCAGCATCGCGTGCAGCAGGCTCGGCGTGAGCGAGCCGGCGACCGTGGCGCCCTCGGGACCGCGCACCAGGCTCAACAGGGCGCGCGGGTCACGCCGCTGCACATCGTCGGCGACGACGAGGCGGGCGCCGGCGAGCAGGGTCTCGACGACGTTGAAAGCGGCAGGGTCGAAGGCAGTGCCCGCGGTCAGGAGCAGCCGGTCGTCGGGGCCGAGACCGCAGTCGTCACCCCACCACAGGGCGGTGGCGAGCAGACCGCGGTGCGGCACGAGGACGCCTTTGGGGCGGCCGGTGGTACCGGAGGTGTAGATCACCGCCGCGGGGTCGTCCGGTCCCGCCGCGGCGGCCGGTGGAGTGAACTCACCAGGCAGTGCTCGGAGTTCCTCGAGGAGTTCCGGCTTGGCGAGGGTGTCGAGCCGGGCGAGCAGGTCGGCGCCCTCGGCGCAGACGAGGACGGTGTCGGCAGCGGTCTGTTCGAGGATGTACGCGATCCGTGCCACGGGGGTGTCCATTGCCAGCGGCACGAAGGCCGCACCGGATCGCAGCACCCCGACCCATGCGGCGACGAGAGCCGGGCCCCGGGCGGCGAGGACCGGAACGCAGGTTCCGGGACCTGCCCCCTCGGCACGCAGGCGCGCGGCCACCGCGCCGGACCAGCCGGCGAGTTCACCCCAGGTCAGGCTGCCGCCCGCACATTCCACGGCGATCCGCTCGGGGTCCGCGGCGGCGAGCACCGACTCCAGTGCCTCGGTGACCGTGACGGCCGGGAAAGGGGCGGCGGCCCGTCCCACAAGGACTCCGTGCGGCAGCGCGCCGGGAGCCCGCAGCGTGACGGGGAGTTCCTTGACCGGGGTGTTGGGTGCAGCGACGGCCGCGGTGAGCAGCGCCACGTAACTCTCGGCGATGCGCCGGGCCGTGGCGGCGGAGTAACGGTCGGTGGCGTACTCCACCGTGCCGGCCAGTCCGCCGCCGGGCGCGTACTCCAGGACGAACGAGAGGTCCTGCTTGGCCGTGCCGGTCGGCAGCAGTTCGGGCGGCGACCACCGCCCGCCGGTGCTCGCGGCTGGGGCGTTCTGCAGGATGAAGCCCACGTCGGCGAGCCCTTCGCCGCCGAGGCGTGCGGCGAGTTTGTCGAAGGGAATCCGCTGGTGCGTCAGGACGCGGAAGGCCTCTCCGCGTGAGTCGGCGCACAGCCGGTCGAACCCGGCCTCGGGGTCGGGAGCGCACAGCAGCGGGACGGTGTTGACGAAGAACCCGATGAGGCCTTCGACATCGGCGCTCGGCCGGTTCGCCGCGACGGTGGAAAGCAGGAACCGCTCCCGACCGCTCCACCGCTGGACCACAGCCTGGAACGCGGCGAAGAGCACCACGAAGGGCGTGACCCTCAAGGTGCGCGCCAAGTCCGTCACGGAGGAAGCCAATTCGGCGGGCAGCGTGAAGCGGTGCTGCGCCCCTTCCCGGTCACCCTCCAATGCCCGCTGCCGCGGCTGGCAGGGGCCGAGCGCGAGGTCACGGCCCGCAGCCGGAGCGAGGACGACGGCCCGCTGCGCGACCAACTCCTCAAGTGCGGCTTCCGTCGAGGCTTCCCGGTCCCGTAGGGCGAACTGCGCATACTGCACCGGGAGCTTGGGAAGGTCGATCCGGCCCGCGTTGGCCAGTGCCTGCTCGTACGCCGAGGCCAGGCCCTCGTAGAGGGCGGGCAACGACCAGCCGTCGACGGCGATGTGATGGATGTTCAAAAGCAGGGTGCCGTGCCCGCCGTCCGCGTGCTGCCATACGGTGGCGCGCCACGGCGCCTCGCTTCCCAGCGCAAAGGGGACACGGGCGCGGCGCGCCACCTCGTCCGGATCCGGTTCCGCGGCGGCGACCACCTCCAGCGGCACGGGACCGGGTGTGCCGACGACCTGCACTGGGCGGCCGCCGCGCATCGCGTACGTGGTGCGCAGGACCGCATGCTGTGCAGCCAGTGCTTCTAGCGCACGCGCCAGAGCGGGGAGGTCGATCGGCTCATGCCAGCGGGTGAGCAGGGGCACGTTGTAGACAGGGGATTCGGGGGCCGCCTGGTGGATGAACCAGAGCCGTTCCTGGGCCTGCGAGAGGGGGGTGTCGGTGACCTCGCGGCGTGCGGGCGCCGGTGGGCGCTCAGGCGCCATCAGTGGTTCTCCTAACGATGGTTCAGGACAGTGCGGCAATGCGGCGGGACGGCTGCAGGGCCGCTACACGGCGGTTCGCCTGGCACGCCCACATGGCGGTCCGGCCCGTACGGCCAGATCCGCGGCTGCGCGATGAGATGGGAGCCCGCGGCCGGGAGAGGTTGCGGACGTCTGTGCTTGATGGCTGGTCGGATTCAGACCTTCGAGGCTCGGCCCAGCTGGTCCGCCAGCTCGGCGAAGCTGGGCGTGAGCAGCACGTCGGTGGGGTCGAGGCGGATGCCCAGGCGTTCACCGATGCGGAACGCCGCCTGCGTCGCCAGGATCGAGTTGCCGCCCAGGCCGATGAAGTCGTCGGTGGCCTGAACGGCCGACGAGCCGGGAAGGCCGAGGAGTTCGGCCCATACTTCGGCGACGACCGTACCGGCCGGGTTGGTCGCGGCTGGCTCTTCGGCAGCCGCCGGGGTGGTCACGGCAGCTTCGGCGGCCTCGGCCAGCACGGATTTGATACGGGTCCGGTCGGCCTTTCCGGTGGAACCGAACGGCAGCTCGGCCAGCGGCACCCACAGGGCGGGCAGCATATAGGCGGGCAGCCCCTCCGCCAGTGCTGCGGCCAGCTCTCCGGCTGCCGCCTCCCCCGATCCCGCAGGGCGCAGGAAGGCGCCCACCAGGCGGGCGGTGTGCCCCTCGCCGTGCTTCTCGACGAAGGCGGCCTCGGTCCGGCCGGTCGCGACGGCGGCCTGTTCGATCTCCTCCAGTTCGATACGGAAGCCGCGCAGCTTGACCTGCCGGTCGGCGCGGCCGACGACCTCGTACTGACCGTCCGGCAGCTGTCGAACGCGGTCACCTGTGCGGTAGATGGTTCCGGTGGCGCCATCGTGCGCCGTGTACGTGACGTAGGAGCGACCGGTGCGCTCGGGGTTGTGCAGGTAGCCGCTGGCCACCGAGGGGCCACCGACACAGAGTTCACCCGTCTCGCCCGGGGCGACAGGGCGCATCTCTTCGTCGAGCACATGCAGCCGCACCCTGCGCACCGGCTGCCCGATCGGGATCCGGGTACGCCCGGCCAGCGTTCGCGGCGTGCAGGTGAACGTCGTGACGAACACGGTGGTCTCGGTGGGCCCGTAGATGTTGAGCAACAGTTCGGGTCCGCCCGCGGCGAGCACACGTTCAGTAGCGGCCAGGTCCATCTGCTCACCGCCCACCAGGAGTTGGCGCAGGGAACCGAGCGCCGCAGGGGCTTCGCGGGCCACCATATGGAAGAGCGAGGTGGTCAGCAGCGCAGTGGAAATCCGTTCGGCGACGAGGAGGCCCGCCCATCGCTCGAGGTCGGTCTCGACGACGGTGGGCAGCACGATCAGCGGTGCTCCGGTGGTCAGGGCGCCCCAGACCTCCCAGGTGAAAGCGTCGAAGGCCGGGTTGGCGAGCTGCCCGACTCGGTCGCCGGAAGTGATTGCGCCGGGCTGTGCGGTGTCGGCCACCAGGTCGTGCACGGCGCCGTGGGGTACGACGACACCCTTGGGAACACCGGTGGAGCCCGAGGTGTACCCCACGCATAGCGGGGCGTCGTCGGCCACGGTGACGTCGGGGGCATCGAGCGCCCCATACGGGTCGTCCCCGTCGACGATGGTCAGGACGGGCACACCAGCGTCAGCTCCCAGCGGCCGGTCACGGTACCCCTCACCCCGGCCCACGATGATGGCCGCCACTCGGGCGTCCTGAAGAATCGCGGCTACCCTGTCGGTCGGCGCCTGGCCATCCACCGGGAGATAGGCGGCCCCGGCCCGGACCACCCCGAGCGCGGCGACGATGAGATCCGCGCTGCGGTTCAGGTCGAGCGCGACGACGTCACCGGTGCCGATCCCTCTTCCCGCAAGCCGAGCGGCCACAACGCCGGCCTCCCGCCACACCTCTTCGCGGCTGAGTTCACGCCCGGTCAGTGCCTCACGCACGGACAAGCTTGCCGAGCCGTCCCTCATGCGCTCGGCGACAAGACGGTGCACTCCCCCGGTACCGCTGCGCAAACCAGCCACAGGCCATGACGGCATGAATCTCCCCCAAATTTGCTGCGAGTGCCCTACCCGGGCAGAGGACGCCTGCCCAGGGCATGAATGAACGCCGGATCACCCGTGGCGCAAGAGTCCCGGGGCGCGGGGAAGGGTCCGGTAGAAAATGGGGCGAAGCTGCCCAAACGGGACACTCTTCACCGATAGTTTTCCGCAATGCGGAATACCTATTCCGTCTGACGGTAGGCTATGATCCGCTCCTGATCATGTCAACAGCAAAACAGGGGACGGGAAATGACCGAGAGCCACGTCGCACTAATCACCGGTTCGTCATCTGGAATTGGTGCAGCCGTTGCCCGCCGGCTGGCCGACGAAGGAATGCGAATAGTCGTCAATTCCGCCAGGAGCGAGGCCGCCGGCAAGGAACTCGCGTCGTCGCTGCCGGACGCTGTGTACGTCAAGGGTGATGTGGCCGACCCCGCGGACGCCCAGCGCATCGTGCAGGCGACGATCGACGCATACGGCCGCCTCGACGTCCTGGTGAACAACGCGGGCACGACACGCTTCATCCCACTGAACGACCTCGAGGGCGCAGACATCAGCGCCTGGCGGGAGATCTTCGACGTTAACGTCTTCGGCGCCTGGCAGCTGACCGCCGCCGCCGTTCCTCACCTGCGCGCCTCCGGCTCCGCCTCGGTGATCAACATCTCCTCCGTGTCGGCCACCCGCGCCCTGGGCAGCTCGATCCCCTACGCCGTGAGCAAGGCCGCGCTCAACCACATGACGCGTCTGCTCGCCTCCCAACTCGGCCCAGATATCCGTGTGAACGCGGTGGCCCCCGGACTTGTCGACACCGCCTGGTACGCCGAGGCCGACGAGGTCTGGGAAAGCTCCCGCGACTGGATCACCGCCAACACCCCGCTCAAGCGCGTGGGCACCCCCGAGGACGTGTCCGAGGCGGTCCACTTTCTGATCCGCGCCACCTACACGACAGGTGACGTCATCACGGTCGACGGCGGCCGCCACATCGTCTGATCCGCAGCCATCTCACTCGACGCAGGCCGTGACCTAGTAGTGCTTCGTCAGCTCTGTTCGTTGGTGCTGATCAGGAGCATGTTGGGTGTGTGGACGCCTATGAAGTGGACGGTCTGCGGGCGGCGTTGGGGTTGTTTGTGGCTGATGTGTTCGCCTCGGTGGCGCGTAAGGATCAGCGGGCCAAGGGTGAGTGCTCTCTGCGGGGGTTGATGCTGGATGGTCGGCGCACGTCGATCCAGCCGATGGCCGCCCGTCTGCCGGATGGTGACATGCAGGCCCTGCAGTAGTTCGTCAGCCAGTCGCCGTGGGAGTGGACGCCGGTGCGCCGGCGGATCGCCCAGCGGCTGTGCGCGGTGATCCGCCGGCAGGTGTTGGTGGTCGATGACATGCCGTTTCCCCAGTGCGGGCGGGCCTCGGTGGGGGTGGCCCGGCAGCACTGCGGAGCGCTGGGCAAACGGGCGAACTGCCAGGTCGCCGTCAGCGTGCATGCGGCCACCGACACCGCCACTGCCCGCTGGAGTGGGAACTTTCCCTTCCCCCGGAATGGGCCGACGATGACCAGCGGCGTCAACGGGCCGGAGTGCCCGAAGAGATCAGGTATGCGTCCAAGACCTTGCTGGCTGGCCCTGAGTCTGCTGGACGTGAGCGGTGCCTGGAGGAGCGTTGAACCGCGGCGGTGGCTACCCCGCGCCGAGGCAGTTGGCTGTCCGACGTCGACGAGGGCCCGACCGCCCTGGGCGTCACAGCGGTGTCCGTGGAAGATTTCTGGTTCGGCTTGCTGCCCGCTCCTCCGCCCCGAGCGGACACTCCCGACTGCGGTGAGTGGACGCACGACCAGTGTGTGCGGGGTCTGGAACAGTTCGAGGACACCGAGCGGGCCGTCGATGCGAGCGTCCGGGCCCCGTCCCTAACTGGAGCCCGAGGTTGCCGAAGCTGCCATGCGTTGTCTCGGCTGGATACGGCACGCGGGCGCCCTGCCGGTCTACTGCGTGAGGCAGCAAAAAGCTGGAAAGAACGACACCTGCGCCTGGTGGAACGGATGATCGCAAACCAGCCTGGTACCGACGGCACAGCCGGAGTCGCCTATCTCCGCTCACGCTTGGGCCTTTCGTAAGCGCTTTGAACCGGACCGCCTGCTCTATCCTTCCCGACTTGATGATCCGCTACGAGCTCGCGGGACACACCCGCGTCCACGTCTCGTGCGTGCGCAACCGGTAGTGGTGCGCCGCATCGCGGCTGGGCGATGTGATGGAACAGCTCGGCGAACTGCACGGATTGCCCGCCGCTGGCCTCGCCGAGCAGGGGCCGGAGGGAGGTGAAGTCCTTCTCGGTCAGCGTGTCGAGCAGGGTGAGCAGGCCTTCGAGCTGGCACAGCAGGTCGTGCACCCGCTGCAGCGTCACCTGGGCGCCGCCGGGCACGCCGCCCGTCGAGAGGCGAAGCTGCCGCAGCTCGACCAGGGCGTGGGCGAGGAGAAGCTCCGAAGCTTGATGCACCACGATGAACAGGTGCTCATCGCACCACTGCGAGCCCCGGGCATGCCGGGTACGCGGCTGCTGCAGAGCGAGAAGCTGCGCCACGTGCAAATAGGCCGCGTATGGGCTCTCGACGTCAGCAGGATCTATTTCGTCCATACGATGGACCATGGTCTGACCCACGCTCATGCTCCCCATCAGGCAGCACTTAGCCGTCCTCGATCGCGGCACACCCATCACTGTGACTCGGCCAGAGGTGTCCGCCCCAAGCGGACTGCCTGGAAGAGCACACCTTCCCCCCGCAGGCAAGGAACGAGCGGGGACGCATGCAGGCGTCCCCGCCTCCGGCTCATACTCATCAGGCGGGCGCAGCCGTGGGCCCGCTGGTCACGCCCAACTCGCCGCAGCCAACGGGTAACCCGGACGCAGGACCGGCGTTATGAGGCCGTGGGAATCTGGATGCTGAACAACTTCACCACTCTCGCGCTCGCCGGGCTGCTCGGCGGCGGCGCCGTACTGGCGGCCGTGGTCGGCGCGCTCGTAGTGCGGCGCGGTTTTCCTCACCACGTGAACGGCACGCACAACGAGATGATCGGCGTCGTGCTCGGCATGTACGCCGCGATCTACGGCATCATCCTGGCCTTCGTCGTCGTTGCCGAGTGGGAGGGCCTCAACGCCGCGGAGACCAACGTCGCGCTCGAAGCCAGCCAGACCGCCGAGGTACTGCGTGATGCTTCCGCGTTCCCGGCCGACCAGGAGCGCCGGGTGACGCACGCCGTCGGGGAATACGTGCGTGTCGTCGTCAACGAGCAATGGCCGCTGATGCGCGCAGGAAAGCCCGACCCCGGGATCACCAATCCCGAAGTGACCGCGCTGTACGAAGCGTTCCAGGAATACGAGCCGCAGACCGAGGCCGAGAAGACCTACTACGCGCAGTCCGTCTCGACCCTGGGCGAGATCGCGGGAGCACGCCGTACTCGGCTCGCCGACGCCCAGCAGTCCCTGCCGTCACTCCTCAACATCCTCGTATACGGCGGCGCGCTCGTCATGCTTCCCCTGACCTTGCTCTACGGCATCAGGAGCCTGCGTGCGAACTTGATGTTCGTCGTGTCGGTCGCCGCTCTGATCGGCGTGAGCCTGCTGCTGTGCTTGACGTTGGACCATCCCTTCTCGGGCGACCTCGCGGTTTCGCCTACCCCCTTCAAGGAGGGCGTGCTCGCTCAGTTCTGGCCTTGATCCCGAACCTGCCAGAAGCGGCTCTACGACGCCGTGCGCCGGGCCCGTTCTTCTGCGTCCGCGTCGAATCCGACCGGTTCCCAGCGCTTGGCCAGCAGTGCGATCAAACCCAGTACGGGGGCGGCGAGGATGACCCAGAAGACGTCGGTGCCCAGGCCGCTGCTGAGGATGGGGAAGAAGAACAGGGTCAGCGTCGAACCGAGGCGCAGTACCGCCTGGTTGAAGCCGATGCTGACGCCGCGCATCGACGTGGGGAAGCCCAGCGAGGCGTAGCTCATGATGTGCGCGCCGGGGCCGAAGCCCTGGGCGAACATGAACGCACCGAGCATCAGGATCCCTGCCGCGACAGCGGCCGTGCCGGAGGGGTCCGCGATGAGGCCGAGCACCGTGATCGCGACGAACTGGATCGCGAAGCCCAGCGTCATCATCGGCCAGGCGCCGCGGGTCGATGCCCAGCGGATCCCGAGCAGTCCGCCGGTCAGGGCGAAGAGGAGGTTCAGGGCGAACGAGGAAGCAATGGTGGTCAGCGGGCCCTGCGTCATCAGGGTGGCGATGATGATCGGCAGCCCGAACGCGACCGCGTTGTAGCCGAAGGTCTCCGCCAGACCGACCGTCACCGACTGGATGGTGCGGGTGCGGTACGGAGGTGTGAAGAGCCGCGCGTACGCGGCGAGGCCGGGCTTGGGCGGGCGGGGCGCCTGCGCGGGTACATCGTCGGCGACGCGCGCGTCCACGTCGTAGGACTGCCGGAGGATCCGCGCCGCGCCTTCCAGGTCGCCCTGGTCGGCGGCCCAGGTCGGGGACTCGTTCATGTAGCGCCGGCGCAGCAGCAGTACCAGCAGCGCGGGTATGGCGCCGAAGCCGACGGTGAACCGCCACAGCCAGCCCAGCTGGGCGTCCGGCAGGAGGAAGTACAGCAACATGATCACCAGGTAGCAGCCGCTGGTCGCGGCGTACCAGGCCGGCGACCAGGCAGCCGTACGTGAGCCCTTACTGCCCTTGCCGCGCAGCCGGGAGAATTCGGCGAGGAACGCGATCGCGACGGGGATGTCCATGCCGACGCCGATGCCCATCACGAAGCGCGCCACGATGAGTGTCCACACATCCTGCGCCAGCGCGCACACCAGCGCGGTCACGACGAAGAAGAGCATGTTCGCCATGAAGACCCGGTAGCGTCCGATCCGGTCAACCAGCCAGCCGCCGACGAGAGCGCCGACGAGCGATCCCACGCTGATCGAGGCGGTGACCGTGCCGGCCATGGCGGAGCTGAGGCCGAACTGTTCCGTGATGTCGGGAAGCCCGTAGGCGAGGGAACTCAGGTCGTAGGCGTCGAGGAAGATGCCGCCGAGCGCGATGATCACGATCATCTTGGCGTGCCGGCCGCGAGCCGTGCCCGAGTTGACCAGGTCGGAGACGTCCGCCGCGGAGCGGATCAGAACCGTGCCCGGTGCGGTCGCCGGGATCGTGCTGCCGGACAAGGGGGAGGTGGAGCTCACGAGCGCCTTCCGGGGTGGTGCGGACGTACGGGCGCATCGTCGCATCGGCCGGAAATCGTCCGTACGTACGTCCGCATAGTGGTCACGGCCGTCTGCATCATGGACTAGTCGGTTGAGGGGACTCAGCCGGAGACTCCCGGGCTTTCCTGCCCCATCCGCACGCCAACACTTTGACCATCAGGCCCTCGAATGGCGGAGGGCGGCGGGCAGGCGCAGAGTGAAAGTGGCGCCCTGACGGGTGGATGAGCCGCTCGTTCCTGCACCACTTGGGAGGCGGCCATGACCGACACAGGAACCATCAGCACAAACGCGTCGACAGGCAGGTCGGGCACGGCGACGCCCGCTCCGGCCAGGGGCTCGACAGACACCGACTCACGCGGCACGACCACTATCGCCGACAGCGTCGTGGCCACCATCGCCGGGATCGCGATCCGGGGGACGGACGGCGTCCACTCCGTCGGCAAGGGTGCGTCGAAAGCCTTCGGAACCGTTGCCGGCAAGATGCCCGGAACGTCGAACGCGGGCCGCTCGGTGCGGGTGGACGTCACCGACAAGCAGGTCGTGATCGACGTGGACATCGAGGTCGAGTACGGCATGCCGATCCACGAACTCGCCGACCAGATCCGCACGCATGTCATCGACGCCGTGGAGACCATGACTGACTTGAGCATGTCCGAGATCAATCTCAACGTCTTCGCCGTCCACGTCGTCGAGGGTGACGACGAGGAGGAGTAAGACTGCGAGCGGCTGATCCAGCCCTCAGGTCGTCTCGGCAGGTCGTCTCGACAGGTCGCCGGGACGGGCCTACCAGTCACGGCTCCTTTGGGGCGCTCGGTGCCGCAACGCAGCTGGCTGGGCGGATACCCCACGTGACGCCTGCTGACGGGGTCCTGGGACACGTTCTCGTCGGTGATCACACCACCGACGGCCCCCCGTGTTGTCGTCACCCCACACGCAGATCGGTACGTTGCTCAAGGCTGCCGCGGTCCTCCGCCGGCTTGTGACCGGCGGAGGGCACGCGTGGCGGGCGGCGGAGGACCACCGCCTGCGCGTGTCAGTTGCTGATGGCTCTCGGCGGTGACTGACTGGTGCTCAAGCCGGGGCACCGTGTCAACGGGGTGGCGAGCAGCCGCGTATGTGTGGTGTCCGCACGCCCGAGGACACCGAACAGCGCCACAACTTTGGATACTACGTGGCCTGGCCCTCGCCTCTGAACGCCGGAGCACTTTCCAGGGCGGCGCCGGCCCGTGGTGCACCTTGTCCTGGTCATGCTCCTGCGTCAGCGTCCACCGGTGAGAATCTACCGTTGGCAAGGTTGCCATGAGTGGCAGCGGGCCCAGCCTGGAGGTAGCTGGTTGCCCCAACCCTGCAGTCGGCGAGGTCACCTTCAGTCCCGGACCCTGATTTCGGGTGGCCGCCTCATGAGGGCGGCTCCAGAAAGGCTTCCGGGTGGCTTAGTTCACGAGAACCGAGCACCTGTGCACGAGTTTGGGCAGCACGGGCCCCTGCTGAGCGTTCAGCAGGGGCCCACGACGCAGAGAGCTTCGGAGGGCCGGGCCCTGTCCTCGTTGAACGGCATACCGGCCGACACCAGCTACCGTCTGCAGCCGGTATGACGGCCCGCTCTCACTTCAGATGTCGGGTGAAGAACTGGCCCGCGGCGTCCCCCGCGAACTGTGGGACGCCGGTGTGCCCGCCCATATTGGCGTGCAGGGTCTTCTCCTTGGAGCCGAATGCGTCGAACAGGTCCAGGCCCGCCTGCCGGTCGTTGCCTTCGTCGTCCCACTGCAGCAGGACGTGCAGAGGAATGGTGACCTGGCGGGCCTCCTCGAACATGGCGCGAGGAATGAAACTCCCGGCGAACAGAACGGCGGCCGCGATGCGCGGCTCGACCACCGCCAGCCGGACGCCGATGGAGATCACTCCCCCCGAGTACCCGACCGGGCCGCCGATCTCGGGCAGCGAAAGGAGGCCGTCCAGGGCGGCCTGCCATTCCGGGACAGCCTTTTCGACCAGCGGGAGGATGAGGGCGTCGATGACCTCGTCGCTCACCGGCTCGCCGGCATCCATTGCCCGGCGCAGGTCGGCGCGGGCCTGCTCGGCGGCGGGCAGGCGGGGCCGGTCGCCGCTTCCGGGGAGCTCGATGGTGGCTGTGGCGAAGCCGTCCGCCCCACATTGCCGGGCTCGGGCCACCAGCCGGGGGTACATCGTGCGCAGCCCGAGGGGAGGGTGGCCGAGCAGGATCAGCGGCGCCGGTGCGGATGCGGAGGCCGATGCGGGTGTCCACAGGATGCCGGGTATCTCACCCAGGGTGAATTCGCGTTCGAGGACGCCGGCATCGAGGCGTTGCTCAGAAGTGAAGTGCATAGTCGTGCCTTTCGGGAGTGCTCAAAGCGGCGCTCCCGGACGACCTATCGCCCGACCGTGACCCCGGAGGGGAGCACCCATGTCGATACTGCGTTCACGGGTACCACCTCCTCGATCTCTCGCACGGCCTCCAGGAGGCTAACAGCGGTCGGCCGTGGCTCGCCACCTCACGCACATCGAACACGACGTACCGCCGACGCCTCCCGAACTCGTGTACAGATACTGTCGGTTGGTTCTCGTGAACAAAGCCACGTTGGGGCTTTGATATGTGAGCGCGGCTGACGGGCTCGCGTGGGTTCGGTAGGCCGCCGCCTCGTCCTCCTCAACGCCCGAACTGCCCCTGCAGTGCTGTGACCGGCATGGTTCGCCGGGTTGATGGGCGGGAAAGTGGGGCGCTCATCGGGAGGCGTTTCGATCAGCCGCTGCGTAGGGTCTGCCAGATGACGCTCTCTCATGATGTGGCCGGAGACGGTCCGGTGCTGGTGCTGTTGCATTCCGGGGTGTGTGACCGGCGGATGTGGGACGCTCAGTGGCCGGCGTTGATCGACGCCGGTTACCGGCTGGTGCGCTGTGATCTTCGGGGCTTCGGAAAGACACCGGCGCCGGACCGGCCTCACAGCGACGCCGAGGATGTGCTGGCCCTCCTCAACACGCTGGGCATCGCGCAGACGGCACTGGTGGGATCCTCGTACGGCGGGCAGGTCGCCTTGGAGATCGCCGCGCGCTGGCCGGATCAAGTGAGCGCCCTCGGGTTGATCTGTTCCGCCCTGCCCGGTCATGAACCTTCTGCCGAACTGAGTGCGCTCGGGGAGCGCGAGGAAGCGCTGATCGAGGCGGGGGACATCGTCGGCGCGACGGAACTGATGGTCGAAACCTGGCTCGGCCCGGACGCCGACGGGACCGCCCGCGAGGCGGTACGCCAGATGCAGCGGCGCGCCTTCGAGCTGCAACTGGCCGCCGCTGAGGAGTTCGAGCCAGTCGAGGCCGTGGTTGATCTGGCGGCAATTCAAGCACCCTGCCTTGTACTGTCGGGCGCGCATGATCTGTCGGACTTCCGACAGATCGCTGCCCGACTGCCGCACCAGCTCGCGGACGCCGACCACGTCGAACTGCCGTGGGCAGGTCACCTTCCCAGCCTGGAGCGGCCATCGGCCGTTACCGATCTGCTGATCGGCTTTCTCAAGGAGAGAGTCCCTGTCGGTTGAGCCTGCTCGCGGCCCGTCCTGTCACGGGGGGTGCTAAGGGGGGTGTCCGCCCCAGTGGGTTGGACTTGGCCATCGTGAACTGCCGCAGCGGGCCGAAGTGCACCTCGATCGGGTTGACACAGCAGGCGTTGGCCGGGGTGACGCTGAGCGGGTAAGGGCCCTTGTTCCCAGGCTTGACCGCCTCCGCCTGTCCCTGCCCCGTTCGACGGACGACCGCTCATCGGCCGCTGTTTGACCTTGCCGTTGGCGGCAGGGTTGCACGATGACCGGCATGACTCAACCTTCTTCGACACGTTGCTGGATGCGGTGCGAGTACCCCGCCTGTCCGCAGGCCGACCCCGTCGCAGGCCCGAGACGGTCATCGCCGACAAGGCGTATTCATCACGAGCCATCCGGACCGGCTTACGACGGCGCGGCATCCGAGCGGTCATCCCTGAACGGTCCGATTAGATCGCCAACCGAAAGCGCCGAGGATCGGCTGGTGGGCGGCCGCCAGCCTCGATCCAGAGCAGTACAAGCCCGCAATGTGGTCGAACGCTGCTTCAGCAGGCTCAAGCAGTTCCAGGCCGTCGCCACCCGTTTCGACAAGGTGGCTGCCCGCTACCTCGCCGGTCTCCGACTCGCCTCGCTCATCCTCTGGCTCCGCAAACCGTGATCATTTGTCAGACACGACCCAGGGGCGCTATCGACGACTACCTCAACTCCCGCGGGATCTCCACAGGCCTCTGGCGCAGCCAGCGCATCGGCAGAACATCCTGGGTGTACGGTCCCAGCGCTGCCGTGGCCGCGCTCTTAGCTACAGCGGAAGGACTCGTGCTGCTCCTGTGTGGGGGCGGATAGGCAGCTCGGACGCCGCCATCTTCGCTGGACCGGCGATCGAGAGGCCGGCCTGCGCATCCTGGCCGGCACGTCGACACCCTGACGGCGTTCAGGAGCGTCACCGAAGACGGGTTGCCGCGGACGGCGACCGTGCCCCCGTTGCGGCGAATGCCTTGCCTAAACGGCGCGGCCGATGAATTTATGGCGCCCGGCCGGTCCAAGCTCGTGGCATCTAAGGAAAGGTCACCGCCATGTCGGAGCTTCTCGTCGACTTCATCACCTCCCTGGACGGCCACGCATCGGCAGAGGGCTGGCCCGGATTCTGGGGCCTTGAGGGCCCGGAGTACCTCGCATGGCTCGGCGAGCAGCCCGAGGCCACCTACCTGATGGGAACGAACACCTACCGCCAGATGTCAGGCTTCGCCGCAGGCGAGGTCCCAGACGGCCAAGACGAGTTCAGGCCCGAAGAAGAGGCATCTGTCGACGAACTCACGCGAGCGTCCAAGATTGTGTTCTCCTCCTCCCTCGAGGAGCCACTGGCATGGGCCAACTCCACGCTCGTCCGCGACGACGCCATCGAAGCGGTCCAATCCATGAAGTCGAGCGGCTCCGGGCTCCTGAGCACGATCGGCAGCCTGCGCCTGTGCCGGTCACTGCTACGAGCCGGACTCGTCGACCGCTTCCGGGTCGTGATGTTCCCGGTGATCACCGGGGTCACAGGCGCAGAACGCATCTACGACGGCTATCCGGACGTCGCCCTCGAGATGATCGGGCACCGCACCTTCGACGGCCGCACCCAACTGGTCGAGTACAAGCCCCGCGTGCTCGAACACCCGCCGCTCGGTGCCCCTGCATGACATCGCCCCGGTCTTCCCGCCCAAAGCCATCCAAGGAGCAGACCGGCCGCGCGGCCGCCCCGGACGAAGCCCCGCCGACCGGGGCAGGGCGGGCAGCAAGCATCACCTGATCACCGACACCACTGGCATCCCGCTCGCCGCCACCCTGAACCGAGCACGGCTCCGGCCTGGGCATCCAACGCTGGGTCGTGGAGCGCGCGTTCGCCCACCTGCACTGGTTCCGCCGCCTGCGCATCCGGTGGGAGATACGCGACGACATCCACGAAGCCTTCCTCACCCTCTGCTGCGCACTCATCTGCTGGAGACGTCTGCGCTCACTCTGAAGGGCACTGGGCGGCGGTGCGTTCGGCTTCCTGCGCTGCCATGACCTCATCACCATGCTCGAAGGCCCACGCTCCCACAGCATCGATGGGCGCCAGCAAAGTCCGGCCCAGGGCGGTGAGCTGGTACTCAACGCGCGGTGGCGCTCCGGGGTGGGCCTGCCGGTCCACCAGTCCGTTGGACTGCAAGCGCCGCAGTGTCTCGGTGAGGACCTTGGAGCTGATCCCCCCGATCTGCTCGCGTAGTTCGACTGGACGCCTGGGGCCGTCGCGCAGGGCCCAGAGCACCACGGCGTTCCAGGTGTTGGACAGGAGGTCGAAGGCCAGGCGGGCCCGGCAGTCGGAGAGGAAGGCGTCGGTCGTCACGTACCAAATGGTGCCTCACAGACCTTCTAGCGTCTTTGCGAACGACCCAAACAGGCACTGGGAGGAATTGCGTGATGCGAATCGGCGTACTGGGCACGGGCAACATGGCGGACGCGCTCGCCACGCACTGGGTCCGGGCCGGACACGATGTGGCCATCGGAGGGCGGGACGTGCACAAGGCGGAGCGGCTCGCGACGCGCCTCGGGGGCAACGCGAAGCCCGCCAGTCTGCGTGCGGCGGCCGAGTTCGGTCAGGTAGTGCTGTCCGCGCTGCCCTTCGGTACAGGGACGAGTGTGGTGCGGGAACTGCGGGCGGCCCTGGATGGCAAAGTACTGATCGACTGTTCCAATCCGGTCGGTCCGGGCTTCCGGCTCCTGACCCAGAGCGGCCTCTCAGCCGCACAACAACTGGCCGCAGCGGCCCCAGGATCTCAGGTGGTCAAGGCGTTCAATCTCTGCCATGAGGACGTGTGGCGTATGTCGCCGCCGATCTTCGACGGGCGGCGACTGGCTGTTCCGGTCTGTGGTGACGACGAAACGGCTCTCACACTTGTGCACCAGTTGGTGCGGAATGTCGGCTGCGAACCCGTGGCCGGCGGCTCTCTCGAACGAGCGGGACTCCTGGAAGCGACCGCGGCACTCTTCATCGGGCTATGGGTCGGCGAGGGAGCCGATGCCCAAGCCATCGCGCCCCCGCTAGCCTATGCCGCCGGACCGAGAGACGAGGAACCACAAACCGCCGAAGAGGCTTTTCGTTAGGAGGTCTTAGCGGAGTGCTCCATCCCAGCAGTTGAGGTGCAGTCGGCGGTGGAGCGCGTCGAGGCCGACGTCATCGACCGAGGCGTAGGCGTTCTCGAAATACGGTAATTCGCCGGCTCGGGCAGGAGGTCGATCCCGTGCTCCGAACCGTGCTCACGGGCGAGGTGGAACAGCACCCAGCGCTGGTCGCTCTGGAATACCGGATCACGGATCGTGGTCAGCAGCAGGTCTGTGGTCATCGCCAGATCACTGGCGGCGCGGGCCCGGTTGATCTGGGAGCCGGATGCCCCAGGTGGACGCCAGCAACGCAACGGCCGACACGATCAGTGAGACGACTTTGAAGTCCATGGCCACCCCCGACCAGGATGGCTTCCCGGCGGGGATGCGTCAGGTGCCGAGCCAGGCGCTGAGGCGCGGGCGGGGCTCGTCGGCCGGGCACGAGGACGTGACACGCTCTTCCTCTACCGGTCCCAACCGTGCAATGAGCAGTGCCTTCACGTTTTTAGCGTTCGTTGTCGATAAAGCGGAGCACTTCTGTCGGGTCCACCGGCAGCAGGAACAGCCACTGTGAATTCGTGTGCCGACGTCTGCGGGAGCTCCCGCTCCCAAAACGGCGTTGACATCCACGAGTTGGCCATAGCCCCGCTCAACAGGACTGACGAGGCTGGAGGCGGAGCAGCCGTCGAGGCTACGTCCCGATACGGCTGCGAGCGCAGTGCCAGAGCGCTGAGTGCCTGTTGTCGTAGCGGCCGGGGGGCTTGACGACTCGAACGGGGTTGTGTGGCGGCTGATGTTCTGGTGGTCCGGGCATGACGGCAGGGCCTCTTGGCAGTTCGGGGTTACGAAGCCAACCGAGATCCCAGGGAACCCTGTTGCCGCGTTTCTACGCGCTCATGCCAGTTGAGTTCAACTCCGCTGCTCCGTGGTGTGTTTGTGTCGCGCACAGGTTCGGGGACACGGCCGGTCATCCCGAGCGTGTTCTGCGTTATCCGTCCGACGTGACGGACGCGGAATGGGAGGCTGTGCGGCCTCTGCTAACCAGTCCCGGCCTGGCTGGAGGGCCGGGGCGGGCAGCCGGAGAGCTACTGCCACCGTCAGCCGCTCGATGCGATGCGCTATCTCATCGGCAACGGCATCAAGTGGCGGTGGCGCGAGTACGGGCTGATCACCGAGTTCCACTCCCGGCTTCGCGACCGGGTCCGGCAGGCCCAGGGGCGGGCGGTGGATCCGACAGCAGCGATCATCGACTCGCAGTCCGTGCGGGCGGCCGAGACCCTCGGCGCCGTAACCCGCGGCTGGGACAACGGCAAGAGGAGGGGCGGTACCGCACCGGGACTCCGTGGATGGACTTTCCCCAGCACGTCGGGGCGCGGACGGGCGCCCGCCGCTACCCCGCGAGCTTGATGTGGCCCGTTGGAGGGTGAACGTGCGGGGCTGGAGTCACGACACTTGGTCACAGGTCTGGCAAGCAGAGCCAGACTTCGGAGAAGGCGAGGCCGTGCTGGTGGGTCACCGCCCCGCACGGGCAGCCCAGCCAGATCAGGCGCCAGTCGCAGGCCACCGCCCACGGGCCGGCCTTGCCCGCGCATGCCGGGCAGCCGAACGTACGAGCCGTCCACACCCCGAAAGCGGGTTGGCCGTAACGACGGAAACGGCCCGTGTACTGGATTTGCCAGGGCTCGAGCGGGGGCGTGAGCGGGATGCTCCCGGGTGGGCTCGCCGCGGCCAGCGGGGTGAACAGGGCGATCAGATCGGGGAGTAGGGCCTCGCCCGCTTGGGTCGGTGCCGCAGCCGGGCCGCGTGCTGTACCCACCGGGGTCCCATACTGTGGGGCCGCCGCTGCGGGCGATGGGTTCGGGGTGGCGTGCCACGGCAGGAAGGCGCGAGCGACGGCGGCCAGAAGGGCGGCAGCGGGCGGGCTCACAGCGCCCGCGTCCAGGTGATGCAGGGTGGTGCGCAAGATGCGTTGCAGGCGCCGGTCCCGGTCGGTGGCCAGTATCCGTGTGGCCGCTGCCCGGCGGGCCGGAAGCGGGGCGGTGAGACGGGCCAGGACGCGCGCTGCCGCTTGGCAGTCCGCTGCGGTAGGGCGCCACTGCCCGGTGGCAAGGAGCTGGCGTGCTCGCCCTGCCTCACGGGTCAGGGCACGCGTCTGCAACGGCTGCAGGTCAGACACAGCGGCTCTCCCGCTGCACTACGCCACCCACCTGTTCCTTGCGCCGGATCTCGCGTTCTGTCGCTTTGAGGTGGCCCAGGTCGGGAGCCCTCGCGGCACGCCCGGCGACGCAGAGGATGTCTGGTCGGCTCCGGCCCTCCCACCCCTGTCGGCGGCACAAGGCCACAAACCGCACGACGTCAGTGAGTGCGATGCGGCCCGTCTCATCCCGGACCCGGACACAAGGCCCAGCAGGCCGGGGATCCTTGGTGTCGTCACGCCTCTGCCGGCCGGCCTCCTGCGACCGGGCTTCGACCAGACGACAGAGGCGATCAGCCGACTGCGTGTCAGCCCACTCCCACCGGATGAGTTCGCCCAGATGCTGCCAGGCGAGAACCACATCCGGCGGCGAGGCGGACAAGACCGTGTCCGCGTCGGCAACCAGCCGGGCGAGACGGCCTCGTGTGTCATCGTCGCCATCCACGCACATCACGGGGAAGCCCGACGACACCTCGCACCGCCGCGACACCCTTGCCCGCTGCCAGGCCTCGTACAGCCCCACCATCTCCCCCTCCCCCAGCGCCGACCGTCTCCGCGGTCGCCAACAGTCCGCACCCCGAACCCTATGACGCACCCCCGCCGCCGACGGGACCATCAACCGGCTCAAGAACTGCCGAGCCGTCGCCACACGCTCCGACAAGCGGGCATACGTCTCCCATGGGACGGTTACAGCGGCTGCTATCCGCCTATGGCTACGTCTCCAATAAAACGCCCCGTTCAGAACTCATCCGCACCCGGGTCGTGGTGGCGCAGTTCGCTGAGCACGCGCGCGTCGCCAGCCCTGACGCCCCACAATGAGTGGCCAGACTCGGCTACCACGGTGCGCGGGTGTCGCGGCGTGCTCTCGGAATCTGTTCGGGCAGGACCGTGTCTTGGTCGGTGCGCAGCAGCATGCCCGGGTCGGGTTCGAAGTCCTCATTGGGCGGTGCAGGCTGGTGGAAACGCTCGGTGCGCGCAATGGTGACTTCCACCAGCCGGCCCTCCTGGAACATCCATAGCCCGAAGCAGTCGTCGTCCAGATCGCGAAGCAGAATTCGCACCGTATGCGGATGCGGCCACGGCAACGACTCCAGGTGCTTGAGCAGGCCCTTGCGGGCCCGCATCTTGTCGAACTCCAGGGCCCACCCGAACTCGTAGCCCCAGTGCCCCGCTATCGGGACGAAGCGGCCTCGCCACATCCGTTCCGGATCGTCGCGGGTCAGCGGTTCCATCACCCCGTCCGACCAGCGGGCGAGCACGATGACCTCAGCATCTCTACTCATGTCGGAGTATCACCGCATCCGCCCAATCCACCGCAACCAAATTGTTCAACCAGCCGACAACGGTGACCCTTTGGCGGCGAGCTCTCAGTGCCAGCGCCACCGCCGAACTGCCCAGCCTCCGCCACTTGCTCAGCATCTCCTGCGCGATTTCGACGCCGTCACGGCCGGTCTCACCCTCCCCTGCAGCTCCGGCGTCGTGGAAGGCCATGTCAACAGGATCTGGGTGCTCAAGCACCGCATGTTCGGCCGCGCAGGATTCGAACTCCTACGGAAACGGGTCCTGTTGGCGTGACCGAGCGCCACGGGACTACACGGAGTGGACCAGAGCCTGGAAAATGACGTCAGGGCGTGGGACGACCTGCCGTCCGAGGGTGCCCCAGACCTCGTGACGCTCCGCGCTGTCGGTGATGGGGCAAGGTGGTTGAGGAGTGTGCCGGCGCCTGTCCGTGCGGGGATTCTGCAGCTTCACCGGTCACTTCTGGGCTGCTGGGATGAGAGCGGGTGCGCCCTTGAACGAGCTGGTCTCCATGAACGGTTTGCGCTTCGTGTTGTGGAAGGCCACAACGCGCCACTGGCCGTCCTGCTCCCGCACCAGGGTGTAGGTCTGAACCTTGGTCAGTTTCTTCGGTTTGCTGCCCTTCTAGCTGTCTCCGCGGCTGGTGATTACGACAGAGTCCAGGCCGTAGAAACGGACGTCCAGGATTTCGTCGGCAAGCTGTGTGCCCTTGAGGAATTTGGCGAACAGCGTCCGGTGGCTGTCGATGATGTCGCGGCGGCCCTGGTAGTACGTGCCCACGAAGGTGACATAGGTGGCGTCCTGTGTGAACTGCGCACCGTAGGTGTCGGCGTCGTGGCGTCGCCAGGCGACTCCACGGCAGGCCGGGGCGGAAGTCGTGGGGCTCAGCGCCTCTGAGTGGTATGCGCTCAGCCAGATCGCGCTGGAAGGCACGCTCACATCGGGAGAACTCGCCGCATGTACCGGTCTCCCCACCGGGGCAACCACCCGCCTGATCGACCGCCTGGAGCGAGCCGGATTCGTCCGCCGGGCTGCCGATCCGGATGACCGACGCAAGGTCATCGTCGAGCCGGTGGCCGGCTCCCAGGACCCAATTGAAAAGGTGGTCGGGCCTGCCCGGCGCCAGATCGCCGAGGTTCTCGGTCGATACACGCCAGACCAACGCGCCATTCTCTTCGACTACTTCGCGCACGCCGCCCAGCTTTCCGTGTGGCCACCAAGGAGATCCGATACGCAGCAGCACACGGCCGTCAGCGCAAGAAAGGTGCGGCCGCCCGCCGCCCGTGAGGGCAGAGCGGGCCGCCGAGTCAGAAGACCTTCCCAGAAGTGCCCGTCCGGCTCATACCCCACAGCAGGGACCGAGCTCTCACCCCGACGCCTAAGGCACGCGACCGCCCTGGGGGCCCGGGCCGGGGAAGGACGAAATGCGCTGTCACCGCAGGTCAACGCCGTCACCCCGCGCGCAGATGCAGGTGAGTCCGTGTTGGCAAGTTGTTGGCGGGCCACGTCATGATAGTTGCGCGGCGGGTGACAGCCCCCTGAAGAGGGCCGCGAACATCCGCTCACGTACATCAAAAAGGGGCGGCGACACAGGTCAGTGGCCGCCCTGTCTAACGAGGGAAATCCAGCTTCATGAACGTACGTCGTATATCTTCTGTGCGGCTTTCGCCCACGGCCCGCAGGTCCGTCTCCTTCGCGCTGGTCGGCGCAAGCGCCGCCACCGTGCTGACGGCCACGGCCTCTCCCGCATCCGCGCTGAGCTGGAAGTGCAACACCAGCTCCCAGTCGATCGACGACCGCAGCTACTCCGGCCCCGCGCCGGACAACATCGACATCAAGGTCAAGAACTGCGTGGCCCGCTCCGGCAGCTACGTCTACGCCAAGGCAACCATGTCCTTCGACTTCCCGCCGACCTACGCCGGCGGCGACATCGGCAACACCATGACCGGCGCGACGATGCCGCTGTACGTCAAGCGCTCCGACGCGGGCGCCGACACCCTGCTGGGGACCAAGACCTACAACGTCCGGGACAACTTCCAGCGGATGAACGCGAGCGGCAACGGCACCTTCACCACATCGACGGTGAAGATAAAGGTCGGCAGCGGAAGCTTCTACACCGACAGCACCATCAAGATCAACTGGGTGAACGACGGCAAGGGCTACTTCGCCTACGGCTTCAAGGCCTCCGGCACCCGCTGACCCCCACAAACCGCCGGACCGGAAGCACACACGCCCGGTCCGGCGGACCAGGCCCTCCCGCTGCGGCTGAAACGCGTCACGGCAACCGTTACCTTCACTCGACTCGATGCCCCGCCACAGGTCACGGCCCGCCTGCGCTGCTGCTTCGGCCGCGCGTGCTCGACGGGGGTGCTGGGACACGCATTCTCATCGAATTGATTGACACGCCCCGACGCTCCGGAGAAGGCTTTCTCCTCGGTGTCTCCGGAGTGCGCTCGAGTGCCGAAGAGCTGCGCTAGTCGCGAAAGGCGTGCGAACGCTCCCCGGGTGGGCGCCAGGAGACGGGTCGTCACACAAACGTGGGGAGAAGTTCGTGACCGAGTGGATTCTGGCATTCGACGCCGACTGCCGCTTCTGTGAAGAAGTCGTCAATCGGGTGGGGAACTCCGTCGACGGAACGTTGAACACCGCGGGCCTTACAGAACCCCGGGTGCGTGCGCTGCGCACGCGTGCCCTGGGGGAAGGGGCCGCGTGGGCCCCGACCCTGCTAAAGGTCGACGGCGACCAGGTACGGGCCTGGACCGGTACGGCGCTGTCCCTGCGCCTGGCGCGGCTGCTGGGACCGGCGGACTCACTGCGGGTGGTACGCGCGCTCGGCGGCCTCGACGCGCTGCGGTCACCGGGCCGTCGGGGGATCCTCAAGGCCGTGCCGGGGCTGGCCCTGGGGACATTCCTGCTCACCGGCGGCCTGGCAACCTCACCCGCGCAGGCGGTGTCCCGTGCGAGGGAGAGCAAGGCCTCGCGCTGGGTGCAGGCCAACTTCGACCGACTGCCCACCAGCTACGCCGAGTTCGTCTCCCATCCCGCGGACTACCGGCGCGCCGTGTACGGAGCGCTGTCCGCCTCGGCCCGGAGCGATCTGTGGGTGGCGCACTTCGATCACTACCGAAAGACACACCGAGGTCTGTCGGCCGGGCAGTCCGCCGTCCTCGACGATGCGATGCGGCTGACACCGCAGATCATCGCGGGACGCGGGAAGGGAACGGCCGCCGATGATCTGGAGACGGCGGTCGTGGCGGCGTTCGGCGAGAGCGGCGCCCGCGCGGTGCTCAGGACGCTCGGCCCCGCCGACACACCCCGCACGGCACCTCAGCGGGACCAAGGCGTCCAGGCCCAGGACTGCAATTCCCGGTGTGGGGTGGGGACCGGAAGCTGCTCCTCGGTCTGCTACGGCGGGTGCACCTGGACTGACTACGGCTGCGGCCCACTGTGGTTGGCACCGTGCAGCGGGCTCTGCAACTGAGAATGTCGGGGCGTAGGTGGCGCCCTACTCGAAGCGGCTGTAGTACGTGAGATAGGTGGTGAAGACGGTCCGGGCGCTCTGAGGGTCCGGACCGTCTGTCTCGCCTCACTCCTGCCGTCGTGTCGCCCGTCTCATCCAGCTGACGATGAACATCAAGACCCCCACGGCTATGAGAGAGAACCCTACGAACCTCAGAGCGTTACCCGCATCGGCATCGATCACTTTCGCGACGACAACCGCCGCGCCGACCGGGACGAGCACAGCCCCGAAGACCGCCATTACCCTTCGGTTATCCGAAATCATTCGTCGAATGCCTTCGTGAGGTCTTCGTATGTGTTGACTCCGTCTACTCTGCTCGCACCGGCGGCAGCAACACCTGCCGCACCCGGCCCCGATAGTCGGTGCGCAGGTCGCGAGGCCCGCATCGGCGTCCAACGCCGTACCCGCAGCAGCCAGTGTGTGTCCCACCCCGTGATCGGGCGGGCGACGTAGTGGTACAGGCCGGTCGGGTTCTGAGTGTTGGCGGCGAAGCGATGGAGTTGGGGGCACTGTTCGCCGTGTGAATTCACTTTTGTGCCAGCCTTGCCGATGGGTGGCGAGGCGTCGCGGAGGGCGTTGAAGTGGTAGTGCGCCTTTCCGCCGGCGCACAACTCGTGCCCCACGAAAGAGGGGTGCGAAGAGCTCACGCAGCCGGGTGCACTGGCGGGAGACAGAGCGCCCAAAGGTGTTACTTCTTGCGTTGGCGTACGAGCCTCGTCACGATGGCTACACCCAGGACTACGGCCACGGCAACGAACAGAATCTGGCCCCAGACCGGGAAGTCAGAGCCGCCACCGCGGCCAGCTGCACATAGGGTCAGCATTCTTCGCCCTCCTCTTCCATAAGGTGTACTGAACTACCGCTGAGCACTTCGGGGTTGGTGGGGCATCTACCTGCCGCCTGCCGTGTACCGAGGCGACCGCGCAGGTCGTGTGGGACGCACCCGACAACACATCCATCCGGCAAAAGTGATCAAGGACTTGGTCTGTCCCGGCACCTGTGTCGAACAGGCCGCGGCCTGCCAAGCCCCGTGCACCGCCCGCGAGTTGGGCTTACTGCCGACGGCCCGAACATTTGCCCTCCAACAGCGTCTGCACGCCGAGCCTGGGGCCTGCGCCGTTGCGGTACAGGGCGGCCAGGAGTGTGACGCGCAAGAACAGCACGCCTGGCCCTCCTCGTCAGCTGACGCCGGAAGGGCTCGGCGCCGATACGGTCCCCGCCGTAGCGGGGCCGCGTGTTGATCAATCACCTGCTCTACGTGAAGCCGTGCCTCACGCGTCGGGTCGAAAGCGCCCTGAGCGGGTACCCGGTGACGGACATCAGGAGGACTTCATGCCACTCACGTTCCGCAAGAGTTTCAGGATACTTCCCGGGGTACGGCTGAACATCAACAAGCGCTCGTGGTCCCTCACCACAGGCGGCCGTCACGGCCCCCGCCGCACCCACAGCAGCACCGGACGGCGCACTACGTCGGTGGACCTGCCGGGCCCGTTCGGCTGGCGCCGCACAACCAAGCGCCGTTAGAAAACCAACAGGAAAGCAGCCTTCCGTCGGCTCCGAGCGCCTAGTCGAAGACGACCGAGGCGCCGGAGAACTGCGCGGCCTGGAAGCAGACCGTACCGCCGGGGACCGACGGGGCAGGTGTGAGGCCGGGTGTGGGTGCCGCGCGCCGTGAGGGACCTTCCGTCGTCGCTGAAGGCGAGGTACGCCGACGGTGTCTCCTGAGGTGAACAGGCCGCCACCCAGGGGCTGGAGCAATGCGGTGTCCCAAGGTTGCACGGTGCCGCCGGCCGCGACGGCCCGGCCAGGATGCGGCCGTCGGGCGGATAGGCCAGCGCGGAGGTGGGTTGGGGCCCGCCGTCCCCCCGCGTCATCGGCGGGGGTTGCTGCGAACATGCTGAGGCGTCGTTCGACACCCCGGTCCCAGACAGTGACCCAGCCCATCTCATCCCCGGTCGCCACCCGGTCGACGGTGTCGGGCCGACCGCGCCGGAGGTCAGCCGGCGGTCGGAAAAGATGTCCGAGCTATGGCGTTGCTGAACAGCCGGTCCAGATGCACGTCGATCGCGACGAGCGCGTCCCGGGGCTCGATCACGTCGAGTTCGATCAGGGAGGTGAAGCCGGTGAGGGCGAGGAGCAGGTTGGTCTCGGTCGCCGGGTCGCGGCCGGAGTCGATGTGCCCGTCGGCGATCGCCTGACGGACCAACTGCTCGACGAGGGCCCGCCCTTGGACGAGGCCGCTGCGCGCCCGCTCGTGCACGGCCTGGTCGTGCAGCGCCTCCAGGACGTAGGCGGCGCTCATCCGGCTTGTCGCGCGGGCGTCGGCATGCAGGGGGAGCATTTCCGTGAGCGTCAGTCGCAGCACGTCACGGGGGTGCGGACGGTCACCGAGCTTTTCGAGCCCCTGGTGTACGCGCACCGAGGTCTGCTCGGACGCGAAATCCATGGCGAAAGAAAGCATGGCGGTCCGGGAGGCGAAGTAGTGCTGCAGCTGCCCGAGTGACATTCCCGCCTCCTGCGCCACCACGCGCATCGTCAGCTGTGTGACGCCGCGCTGCTCCACCACCCGCCACAGTGCGCGGGCGATCGCTTCGCGGCGTCCGCGGTGATCCACCTGTTTGGGCATCGCCGGCCCTTCCCTCGTACTCGAGGACTGTCGCTGTTCCAATACAGTCGACATAATACATTTGACCCATAATCCTGGGGACCGCTCGGGGGAAGGAATCGTCATGCCCGAACAGCCAAAGGTACGGACCATGGAAGGTGTGGTGCAGGGGCGCCGACGGCAGGGGCACGCGGCGTTCCGCGGCATCCCCTACGCCCAGCCCCCGGTCGGAGCGCTCCGCTTCGCCGCGCCCGCGCCGCCGCACCGCTGGGAGGGGACGAGGCAGGCGGTCGAGTTCGGCCCCGTGGTGCCGCTGTCCCTGCCGATCGACGTGCCCCCGCAGGGCACCGACTGGCTGACGCTCAACGTCGGTACTCCGGATCCCGGCGCGGCGGGACTGCCGGTGCTGGTGTGGATCCCCGTGGGCGGCTACCTCTCGGCGGCGTCGAGCGACCCGATGTACGACCCGGCAGCGCTGGCCGAGGCGGGAGTCGTCGTGGTGACCGTCAACTGCCGCGTGGGCGCGGAGGGATTCGCGTTCCTCGACGACGTGCCGCCCAACCGCGGATTCCTCGACCAGATCGCGGCGCTGGAGTGGGTGCAGCGCAACATCGCCGCCTTCGGAGGCGACCCCGGCCGGGTCACCGTGGGCGGGGTGTCCGCCGGGGCGGGCTCGGTCGCCGCCCTGTTGACGATGGAGTCCGCGCGCGGCCTGTTCCGGCGGGCCATCGCCCATTCGGTGCCGGGGCTGCACAGCACCCCCGCGCTGGCACGGCAGGTCACCGCCGCGTTCGCGGACCGGCTCGGCGCGGCGGCCCCCACCGCGGAGGCCCTGCGCGACATCGACCCGTGGCACCTGGCCGCCGAGCTCACCTCATTCAACGCCGACCTCCACGCGCACCGGGAGAGCTGGGGACGTCTCACGGAGACCGGCACCGCGCTGTGCCCCGTCGTCGACGGCGAGGTCCTGCCGGAAACGCCCTGGCCCGCGCTGACCGGCGCGCGCGCGAGCGGGACCGAACTGCTCGTCGGCCACACCCGGGACGAATTCCGCTACTTCAGCGTCATGAGAGGACGGTACGGCACCTTCACCGAGGAGGACGCTCACGCAGCCCTGGAACTGCATGCCCCGCAACCGGACGGCGCGCGGGCCTACCGTGCCGCGTTCCCGCAGGCAGGCCCGGAGGAGCTGGTGGAGACGGTGCACTCCGACGCCCTCTTCCGCATGCCGTCACAGAAGCTGGCCGAGGCGAACGCCGCAGCCGGCGGCACCTCGTACCTGTTCGAACTGTGCTGGGCGGCCCCGGCTCTCGGCGGCATCCTGGGCGCCTGCCACAGCCTCGACGTGCCCCTGGCCTTCGGCACACTGGACAGCCCCGTCGGCACCCAGCTCCTCGGCGAGGAGCCTCCCCCCGAGGCGGTCGCGCTCTCCCGCGAACTCCAGGAGACGTGGGTACGCTTCGTCACCACCGGCGACGCGGGCTGGTCCGCCCACCGGCCCGGCGAGCACCTCACCCGCGTCTTGGACACCGAGTCGAAGACTCTGCCCTACCCCGAACAGGCATCCCGCCAAATCTGGGAAGGCCACTCCCCCGCCCCCTTCGATCACTCGTAATCGTCCGGGCCGGCTCCTACGGCTGCTACGCCGCCACTCACCTGCCCATCGGGGACAGCGCGAATCGGCGTACAGCCAGACCAAACTCGGCCCCGGCCCGCTGGGCATCAGATCCCACCCAACGGTGACGGACGACATCAAGAGCCGGGAAGGTCGACGGGAAAGGGCCCGGGGCACGAATGACCCGGCCGGGGCCCGGATGGGCTCGCTCTACGCCTCCCTCCGCCCCACGAGCGCGTGCGGCAGCAGCTCCACATCGGTGACCGGCGGGTTGGCGATGTCCGGCCGTGCCCAGTGGCCGATCTAGCGGCGGGGCGGCCATCAGCCGCAACTCGCCAGTTCACCGACTGCGCCACTGCTCTTGAGGACCGTGCGGCCATCAGGCGTGTCTCCGGCTCGAAGGCGTCAAGGAACCTTTCACGGGTTTGACACTCAGCGCGTCGGTCACCACCGCACTGACCTGCCTGTTCCGTCTCAGCCCTAGCATGAAGGGGGTCAGTGGCGATGGATCA
Source organism: Streptomyces sp. NPDC033177 (assembly GCF_055577715.1). Taxonomy (NCBI): domain Bacteria; kingdom Bacillati; phylum Actinomycetota; class Actinomycetes; order Kitasatosporales; family Streptomycetaceae; genus Streptomyces; species Streptomyces sp. NPDC033177. The sequence continues at coordinate 502,669 of NZ_JBVIPS010000004.1, read as the reverse complement.
CGCGTCACGAGCGATCACGCCCGCCTGAGGGGTCTACGCGGCACGCTTCCGGGCAGCGTCCAGATCCGTCAGACGGGCCACCAGCAGGCTGGCCTCCTGCGGATCGACGCGGATGTCGAAGACATCGTTGAGCAACTCAGGCACTACCAGCGGCAGGACCTCTTCAGTCACCGGGTCGCACCCAGGGCGCTCCGTCGTCCATACCAACGCGTCGAGCGCATCGTGCCGATCCGTGCGTAGCCGCTGGACGTACGGTCGCGGGACGAACGGGGAGCGGTCGTTCGTGGCCACGAAGTGGTTGCCCACCGCGTAGTCGATGGGGTACTGCGGGTTCTCGGTGAAGACCTGTCGCACGGTCCAGCCTTCCGGCCCCTCGGGCCCCTCACCGCGTTGGTGCATCGCCCATCCCGGCGAACCGTGAGTGATGATCTGTCGGCGCAGCAGATACGGCCATGGCCCGCCGTCGCTGCTGCCTCCGTCGACCAGCTCGATGGGCTCCAACGGACTGGCGCCGAAGCCGACGTCGGTCAGCCACCGAGTACCTTCCAGTTCCACGATCAGCATCGCGTGGGTCGCCGGGCGGGGCCTGCTGGAATCCGCCCCGAGCTGCACCCGGCCCGAAACGGCGGAGAAGCGGAACCCGAGCCTCTCCAATGTGGCGGCGAAGAGCACGACGTGCTCGTAGCAATAGCCACCCCGGCCTCTACGCACCAGCTTGTCCTGGACCGACGGCACGTCAAGGCGGACCTCGCGGTACAGGAAACTGTCGAGGGTGTCCCACCCCAAGGTCAGCACATGCGCGCGCTGTAGGACCCGCAGTGTCTCGAGGGTGGGCGCCAAGTCGCCCTCGTATCCGAGGCGGGTGAGGTAGGCGTCCAGGTCAAGCTGTTGGCTGTTCCACATGAGAAGGTCAACAGGTGCGGCGGTGGTGGCTATTCCGCCCCGCAGTGGTCAGCACCCAAGGGGGCGGCCGCACGCCACCGGGAGCTTGCTTTCGGCGACCCCGCCACGCCGAGCAGCTTCCTGCCCAACGGGGCAGTATCCAAGGCCGGACTGAACCGCTCGATCGCCGGAGAAGTTCCACTGTCTCTCGTGAGGCCACAGCGCGCACGCGGACACGGTGGGCGCGCTCAAGTTCTACGCACAGGGCTGGTCCGCTGCGACGCCAACCCGGCGTCGCAGGAAGCCCCGTCATTCATGGCGGGGAGGAGTCACGACCGAGCTGTCGCCCACAGCGGTCCCAAGGGCGGATCTCACTGCCCTGAGCGGGCCGCGCAAGGAGGCTGATGGCCCCCTCGCAGCAAACAAGGGGGCCATATCTCGGACAGGGGCCCTGCAGCCGGAGCGCGGTGACGCGCTCTCTTCAGCCAAGTAGCAGTGTGGAGGCGCGAGAGCCGGGGCGAGGTGCGCCTGAGCGGTCCGGGAACAATGTGTGCGCCTACGGGCGGGGCAGAACGGCCGATTTGGTGTCCACTTCGCGCGTTCGTGCGCGCGGTGGCTACTTGCTGTGTCCGGGGCTGATGCGCCGTAGTGCACGCCGCCGCTCACGCCGTGCTGGTCGCCCAGCACGACGGCCCCGTCGAAGTGGGCACCTTCGAGGCCGGCCGCCTACAGCGCCTCGGCCTCGCGGTCGCGTGCGATCTGCTCTTGGGCGGCGGCGAGTTTGGCGTTGGCCGCTGCCTCAGCGGCAGCGATCTCGGCGGGGGCGGCGGTCATGGGGTTTCTCCCAAGGTGGACGACAGGTGTACGCGTTGCGTACCGGCTGACATCTTCGAATGAACGCAACGCGTACAGTGAGGGCAAGAGGACAGCCCATGATTCTTCCCATCAAATCCTTTACAGGCAGGCGGAGTTGAAGTCCAGAGCTTGTTTCTGAACCTCGGATGCATGACGATCGTCAGTTCTGCGGTGGTTGGCAGTTCTTATGCGCCTGAAAGGTTGGGGGATGGCGACTCGTCGATGGATCACGGTCCTGGCCTATGTTCTGGTCACGGTTGGGGCCGCCATGTTCTTCATCAACGCCGAGGCGGTTTTGAACGGCGATGCCGTCGAGTGCGACGGCAGTCCGATGAGACCAGGTCAATGGTGCTCAAGCTTCAGCGGCGGAGGAAGCGCCAGCTACGACGAGGAGAAGAAGAACGAAGCCCGGGGCGAACTCGTCGGTTACGCCGGGGTGGGCCTCGGCAGCCTCGGCATCCTTCTCTTCGTCAGCCATGGGATCGCCACGCGACGAAGAAGCCGGTGATGCCTACTGATCCTTTCGGGGTGTTGTCGGATGGTGGGTCAGTTGGAGTCCGGTGCCGGTGAGACATCCATCGATCAGGACGGGGCGGTGTTGGCAAAAGCGCCGCCGCGAGGCCAGCCGGCTCGCGCAGCAGGCCCGCTCGCGTACTGGCCGTTGCCGACCAGCCGATCACGGACGGCGAACCGGTCACCTTCATCGTGAACGGCCCGCGCCGCGGATATCTCGCACCGGCTCGTCTACGCCGAGGGCGTGCGCCATCACATCGAGGCCGGTCGGCACCACCTGGGACGCCGCAGCCAGCGGTGGACGCACCGGCGTCAAGGAACCGACCGGATGGAAGCCGGAGAAGCAGCTCCGGAAGGCGAGCTCCGTTACCGACTGCCTCGACCACCACGCGGGGCCGCTGTTGCAGTAGTGCAGCTTCTCTGACGACATCGGCCGCGAAATCTTCAGCAGGACCGCTGAGTTGCCGAGGCTGGCCGAGAGGACGGCGCCTCGACCGGCTCCGCCATCACGGGGACACAGGGGGATCGGCGGAGCTGGCTTCCGCTGCGTCCAGCAGCACGGTCAGCGTCACCCGGCTTCCGGCAGATCCGCCTCGGCTCGATCCACCTCGGGCGCAGCGCTCCCCCGGCACGGGAACACGGGCCATCAGCGGCGTGTGTGAGGCAGGATGGTGTTCGAAGCATCCCAGTCCGGGATGCTCGTGGATGCCGAGCCGCTCCACCGTGGACGGACTCGGGTGAAGTGAAGGATTGCAGTATGGCCAGCGGCACCGTTAAGTGGTTCAACAGCGAAAAGGGCTTCGGCTTCATCGAGCAGGACGGCGGCGGACCCGACGTCTTCGCCCACTACTCCAACATCTCCGGCGGCGGCTTCCGCGAGCTCGCCGAGGGCGAGAAAGTCAGCTTCGACGTCACCCAGGGCCAAAAGGGCCCCCAGGCGGAGAACATCGTTCGCGGCTGAGCGACGCCGTCCGTAGTCACATGTGGGGGTGCCCGCCGTGACGGTCACCCCCACGTGCTCCTCTGGCGGCTGCTGGTGCGATTACCGGCCTTCCAGCGGGAGACCAGCTGTTCCTTCCAACTCTTGGGCTGGGGCCAAGGAACGCCCCAGTCGGCCAGTTGCCTACGGCTCCAGCCTCCTGCGGGCAGCCAGCAGTGCACTACCGACGCCTCGTCCGTGCGCGTCCGTCTCAACGGCGAGGGCGTCAATCTCCGCGACCGAGTCGGCCAACGCGCGGGCAGCCCGCCTGCCCTGGTCGCTGTAAGCGTCCATGAGGCGCCCAGGCGGCGCGATCGTCGCGAGGCCGAACACGTATGTCTCTCGGTTGGCTCTTCGCCTCCCCACAAGGTTCTCCCTCGCAACAACAGCACGGGTCCGTCGGTAGCAAGCCGCGCCACGTCCCATCCGTCCCCGCGGCGGGCCGTACGCAGTGTGGCCAGCCTCATCGAAGTCAGCTCTCGACATCATGCCGCCAGTGCTATGACGTCATGGTGATGTTGGTCTTGGACGACGCAACTCGCCCGCCATAGCGTCAAGTTGTTAGCACACGTAGATCACCATGAGGAGTTTCCACCATGGGAAATCGAAGCAACCGGCCCCTGTTGAAGAGATTCGCCGCACTGTCGCTGTCCACCGTGGCGGTCGGCATCTTCGCCGTGGGCGGCGCGAGTGCCGAGGCCCCGAAGCTGGGTCGGGTCGAGGTCATCGAGCTCCAGCTCAAGGACCTTGAGTACGAGTCCGTCGATCTCGGCAAGGCAGGGCCGAGTCTTGGCGACATGAGCGTCTACTGCGCCACCGCCGTGGAGAACGGCCGCAACGTCGGACGGGGGGCCGGGACATCTCAGGTCGTATACGTCAGCGATGGGAGAGTCACGTCGCAGGCTGTGATCACGATAGAGCTCGAGAATGGCTCTCTGACAATGCAATCGCTGCGACCGGACAAGGCGAGTTCGCTCGACATGGCGATCACCGGTGGCACGGGCTCTTTCAAGGACGCCCGGGGCAGTGTTCGCTACTGGGACATCAACACGCCGAACGAGAGGCTTCGCGCCGAGATCCTGCACTGATGGAGGACGGGATCACCGTGCCCGCTGCCCCCGCACCGCCAGATCGACCACGGCCGAGTAGGCGTCCTCAAGGCCGGGGCGGGACCAGTGGGTGGCGTAGCAGGAGCCTCTACCAGCCCAAGCCCGAGCCCCAGCCACCGGACTTGTCCGGCCGCGCCCACCGGCCACGACAGACTCGATTGGATCGGTGGGTAGGCAGTTGAACGCCCGGCACTCAGATCCTGTAGCGCCGCGGTGAAGTCCTCCAGCGCGGCCGCCATGCTCGGCTGCATGCCCAGTGTGCGCCGCGCGGTGTTTCCCGTACCGGTCTCCGGCCCGGTGCCAGGGCATCAAGGGTAGCGAACCCGCTCGCTGCGGCCGAGGCCGAGCGCAAGGCCGGTGAGGTCACGCCAATACTGAGCCGGATACGGCGGGTGGCCTTCGCACACAGCCCCAAGGCAACAAAGGGGTCACCGTGGACCATCAGGGTGTCATTGACCCAGAAGCTACCCAAGCCCAACTCCTCGGCCTGCACGGCGAGATCCTCCACACCGGGGTGCGCTGTGACCACGACGCCTGCACGCATTAAACCTCCAAGCACCATGATCGAATCAAGGTTGCTCATGCTGGTAGGTTCGAAGATCGGCCGCCATCGGCCAGGCGCGGTCGCTGGACCGTGGAAACCAGCGGCCAACGCCCAGGCACCCGGCGACAAACCCGCTCCGTGCGTCGATGTCGGCGTCGGCGGGCCGGAGCGGGAAGTGGTTGGACTGTCAACAGCGGAAGCGGGCACCAGCACTCCATGAAGCCCCCACCGCGTTTCACCCTCACCGCGACCACTCTTGATGCATCGAACCCCCATGAGCTGGCGCAGTTCTACCAGGGCCTGCTCGGATGGCCGGTGCGGAAGGAAGAAACTGACTGGGTTGAGATCGCAGCGCCCGGCGGCGGTGCCGCACTGTCGTTCCAGACGGAGCCGCTCTTCACCCGTCCACAGTGGCCTGCCACACGGTCAGAGCAACAGATGATGATGCATCTGGACATCGAGGTGGACGATCTGTCGGCAGCCGTCGAGCATGCTCTTGCTCTGGGGGCCACCATGGCGGACTTCCAACCTCAGGCCGACGTGCGGGTCCTGTGCGACCCCGCCGGCCACCCGTTCTGCCTCTTCGTGCAGAACGCGGCACAGACTGGCTCAAGCCGTGAAGCTTGAAGCCGACATCGGCCACGTCCGCGTCCGCGCTCGGTGAGTGCGGCGTGCTCCGTGAGTGCCGCGTGCTCGGTGAGTGTGATGCTGGAGGAGCGCAGTTCGACCTTCGCCCGCTGACCGACCATCGCGCCCAGGTCCGCCCTGGCTCATCAGCCCATTCTCACCGAGTGAGTCAGAGAGCGGGAGAACCCAGCTCTCTCACCGGAAGGGACCATCGGGCGCGAAAGCCCGGGCTGCAATGCGCTTGCCCCTGCGGAGGTACGCGGTGGCGGTGGGGTGAAGGCCGTCGGCCAGGTCATCTGCCTCGTCGGAACCGAGCAGGTCGCGTCCATCGAGATGGTGGAGGTGCAGATCAGTCGTCTGTCGTGCCGCAACGATTCGGTCCAGCTCGGCGGGACCACCGCCAGCTTCAACGCCCCGCCGACCAGCGCTGGAAGACGCCTGCGGCCTCGGCTTCGCGAGACCGGATCAAAGCGTCCGGCGTGAGCCCGTGCCGTGCTGCCGGAGTGCCTTCCGCGAGCGCCGCGCCGCGCGGACAACCCATTCGACGCCAGATCGCCCATCATGTTTCGCCGAAGGTCCGTCGGTAGGCGCCGGGTGTGGTGCCGAGATGCGCCCGGAAGCGGCGGCGCAGGTTGACCGCCGAAGCGAGTCCGACCCGCGTGGCGATGGCGTCGACCGGCAGGTTGGTCTGCTCCAGCAGGACCCGTGCCGCGTCGAGGCGCTGGCCGAGGAGCCACTGTCCAGGGCTGGTGCCGAGCTGTTCGGTGAACCGCCGGGCGAGGGTTCGACTGGAGACTCCGGCGCGTTCGGCAAGGCCGGCGAGGCTAAGCCGCGTGTGCAGCTGGGAGGTGGCCCAGTCCAGCAGCGGCGCCAATGACTCGTCCACTCTGGCCCGTGCGGGCTGTGTCGCGTACTGGCGTTGGCTGCCTTCCCGGTGTGGCGGCAGGACCATGTTCCGGGCGATCTGGGCAGCGTATGCCGCGCCGTGGTCGCGACGCACCAGGTGCAGACACAGGTCGATCCCAGCGCCGGATCCGGCGCTGGTCGCCACGTCGCCGTGGTCCACGAAGAGCACGTCGGGGTCCACCTGCACCTCGGGGAAAGTGGCGGCGAGCTGGGCAGTGCGGCGCCAGTGAGTGGTGGCGCGCCGGCCGTCGAGCAGTCCGGCCTGAGCGAGGACAAACGCGCCCGTGCAGATGGCGACGATTCTCGCCCCTCGCCGGTGGGCGGACCGCAGCGCGTCGGTGACGGTAGCGGACACCGGTATGCCGGGCGGCTGCCAGCCGGGGAGGACCACGGTGTCCGCCTCTTGCAGGGCCGTCAGCCCGGCGTCGACGGACATCGTGAAGCCGACGGTGGTCGGCAGGAGCCCCGGACGCTCGGCGCAGGTCCGGAAGGTGTAGCGGGCTGGCATGTCCTGCAGGACGGTGCTGAATATCTCGGCGGCACAGGCGAGTTCGAAGGGCGACTGGGGCGGGTTGAGCAGTGCCACGACTCGATGCAGGCTCATGGCAGGAATATACCTGTAGGTGTCTTTCTCGACTCTCGATGAAAGGGCCGGCCCCGTTCACAGTGGTCGCATGAGTGCACTCGCCGAATCAGGAGTCTGTAGGGCCACAGTTCAGGTCAAGGGAGAGACGGCCAGTTACCTGACCGTGGAGCAGAGCGGCCCGGCCGTGTTGCTGCTGCACGGAACGTACTGGAGCCGAGTCTGGCTCCCCGTGCTCGACCGTCTCGCCGCGGCCGGCCTGCGGCCCCTGGCGGTCGATCTCCCCGGACTGGGGCGCTCGGGCGGCGAACTCACCCTGGAGACGGCCACGGTCCCGGCCCTTGCAAACTGGGTGGCGCAATTCGCGTCAGCGGCGGGGCTCTCGGGGCCCATCGCGGTGGCGGGTCATGACATCGGCGGTGCGATCGCCCAGCATCTCCTCGTCCACGATCGGCTGGAGGTGTCCCGCTTGGCTTTGATCAACTCAGTCCTCTACGACTCCTGGCCGGCGCCCCACGTCGCCCGCTTCCGGGACCCGGGGGCCACTGCCGACGACGTTCTAGCCGCCCGCCGACAGGCGGTGACGCGGTCACTGGCCGGTGCCGCAACCGAGAAGCTGGTCGCGCAGTACGTGGATCCGTGGACCCAAGCACGGGTCCGCCGCTCCTGGATGGCCCTGGCGGGTGCGGCCGACAACCGCTACACCCTCGAGCTCATTCCCGCCCTGCAGCGGTCCACGACGCCTAAGTTGCTGATCTGGGGCGAGGACGACGGGCACGAACGGGTGGAGTACGCCGAGCGATTCGCCTCGCAGATCCCGCACACCACACTCGTACGTATCCCGGATGCGGACCACATCCCCACAGAAAACGCGCCCGGCCGAATCGGCCGCGCGCTCATCGACTTCCTTAATGCCTAGAAATCGCAGAAGCCGCTGCCTTACCAGCCCTGGGGTTTGCCGTCGAGCGAGAATCTCGATCGTGGCGGCCGCTGTGTCACACTTCCGGCCACCCGCCGCACGGGGGTGACTTATCGGAGCGATGCGCGCCGACATCCCCCGGGTGCGGCGCGCATCGCAGCCCAAGGTCAGCCGCTGCCCTCGGGCCAGACCTCGTTGAGGACACCCGTGTTCTCATTGAGCGGGTGACCCGGCACCCAGTCCGCAATGTCGTGCGCCCCTCCCCAACTGCCTGCGCACATGCCGGCGCATCCGCAGCGCCGCACGCCTGCTCCGCACCGCGTCAAGCCGTATCCGCGCGCCGGCGCCCTGACTTCCACAGCCCACGCACGCATGCCGAGAGCGGTGGCCTGCCGGTCGTGTTGCCTTGTCCATCGACGCAAACCGCGCAGCGAACACGCGTCTCCACTCATAGTGGACGAATCCGAGACCGTGCTTGAGTGCACGACAGGTCGCGCAGTCGAAGCGCGCTGCGCGGTCCCACGCGACGGTCGGCCAAGCGATCGGGGTGTCATCACTTGGGGGCAAGAACACCCGCACGAGGCGTGGGACGTCATCCGTGAGGTCCCGACGCGCAATTCGGGTTAACAGCGTGCACCGCGTCACAAGCGGGGAACAGGTATGGCGACGTACCGCCCTCCCGATCGGAGATTCATGCCCCGCGACGAAGAAGACAGCCCGGCCGCGCTTCTGCCCCTCCTGCGCATCTGCGCCGACCGGTTGATCGCGACGGCGTCTACATTTTCGGACCATGATGTCCGCGCGCCGTCCTTGCTGCCCGGCTGGAGCCGTGCCCACGTCCTGACGCACGTGGCCCGTAGCGCCGATTCCCGCACCCGTCTGCTCACTTCCGCGCGCACCGGCTCCAACCTTGCGCAGTACGCCAGCGACGATCAGCGGGAGCGGGAGATCCAGGAGGGCGCCGGACGGTCCGCCGGGGCCCTCCTCGACGACCTGGACACCGCGTTGCACCGCTTCCTGTCCGCAGCCGACGACCACCCCGCCCACGACTGGGATGTGCCCGTGCGCTGGCTCGGGGGCGGTCTGCGACCGGTGCGCGGAGCCGTCGGAAGCATGCTGCGCGAGGTGGAGGTGCACCACACCGACCTGGCCACCGGGCACTCCCCGGCCCACTGGCCCGCCTCCTTCACCGCCCGCGAACTGGAGACAACCATCGAGAGACTGCGCGCCAACCCCCACACCCCACCCATGGCACTATGCGCCGACGAGGACCAGGCCCCCCGGGTAATCGGCAACATCCCGGGGCCGCTGGTCTGCGGGCCTGGAGCCGAGCTCCTGGGCTGGCTCACCGGACGGACCGACGGGCTCACCCTGACCGTGCAGCCTCAAGGCCCCCTACCGACCCCACCGGCCTGGCGCAGCTGACCGTCGAAGGCGTCCGGCGCGGACAGGTCGCGCTCCGATCCGGCTGCTCACCGCAGCGAGAGGCGGCACTCAGTGGTGGACAGCACGTCCGGCTGAGCCGCCGCCGCATAGTCGGCGGTGGCCGGCAGCAGGAGCCTGTCGAGCCGGGCGGCGCGTGAAAAACGCTTCGGCTCTTCCGGTTGGCTTGGGGGCGGGGGTCGGCGCGAGCGGCACTTGGCCGCCTGCTCGGGCAGTTGCCCCGCAGGGGCACTGGCCGTGCCGTGTCCCTGGGCCACGGCGGGCGCGCCCCATCACCCCCACGTCACGGCGCGGTTCAGCGTGTCGTCCCGGAAACCGATGAAGAAGCCCAGCGTGGTGCGGGTGGCACCGTGGGCCTGTTCGATCTCGTGGTAGTAGGTCGGATTGATGAGGTACACGTCATAGGTCTGCGGCCGGAAGATGTGTCGCGGCGCGGCGGCGACAACCTCGCTGCGGTAGCCCAGTTCACCCGGGACCTTCCACCGCTCGTCGCGCGGTTCCCACCGCTTCCCGTAGGTGACCAGCTCGCCGCCCCAGTCGCACTCCTGGAGGCAGACGATGCAGCTGAGTTGGCTCACCACATCGGCCACGTTCCATGCCGTGCCCCTCGCGTCGCGGGCGATGTGGTCGTTGTGCAGGGGGTTGCGCACCCCATCGGCGTGCAGGCGGATGACGGCCTCGCCGTACCTACGGCCATCCGGCCCGCTCGCCGGGTCCAGGGCGGTGAGATCGAACGTCCGGCGCAGCGCGGCACGCACGCGGGCCGGAAGGTCGAAGCCGGCGTCCGCCATGAGTGCGTTGGCGCGGGTGGCGACGTCGAAGTACCCCTGCGGGTCCTGGAGGTGGGCGGCGAGGTAAGGGCCGACGGTGGTCAGGGAACCGTTGAGGTAGTTCACGGTCGAGGCGAGGGCCAGCAGGTCGTGGGCCTGTCGGCGGGCTGTGTCCAACTCCTTCTCCCCCAGCAGTCCGCGGAGGTGGACGACCGCGGTCTCGCCCGCGCAGAGCCGGCGCAGCGGTTCGAGTCCCAGGACGGTGCCATCCGCTATGTCGTAGGGGGTGCGGTTCCACGTGGTCTCAAGCTGCACGGTGGAAGCTCCTCTCGTGCTGGGGCGTGAAGGGCAGTTCGATGACGGTGGCCGGCGGCAGCGTTTCCCAGCGATGTGTGCCGGTGAGCGCGGGGACGGGTTCGGAGGCGATGATCTCGGCCTCCGGCAGGCGGAGCCGGCGGAGTGTGAAGTAGTCCTGGTAAGGGGCCCCGGGCGCGGTCCAGTGCACGACGTAGGCCCGCCGAGGGTTGAGCAGGATGGCGTTGCCGCTGGTCCCGCCGGGCGGAATGGCCCGCAGCCGCGCCAGGGCTCGGTCGATGTCAAGTTCCTCTTCGCCGCGGGGCAGCAGGTAGTCGAAGTACTCGGCGGAGTCGAAGGCCGAGGCGCTCAGGCCGAGGCTCTGGTACACGGTGGGCAGGAACCCGTTGTGCATGAAATACCAGGGGCCGGAGTCGTCCAGGCGTTCCAGGGGGTGCGTGAATGCCGGCCCGATCCGGTCCGGCAGGGTGGCGTGCCGGACGTGGACGGCGAGCATGTCGGTGCGCAGCTGATCCAGTCCGTGCTCGCGGCTCTCGGCCAGTGAGCGGTGGTCCCGGTGCGCAGCCAGGGCGCCCTCGGCGGTTCGCCAGACCGCGCCCCAGCCGTTGGGGTGCACGCGGGTGGGGACATCGTCCAGGGCGGTGTCGCCGGTGCTCATGCCGAGCGCAGCGTCGAGTATGGCGACGGAGTCGAAGCGGCCGCGCGCGATGATGAAGCGGCACATGGGTCCTCCTCTTGAGCGGTGGCGCAGTCACTGAGCAGTCGCCGGGCGCCCTCTGGCGTGTTCGCCTGGACGATGACGCGTCCCAGGACGACAGCGTGACGCTGCCGGTCGGAGACGAGTACGGCGACGTGTGCAGGGTCCAGGGATGCCTCGCCGGGCACCGGCGCGGCCGGCAGTACCTCCACCGGCGTGCCGGCGCGGGCGAGTATGGCGGCGCGCTCGAGTTGTTCCGGGCGGGTGCAGGTCAGTTGTCCCAGGAAGGGCCCCTGGTCATGGGTGACCGCCGGGCGGCCGGGGGGTGTCTCCTCGCCGAGGTGGACGCCGAGCGCGAGATCCGCCCAGCGGACGCCGAGGGCCCGCTCGGTGAGGGCCACCAGCCCTCCTCCCGACAGCCGGAAGCCCATCTCGACGAAGTGCAGGTCGCCGCCCTGGCCGGCGATCACATCAAGATGGAAGGGTCCGTTGTGGTAGCCGAAGGCCGTCAGGCAGGTCTGCGCAAGGGCCAGCAGCCGCGGGTCGGCCGTGGCCGGCGGCAGCATCAGGTGGCCGGCTTCGCGGAAGCCGCACAACCCTTCATCCGGGGCCGGTTCGAGCAGCACCAGCTTCTCGCAGACGCTGAGTACGCGGGCCTGGCCGCGTCGAGCGACGCCCTGCAGCGAAAATTCCGTGCCGGCCACATACTCCTCGATCAGCGTGCCGGTGAAGGCGCCGCCGCCGTAGTTGTCGGTCCGCGCCAGGACGCGCCGGGCGCGGCGCTCCTCTTCGGCGTCCTGGACGAGGAAGACGCCGAGTCCGCCTCCGCCGTCCACGGGCTTCACCACCCGCGGGTAGGGGATGGCGGGCTCCGCGTGCTCCTGTCCCGCGAGTGTGTGGCGCGGCTGGCGGACCTGCGGCGCGGATCGCGCCAGCGCCATGCGTTGACGGCCCTTGTCCGGGGCGTGGAAGGCCGGCCGGTGTGCGGAGGCGGGGGGCACGGACAGGGCTGCTGCGGCGTCGAAGGCGGCCGCCGCATAGCGTTCGAAGCCCGCAAGAAGGACCGCGGGGCGCACGCCAGCGGCGTGCAGGGCAGTCAGGAGCCGGCCGGGGTCATGCGGACGTTCGACGGCGATTTCCTTGTCGAAGGGGGCGCGTCCCAGCCTCCTGCGCCAGGCGAGGTAGCCGGGGGTCTCCACGAGCACAGCGGTCATGCCACGGGCGGCGGCGCTGGCCCGGTAGGGGTCCAGGCCGTCCCGGGTGGCGCCTACCTGGACGAGGATCGGTGCGGGGGCGTCCATGTCTCACCGCCCTGACATGAGTTCGTGCACGATCGGCCCGTTCGCGCTGTGCCGGGTGCGTATCTGCTCCTTGTGCGGGTCGTCCTGCAGGACGCGGTCCAGCAGTTCACCGGCGCGCGGCCGGTCGCTGGCGTACAGCTGCCGCATCTGAGGGACCGACAGGCCGCTGATGTCTCGCAGGATGTGGCCCAGTTCGTCTGCGGCTGCGGTGGCCGGCGGGCTCGTGGTGGACAGCAGGGCTCGGATCTCTGCCTCCCGGCCCGCCAGTTCGGGGTGTTCGCGGCGGAGGAAGGCGCTCAGAGTCTGACCGCGGGCCGTGAAGGGAGCATGGACGAGGCAGACCAGATGCGTGGCCGTGAGGCCGTACGCCTGATGGGCGAACCGTTCCACCGCCTGCCGTACGGCGGCCCTGCCCGCTGTGCTCGCGTAGCGTTCGGCCATGTGGTCGATGAGCCGCTGCGGGAAGTCCTTGTGCCGCATCAGGCGCAGAGCGAAGGCCACGTACTCGTCCATGCCGTCGTCATAGGTGCGGCCATAGACGTGCTCACATGTCAGTCCGCGCAGATGGGCCATGAGCGCGGGGTTGGCGCAGTCGGACTCGGTGAAGCTGAAGGCGAGGTCGTCGAACCGGAAGCCGAGGAAGTCGGTGAGCAGCTCCCAGTGGCTGCCGGAGTCGTAGCTGGTGTCGTCGAAGATGGAGAAGAAGGACAGGCTGGCGGGTACGTCGGCGTGCACACCCCGGTCGTCGGTGGGCGTGTCCTCGCCGTGGACGGTGCGGGCGTAGGTGCGGCCGACGGCGTCCAGCGCGCCCAGGACGCGGGGGAAACCCGACCGCTGCTGGTCGCGCGGGTTGTGGCCCACCTGGCGGGCCAGTCGGTTGATCCACACCGCGTAGTCGCGCTGTTCCTCTCGCGAATCACCGGTGACGATGAGGTCGGCTCCACGGCCGTGGGCGGCGGCCAGGCCGAAGGAGTTCACCATGGACAGGTTGCATGCGTTGCAGAAGGTGGGGCGGGCCTGGGCGGCGGTGCGGTGTCCCGTCATCAGGATGTCGGCTCGGTTGCGGGCCGCCACCGCGGGGTCCGGCGGCAGGTCGGGGCGGAAGGGGTGGATGTGGGCGCCGTCGAGCAGGAGCAGTTCGCAGGAGGGGTCGTCGTACATGCCCAGCGCGCGGTAGACGCGGTCGATGTTCTCCATGACGGCGCCTGGCATGCCTGCGTGCCGGTTGGTCGCGCTGCGCAGAGTGAACAGGATTTGGTCCTGTTCGGCCAGGACGAGCTGGACGGCGCGCATGAAGGCGAGCGTGTAACTGCTGTCCTTGCCGCCGCCGTAGCCCACCAGGACGGTGCTGTCGGTCGCCGGGCCGTGCTGTTCCAGCACTGCGCGCAGGCGGTCCGCGGTGGTCTTCGTCGCGGCGCGGTCCTGGTCGGACAGGTGGTCAAGGAGGCGGGCGAGGACGGCTGAGCGGGCGGTTGCTGCAGGGTCGGGCGTGGTCAGGGTGTCGTGGGACATGAGGCCTCGTTCGGGTCGGATTCAGGGATTGCGCCGGAGGATGCGTCACTGGGCGGTGGTGTCCGCGGTACTGGTGAATACGGCGTAGCGCACTTCGCAGGTGCGGCGGCCGGACTCGTCGCCGAACCACAGTTGGTCCGGACCGGGGAGCATTTCGCTGATCTCCAGCAGTTCGTCCGCGGGAACGCCGGCCGCCATCCGGGCGAGTTGCCCCGCGAGCAGCGGACTGTCCAAGTCGCAGTAGACGGGCTTGGGTTCGCCGGGGCAGCGGACGTAGATGTGGCGTGGCAAGCCGAGCCGCTCCCGCTGCGCCTGCAGGCGGACGAAGGCATCGGGCTCCTCGGCTGCGGTGGCCGCGGCCGCGGTGGCCGGGTCCAGGCGCCACAGTTCGCGCTGGAGCACGACGTCGCCGACCTGGATGCGCGGCACGTGCGCACGACCGGAGCCGTGGACGGCGCTGGCGTCGGTGGTGGTGGGAAAACCGAACGGTGCAAAGGGGTTGTGCCGCAGCATCGGCCAGGCCAGCGGCGGGAGCAGGAGACGCAGCCGGGTGCCGTCCGGAGCGATCAGCCGTAGACGGCCGTCGGTCAGCTCCACCGACAGCTCTGCCAGCCGTAGCCGGTTCGGCCGTGCGGCGCCGGATCGATCGTGTGCCTCGATGTCCAGGCCGAGCGGAGTGATGCGGGGGAAGGTCTTGTTCAGATGGCACTGCGTCACGTCGGCGATCACCTCGCCCGGTTCCAGCAGAGCTGCGTAGCGCTGCGCCATCTCGTGGCGGTACTCGGGGAAGGCCTCGTCCACGAAGGGGGCGATGGAGCCGTGGCTCAGGTGGTCATCCATCGCATGCAGGTCGCCGATGACGAGCATGGCCTCTCCGCGGGCCAGGTGCTCCGGGCTCGCCGCGGCGATCATCAGGTCGGGGTTGCACACGGCTGGCTCGTCGAGTCCGTACCGATCGAGCAGGGCTGCGACGCGTGCCCGGTCGACCCGGTGCCCGGGGGCTGTGGAATCGGCAGGAGGCAGCAGGGCATCCTCCAACTCCTCGGCGACAGCGCGCACGTGTGCCTCGCAGTCGCGGTAGTCCTCTTCCAGCGCATCGAGGTCGCAGACGAAGGCGGTGAGGTAGTCGTTGGCCGGCACCCGGGCCCCCGGGCCGAAACGCCGCTCGAACCACCGCGTCAGCAGTGCGCGCTCCAGGCTCAGGCGCCGGCGCGGCCGCAGCAGGAAGAGGTCATAGAGCAGGGACAGGTCGCCGCTCATGCGGCCGACCAGTGGCTGTCCCAGGACCAAGTCGCCTGCGACACCCACGCAGTGCTCGTGGAACACGCTGTTGTCGCTGTAGAAGCCGTGCCGGGGTCGGTGCGGCGCCTCCCCCGTGATCTCGGTGAACAGCTGCTTGAGGGCATCCAGCGCCTGCGGCCGTGCGTCGGTGCCGGCCGCCTGCAGGCCGGTGACGGCCAGGGCGAGGCGGGCGCACTGCCGCGCGGCGGGATGTTCGTCTCCCAACAGCGAGAGCCGCACACGCAGCGCCCTCAGGGCGTCCTCTACTCCGTAGGGCAGGTCCGGCCCCCGGACCAGGGCACCCGCCTCCTGCAAGGCGGTGATGTCCCGTTCGACATCGCGGCCCGGTCGCCGCGTCAGGGCGGCGAGTTGACCGATACTCCGACCCCCGTCACACAGGGCCAGCAGCCGGGCCTGCTCGGGCTGGAGCGCGATCGGCGCCATGGGGCGGACGGCATCGCGCACCGCAGTGCTCATACGCCGCTGGTCGAGGCTCACCAGGTGCACGGTGTCCCCCGTGCTCCGGGCTCCGGGAGCCAGGCGGGGCTGCGCGAGCAGCCGCACGTCCTCGTGCGTCCGGTCGAGGGCCTCGGCGACAGCCTCCACCGCCCAGCGGGACAGCTCCGTGTGGCGCTGCAGCGGCAACGGCTTCCACTGCACCCCCTCCCGGCCGGCGTCCAGGCGGGCCGGAGCCAGGGGCCCGAAGTGGCTTGTGGTGTCGTTCTTGGCGCACACGCGCTGCAGGTAGCGCACCAGGGTCGTCAGGTTGTTGCGGTCATGTTTGCGCCAGGTCGCGGAGCCCGGGTCGGCCCGCCGCAGCCAGCGCACCAGGCGGGAGTGGGCCGCCTCGTTGGAGACCAGGAGCATGTCCTGCAGGGACGGGGTGTCACGGAACAGGTCAAGGACGTGCCTGGCGCCGTCCACGGTCGCGTGGCCATGGGCTTCCCGGTAGGCGCGCTCGGCGTCGTCACGGCGGCGTAGTGCCTGCGCGTAGCGGTGGTGCGCCTCGGCGAACGGCGGGGACAACGGCTCCTCCCGCGGCGGGTAGGGGCGGCCCCGGCGCAGTGCGCGCAGCAAAGAGCGGTCCGCGGCGCTCTCCGCCCGCCGGTGCAGTTCTTGCGCCTCGCGGGCGAAGGCGTCCACCTCGCTCTGTGCGGCAAGGAAGTGACGTGCGAGGTCCACGCAGACCGAGCCGTCCAGCGCGTGCAGCCACGAGAAGGGATAGCCCGCCATCCGCAGGACGGCCACGGTCGCCGGTTGCCAGGCCAGGGCGGAAGGGTCGGTCACGGACCGCACCGTGATGTCGGGAAAGCTGGCAGTCATGGGTCTCCTCACGTGCCGCTGGTGGTTGCGGTACCGGCGTCAGGCCACGGATTTGTGCTCGCCCTCCTGTTCCGCCCACGCGACGCGCCGGGGGTCGCGCCGGGCCCGCCGGGACAGAGGGCCGACCGGTAGCGCGCTGAGCAGGAACAGCACCCCCAGCAGCACCCATCCGGTTTCCCGCAGTCCGCTGACCAGGGAGGTGACCAGAGCGGGCCCCAGGGCGGTGGCGCCGGACTCGGTGGCGGCCGTCAAACCCTGGTACTGCCCCTCTGCTTCCTTGACCATGAGGCCCAGGGACAGCCCCCACCGTGAGGAGACGAAGTACAGCTCGCCGACGACGTGCGCTCCCATGCCCGCCAGGATGATCAAGGTCGCGAGCAGTGGGTGGTGCGCCCAGGCCGCCGCGGCGAACAACAGGCAGCAACCGGCCAGGGCCAGGGCGGAAATGCGGCTGGCGCGCACGGAGCGCGGGATGTTCACCGCCTGCCGGGTGACGCGCACCTGGAACAGGGCGATGGCCAGCGAACTCACCGCAACAGCCAGGCCGGCCGTCCAGAGCGGGGCACTGGTCCCCTCCATGATCCACAGCGGGAGTCCGCTGGACAGCAGTGCCCAGCACAGGGCCAGCAGTGCGGTGGTGCTCATCAGCGCGAGGTAGGGCAGGTCACGCAGCACCTCGGTACCCGAGCGCTGCCGTTCGGCGGGGGCGGGCGCCACCGACGGCAGCGTCAGCGTCACTACGGCGGTGATGAGGAACGTGGCGACGTTGACCAGGATCGACGCAACGAACACCCAGTAGCGGCCGTCCGCCAGTACCAGCATGGCGACGCCGGCGCCTGCGGCGTAGGCGATGTGCTGCACGACGCGCCCCTGTGCGAGCACCCGCAGCCTGTCTTCCTTGTCCAGGAGTTGGTAGATGAGGCTCACCCTCACTCCGACGCCGGAGCTCTGGACCGCGGAGTAGCAGCACGACACGGCGAGCAGCGACCAGAAGTCGCCCGCGAAGATGTAGGCGACCGAGGCCAGCGCGCGCAGCACGATGACGACGACGAGCACTTCGCGCGGGCCGTACCGGTCGGCTGCGGTGCCCACGGGCACGGCCGCGAGGAAGCCCGCCACACCGCCGATACCGATGGCCAGGCCCATGCTCTCGGCGGGGATGTCCTGCACCCGGATGAAGAAGATCGCCCAGATGCTGAACCACAGGCCGTCACCAAAACCGTTGACGCCCTGTCCGGCCAGCAGCCGCAATACGATGCTGCGCTTTTGCATCGGCACTCCCAGTCCCTCGTTCCGGCCCTTCACGCCGCCACGGCGACGTTCTGCGCTGCGCCGTGCCGTTCCACGCTGATCACGCCGTCCTGGCCGTCGTCGAAGTAGCGCGCCAGGCAGCCGGCCGGCGCGTCACCGATGACGAACGGTCCCAGCACGGGCGCTACCCGGGAGGTGTAGACCTCGCCGTTTCGGGCCAGGGTGCTCACCGGGTACCGCAGGGACTCCACCCGCTGCTGCGCGATGCTGTCCTGGCGAAGGACAGCCTCGGCCACGGCCTGCGCCCAAGCGGCGGCGTCGCTGTCGCGGCCCATGATCACTTGCTCCCCCTTCATGCCGGTGGCGCCCTTGAGCAGGAACTCCTCGGGCCGGGCGAGCAGCAGGTCCGCCAGCAGCCAGGTCCGGCCTTCGTAGACCACGTCGCGGTCACCGGTGACGCGAGTCCAGGGAACGTAGTTGTCCATGAGCCGGCGTTCCTCGGCCGTCATGGCGGGGTGGCCCTCGGAGGCAACTCCCATGAGCTTCTTGTTGAACAGCAGGGACGACGTCTCGGAGGCGACCAACTGGCATCCGGCCTTGATGACTTCACCCACCGGCGAGAAGTCCACACCGAGTTCGGTCCACTCCTGCACGGTGAAGTGGCGCAGGCCCACCGGGTAGCGCAGCCGCCCGCCGGGCCCGATCACGCCCTCCACCAGGTCTTCGGGCTCGAAGAACGCCGCCTCGAAACCCCGCTTGCGCAAGTAGTCCACCTCGACGTCGAAGTAGCGGGTATTACTGACCCCGCGCACCAGGTCGGCCACGCTGCCCTGCAGGACGACCGCGCGCGGTACGTCCTCGGCACGGCACATGGCGTCGAACATGTCGGCGCGCGCCGTGAAGGGCCGGTAGGCGAACAGACGCTGGTCGTGGTAGATCGTGTCCACCCACGTGTCGGCCAGCAGCTGGGTCTGCACCGCGGCGCCCACCCCGCCGCCGGCGTTGTACTCGATGAACTTCACGCCATCAGCGGTGACGAAGGCGTCCGGCCGGGCGATGCACGCCGCGTAGCGCCACTCCCACGCCTCGTCGGAGGTGAACAGGGGGCACTCGGCGGGATCCACTCCCAGAGCTGCGAGCCGTTCGGCGCGGTCGCCGCCCAGGTGGTACGCCACTTTGGTCAGGACCCGCAGTACCCGGGCGGCCGCCGTGTGCAGCTCCTCGTAGACCGGCCGGGGCAGCAGCACAGGTTGTAGGGGCACGGCCCGGGGCGGGAAGGGCACGTCGCGCATTCCGTGCAGCAACTGTTCACGGACCCGCTCCGCAGAGGAGGCTACGAGGTGGGTTCCGGCCGGCCGCAACGATGTTTCGGGCATAGGGGTACGTCTTTCTCCTGGGCGCAGGTGGTCAGGCGGCGTTGTTCTGCGGGCGACGGCCCCAGGCCTGGAAGAGCAGCGGATGGACGACCACGGTGCCGGGTTCCGCCAGGTGGCACCGCAATTCGGTGATACAGCGGTCGAGCTCGCCGGATGAGATCAGTCCGCGGTCCACGAGGGAGCTCCGGCACAGCTCGGCCCGATCCACCAACAGCGTCTGGTAGGGGTGGTCGGGTTGGAACACCCGGGCGGAGGCGTCCACCTGTACGTCGACGAGTCCGGCGTCGCGCAGCAGTCGTGGCAGGCGGCGGCCCAGCCGCACGTCCATGCCGTTGAGCCGCCACAGTTCGGAGAGGGCCTCGACCAGTTGGTGCCACGCGGGGTGCGGCGGATCGCATAGGCGGGTGACCCAGTCGACGTCCTGCACGGCGACGATCCCTCCGGGACGTGTCAGCGTGATCATCTCGTTCAGGACGGCGTCGGAGTGGGGCACGTTCATCAGCACCAGCCGGGTGTGCACGAAATCGAAAGCGGCCGGCTGCTCCCCGCTCTTCGCGGCGTCGCCGTGTACCAGCCGGACGTTGCCCAGGCCACGGTCGGCGATCTCCCGCCGGGCACGGTCCACCATCTCCGCCTGCACGTCGAGCCCGACCACCTCGCCGTCTGTTCCGACGCGTTCGGCGAGCAGATCGACGATGCCCAGCGGTCCGCAGCCCACGTCCAGGGCGCGGGCGCCTGGGCCGGGGCCGCATCTCTCCAGCAGTTGCTCGGCCTCCCGGCGGAACAGCTCGCCCTGGAACAGCATGCGGTCCAGCTCGCTGGTGGCGGCACCCATGAGGTACCTGTCTGCCACGGTCACGGGTGGGCTCCTTGAAGTGGGGGGGTGGGGGGCGGCCCGGCCGGCTCGCGAGCGGGCAGCGAACGCAGCTGGTCCCGCAGCTGCAGCAGGCAGGTGCGCAGCCGGGTCAGGTCGTTCGCGGGCCACTGGCTGGGGGCGTCCGGCCAGTGGCGGCGCAGTGCGGCCAGCGCGGGCTCCTCCAGCCGGACGGCACCATCGGAGCCGACGGCTGTGCCGTCGAGCCGGCCGCGTTCGGTATTCCAGGCGATCGCCTGGCTGCGTGACACACCGGGCGGCAGCCGCAGTTCGACGTGCTGGTGGCTCACGGTCACCGGGTAGCCGCCGGGCAGTCCCGCGGGCCCCGGCAGATGGCCGTGGTGGGTGGGCCCGGCGCCCACCAGAGCGACCAGCGGTGCGGCGGCCGCGGCGGCGCCGACCTCGTTGAGGTGAGCGCGGTCGCGTCGCCGGAGCGATGTGAGCGCTCCGGAGAGGTCGGTGGCCTCGTCGTTGAGCCAGGCCCGCACGTCGTCGTCTGGGGACGCCGGCGCGTGCAGGTGGGCGTGATGGGCCAGCAGGTGCAGGGGGCGCTGGCTGGCGAGGTCCAGTCGGGCCGCGAGCGCTGCGGCGAGGGTCGCCACGTTGCCCAGCCCGCAGGCCACCGGGGTGCCAAGGGCGGTGAGCACAGGATTGACGGCGTCCGGGAAACACGCGTTGACCAGCATGGTGTCCGGCGTGACGCGTTGGCAGGCCTGTCCGTAGCGCAGTGCGTGCGTGGCCTGCAGCGGCAGCGTCAGGCCAAACCCGGCCTCCGCCAGGAGGGCGGTCCAGGCGGACGGGGCCCTCGTCCGCTCCGTCGGGCTGTGTTCGGAGGTGGAGACGACCAGGGCGTCGGGCCGTAGCCGGCCCAAGAGCCGTTCGGGCTCGTCAAGATGGCCCACGTCCACCCGGTGAGCCGTACAGGTGGTGGGCGAGCCGACCAGCGCCGCGTGGTCGCGGCCCAGTTCGGCGAGGTCCTCGGCGCGTCGCCCATCCGAGCTCAGGACGTGCACGGCCAGCGGTTCACGCTGCCGCGCCAGCGCCCGCACCAGTGCGCCGGCGAACGCCCCGGTGCCCGCGACGGCTATGCCCGGCCGGCTCACGCCCGCCCCCGGCCCAGGACGTCGAGGTCCACAAGGCGCGGTTCAGGCAGTCCGGGGCAGCGTGCGCTGAGGTCGAGGCGCGGCGGTCGCTGAGCGTCCGTGAAGTACGTGGGCACCAGCTGCCGTCCGCCCGGACCTTTGTCCCAGCACAGCAGCGGATTGGCCACCAGCAGGTCCCGCACCTGGGGTGTGTCGCGGCGGATGTACATGCGGATCTGCTTGTCCGCGAAGTGGTTGGGGGGCAGCACCACGCGGGGGGAGAACTTGCGCTTCCACTGGAAGATGCCCTTGCTGATGAACGCCTCGGTTCCGAAGAAGTCCACCTGAGGGACCCTGCGTTCGCGGGCCCACCGCAGCAGCAGGTGGTAGACGGCCTTGAACGCTCCGTCCGTGTAGTGCCGTTCGTCGCCGTTCAGGACACCGAGCAGCCGGGTGGTCAACGTGCGGCGGTCCGCGGACCAGTGGCACAGCACACCGGCCACCCGTTGCCCGTTGGGGGCGGTGACAAAGAGCAGGGTGCCGTTCGGGAGGATGGCGTGCCGCGCTGCTGCGGCGCTCTCGCTGCGGCTCCGATCGCCGTGCCGCCGTGCCATGGTCGGCCGGTGCATCCGCCAGTAGAAGAAGGCGAGGGCTTGCGGTGACGGGTCCTCCTCCAGATACCACTCGCGCGCACGCTGGTTGCGGTTGAACTCCCAGCGTTCCCGCTTGGAAATCTGCCGCTGCAGCTCTTCGGCGTCGTGGGGAACATCGACGACCAGGTGGACGCGGAAGGGGGCGGTGACTGCCGCAGCACCCGGCAGGCGATGCATGCGACTGCTGTCGGCGCCGACGACGACGAGGTCGGCCTGCGGCCAGCTGCCGGCCGCCAGCCGCTGCCAGGTGACGCGCTCTTGTCTGCGCTCCGGGTCCGGCCCTTCGACAGGTGCGAGCCGCGCCCGCTGGTGCTCCAGGAGTTGCAGGATGTTGGCCTCTCCCTGCGGAAGGCCGAGGTAGGCAATGACCGGTCCCCCCGACGGCCCGTGGGAGATGGTCGCAGTGACCGTTCGACCGGTGGTGTCGGCCAGTCGGCGCGCGGTGCGCCAGCCGGTGTGCGGACTGTTGTTCCAGGTGTACGCCAGCCGCGAGCGGAGCACCGCGAAAGGGCGGGCCTGTTCGTCGGGGAGCGGCGGAGCGGTCGCGGTGGCGTGCCGTTCCGAGGAGAGGGCGGTCACGGATGTCCCCCTGAGGAAGGAGCGGACGAGGGTCAGGAGGCGGCAGCGGTCCGCACCAGGGCGCGCAGCTCGTCGACCGAGTCGACGGTCCTGAGGTCGCCGGCCCGGGCGGGCAGGAAGTCCTCGGCGCTGTACGAGCCGGAGGCGTGCACCAGCACCTCGGGGTCGGTGAGCAGACCCCGGTCGATGGCGTTGAGTACGCCGGTGAGCGCCATGACCAGAGACCATTCGCGCAGGTCGCGGGGGTCGACGGGAAGACGCACGTCATGCGGGGCGAGCAGCTCGCGGATCGCCGCATAGCGCTGCAGGCACTCCGCCAGCGACACGACGATGCCACCGCCCCCCTGCCGGCGGATGATCTCGTTCATCCGGGGCGAGGTGGCCGGGGTTCGGGTGTAGAAGGTCGGATCGAGCTGTTCGTCGAGAGAGTAGGCGGCGAACGGGAAATGCGGGTCCTTGTCCTGGACCACCAGTCCTTCCCGGACGGTCCAGCAGGGCCGGTAGTCGAAGCGGTCGTGGTAGAGGCTGGCGACCATGTCCGGCGTACCCAGATGCTGTACGAGGAAATAGCCGGCGCCCTCCTCGGGCCACTCGCGTCCGGTGTGCCACTGCTGCCCGTGGAAGTGGCCGAGCAGCCCGAACGCGCTGGAGACCGAGTGCGCGTGGATGCGCGGCCGGGGCGGCAGGCTATCCCGCTCGAACAGGGCCCGCATCGCGTCGGCGACCATGTAGTTGCCCAGGTCGAGGGTGTGCCACAGCCTCACCCCGTGAGCGTCGAGCAGCTGGCCGGACTCCTCGTCGGCGATCGCCCGTGCGAGTTGCTTGACCTGGCCGGGAGCCCCGGCGCGCAGAACCGCCACCGGGTTGGCACGGCGCAGCTCCTGATCATGCGCCAAGGGCGAGTCCCAGACCTTGGCGACGGAGGCGGCGGGCACCACGGCAACGATGCGCAGCTCCTGCGGGGAGGCCAGCCCCGTCTCGTGTGCCCGCAGCACGGCGTCGCGCAGCGCAGTGGCCTTGTTGGCACTGGACGGCGTGATGATCATGATGGGTTCGCCGGTGCGCCGGATGTGGGCGACGGCGCGGGCGACGATGACAAGGGAAGCGAATGTCTTGGTCGTGCGGGTACGCGGGTTGTGCATCAGGTTCAGCAGGCTGATGCCGGTGGCCTGCTGCTGTCGGAGCTGGTGCACGCTCATGGTGGAGGGCGCGAAGAAGGCCTCGAGCGCCGGGCTGGGCTCGGGCAGTTCCCAGCGGGGAACGAACCCCGCAGCCGTCGAGCCGGCGGCAGCGGCCGAGAGAACCTCCCGCAGCTCCCGGTCGTAGTGGGAGAGCACTGCCGGGCAGAAGGCTTCCTGCCCGGATGAGAGGGCCGATGCCTCGGCGGGACGCGTCGTGGTGGTCATCGGGAGGCTCCCTGCAGCACGTCACCGCGCGTCAGTTCCGCGATCGGGGACTCGGCCGGGTCCTCCCCAACGGTGACGGGTCGGTTGCGCTGGTCCACGAAGACGATGTGCGGACGGAGGGACCGCGCCTCGCGCTCGCTCACCATCTGGTACCCGATGATGATCACTAGGTCGCCGGGAGCGATCAGCCTGGCGGCTGCGCCATTGATTCCGATGACGCCGCTGTCGCTCTCGCCCTCGATGACGTAAGTGGTCAGCCGGTTGCCGTTGTTGATGTCGACGATGTCGACCTGCTGGCCGGGAAGCAGGTCGGAAGCTTCCATCAGTGTCTTGTCGATGGTCACCGACCCCACGTAGTTCAGGTCGGCCTGAGTGACGGTGGCACGGTGGATCTTGCTGTGGAGCATGGTCCGAAACATGGTGGCCTCTGCAGTCGTCAGTCGGCGATTTGGATGCGGCGCAGGTGTCGGCTGCGGTCGCTGAAGGCGTTGCGCGCGTGCAGGAGTCGCCAGTTGTCCCAGACGAGCATGTCCCGCTCCCGGTATGCCACCGCGACGTGATCACGCTCAAAGGTCTTGTGCCAACGGGTCTGCAGCTCTGCGGCCAGGTCCTCGTCGTCACGTATGAGGTTGTTGCAACTGAACCTGACGATGGGGCCCTTGGGGTGTTCCTCAAGGATCGGGTGCTGGGTGTGCAGGTCGAGTCCGAGCCGCTGCACGCCCTCAGTGGTCTTCCACTGGTAGTCCGTCGTCAGGAAGTGCTGCCTCTCCTGGTCGGACAGACCCTCCACCAGAGGACGGGTATCCATGATCGTCGTCTCGCCGCCCTGGCCCTCGGCGGGAGTCACGCACCACAAGGCGATGTAGCGCGGCGGGGTGATCGCGAAGTCGTATCCCTCTGAGTGCGGGGTGAGAGGCCGCGTGTTACCGGCGTGGTACACATCGTCCATGCCCGGCTCGGGACGTACGTCCCCCACCACGGCGCCCGTGTAGTTGGGGACGAAGTCACCAAGGCCCCGGCAGAAGCGCACGGGTTCGAACTCCTCGGTCACGTTGCACAGGAGCACATAGCCGTGCTCGTCCATGAGTTGGTGGAAGGTGCGCTGAAGCAGCTCCTCCTGCAGCGGCTCCCCGTTGAAGTCGAGCTGCGACAGGATACTGATGGGAGAATGAGCCATTGGCTCCTCCGTGCCGTGGGGGTGTGGGTGTCTGTGCCGGAGTTCAGGGGTGGGGGGTGCGGGTGGGGGGACCTACGGCCTGCCGTGAACGCGCCGAGCTTGGCCAGTTGAAGCCTTCTCGGGTGCCGCGGGCCGTGCCGTCGGTGGTTCCGGGTGCCGGGCATCTGGGGTTGCCGCTCGCGCGGCGTCCGTTCGAATCGGCACCGGAAGTACAATCGCCTGCTTCGAGGGAGGGAACACTGCCAGATCCCTCCCGGGGTTGCACAGCCCGTTTCTCCCGCAACTCGCGTCCCTAACGGGGCAGTTCAAGCCGAAACCAATCTTCGCCGCGGTAGCGTGCGGCCATCCCGAAGGGCCAGCTCGAACGCGAGGATTCTTATGGTCCGGCAACTTTTAAGCCCCTCAAGGTCGTCCGAAAACCAGTGCCACCTATTCGCGGCACATGAGCCAGATCCTCCCGCTTTCCCTCCAGCGACGGATTGGGACGGTCGGAAACCAGACCCCCTTGACTTTGCCTGAGGCCGCAGCCCTCAACTCAGCCCGTATGAACGGGAGTAGACGTGATCGGGAGCCGCGTCGGCGGGTGTTTCAGCAGAGGAATCGAGACGGGGCCGAAGCCGAGGAGTCGCACCAGACACGGTGCAGCCAGGCGGCTTCCGGCGAAGACGGGTGCGCCCCCCAACGTGCGAGCGGACTGCTGCAGCAGCGGACCGTAAACAGCTCTGGAGGGAGGCCGTCGTCAGGGGGCAAGATCACCGGCCATCTCGGCAACGTCAGCAGCCCGGCGTGCAGGAACGCGGCGACGCGCAAAGCAGCACCCGGCGGCTTGCACCCGGCGCCGCCGACCCCCGTCCCGCAGCACGGCGCGGCAGTTGTTGACCTGCTCCTCGACATCGTCGCGCACAGCTCGCCCACGCAGTCGGGCACGTATCACCGAGGGTGCTACGCCCCTGCAGCACGTGGTGACAGGCAGCCAGAAGTCTGGGCGCCTGCGCCATGATTCCCTTACGGCAGGCTGAAGCCGGCCTGCCTGCACGGCTGTCTCGCCTCTCGTGGGCTCCGCAGCGGCACAACGGGGCGGGGCGATCGACCGAAGCGCACTGCGGGTCCACCTGCGCGTGGAGGGCGGTGACCTACGGCAGCGTCGCGAGGGGCCGCTACCCCAGCACCCCGCGACGGCGTGCCGGGCCGCAGCGCCCCGCAGCCACGCCCCCCAAGGAGGCGGACATCTCCAGTCGGCTCCGAGGGGAACGCGTGCCCGAACGCAGGTCGAGCGCACGGCCGCTGGCGCGCCACCATGCCGACGCCCCGACGCCCCGACGCAGGGAAGCATCGCTCGGAGGACAGGTGGGGAACACCCGGGAATGATCCGCGTCGGCACGCTGGTCGGCACGGCGGCATGTGCACCGGTTGCAGCCTCTCCCCCGCTGTCTGATCACGGATCCGTCAAGATCGACAGGGGCAGCCGGGAGGGGAGCACTGACTGACGGTCGACACAACCCTGCCTTGCCGACTCAACCGCGGCTCGCCGCGATGTCCGCCGCCCGAAATCCGGCCGCGGTGGCATCGAGAGCGGCCTCGATGTCGTCACGGGTCATCGCTGCACTGATGTACCAGTGGTGGTTGGGGTGGAACAAGATCCCGCAACGTGTGGTTTCGGTGAAGAAGGCATCCTGAATCCGTTGCCGCGTAGCGTCATCGGTGTACCGAAAGCGCATGAAGGGCATCTGCGGAACACCCAACACATGCGCGTCGAGCCCGGATCGCAGAATCTGCTCGGCCAGGCCATGCTGCAAAGCCGCCCCTAATTCCTCGATATGTTTCAGAGCGCTGGAGTCACGGAGTTGGGTGATCGTCGCGACGGCGGCGGCCATCTCTGCTCCGTTTACGTGGAAGGTCGACCCGATGTGCACTTCGCCCACGGCCCGCATGACCTCCTCACGACCCACTACTGCCGAGATGGGGTAGCCGTTAGCAATTGCTTTGCTGAAGGTCACGATGTCCGCCCGCACCTCGTACCGCTCCTGCGCACCGCCCAGCGCGACCCGGAAACCGGAGCGCATCTCGTCGAGCACGAAGAGGGCGCCGTGTTGCCGAGCCATCTCGGCGGCCGCGGCCAAAAAGCCGTCGTCGGGGGGTTCCTCCTCGAACGGCATCATCAGCAGGCAGGCCACCTCGCCGGGATATCGGCGGAACTCCTGCTCCAGACTGGTCAGGTCGTTGTACTTGAACGTGCTGACCGCGCGTTGGGCGGACTGGGGCACACCCGCCGGTCGGTTGGCACACCAGTCATGCCAGCCGTTGTACCCCCACCGAATCACCCGCTCGCGTCCGGTGTGCGCCCGGCTCAACCGCACCGCCGCGCTCGTCGCGTCCGAACCGCTCTTGAGCAGGAACACCCGATCGGCGTGCGGAACCACCGAAATGAGCAATTCGGCGAGTTCCACCTGGGTCTTTTTCCGCAGAGTGATGGCGAACCCGTCCCGGATCTCGCGGATGACCGCCTCGGACACCACCGGATCGGCGTGACCGAGGATGATCGTGCCGTAGGCCAGAATGAAATCCGTATATCGGTTCCCGTCAACATCCCATACGTACGCCCCAGATGCCCGCTCTCCGTACAGCGGGTATTCGCCGTCCACCAGACGATCGCGTTCCAGCACATAACCGGAATAGGCCTGGGTCGCGTCGACGCGCGCCGCCCTCTCCAGCAGCCGTCGGGATTCGTTCAGGTCCAGGGGCAGGTTCCGCTTGACCATCGTGGCTCCTCCGGGAGAAATTGTGCGGACTGACATCTCCTCGTTCTTGTGGAGAGCGTGAGGGGTTGCCGCCTGACGCCGCACCCGCATAACGTGTACCCGCCATTCTTGGCGTGAACCTGCCATACCTGTTGGCGGGGACTTTCGGCAAACCTACGCTCGGCTCCATCGGCGTTATCCACGCAGATCTCCGCAGCTGTGCAGGCGCCGGGCCAACTTGGGCTCGACCAGAACCGGGCCAGGATGGAGCTGACAATGACCGCTGCCCATCCGCACCGAACCGGCAACAGGGACCCAGGGATCATCGCGGTACTCGGCGCCTTCGTTCTCAACGGCGCGCTGCTTGGCACATGGGCCCCCCGAGTACCGGCGCTGGCCGAACAGATTGGCGCGGACGAAGGCGCACTCGGGCTGTCCCTACTCGGCGCCAGCGTAGGCATGATCGCCGCTTCGATGCTCGCCGGGCGGCTGTGCGCGGCGTTCGGTGCTCGCATCGTGATGACGGTCTCCGGCGTTGCCGGGTCAGCGATGCTTCCGGCGCTGACCTTGGCGAGGTCGCCCGCGACACTCGGCCTTCTGCTGATCGTGCTCGGCGGAATGGTCGGTGCGATGGACGTGGCGATGAACGTGTCCGGCGTCACCGCGACCCGGCGGACGGGCCGGGCAATCATGCCGCTGTTCCACGCAGCCTTCAGTTTCGGCACACTGGCCGGTTCGGTCGGCGCGGCGGCCGCGGCGGCTCAAAGCCTGGAACCGAGCCGTCATTTCGTCATCGTCGCGGTGATCTGCGGCGCCGTCACCGTCGGCATCGCCCGCTGGATCCCTGTCGAGGAACGACTGAAGGTGCCCGCACAGAGCGGGCATGGCGGGCGGGCCCCGTTCAAGCGACCGGCACTGTGGCTGCTCGGCGGCGTGGCACTGTGCGCCTCGATAGCCGAAGGTGCGACCGCCGACTGGTCGGCACTGTTCGGTGTGCAGGAGCGCGGTCTCAGCGAGGCCTCCGGCGCACTGATCTACGCATGCTTCTCGATCACCATGGCCTGCACGCGCTTGTGCGGGGAGACCATTCAACGTCGGTGGGGTGCACCGAGGATGCTCATCGGGGGCGCGGCGATCGGTGGGTTGGGGCTGTCCACCGCGGTCGTGGCGCCGTCGCCGGCGTTCACCTTCGCGGGCTTCGCCGTCGCTGGTATCGGTTTGGCGTACGCGTCACCCGTCGTCATGGAGTTGAGCGCCGCGGCCGGACGGCGGGCCGATGGGGGCGGAGGAGAACGCGAGGTAGCGTTTGCCACCACCGTCGCCTATAGCGGATTTTTGCTCGGTCCACCCATGGTGGGCGGGGCCGCCCACTTGACCAGCCTGCCGGTCGCGCTAGGCGCTGTCGCGGTGCTTGTGTTGTTGATCGCCCCACTGACTCTGGCCGCCCGCGCCTTCCGGCGCAGGGAGTTGTCATCGGCCGAAGAACCTGGGACCGAGGGCAGCCCAGCTCGTTCGACGACGTAGCCCAGCGGGTGCAGGGCGCAGCCATGTGGACCCGGCGGGAAAGCTGCGCCAGAGGCACCACAGGTCATCCAGCGACCATCGGCAAACGCTGAATTCGTGCAGGTACTGTGCTCGCCGTAGGTGGACTCCTCCCCCGCATGTCGCTCCGTGCCCACGTCGATGTTCGGGCAGCAGCGTCAGTTCCACCAGCGTTCTCACCGCCCCACCCCCACGGCCTTCGTCGTGATCACGTGCACCTCGGTCGGAGCACATGATCAGACAAAGGCCGCCCCCACGTCCGGCGAATCCCCATGCGAGCTACGAAACGCCGTTCAAGGCTGGAATGACCTCTCAGCGCGATTACGCGTACTCGTCGAAGGTTGGGATTACGCCTGGCGGCGTCGGTAGTACGCATACGTGAGGAGCAGAAGCAGTGGACCCCACAGGTTCATCAGACCGCTCGTCATCATGGCGAGGACATCCCAGCCGTCGCCGTACGGCCAGGCTGCTGCCCCGACGGTAACGGCCTGGTGCAGCCAGTGGATGCCGAGCGCGGTGAAGAAGAGGCCGCCCAAGGTTGCGGGGACGATCGCGGCGACCGGCGGGATACGTCGCCCGCCCAGCCTTGGCACCCAGTGCGGAACGACCTCACCCCAGCGGCGGACCAACCCGAAACTGAGCAGTGCGAGGGCCTCGGTGAGGACCGTCAGCCCGATGACGTAGGGGGCGTTGAACCAGGCAAGGGGCATGGTCTCCCCGCCCATGCCGTACCCGAAGCCGATCGGCAGTCGCCAGATGCCGACGGGCAGTACAACCAGCGGGATGGCGTGCGCGACGCGCTCTGCCCAGGCGGGCACGCTGTGCTGTGCAAGGCCCGTCGCTTCGGAGTCCAGGTGGGAATGTCTTCTCGCCGTCATGCATTCACCCTGCCGGGACGCATAACCTTACGGATCACCTCGGAGGTTGAACTCGCTCCGCCCCGCGGCGTACAAAGCGTCAGCCTCCGAGATGACAAGGGCCGGGGTTCCGCAATCGGGGCCACGACAAACCGGGTACCGGGCAGTCAAAGGGTGTACGCATATCGGCGCCGCAGTAGCCGAGTTGGCGGGGCGGGGCGACCCTAGATCCAAGGCTTTGCGCGAGCGTTGAGCTGGGTTGGTCGCCGGGGTTGTGGTCTGGTCGATGTCGTGGTGATGGGCGAAGGACTGTCACATCGCCCGCTGCGGACGCTGATACGCCAGACATCCGGCCCGCAACACCCCAGCCACACACCGCAGATGCGCACCTGCCAGCCGGTGCAACGCGCTTGAGGGCGCTCTCGGTCCCGGCGCGCTACGTGGCCGCCTTGGACGCGTCAGGTCTGGGGTGTCCAGTCAGCGACCAGGTTCAGGAGGCCGGGGAAGCGGGCGTTGAGGTCGTCGATGCGGACCTGGCTTCGGCGCTCCAGGCCGTATTGGCGCTGCCGGGTGATTCCGGCCTCGCGTAGTGCTTTGAAGTGGTGGGTCAGCGAGGACTTGGGGCGGTCGAAGCCGAACCAACCGCAGGTGTGGTCGAACGCTTCGGACTTGAGGAGCAGTCTGCGGACGATCGTCAGGCGCAGAGGGTCGCTGAGGGCGCCGAGGACGGTTTCCAGACGGAGTTCTTGCGTGGTCGGTTCGGGGAGGGGTTCGGGCAGGTCGGGCGGTTCAGGAAGCACCTTGAAGGTGTGCGCGGCGCTCGGGTGTGGGGGCATGGCTGGACCTCATCACGTGATCTTCTCTGTACGACTCCAATCGTACTGCATGCTAAGTTCGACTCGACTCGTACTGCCGGTGTTCCGGCAGGAATGACCGGGAGGAACTGTCATGTCCGAGACTCGGACCGCGCCCGTCCACGCCGTTGACGCAAGGGCGCCTGAGGCCGGCGAGCAGGCCGACGGGGGGCCTGTCGCGCCGCTGTGGTGGGTCTGGTTGGCGGCCTGGCCGGTCACGGCCGTCTTCGTGCTCTCCAATGCGGCGACCCCGCTGTACGTGCTGTGGCAGCGGGACATCGGGTTCTCCAAAGGCACATTGACCGTGGTGTTCGCCTTCTACATCGTCGGGCTCATCGGCTCGCTGCTCGTGTGCGGCGTGGTGTCCGACCGCATCGGCCGCAAGCCGGTCCTTGTGCCCGCGCTCACCCTCGCCCTGGCCGCCTGCCTGATCTTCGCCACCGCCGGCAGTGTGATGGCACTGATCGTGGCCCGGCTGTTCACGGGGATCGCGGTCGGTGCTGTCGTCTCCGCGGGTATGGCCGCGGTCACCGATGTCGCCGGGCCCGCACGCAAACCGGTCGCCGCCCTGCTCGCCTCCTGCGCGATGGTCTTCGGGGCCGGTCTCGGCCCGCTGCTCGCCGGCGTGCTCTCCGAGGTGGCGCCCGCACCAACCGCGACCGTGTTCGCCGTGGAGGTCGTGCTCCTGGCCACCGCCCTGCTCGTGGCTCTCAAGATGCCGGTGCACCGCCCCAAGGCGCGGGCCACGGGCGTCTGGCTGCGCGTGCCCGGCGTGCCGGTCGGTAACGGGCGCCAGCTCACGCTGGGCATCGCCGTCTTCGCCCCCGGCATCACCGCTACCTCGTTCGTACTCTCCCTGGGCCCCTCGCTTTTGTCGGGGCTGCTGGGCACCACCAGCCGGATCGTCGCGGGCGCCATGGCGTTTGTGATGTTCCTGGCCGCCACCGGCGTGCAGTTCGCCGTGCAGCGCCACAGCCGCCGCACCATCCTCACGACCGGCGCGGTCAGCACCACGCTGAGCATGATCACCTTGATCGTTGCCGCGCACACTTCGACCGTGGCCGTCCTGATCCTGTCCGCGCTGCTGGCCGGCGCCGGCCAGGGAATGGGCCAACTCGCCGGCCTGTCCCTGCTCAACTCCACCGTGCCACCCCAGCGCCTGGCCGAAGCCAACGCCGCACTCAACGTGGGCGGCTACCTCCTCGCCGGCCTCCTGCCCGTCTCGGCCGGCTACCTCAGCGACACCGTGGGGCTGACCAACGGGGCCACGATCTTCGCCACCATCCTGATGAGTCTTGCGGTCATCGGCGTTCTGGTTGTGCGCGCCACCCGCCCTCAGCTGACCGACCCGGCCTGAAGGAGCAGCCGCAGGAAGAGCCCCGGCCAAATGCTACGCACGCGAGCTCAGTCGGCCTTGGGCGCAGCCCGTACCGGCATCCGCTTGTCACCCGGCGGCGGCATCTGGGGTGTGCGCGAGGACGAGGCGGTCGGGCTGAACACCGCTCCCCTGACGGAACTGGCCCGCCTCAACATCGCCTACGTGCACCTGGAGGCCACCACCGGCCAGGACACTCTCCTCCGCCTGCGCAAGGCCTGGCCGTGCACCCTGATCATCAACCCCACCATGCCCGGGCGCCCGAACCAGACCGGGATGGCAGAAGCCGACCACTGGCTGGGCGGGGGCACCGACCTGATCGCTTTCGGCCGCGACTTCCTCGCCAACCCCGACCTGGTCGAACGCCTGCGCACACGCCTGCCCCTCGCACCCACCGACGAGAACACCTTCTACCAGGGCGGCGACGCCGGCTACATCACCTACCCCACCTACAAGCACGCGGCCTGAAACTTGACCCCCTCACCCACCGCAGATGACCCACACGGCCTCGACGCGACACCCACGATGCGCTGCGCGAACTCTGCCTGAACCCTGCTGGGCCTGGCGGACCAGACAGACCAGGCGGGCCCGACAGACCCCGCAGGCTGACCGCCAATCCGCCGTCCCATCCGCCGCAAGCTATAGGCCATTGCTCGCGAGGGCTTACAACACGACGATGCGCTCGACCGCAGCCGCGACGAGCTCCTCCCGTTCGGCTGTGGAGAAGACCTCCGGCAGGGTGTGCTGTTCCACGATGAGCCAGTTGCAGGCCAGGTAGAGCAGGCGGACGGCGGTCGCGTCGCCGGGCAGGCCGGAGGCCAAGTGGTGGGCCACGTTGGCGTCGATGTCATCGCGGACCTTTTCGGTCAGCACCGCGCGCAGCTCGGGGCGACGGGTCGCTTCCAGCCGGAGTTCGAGCAGGGCCAGATAGCCGGCCCGGAACGCGCCGATACGGCTGATGAGTTCGCGCATCAGCATCACGTAGGTGTCCCGGTCCGGTGCGGCCGCCCGGTGCCGCGCAACCATCAGGTCATCCGGTTGGAGGCGCTCGTAGACGCGGGAGCCCGCTTGGGTGAGGAGTTCATCTCGGTTGGCGAAGTAATTGGACGCCGTCCCTGCCGGTACCGCGGCCTCGACGTCCACCGAACGGAACGTCAGGCCACGGGCGCCTTCCCTGGCCAAGACCTCGATGGCGGCATCTACGAGGGTCGCCCTGCGCTCGGCGTTCTTGCGCACCATTGACACCACTCCAACCGTAGTACTACGTTGCGACCACTACAGCCAGAGTACAACGAATGGAGTTCCATGCGGAAACTCGTCTACTACATCGGAGTTTCTCTCGATGGCTACATCGCGGGCCCCGAGGGGCAATTCGACTTCTATCCCGTGGGCGACGAACAGCAGGCCGGCGACTATGCCGCGTGGGTCAACGCGCGCTACCCGGAAACCGTGCCCACCGTCATGCGTGATTCTGCAGGCCTCGCGCACACCCCCAACCTCCGCTTCGACACGGTGCTGATGGGCCACGGCACCTATCACCCCGCGCTCAAGCACGGCATGAGCAGCCCATACGCACATCTGCGCCAGTACGTGGTGTCGAGCACGCTCGGCTCCATCCCTGATCCTGCTGTCACCCTGATCGACGGCGACCCGCGTGCACTGATCCACGACCTCAAGAACCAAGAGGGACAGGACATCTGGCTCTGCGGCGGGGGCCGCCTCGCCGCCTCACTACTTCCAGAGATCGATGAACTGATCATCAAGAGCTACCCCGTCGTGGCGGGATCCGGCATCGCGCTCTTCAACGGAGACTTCAACCCCACCCCCTTCACAGTGACCGACCGCAAATCATTCGCGAACGACGTCACCATGACGTGGTTCACCCGGCGCTGACCCCTCCCGCGCCACCCCATGGTCCACCGCCGACGGGCACGAACCGGTCCCCGGACACGAAAACCTCCTGGACCCTCCCAAACACTCTGCGCGAGCCCCGCGCTACTCACCCCTTGCACACAACCACGCCAACTCAGCGTCTCTTACGGGCCCTTGCAACCAGCAGTACGACCACCGGGCCCACCACAAGTCCGATTACCGCACCGATCAGAGCGACAGAAAGCACGCTCATCTTCAGGCCTCCACTCCATCTCCCTGGCCTGGTGCCCGCGGGTGAGTTATCCGCGACACGGCAGGCCATCTCGTGCAGACGGTGCCAGTACTGCGGATCGTCCCCGTCACCCAGGACAGGAATGACCCGCTCCAGACGAGCGAGGCAGCGCAACAGACCGCTACGGCCCCGCGCTTCGAGCTCGCCGCCGTTCTCGATCCACAGGAAAACCCAGCCCGCAGTGTCCGAGTCCAGCATCACCAGATCGCAGCCCGCCCGTTCCGCTCCGGCCAACCGGGAAGGAAACGGCAACGTCATGAACTCCTGATACAGGAGCGATACAGCCTGCACCACTGATTCTCTGCTCACACCCGCCATCATCGCGCAGCCCTCCCCACGCAGGGAGTAGCCCTACATCCGCGGCGACGACCAGGGGGCACGCAAGGCGGGCGACGGCTCGACCAAAGTTTCCGGCGCGGGCGAGCAGGCCTTCACCGAGGACCGCTCCGTATCCGCCTCCCACGACGGGGTCGGACACTGGGCCACAGCCGAACTGACCGTTGTTCTCGGCAAGGACGTCCTCCACATCGAATACGTGGCCCAGCCCAGCACCCCCCAGCGCCCGCGAGGTCGCCATAGCCCTGTCGGCAACCATGCTGGAGGAACTGTGAGCACCCGCACCCGCACGGCCCTGCTCACTGCACTGTCGATCGTGCTGATCGTCCCAGCCAGCGGCGCGGTGAGCATCTGGTTCCACCGTGACCGGGAATCCGACCGCCGCGCCCGCCTCGACCAGCGGCGCCCCTCCCCCGCAACCCTCCTCCCCAACCCATTCATCACCAGCCCACCGCAGTGAGGCCCGGCCCGTCTCACTACGGACCGTGGTCGGGCCGACCACGGCCTTTGTGTCCCCATCGTGACCATGGTTGGGGCTTCGGGGTCGGTGGTCTGGTCGGAGCAGGGAGTTTTCCTCGATGTTGAGCAACAGCCCGTTTGCTCCCGATGAGGGGCACGCACCCCGTGGTGACGACCATCTCACCAACCAGGAGCCCGCCCTGAACCGCTGACGCAGGCCTGCCCCGCTTCATAAACGGGCCCGGGGGGGCCGTCCCGGCGCGGGAGGCCGAGTATGGCAGGGCGGCGAATCAACGAGGCACCCATGCTGATGAGTTGAGAATCCGAATCTCTCTCAACAGTGCGGGTGCCTCGTGTGTTGCGCCCTCGCTGCCGTGACCCCATCGGTAGACCAGAGCGTTCGGCCCACTGCCAGCCGCGCCCCCTGGCCGGAAGGCATTATCCAGCGGGTTCGATGCGAAGGGCGGCGGAGGCGTCGAGCACCTCGGCAACCTTCAGCTTCATCGCGTCGTTGATGATGGCGGCGGGGCCCTCACTGCAGCTGAGCCTGACGCCGCCGCCACCCTGCGAGGACACGCCGCCGCCTCCGGAACAGCCAGAGACGCTGTAGCCCGTTCCCGTCAGGGGCGCGGTCATCTCGACTTTGCCTCCGGTGATCGCCACCACCTTGATGGGTCCGAGTCCGTACTTGGGCGGCACGGTCACGGTGTCGCCCACAGAAACCTTGATCTCACACGTGCCGTCAGCACAGGGGCCAGTGGGTGAAGGTGCCGGTCGGGACGGCTTCGCGGAGCTTGCCCTGGCGGTGGACTCGCTGGGCCGTGCCTTGTCGGAAGACCCGTCCGCAGAGGGCGAGGAACACGACGTGAGAGCAGAGAACATGAGCGCGACGGCAACGGCGAGCAACGGAGGATGGCTTTTGCGCATGACGGGCATCGAAGCCTCTCGAGCGAAGGGCGCCTGTGATTTTGGCTCTGCTTCTCCGCCCGCGCCTCTGACGCTTGACGAACAAGCTGCTTCAGACCAAAGCGGTCTCACCCCGGTCCGCGAGCGGGGCGGTAAGCGGAAGATACGGTTCCGGAAAGCGCGTACGAGCAAATCGTTGACCTCAAGACCTATCTGCGATGTCGGTCGCCTCGCCGTCGAGGCTATCCAGGTCATCGAGGTCATCCAGGTCGGCCGGGTAGAGGTCTGGGTTGAACCATGCACGGGCGGAGCTGGGCACGCCGAGCAGCAACAGGCCAGGCAGTACGCCGAAGAACAGAATTGCCACGACCCGGGCTCCGCGGTTGCCCTGCCACAGCCCGAGGGCTGTGGCGCCCGGCAGCAGGCCGACGAGGGCGAGCAAGGAGGCGGCCGGCTCGCCACTGGCGATCGCGAGCCCGATTCCGAACGCGACGAAAAGGACGGCCAAGAGGCCGACATAGACGATCACGACGAGGACCGGGGCCGGAAGGACACGTTTCCCACCGGGAGCACCAGTTGCGTCAGAGGACGGCATGGTGAGCAATATGGGGGTCCCCCCTATCCCGGTCCAGGGCCTCGCGGTCTTCTTCACCCGATCTGCACCGCGGGTACTCCCCCGCCTGTGCAACAGCGTTCGGCTGGGAACCCTGGAACTCACAGCCGAGCCGCTGCTTGCACTGCTCGCGGCTTGATCAACTCACCGCGTGTTGCAACCGTCCCTCGAATCCACCTGCCCAATAGTCCGCCCTCCCCGCGCAACGTCAGCAGGCTCCCGTCGGCAGCAGCACACGGCGGGCCCGCCACCGTGACGGTGGGTCGGTCAGCTGCGGAAGGGACCTGTGACTTCGTAGGTGATGCCGCCGGACGAGCTGCCGCTCGTACCGCGCTGGCTGGAAAAGTACAGGCGCTTGCCGTCCGGCGAGAAGGCCGGGCCGCAGATCTCCGATGAGGACTGGCCGTTGATCCGCAGGAACGTCGCGACCACGTCGTCCGGTGTGATGATGCAGATCTCCATGTTCCCGCCGTCCTCCGCGACGTACAGGTCGCCGGAGGACGAGCCGGTGACGTTGTCGACGCCGGTCAGCGGGGCTGCGCCACCGACGACCAGGGAGTCGTCGTAGGCCAGCTCATAGGTGCCGGCTGCCACGTCGAGCTGCCAGACGCGGCCATCGCCCTTGGTGGTGAACCAGACGGTGTCGTTGGCGTAGTGGCAGCCCTCTCCGCCGTTGAACAGCTTGGCGCCGGAGACCTGGTCCCGGGTGGGGGTGGGCGAGCCGTCCGGGTCGGGCACGGTCGCCCAGGTGAAGCTGCCGGAGGTGGCCGTTCCGGCCTTGAGGACTTGGAGCGTACCCGCCGACAGGTTGCCCCATGTGGACGGAACGAACCGGTAGAAGCAGCCGTCCGACGCGTCCTCCGTCAGGTAGATCACCTTGCGGACCGGGTCGGCGGCCGCTGCCTCGTGGTTGAAGCGGCCCATGGCATCGCGGCGTACGGCCGCCTTCACGCCCCACGGGTCGGTCTCGTAGACGTAGCCGGTGCTGATCTCCTCGCAGGACAGCCAGGTGTTCCAGGGGGTCGCCCCGCCGGCGCAGTTGCGGTTGGTGTTGGACAGGATCCGGTACGAGGCGGTGATGGAGCCTGTCGAGTTGAACCTGATCGCGCCCGCGCCGCCGGTGGCGGAGATCTCCGAGTTGGAGACGTAGATCCAGCCCGTGCCGTCGGCGAAACAGGCCCCGCCGTCGGGGGCGTTGTGCCAGGTGTAAGTGGTGGAGCCGACCTTCTGGCCGGACCGGGCGATCCCCCGGCTGGTGAAGCCGCTGGGCAGCTGGATGCCGTTGGAGTCTGCCGCGCCGAGCGCGCCGTAGGGGCCGGGGCCCTTCTGTGCCGGCGCCGCGTAGGCCGCGCCCTGCATGAGCGTGTATCCGAATGCCGCTGCCGTGCCGCCGACGACTGCTCCACGCAGGAAACTACGACGTTCCACTTGATCACTCCAGGGTTCGTGACCGTCCCTGCCGCACCGGTCGGGCGGCGGGGTTGCGAGGGGTGCTTGCGGAACCTAGAAGTCGCGGATTGACGGGGCGTCAACAACCGGTGAAGTGCGGGCGTCTGCTGTCGGCCTGTTGCACCGCGCCCTTTGCCAGAGCCTGCCGCCTCGCCGGTGGGCGACGACCGGCCTGATCGACCTTACCGGCGGCGCGGCTGCTTTCGGTGCCCCGCGGTTCCTCGACGTGGCCGCACGTACCCTCCCAGGCGACGGTGGGATCGCCGCCTACAGGGACGACGAACCCGTCTTGGACCCGGCCGACCCGGCTGGTTGCGCGCCCGGGAGGCGATCACGGACGCGTCCCGGCCACCGCAGCACCCGAGCGCGCCACGTGCCGGTCCAGGACGCGAGAGAGGTTTCCTCGTTGACCGCGATCTGTTCTGTGCAGTCGGCGGTGCGCGGCGAATTCAGGTCAGCCATACACCAATATTGGTCCAGACCTTGACAGGTCCAGACCATTTCGCTTGAGTCACCGGCACTCCCCTGGCGGCGTGGAGCCCGCCTCTAGCCCGCCCGAAAGGAGATGCCGCGTGATCAAACGTCTCATCAGTTTCGCAGCAGCGTTGGCTGCGCTCTGCGCGATGATCGTCCTTGGCCCGGCCGCCGCCACGGCGTCCGCCGCCGCGTGCGCAACCCCCTGGAACTCCTCCTCCGTCTACACGGGCGGCAACACCGCCTCGTACAACGGGCACAACTGGACCGCCAAGTGGTGGACCCAGAACGAAACGCCGGGCCGCAGCGACGTCTGGACGGACGCGGGCACCTGCGGCGGCGGCACCGACCCGGGCAACCCCGACCCGTCAGGATTCGTGGTCAGCCAAACGCAGTTCAACCAGATGTTCCCGAGCCGGAACTCGTTCTACACATACAAGGGCCTGACCGACGCACTCAAGGCGTACCCGGCCTTCGCCAACACCGGCAGCGAGACCATCAAGCGCCAGGAAGCAGCAGCGTTCCTCGCCAACGTCCACCACGAGACCGGCGGTCTGGTGCACATCGTCGAGCAGAACCAGGCCAATTACCCGCACTACTGCGACGCCAACCAGCCTTACGGCTGCCCCGCGGGACAGGCCGCGTACTACGGCCGCGGTCCGATCCAGCTCAGCTGGAACTTCAACTACAAGGCGGCGGGCGACGCGCTCGGCATTGATCTCCTGCGCAACCCCTACCTGGTGGAGCGTGACCCGGCGGTCGCCTGGAAGACCGGTCTTTGGTACTGGAACACGCAGTCAGGTCCGGGCACCATGACGCCGCACAACGCCATGGTCAACAGCCGCGGTTTCGGTGAGACCATCCGCGCCATCAACGGCAGCCTGGAGTGCAACGGCGGCAACCCCGGCCAGGTCCAGAGCCGGGTCGACCGCTACAAGCAGTTCACCCAGATCCTCGGCACCACGCCGGGCTCCAACCTGAGCTGCTGACCTTCCTCCCCCGCGCCCGGCGGTCGGGCGGCCCTGATCCCGTATCAGGTCCGCCCGGCTCTGTGC
Source organism: Streptomyces sp. NPDC033177 (assembly GCF_055577715.1). NCBI lineage: Bacteria > Bacillati > Actinomycetota > Actinomycetes > Kitasatosporales > Streptomycetaceae > Streptomyces > Streptomyces sp. NPDC033177. Next base: position 462,890 of record NZ_JBVIPS010000004.1, on the reverse strand, counting down.
GTCGCGCCCTGCTCCGGTGGCAGCAGCCGAAAGGAACACCGAATGCCGGGCTCACTCGGCCGCGAACTCGGTGCCGGATGAGCCACCGGCCACCTCAACGCCGCAGGGGTCGCCCAGGTATTGACGCTCGGCGGCTCCCACGCCACGTCCGCGCCACCATGCCGCCCAACTTCCCCGAACTCGTCGCCAACTTCCCCGGTCTGCTGACACAGATCGCGGAGGAGTACATCGGGGCGCAACGCGGAGGCGTTCCAGTGCCATCACCATGCGGTCACCATGCGAAGCGACGCTCGAAGCCGGGTTGTGTCGGACCGACTCGGCTGGCCCCAGTTGCTCTTTCCAGCGTCGTGGTCGGCGGGTGACCAAACGTGAACGTTGGAGCATCCGGTTCACATCCGCGAGAAACCGGCCAATCATGGTAACTACCGGCATAGTGGCGTTATTTGCCTTCCGAGTGGACAGTGCGCACAGCTACGTTCAGCTCGCTCGGCCACCCGGCCGGGCCGACTCTCGATCGGCAGAAGAGGAGACCGGCGCATGTCCAAAGTCGACACGTCAGGCACCTGGACCGCCATCACCATCAACCCGCCCAACCTTGAGGGGCTGAACAGCGACAACGTCAAGTGGGGCGTCCCGGCAGGCGGGGGCAAGAGCGGATATCTCTTCGCAGGCGGCAGCGTCGAGGTGCTACTCGATGGCACGGAGTTCACGCTGGGAACGTTCACCCACCAGAACTTCCCCATCCAGGGGATGCCGCAGAACCAGTTCGAGGTCGACCTTGCCGCACGGGTCCTGTTCGAAGACCAGGTACCGCACGACTTCAGCTTCCGCTTCCAGCACAACGAGACGCCCAACGTCGGCCCGAGCCCGGAAGACATCGTCGACCTGCCCACCAGGGTGTCTCCGGAGACGGTGACCATCGACAACACCGAATACGCCGTGGTGATCACGGGGTTCAAACAAGGCGGCCAGATCGTCAACCGGTTCATCAGCCCGGAGAACGGTTCCAACAGCGCCGACCTCGTCGCCGTGCTCGCTCGCACCGGACAGCCGGACGTACACATCACCACCGTGTCCTTCAAGGGACAGGTCAAGCGCACCCAGGCCGACGAGTTCGTGGAGGTCGTCAACCGGGGCACCGCGCCCGCCGACATCTCGGGCTGGGTCCTCGGCGCCGACGACGCGGGGCAGAACTTCACCTTCCCGCCCGGCACCGTCCTCCTGCCCGGTCAACGCGTCCGCATCTACACCAACGAGATACACACCCAGTGGGGCGGCTACACCTACGCAAGCGGGCGGCCCATCTGGAACGATCGGGGTGACGCCGCCAAGCTGCGTGATACGGACGGCAACCTCGTGTCCGAGCACGCCTACGGCTCCGCCGCCACGCCGTAATCCGCCGACTCAGCCGACTCAGTGACCGTCGGCAGGAGGAAGCCGACGGTCACTGGGGGGCTGGGCAATACCGCGCGCGGGGCGGTTTGTGGGGTGCAGGGACGGGCGGTCAGATTCCCTACAGGGGGCTGGCCGTGGGCCGCGAGGCGTAACCGGAGTCGAGGAAGTGCTCGCGGTGGGCAGGCAACCGCCCGGCGTGCGACCGCGTCGCCGTCACTGTCGCACTCGACCGCATCCCGAAGGCGGGTTCGGCTCACGGTCCGCGCCAGAGGTTGGCGAAGGCCGCGTTCTCGATGGTCCGCCTCTGGCGTACGGCCTCCAGCTCCATCACCGCGTCGTGGACGGCGGCCAGCACGGTTGTCACCGCCTCGTCATCGAGGCCGGGATCATCGTCGGATCGTCCGGCGTCGATGCCCACGACCGAGGCGAGGGCGGCCAGGACGGGCTCCTTCTCGTTCCAGCGGTCGCTTGCACGACGGCGCGCGGGCGTATCGACCGGTTCTACGCGTTTCGAGCCGAAAGGCAGTCGGCCGCTCCGCTGCGGCTTCAGCTCCTCGTTCTCCTCCAAAGCGGCCTGGTACGCGGCCGCGAGGTCGCGGCCCCGGCGCCACAGCCAGTCCTCGATCCGCTCGTAGGGCGCCCGCCGAGTGAGACCTGCCGCGGCCTCGTTCATGAACCGATCGTCCAACGTCGGCTGTCCACTCGGCACGATGCACTCGCCGTCCACGGCGACCGCCCCCGCACCGATGAGATCGATCAGCTCGGCTCCCGCCAGTACGAGGGACAGGTCGCCCTGTCCCACGGAATGCTTCAGATCCATGACGATGATGAACAGGTCTTTCGCCGTGGTCATCAACGGCTCCCCTCGAAGACATCGGCAAAGGCGCCTCCCCTCCAACGGTCCCGCGTCCCAGGCGGGCCCGGCGGCGGGGCGACTGTCACGATCAGTATCGCCCGCCCGCGCGACCGAAGCCTTTCGCAAGGCGGCGGGAGCTTCTGCCGACGACGTCCACACCGCAGATCTTCGCTGCCCTGCACCCCGATCCGCTACGTCTGCCTGCCTGTCGAGCGGCTGCGAACGGTCAACGAGAACAGGAACATCCGAAGCGTGGCGTCTGCGCACGAGTCCCGCCGCATGGAGGGAGGAGACTATTGAAGCGTCTGGAGGGCCATCCAGCTTCTGCTGCCAGATCTAGTGGCTCATCTCAGAACGTTGAACGGCCGTGGACGCGGCGTTCGGCGAGGTCTGTCCGTGTCCGGAGCTACTCAGTTCGGCAGCCTTGCCCCATAGATCCAGTCGTGGCCGTCGTATCCGGCTTCGTCGAGGTGCTCTGCTCGGGTCAGGCCAGCGCGCACTGCCACGCGTTGCGAGGCGATGTTGGCCGGCCGGACGCGGGCGATCAGTGGGAGGTCGGGAACTTGGCGGGATGTCCAGGTAGTCACCTTCGCGGCGGCCTCGCTCGCGAAGCCCTGACCCCAGGCCGAGGTGGCGAAGCGGTAGAAGAGGTTGAGGACTTTCATGCCGTGCAGTTCCATGGGCTTGATCCCGCAGAATCCCAGTTGCAGGGCGGAGCCGTCGCGCCGGACGACCCAGTACCCGTATCCGCATCGCTGCCACTGGTCGTTCCAGCGGCGGTACAGTTCCCTGGCCTCGTCGAGCCGGGTGAGAGCGTCGGAGGGGTTGTGCAGGCAGGTTTCGGGATCACGGTGAATCGCGAAGATCGCGTCGATGTCGGCTTCAGTCGGACGCCGCAGCGACAGTCGGGCGGTCTGAAGTTGTTCGTCTGCCGGGCTCAGGTCACTCATGTGAAGATCGTAGAAGTGCGTCAGGTGGCCCTGGCAAGGTAGTCGGTCCAGGTGCGGACCGGTGAGTCCGGCGCGGAGTTCGTCTTCGGCTTGGCTCGGGCGTTGCGCCAGCGGACGTATGAGGCGATGCCGGCGTTCTGCTCGTCGTGGCTGCGGTGGTCGGTGCCGTTGAAGGCGAAGTAGCGCAGGGCCGCGAACTCCGATTCGATCCAGTTCAGCCAGGAGCCGTAGGTGGGCAGGAAGACCAGCTCGACGTCTTTGTCGGCCGCCCAGGCACGGACCTTGACGTGCTTGTGCGGGGAGAAGTTGTCCAGCACCACATACAGATTCTCCCCGGGCCTCCGGGTGCGCAGGGCCTTGAGGAGACCGAGGAACTCGCGCCACCGCTTGCGCGGACGGATGCGGTAGTACAGCTTGCCGGTGGCCAGATCGAGGGCGGCGAGCATGTGCCGCACGCCGCCCTAGCGGTTGTAGGTAGCCCGCAGCCTGCCCGGACGCCGCACCGGCCCCCATGCCTTGCCCTTGCGGGGCATCAGGTTCAGCGGCCCAAACTCGTCGACACATATCACCCGCCCGTCGGCCGGCAGGGTGTCGTACAGCGCCAGGACCCGCTGCATCTTGGCGATGGACTCTGGGTTGGTGGACGCCTTCCACGTAGTGGTCGTCCTCCAGGAGACCTTTCCGGGCCGCAAGATCCGGCGCAGGGTCTCCCGGCTGATGGCCGGGATCACTTTCTGCTTGACCAACTGCTCAGCGAGCTTTGCTCAGGCTCCAGGTGGAGGACGCGGTGATCTTCCAGTCGGCGGGGGACGTTCGGGCGATGAGGCAGATGTGCTCACGCACCTCTTCACTGATCATCCTGGGGCGTCCCCCGCTCCATTTTGGGCCCAGCGCGTCGAACCCCGCTCGTTGAAGGCGTGGATGACATCGCGGACGTAGTCCTCCCCGACCTGCATCAGTGCGGTGATGTCCTTGACCGTCTGGCCCTGGGCGGACATCAGCACCACGACCGTCCGGCGGAGTCTGACCGGGCCCTTCGCACTCCGGCTTATCCGCTGCAGCTTCCGGCCCTCGTCCATCGTGACCGGCCGGACGAACACACTCGGTCGACGTCCCACGACCACCTCCAAGATCAGGTCTTGGAGACAGTCTGCTGATCGACGAGCAGCAGGTCGATTACCCGGCCGACGATGCGTGACGTGCCACTAGAAGGCCGCAACGGCCGCCCTTCGCCCGCCACTTGCCGAAGGATCACTCGGATGGAGGGTCGTCGCACCGGAGCGTGCCCTCCCTCAAGGCGTCGGACTTCCTCGCCGCTTCGTGAACACTTCCTGTTTCCAGTGAGCGCCCGCCGTTGCGCGCGGGTCCCTACTTCTTGTCGTAGGTGAGGAAGATCGTGCCGCTGTCCATGACCTTGCTGTCGGTCAGGGTGAAGAACGTCGGATCGAAGGGCCGTTGGTGCCCGAACAGGGGTACCCCCGAGCCGATCGCCATCGGTGCCAGCTTGACGATGAGCTGGTCGATCTCCGCGAAGAGCACCCCGGCCAGCTCGCCGCCGCCGCACAGCCAGATGTCCTTGCCGTCCCCCTCTTTGAGCTCACGCACCCTGGCCACAGGATCGCCACCGACGAGCTCGACGCCCGGGTCAGGGGACTCGGTGAGAGTGCGGGAGAAAACGAGGTGCCTCAAGTGCGGCCAGGCGTTGGCGATTCCGGCGTCCACGCCGTTCTGATACGTCCTGCGCCCCTCGATGACGGTGTCGAAGCGCGTGCCGTCGCCGCTGACCCCCATGGCGTCGCGCGCCGGGCCCGGCAGCGTCTCGGGGTACTGGGCGATGAGGTGCTCGACGTAGTCCTGCCCGATCGGCCAGAAGGCGCTGGGCCCCGAGGAGGGGTCGGAACCGTCGGGGGCCGCAATGTATCCGTCGAGGCTGACAGCGATGAAGTAGATGAGCTTTCGCATGGTGGTCTCCTCGTGGTCAGATCCAGGCCCGCGGTCGGCTGCGACGCGGTGTTCTTCGGTGAAATGCGCAATGGCGTCTGTCATTTGGCCTTTCAGCGGCGGGAACCCGGCTTGGGGAGCGGGCGGGGGCGGGGCAGCGAGCGAGGCTTGGTCGGCACCGGGAACCGGGCGCTCTGCTGGGGCTTCAGCTGGTTTCGCATCTCGCTCCTTGGAAGCGTTGTCGTCACGTCAGGTGCTGTACTCTGATCGAAGTGGTTAGAACATATTACTGCGCCCGCAGTGGTGTCAACAGACTTCCGGAAGGAACATGCCATGCGTCAAAACCCCGCACGCCGGACCGCCCTACTCGACGGCGCGATCGAGGTCCTGGCCCGCGAGGGCTCGCGTGGTCTCACCCTGCGCGCGGTCGACACCCAGGCCGAGGTCCCCAAGGGCACCACCACCAACTACTTCGCGAACCGCGCCGAGTTGCTGGCCCAGGTCATGACGCGCATCCAGGAGCGCCTTACGCCCGACGAGTCCCAACTCGCCGACACCATGAGCGAGGCGCCCTCCGTCGAGCTGGTCGCCACCCTCCTCAAGCAGCTCCTGGGGCGCATGCGCGCGGACCGCAGCAGCTGGCTCGCGCTGATGGAGCTGCGCCTGGAAGCCACCCGCCGCCCCGAACTGCACACCGAGCTCACCCGGTTCTTCACCGCCCAGCTCGACGCCAACATCCATTTCCACCTCGAGGGTGGCCTGCCCGGCGACCAAACCGGCGTCGTCCTGATGTATCTCGCCATGGTCGGCCTCATCGTGGACGACCTGACCGTGCCGGACCTGCTCGCCCCGCACCGCGTCGACGAACTGATCGACGAACTGGCGCGGCGCGCCGTAGGCGCGGGCGCGGGAACGGGCGCCGACGGCTGAAGGTCAGCACCGGGGCCCTCACGCACAAGAGGCCGTCCGCGGCCATAGATGGCCCCATCCGCCACGCACTATTCGCCTCCCCTACTGGCCCGCCCTGGGCCACCGATGCGCTGAACACCTTCCGGTCCGGGGTTTGGGGGTCCCGCGCATGTACCCGGGCCAGGGATCCATCTGAGGGCTCGCAGTCACAGCCATCCGTTGCGGCGGAAGACCCGGTGGAGCAGGGTGCACGCGCCGACCATCACGGCGATGGCAAGCGGATAGCCGTAGACCCATTGCAGTTCGGGCATGTGCGTGAAGTTCATTCCGTATACGCCGGCGATAAGGGTGGGCAGGGCAAAGATGGCCGCCCAGGCGGAGATTGTGCGCATGTCGTCGTTCTGCCGGGCGCCCACCTGGGCCAGGTGGGCATCGAGGACGGAGTTCAGCAGGTCGTCCAAGGACCGGACCTCGGTATCAGTGCGGTGTACGTGATCGGCGACGTCCCGAAAGTACGGCAACGCCTCCTCAGGCCAGCCGGAGAGCGGGCTCACGAAGTCCTGCACCACGGGCACCAGCGGCTGCACAGCGTCCCGGAACTCCAGCACCTCCCGTTTGAGGGAGTACACCTCTTCGATCACGTCCTCGCGTTCCGGGGAGAACACCCTGCGCTCCAAGTCGGTCAGCTCGCCGCGCACTTCCTCAGCGATGGCGGTGTAGGTGTCCACCGTCACGTCCAGGACGGCATGCAGCACCGCCACCGGGCCCAGTGCCAGCATGGCAGGGGCGCGTTCGAGTCGGCGAGCGGCCTCCGCCGCGGGGTCTGCCTGCCCGTGGCAGACAGTGAGGACAAAGTCCGGGCCGAGGAAAATCATGGCCTCGCCCGATTCGACCTGCGACGTCTCCTTGACGTACCGCAACGTCTTCAGCGCGACGGACAGCACCCCGTCATAGCGCTCACGCTTGGGCCGCTGGTGCGCCTGGACGGCGTCTTCGACCGCCAAGGGGTGCAGGCCCAGTTCCTCGGCCAGCGTCTCCACCTCCTGGGCGGAAGGATCAACCAGCCGAATCCACGCGAACGTTTCCTCGGGCGCATCCCGCAGCCGCTTCAACGCGCTTGCGCCGCTTTCCACCACATGCGGTGTCTGTCGGGCTCCGTCGCTTCCATAGATCGCACATTCCATGCCTAGCCACCTGCACACCACACGCCGATCTATGCTTGGCCATCTGCGGGAGAGCCTCAAAACTCCAGGTAGCCCGGCATGGCGGGTGGCAAATCGGCGGTCGCGCCCCTCCCAGCCGATGCGCAGGCGCCGATACATGTCGTGGTCGCAGCCTCGGTCGGCCAGCAGCGCAGCAGGCCGGTGTCAGTGGCGCTTGCTGCCCGTCCGTGTGCGATCGACCGGGCTGGGGCCCGCCCTTGAGCCCCGCCGAGCGGCCCGCGCGCGAGGAGTCGATCACGGCCCGCGACCAGTCCAGCTGGTTCTTCGAGCGCAGCTTTTCCAGCAGGACGACGTACTGCTGGCCCCAGACGCCCGCCTCGTTCCAGGCGGGCAGCCGCCGCCAACAGTCACGCGATCAACCGCTTTGCTGAGAAGCAGTTAGGCGCGCTTGGGCCAGATCGGGCCCTCGTCGGTCCAGGTGACGCCCTTGTTGTGGCACAGACAGAAAGGGTGGCCCACCGGGTCGGTGTAGACCCGCCAGCCGTATCCTTCGGGGCCGATGAAGTCCTGCACCCGCGTCGCGCCGGGTGCGAGGATGCGGCGCTCCTCGGACTCGATGTCATCCACTTCGAAGTCCAGGTGGAACTGCTTGGGATGCTCGCGCTCGCCCCACTGCGGGGGGCGGTAGTCGTCCACCCGTTGGAAGGCGAGCTCGATCTCGCCGAACTTGATGCCGGCCCAGTTCTCGTCGCTGTCCTCCTTGATGGCGCGGCCCGTCACCTCGGAGTAGAAGGCCGCCAGCTTCATCGGGTCCGGGCAGTCGATGATGAAATCAGTGAGTCGCAACATCCCACGATCTTGACACAAGATCGAAAACGCCCGGCGGCCGCACGTTCGCACCAAGGCCCGCTCCAGGGCGGCAGTTGCCAGCCTCAGAGACTGGCACGAGCCGCAGCGGGTTTGGTCGGGCGCGACGGTGGGCTGCTTCCTTCTGGGATGAGGGACAGCCGTCCAGCCTTGCGCCTACGCCACGGCAGCAGCGGGCCCGTTGATGGGGATGCGAAGTTGAGTCTGGGCGTCGTGACGGTCACGATCGCGCACCCAGGAGGAGCGAGGACGTGCGGCGCGGTTACCGCTCCCGTCGGTCGTTCAGCGCGCGAGCACGGGAGCCAGGCCAGACACCGGCACCAGGCCAGGGGACTCGCTGACGAACTTTCAGAACTTAGGCGTTCACGTCAGAGTGAAGCTGAAGCTGAGGTCGAGACATTAACGACACGATCACTCGATGTGCCCCTCACCCCACACCCCCAGGGCTGACACCCCACGGCCAGATGGCCGCCACCGGCAGCACCACACGCCATCATGTGCCACACGCAACGGCGGCGAGCGTACCGGCCGCCTCGCGGCGGGTATGCCCGAACACGGTCGAGCACTGGCAGCAAACATTGTCTGGACACTGAGCTGCCCCGGACCCCGTGTCGTACGGTCCGACGTCGCCGTCGCCTACCGTCCGCTACGGATCTCACCGAACCCTGCGATGCCGCCACTACGGCCGAAAGATTCGAACCCACACGGGGGATCAGGCCGCCACGAGCTCCCGCTCGCGGTTCGGCGTTTTGACCTTGGGCTTCTTGTTCGGCAGCGAGAGCCGGAAGACCTTGTGCCAGGCCGAGAACACCTGCTTGGGCAGCGGCCCGGTCACGTACTCCAGCTCGTACTTCTCGAACAGCGCGCGCACCTTCACCGCTACCTCGGCGTACCGGTTGCTCGGCAGGTCCGGGAACAGGTGGTGCTCGATCTGGTGGGACAGGTTGCCGGTCATGAAGTGCATGGCCTTGCTGCCGCTGATGTTCGCCGAGCCCATCATCTGGCGCAGGTACCACTGGCCGCGCGTCTCACCCTTGATCGAGCGGCGTTCGAAGACCTGCACGCCCTCGGGGAAGTGCCCGCACATGATCACCGAGTGGGTCCAGAGGTTGCGGACCAGGTTCGCGGTGAACGTGGCGCCGAGCGTGGTGAGGAACGACGGGCCCGAAAGGAGCGGGTGGATCACGTAGTCCTTGAGCACCTGCTTGCGGATCTTGCGGCCCACGGCCTTGGCCTGCGCGCGGAACTCCGGGCTCTTGCGGCGGCGCTTGTTCAGGTTCTTGCCGAGCTCCAGGTCGTACGCTGCGATGCCGTACTCGAAGAAGCAGGCGTTGAGGAAGTTCCACAGCGGCTGGCCGAGGTGGAACGGGTGCCACTTCTGGTCCTCGTCGACGCGCATGATGCCGTAGCCGAGGTCGTTGTCCTTGCCGATCACGTTGGTGTACGTGTGGTGCAGCTCGTTGTGCGAGTGCTTCCACTGGTCGGCCGGCGAGACGTGATCCCAATCCCAGGTGGTGGAGTGGATCTTGGGGTCCCGCATCCAGTCCCACTGCCCGTGCAGGATGTTGTGGCCGATCTCCATGTTGTCCATGATCTTCGCCACGGACAGCCCGGCGGTGCCGATCAGCCACGCGGGCGGGAAGATCGAGAACAGCAGCACTCCCCTGCTGGCCAGCTCGAGCTTGCGCTGCGCCGAGATGACCTTACGGATGTAGGCGGCGTCCTTCTCGCCGCGGCCGGCGATCACCTCGTCGCGGATCGCGTCCAGCTCGCGGCCCAGCTCTTCGATCTGTTCCGCGGTCAGGTGGGCGGTGGGGTCGATGGCGGTCAAGGTGCTCCTACCGTTCGATGTCGCAGGGGCCCGCCGCGGCGGACACGCAGGTCTGGATGAGGACGCCCGGCTCGGCCTCGGTGATCTCGCCGGTGCGCAAGTCGCGGACGGCGCCGGCCTTGAGCGGCGTGACGCAGCCGAAGCAGATGCCCATGCGGCACCCGGAGGGCATGAGCACGCCGGACTCCTCGCCGATGTCCAGCAACGGCGTGGCGCCGTCCGCGTCGACGGTCTTGCCGGTGGCGCTGAACGTGACCTCGCCGCCGTCACCCGCGACGACGACGCTGGGGCGGAAGCGTTCGGTGTGCAGACGCTCTTGTACGGCGTGCTCGGTCCAGTGCTCTTCGGCGGCGTCGAGCAGGCCTGCGGGCCCGCAAGCCCAGGTCTCACGCTCGGCCCAGTCGGGCACGAGTTCGTCGAGACGGGCGATGTCGAGCATGCCGTCCGTGTCGGTGTGCACCTCGGTGAGCCGCAGCTTCTTGTCCGCGACCAGGTCGTGCAGTTCGTTGCGGAAGATCACGTCTTGCGGCTGTGGCGCGCAGTGGACCATGACGACGTCGTCGAACTCGGTGTCGCGCAGCATGCCCATCACGGGCGTGATGCCGCTGCCGGCCGTCAGGTAGAGGACCTTGGCGGGCTTGGCCTGCGGCAGCACGAAGTCACCGGTCGGCTGGTCGAGTTCGATCAGCGTGCCCGGTTTCGCCCTGCGGACCAGGTGGTTGCTGACCTTGCCGTCCGGGATCGCCTTCACGGTGATCGTGATGCGGCCGTCCTGGCGGTTGGTCGGCGAGGTGATGGAGTAGGCACGCCACAGGCGCACTCCGTCGACATCGATGCCGATCCGCACGTACTGACCGGCCGTGTGGCCGCGCCAGCCCCGCCCCGGCCGGATCACGATGGTCGCGGCGTCGCCGGTCTCGGGGTGCACGGCCTCGATGCGCCCACGCAGGTCCGCGCCCGCCCGCAGCGGGCTGACCAGGTCGAGGTAGTCCGACGGCAGCAGCGGCGTCGTGACCATCTCCAGTAGTTTCCACGCCCTGCTGCGGAGGGCTGTACTCGTCATGACTCCAGCTTGCTGCGCCTCAGGGCGTAAAGTCCTGACCACAGGACGTAAATCTGGTCAGCTAAATTGTTCTCAGGGAACAAAACATGAACCATGCAATCCGGAAGGCCAGCGAGCTGGCCCTCGATGAGACGACGGTCACCGCACTTCGGGCCACGCTGAAGACCACCGCCGACGAGATCGTCCAAGCGATCATCGACGAGGTCCCTCCCTACGCCAACGCCCTTTCGGGCCGCATGGGCGCCACCATCCGCCGAGCCGTCCGCACCGCCCTGGGGCACTACCTGGACCTCGCGAGCGGGAAGCCCACGGGCGGCGACGCCGGTGACGCCGCCTACGAGCTGGGCCGCGGCGAGGTGCGCGACGGCCGTTCGATGGACGCCCTGCTGAGCGCCTACCGCGTCGGCGCCCGCGTGGCCTGGCGATACCTGGCAGCGGGTGCCGTACCCGCAGGTCTGCCCGCCGCCGAGGTCGCCAAGTTCGCCGAGCTGACCTTCGCCTACATCGACGAGCTCTCCGCCGCGAGCGCCGCGGGCCACGCTGACGAACTGGCCGCCCGGGGCCGGGCCCACGAGCTTCACCTCGAACACCTGGCCCGCGACCTCCTCGGCGGCGCGAGCCCGGACGTGCTGCTGACCTCTGCGCAACGGGCCGGCTGGCAGCCTCCGGATTCGCTGACCGCAGTCCTGCTGCCCGCTGCCCAGGCCCGGCCTGCCTACCGCGTGCTCGACCCGAGCACCCTCGTCCTGGACGATCTGCCGGATGCCGCCGGTGTGCTGCTCGTCCCCGATGCCGACCGCTCACATCTCTTGCGGCAGCTGACCGACCGCACCGCCGTGGTCGGCCCGGCCCGGCCATGGACTCGTGCGTCCGCCTCCTACGCACGAGCCGTACGCGCGCGCTCCCTCTCCTCTGATATCCGCGACACCGAGGACCACCTGCCGGAGTTGGTGCTGAGCGCCGACGTGGACGCGTTCGCGGACCTGCGCGCCCGCGCCCTCGCACCGTTGCGGGTCTTGCCTGCCGCGACCGCGCGGCGGCTGGAGGAGACGTTGCGGGCGTGGCTGCTGCACCAGGGCAGGCGGGAGGAGGTGGCGGCGGCGTTGTTCGTCCATCCCCAGACCGTCCGGTACCGGATGTCGCAGGTGCGGGAGCTGTTTCCGGATCTCGCATCGCCGAACCGGGTCCTTGAACTGACGCTGGCGGTCGGTCTTCGGGACAGCTGACGCGTTCTTCGACGGCGCACGACCGCGTCCGCGAGCGATCCAGGAACCGGGCCTCGCTCTCGGTGTTGTCGGCTGGCTCATGGGCTGTTCTGAGAAGCGCCGTGGCGGATACGGCCCGACTGGACCGGTGCACTGTGGGCACCGGCCCGATGGTCGCGCTCAGCGAGCGTCTGGTCAGCAACCTGGGCGGTTATGGCACATAAGGCGGCTTTCATCTCATCGTCGGCCTGGCGCACCGCACGAGGGATGATGGGGCTGGAACGACGGAACGCGAGGTCAGGAGCTTGAATGGCGAAGCGGGTTCACCAACCCCGTGAGGACGCGGAGTTCGATTTCATCCTCGGGATGAGCAAAGTTCCGGTCCTCGCATACTTCACCGGTACATGGCCCAAGGCGATCGAGTCCTGCCGGGTGATGGACCTCGTCGTGGGTGGCATCGCCGAGGACTACGCGGGCCGCCTGGTGGCCGTCCGCACCGACATCACGCGTTGCCCGGCCGCTACCGAGCGATACGGGATCACCGGAGCCCCGTCCTACGTCCTGCTGAAGGAGGGAGAGGCGGTGGCGCACAGCACGGGGTCTATGACCGGCGCAGAGGTACGGAAGCTCCTGGACGGCCACCTCTGAGCGGCCCCTGCGGCACGTGGCCGCGACGCCCGGCACGTCTCGTCTCGTCTCGTCTCGTCTCGTCCATGGGAGGCGCGCCGCCTGAGACACCTCGGGGCTGAGACACCTCGGGGCTGAACACCTCGGGGCTGAACACCTCGGGGCTGAGACACTCACACAGGCCACATAACGACCCGCGGGGCTTTCCTGCATCGCACGGCGGCATTTGGGCGGCGGAGAAGGGGCCGCTTTTGACCCCAAGGCTCGGCGCGCACCTGCCCAAGCGGGCTACCGTACATGTGATCTTCTGCTTGGCACCGCCAGTCAAGGGCTCCTCGTTCGCCGTCCAAGGCCACGTGGCCGCAGGGCGCCGCCGAGCGTGTCGACACCAGTACCAGGGAGGCACGATGACAGAGCTCGGCGCATCGCTGCACCGTACATGGGGTGCCTTTGTCGGACCCGAGGCCACTCGGGCCAACCACGCATTGACCGCACTGACGACGGCAGCCGGCGCCCTCGCAGCGCCGATCACGGCCATGGCGCGCGGGGCCGGCGCGGGGCGCGCGGTCCTCGCAGGGCTCATGGCGGTAGACCTCGTCGGCGGGGCCTACGTCAACAACACACGGGCGTGCGCCCGCTGGTACGAGCGCCCCGGGCAAGGCAGCACCCAGCACTACGCCTTCGCCGCATGCCATGTGCACCCCGCAGCAGTCGCCTGGCTCGACGCGGCGCCCCCGCGCAGGGATGCACGGAGGCGTGTTCACCCCGGCGCCTGGGCCGCGGCCCACTACGCGTACATGGCCGCCGCAACCGTAGTGATCCGTCGCTACCCGGCACGGCGACGGATCCTCGCAGCCGCCCTCACCGCGGGCGGGCTCGCGCTGGACGAACTCCTGGGCCCCTCGCATACCGCGCCCTGGTTCGCCTGGACCTATTACCCCAAGCTGTTGCTGGGCCACGCCGGTGCGGCGCTCTGGTCGGACAACGAACTGGGTTCACCCCCGGAGCAGGCGTAGGCCAAACACGCCGTGATCCGACACAGCCCACATGGCACCGGCCCGAGTGGTACCAGCCGACGGCGCACCCAAATCCCGTTGCAATAACTCCCACCTGCCGAAAACCTCCTGGGCCCGCTACGAGCTGAAAACCCCCGCCCTGGCCTCAAGCCGCCTCGACCTCAAGGCCGCCCTGGCCGGAGCACTCCGACGCCGCCACACAACCTGGCCCGACAACTGCCCCACGCCCTCACCCGCACAAACCTGCAAGGAGCCCTTGTGGCCTGGAACGTTCAACAGCCCCCGCACGCCGACGGGATGACCGTTCTGGTCACCGGCGGCAACGCCGGCATCGGCTACTTCATCGCCGAGCAACTCGCCCTCGCGGGCGCCACCGTCATCATCGGCAGCCGCAGCCAGGCGAAGGCTTCGGCCGCCGCGGACGCCATCACCGCCCGCGCCCCCGGTGCCCAGGTGCAGTACATGCCACTAAACCTGAGCGACCTCCCCTCACTGAAGACATCGGTCAGCCACTTGGACACCCAAGCCCTCGACGCCGTCGTCCTCAATGCCGGCATCGCCCTTGACGCCCCGCCCCGCAAGACGAATTCCAGCGGCCACGAACTGATGCTCGCCACCAACCACTTGGGCCACTTCGCCCTCGTCCACCATCTCGAGCCCTGGCTGACGGCGGCGCCCGTCGCCCGGATCATCACCATGGGCAGCTTCGCCGCCCGCTCCGAACGCCTCGACCTCAACGACCTTCAGTCCGAACACGACTACGACCCCAAACGCACCTACGGACGCTCCAAACTCGCCCAGATGACCTTCGCCTTCGAACTCGACCGTCGACTGCGCGCTGCACACAGCACGTGCACGAGCGTCATCGCCCACCCCGGCGGCGCCCTGGACGCGCTCACCCCTCCCCGCCCCGGTATCCACCAGCGCACCACGGCCCAGTACGCGCGCACTCTCCCGGCCAAACTCCTCGTCCAGGGCAAGGAAGCCGGCGCCCAGCCCGCCGTCCGAGCCACCCTCGACCCTGACGTTCAGGGCGGCCAACTATGGGGCCCCAGAAGGTTCGGCCTCCGCGGCACCCCCCACCTCGAACGCCCTCGCCCGCACATGACAGACCGGCCCACCGGCGCAGCCCTCTGGACCGCGAGCACGCACCTCACGCGCACGGACCCGTTCGGTAGTGGTCTCCCGGCCGGAGCCGAGCTCACAGACTGACTGTTGCGTCGACCTTGCACACAGCCAACATGCCGGCCTTGCTGCGCCACGCCGTGATCGGCTGTTCGACTCGCGTGAGGGAAGCTGGGACGGCCAGGGCTGGTGGCGGGCGCTGATGGTTCGTCCGCCCAGTGCACATCAATGGCAGTTGAGGCTGTGCAGACCGCCCATCACGGGGTTCACCTCGCTGCCACTGACCGTCAGAGTGCCGTCGCTTCGACCCCAGCGCAGTTCGTATGTGCCCTGAGTGATGGGGCGATAGCCGTCGTCAGCAGTCCAGGAACCAGAGGGCCACCCGATAATGCCCACCGGTCCGGCGGTGCTCACCGTGTACACCTCGCCGCGCCCGGCGGACAGGAACGATGATTCGCGCACAACAGCCAGGCAGCCGTTTGGGCCCTCAGGCTGCAGCACGTGGTACTCCGATGAGACGTCGCCCGCCGCCCCCAACGCACTGCCAATGGCAGCCGCTGCCGCCAACAGGCCACGCAGCACCCGCAGCCACGCTGGACGGAGCGGCGCAGCACCCGCACCCGCACCCGCACCCGCACCCGCACCCGCACGCTGTCGTACGGCAGCGACACGCATCAAAACCAGCGCGACACATAGCAGCGCGGTACTCACGGCCCAGGCGGCGACCACATACCCGAAAACGACGAGCACCACGTTGATCCAGCCCACGACAGCCGAGAGCGCCAGGCACCCCACTGTGATCCCGGCGTTCCAGCCCGACCACGTCATGCGGCGAGCGGAGCGTGGCTGCGCCGTCATCGGTACATCAATCATCAATGCACCTTATGGCCGCGCAATCCCGGTTTGCCGCGGAGCGTGGACAAGGTCACAGTACGGCTGACCAGCTCGGTCGGTGCGAGACCGGTCCTGTCCACTGACCGGCCTATCACCACCGATTGCCAGGGCCCGTCAACTCCTCACCGGCCCAGGCATCTCGGACAAGCGTCTACCGGTGAACTGCTCTTCCCATCGCCTCAATCGTCAACTCGGCGTACCTATGCGGTCCCAGCACTAGATCGCGGTGAATCCGCCGTCAGCGGCGACCACGGCTCCCGTGACGAAACTGGAGCGGGGTGAGACGAGGAAGCACAGGACCTCGGCGATCTCCTCGGGCTGCGCCACGCGTCCGAGTGGTTGCGCGGTGGCGAAGGACGCCAGGTAGGCGCGGCTGTCGGGGCGGATGGTGTCGAGGAAGTCCGTCTCGATGACGCCCGCGGCCACGAGGTTGGCGCGGATGCCCAGCGGGCCGCCCTCGACGGCGAGCACCTTGGTCAGTTGGGCCAGAGCGCCCTTCGACGCGCTGTAGGCGATGCCGTCGGGCAGGGCGACCGTGGAGGCGTACGAGCCGGTGCTGACAATGGCGCCGCCGCCACGGCTCTTCATGGCCCGGAATGCCTCGCGGGCGCAGAAGAAGGAGCCCCGGGCGTTGACCGCCATCACGGCGTCCCAGTCCTCGGCCGTGGTTTCGGTGACGGCCTTGTTCTGGGTACGTCCAGCATTGTTCACGAGGATGTCCAGTCCGCCGAAGGCGTCCAGGGCCGTTGCCACTGCGCGGTGGGCGGTCTGCTCCTGGGTGATGTCACCGCTGGTCGCGACGACGCCGGGAAATTCCTCCGCCAGCCTCGTGACGTCGGGACGGAGGTCGAGGGCGACGACTCGGGCGCCGCGGGTGTGGAGGAGCGCCACGGTCTCCCGGCCCACCCCTCGCGCGGCTCCAGTGACGAGGGCGATCTTCCCGGCGAACTCAGTGGCTTCTGGTGATGCGGCGGATGCGGTGGCAGGTGTCATGGTGCGGTTCCTGGAGAAGGTTTGTGTGCGTGCAGGCGCCGGTGCAGGGCACGCACCTGAAGTGCTGTGCAGTGGTGCGGTACCGGGCCGGGTGGGCCGCGCTGTTGCCGTATGCGCGGCAAACCCACGTGGAGTTTGTACGGCTGGGGTTGGTTCAGTGCGCAGTGAGCCCGCCGTCGACCACCAGCTCCGCGCCGGTGACGAACGAGGAGTCGTCGCAGGCCAGGAAGAGGATCGCGGGGGCGACCTCGTCGGCGCGGCCGGCTCGGTGCATGGGGGTGCGTTGGATGTCCGGCTGCTGGTCCCCTTGGTCGTCCAGGAGGTCCTGGATCATCGGCGTGGCGATCACCCCGGGGTGTATCGAGTTGATCCGTACTCCCTGCTGGGCGTACTCGACCGCGGCCGTCTTGCTCAACAGGCGCACGGCACCCTTGGACGCCTGGTAGGCCGCAGCCGCACCGCTTCCCACCAGGCCGAGTACGGATGACGTATTGATCACCGACGCGTTGCCGCTCGCACGCAGGAGCGGCATCGCCGCCTGCATGCCGAGCCATGTGCCTTTCTGGTTCACGTCAATGACGCGGTCCCACGCCTCTTCCCGCGTGTCCTCGATACCTGGCCAGTCCACGATGCCGGCAAGGTTCACGAGTACGTCCAGCGTTCCGAAGCGGTCGCCTACGACGGTGATCACTTCGTCCCACTCTCGTGCGGAGGAGACATCTAGGCGGGCAGCGATGACCTCCGCGCCCCGTGCCTCGATCCGGTGGGACAGCTCCCGTAGGGGGCCTTCGGCAACATCGGTGATCACCAGCCGGGCCCCTTCGCCGGCGAAGAGCTCGACGGTCGCTGCGCCGAGGCCGCCGGTCGCGCCCGTGATCAGCGCGACCTTGCCGTCAAGTCGTTGTTCTGTCATGGATGTGTTCCTTGATTCTTGTTGGTGTTGACTGATTGATTGACGGGACTTCCTGGACCGCCGACGACGGAGTCGCCCCCCCCCGATACCAGGGCGGTCCCGGGCCCGGCCCTCTCTACGGCCGCTTCTGTTCCCGGTAGAGCACGAGGTGCTCGTGGTAGAGCACTCCGTTCCGGATGTCGCCCGTGGCGCTGAAGCCGGTGTCGTCGACGTAGTCCAGGTGGCTGCCGGCCACCGTGTACCGGCCGGTGTACGCGCTGGCCCGCTCACCGCGGGCTTCGTCGTACCGGCCATCCGGCAGCAGCGCCTGCCTGATGTGACCATCCGCGGTCACCCACACCCCGACTACGTCGACCTGGTCTCCCTCAATGGCCTGGGCCATGGCGGACTCCTCTCCTCGAACGATGTGTCCTTCCCGCTCCACCGAGTCTGGGCAGGCCACCGGCCATCAACCAGGACGTGTGCTGCCTGGGCATGGCACACCCAGGCAGCACACCGAGCCCTCGCCTAGCCTGAACACATGGACGACAACCACCTGGGAGACTTCCTGCGCACACGCCGCGCCGACCTGCGGCCGGAGGCCGTCGGCATGGCGAGTTACGGGCACCGCAGAGTCGCCGGACTGCGCCGCGAGGAGGTCGCCGTCCTGGCCGGAGTCAACGCCGACTACTACACCCGCCTGGAACAAGGCCGCGAGCGCAACCCCTCACCCCAGGTGATCGACGCACTCAGCCGCGCACTGCACCTCGACACGGACGCCCGCGCGCACTTGTACCGGCTGGCCGGGGCCACGCCGAGCGGCCGGCCCTTCGCCCATACCACCGAGCAAGTGAGCCCGGCGCTGCGACAGTTGATGGACGGCTACCCGAATACGCCGGCGTTCGTCATGAACCGGACCCTGGATCTCCTCGCCGCCAACGCCCAGGCCGATGCCCTCTACGCCCCGTTCGATCCGGCGGACAACTTGGCCCGCATGACCTTCCTCGACCCCGCAGGCCGCAACTTCTACATGGACTGGGTCCGGGCAGCGCAGGCCACCGTCGCCAACCTCCGCGAGGCAACCGGGTTCGACCCGGACAACCCACGACTGCGCGAACTCGTCCGCACCCTCAGCGAAGACAACACAGAATTCAACCGCCTCTGGAACGCCCACACCGTGCGTGGCAAGACCCAGGACGCCAAACAGATCCTCCACCCGGACGTCGGCCCTCTCACCCTCACCTACCAGGCTTTCGACGTACGCGACGCCCCCGGCCAGCAGCTCGTCATCTACCACGCCGAACCAGGCAGCCCCAGTGCCCAGTCCCTCAATCTGCTCGGTTCCGTCCACGCCACCCGCCGCGGGCCCGCCCCTCGGCCCCAGCGCTGATCAACCGCTTGGAGACAGGCCGGCAATAGCTGTGATTCCTCCCCCGGCTGAAGCCGGGGGATTCTCGTTACGCCGGGTTGGCGTTGCGACGGACCGCGCGGCCCCTGGAACGTTGACGGCTTGCGTCTCGTGCGGCCGCGCCGCACACGCCGACACCGTGGTTGCGGAGGACCTCGGCGAACACTTCCCGCCCGGCGCCCTCAGCCTTGGCGTGGTTGTGTGCGTGGTCAAGCCGCCGGCGCTGCACGGTGGCGTGCAGCTGGGCGACCTTGCCCACCGCGCGCTGGTGGTTGGCGGTTCGGTCCTTGGCCTTGCATTGCGGGAACCAGGACAGGACCTGCTCCGCCGCCTCCAGTTACACGGCGGCATGGCGAGCTTGACGTACACAAGGCCACCCCGAACTCCTCGACGGCTGTCTCATCGGAACCCGGACTCCAACCGGCCGATCCCGCCCACTCCGATGGTGCCGATGCGCTGGACCGTGTCTTCCTCCCATGGTTCGACGGGAACTATCCGTCACTTTGCGAGGGCCGCGCGGAGGAACTGGAGGATCTCCGCCTGGGCGGCCTGGGCCTGGGGTTCCACGCCAGGCAAGGTGAGGAACGCATGCTTCGCGCCCGGGTATTCGGAGAGCCACACGGACGTCCCTGCCGCGCGCAGCCGCTCGGCGTAGCGGCGTCCGTGGTCGGCGACCGCGTCCTGGGTGGGCACCACCACGAGCGCCGGGGCGAGCCCGCTCAGGTCGTCCGCGTACAGCGGCGAGACTGCCTCAGCGTCGGTTCCCGGCGGGACAGCGAGCTGTTGGAAGAGCCGAAGTAGTGGCAGGGCCCGGGTCGGGGTGTACGCGTACGTCGCGATCGAGGCGTAGTCGAACATCGTCTTGGTCACGTCGAGTGCAGGGTTGACCAGTACCTGCGCCTTGAGTTCCCGCCCGGCTTCCCGGGCCCTGATGGCCGTCAGGGCACTGATCAGCGCGCCGCAGCTCTCGCCGAACACAGCTGTGCGTGCCGGGTCGATGCCCCACTGCGCGGCGTGCCGAACCACGTGGTCGAGCACGTCCCAGCCGTCGTCGGCGGCGTGCGCGAGCGGGCTGCCGGGGGCGAGGAGGCGGTGCTCGACCGAGACGACCAGGGCGGGCAGTCGGGCGGCGAGGTGGCTGTTGGCCCAGTCGCACTGCACTGCCGTGCCCACAAAGCCGCCTCCGTGGACATGGACCACCAGTGGCAGGTCGGTTCGGGTTGCGTCTTCGTTGTCTTCCGTCCGCGCCGGCCGGTAGACCCGGACCCGTAGTTCACGGCCGGGCAGCGCGATCTCCTGCCAGTCGATCGCGGCCCCGAGGTCCGGCTTCCCGAGGATCTCGCGCGCCGCGCTGGAGGCCCGGAAACGGTTCTCCGCGTCGCGGTAGGCGAGCAGTTCCTCGGTCGTGATCGCCGAGAAGTCCGGCTCCGGCGGCCGCGTCGCGGCTATGGCCCCGCTCATGAATCCTTCCCCCCTCCCGGCCAAGTGCCGGGTGTGTCCGCGTAGTTGAAGTGCGTTGCCCTCAGTATGCACGCACCGCGTGCATCAGCAAGTGCATGGGTTAGACTCCGGCTGAACGAGAGGGGCGAGATGACTGGCCGAAGGCGTTGGTCGACCGAGGAGATCCTGGACACGGCGACGGAACTGCTGCGCACGACCGACGCGGAGTCGTTCAGCGTGCGCAAACTCGCCGCAGCGCTCGGAACCGACTCCTCCAGCCTCTACCGGCACTTCCGCAACAAGACCGAACTACTACGCGCCATTGCCGACCGGATCCTGCTGGCCGCCATGGACGACTACCGACCGCAAGGCGACTGGAAGCAGCGCGTCACCACCCTGGCCCTGCGCCTGCGCGAGGCCTTCGGCGAGCAACAGCAGCTCGCCGGGGTGTGGGGACGCTTTGGCTCCGGCGGCACCGGATCACGTCTGGTCATGGAGGAACTGCTGCAGGCCCTACGCGCTTCCGGCCTGCCCGACGAGGAGATTCCGGAGCGCTACCACCGCCTCGTGATCCTCATCGCCGCGCTGATCACCTCCGAGGCCGGGATCAGTTCCCTCGCTCCCAAGGAGTACGAACAGGGCATGGAGCAGTTCCGTGTCGCGGTCCTCGGAGCCGACCCCGAGCGCTTCCCATCCCTGTCACACTTCGCCCGCGACATCCGCCCCCTCGGAGCAGACCGCCGCGCCGCATTCGAAGAGATCCTCGCCGCGCAACTCGCCGACGTCGAGGCGCAGATCCCCTGACGTGTCGGATCGCCAACGGGCAGCGGCCCGCTTGAACTGCGTCGCGGCTTGCGCATCAACCCCCGACACCATCGTCCTCCCCGAGATGGACGATCGCCGGGTCTCGCAGGGACACAACCCTTGCGCGGCGCCGGCGGCCGACGGGTCCCAGGCCATGGCGACCGCCAGCGAAGGTTGCGGCGAACTACTTACTCGGAAACCCGCCCGTCTGGTTCGGGTCGGCGCGCGGATTCGGAGGGCGGAGCCTCGACCAGACCCCGAACTGATCGCAACCTCAGGACGGTTGACCTCCGCGGTGACGGAGATCAACCGTAGTTGGCTCGGTCCATGTCAGTCGAGCGGCAACTCACCGACGTACTTCTCGACCTGGTGTACTCGACGGAGCGTCAGCGGACGCCAGGCCGATGGCCACGGTCGCCGGCGACCGACGTGCTTTCTATACACCTCAGCGATCACTACGCGTCGGGCGGAAGCAAAACGTGCCGTGCTCCGGTAGGGGCAGAGTCACCTGGATGCGGCTTCACGGCCGGCGTCACGGGCCGCGTCCATGGATTTGGCATGCAGGCCGGCCGCGAGCTCCCGGAGGTGTTCCATGCTGGGGGAAGCGGTGGCCAGGGTGAGCTCGCGTTCGATGACGACGAGATCGGCCTGCCACACGTCGGCCAGGATGCGCCTGAGGTACGGCGTGGAGTGGTCCCAGCCTTCGCGCGGAGTGCCCGGGGCGTAGCCGCCGCCTCGCACGGTGACCAGAACGGTCGGCCTGTCCTTGAGTACCGGACTGCCCAGGGGTGCCCCGGCGATGATCAGGTCGACCCAGGTCTTGAAGTGCTGGGAGACACCGAAGTTGTACAGCGGAACGGCCAGCACCACCGCCTCAGCGGCCTCGAGTTCCGAGGTGAGCACTTTGGCGAGGGTGAGCGCGCTGCGCTGGGCGGGAGTGCGGTCGGGTTCGAGCGTCAAGTTGCCGGTGTGGGCGTGCGCCCAGGCGTCGGCCGGCAGCGGATTGGTGCCCAGATGGCGGCGTACCACCGGCACGTCCTGGTGGACTGCGATCCACTCCGATTCCACGAGGTCGGCGAGTTCTGCGCTGGCTGAGGTGCCGGGAAGGATGCTGGCGTCGAGTCGGAACAAGCTCATGACGTCTCCGTGGTGTTGGTGTCGCTAGCAGCGCGATTCCAGTGGTTCGTGTCTTCCACCCGGTGCGAGGTGCGCGGTCTGTCGTCAACCAGGGTGTCGGTGCAGTCGCGCGCCGCGCTGGCGCGCCGAGCGGCCTTGGGGGCCGATGCCCGCCGCATTCAGCGCCCTCGGCGCGTGTAGGCGCGCAGCGACAGCGGGACGAAGATCACCAGCAGCGCGGCCGACCAGAGCAGGACCGTGGTCACCGGATGCTCCAGTGGCCAGGCCACGTCTCCAGAGGGGGTGCCCGGATTGCCGAACAGCTCCCGTGAGGCGGCGGTGAGCGCGCTCACCGGGTTCCAGTCGGCCAGTAGGCGCAGCCAGCCGGGCATGCCGTCGGTCGGGACGAAGGCGTTCGACAGCATCGTGAACGGCAGGCCCAGCGGGACCAGCGCGTCGGCGACCTGGTCGTTCTTCACCGCCAGGCCCACATAGACGCCCACCCAGCTCAGCGCGTAGCGCAGCACGACCATCAGCAGGAACGCCTGGGCGGTGGGGATCAGGCCCCGGTGCGGCTGCCAGCCCACGAGCAGGCCCGTGCTCACCATCACGGCCAGCATCATCAGGCCGGTCAGCAAGTCGGCACCGGTCTGCCCGAACGGCACCGCCAACCGCGCCATCGGCATCGAGCGGAACCGGTCCATCACACCGCGGGAGGCATCGGCGGCCATCCGCGTCATGACCCCCAGCCACGCGGAGAAGGTCACAACGGTGACCGACGCCGAGTACGTGAACATATGGATGCGGCCCGAGCGCTCCGCCTACGGGCCGACGCCCGTCTACAGCCGCGCGAAGATCACCGAGGCGGCCGTCCGGATCGCCGACGCCGAAGGGCTGGAAGCCGCCACCATGCGGCGAGTCGCGGCCGAGATCGGCACCGGCGCAATGACCCTCTACCGGTACGTCCCGAGCCGCGAGGACCTGATCGAGCTCATGGCCGACCAGGTCATGGGCGACCTGGGCGAGGCCGACCAACTGGCCGACGACATCGCCGTCGTCGACCACGGGCGAGTGATCGCCACGGGAGCCCCCGACGAGCTGAAAGCCACCATCGGTGACCGCCTCGACATCGAAGATCGACGTCACGGGCATGCCCTCAGGCGACTGGCGCGCCGACCTGACCCGCTACGCCGACGGACAGCGCGCCATGTGGCTGCGGCACCCGTGGATCGCCACCGTGCAGCGCTCCCTGCCCAGCTTCGGCCCCAACCAACTGCGCTCGGTCGAACGACTGATGGGAGTGCTCGACGCCTTCGTCTCCATCGACGAGAACCTCGGCCTGGTGGCCCTTTTGAGCAGCTTCGTCGAAGGCACCGTCCGCGAAGAGATCAGCTCGACCCAAGAACTTGGCCGCAGCGGACTCAGCGAGGCGCAGTGGATGGCACGCAGCCACCCCTACATCGACCGGCTGGTGAAGAGCGGGGAGTACCCGATCATCACCAAGATCGTGATGGAGGCGCGTCGGCTACACCTGAGCCGCGACGACCAGTTCCGGCAGGGCCTGCGACGCATCCTGGACTTCATCGCCGCGGCCCTCCCATCTACGGCCGAGTCTCCGACGCCCACTCAGCGCGAATAAAGGGAGGCGCAGGACGAGAGAGGAAAGGCTCGTAGCCGACCGTCCGAGAGGGCGTTGACAGCGGCCGGTTCGGCGAGCTCCGGCACGTCGCGGAACCTATCGCGAGGGGAGTTGGGCGAACGCTATTCTGCGAGACGTTACGACGAAGATCAGGGGCAGCCCGGACGCCCGGCGGGGGGCCGTGACCTCAGAGCTACTCATTCACGCCGCCTGCCTGGCAACCCTTGGCGTACGTGTGGAGCCTGCTCTCTCATCAAGTGAAGACCGTCCGGTGCTCGCCCCGAGCTGCGGCATCAACCAATGCGGACAAACCGGCCCTGGTCACCCAAAGAGGTCTCCCGTTCTGTTCTTCCAACAGAACCGCGCCCTGCCGTGAGGCGCCCCGAGTACGCACTCCCGTTCCCGAGGGAGGTACATTGCGTGGTGACCACCGCGGGAGCTCGGGAGTAGCCGGGCTGAGAGGGCGGACGGGACTTGCTCCCCTTTCCGCCGACCGCATGAACCTGGACCGGGTAATGCCGGCGTAGGAAGAGTGTTGACGATGGATGCTGCCTCCGTACCTGCACAGAACCACCCCGCCGTTTCCCGTGCTGCCGTGGCGGACGTGATCGCGTCGCTGCGGGCCTCCGCACCCCTTGTGCACTGCCTGACCAACGTCGTGGTGTCGCAATTCACCGCGAACGTGCTGCTCGCAGCGGGAGCCGCCCCCGCGATGGTGCACAACGCGGAGGAGGCCGGAGCACTGGCCCGAGTGGCCGGGGGCGTCCTGGTCAACCTGGGGACGGTGACGTCCGTGACGGCGCAGGCGATGCGCGTCGCGGTCAAGGAAGCGGCCGCGGCCGGGCGCCCGTGGGTGCTCGACCCGGTGGCGGTCGGTCCGCTGCCCTGGCGCACCGACCTCGCCCACGAACTCCTGGAAAGCGCACCTCCAGCGGTCGTTCGCGGCAATCCTTCCGAGATCCTGGCACTGGACGGCGGCGGCACGGGCGGGCGCGGCGTGGACAGCACGGACGCCCCCGAGACGGCGCTGGCCGCGGCCAGCGCGCTGGCCCGGCGCTACGGCTGCGCGGTCGCCGTGAGCGGTCCGGAGGACGTCCTCACCGACGGGACCCGAGTGGTGCGGGTGACCAATGGGCACCCGCTGCTTCCCCTGGTGACGGGAACCGGCTGCTCACTCGGCGCCTTGGTGGCCGCCTGCGCAGCCGTCACCGGCGACCCGCTGCTGGCCGCCACTGCCGCGACAGGCTTGCTCACCGTGGCCGCGGAGAGCGCCGCCACCCGCTCTGCGGGACCCGGCACGTTCGCGGTCGCACTGATCGACGCGCTGTACGAGCTCAGCCCGGACCAGCTCGGCGAGGCTCTCAACCTGCGCTGAGCGTACGGGTGTTGCGGGGTTCCGCAATGAGCGGTCGGCCTGGCCACCAGCCGTTGAACAGCGCCCGCCCGATCTGGGGCGGCCCCAGCACCACCAGGTCTGCCAGTCCTCGCGGACACACACCTTGCCCCCGTGGACACTTCAACGTTCCTACACATTAGCCCCCTTCCCCTGCACCTCCCGATGTGTTTCCCACGCCCTTCCCCGGCCGGGAGACCCCAAGGAGCAACCCATGCGACCACCACTTGACCTGTCCCTCTACCTCGTCACCGACAGCCGACTCTGCCGCGACCGCGGTGTTGCCGCTACCGTGGCAGCCGCCGTCAAGGGCGGTGTCACCGCTGTCCAGTTGCGCGATCCGGACGCGGATGCCCGCACGCTGTTCACGCTCGGCCGGGCGATCCAGGCCGAACTCGCGGGCACCGGTGTCCCCTTGATCGTCAATGATCGCCTGGATGTGGCGGTGTGGTTGGACGCGGACGGCGTCCACCTGGGGCAGCGGGACGTCTCCCCCACGACCGCCCGGCGTCAGCTCGGCCCCCATGCCTACGTCGGCCTGTCCGTCAGCCGTCCCGAGCAACTGGCACACGTACCGGATGCCGTCGACCACCTCGGTGTCGGTCCGGTGTTCGAGCAGTCCACCAAACCGGACGCGGATACCCCACTGGGTCTGGGCGGCCTTGCCCGGATCGTCCGAAAGAGCCCGCTGCCGTGCGTGGCCATCGGCGGGATCGGCATGTCCGAGGCCGCCGCGGTCAGAGCAAGCGGCGCGGCCGGGATCGCTGTCGTCAGCGCGGTCTGCGGACAGCCCGACCCCGAGGCCGCAGCGCGTTCCCTTGCCCACACCCTGCGACCGGAGGTCCCCGCATGACCAGCCCGCCCATCGCCCTCACCATCGCCGCCAGCGACCCCTCCGGCGGCGCCGGGATCCAAGCCGACCTGAAGGCGTTCTCCGCCAACGGCGCCTACGGAACAGCAGTTCTGACCGCCCTGACCGCACAGAACACCCAAGGCGTCACCGGCATCCATGCCGTCCCTCCTGCGTTCGTCACCCAGCAGCTCGACACGCTGTTCGCCGACGTCAGGGTGGACGCCGTCAAGATCGGAATGCTGGCCGACGCCGCCATCGCCACAGCCGTCGCGGACGCATTGGAACGGCACCGCCCCCCGTACGTCGTCCTCGACCCCGTCATGGTCTCGACCAGCGGTCACCGCCTCCTCGAGGCAGATGCGGTGACGGTTCTGCGCGACCGTCTCCTGCCGCTCGCCGATCTCATCACCCCCAACCTTCCCGAGGCCGGCGACCTCCTCGGCGTCGCCGTCGCGCAGCAGCGGACCGACGCCGTCGAGCAGGCCCGCGCGCTCCTCCAAGCCGGCGCCAAGCGCGTCCTCCTCAAGGGCGGCCACCACACGCACGACGCCGAATCCGTCGACATCCTCGTCGACGCCACCGACGCTCCTGACACCACAGGCGTCTGTGGCGCGGGCGTCACCGAACTGTCCGCGCCGCGCGTGAACACGCGCAACACGCATGGCACCGGCTGCACACTCTCCGCCGCGATCGCCGCCCTCCGCCCGCAGCACGAAGACTGGCAGACCGCCGTCCGCGCCGCGAAGGAGTACCTGACCGGGGCCCTGCGTGCGGCCGACACCCTGCGCGTCGGCCACGGCCACGGCCCCGTCCACCACTTCCACCAGTACTGGAGCTGAGCACCATGACCACAACGTTCTGCGACGAGCTGTGGACGGCCACGGCCGAGATACGTGCGGCCATCGACAAGCTGCCGTTCGTCACCGGCCTCGGCGACGGCACCCTGGACCGGGAGAAGTTCGTCTACTACCTGGCCCAGGACGCCCACTACCTGCGCGGCTACGCCCGCGCACTGGCCAGCGCCGCCGCGAAGGCGGACCGGCCGCAGGACATCGCGTTCTTCGCGAAGTCCGCCCACGACGCCGTCGTCGTCGAAAGCTCCCTGCACGAGAGCAACGTCGTCGACGTCGATGCCTGGACCCCCTCCCCCACCTGCACCGCATACACCTCCTACCTGCACTCCGTGGCCCACACCCAGGGCTACCCGGAGCTGGCCGCCGCGGTCCTGCCTTGCTTCTGGATCTACGCCGAGGTGGGCCGCGCGCTCCTGGAGCAGGCCGGCGACCTCGCCGCCCACCCGTACGGCGACTGGATCGGCACGTACGCCGACGAGGAGTTCGAGGCTGCCACCGAACACGCCCGGCAGATCGTCAACCGGCTCGCGGACCAGGCCGACCCGGCCACCCGCGCACGGATGCGAACGGCCTTCACCACCGCATCAACCTGGGAGTGGATGTTCTGGGACGCCGCCTGGCGCGTGGAGTCCTGGCCATTCGGCACCGCTCCTGCCCACGCTTCGGAGCCCGCCAAGTGACGATCACCAGCGAAGCCACCACGCCGACACCGGAACCGGTCCCGGCGAACGAAGCGCCGCTCACCCTCGACCAGCCCACCCCCAAGGTCCTGAGCGGCCTGGACCAAGGCACGTTCTGGGCGAACCTGGGCGTCAGCCTGCTCGGCTTCAGCGGCATGCTGGTCGTCCTCGACCCGCTGGGCACCGGCAGCCCGACCTTGTCGTTCACCGCCGCCGTCACCGCGTCCGTCGTCGGC
Source organism: Streptomyces sp. NPDC033177 (assembly GCF_055577715.1). Lineage (NCBI taxonomy): Bacteria > Bacillati > Actinomycetota > Actinomycetes > Kitasatosporales > Streptomycetaceae > Streptomyces > Streptomyces sp. NPDC033177. The sequence continues at coordinate 434,740 of NZ_JBVIPS010000004.1, read as the reverse complement.
ACCCTGATCGGCACCGTCGCCCTCGGTCTTGCCGCGATCACCGGGGCCCGTACCGGCGCGCCCTCGATGGTGCTCCTGCGCGGCCTGTTCGGCGCGAAGGCGTCCTACCTGCCCACCGTCCTCAACGTGCTGCAGATGGTCGGTTGGGCCGTCTTCGAACTGGTGGTCATCTCCACCGGCTTGAAGATCCTGGCCCGCCAGGCCTTCGGCGAACCGGGCCCCGGCTGGCTGTACGTGCTCATCGCGGGCGCGGTGACGACAGCGCTCACGCTGCGCCCGCTCGGCGCCCTGCGCATCATCCGCCGCTACGTCACCATCGCCGTCGTCCTGGCCATCGCCTACCTGGGCTGGGACCTGGCCGGCCGCGGCATCCCGATGGAGGGCGGCTCCTGGAAGGACTTCTGGTTCGCCGCCGACAGCGTGATCGCCGTGTCGATCTCCTGGCTGCCGTTGGTCGCCGACTACTCACGGCACTCCCGCAGCGAGAAGGCGGCGTTCGGCGGCCTGGTCATCGGCCAGACCCTCGCGGGCGTCGCGGGCTCGGTCCTCGGCGTGGCCGCCCTCGCGATGATCGCGTTCGACAGCACCGACCCGTATAAGGTCTTCGACCCATTCACCGCCACCAGCGTCGGCGTGATCTGCTTCGGCGTCCTGGTGCTCCGCGAGGTCGACCAGTCCTTCGCCAACGTCTACTCCACCGCCGTGTCCGCCCAGAACCTGCTGCCCCGGGCGGACCGCCGCATCCTGTGCCTGATCAGCGGCACCCTGGCCACCGCCCTGGCACTCCTGGTGAACATGGACAGCTACGCCAGCTTCCTCTACCTGATCGGCGCGGTGTTCATCCCGATGTTCGCCGTCCTGGTAGTGGACTTCTTCGTCCTCGGCGGCCACCGCACCTGGGACGTCTCCGAACAGGCCCCCACCCGCTGGGTCATGCTGCTGCCCTGGACGCTCGGCTTCGCCACCTACCAACTGATCGCGCCCACGAACATCGCCGGCTGGTCCGACTTCTGGGCCTGGCTGCAGGACGCCGTGGGCCTTACCGTCCAACCATGGATGAGCGCCTCCCTGCTCTCCTTCGCGGTAGCTGCCCTCGCCACCCTGGCAGTGGGCCGCAGGCGTCGGCACATCTCGACCTGAGACCAGCCTGGTCCTTCCCTTCGGGGCAACGCGGCAACAGCTTCCGCTGATTGCCAGAATCAATTGCCCATGGTGACCTGGCCCGAGCCATCCGACGAGGACGAGAAGGACGGGCTGCACTGGAAGACCCGTAACCTCCTCCGCTGGGCAGCCGGACGGCCCTTCGCCTGGGTCGATGACGAGATCACGGACGCCGACCGGACCTGGATGGAGGTACAGCACCTAGGCCCGGCCCTTCCCTATCGCATCGACCCCCGACAAGGCATCACGAGCCAGGACTTTGCCGCTCTCGACGGCTGGCTGCGGCTACACACGGGTTAACGGCCACCGAAGCGGCATGAAGACCCGGTGCCCATCGGGACCGATCAGCCACGCGGCAGTGGCGATCCGAGCAACCAGTTGCCGGGTGCCTCGGTGTCGGTGCTCAGGTAGAACTCTTCGATAGCGGTACGGAACTCGTCGTGGGTGATGGTGCCGCTGCCGTTGCGGTCAAGGCGCTGGAAGGCCGCGCCGGAGGTGCCTGGGTCGATCCCAAGGGCGTCGTACATGCGCACGTACTCATCAGCGGTGAGCATGCCGCTCTTGTCGGTGTCCAGGGCGCGCATGAGTGCGTCGATGATGGGCAACACCAGGCGTTCGACGGTCTTGGCATCGGCGGCGATGTGGGAGTGCATGGCGGTGATGAACTGTTGGCGCCCGATGCGGCCTTGAGTGTCCAGGGCGCCGGCCTCGCCCATGACGTTCCACCAGAGCATGAAGGCGTCGCGCAGCGCGCCCTTGTTGCTCTCGTCCGGGGCTACCGCGGCGAATACCTCGCCGATCTGCTGGAAGTCGCTGCGGGTGAGGTAACCGTCGCCGGTGCGGTCGAACCAGTTGAACAGGGAGGTGAACTTCCGTTCGGTGCTGTCCTGCACCATGGTGGTCTCGTCTCCTTGAACGCGGTGGTTGATCGGGATTCTTCCTACATGAGGCGGCCGAATATGTGGTTGGCCGGCGAGTTGGGATCGTTGCCGTAGAAGAACTCGGCGACGGCTTTGTGGTACTCGCTCCGCGACAGGGCTCCGGAGGAGTCGAGGTCGAGTGCGTTGAACACCTCAGCGCACTCCGCGTCGGTGGCGCGTCCCGTGCTTCCGAAGATGTGGGTGAACTCGGTGCGGCTGATTGCGCCGTCGCCGTTGCCGTCGGCCAGGTCGAAGAATCGGTCTGCGACCGGTGCGAGCTCCTCGGGGTAGTGAGCGCGATCGGCGAAGGCGGCGGCGAACGCTTGGGTGAGCTCTGCCGAGGTCACCCTGTCGTCCTTGTCGGCGTCGGCGGGGGCTATCACGGACACCCAGAACTCGTTCATGGTGTCGTACATCTGCCGTGCCTGAGGTGAGTCGGGGGTGAGGCCCCTGGCCTGGACGTAGCGTTCGCTCATCATGACTACGTCCTGCCGCGTTATCGCGCGGTCGCCGTCGACGTCTGCGGCGCTGAACCACCGCTCGTACTTGCGTACACGCAGCTCATTCATAGGCGCACGGTAGAAGCGCGTCAGCCGCTCGACTAGGCCTATTCCCGGCCGTCGATGTGAGGGCCGGGAGGGCCACTCCTCGATCTCAGTGCCATGGTCTCCGCGTGGCGCCGGAGACCGACCCGGTGCTGGTCCGCGCCGACACCGACCTGACGCATGCGCATGCGCCGATGGCAGCGACCTGCGAGCGCGCGGGGTACCGCACCCCCGCCGGGGGGCGTCGGATCGGCGGAGCCGGCGGAGACGGCGGAGACGGCGGATCAGGTGCCCGGCTTGCGGCCGTAGACGAAGACGTCGTCGCCCTTGCGCAGCATGTTCCAGTACTTCACGGCGTCCTTCTTCGTCATGTTGACGCAGCCGTGGGAGCCCGGCGGGGACCAGACGCTGATGCCGACCGAATGGAATGCCTGGCCGCCGTCGAAGAACTGGCTGTACGGCATGGGCACGTGGTAGATGCTCGACACGTGGTCGATGTTGCGCCAGTAGACCTTCTTCAAGCCCGTGCGGGTCTCGTGGCCGTTGCGGCCGGTGCGCACTGGGACCGGGCCGTACTTGAGGGTCTTGCCGTCCTGGATCCAGCTGAGCTGGAGCGTCAGGTCGACACAGGCGATGCGCCCCTTGTTGGTCGGGCACTTGCCGGCCTTGGTGGGGTTGTTGCCCACGGCTCTCTGCTTGTTCATGAGGTTCATGACGCCCCAGGTGACGCTGCCCGCGTACCCGGCGTTCGGGGTGATCTTGTGTTTGGTCTGGAAGGCCTTGATGGCCTTGCAGTCGGTTGCCGATTGTTTGCCGTCCACCGGGCGGCCGAGGAACTTTTCGACCTGCTTCTGGTACGGGCCGGTCTGTGTCGAGCACGACGCTGCCTGAGCACTGCCCGTGCCGAGCGCCACCGTGAGCGGAGCCACCAGCACGGTGATCCCCAGAGCCACGGCTCCTCGTCTGCGTATGTCCCCCACTGCTGCCCACTCCTCGATCGTCACTGGTCCGCGGGTCGAACCCACCTGCTAGACGACACGGACCCGACGTTCGTTGTAGGACAAACCGACACAGGTATGTAACAGAGGACGGCCGGTCGACGGGACGGCCGCCCGACACAGTCCCCCACGGCGCGAATGACGGTCGTGTCGGTGAGGCCGGGCCGTAAGGCGCAGGCGTGAACTCGGCGGGCCCCTGTTCGGCCCGTATGCGCCGAGAGAGACGTCTGACCCGTGACGCGGACGCACCCTCAGGCAGGGGCGAAGACGTCCTCATCGGCCCCATCGAGGATGAACCCGTTGTCGAAGCGGACCCGCACGCTCACGCTGGGCCCCCGTTCCTGGAAGGCGATCCACGCGGGTTCCAGAGAGGCGATCTTCGCTTCGAGCTGGCTCCTGCTCTCCGTGGGCATCTGGGCCCCGAAGGCGTCGAGCAGCGACTTGAGACGCTCGTACTCGCGCACGTCGTCGCTCTCCTCTTGGTGGCCGACGACCTGCTCGACGGTTCCGCCGGTGCCCGCCGCCAAAGACAGGAACCCGACGACGACCCCCGACACCTCGGCCGAATCGGTCAGCCGGGTGTCCGCTGCCAACACCACACGCTGGCCTACCTTCAGAGTCATCTGCTCCCCATCTCCCCTGCGTCGGCTACGCCCGCCACATCCGCTACATCCGCGCGGCGCAGAAACGCCTCGACGAGGCGGTCGGTGAAAGCTTGGTCGACGGGTTCCGCCGTCACCAGGACGCGGTGGTAGAGCGGTCCCACGAGTTGGTCGATCTCCGCCGCCATGTCAATTCCGGCGGCGAGCTGGCCGCGTTCGACCGCGCGTTCCAGCGGGAGTTGGTCGCGTCGGCGCTGTTCATCGAGGTACCCGGACCGCAGGGCGGCGGCGAACGCGGAATCGTGCTGGGCATGCCCGATGAGGGCCTTGAAGACGGCGCCCGCGTCGGACTGGGTGAGGAACAAGGCCAGTTGACGCAGGTGGGCGCGCAGGTCCGGGGCCAGGTCGCCATGGTCCGGCGGGGTCAGGGCTTCGGCCGCGTCCTGGAGGAAGGCGTCCAGGAGGATTTCGGTCTTGGTCTTCCACCAGCGGTAGACGGTCTGTTTGGCGACGCCCGCCCGGGCGGCGATGCCCTCGATGGTGACGCCGGTGAAGCCCTTCTCGACCAAGAGGTCGTCGGCCGCCTCCAGCACTGCCTGCCGGGCCTGTTCGCTGCGGCCGTGCCGGTTGCCGTGGTGGCGTGCCGCCGGTTTGGGCCCGGCCGCCGCTGCGGCCGTACTTCCTCGTTCCATGTCTGCCTCCTGGGGTCAGAGTAGGCCAGAACCTCTAGACGCTACGCAACGGTGCGTCTAGTCTAGGTTCATGACAGCCACCAGCACCCTCGAAGACCCCCGCGTCGCCTCCGCCCTCGACCGGATGTTCCGGCATGCCGAGCAGGACGAGGCGACCAGCAGGCAGATCCGCGCGGCATGGCCCCAGGGCTCCGCACCCCTCAGCCCGCAGGAACAGGCCGACGCCAAAGCGGAGGTGTACATGCCGATCTCCGCCCAGGGCGGCCGCCTCCTCTACAACCTGATTCGAGCCATCCGCCCCGCCACCGTCGTCGAGTTCGGCACGTCCTTCGGCATCTCCACGCTTCACCTTGCCGCCGCGGTGCGCGACAACGGGGTGGGGCGCGTGATCAGTACGGAACTGAGCGCCGCCAAGGCCGCAGCCGCCCGCCGGACGTTCGCCGAGACGGGGCTTGACGACCTGATCACCGTCCTTGAAGGAGACGCCCGCGACACGCTCACCGAAGTCGCCGACGCCGCGGACTTCGTCCTCCTCGACGGCTGGAAGGATCTGTGCCTGCCCGTACTGCGCCTCCTCGAACCACGCCTCGCGCCCGGCACCCTCGTCGTCGCCGACGACGTCGACCTGGAGGACCTCGCGCCCTACCTCGACTACGTCCGCAACCCCCAGAACGGCTACCAGAGCGTCACGTTCCCCGTGGAGGACGGAATGGAGATCAGCTGCCGCCTCTAGATCTGTGGGACGTAGTAATCAGTCACGGGTGTCGCCTTCTCCGACGGGGCTCCGCCTGGAGGAAGGCGGCGTCCGTTGCGGGACTTGTGTGACGGGTCGGTTCGCGGAGCCTGGGCCGGCAGCGCAAGAAGCCCGACAGCCGCACCTGCCGACAAGGCTTACAGAAACAGCCTTATCCGTGAGTACCTGCGATGGCGGGGCATCCGGCACACCAACCCGGGCACCGCCACCGCGGCGGCGGTCGCCAGTTGGCTCCGAACATGAACTCCTACGCGACCCAGCAGTAGACGCCCTGGTCCTGGCGACGGGCGCTGCTGACCAGAGCAGCCAGATCACTCACGATCGCCTCCGCGATCTCAGTGTCGATGACCTCACCTTCCTCCGCACGCAAATGAGCCCACGAGGCAGCGACGTCACGCAACCTGGAGGGCTCCGCTTCCGCGAGTGCCGTGGACAGGCGAGGCGAGATCGTGAATACGACGCACTCGTCATCGTCCTGGCTGGCGACGACGCGAGGCTCACCGGCATCGACAAGTTCCTCGAAGCTGCCACCAGTCAGAAGACATTCCCATTCGACCACGGCCTCTTCGGGATCGAAGTTGCCGACGGAGAGCGACTCGAATGCCTGTCCCGGCCCAGTCTGGAGGGCCGACCCCGCTGCCATGTCGTCCGGCGCCACGAAGAACTTCACGATGATGCTCATCCGGGCATCATGCCCGACTGCCCGCAATCATGATCGGCCGGGCAGCCCCTGGCTAGGCCAGCTTGCGACCTCGCCCTCGGCGGCCGTCCCCTCCCGCTGCAGCTGACCGGTCAAACCGTCAGCCACACGCGTTCTGTTGGGCCATGAGACCGCCGAGATACCGGAAGGTGCAGGGTCTCGAACGTGGCCCGGGCCCCCGAGGCCGCCGCGGGCGCGAGCCCTACTTCGTGGTGTGGGTGGGGAAGACCTGAACGTCGGTGTATGCACCCTTGATGGCTCCCGCGGTCTCGGGCCACTCCAAGGTCACGGTGTGGGTCTCGTTCGGGGGCGTCACCAGGATGTGGGTCGGGGACGTAAGGCTGTTGCCGCTGCTGTCGATGGTGTAAGCGAGGTTGAAGACAGCGGCGTCACCGGGCTTGAGTGTGGTGATGCGGGGCTGTGCGGAGCCACGTTCGATGGGATTTGAGGTGTGGTCCGCGTCCTTGATGTCCACACCCGCGAATCCGGTCGCCGAGCAGGTGGCCGAACCTCGGTTGATCATCGTGATGTTGATCCTGCCGGACGTCTCATCAGGCGCAGCATCAACAGCGTTAATGGCCAGATCCTCGCTCTTGCAGAAGGAGACCTTGGTGCCGGTCTGCGCCGCACCCTTCGTGGCCACCTTGTCCGCGGCGCCCTTCCCCGAGCCCTTCTGCGAGCCCGCTGTGGCGTTGCTGCCCGCCGCACTGCCGGAGCCCGAGCCGCCTTCCGTCTTCGCGCCGCCGCCGGAAGAGGAGGACGAGGAGCCCTTGGCGGACGCGTCCGCCGCGGAGTCGCCGTTGCCGCAGGCGGTCAGGGACAGGCCCGCGGCCACGGTCAGAGCCGCGGCGGCCACACGCAGCGTGCGACGGCGGTTTCCAGTGGAGGTGGCGTGAGAGCGCATGGAAGGATCCTTTGCTAATTCGTCAGGGGTGCTCCCTCCTGGGAACAACACCCACGTTGCTGCAGGCCGCTACTGCCTCGTTGCCGTCCCGCTAACGTCCGCCTAACAAAGCCCCCCCACCACCCCCGCTCCCACTCTCGCCCCGCAACCGCGCCCCCGCGCATTCCCAGGCAGCACCAGAACCCAAGAGCTGTGCCAGAAGCCCGTACTGACGGCAGCGGGCGGTTGCCGTGCCTTCCGGCACCCGGCCATTGTCAGTGCCTGCTGTCAGGATCACCGGCATGACACCGTTGCTTCTCACCGACATCGAACGAGCCGTTCGCAGCAGTTGGAGTGCCGAAACGTGCACGCCTGAATTCCGTTCACAATGGACCAAGGACAATCCGGCCCGGGACCAGTGCGGAGTGACCGCCATGGTGCTCAATGACTTGCTGGGAGGCGAGTTGATCCGGGGCGAGGTCCACGTCAACGGAGAGCGAGTGGACTACCACTGGTGGAACCGACTGGGCATGGGCATCGACATCGACCTCACCCGCGAGCAGTTCAGGCCGGAGGAGATCGTCACCGAAGGCATCGTGATCCCTCGCCCGCCCGTGACCGAGTGGCGCAGGCTCCGCGAGGAGTATGAGCTTCTGCGTGACCGTGTCTTGGAGAAGCTCCATCAACAACAGGCAACAGCTGCTGCGGATGTGTCTCGTCAGCTGGCGTGAACCTGTTCGGCTCGCAGGCGGGTGGTCTCGTAGGCGGGTGGTGGCGAGGCGGTTCACATCGCACGCACTCCACTCGCCCAACGGCTTGGACCGGACCGGGACGTTGGTCAGTGGTTGGATCGGGAAAGCCATCGCAAGCACGGCCGGACTCGTACCGTATGTGGCACGAGACTTCCGAGGCTCGTCATCACTAATCCAACGTGCCCGAACAGTGCATCTAGCGGTGGAAGGCCGTAGTTGACTCGACTGGAGCGCGCTGGGTCCTCACTCGATTCACCGGTGCGGACTCGTCGGCATAGCCGAAGGAGATGCCGACGAGCAGCCTCCCCCCGGTGACGCCGAGTTCAGTGCGGACGGTGTCGGCGTAGAAGCTCAACAACCCCTGCGGGCAGCTGTCCACGCCGTACGCGGTCATCGCCAGGAGCAGTGTCTGCATGTAGGCGCCGACATCCGCGGCCAGGCGCGCCTGTCCATCGCCGTGGACGAAGAGGAACGCCGCGTGGGGCGCGCCGTAGAACCGCAGGCTCTGCGCGTCGTATGCCGCACGTGCCACGTGGTCATCGGGACCGATGTCCAGCGCCCCGTACAGTTCGGCGCCGAACGCCGCCCGACGCTCCTGGTGCACCTGCGCATACATCTCCTCGGAGTACGGGAAGTCCGCAGTGGTGCGCGCTCCGGCGTGGGCCGTCTGCAAGGCAGCGGTCAGCCGTTGACGGGCCGCTCCGCTCACCACCTCCGCCTGCCACGGCTGGGCGTTGGAGTTGGACGGCGCGGTGCCGGCCAGCGAGAAGATCCTGTGCATCGTGTCGTCGGGTACGGCATCCGGACGAAACGCCCGGGTCGCATGGCGGCCACGTATCAGCTTCTCCGCACAACCGCTCAGCTCAGTGGGGACGAACGTACTCATGGGGCTCCTTGGCGACAGAGACAGCCAATGTAAACGGAGGCGTTTACATCGGTGGCGTCACCCTAGCGCGACCTCCCAGCTGAAGTAAACGGATGCGTATACTTACGGCATGGATACGACCGCGAGTGCGACGTCTACCGCATCCCCTCGACGAGGGCGTGGAGGGCGGGAGCGCATTCTGGCTGCCGCCGCCCGGCTGTTTGCGACTCAGGGCATCAACGCGACCGGCATGGAACAGGTCGCGGACGAAGCTCCGGTGTCCAAGCGGACGCTCTACGCCCACTTTCGCACCAAGAACGACCTTGTCATCGCCCACTTGCAGAGCCTCGTAACGTCGGGGGCCACCCTGGAAGCCGGGCTGACCCGCGAGGACATCCCGCCGCGTGACCGGATCCGCAAGCTGTTCGACCAGGGGAAGGCAGACGCGGATCCGGTGCGCGGGTGTCCGTTCATCGATGCCGCAGCGGAGTTCCCCGACCCGCAGAGCGCAGTGCACTCCTACGCCCGCGAGCAGAAACTGCGCATGGTGGAACTGATCGTCGCCTTGGTGACAGAGCTGGGCTGCCGCCAACCCCGCTCACTCGCCGAACAATTGGCCACCCTCGCGGACGGGGCGGCCAGCCGCGCCATGGTGCTCGACGAAGCGGACTACGGCCGACATGCGTGGGCGGCGGCGGAAGTTCTCCTCGATCAAGCTCTGCCGGGATCAAGCTGAGGGAGAAGAAGGCGGCGCAGGCTTACCCGAAGCGCCAGGGTGCAGGTGATCAGGACCCGGCGTGGGAGGCCGCGTATCGCTGACGGCGGGCCGACACTTTGCCCCACCCAACGCAGTGCAGTACTGCTCCTGGCCACCGCATCCCCCGACAGCCCGCACCGTTCCTCGCCGCGCTCACCGCCGAAGGGCGCCTGGGCCTCGCCGGGGGCGACCTCACGTCCGAGGCCATCGAGTGGTTCAGCCAGTCCCTGGACACTGCGCGGGAGTCACCCGCCCCATCGAGATCTACTCCGGCGCCGAGATCAGCCAAGGCCGGTCTCAGCGGCCGAACTTTGCGAGGGCCGCCGGTGTGACGGGGGTGAAGAAGTTGACCAGGTTGCCGTCGGGGTCGCGGAACAGGAGCGAGCGGTTGCCCCAGGGCAGCGTGGTGGGCTCGGTCACGAAGTCCTCCACGAAGCCGGTCAGGTTCTGGTGCACACGGTCCACGTCGTCGACGCGAAATTCGAGGATGACGCTGTGGTTGTCGGCCGGGCGGGCTGATCCGGGCGCGAACAGCGGGATCGTGCGCGTGCTGCCGATGGCCAGGGTCGCCGAGGCGACCCTGAGCTCGGCGAAGTCCTCGTTGGCCCAGTCGGCGGTCACGCCGGTGGCGCGCTCGTAGAAGTCGACGAGGCGGGCGACATTGCTCGTGATGATCCGGACAGAGACGAAGTGCATGGCTCTTCTCCTGGTCGATGCGGTCGTTGCGTGCTTCCGACCTGAGGCTATGACCAATACCGGGCGAAACCCGCCCGGTATATCGGGGAGACTTGCGCACATGCCTCGTCCCATCGCCCGAGTCCTCACCCTCCTGGAGCTCCTGCAGTCGGGCGGCATCAGAACCGCGTCCGAACTCGCCGACCGGCTCGACGTCGACGAACGCACCGTGCGGCACTACATCAGCCACCTCGTCGACCTCGATGTCCCCGTCGAAGCGGTCCGGGGCCGTTACGGCGGCTACCGGCTCGCCCCCGGCCACCGCATGCCTCCGCTGATGCTCGGCGACGACGAGGCGCTGGCCGTGCTGCTCGGCCTGGTCGCGGGCCGGCGCGCCGGCCTGACGGCCGCCACCGGTACGGCCAGTGATACGGCGACGGCCAAGATCCGCCGCGTACTGCCCGAGCGGTTGCGGCTCAGGCTCGACGCCGTGCTCGCCTCCCTTGCCTTCACCGCCCGGCCCGGCGAAACACTCGCGCCGGACCCGGGAGTCCTGCTGGCGGTCGCCGACGCGGTGAACCACCACCGGCCGATCTCGATCCGCTACACCGACACGAACGGCCGCCCCAGCGAACGCACCCTGCACCCCTATGGGCTCGTCGCCCACTCCGGCAAGTGGTACGTGACGGGGGCGGACCTCTCGTCCGGCGGCCAGGACCGCACATTTCGGCTGGATCGCGTCACCGACGTGCGGACCCTGCCGGGCTCGTTCGAGCCGCCCGCCGGCCTCGACCCGGCCGAGCGCGTTCTGACAGGGCTCGCGACGGCTCCGTACCGGCATGCGGTGACCCTGCGCGTCCACGCCACGGCCGAGCACCTGCACACCCGGCTTCCCTCCAGCGTCGCGCGCGTGGAGGAGCTGCCGACCCGGAAGATCCCGGACGGCGCGGATGCGCCGGATGAGCCGTGGTGCCGCGTAGAGATGCGCGTGGACCGGCTCGACTGGCTGCCTGCCGTACTGGCCTCGATGGACCGGCCGTTCGTCATTGAGCGCCCGGACGAGCTGCGCGAGCTGGTCGAGGCCTTCGCCGAACGGCTCGTGCACTCCGCTCGGGCCGAGTGTTCCTAGCGACCCGACTCATCGAGGTGTCTCAGCGGAAAGCGGCGATGTTGCGGGCGACCCAGGCGTCAAAGGGGCGCGGGGCGCGGCCGAGTACGCGTTGCACGTCCGGGCTGATCCGCAGTTCGGCCGGGGTCGGGGCGGAGATGATGTCCAGGGTGTCGTCGGCGAGTTCGGCGGGCACGAACCGGGTCATTGCGGCCTTGGCCTCGTCGCGGGTGAGTTCGTCGAACCGTACGGGCGATCCGAGCGCGGCGGCGATCGTCTGCGCCTGCTGACGCGGTGTGATCACCTTCGGCCCGGTCAGTTCGTACACCCCTCCGGCGTGCCGCGCGTCCAGCAGGCAGGCCGCCGCGACCTCGGCGATGTCCACCGGGTCGATGACCGGCACGCCCACGTCGCCGAACGGTGCGGCGACCGTTTGCTGCGTACGGACGGACTCCGCCCAGGCCAGGGCGTTGGAGGCAAAGCCGCCCGGGCGCAGGACGGCCCAGTCCAGGCCGGAGGCCCCCAATGCGTCCTCCAGCGCGCGCATGGCGACCCGCGTCGGGCCGAGCGGTCGGGTCGACACGCCCTGCGAAGACAGCAGGACGACCCGGCGGACGCCGCAGGACGCGGCCACGTCGATGATGTCGGCGGGCCGGGCTTCGGGGGCGTGCAGGTCACCCGACAACAGGAGGAACAGCGCCTTCGCGCCCTCCAACACCGGCTTGAGGCTCGCCGGTTCGGCCAGGTCGGCAGCCGCGTGCCGTACGCCGTGCGGCACCGCCGCCGCGCTGCGCGAGACCGCCGTCACCTGCTCGCCCGCTTCGGCCAGAGCCTGCGTCAGAGGCCGGCCCACATTCCCGGTAGCCCCGGTCACCACGATCATGTTCAGCTCCTAGTCTGTTGTGCACTGGCTATGCACGGTGGTTGTGCACCGCGGAAGTTGACGCTAGGAGCCGGGCTTACTTTCCGTAAGAACATACCCAGAGGTAAGCTCCGGACATGAAGGAAGGCGCGCAGCTGACAGGGGCCGAAGCGGGCCCCCGGTATGAGGTGTTTCACACCGACTGCCCCGCGCGGGACATGGTCGACCACGTGACCAGCAGGTGGGGCATCTGGGTACTGATCTCTCTGCGAAACAGCGATCTTCGGTTCTACGAGCTGCGGGACAGCATCCAGGGCGTCAGCGAGAAGATGCTCGCCCAGACCCTGCGCGCGCTGGTCAAGGACGGTCTGGTCTGGCGGGCGGTGGAGCCGACGACGCCACCCCAAGTCACCTACGGGCTGAGCGAGTTCGGGCGGCACATCAGCGAACCGCTGACGGACTTGTTCGACCGGATCACCGAGCGGCTGCCCCCGCCCAGTCCGGCGTAACGCAATCACCCATCACTGCCTCACCATTGCCCCACGATTCCTTTCCGCACTGCCGGGGAAGAGCAGAAGGCCGCCGCTGGCCCACATGCACAGGCTGGTCGCGCCGCTGGAACGCAAGAAACGGCTGGGCACTGGCCGAGGAGGCCAGACACAGTGGTCCGGGCCGCATCTACCGGTTGCCGGACCGTATCGAGCGGGACGCCGACGCAGCCCTGGACGATGTGCGCGACCACGCCCATCTCGTGGAGCCCCGTTGGTCCACGAACAGCCAGTGCTCGTGGGGAGCACGTCACTCCACGAGCAGCGCGTGCTCGTGGGGACCACGTCGCTCCGCCGCAGAACGACTCGCTGTTCCACCTCAGAGACAAAGCGACACGCTCAGGCCAAGGATTCGAAGTAAGCCTTCTGCGCGGGGTAGTAGTCCTCGAAGTCAGGGCGTGGCCCGCCCGTGCGGGCGGCGGTGAGCATGTCCAGGTAGTACTCCCAGCCCGGGCCGGTCTGGCCAAGGTGCTTTGTGGAGGCTAGGTGCTGGATCAGCCGCAGTTCGGTGGTGCCGCCGCTCTCGGCCAGCAGCAGCTCCATCGACCAGGATCCGGCCTCGTCCTCCATCGAGACGGCGAGTCGGCGCGGCGGTTCACAGGCTTCGATGCGCAGGGGGCACCAGGGCGCCGACTCCTCGAACGCCATCTGCACCTCGACGGTGGAGCCGACCGCCCCGTGGCCGCGCCAGGGGCCGAACCAGCGGGCGGTGCGCTCCGCCTCGGTGACGCTCGCCCAGACGTCGTCGACGGAGGCGCGGTAGCTGCGAACAAGGATCAGGTCGTGCCCCGTTGGTGTGGGGATCAGTCGTCCGGTGGGCTCGGGGGTCATGCCGTGTCCTCCTTGGAGTGGCGCGCGGTGGGCTGATCGGTGGCGGGCTCAGCTCGATTACGGTCCCGTCGGGTGCGGTGGACTTCGGTCTCCAACGCCGCCAGGCGCGGCGCCCAGTCGACCCGCTGGGTGTCGAACTGGGCAATCCAAGCGGCGAGGTCACCCAACCGGGAACGGACCAGGGAGTATCGCCGATGACGGCCGATTTGCTGGTCCTCGACCAGGCCGTTCTCCCGCAGTACGCGTAGGTGCCGGCTGATCGCAGGGCGGCTGATGGAGAACCGGGCAGCTATGTCGCCAACCGTCAGCGAGGTGGGGCGCAACATCATCAGGATCTCCCGGCGCACCGGATCGGCGATGGCGTCGGCCACCTTGCTCAGGTCGTCCACGCCCAAAGCGTAACTGATAGGTTACGCGTCCAGAGGAGCAGTCCCAGATCGGATGTGTGCACCAGGCGGTGCCGGACGCAATGGTGCTCCGTCGGTCTGCCCGTCGTTGAATGCACCGTCCGCTCGTCGTGATCTTGTCGGCGAGTCTGGGTCTCGCTCCTCGCCGGCGCATCCTCTACTCAACCGATGGAGCCGGTGGGACTTTGGGCTGGCTCAACCGTGCGGTGAGGCCGGGGTCCACGCGCCGAACCACTGCTCGGCGCCCCACTCCTCGAACCGCTCCACCTCGCTGAACCCCAGCTTCGCCGCGAGGCGCATCGAGCGTTTGTTGGCGATCTGGGTGCAGAGCACCACCGGTTCGCCGGGGAACGCGTTGGCGAACCAGTCGAGTGCCCCTGCACACGCCTCGGCGGCATACCCGCGCCCCCAGGCTCCGGGCAGGAACATGTAACCGAGCTCGGCCTCCCCTGCCTGCGGACGGATGTGTCCCGGACGCTCTGCGTCGCGCCGGTCCAGAAGCGTGATCGTGCCGATCATCTTCCCCTCGAGCGCAATGACGAAGAGACCAGGGCGCCGCCCAGGTACCTCGGGCACCGAGCGTTCGAGCTCATCACGCGGACGAGGGCCACCGAGATGGGCGCGCACCTCGGGCGAGGCGAACAGTTCGATGAACTCCGCACGGTCGCGGGCCTCGGCCTCGCGCAGCACGAGCCTCTGGGTCTCTATCGGAGCAGGTAGCCAGGCGACGGGTCCGAGCTCAGTCATGGCGGGCAACCTACCTCACCCCCGCAACGGTGATCCGAAAGGGCAAGAGCCAGAACGGAGTCGCCTTTCGCCCAACCCCCATCACGGTAGGGGCGACCGACCTGCACACCAGCATCAAGGCACTCATCTGAGAAGCGACCTTGTAAACCGCACACCGTACGCCTTGGGGGACCCGGCGTTGCGGTCGCCTCGGCCGGGTGTTCAGTTGTCGCCGGGTGCGTCCACGAACGTGGCGCCGATCTCCACCAACCGCTCGGCTGCGTAGGTCAAGTCGATCAGGGTTTCAAGGGTGTGGATGCCCGGTGAGACGGCTTCGCCACGCAGACCGAGTTGCCGCTCGATACCGAGGGCGATGCCGAGTGCGGTCAGGGGGCGTTGTCCTGCCGGGTGGGTGAGGTAGCGGCTTGTGCTGAGCGGGGCGCCCGTTGGGCCCACGCCTTCGAGTTCGATCCGGATCTCGGTGGATGAGGGGCCGCCGCGGCGCCGGGCCGCAGATTCACCGACGGCCATGTCGAAGCGGACGTCTGCTGCGCCGGTCGCAAGGGCGAGGCTTGGTACGTCAAGGATGGCGATGCTCTGGCCAGGCAGGACGACGCCGTCGGTACAGGGCACATCCACCTGAGCATCGGAGCCGGTGACCCACGTGAAGACGCCGTCACGGCGCACCGTCCCCGCCGTGGTGACCTTGGCCCACCGCTCCAGGTCCGCTGTTCCCGCGGGCCCTCCGGTGTCCAACTCGTCCAGTACGGCGCCGATCCGGACGCTGTCGACCCGATGGAACTCCCGGGCTATGGCCAGCGTCGCGAGGACGACGGTGCCGGCGCAGAAGTGGCTGGCCACCAGAATCGAGGAGGCGCTTGCCCGCTGCGCGCCCGCGACGATCTCCGGTGCGATCTCCACCAGGCCGCTGGAGATGCTGAGGTAGGGCAACCCGTGGTCCTGTGCGTAGTGCAGCCCGTTCAGGTGGTCGTCCCACAGTGCGGCGACCACCGCCGAATAGCTGTGCTCGGCCGGGAGGCCGAGATCGCTGCGCCGCAGGTCAATGGTCACGGCTGTGGCGACGCCGAGTTCGTCGGCCACCCGCTGTGCGCGGCCGATGTCGCGACCGGCGATCGTCAGTGGCAGGTTCGGGTACCACTGGCGCAGCAGAGCGGCGGTATCCGAGCCCGCCTGCCCCGAACCACCCAGGATCAGTACGGGTTTTGGCTGTTCCACGGTGAGTCCTCGCATCCATGAAGCCGAAGCTACATTTTGTAGCCTACGTTTTGTAACATAGTCTGGAGGACGACACAACGGAGGACCATGGCCACCACCTCGACCCGCCTGTCCAAGCAGGCCAGGCGCGAGCAGCTGCTCGACACCGCCGTGACGATCGTGCGCTCCCAGGGAACCGACGGTCTGACTCTGGTCACCCTCGCGGAGGGAGCCGGGGTGAGCAGGCCGATCGTGTACGACCACTTCGGCACGCGCCCCGGCCTGCTGCTCGCGCTCTACCGACGCCTCGACGAACGCCACCAAGCCGCGATCGCACAGGCGTTGCAGGAGGCCGCACCCATCGCCGAGGTGGTCGCCCGCGTCATCAGCACCGCCTACTTCGCCTGCTCCACGGACATGCCAGAACTCGGCGCCATCTCCGCCGCGCTGAAAGGAAATCCGGAGATGGAGGCGACCCAGCGCGAGATGCTCGACAGTTACACGGAGCTGATGGCCGCCGCCCTGCTGCCGCACTCCGGCCTCGCACCCGAAGCCCTCCGGCTACGGTGCGTCGGAGTGCTGGGCGCGGCCGAGGCGATGGCCGTCGAGCTGAACCAAGGACGGGCATCCGCCGACGACGCGGTCACCGCACTGACCGGCCTCATCACGGGCAGCCTCAACACCCGGACCGACCGTTAGCCGTAGGTCTTCGCTCGGAGTGAGGTCGTTCCTTGTGCCAAGACTCGAAAGCACCTCCTGAGCAGGGGCAATGAGCAGCGGCCGCGAGGCATTCCCGAACCGGCTCGACGCCTGAGCATGCGGCGCCGCATCACCGTCAGCTGGTCAGCTCAAGCAGGTCAAGCACACCTTCAGGTCACCTGGTTCTGGGCAGGGCATCCCCCGTAGACGTACGGGTCGATTTCGTTGCCCTGCCTGTCACTGAGGTGAAAGCAGTGGCCGTTGGCCCACACCGTGACCGAATCGCTCCGATGGTCGACCTCGAACGGCTCGTCACCAAGCCGCGTTCCGGGCCATGAACCATCTACCGAAGAGGAATGAGTGACAACGACGCACTTGTTCTTCGGCAGGATCCGGCGAACATCGCCCCAGGGCTCCAGCATCAGATCCAGCGGCGCCTCACCACCGTTGCCGACCACCAGCCGCGCCGTCCTCCCTGCGAACACGCCCATCACTCCTCCTTGGCCGTTCAGGCAGCCACGCGCGCAACTGCCTCCCGGTCCCCACGCGGCGCGCTCCTCACAGTAACCGTCACGCCTGTTCGGTGAGGAAGGCGATCACAGCCCCCAGGAACTCTGCCTCCCCTTCGACGTTCGCCATGTGCACGGTGGGCAGGACGGTGAACCGTGCGCCGGGGACGGTCGCGGCGAGCTCCTTTCCGTGGTCGGCGGACGTGACGGTGTCGTGCTCGCCCGCGATGACCAGGGTCGGGTTGGGGATGAGGGTGGCCGTGCGGCGCAGGTCGTAGTCGCGCACCGCAGCCCAGCTCCCGGCCACGCCCTCGCGTTGCGTGGCGAGCAGGGTGCGGCGGAAGCCCTCGACTACCTCGTCGTCGCCTCCCAGCATGCTGGCCGGGAACCAGTTGTGCAGGAACATCTCCGCGGTGGCCTGCATGTCGGGGGCCGCCAGCAGGTCGGCGATCGGTTGATCCCACTGATTGGCCGGGCCGAGGTAGGCGGCGGTGTTGGAGAGCACCAACCGGTCGACGCGCTCCGGTACGTGAATCCCCAGCCACTGCGCGACGATTCCCCCCAGAGACAGGCCCAGGACGTGCACTCGCTGCAGGCCCAGGGCGTCCAGTAGCTCCACCACGTCGCGCCCCAGCCGGTCCAGGGAGTATGGGCCCTTCGGGACATCTGAGGCGCCGTGGCCGCGCGCGTCGTAGCGCAGCAGCCGGAAGTGTTCGGTCAGAGCCGACACCTGGCCGTCCCACATGTGGAGGTCGGTACCGATGGAGTTGGAGAGCAGCAGCACCGGCTTGTTCTCGTCGCCGTCGAAGCGGTAGGCGATGCGGACGCCATCGCCGGTGGTGATGGCAGTGCGGGTCTGTGACGTCATGTCAGCTCCAGTGATCTAGCGGCTATGCGCTCAGCCTAGGAACACCCTCTGCAAACTTCTATTACAAAGATTGGAAGAAGCCTGTAGGTTTTCTGGATAATGTCGAACTTCACGCTCCACGAGTTGCAGTGCTTCAACGCCGTCGTGATCGATGGCGGCTTCCAGGCCGCCGCCGAGCGGCTGCACCGCTCACACCCTTCCGTGTTCGCGGCGGTCGCCAAGCTGGAGCGCCAGCTGGGCCTGGACCTGCTGAATCGCTCGGGCTATCGGGTTCAGCTCACCGAGGCGGGGCACGCCTTTCACCGCAAGGTGCGCTTCCTGTTGCACGAGGCCGAGGAACTACAGACGTACGCGGCGCAGTTGGCGATGGGCGAAGAAGCCGAACTGCGCGTGGTGCTCGGGGACCTGTGCCCCCTTCCACCGGTGTTGGAGATGCTCAGCCGCTTCTTCGCGCAGTGCCCACAGACACGACTGCACCTGCAGTTCGAGACAGTCACCGGTCCCTGGGAGCGGCTGCTGGAGGATGAAGCCGACCTGATCGTGCACCGCGTCCCCAAGAGCGACGTGCGGATGGAGTGGATCGATCTCGGCCGCGTCGCGCTGGTGCCCGTCGTGGCGCCCGGTTTCCTGCCCTTTCCTCCGGACGCCGACATCACACCGCAGCGCATGCAGGCCTTCACCCAATGCGTGGTCCGGGACTCGGCGCGGCATCCGTCCGAACAAGGCCATTTCCTGGTTGAAGGCGCACCTCAAAGCTCTGTTCCGGACCACCTCATGAAGAAGGAGCTGATCTTGCACGGCATGGCGTGGGGGCACGTGCCGCGCTTCATGATCGAGAAAGAGTTGCGTGACGGAAGCCTGCTCTCCATCGCCGGACGGCACTTTCCCGGCGTGATCGAGGATCTCTCGGCAGCTCGTCGGCGCGACCGCCCCCACGGACCGATCGCCGACCAGCTCTGGGACTTTTTGGCCCGCCATGCACCGGTTCTCCGGCCGACGCTCGGCCGTGTGCCCAAGGCGAATTGAGCACCGGGACTCGGAAAAGCAGCTGGAAGTGCCGTGTGTCAGCCCATACCCCGCACCTGGCGTGCGGGGACGCCCAGCGGCCATCTTCGGATAGCCCCTGACGGGCTGGCGTGCATGGCTGTCCCGATGACCCCAAGGTGCCGATAGGCCGGCGCGAATGACGGCCTGCCCGTGGCCTGGCACCATGCCCGCGCCGACGGCCCCCGTGGTCAGGCGCTGCGTCGTAGCCGCTCAGCAATGCCATGCGTCAGCTTCATCTGGTCGTCCTCAAGGTTCCACTTCCCCTTCTGGTACGCCTGATTGCTCACCCAGAACACCATGATCCGGTCGCGGCGGAACTTGGCGACGGTCGCCAGCGACCAGTCGTTGCCCCCGTCGTGCCAGGCGACCCGGCCGTCATCGGAATCAACGACGACCCAGCCGTAGCCATAGGCCCCGTCCAGCTCCGGCACTCGCACCTGCGGGGCGAACAGTCTCCGCTTCGCGGTCGCGGACAGGACGCTGTCGCCGGTGAGGGCGCGATGCCAGCGGAACATGTCCCGGGCCGTGGAGAGCATCCCGCCGTTGCCGCGCAGATTCCAGGACGGGCCGTCGGGCGCCCACGGATGGTCCATCGGCCGTCCCTGCGCGCGCCCGTGCCGGTCATACTCGACGGCGACCTGCTCGCGCTTCCACGCGGGCAGCACGTAGCCGGTGCGGGTCATCCCGGCGGGGCGGAACAGGTGCTCGGCCAGGAAGCGTTCGTAGCTCTGGCCCGAGACCTTCTCGACGATCACGGCGAGCACGCTGTAGCCGACATTCGAATAGCGGAACTCCTTTCCGGGAGCCGATCGCAGTGGGGCCTTCAGCACCCCGGCCAGCAACTCCGCGCGCGACAGCGGGTCGTAGTCGTCGCCGAGCGAATCGGGCAGGCCCGCCGTGTGTGTAAGGAGCTGGTGCAAGGTGATGGCCCGTTTGTCCTTGGGCACGGAGTCCAGATGTGCTCCCATCCGGTCGCTCACCCGCAGCTTGCCTCTCATCTCCAGCTTCAGGATCGCGGCGGCGGTGAACTGCTTCGTGATCGACATGACGTCGTACACGGTGTCGCAGGTCGCGGGGGTCTTCGCCGCGCGGTCGGCGAGTCCGCGGGCCGCGCAGTGCTTGAGCTCGCCCCCTCGGGCGGCGGCCACGGTGATACCCGCTCCCTGCGGGAGCTCGCGGTCGAGGTAGCGGTCGATGTCCGGATCCGCCGGGTCCCGGACCGCCGGGGCCTCTCGCGCCTTCCCGCCACCGGACCCTGTTCCGGCCACGGTGTGAGCATCCGAGCACCCGACGAGTGCGAGCACGAGTAACAGTACGAGGGAACCGGGACGGCTCACGTAGGCCTCCAAGACAACGACGACAGATGTGAGACCTAGGCTGATCGCCGCCGCCGAACTCGTTCAACGGATGAGCTGTTCGAGCTTGTGCGAGTCTGCCGAGACACAGGTCAGCGAAGCGCACCGGAACCGGAGGGACCCGCATGACAGCACCACCCGCGCCGCCCCGTACCGCCGAAACTCCCGCGTTCATGGCGGAGTTGCGCCGCCTCAAGGCCTGGTCGGGCCTCAGCTACCGGGAACTGGAGCGCGCGGCTGCCACAGCGGGTGAAGTGCTGCCGTACTCGACGGCAGCGACCATGCTGCGCCGGGACCGCCTGCCCCGTGAGACCCTCCTCGTCGCCTTCGTCGTCGCGTGCGGTCTCGACGCCGACGACACCCGGCGGTGGGTAGCCGCTCGCCGGGAACTCGCGATGGGCGCACAGCCATCTGCCACACCCGTCACACCCCTCATGCCTGTCACACCCGTCATACCCGCCATTCCCGTCATGCCTGCTGCACCTGCCGCAGAGCCGCCCGTGCAGCGGCGCCGACCGCGCTTGCGGCTTGCGGTCGTGGGCGTGGCGACGGCCGTCGCAGTCCTCCTCGGCGCGGGCGCGGCGGCCATCGGCACCACAACCGAGCAGGAAGAGCAGGCGCAGGTGACTAACCAGCAGCCCTGAGAAAGATCCGCTTCCGGTTCACGCATCGGCTGCGGTGGACCGCGGTTTGCACCAGGACTTCCCCCGACAGCGAGACGTACGTAGATGGCTGCGAGGCCCAAAGGGGGCCGCCCCTGCCCCAGTTGGAGTCGGCCGTCAATCCGCCTTCCTGAACAGTTCCGACATCCGGTCCCCCGTCTCCTGGTCGAGCAGCCCCGCCGAGTCCACCCCGATCAGACCGACCCGCTCAGCCAGTTCCCGCCCGTGGACGTCCACGGCGGCCTCGATGAGCCCGGCGAGCGCCTCCAGGGCGCCGCGGGCGCGGGAGCGAGCCACCGCTGCGCAGCCGACGGCGACCAGCCCGGCCGGCCACCACCAGCAGGCCAGCAGGGCGTAGCCCACGGCCCAGGCGGCGAGGCGGGCGGCGGCGCTGAAGGAGTCGTGAGCCGACTGGATGTGGCGTACGGCGGGTTCGGGCAGGATCAGCCACAGGCGCGGCCAGAGGGCGGCAAGGTCCACGCCATAGGCGGCCTCTACGCGGTCTGCCGTCGCCTGCATGCGATCGCCGTACCAGGTGGGGCGGGTGGGTTCGCGCAGTGCCACGCGGTTGCGGGCGTCGATGAGAGCCTGGATCCGCGCAAGGGGCCGGGCCGGGGTTGGCACCGCGTCACCGTCTTCGGCATCTTCATCGGAACCGGCATCGGTGCGCGCGATGGGGTAGGCCGCGTCGAGCTCCTGCTCCCGGCGCCCCCACGTGCGCCTGCGTCGGTCGACGAGGGCGTGCGACAGGGGGTCGCGGGCGTAGCGCAGCCAGTACTGCTCGATCACACCGCCGAGGAACTGCGCGGCGAGTGAGGCCGCGGTCGCGGTGAGCAGGACGAGGGCGATGAGGAGTGCGGCAGTCCCGGTGCGCTCGAGGGCGGGGCGGGCGGCGAGGTCGTCCAGGGTGGTGCGCAGCGCGTCGAGGTCGTTCCAGTGGCGGTGGCCCAGGGTGGTGCCGATGGCCGTGGCCGCGAGGAAGAGGGCGCCGGGCAGGACCAACAGGTTCAGCCAGCGTTCGGTGAGTTTGCCGCCCAGGGTGGCGAGGAGTGGGTTCATGCGGGCGGGGTCACCGTGCGGGGCCCAGTCGGCCCTTGCGCATGCGGGTGTCGTTCACGGCGCAGTGCGGGGCGGGGAGCAGGTCGCGGGCTCGTGCGACGCGGTTGCACTGAGCCGGTCCCGGGCACAGGGCCACCTTGATGTGGGGTGTGATCCCGGGGGCAGCCCCACCCCGGGAGTCGTTGACCAGGCCACGTGCGTCCCCGCTCTGGCGCAGCAGCGTGTCCAGAGCACGGAGATGGGCGGCGAGTTCGTCGGAGTTGGTGCCTGAACGCAGCAAGTCCCGTGCCTGCTCGGCCGTTTCCCTGACTCCGGGCTGCCGCAAGTCTTCCGGTGAGCCGAGCAGCGCACACAGCGCCGCTGCCGCCCTACGGTCGGGTTCTCGGGAGTCGGGAGATGCGGTCATGGTCCAAGTGTGCCGCAGATCAGGCAGAGTTACGGGGGACTTGACGTGCCGTCGCAGGTGACGGCTGGGGGGAGCGAAGCCTTGAGGTACGACCGGGAGTGGTTCTTACAGGCGGTCAGCGTGCGCCTCGACCGGGCTTTTACGGCGGAAGGAGGTTGGGACGCGGACGTGGTGTTCGGTCCTCTCGCGGATGCCGAACTGCGGGGACTGCTGCGGACCTGCGACACGAGCACCGACATGGATGCCCGACACGCGGCCGGCTGGCTCTGCGCCGCCCGGGCGATGGCCGACCCGGGCGATCGCGGAACTGTCCACGGGTGCATGGCAGGGACCTTGCTCTATCCGGTGTGGGTCTCCGACCCGCGGCGGGTGCCGGCGCAGTTGTCGATGGGCTATGCGGCCAACGATCCCGCCATGCACCCCGATCCGGCCGACGCGGACGGTCCCGACGCGTGGGCGGCCCAGGTCGCCGCATTCAAGATCGTCGTGGAGGAGCGGCAGCACAACCCGCCGCCAGGCGCCTCCGAGGCCGTACGACGACTCCACGAAATGGCCGTGGCCTTTGCCGCCCTGCCGCTCTCGCGCGAGGTCCGGCTCGCCAGCGCGATCGGGCTCGGCACCCTCGCCGTCCTGGCGACACCGGAGTACGACCCCTGGTTCCCCGGCCGGCTCAGAAGCATGGCCGACCTCGTGACCCGCACGGGGGCGACCTGGCACTTCGGGGACCTGGCGGACGCGGATCCGGTCCGGTTCGTCCACGGTGCCCTCAAGCGGATTCCGGCCGACTCCCCCGAACGCCTCCGCGTTCTCACCGGTTTGGGCCGCCGACTCCAGGACCGCTATCTGGACTCGCACGACGGCGAGGATCTGCACGAGGCGGTGGGCATCGCGCGGGACGTACTGGCCCAACTGCCGCCCGACGACCCGTATTTGCCTCACTCCCTCAGCGCCCTCGGGGCAGCGCTGGTGCTGTTGCGTCATGTCGAGGGGGCGACGCCCGAGGAGTCCGACGAGGCGGTGGACGTGTGCCGCCTTGCCGCCGCCAGCCATCCGAAGGGGCCTGCGGCGGCGGGACACGACCTGGGCGTGGCGCTCGTCCTCAGGGCGCAGTACACCGGCCGCACAGCGGATCTGGACGAGGCGATCACCGTGTTCACCGAGGCCTTGCGGGTGGCAGGGAACCCGGGTGAGACCGCCTCCTTGCGCAGCGCACTGGGCAACGCTCTGCGCGCCCGTTCCGTCGCGACCGGCTCGCTGGCCGATCTGGACGCGGCGCTCGATCTCACCGACCGCTCCGCGGCCGCCGCCTCCCCGGGGGCGGCTGACGGTCCACAACTGCCGCTCCTCGCTCGCGCGATGGCCCTGTACAACCGCTATCTCCAGAATCCGAAGGCGAACGGGGCGGACCTGGAGGAGGCACTGCGCCAGCTGCGGCACGCCGAGGGGCTCATGCCGCCGGGCCACCCGGACCGTCCCGTAGCGCTCAACGACCTGGGTCTCGTGCTGGTCGCCTGCTATCAACGCTCGGGAAAGCCGGAGGAGTTGAACGAGGCCGTGTCCGCTCACCGGGAGTCGGTGGTACTCACCCCGCAGGGACACGGGTCGCTCGGACTGCGGCTGATGAACCTCGGTGCCGCACTGAATCTGCGGCATATTCTGACCAAGGATGGCGACGACCTGCGGGAGTCCCAGGAGAGCCGGCAACGGGCCTTCGACCTGCCCGGCATGGGCCCGGCGCACCGGGCGGCGCTCTTGAGCTCGACTGGAATGAGCCTCATGGGGGGGTTCGATCGAGCTCCCGATCCCCTGGCCCTCATCCATGAGGTGGTAGGACTCCTGAGGGAGGCGCTCGCCCTCACCCCGCAGGGCGACCCGAAGCTGCCCCGTCGCCGCCACAACCTCGCTATCGCCCTGATGCTCCGCATCTCGAAGACGATGCGGCTCGACGAGGTCCGCGAGGCCCAGGAGCTGGCCGACGCGGCGGTCGCGGCGCTGCCCCCGACCTCCCCCGAACTGCCCGGTGCCCTCACGGTTGCCGCGAACGCACGGGTGATAAGCCCCCTTGCCCTGCTGTGGTCGGGCGCCGGGGACGAGGCGGTCGCGCTGTACCGCCGGGCGGTCGAAGTCACTCCGCCCGGACACCCCACCCGCACGCAGCGCCTGTCGAACCTCGGGCTCGTCCTGCGCACCCCCGGGCCCCGCCGCCGCCGTCGCCGTCGCCCTCCAGCCAATCTGGTCGAAGCGGCCGAGCTGTACCAGCAGGCGGCCCTGGAGCAGCAGTGCGCGCCCCTCCATCGCCTGGACGCGGCCCGGTCCTGGGGCGAGGTTCGAGCGGAGCTGGGTGACTGGGCCGGTGCCCTTGACGGCTACGTCGTGGCGGTCGACCTACTGCACTCGGTCGCACCCCGCCATCTCGTCCGCGACGACCAAGAATTCCTGCTCAGCCGTACCGTCGGGCTTGGTGCCGCCGCTGCTGCCTGCGCGGTGCGCTGCGGACGGCCAGGCCTCGCGGTCAAACTCCTCGAACAGGCCAGAGGCGTGATCCTCTCCCACGCCTTCGACGCCGACAGCGATCTCACGCGGTTGCGAGAGAGTGCGCCTGGCCTCGCCGACCGCTTCGAGGAGCTCCGCCAAGCCCTCGACACGGCAACCGACAGCCAGGGGTTACTCGCCGAGGAATCATCCGGCCCCGCCGACGCCCGCGCCGATGTACGCCAGCAACTGGCCGCCGACTGGCGAGACCTCACCAGCCGGATCCGCGCCGAGCACCCCGAACTGGGCCTGCTGCGTCCGGTGCGGGAGTGGGACGAGGACGAACTGCGCGCCACGGCAGCGGCGGGCCCCGTGATCCTGGTCAACGTCTCCCCCTACGGCAGCGACGCCCTGATCGTCACCGAGCACGCCATCAACGCCGTACCACTCCCCGGCCTCGACCCGCAAACGACGGCAACACGCCGGAAGACCTTCCAGGACGCGCTGATCCGCATCGAGACACCCGGCACCTCGCGCAAGCAGTCGCAGCGCGCGCAGCAGGACGTACGGGACACCCTCGCCTGGCTGTGGCAGACGGTCACCGGACCGGTCCTCGACCACCTACCCGCGGCAACTCGGGTGTGGTGGTCGCCCGGCGGCCTCCTTGGCACGCTGCCGCTGCACGCGGCGGCGCCCCAGGACGCCGCTCCGGGCGCCCTGGACCGGGTTATCTCCTCCTATACCCCGACCCTGCGCGCCCTGCACCACGCCCGCCGGCGCGCCACCCGCCCGACGGGCACCGCAACCCTCATCGTCAGCGCCGCCCAGGCCAGTGGACAGGCCCCGCTGCCCGGCGCCCGCCGTGAGGCCGACCACCTGGCCCGCCTGCTGCCTGGGGCAACGCTCCTCGCGGACGCCTCCGCGACACACTCCGCGGTCGTCTCGGCCCTGCCCCGCCACGCCTACGCCCACTTCGCCTGCCACGCTCTGGGCGACCTGGAACGCGCCTCCGGCAGCCGACTCGTCCTGCACGACCACACCGAACGCCCGCTGACCGTCCGCGACCTGGCCCGTCTGCGGCTGCCGTCTGTCCAACTCGCCTACCTGTCCGCCTGCGACACCCTGCTCACCAGCCCCGAACTCGCCGACGAGGCCGTTCACATCGTCAGCGCTTTCCAGATGGCCGGCTTCCCCCATGTCGTCGGCTCGCTGTGGCACGTCGACGACGACATCGGGGCGGACGTCGCGCTCAGCGTGTACGACACCCTGAGCAGGGGCGACGGCACACTCGACGTCGCCCGCACGGCCGAGGCCCTACACCGCGCCGTCCTCAGCTTGCGCGCCACCTATCCCCACACGCCCAGCCTGTGGGCGTGCCAGGTACACGCGGGCCCCTGATGACTCACCTTGGGAAGATCCGGCTGTCGGGCCCGGCGGGGGCGGGGGTCTGTTGCTGCTCGTGAACTTCGACACCCGCGAGCCGTTCGAGATGCCCATCACCTACGGTCGATAGCCTCCCGCCGTGGGGATCGTTGAGCGGCTGGTGCCGGATGAGTTGTGGCAGTTGTTCCAGCACGTGATCCCGGAAGCGCCGTCGCGACCGCAGGGTGGTGGCTTCTACCGAGCCGCGAGGTCCGGGTCGACCTCCGCGCCCGGCAGGGGCGGTGCCTCGGTGACGTCGAGGAACACCTGGTCGGCCTGCGGCCAGCGTTCGGCCACGCCGGACTTGATGCGCTCCATGACGAGTTCCACCACCTCGCTGTCCCGGCCGGGCGCGAGGTCGATGCGGGCGGCGACGAGCGTCGAGTCCATACCGAGCCGCATCGTGAGCAGGCTCGCGACACGGTCGATCTCGGGCTGCTCGGCGAGGAAGTGGGCTATCTCGTTGCGCAATTCGGGGTCGACGGACTCCCCGATGAGCTGCTCCCTGGCCTCCTTGCCCAAGCGGTACGCCACCGCGATGAGCAGCAGGCCGATCGCGATGGAGGCAGCCGCCTCGTAGACGACCTCGCCGGTCGCCATGTGCAGGCCCATGCCGATCATCGCGAGGGTCACGCCGAGCACAGCGGTACCGTCCTCGGCGATGACGGTGCGCAAGGCCGGGTCGGAGCCGATGCCGCCCTCCTGTCGCCGTACCTGCCACAGCGCGCGGACCAGGGAGCCACCCTCGGCGAGGAAGGCGACCCCGAGCACGACGAGACCGATGATGTAGCCGGTCGTGGTTTCAGAGCTCTCCGCGCGCAGCGCCTCGATGCCCTGGAAGACGGAGAAGCATCCACCGGTGACGAAGATGCCGACGGCAGCGAGCAGCGACCAGAAGAAGCGTTCCTTGCCATAGCCGAAGGGGTGTTGGGGGTCGGCCGGTTTGCGGCTGCGGCGCAGCGCGGCCAGCAGAAAGACCTCATTCATGCTGTCGGCGATCGAGTGGGCCGCCTCTGAGAGAAGCGCGGGTGAGCCCGCGAAGAGTCCGCCCGCCACCTTGGCCACGGCGATGACCAGGTTCGCGGCAAGCGCCACCCACACGGTGGTCTTCGTCTCCTGGTCCTTCGACGACTTGTTGTCTGCGGCCTGCTCGCTGGGCGCTTGCTCGGCCGACGCCGGTATGCTCGACGGTTGCTCGGTCGGCGGCTTGGCGGTCATCAGGCCTCGCAGTTCTTCGGGGTCTCAAGGGGCTGGCAGTGGACAACACGCCGTCGTGTACCCCAGGGGTGTGGCTCCAGACGTGCCGATTCGTCATTGCGGACGTGGGCTGGCTGCGCGGTCTGGCTTCACGAGAGCGGCGTGCTGAAAAGCGGCCTGGGGTGCCAGGCTCCAGCGCGGCCTCAACCGAGTCCGCGGCCCTTCAGTGCCTCGCCGCCCGCCGCAATCGAAAAGGCCTTCCGGCTGTCCCGGTTCGTCCGTTGCTCCAGTTCGTCCGCGGGCGCCAGAACGTGACACGCACCACGCATTGCAGTGATAGCAGCATCATCGGCACCGAAGCCGCCCCTCGCACACCGCAGCGAACAAGACCTATGTCTGCACGGACGTCACCGTGTGATCCACGCCCAGGTGCCATGCCCCTGACAGACTCGGATAAGGTCCGCGTGCACCGTGATCGACTGCCACGCGGCGCGGATCGATCGCTTTCCTCATGTACGGGGGTACATACGTCATGGATTTTGTTTTCCGCATATTCTTCCCGCTGTTCATCGTGCTGATGTTCTGGGCCGCCTACGCGATCGTGCGCCGAACGCGGCAACGGCGCACGGCGTGGGAGAGCGGACTCACCGCGCCGGCGCGGGTGGTGCGCGCCTGGGTCACTGTCCAAATGGTCAACAACGTAGCGCGGCGCATTCAGTGGCACGAATACGACTTCACGACGGCGGATGGTCTGGCCGTCCGCTTCAAGGAATCAGGTGGCCCTGCCAGCCGGGAGCCGGGCGATGAGGCGCTGGTGTACTACCCAGGCGACGAGCCGGACAAGGCCACGGGCTGCGAGCCTCAGCCAGGCAAGGACACGTTCGGGATGGTTTTTGGTCTCGGTGTCCTCGGGGTGGGGGTCGTCATCCTGACCAAGGTGATGATCCAGTACTGGTGACGGCGCACCTCCTTTCGCGGGCAGGGGCCCCGGGCCGCGCGGCGCCTGCGCAGCCGGTGAGAGTCAAGCGCTCAGAGCCGTCCCGCCGACGGCGGGCACGCGCTTGTGGCCCTTTTTTACCCGCGTCGGTGTAGGTACCCAGAGCGGCGAGCTACCTGGACGGCACCAAGCTGCGCCCCCCAGCGGTGTTACTTCACGTTCCACCTCAGAGGCTCGTTGTAATACCCCTGGGAGTAGGTGACCTTGTCCACCTTGTCCCCTTCAGGGACCAGGTAGGGGTCGCAGACAGTACGCTTCTCGCCCTTCTTCCATACGTCCTCGGTCCCGAGTTCTTTGACGCCGTTGAGAAGGTTGCAGTCCTTCGGCGTGCTGCTGAGCGCACCGATGAGGATGAACTTCGTGCCCGGGCCCGACGCGGTCTCGACATTGACATCGCTCATCACCGAAGGCGGCTCTTTGAGCGCGTCGCCCCCGACATGGCGGGCGTTGACGTAGACCCACACGACCTTCTTGCCTGCGTACTTGTCGGGCTCATCAAGCTCGTCAAGATCCTCCGGCTTGCCCTCAACGACCTTCGTCGGCGTGAACACGAACTTGGCCGTCTTCTTGTAGCTGGAAATCTCCTGCTCCGGGCTCGGCTGACCGATCCGCAGTTTCTTCGGAGCCTCAGAAGCTTTGGCGGTGACGTCCTTCGACGACTCAGCCTCGGAGGGGTAGCACGCACTGACGGCACAAACCGTGATCGCGCCGACGGCTATCAGCGCAAGCCGCCGTACGAGACGGGATGCGTGCTGACTCTGGGGATTAGACATGGACGACACCTTATGTTGATCAATCCCCTCTGCTGGAACAGCCCAGCTGCTTCGCCGAGCTCGGTCGCCGCATAGCACCCGTCAACGGCCCATGTACGTCTACCGGTTCAGTGCATCACGGCCCAGTCCTGGGCGGACCTGGCCCGTCGCGTGAAAGGCACGAGCCGTTGGTGCCGCGCGGGCAGCCCATCCTCGGGAGTTGGCCGGCGAGCTGCCTGCGCGCATTGCACAGCAAGCTACGGCAAAGACGTGGTCCGGCTCGGTGGCATGTCCGCGGGGTGCACAGCGACGGCGATCTTTCCGCGGGGGCGTCTGCGACTCTGACCGTCGGAGCCGCCTTCCAACAGGGTGTGCGCCTGGGCGATGTCGGTCAGCGGGAGCACGGTGCCGATGACCGGCCGGAGTTTACCCTGGTCGACCAGTCGGCCCAGGGCCGCGAGCTTGGCCCGGCCGGGGCTGACGAAGAGGAAGTGGTAGGTCGCGTTCACGCCCCACGCGGCAAGCAAGTTCTGCGGTTCGGGGATGTCCACGATGGACACCAACCGGCCTCGGTCGGTGAGGACCTCAGGACTGCGGGCCAGGGTGTCCCCGCCCACCGTGTCCAGCACGACGTCCACCCCGCCCAGCGCGCGGACCTGGGGCACGTAGTCACCGGCCGAGAAGTCGATCGCGATGTTGGCCCCCAGTTCGGTGACGAACTCATGATCCCGTGCACGCGCGGTGGTAACCACCTCGGCTCCCAGCGCGCTGGCGACCTGGATTGCGGCCGAGCCGACACCGCCCGCTCCGCCGTGCACCAAGACCCGCTCCCCCACCCGCACCCCGGCGCGTTCGACCAGCGCCTCCCACACCGTCACGCCCACGAGCGCGAGAGCGGCGGCCTCGACGTGCGACAACCGTGCGGGCTTGCGGGCGACCAGAGCCTGGTCGACCACGTGGAACTCGGCGTAGGTTCCCTGCCCGGCGAACATCGGCGCCAGGTACCAGACCTCATCGCCCGGCAGGAAGTCACCCGCCCCAGGGCCCGCCTCGACCACCACGCCGGACACGTCATTGCCGATCACCGCGGGCAGCGCCAGCTGGTCGCGGTAGTCGCCGCGCCGGGTCTGCAGGTCGAGAGGGTTCACGGACGTGGCCAGCACGCGCACCAGCACCTGCCCGGGTCCGGGAGTGGGTCGTGGCCGTTCTCGGGCGGCGAAGGCGGTGTTCGCGTCGCCGAACCGGACCAGTTCCATCACACGCATCGAGGTCGACATGCGACGACCTTAGATCGACACATCGCGATTTAGCAATATGTACTTGAGTTACGATCACCACGTGTTTACGGAGGAGGAGTTGCTGGCCGTGTTCCGGGCCCTGTCCAACCCGGCCCGTCGGCAGATACTGGTGTGGCTCAAGGAGCCGATGAGTTTTCCCGGCCAGGAGCCCGACGACGTCGAGATCGGCGTCTGCGTGAGCGACATCCAACAACGGGCAGGTCTGGGGCAGTCCACCACCTCGCAGTACCTCGCGATACTGCGCCAGGCAGGGCTGGTGATCGCCACCCGGCGGGGCAAGTGGACCTATTACCGCCGCGACGAAGTGAACATCGCCCGCCTCCTGCAAACCCTGCGCGACGTGTTCTAGATCCCACGCTCTCCAGCTCAGCCCTGCCACGGGCCAAGACTGCGACCATCTCCGGCACCTTCGCCTTTGACGCCATATCCAGCAATGACCCAGCCACGAGGCAGGGCCGGCGAAGGGCCACCGGCGAGAGCCCCGCGGCCTTCACGATGGGAACGAAACCGCTCCCTCAGGCGTGCGGGGTGAGTCGTACGGTCACGATCTGGAACGGCCGCAGAGCGAGAACCAGCCCCTCGGTGGTGCCGACGAGCTCCGGTCCGTCCGAGAGGGGCCGTTCGAGCAAGTCGGTCAACGTGGCTCCGGCCAGCGGAAATCCGGCCCGCAGGGTCGTCGTGGCGCGTCCGCCGAGCGACTCGTAGAGTCGCACGATCACGTCTCCGGAGGAGTCGTCCGCGAGTTTGACCGCCTCTATCACGACACCGCTGTGGTCGACCTCGACGAGTGGTGCGACGGCAGCCGTGCCCGCGACGCTGCGTTCGGCAAGGTTGAAGCCGTAGCCCTCGCGTATGGCGTCGCCCAGGTCGGCGCCGAGCACCAGGCCGTACCGCAGCCGGTGTCCGCCCTGGTCCGCGTCGGGGTCGGGGAAGAGCGGGGCGCGCAGGAGCGAGAGCCTGGCGGTGGTCGTCGTGCCGCCGTCGGGACGGACGTCGCGGGTGACGTCGTGGCCGTAGGTGGAGTCGTTGACCAGGGCCGCTCCCCAGCCTGGCTCGGCAAGGTGCAGGTAGCGGTGGGCGCAGATCTCGAAGCGGGCCGCGTCCCAGCTGGTGTTGGTGTGGGTGGGCCGCTGGACGTGGCCGAAGGGGATCTCGCTGGTGGTGTAGGCGGCCCGAACGTCGAGAGGGAACGCGGCCTTGAGGATCTTCTCTCGCTCCCGCCAGTCGACGGTGGTGTCGATGTCGAGGCGGCAGGAGCCTTCGCGCAGGGTCAGGAGCTGGCGGATACGGGACCGGTTGACGGTCCGGATGACCTCGATGGCGTCGCCGTGGGCGGTGACCTTGTCTGCCTGAGTGAGGTCCTGCACGGTGTTGCGGTAGAACGCGTCGACGTCCCATGCGTCCCACTGGTTGGGGAAGTCCTGGTGGAGTTGGAGGAGGTTGCCCACGGTCCCTGGGGTGAGCGCCTCGCGTCGGGCGCGGCAGTCGTAGGCGGAAGTGATCAGTCCACGGGCGTCGACGGTGATGCGGATCAGTCCGTTGTCCAGGATGAGGCTGCCGCCGTGACTCGCTTGTACGGGTACCGTGCGCGGCGATATGGGGCGGGGTGTGCCGCCGAGGGCGGGCACGCCGTCGCGGTGATGGGGAGCGGCGTTGAAGACGACCTCGCTGCCGTCAGGGTCGGGTGGGCCGGCCAGGGCCCGCTGGGCCGTGTCGATGATGATGTTCAGTTCGCGGGCGGCTTCCCGGTGGGCCTGTTCGGTTTCCCGGTGCACCCAGGCGATGGAGGAGCCGGGCAGGATGTCGTGGAACTGCTGCAGCAGGACCGTCTTCCAGATCCGGTCGAGCGCGGCGTACGGGTACGGCTCGCCCCTCCGCACGGCTGCCGTCGCCGACCACATCTCCGCCTCGCGCAGCAGGTGTTCGCAGCGCCGGTTGCCCTGCTTGGTGGCGAGTTGACTGGTTAGGGTGCCCCGGTGGAGTTCCAGGTAGAGCTCACCGACCCACACCGGCGCGTCGGGGTATTCCTCGTGGGCTTTGGCGAAGAAGTCGGCGGGGCCCTCTACTTCGACCTTCGCGGAGCCCTCCAGGTTCGCCAGCCGGTCGGCGCGCGCCAGCATCTCGCGGGTGGGGCCTCCTCCGCCGTCGCCGTAGCCGAAGGGCACCAGGGAGCGGTTGGCGGCCCCCTTGTCGCGGAAGTTGCGTTCGGTGTGGCCGATGTCGGCCCCGGAGAGGTCGCCGTTGTAGGAGTCGACTGGCGGGAAGTGGCTGAACACGCGGGAGCCGTCGATGCCCTCCCACCAGAAGGTGTGGTGCGGGAACGCGTTGGTGGTGTTCCAGGAGATCTTCTGCGTGAGGAACCAGTCGATGCCGGCGAGCTTCATGAGCTGGGGCAGTGCGGCGTTGTAGCCAAACGTGTCCGGCAGCCACATGTCGCGCGTCTCGATGCCGAACTCCTCCAGGTAGAAGCGTTTTCCGTGGACGAACTGGCGCACCAGGGACTCTCCGCCGGAGAGATTGGTGTCGGGCTCGACCCAGAGACTGCCGGTCGGCAGGAACTGCCCGCTCGCCACCTTCTCCCGCACCCGGGCGTACACCTCGGGGCGCTGTTCCTTGAGCCAGGCCAGTTGTTGGGCCTGTGACATGACGAACCGGAAGCCGGGGTGGTCATCCATCAGCGCGGTCACGTTCGAGACCGTTCGCGCCGCCTTGCGGACGGTTTCGCGTACCGGCCACAGCCAGGCCGTGTCGATGTGGGCGTGGCCGACGGCCGAGATCTGATGGGCGCCCGCGTGTGCGGGTGCGGACAGCGCCGGGACGAGGCACGTCCTGGCATGCCCGGCGGAGCCTGCGATGTCCTGGAGGTCGATCGCGTCGAGAGCCCTGCTGACCGCGTGCCGGATCTGGCTGCGGCGGGTGGAGTCCTCGGGCAGTTGGTGCATCAGCCCGGACAGTACGTCGAGGTCCTGGACCAGCTCCCAGACCGTCTCGTCGAAGACGGCAAGGTCCATCCGCGTCAGCCGGTAGAGCGGTTCTCCAACCGGCTCGGCGGGCCCCTCGCCGCGCAGCCAGGGAGCGATGTCGCCGGCCCGCGTGGGCACGTAGGGGTCGCCCGCGGCGTCGAAGTCGAAGATGAGCGGATTGGCGGCGGCCTCAATGTGAAAATCGAAGCCCTCGCCTCCCTGGGCCTGTTCGGCAATCAGGAGCCAGGTGTTGCGTGGGTTGAGCGCCTTCACCGGTGTCCCGTCCGCCCGGTAGACAAGCCCCTCGGCGGAGAAACCGGGCTGGGTGGCGGCGAAGCCGAGGTCGAGCACGGCTTCGACCCTCTCCCCCGCCCAGTCGTCTGGGACGGTGCCGCGGATTTGGAACCAACTCGTGGACCATGCAGGCCCCCAAGAGGTGCCGGTGGCGATCGGCTCGTAGGGCCCGGCGATGCCTTCCCTCACCGGGAGGGGTTCACCGAAGGTGTGGTGGGCGCTCACTTCGAGGGGGAGGGAGCGTGCGTGGACTGCGGGCCTGAGGCGTTGGTCGAGCACCCGGGCGAGCCGGCGTTCGGTCAGCGTGCGGTCGTCGTGCATGAGACTCCGTCCAAAGTTCCGCGCAGGGCGGCAGACTGGCCCGCCGAGCCCGTCGTGGGACAGCCTTGTCCCGGGAAAAGGGGGGCGGACGGCGGAAGGCCTAGATGTGGTGGGTCCCGTACCGGATGACTTCGATGGGGACCATGGAACGTCGCACGGGCAGCGCGGCGCCGGGGCCGGCGTTGATGCGGTCGATGAGCATCTGGCCGGCCCTGCGCCCGATCTCGTCGGCGTCGTAGGACGCGATCGTCAGCGGGAGCCCGAGAACGTCCGCGAGGTCGAAATCATCGAATCCGGCAAGCGACACCGGAACGTCGAGAGTGCGGACCGCTCGGACGGCACCCTGGGTGAGACGGTTGTTGGTACAGAAGAGGGCAGTAGGGGCATCGGGCTGCTGCAGCAGAGCCACGGCGGCACGCTCGGCTGCGGCCACGTCGGAAGGTCCGCGGCGGATGGTGCGCTCGTCGGGCTCCAGGCCGGCTTCCTCGTGCGCGGCCCAGTAGCCGCGGAACCGTTCGGCGCCGGTGTAGAGCGCCGGCGGGTTGCCGAGGAACCCGATGTGCCGGTGACCGTCCTCGATGAGCCGGCTGGTCGCCGCCTCGGCTCCGCCGAAGTCGTCCACCAGGACGCAGTCGGCCTCCATGCCTGCCGGCGGCCGGGCGGCGAGGACGAGGGGCATGCCGCGCAGCGCGGCCGGTGTCAGGTGCCGGTGGCTGCCGCTCGCGGGCACCACGATCATCCCGTCGACCTGGCTGGCGGCGAGATCCTCCACCAACCCCCGCTCCCGGTCGACCTGTTCGGCGGTGTTGCCGAGCAAGACCCGCAGGCCGTGCGCGTAGGCGACCTCCTGGACGCCGAGCGCCAGCCGTGAGTAGAAGGGGTTGGCCAGGTTGGTGACGACAAGACCGATCATCCCGCTGCCGCCGACCCTCAGACGGCGGGCGGTTTCGTTTCGCCTATAGCCGAGCTCGTCGACGGCGCTCAGTACACGCTGCCTGGTGGCCTCGGTGACCTGGGGGTCGTCCTTGAGGACCCGGGAGACGGTCATCGCGCTGACCTTGGCACGAGCGGCGACATCACGCATCGTCGGCGCGGCGGCGTCGCTCGGTCGGTGCTGCGCCACGGCCGGTCCTTCCTTCGTGCCTTCGCAGGGTCATTGTCATCGGCGGGCTGCCGGAGCTGCGGGCGCCGTCATTCTAGAGAAGTTCTCCGCCTCCCATGCCGTCCGCCCGGGCCGGTGCGGGCCTGTGGCGAGGCGGGGCTGCCTTCTCACGGCGGAGCCACGCAGCCGGAGTCAACAGATGCGGGGCGGGGCGCGACGACTCCGGTCTCCCG
This sequence comes from Streptomyces sp. NPDC033177, assembly GCF_055577715.1. NCBI lineage: Bacteria > Bacillati > Actinomycetota > Actinomycetes > Kitasatosporales > Streptomycetaceae > Streptomyces > Streptomyces sp. NPDC033177. Next base: position 399,083 of record NZ_JBVIPS010000004.1, on the reverse strand, counting down.
CTCCTCGCCTTGGGACCGCCGTTCCAGGGCCCAGTGAGCGGCGCCGATCAAGGGAGCATCGTGAGGCCTTTTGGCGGTGCGCAGGTCCATGGCGGCGATGACGGCAGCCACTTCGTGCCCGGCGGCCTCGGCTCCGGTGGTTAGACCCTCCCGCAGCGCCGGTCCGATGAGGTCCCAGGACGCGGCCATGGAGCCACCGACCACCATCACGTCCGCCCGGAAGGCGCCGCACCACGGCGCCAGGGCACGCCCCAGCGTGCCGAAACATTCAAGGATCACCGCCGAGGCCCGAGAGTCCCCCGTGCGGGCCAGTGCGGCGATGTCGCTGACGTCCGGGCCCTGGGACCCTCGTGCGAGGCCCGCGGCCCTGGCATACCGCGCGCGGATCGCCCGTCGTGAGATGACCTCCTCCAGCGGCAGGCCGTCGACGGCGATGCGGTGGGCCCGGCCGTCGGGCGGCACGGCAGGACCTTCGGTGACGGGCTGTCCGTCGAGCAGGAACGATGATCCGACGCCGGTGCCTAGCGTGATGCACACGGACCGGCTCCGCCTTTCTGCGGCTCCCCCGTGGTACTCGCCGATGGCGAAGGCATCGGCGTCGTTGAGGAAGCGGATGGTGCGCGGATCGGGCAGCCGCTCGCGCAGTTCCGCGCCGACGTCGACATCGTGCAGCGACTCGAACTTGCCGATGCCGCGGAATCGTCCGATTCCGGCGGCGTAGTCGAAGGGCCCCGGTAGGGCGACGCCCCACGGCGCGTCGGCGGGCGCTTGCGTGTGCCGGGCAGCTGCGGCGAAGGAGTCGAGTATCTCCGCGGCGTCCGCGTCGGCGGACACCGGCCTGCGTACGAGGGAATCGGCGACCGGAACACCGTTGGTCATGTCCACCACGGCGGCGGTGACATGCGTGCCGCCGATCTCCAGCACGGGCACCAGGGTCATGACGGCCTCACCAGGGATTTGACGACCTGTACGGGTCGTGTGCCGAGCGGGTGCAGGCGGTATCCGCCCACGGCTGCGGGCACAGTGAGGGTTTCGGCGAACGCCAGGTCGTGACGCCGGCCGTCGGCGGTCTCCACCACCACGCCGTCACCGGCGGCGACGTTGAGGATGTGGAAACGGCCCGCGGTGTCGTCGTCGGCCGGCCCCGTTCCCTCCAGCACCAGGCGGTGGACCGCGTAGAACATCTCGGGAAGTGCGCCAAGGATCTCTTCGCGCCAGCCCGCGCCCTCGCGCAGGACGCGCGGCTGCGGGACGAGGTCCTCGACGACCTCGGTGCCGCGTCGGTCGGTGTCGAGGTTGGCGAAGGCGTGAGCGTGCGACAGCGGCCTGGGCACCCCGGAGTTGGAGCGGCGCAGCCAGTCGTAGAGGCGCAGCGAGTAGAGGTAGGGCGTGGCGCTGATCTCCAGCACGAGGTTGCCCGCGCCCGATGCGTGCGGGGTCCCGGCCGGGATCATGAACAGTTGGCCGGGGTCGGCGGGGAACGTCTGGACGTGGTCCTCGACGTGCAGCGGCGTGCCGTGCGCCGCCGACGCCTCGACTTCCTTACGGAGGATGTCCACGTCCGTACTCTGCCGCAGCCCGAGGAAAACCTGCGATCCGGGGTCGCTCGCCGTGACGTAGTAGGTCTCGTGCTGGGTGTATGACCAGCCGAAGTTCTCCCGCATGTACTGCTCCTGCGGGTGGCAGTGCAGCGAGAGGTTGCCACCCCCGACCGTGTCGAGGTAGTCGAAACGGATGGGGAAGGAGGTGCCGTAGCGTGCGTGCACGTCCGCGCCGAGGAACCGTTCGGGATGCAGGACACACAGCAACTGGAACGGCAGTTCCACCTGTGCCCCGGCGTCCTGGCCGACGAGGACCCCGGCTTCGGGAGCGATCAGCTCGTAGCCCAGTGCGGTGTTGCCGCCCTCGGGCTCGAAGCCGAGCTGCTCGGCGGCCCACTTTCCGCCCCAGGCGGTGGAGTTGAAGTACGGGCGGGTGCGTACCGGCTGCTGGGCTAGGGCGGTCAGGGTGGCGCGGAAGGCCTCTCCGTCCAGGGAAGCAGGCGCCTGCGGGTTCTGTACGTCGACCCAGCGGTCGATCGTGGGCGCCAGTGCGTCGCGGTGGCGGTCGGCGACCGGCCAGTCGGTGTAGAAGAGGCGGCGCAGTTCGCCGGGAGCGTCGTGGTGACCGAGGTTGACGCCCACGGGCAGTGTTCCGGAGGCCACGGCCGATTCGGCGTACCGCTTGGGCAGGTCCGCCCACCAGAGCAGGTCGGGCGAGCACAGGGCGGAGCCGGGGCCGAAGACCAGCAGAATGCCGCTCGCGGGCCGAGCGACGGTCAGCGGTCCTTCGAAGAGGTCGGCCATGGTGAACTCGGCGAGGGGCAGGAAGAACGCGTCGCCGCCGTCGTGAGGGGTGCACAGCCGCTCGACGGCTGCCGGTGACCAGTGCTCGCGCACATCCAGGACCGCCACCTCGGCGCCCTGGGCGCGCAGGGCGGAGGCGAGCCCCTGTGCTGCTGCGTCCCAGTCCAGGGCCGCCGGTCCGTCCAAGGCGAGCACGGTCGGCCGGTCGGGCAGGGTCGCCGCGGCTTCGTCCCACCCTGTGACCACGGTGCCGGTGGCCGCCGGGTAGCGGGGGTTGCGTTCGTAGGGGCGAGGCTCTGAGTGCACAGGTAACTCCAGGAGAGGTGAGCGGGGGCAGCCGGAATGTTATCGATACCAATCATGGTGCACAAGATTGCTGCTCAGCGGCAAGCCATAACCGCTGCCAGAGATGGTGGACAGACGGATTCCCGCAACAGAGTCTTGTTTCGGCCTCATGGTGTCGTTAACATCCTGGCCATCCGAACCGCCGATGCCGTGCGGTACGGCGAGATCTCGCGGAGGGCGTCAGGCCCTCTCACCCACCACACCCCAGAGCCAGGGATCCCGACCGGGATCCACAGGGAAGGGCACCCATGAGATCAATCGGCGGGGCGACGCAGTGGCCGCCCCACCCGCTCGGCCGCCGCAGCCTCCTCGCGGGCATCGGAGCGGGCGCCGCGGTCGCGGTCGCCGGCTGCGCCCGCGGCGACAGCACCGCGGTGAAGCCGGGGACCACCTCGCTCGCCAACGACAACGCCACCTGGGACCAGGGCTATGTCGCGGCCGGGCAGGAGCTGAAGAAACTCACCGGTTACGCGCTGCGGCCGCTGTCCAACCCGAACCCCACGTCGTACAAGCAGGTCACGCAGATCTCGCTGCAGACGACCAAGGCCACCGACATGATCAAGTGGGCCTCGGGCTACTTCCTCAAGTCGTTGGCCCGCACGGGAGAGCTCAGCGATCTCTCCTCGATATGGGCCGATTACGAGGACAGGCAGTGGGTCACCCCTCAGGCTCGTGAGGCGATGTCCTACCGCGGCTCCGTCTACGGGATACCCCTCTACGAGTCGTACTACGTGCTGTTCTACAACACGGCTCTCTTCCGCAAGCACAAGCTGCGGGCTCCCGGCACCTGGGACGAGCTGCTGCACAACGCCGCGGTGCTGAAGAAGGCCGGAGTCATCCCCTTCGTTGCCACCCAGACCGGCAACTGGCCCGCCTACGAGTGGTTCCAGGAGCTGGTCAGCAAGGTGGATCCCGACTTCTACGCGGAGCTGATCGACGGGAAGGCGCAGTACACCGACCCACAGGCGCACAAGGCGCTGCAGATCTGGCAGGACTTCATGCGCAAAGGCTGGATGACGCCGGCGGACTTCGACCAGAACAACGGCCCTGCCGCGCTGAAGGCAGGACGCGTCGGCATGTTCCTGCACGGCTCGTGGCAGTCGCAGGGGATCGCTGCCACGGGCATGAAGCCGGGCGTGGACTTCGACGCCTTCGTTCTGCCCCCCGTCGAAACATCCACCCGCCGCTCCGTGATCACCGAGTCCGGCGTTCTCGCCGTCCCGCGCAAGGCCGTTTCACACGACGCGGCCATGGCCAACGCGGCGCACTGGCTCGACCCGAAGGTCCAGCAGGTGTGGACCGACTTCCTGCAGGACGCCTCGGCCAATCCGCGCTCCCGGCCGGGCAACCCGGTGATGGCGGGCCTCAAAGAGCGCGCACGCAAGGAACGTTGGGCACAGCTTCCCCGCTACGGCGAGTCCGGCCCGCCCAACCTCATCCAGGGAAACACCGATGACCTGGGCAGTTTCATGACCGGCGCATCCTCCCCGCAGGCCACCTTGCGCAGCATGGCCGGCCGGGCGGCGAAGGAATGGGCAGCATGGGAGAGGGACGAAGCATGAGTTCTTCCGTCGAACAACGGCGACCGCTGCTTCCCGGTCCCGGCTCCTCCCCCGATCCGCACCCCGCGGCCCCCACGCCCACGCGCCGCCACCCCCGGCGCCTGCCGGGGAAGCTGGCCGCGGCCGGATTCCTGGCCCCTGCCGTGCTCTTCGTGAGCGCACTGCTGCTGCTCCCGTTCGCCACCACCGTCTACCGGAGCTTCTTCGACGACCGGCGGATCTCCGTCTTCGCCGGGCTCGACAACTACCTCCTCTTCCTCAGCGATCCGACGCTGACCCGGTCGATCCAGAACACCTTGATGTGGGTGGTCGGCTCAGTCGCCCTGCCGATGGTCCTTGGCCTGGCCATCGCGGTGCTGACGCACAGCGGCGGATGGTCCCGAGTGGCCCGCCTGCTCGTCGTCCTTCCCTACGCCCTGTCCGGATCAGCCGTCGCGGTGGTGTGGAACTTCGTCCTCACCACCGACGGCGCCGCGAACCAGGTACTCAAGGCGTTCGGCCTCGATGCACTCGCCCAGGGATGGCTCCTCGAATGGCCGGGCAACACACTGGTCATGATCATCGCCAACACCTGGCAGGCGGCGGGCGTCGCGGTGATCCTCTTCCTGGTCGGACTGCAGACCATCCCGCCCGAGACCCTGGAGGCCGCGTCCCTGGACGGTGCGGCGGGCTGGCGGAAGTTCTGGTACGTCGTCCTGCCCCAGCTGCGGACCGTGTCGGTGATCGTCGTCGGGACCAGCCTGGTCGGCGGCCTCAAGTCCTTCGACCTGATCTGGGTGCTCACCCAGGGAGGGCCCGGCCGGCAATCGGAGACGCTCGCGGTCTCGATGTACCAGGAGACCTTCCTCGCCCTGCACCCCGGAGCAGGCGCGGCGGTCGCGGTCGTCCTCACCGCGATCGTGCTTCTCGCCTCGTGGCTGTACCTGCGGCGCCAGCTGACTCCGAAAGGCAACTGATCATGCCTACTCGCACCCCGCGCAGAAGTGCCCCACGGCCGCGGCCCACGGCAGGCCGGATCGCGCGCAACACGACCCTGGTGATCATCTCCCTGGTGTGGGCACTGCCCACCTGGCTGCTGCTCGTCAACGCCCTGGTGCCGGCCGCCGACTACAGTGGCGCGCCCCACTGGTGGCCCCAAGGGTTCGGCCTCTTCGACAACATGTCGCAAGCATGGACGCAGGCGGAACTGGGCCCCGCCATGGGCAACAGCCTCCTCTACGCCGTCACCAGCGCCGCAGCCGCCATCCTGGTGGCCACCACGGCCGCCTTCGCGACCGTCATCATGCCGGTCAAGCACAAGACGCTGTGGTTCTGGCTGATCTACTCCGGAACCCTGCTGCCGCTCCAGGTCTTCCTGCGCCCCCTCTTCCTGGCCTACGCCGACACCGGCCTCTACGACGCCCAGTTCGGGCTGTTCCTGGTGTACGTGGCGATCGCCATCCCGTTCGCGTACTTCATCATGCGCAACTTCGCGCTGACCCTCGCGCCGGAGATCATCGAGGCCGCCAGGATGGACGGTGCCTCGTGGTGGCGCATCTTCTGGCAGATTCACGTGCCGCTGTCCCGGTCCGCCATGGTGGCCGCCTTCGTCTTCCAGTTCGTCGCCGTCTGGAACGACCTCCTGTTCGGCATCACGCTGTCCACCAGCAGCAACATCCGCCCCGTCATGGCCGCGCTGGCCGAACTTCAGGGCAACTACTCCAATGTCGGGCCGCCGGTCGTGCTCGGCGGCGCGCTGCTGGTCTCGCTGCCGACCGTCGTCCTGTTCTTCTCCGCGCAGCGCTTCTTCGTCAGCAGCCTCAAGCTCCACGGCTGAGCCGCATTCCTTCCGCCCCTCACCGATCCACCTTCTTGAAAGGCAGACCGTGGTGAAGACACCCCTCCCCGCCGCACTGGCCCTCGCCGTCCTCGCCGGAGCGCTGTGGGCGACTCCCGCCGCCGCAGCCGACAGCGACCGGCAGACAGCTCCCTCCACCTGGGCCGAACGCGCCACGGCCAGCTACCGCTCCCTCCAGCAGCACCTCTACCAGGGGCCGCAGGAACACGGCCTGTACCTGGAGAAGACACCGCGTACGGAACAGGAGAACGCCCACTCATACCTCTGGCCCCTGCGTGAGGCGGCCGCCGCCACCGTCGACATGTCCGAACTGCCGCGCATCGGCGACCGCTACGACCGTGACGCCGCCGAGCGGTTCACGACCCTGCGGCTCTACTTCAACCCCCGCGACGGCAGGTCCGGATACGACTCCTACCTGCCCGCCCCGCTCGGCCAGGGCGGCGACGTCTTCTACGACGACAATGCCGTCGTCGGACTCACCTTCCTCGACCAGTACCGGACGACCGGCAACAAGCTCTACCTCGAGCGGGCAGCGGAAACCTACCGAGTCGTCACCCGGGCATGGGACACCGACCCGGCCAAGCCGTGCGCCGGCGGAATGCACTGGGTCGACTCCCCCAGCAACTACATGCGCGCAGCCAACGTCACCGGCCTGTCCGCCCAACTGGCCGCGGAGCTCTACGCCATCGAGCGCGAAGACCACTACCTCGCGAACGCGAAGAAGTGGTACGAGTGGAACTGGTCGTGCCTGCGCCGGTCCCCCGGTCTGTACGACAACAGCCGTGACGACGACGGCAGCACCAACAAGACCCTCTGGTCGTACAACTCCGGCGCGATGATCGGCACCGCCACCACGCTCTACCGCGCCACCGGCGACCGCACATACCTCGACCGCGCGGTCCAGGACGCCGAGGGCTCGCTCGCGTACTGGAAGCAAGGGGACCGGCTGCACGACCAGCCGGCGATCTTCAACGCCTTCTACTTCGACAACCTCCGCATCCTCGACGAGGTACGGCCCAACCGCGAATACCGCAAGACGGCCGCCGCCTATGCCGAGCGGACCTGGAAGGACAACCGGACGCCCACCGACGGCCTGTTCCGCTTCCAGCCCTCCGGCGGCGGCGACCACGCCCCGGACGCACAGGCCGAAACCCTCCACCAGTCCGCGATGATCCAGATCTTCGCCGGGCTCGCCACCGACCGTTCCTGACCCCTCGTCGCCCCACGCCTCGAACAGCACGCCCCGGCACCACACACGAGTGGAGACCTCTCCCATGCCCCGCCCCGCACTTGCCCGTCCCTCCTGGTGGGACTCGAACATGGCCCGAGACATCCTGCGCGAGCGCGCGGTGTCCGCCGAGGGGCTCCTCGGCGGACACCGGATCACGATCTCCTGCGAACCTCTCCTTCGCCACGACGGCGCGGGCGGCCTGCTGCAGTCCGTCCGCGTCACGGCCGGCCGGCCGCTCACCCGCGCCCGCGTCACCACCCTCACCGGCCAAACCCTGCGCTGCGAGGTCCTGCCGGGGCCGGGGTCGGACACCCGCCTCCTGGTTCCCGAAGCGGACACGCCCACGACCGTCCTGGTCGAGCTGCCCGAGCTGGCCGACGGAGAGAGCGTCGAGGTCCTGCTGACCCCACAGCGCCACTGGACGCTGCACCTGGTCCAGCACGCCCACCTGGACATCGGTTACACGGACCCGCAGAGCACCGTGCTCGCCGAGGGGCGCAAGTACCTCGACTCCCTGCTCGAACTGTGCCGCACCACGGACGAGTGGCCCGACGCGTCGAAGTTCCGCTGGGCGGTCGAGGGCTTCTTCAGCTACGAGAACTGGTCACAGAACCGGCCGCCGCGACAAGTAGCGGAATTCCTCGACCGAGTCCGCGAGGGGCGCATCGAACTGGCCGCGATGCCCTTCAACCTGCACACAGAGACCTGCTCCACCGACGAGCTGCACGAACTGCTGCGCCCGATACGCCAGTTGCGGGAACAGCACGGCATCGACATCACCACCGCCATGCAGACGGACGTACCCGGTCAGGTCGTCGGACTTCCCGACGTCCTGGCGGCCAGCGGGATCCGCTATCTCTCGGTCGCCCACAACTGGGCGGGACGCGCGGTCCCGCACCACGTCGGGGGCCAGGATCTGCCGCGCCTGTTCCGCTGGCGGGCCCCCAGCGGCAGCGAGGTGCTCGTCTGGCGCACGGACACCCCGCACGGCCTCGCCTATATGGAGGGGTCGATCCTCGGCTTCGACGAATCCTTCGACCGCGTCGACGATCTGCTGCCGAACTACCTCTCCGCCCTGGCCAGTCATCAGTATCCGCACGAGGGCCGCGGAATCCCCGGATTCCCCATCCTGGACGAGGAGTTCAAGGGCGACCCCTACCCGTGGGACATTCTGCACCTGCGGGTCCTGGGCAAGTTCGCCGACAACGGACCGCCGCGCCGCATCATCGCGGACACCGTGCGCCGGTGGAACGAGGAGTGGGCCTTCCCCGTCCTGCGCACCTCACGCAACGAGGACTTCTTCAAGGACGCCGAGGAACGCCTCGGCGACCGGCTCGAGACCTTCGAGGGCGACTGGACGGACTGGTGGGTCGACGGCGTCGGCGCGGGTGCCGTGCCGCTGGCCGCCACGCGCGACGGGCAGGCGGCGCTCGCCGACGCACAGACCGTCGCGGGCTACGCCCAGATCCTGGGCGCGCCGGACGCGGCACGGATCACCGGGGCCGCGCCTGAGGTGTACCGCGCGGCCTCCCTGTTCAACGAGCACACGTGGGGTGCGGGCGACCCCTGGACGCACGGCGACCACGGCCACGCCTCGGGCGAGCCGCAGTGGCACTGGAAGTACGCCCAGGCCCTGCACGCCCACGACGGCGCACGCACCCTGCTCGACTCCGCGAGCGCGGCACTGGGGGAACGGCTGTCTCCGCGCGCAGGGACGCTCGCCGGCTACTACATCGTCAACACGTGCAGTTGGCCGCGGTCCGAGGCGGTCCGCCTCTTCCTGCCGGAGAGCACCGTGCCCCTCGATGACCCGGTGCGGGTCGTCGACTCCCGCGACGGCACACCTCTGGCGGTGACGCAGGAGGAGCAGAGCAACGAACTGCACCGGGCGGCCGGGCGTTTCCTCCTGTTCCGGCTGGCTGACGTACCGGCCCACGGGGCGGTACGCGTGGACGTCGAGTCCGCTGCCGCGGCCGGGCACGTGGTGGAGGAGCCCACACCGGGCGAAGCCCCCACGGTCCTGGAGAACGAGTATCTGCGCGTCCACGTCGACCTGGCGTCCGCCTGCATCGACTCGATCCTGGACAAGCGGACGGGAGCCGAGCTGGTCCGGCAGGACTCCACCGTCGGCTTCAACGGCTACCTGTACGACGAGTACGCGACGGCCGGCGGCTTCAACCACCAGTCGAGCAAGACCACGGCCAACGCCTCGATGCATCTGCTGGCCACGCGGAATACGGCTTCCCCGGCGGCCTTGGTGGAACGGACGTCGGACGCGACCGGGCAGACGCTGGTCTACGAGTGCGCCCCGGCCGGCACCCGGCGACTGCGGGTCAAGGTCCACCTGCCGCATGCGAGTGCACGGATCGACCTGGAGAACCGGATCGACAAGGCCGCGACGCTGACCAAGGAGAGTGCGTTCTTCGCCTTCCCCTTCGCGATGGGTTCTCCGGTCCTACGGATGGAAGCCACGGGTGGAGTCACCGGAACGGGGCTGCCCACGGTGCCCGGTTCGGCCCGGCACATGCGGGCGATCCGCCGCTGGGTCAGCCTCCAGGAGGACGGCACCAGCGCCGCGCTGGCCACCCAGGATGCGCCGCTGATCCAGGTGGGCGGGGTGGCCATCCCGTATGTGCCCTACCCGCAGTCACTGGCCCAGGAAGAGCCGGGCACGGTGTTCTCGTGGGTTCACAACAACATCTGGGACACCAACTTTCCCTCGGAGCAGGCCTTCGACCACGTCTTCCGCTACAGCGTCGGATGGCAGGAGACACCCGCCGCAGGTGGTGCGGTGCTCGGCATGCGCACGGCCGCCGTCGGCAGCCGGCCACTGATACCCGTACGAGCCGGCCGTGCCCCTGAACCCCACCCCAGCGCCTCCCTCGCGCTGCTGGCACTGGATGACCCACGCGTGCGGGTCGTGGGCCTGACGGTGCCGCAACCGGGACGCCTGCTGGTGCGGTTGCAGTCCTTCGCCGAGGAACCTCTCACGTGCCGACTCACACCCGGCTTCGCCGTCACCGCCGCGACGTCGGCCGACTATCTCGGCTCCGCGGGTCCCGCACTGCAGGCCGACACCGACGGCTCCCTGCCGGTACCCGTGCCGCGGCTCGGCACCACGGCAGTGTTGCTGACACCGGCGGATACGCACGACCTTGAGTGACGTTGCCCGCACCGAGGGGCTCTGTTCGGCCGCGCGGTCGAACGGGGCCCCTCTCTCGTACACGGGCAGGGCTGATTCAACACCGTGGCGAGCTCAAAGGGACATCGGTCCGATCGAGTGGATTCGCAGGGACGCCTACCGCAGGAGGGCCTTCCATCGGGCTCGGGATGGTGCCGTTGCACCCTCATCCCCGATCCGGAAGAAGTGCACCGACATGCGACGTACTCACTCCCGACGCCTGCTCGCAGCTGCGATCTTGGTGGCGTCCGTACTGGCCCCGATGGGGGCGGTTCCCGCTGCTGCTGGTACTGCCACCCGCCAGGCGGATGTCGACCGTCACGACCAGGACAAGCACCATCCGAGTGGCTTCAGCCGCGACATGACCTCGCGGCTGGACAAGGCCGTCGAAAAGGTCCGCCGGGAGGCCAACATCCCCGGCGTCGCCGTCGGGCTATGGATGCCGGGCAAGGGACGCTACGTACGCGCGAGCGGGGTTGCCGACACCGCCACCGGTAGGCCGATGACCACCGACCTCTACACGCGGATCGGCAGCGAGACCAAGACCTTCACGGTCACCGCCTTGCTCAAGCTCGTGGACGACGGGCGGATCCGGCTTGACGACCCGATCTCCCGCTACGTCCGCGGCGTGCCGAATGGTCACCGCATCACGCTGCGCCACCTCGCCGAGATGCGCAGCGGCCTGTTCCCGTACACCGACGACCCGGATTTCGTGCACGATCTGCTGAGCGACCCGGGCCGCTCGTTCGGCCAACGGGAAGTCCTCGCGTACGGCTTCAAGCACCGCAATACCTTCGCGCCGGGCAAGCAGTTCCAGTACTCCAACAGCAACCTGGTCCTTCTAGGTCTGGTGATCGAGAAGGTCACCGGTCATCGCGTCGCCGACGTCATCCACAAGCGGGTGCTCCACCCGGCCCACCTCGATCACACGCTCTTTCCCAGCGGCCCCGAGTTCCCCGAGCCGCACGCGCGCGGCTACACCAACCAGACGCTGAGCGGAAAGGTCGAGGACTCCACCGACTGGAACCCCAGTTGGGCCGGAGCTGCCGGGGCGATGATCTCGAACCTGCACGACCTGCGCCGTTGGGCCAAGACCGTCGCCACTGGGACGCTGCTCCGCCCGGAGACCCAGAGGCAGCGGCTTCGGATGCTGCCGACCGGCCACCCCGGTACGAGCTACGGTCTCGGCATCTTCAAGACCGGCGGCTGGATCGGGCACAACGGCTCCATCCCGGGCTACGAGAGCGTGACGGTCTACCTTCCCTCGCAGAAGGCGACCTTGGTTCTGCTGCTCAACACCGACATCACGCATGAGGGCCAGGAGCCGTCCTCGCTGGTCGCCCGAGCGATCACTGAAGTCGTCACCCCCGACAACGTCTACGACCGCCCGGTCCCCCGCGCTGGTGCCGCATCAGCCAACGTTCACCCTGGTGCGACATCTCGCCCCACCCGTCACCCGTAGGCGTCCACTGCCATAGTCGGGGCATGAACGGTGACTTCTTGGTCCGGCACCATCACCAGTTGACCGCGTGGCTGAGGGATGGTGACGCTGAAAGCCTCGACGCATTCCTGGGCGCGCACCACGATGCCTTCGAGCTCGTGACGACAGATGGAGTGATCCTCGACCTTGAGACGCTGCGAGGCTCCCTGCGCAGTGCGGGCGGCAGCCGGCCTGGATTGTCGATCGAGGTCGAGGAGATCACCAGCGTCACCCCCGAGGTGTACCGGTTCCTGGAGCGCCACAGCGTGGACGGCGCTGTCCTGGACGTGCGGGTGGTGACGGCCGTGATGGGGGACGGGTTGCTGCTCAGTGTGCAGGAGACCGCCCGCCGGTAAGGACAGACGTTGCCTGATGCGGCCCCTGGAAGCCACTGTTGCAGAGCGACGACCAGGGACAGCTGCTGACGTTCCGCGGCGAGGGCCTGCCCCTGGCTTGCACCGCAGACGAGCCTGCCGTGGGAGAGCGGATCACTCCCCGCCCTCAAGGTCGCCCTCTGTCTCCAAGTACGCCTGGCGCAGGGCATCGAGAGCCGCTGCGTCCGGCTTCTCCCACATACCCCGCGACTCCGCCTCGAGGAGCCGTTCGGCGATGCCATGCAGCGCCCATGGGTTGGCCTCTTGGAGGAACTGGCGGTTGACCGGGTCCATGACGTAGGTCTCAGTGAGCTTGTCGTACATCCAGTCGGCAACCACGCCGGTCGTGGCGTCGTAACCGAACAGGTAGTCCACGGTGGCGGCTAGTTCGAAAGCGCCCTTGTAGCCGTGGCGGCGCATCGCCTCGATCCATTTGGGATTGACCACGCGGGCCCGGAAGACTCGGGACGTCTCCTCGACGAGGGTGCGGGTGCGGACCGTCTCGGGGCGGGTGGAGTCGCCGATGTACGCCTCGGGGGCGCTGCCACGCAGGGCACGGACGGTGGCGACCATGCCCCCGTGGTACTGGAAGTAGTCGTCGGAGTCGGCGATGTCGTGTTCGCGGGTGTCCGTGTTCTTCGCGGCGACCGCGATGCGCTTGTACGCGGTCTCCATCTCGTCGCGGGCCGGGCAGCCGTCGAGCTCGCGGCCGTAGGCGTAGCCGCCCCAGACGGTGTAGACCTCGGCGAGGTCGGCGTCGGTACGCCAGTCACGGGAGTCGATGAGCTGGAGCAGGCCGGCACCGTAGGTGCCGGGCCGGGAGCCGAAGATACGGGTGGTGGCGCGACGTTCGTCGCCGTGCGCTGCGAGGTCGGCCTGGGCGTGGGCGCGCACGTGGTTGGCTTCGGCGGGTTCGTCGAGGGAAGCGGCCAGGCGTACGGCGTCGTCCAGCAGGCCGATGGTGTGCGGGAAGGCGTCACGGAAGAAGCCCGAGATGCGCAGCGTCACATCGATGCGGGGGCGGCCCAACTCCGCGGACGGGATGATCTCCAGGCCCGTCACACGGCGGGAAGCATCGTCCCAGACCGGGCGCACGCCCAGCAGGGCCATGGCTTCGGCGACGTCGTCCCCGGCGGTGCGCATCGCGCTTGTGCCCCACAGGGAGAGACCCACGGACGTGGGCCAGTCACCGTTGTCGGCGCGATAGCGCTCAAGCAGGGAGTCCGCGAGGGCCTGTCCGGTCTCCCAGGCCAGGCGGGAGGGGACGGCCTTGGGATCGACCGAGTAGAAGTTGCGGCCGGTCGGCAGGACGTTGACCAGGCCGCGCAGGGGTGAGCCGGAGGGCCCCGCCGGCACGAAACCGCCGTTCAGGGCGTGGACGGCGTGGTCGAGTTCATCGGTGGTCGCCGACAGGCGGGGGACCACCTCGCGGGCTGCGAACTCCAGGATGGCGGCGACCTGTTCGCCGTGTTCGGTGGGGACGGCGACACAGTCCCAGTCGGCTTCCTCCATCGCCTCGACCAGGGCGCGCGCCTTGTCCTCCGCCTCGTCCGCGGTGGTGCGGGTCGCAGCCGACTCGTCGAGGCCGAGGGCTTCGCGCAGCCCGGGCAGCGCCGTCGCGCCGCCCCAGATCTGGCGGGCGCGCAGGATGGCGAGAACGAGATTGACTCGGTCCCCGCCCTGCGGCGGCGCACCGAGTACGTGCAGGCCGTCGCGGATCTGGGCGTCCTTCACCTCGCACAGCCAGCCATCGACGTGCAGCAGGAAGTCGTCGAACCCGTCGTCGTCGGGGCGGTCGGCCAGGCCGAGGTCGTGATCCAGCTTGGCGGCTTGGATGAGGGTCCAGATCTGGGCCCGGATGGCCGGGAGTTTCGCCGGGTCCATGGAGGCGATCTGGGCGTATTCGTCGAGGAGCTGTTCCAGGCGCGCGATGTCGCCGTAGGAGTCGGCGCGCGCCATCGGCGGGACGAGGTGGTCGATGAGGGTGGCGTGGACGCGGCGTTTGGCCTGCGTGCCCTCGCCGGGGTCGTTGACGAGGAAGGGGTAGATCAATGGCAGGTCACCGAGGGCTGCGTCCGGGCCGCAGGCGGCGGACAGGCCGGCGTTCTTGCCGGGCAGCCACTCCAGATTGCCGTGCTTGCCAAGATGGATCATGGCGTCGGCGCCGAAGCCGCCGTCTTCCTGTGCGGCGGCGATCCAGCGGTACGCGGCCAGGTAGTGGTGCGAGGGTGGCAGATCCGGGTCGTGGTAGATGGCGATGGGGTTCTCGCCGAAGCCGCGCGGCGGCTGAATGACGATCAGCAGATTGCCGTGGCGCAGAGCGGCCAGGACGATGTCACCCTCGGGGTTGCGGCTGCGGTCGACGAACATCTCGCCGGGCGCCGGGCCCCAGTGCTCCTCGACGGCGGCCCGCAGCTCCTTGGGCAGCGTGGCGAACCAGCGCCGGTAGTCCGCCGCCGGCACGCGCACGGGGTTCTTGGCGAGTTGTTCCTCGGTGAGCCAGTCCTGGTCGTGGCCACCCGCCTCGATGAGCGCACGGATCAGGTCGTCGCCGTCACCGGAGGCGAGGCCGGGCACATCCGTCGCGCCGAAGTCGAAGCCCTCCTCGCGCAGGCGGCGCAGGAGCGCGACCGCGCTGGCGGGGGTGTCCAGGCCGACCGCGTTGCCGATCCGGGAGTGTTTGGTCGGATACGCGGACAGCACCAGGGCGAGCCGCTTCTCGGCGGCCGGGATGTGCCGAAGCCGCGCGTGGCGCAGGGCGATTCCGGCGACGCGGGTGGCGCGCTCGGGGTCGGCGACGTAGGCGGGCAGACCGTCCGCGTCGATCTCCTTGAAGGAGAAAGGCACCGTGATGAGACGGCCGTCGAACTCGGGGACGGCGATCTGGCTGGCGGCGTCCAGCGGGGAGACACCCTCGTCGTTCTCGGCCCAGGCGGCCCGCGAGCCGGTGAGGCACAGGGCCTGCAGGATCGGCACGTCCAGGGAGGTCAGGGCGCCTGCGTCCCAGGACTCGTCGTCGCCGCCGGCGGAGGCCTGGGCGGGCTTCGTGCCGCCGGCCGCGAGGACCGTCGTGATGATCGCGTCCGCGGCCCGCAACGTCTCGATGAGTTCCGGTTCGGGAGCGCGCAGGGACGCCACGAACAGGGGCAGCGCGCGTCCGCCCGCCGCTTCCACGGCATCGCACAGGGCGTGCACGAAGGCGGTGTTGCCGCTCATGTGGTGGGCGCGGTAGTAGAGCACGGCCACGGTGGGGCCGTCGTCCGGCGTCTGGCGGGTGGACCGCTCCAGGGGCCCCCAGGAGGGTGCTGGTGCGGGTGCGTCGAAGCCGTGGCCGGTGAGCAGCACCGTGTCGGACAAGAAGCGGGCCAGCTGTTCCAGGTTGGCCGGGCCGCCATGGGCCAGGTAGGCGTGGGCCTCGGCGGCGATCCCGACGGGGACCGTGGAGGCGGCCATGAGCTGGGCGTCCGGTGCCTGTTCACCGGTGAGGACCACCACAGGACGCCCGTCGGCGAGCAGCAGGTCGAGCCCGTCCTGCCATGCGCGGATGCCACCGAGCAGGCGTACGACGACCAGGTCCACGCCGTCCAAAAGTGCGGGCAGCTCGTCCAGGGTCAGCCGGGACGGGTTGGCGAAGCGGAAGCTCACCGGGCCGGTGGCAGCCCGGGCGCTGAGCAGGTCCGTGTCGGACGTCGACAGGAGCAGGATGGAGGAATGCGTGGGGTGTCCCCCGGAAGAATGCGGCATGCGCTGGCGGCCTTCCTCGGGGTGTCCGCGCCCCGGGCGGTGTCGGACGGCGGGAGTTCCTGGCTCGCCCGACCCTCACGGATCGGGCTCACAGTGGCGGGACCGCGCCGGATTCGCACCGGGCTTCCTCCCTGTCGCCGTCGTGGCGATGGCAGACCTGATGATCCACCAGGAGCATAGTAAGGGTCGACGTCTCGGTGCGGGGAGTACGTCCAGTGTGATGGTCGGTATGCTCGCCGCCATGCCCTCGGCCCCCCTCCATCCCTCGTCCCAGGCCACAGCCGCTTTTCGGGACCGCGATGACGCATGCCCGGGCGCCTTGCGGCTGCACTCCGCGAACGACGGGGCGCTCGCCCGCGTACGCCTGCCCGGGGGCGTTCTGCGCACCGATCAGGCCGCGGCGCTGGGACGTGCCTCTCTCGAACTCGGGGATGGTGATGTTCATCTCACCTCACGCGGCAACGTCCAGTTGCGTGGCCTGGACGCGTCCGACGGCGAAGAGCTGGCGCGGCGTCTGGCCGCTGCGGGACTGCTGCCATCGCCCCGACACGATCGGGTCCGCAACATCGTGGCGTCGCCGCTGTCCGGTCTCGATGGCCGCGAACACTTCGACGTACGGCCGTGGTTGACCGCGCTCGACGGCCTGCTGTGCGCGAGTGACACGGCGAGCGGGCTTTCGGGGCGGTTCCTGTTCGCCTTGGACGACGGACGCGGTGACGTCGCCGCGCTCGACGCCGATGTCACGCTGCGTGCCACGCCGGACGAAGGAGCCCTCCTGCGCATGGAGGGCTGCGGCGTGCTGCGCGTGGCCGCCGACGACGGGCCTCGCTCCGCACTTCTCGCGGCCGAGGTCTTTCTCGAGGCGAGCGGCGGGCAAGCATGGCGTGCGGCCGAACTGCCCGCCGAGATCGGGGACTTGACCGCTTCGGTCGTACGTCGTCTGGTGTCGTGCGGCATACCGGTTTCCGGGCCGGACAAGACCCCTTGGCCCCTTGCGACGAAGCCGGAGCCGGAGCCGGGCATCGTCACCGCACCCGACGGCGCCACGACCCTGTCCGTCCTGGCCCCGCTCGGCCGCATATCGGCCGCCCAGTGGGTCAAGTTGACGAGCACCGCTTCCCGGGAGCTGCGCCTGACACCCTGGCGTGGTGTGGTCCTGCCCCACTCCCCCGCCGAGCTCCTGCCCGGCCTCGCCGCGGCCGGGCTCGTCACCTCCCCGGCCTCCGCCTTGGCAGGCGTCGGCGCGTGCATCGGGCGTCCGGGCTGCGCGAAGGCGAAGGCCGACGTCCGGGCTGACGCCGCCGCGACGAGTACGGACACGGGGGGTGCGGGCGGCCGACTCCCGGTGTACTGGTCGGGATGCGAGCGCCGCTGCGGACACCCACGCGGGGACCACGTGGACGTGGTCGCCGGGCACGGCGGCACCTACCAGATCTCCGTCCACCGTGCCGGCCGCACGCGGACCGTCACCACGCACGACAACCCCTCACAGCGGGCCGCCGCCCTGGCAGTGGCCCGCCAGGACAACGCATGACTAGGAGCACGGTGTTCGAGTACGAGAAGGACGGCCCGGCGATCTACCGGCAGTCCTTTGCCATGATCCGCGCCGAGGCCGATCTGGTGGGCCTGCCCGCCGACGTGGCCCAGGTCGCCGTTCGGATGATCCATGCCTGCGGGATGGTCGACCTCGTCCGCGACGTCACCTACACCCCGGACGTCGTCTCCCGCGCCCGTGCCGCCCTGCGCGCCGGGGCGCCCATCTTCTGCGACGTCCAGATGGTGGCCAGCGGCGTGACCCGCAAGCGGCTGCCCGCCGAAAACGACGTGCTGTGCACGCTCTCCGACCCGTCCGTCCCCGAACTGGCCGCCACGTTGGGCACCACGCGCAGCGCGGCCGCCCTGGAACTGTGGCGCGACCGCCTCGAGGGCTCCGTGGTCGCCGTCGGAAACGCACCCACCGCGCTCTTCCGACTCCTCGAGATGATCGAGGAGGGGGCGCCCCGGCCCGCCGCCATCATCGGCGTCCCGGTCGGCTTCGTCGGCGCGGCCGAGTCGAAGGACGCGCTGGCCGACCATCCCTTGGGCCTGGAGCACTTGGTGGTACGCGGCCGTCGCGGCGGCAGCGCCATCGCGGCCGCCGCGCTCAACGCCATCGCAAGCGAGGAAGAGTGACCGTGAGCGGCAAGCTGTACGGCGTCGGGCTCGGCCCCGGTGACCCGTCCCTGATGACCCTGCGGGCCGTCGAGGTCATCGCCGAGGCGGATGTGATCGCCTACCACAGTGCCCGGCACGGCCGGTCCATCGCCCGCTCGATAGCGGCGAAACACCTGCGCGCCGACCACATCGAGGAACCGCTGGTCTACCCGGTCACCACCGAGACCACCGACCACCCCGGCGGCTACAAGGGCGCCATGGAGAACTTCTACACCAAGGCCGCGGCCCGCCTGGCGACCCACCTCGACGCGGGCCGCACTGTCGCGGTGCTCGCCGAGGGCGATCCGTTCTTCTACGGCTCCTACATGCACATGCACAAGCGGCTCGCCGACCGCTTCGACACCGAGGTCATCCCCGGTGTCACCTCCGTGTCCGCCGCGTCGGCACGCCTGGGCACGCCGCTCGTCGAGGGCGAGGAGGTCCTGACGATCCTGCCGGGCACCCTGCCCGAGGAGGAACTGACCGCCCGCCTCGCCGCCACGGACACTGCCGTGGTCATGAAGTTGGGGCGCACGTTCCCCAAGGTGCGCGGCGCTCTGGAGAGTTCGGGGAAACTCGGCCGGACCCGGTATGTCGAGCGGGCCACCATGAGCGGGGAGCGCCTGGCCGAACTGGCCGACGTGGAGCCGGAGACGGTCCCGTACTTCTCGGTCGCCGTACTGCCGAGCCAGGTCGACGCCCCCTGCCCCGAACGGGAACGCGGCGAGGTCCTCGTGGTGGGCACCGGTCCTGCCGGCCCGCTGTGGCTGACCCCCCAGACTCGAGGCGCCCTCGCGGACGCCGACGACCTGGTCGGCTACACGACCTATCTGGACCGCGTACCGGTGCGTCCCGGCCAGCAGCGGCACGGCTCCGACAACCGCGTGGAGGCCGAGCGCGCCGAATTCGCCCTGCAACTGGCCCAGCGCGGACGTCGGGTGGCCGTCGTCTCCGGGGGTGACCCGGGGGTGTTCGCGATGGCCACGGCCGTCCTGGAAACTGCTGCCGAGAAGGAGTACGCGGACGTTCCGGTGCGCGTCCTGCCAGGCGTGACCGCCGCCAACGCGGCTGCCGCCCTCGCGGGCGCCCCGCTCGGGCACGACTACGCGACGCTGTCCCTGTCCGACCGGCTCAAGCCCTGGGAAGTGATCGCCGAGCGGTTGCGTGCGGCGGCGACTGCCGACTTGGTGCTCGCCCTGTACAACCCCGGCTCACGCAGCCGCACTTGGCAGGTCGGCAAAGCCCGCGAGCTGCTCCTTGAGTACCGGGCGCCCGATACTCCTGTCGTGGTCGCGCGGGACGTCGGCGGACCCGACGAGCGGGTGCGCATCGTGCGCCTCGCCGAACTGGACCCTGACGTGGTGGACATGCGCACGATCCTGCTGGTCGGCTCGTCCCAGACGCGGGCCGTGCAGCGCGGGGACGGCGAGGAGATCGTCTGGACGCCACGCCGCTACCCAGAGGCGTGAATCGGCGGTGGGGGGGGGGGGGGGGGGGGGGGGGGGGGGGGGGGGGGGGGGGGGGGGGGGGTAGGGGGGGGGGGGGGGGCTTATTAACGACACAGATG
>NZ_JBVIPS010000004.1:0-379214 GCF_055577715.1 Streptomyces sp. NPDC033177 | reverse complement strand
GGGGGTTGGGCGGTGGGGGGATGGGGAGGATGTTTTTGGGACCCCACGCCGCGCCAGGGGGGGGGGAGTTGGTGGTGGGGCGGGCCCGGTTCTCCGCCCCCCGCCACCGGCTCCTGCCCGGCCTGCTCGGCGTCAGCCGCTCTCCGAAAAGTGGCCGGAGCCCTGAACGTCCTCGATCCAGCGGAGTGCCTGCTCCGGCTCGGCCACGACGCGCACGGCCTCGGGCACAGGCGGCCTGCGCACCACCACCACGGGCAGCCCGGCCTCGCGGGCGGCCGTCAGTTTGGGCGCCGTGGCCGCACCCCCGCTGTCCTTGGTCACGACGACGTCGATGTCGTGGCGGCGCAGTAGTTGCCGTTCTCCGTCGAGGGTGAAGGGGCCGCGGTGAAGCAGGACCTCCATCCGGGCCGGTTGCGGTGGCTCGGGCGCGTCGACGGACCGTACGAGAAACCACAGCTCGTCCAGGCCCGCGAAGGCCGCAAGACCCATCCGCCCGCTGGTCAGGAACACCCGGCGGCCCAAGGCGGGCAGCAGCTCCGCGGCTCCCTCGAGCGAGTGGGCCTCGTGCCAGTCGTCGCCCGCCACCGGGGCCCATCCGGGGCGACGCAGCGCGAGCAAGGGAACATGGGCGGTGGCGGCGGCGTGTGCCGCGTTGAAACTGATCGTTCCGGCGAAAGGATGCGTGGCGTCGATGAGTGCGTCCACCGTGTGCTCACGCAGCCACGCGGCCAGCCCCTCGGCCCCGCCGAAACCGCCCACGCGCACCTCGCCGGGCGGCAGCCTGGGGGCGGCCACCCGGCCGGCCAGGGAGTTCGTCACCCGGAGCCCGGGCAGGGCGGCGGCCGCCTGTAGTTCAGCCAGAAGTTCGGCCAGGCGGCGGGCCTCGGTGGTGCCGCCCAGGATCAATACGTGCACGAAAGCTCGGTTCCCTTCATGAATGAGCCCAAGGGCGGTCGTGGCGCCCAACTCAAGCACACCGGCCTGCGGCCCGGCTGGACCACCGGTGCCTGTGCGACCGCCGCGGCCACCGCCGCGTACACCGCGCTGCTGACCGGCGAGTTCCCCGATCCGGTGACGATCACGCTGCCCAAGGGGCAGACCCCGTCGTTCGCGCTGGCGGCCGAGGAGCTGGCCGGCTCGTGCGCCATGGCCGGCATCGTCAAGGACGCGGGCGACGACCCGGACGTCACCCATGGCGCGCTCGTCCGCGCGACGGTTCGGCTGCTGCCCGCGGGTACCGGAGTCATGTTCAAGGCGGGTCCCGGCGTGGGCACGATCACCCGGCCCGGCCTGCCCCTGCCGGTCGGCGAACCGGCTGTGAACCCGGTCCCTCGCCAAATGATGCGCGACCACATCGCCCGGGCCGCACAGGGGTATGGCGGCACCGGCGACGTCGAGGTCACGGTCTCCGTCGACCACGGCGAGGAGATCGCCCGCTCCACCTGGAACCCGCGCCTCGGCATCCTCGGCGGTATCTCGATCCTGGGCACCACCGGCATCGTGGTGCCCTACTCCTGCTCGGCGTGGATCGACTCCATCCGGCGCGGGGTGGACGTGGCGCGCGCGGCCGGACGCACGCATCTGGCCGGGTGCACGGGGTCGACGTCCGAGAAGACGGTGATCGCCGAGTACGGCCTGCCCGAGGATGCCCTGCTCGACATGGGGGACTTCGCGGGTGCCGTACTGAAGTACGTGCGCCGGCATCCGGTCGATCGGCTGACGATCTGCGGTGGCTTCGCCAAGCTGTCCAAGCTGGCGGCGGGCCACCTCGACCTGCACTCGGGCCGCTCCCAGGTCGACAAGGGCTTCCTCGGCGAACTGGCCCGCCGCGGCGGCGCGAACGAGACACTCGCCGCCGAAGTGGCCACATCCAACACGGGGCTCGCGGCGCTCCAGCTGTGCCAGGCCGCCGGGGTTCCGCTCGGCGACCTGGTGGCGGTCGCCGCCCGCGACGAGGCACTGGCGGTGCTGCGGGGTGCGCCCGTCACCGTCGACGTGATCTGCATCGACCGAGCAGGCACGGTCGTGGGCCGCAGCACGGTCCAGTAGACCACGACGCCGCCGCTCGGCCCGTACGGTCCGCAGACTGCCCGTCGGGGCCTCGTCAGCAGGAATGCCGCTCCCGCTCGGGCGAGTACAAGTGGCTGTCCCTGAAGTGCTCCGCGCCCAGCGACCGCCCGACCATGATCACCGCGGTGCGCAGCACTTCCGCCGCCTTCACCTTGCCGGCGATCTCGTCGAGGGTGCCGCGGATGATCACCTCGTCGGGGCGAGAGGCGTAGGCGACCACGGCCGCGGGGCAGTCGGCGCCGTAGTGCGGCAGCAGCTCGCCCACCACGCGATCCACGTACTGGGCAGCCAGGTGCAGCACGATCAGCGCGCCACTGCGACCGAGGGTGGCCAGGTCCTCGCCCTCCGGCATGGCAGTGGCCCGGTTGGCGACGCGGGTGAGGATGACGGTCTGACCTACGGTCGGCACGGTCAGTTCCCGCTTGAGGGAAGCCGCCGCGGCGGCGAAGGCGGGCACGCCGGGGACGACGTCGTAGGGCACTCCCGCCGCATCCAGCCGCCGCATCTGCTCGCCGACAGCACTGAACACGGACGGGTCCCCGGAGTGCAGCCGGGCCACGTCGTGCCCCGCTTCGTGGGCACTCAGCAATTCGGCGGTGATCTCGTCGAGGTTGAGCTGCGCGGTGTCCACCAGCCGTGCGGTCGGCGGGCATTCGGCGAGCAGTTCACGCGGGACGAGGCTGCCCGCGTACAGGCAGACCTGGCAGGCGGCGAGCGTACGGGCGCCGCGCACCGTGATCAGATCGGCGGCGCCGGGCCCGGCGCCGATGAAGTACACGGTCATCTGTCTGCTCCTGCAACGGGATCGGTCGGGTCGGATGTCTCGTGAGCCTGAACGGCCGGTTTCTGTACGGCCCACTGGGTCACCGGCATGGCCTGGCGCCAGCCGGTGAAGCCGCCCACCGGCACGGCGTGCGCGACCGCGAGCCGCACCAGGTCACCGCCGTGGCGTCGGTAGGCGTCGGCGAGCAGCGCCTCGGACTCCAGCGTCACGGTGTTGGCGACGAGCCGCCCGCCGATGGGCAGCGCCTCCCAGCACGCTTCGAGGAGGCCGGGCGCGGTGAGGCCGCCGCCCACGAACACTGCGTCCGGAGGCGGGAGTTCGGCCAGCACGGCGGGTGCGGCGCCGGTGACGACCCGCAGCTGGGGCACTCCGAGCCGGGCGGCGTTGCGCGTGATGCGCTCGGCGCGCACGGGGTCGCGCTCGACGGTGACCGCCCGGCACGACGGGTGGGTGCGCAGCCATTCGACGGCGATCGAGCCCGAGCCGCCGCCGATGTCCCAGAGCAGCTCCCCGGGGGCCGGGCCGAGCGCGCCGAGGGTGGCGGCGCGCACATGCCGCTTGGTGAGCTGGCCGTCGTGCTCGTAGGCCGCATCCGGCAGGCCCGGCACCGCCCCGAGGCGCAGTGCGTTCGCAGCGCGGTGGCATTCGACGGCGACGATGTTGAGAGGGTCGCCGGGCGGGTGCTGCCATCCGTCGGCAGGGCTTGCTTCCGTCGTACGTTCCCGCTCACCGCCCAACTGCTCGAGGACCCGCATCGTGCTGGGGCCAAAGCCCTGTTCGCGGAGCAGTGCGGCCACATCGGCGGGCGTGGCGGCATCGGCGCTCAGAACGAGGATCCGGCGGCCCTCGTGCAGCGCGGCTGCGAGGCGGACGAGCGGCCGGCCCACGAGCGTGACGACCGCGGTCTCCTCCAACGGCCAGCCGAGCCTGGCGCAGGCCAGCGCGGTGGACGAGGGGTGCGGCAGGACGCGTACGGACCCGGGGCCCAGCTCCTCGACGAGGGTGCGTCCGATTCCGTAGAACATCGGATCCCCACTGGCCAGCACGGCGACGGCGCGCCCCGCGTGTGCGGCGATCAGGCCGGGGACGGCCGGTCGCAGAGGTGAGGGCCAGGCGACCCGCTCCCCGGCACACGCGGTGGGCAGCAGCGCCAACTGTCGCTCGCTGCCCACCAGGACGTCGGCGGCGAGCAGCACCGCGCGCGTGGGCTGGGAGAGCCCCTCCCAGCCATCGGCTCCGATACCTACGACGGTCACGGCGGTATCGGCTGCACCCGCGGACTCGGGCGGTGCAGATCGTGCGGGGGCCACTGCTCGATACCTCGGGGCTCAGGGGGGGCAACAAAGGCGCACTTTACTGGGCATCGTCCTGCACGTCGGAGCCCGGGTGCCCATCAAGGCGATCCCCCGTCGGCCCCGCTTCGGGCACCGGCCGGAGCGTCCGACCGGGCGGCAGGAGAGCTGATGCGAGGTGCGTGTACCGCGAGTCAGGTACAGACTTGAGCACATGGGTACCAACAGGTCCCGGACGCTCTCCGCCGCCTCCTCGTCGCCGGGCGCGACGAACCAGAGTCTCGCGCTCGCGGCCATGCTGTTCGCGGTGTCGATGACGTTCATCGACCAGACCATCGTGTCCATCGCCGCACCGGACATCGTCGAGGAGCTCGGCCTGACATCCTCGGGGATGCAATGGGTCGTCAACGCCTACTTGCTCGCCCTCGCGGCTTTCTTCGCCCTCGGCGGCAGACTCGCCGACCTCATCGGCAACCGCCGGATCATGCTGGCCGGCACACTCGTCTTCGTCATCTCGTCGGTGCTCTGCGGCTGCGTCCCCGAGGGAGAGGTCGCGCAGACCTGGCTGATCATCTTCCGGGCCACTCAGGGGCTGGGTGCGGCACTGATGTTCCCCGCAGCCCTCGCCGTCGTGGTCAGCGTCTTCCCTGTTGAGAAACGCGGGCGGGCGCTCGCCCTCTTCTTCGGCTTGTCGGGCGCTCTTACCGCTATCGGCCCCTTGCTCGGCGGGTGGCTCACCGGGTGGACGTGGCGCGCGATCTTCTGGGTCAACGTCCCGGTCGCCGTGATCGCGCTCATCCTCACCTTCATGGCACATGTCCCCAACGTCCGGCGGCCCGAGAAGCTCGATGTCCGGGGAGCCGCGCTGGTCGCGGTGGGCATGGGGCTGAGCGTGCTGGGTCTCCAGCAGGCCCAGGCGTGGGGCTGGAGCAGCGTGCTGACCTGGGTCTGCATCCTCGGTGGCCTGGCGGTGCTCGCGGTGTTCGTCCGCTACGAGATGACCGTGGCCCAACCCCTGATCAGGATGCAGGTGTTCAGGGACAAGGCGTTCACGGTGGACAACCTCGTCCTGTTCTTCGCGATGCTCGCGTTCGTCCCGCTGTTCTTCTTCGCCTCCGTATACGCCCAGGTCTCGCTCAGCGCCTCGCCGAACCAGGCAGCACTGTATTTGCTCTACTTCTTCGCGGGATTCGCGATCACCTCGCAGTGGGGCGGTCGGATCCTTGACAGGAGGGGCGCCCGGCCGGCCCTGAAGATTGGCACGGCTCTCGGGGCGGTCGGCTTCGCGCTCTGGGCCGGCAAACTGACCGATCTGTCGATGCACAATCAGTGGCCGTACGTGGCTCTGGCCGGGGCGGGCATCGGGTTCCTGTTGGCCCCAGCCTCGACAGACGCGGTCAACAGGGCCATCGGCGCCTCGTACGGCGAAGTCACCGGCATCACCCAGACAGTGCGCAACTTCGCGGCGAGCGTGGGCCTTGCCGTCTTCGGCACGATGCTGACGCACGTGACCACCAACCGCGTGACGGACACCCTAGAGAGCCGGGGCCTGTCTCAGGACGAGGCCCGGGATACAGCGCGTTCGGTGGCCGAGGCGGTCGCCGGGAACGCGGACGGCCGGGCTCCGACCGGGGATGGACCGGCAGCCACACGGATGCGTGAAGCGATGGGCGACATCCAAATGGACTTCGCCCATGCCAACCAGTGGGTCTTCTACGGGATGGCCATCGCGCTCGGCATCGCGTTCTTGTGCGCGCTGCGCCATCCCGGATCACGCGTGACATCGGATTCCACCACCGCCGTGCCGCCCGACGCGCCCACCGGTAAGTCGCCCGATGCACCGTCCGAAACGCCTCCCGTCCACCGAGCGTAGGGCTGGCGGTTCAGCGGATGATCTTGACGCCGAAGCGGCCTCCGAGAGCGAGGCCGACGGCGGTGTGGAAGTGGGCGTACATCTCCAGGCCGCGGGCCGCGGCGAGGGGGCCGAGGTCGATGATGTCGGTCCAGCCGTAGGCGTTCAGAAGTTCGCGGGCCGCGGACTTGGCCTCTTCGTGGTTGCCGGCCAGGAACATGGTGTGGTCGCCGCCTGCGAACTCGGCCGGATTGACGACGGTCTCCTGTTCCTGGGTGACGAAGGCTTTGACGACGGGGGTATCGGGCAGGGCTCGCTGGATCTGTTCGGCGAGGCTGTCGGTGTCGACGGGGTCCAGACGCGGCATTTCACCCCAGGGGGTGGGCCAGGAGTGTTCCGGGTCGCCGGGCTGCTGGTAGACGTAGGGGACGGCGTAGTCGATGAGGGTCTTGCCGGTGAGGGCTCCGGCGGGGATGGCAGTCAGGGCGGTGACGGCGTTCGCGCCGTCGATGCCGTTGATCACCAGTTCACCCGCGTCGGCGGCTTCGGCGAACGTGGCCAGGGTCAGCGCGGGGTGGGCGGCGTGGAACGCGGCAAAGGGACCGGTTCCCATCATGTCCGGTTCGCTCCGTGCGAGGGTGGCCTGCGGATTGCGGGTGCCGACGACGACCTGGTGGCCGAGCGCGGACATGCGGGCTGCGTGCTGGCGGGCGCCCGCACCGGTTCCGAGAATTGCGATCTTCACAGTGATGCTCCTGAGATGGGGATGCTGTCTGAGAACAGGCGGCCCATATGGCCACAAAATAGACAGTAGAACCTTTTGAGGTCACGTCGTGTCCTAAAAGGACGCACCAGGCATCCGATCTCATCCGGCGGCGTCGAGGATGCGGCGGGCCGCAGCGCGCAGATGACCAAGGACGGCATCGTCGGCATCCAGGGCGTACTCGGCGCCGAGGCCGACGAGGATCTGGACGATGCCGGGTAGGTCATCGCCGGAGCAGTCGACCGTGCAGGAGTGGGGACCGGCCGGTTGGATGCGGTCGGCCAGGGCCCAGGTACGCCGACGTACGGCATCGGCGGGTTCCCGGAGGGTCGCGATCGCCCGGTAGCGCACCGGCGCGGAGGCGATCTTCCCTGCCACGTAGGCGGCGGGATCCTCACCCGGCACGGGGCGGGGTGCGTAGTGGCGGCGGGTCGGCGTCAGGTCGCCGATGCGGTCGAGGCGGTAGACGCGCCAATCTTCGCGTGCGTGGCCGTGGGCGAGGAGGTACCACAGACCGCCGGAGGAGACCAGGTGGTGCGGGTCGACGCGGCGGTCGGCGCCGTGGCCACTGCGGGTGGTGTAGGCGAAGGTCACGGTCTCTCGGTCGCGGCAGGCGGCGGCCAGCGCCGCCAGGGTCGCCGGGTCGATGCGCGGACCGCGGCGCTCCCATTCGACAGTGGCCGTTGACTGCTGCAGGGCGGCGACCTGCGAGCGCAGGCGCGCGGGCAGGACCTGTTCGAGTTTGGCGAGGGCGCGCAGGGCGGTCTCCTCCATGCCGGTGAGCTGGCCCGCAGCGGTGCGCAGGGCGACGGCGGTGGCGGTGGCCTCCTCGTCGTCGAGGATCAGCGGCGGCATCGCGGCACCCGCGGCCAGGCGGTAGCCGCCGGCGTGACCGGTGGTGCCCTCGACGGGATAGTCGAGTTCACGCAGGCGGTCGATGTCGCGGCGCACCGTGCGGGCGGTGACGCCGAGCCGCTCTGCGAGTTCGGCCCCCGACCACTCGCGGCGCGTCTGCAACAGGGACAGCAAGCGGAGCATCCGGGCGGGAAGGTCGGTCGTCATGTCTCCAGGATGACGCCCTTTACGGACGCGAGATGTCCTAAAAGGGCCATAACGTCTGCGGCGTGGACAAGAACCCTGCGGCCTGTGCCGGAGGCCACCCACGGCAGAACCGCAAGACTCCCCGGCGGCCTGCTCCCCGCTCCCCCCTTCGCACGTCACACACGAAAGGCAGTCACACCATGGGCTTCATGTCTCCCGGCCAGGTGGTCTGGTTCGAGTTCGGCACCACCGACTTGACGACCGTGACCGACTTCTACGGCCCCCTCCTCGGCTGGAGCTTTGAAGTCGACCCGGACTCCTCCATCGACGGCCGCACCTACACCCGCATCCTCGCCCCGGGCGCACCCTGGCCGATGGGCGCCATCCAGCAAGGTGACACCGGAGGTGAAAGTCTCAACCTCTCCGTCCTGTCCGCCGACGTCCATGACGACGTCGAAAAACTCATCGCATTCGGCGCGCAGGTCCTGGTACCGGCGACGGCAGTCGGTGACGTGACCGTCTTCGCACGGCTGGCCGATCCGCGCGGCAACGTCTTGTCCCTGTTCTCCCGCGGCGAGTCGGCAAAGCTCGCCGATCGGGCGAAGGCAACCGAAGAGCAGATGCAGCAGGCCGCAGCCGCGCCGCAAGCGGGAGCCATGGCCGGGTTCGAGATCGGCACCACGGATGCGCAGGCCACGATGGCCTTCTACACCGCAGCCTTCGGCTGGCGGTTCGAAGAGGACAAGACAGCCGGCAGCAGGCCGTACTTCAGGGTCTACACCGGCGGCGCCGAGTGGCCCTCCGGCGGTTTGTGGGACCACGGCAGCCAGCGCGACGGCGCCGACTACGCCATGCCGACCTTTCTGGTTTCAGACGTCGCCGCTGTCACCGACGCCGCCGCACAGCAGTCGGCAGTCCAGGTCGAGTACGGACCCGAGGCCTCCCCCGACGGGCTGGTCCTCTCCCGCATCGTCGACTCCCGCGGCAATCGCTTCGGCCTCTGCTCCCTGCCCGCCCAGCCCGCCGAGGCATGAGTTCCGACGGCGAACGCCCGCCACCCGGGAAGGAAAAGTCATGAAGATCGCCCTGCTAGGAACCAACTTCGGTCAGGCGCACGCCGCCGTCTACGCCGCCCGCACCGACGTGGAGGTGGTGATGTTCGGCCGCGACCCGCAGAAGACCGCACATTCGGCCGGCCAGTTCGGGTTCGCCTCCTCCACCGACATGGACACCGCGTTCACAGACCCCGCGTTCGACATGGTCGACATCTGCCTGCCTGTCCCACTGCACGCCTCGTACGTGTTGCGCGCCCTGGAAGCGGGCAAGCACGCCTTGGTGGAGCTGCCCCTGGCCGACGACATCGAGGACGCCAAACGCGTCGCCGATGCGGCGGCGCGCAGCAACAAACACGTGTTCGTTGACATGTTCGAGCGGTTCATCCCGGCCAACCAGGCCCTGTTCGACGCGGCGAGCAAGGGGACCTACGGGCGGCTGGAACAGCTCACCCTGTGGAACATGACCGCTCCCCTGTGGCCGGGTGCCTCACTCGGGCTGAAGGCCCTGCCACTGGAGGCCATGCACAGCGACATGGACATCATTACCCGCACCCTCGGACTACCCCAGGACGTCACCGTGACCACTGTGGCACGCGACAAGGACTCCGCCGCCATCGAGGCCGCCCTGGGTTTTGACGGCGCGACAGCCCGCAGCTCCATGTCCTCCTTGATGCCCAAGGCGTGGGGAGCTCGTGGTGGCTACACAGCCACATTCGATCACGGCGTACTGGACGCCACCTCCACGATGGGCTTCGACGGCAAACCGTCCGGAACCGTCACCGCCTACACCGCCGACGGGCCCAGCGAACTGGACCTCCCGCCGGCCGACCAGTACACCGACATGATCAATCACGTCATGGCCGTACTCCGCGGCCAGGCCGAGAACCAGATTTCCCCAGACAGCGTGCTGGCGGCTCTCCAACTCACCCTCGACATCGAGCAGCGCGTCAACCGTCCACGCTGAGAACACGAAGACGGAGTCGTCGCTGATTCTTCGGGCAGGCTGGACGCATGACCGACATCTACGAAGGCCCTGTCACACTCGTCATCAACGGAGAGGCGACCGAGGTGATGGCCGCTCTGCAAGCCGTCGACCACCAAGCGTCCAGGACCTGGTCGGGCACGGTGCACGCCGACGGGCTGCAGGCATCGTTCTGGGCCGCAGTGCAAAGCAGCAGCGTCACGATCCGCATGCCCGACGGCACCCAGGGGACCGCCCGGATCGACATGGACGCGGAGAGTGGCAGCGCCGCGGTCACGGGCGACGGCCCCGCACCCTTCTGAGCCACCCCACCCTTGCACGGGCAGCGGCAACTGCGGGTTCCGTACGGTGAGTGCGTGACGGGGCGCCACTCTGGATCAGGAGGTCTCGTGCCTGCCCGCGTGGGCTGCTGACCGCTCGGCAGACCCTCCAGGGCGTGTCCCGCTGTGCGCGGTCCAGGTCGACGTGGTGGATTGGGTCTGGCCCTCGCGGGGCACCCGTGCCTGCCGAGGCGACACCCCTCCCGGAAAGCAGGCACACACCCGTGACACACCCCGACGACGTACTCCCAGGCCGGCCCGAATCCTTCTGGATGGACACCAGCCCGGCCACGGCCCACCCCTCCCTGGACGCCGCAGTTGAGGTGGATGTCGCCGTGGTCGGGGGCGGCATCGCAGGGTTGAGCACTGCATGGGAACTGGCCAGGGCGGGGCACCGCGTTGCCGTTCTGGAAGCGGACCGGATCGCGGCCGGGGTCACCGGTTACACCACGGCCAAGGTTTCTGTGCTGCACACACTCGTCTACGACCGGCTGCGCCGCACGCGCGGCCCCGCCGCCGCCCGTTCCTACGCCCGGTCCCAGCAGGGCGCGCTCGACCGGCTGCGGGAGATCGTGGCCGAACTGGACATCGACTGCGATCTGGAACAGTGCAGTTCGTTCACCTACGCGGCCCAACCGGGTGACGCAACGGGCGAGAAGGTCCTGCGGGCCGAGGCGAAGGCCGCCGCAGAGGCAGGGCTGCGAGCCACGTACGTCGAGGAAACCGGCCTGCCGTTCGCGGTCGGCGGGGCCGTGCGCGTCGCCGACCAGGCACAGTTCCACCCCCGCAAGTACCTCCTCGCGCTCGCGGAGGACTTCGGCCGACTCGGTGGTGTGATCTACGAGCGGACCCGTGTCACCGACCTCTCGGAGGGCTCCCCCTGCAAGGTCACCGCGGAGTCCGGGCATACGGTCACCGCCAAGCACGTCGTGGTCGCCACCCACTATCCGGTCTTCGATCGCGCTCTGCTCTTCTCCCGGCTCACCCCCTCCCGCGAGTTGGTGGTGGCGGCGCCTCTGCCCGTGGCTGATGATCCCGGCGGCATGTACATCACCGAGGATGAGGGCAAGCGGTCCGTGCGAACGGCCCCGTACGGTGACGACGGATCGCAGCGGCTGCTCATCGTCACCGGAGAGGGCTTCACGCCCGGCACCGGAGACCCCTCCGAGGGTTTCGCCCGCCTGGACGCCTGGCTGCACGAACGGTTCCCGACCGCCGGGCCGACCACGTACCGCTGGGCCGCTCAGGACAACTCCTCCACCGACACCGTTCCGCTGATCGGCCCCCTCCACAAGGGCTCCCGGCACACCTACGTGGCCACCGGCTTCGGCGGCTGGGGCATGACCAACGGCGTCCTGGCCGGGCAATTCCTCACCTCCCTGATCGCGGGAGAATCCCCCGACTGGGCGGACCTGTACGACCCGCGGCGGCTGAAGAGCGTGGCCAAGGAGGCGTCCGGATTCCTCACGGCACAGGCGAAGGTGGCCAAGCATTTCGTGGGGGACCGACTGGCCACCGGGCACGTCGACTCCGTAGCGGAGATCGCGCCCGGCACCGGAGCGGTGGTGCGGGTCGACGGCGAACGGTGCGCGGTGTACCGAGACCCGGACGGCACTACGCACGCGGTCTCTGCACGCTGCACCCATCTGGGCTGTCTGGTGTCGTTCAACGAGGCCGAGACGTCATGGGAGTGCCCGTGCCACGGGTCGAGGTTCGACGTCGAGGGTGCGGTCCTCCAGGGGCCCGCGGTCCGGCCACTGGAGGGGGTACGCCTGCACGCCGATCGGGACAAGGACACGGACGGAGATATCGGCGAAGGCGCCCAGCAGAGCTGAAGGCCAGGACACAGAAGCCGACCGGGGAGGGCTGAGCGGTCACACGGATCGCTCAGCCCCTCCCCGGTGCAGGAACCCCGGCCGCTCCCCTGTGAAGGTGACTCAGGCCTGCGTCGGGAAGCGCTCCCAGACCCGGTGCGCGCCCATCAGCTCGGTCAGCCCCTGCAGCGCGCCGGTACCTGTGTCGTCGCTGACCACGCCCGGCGCGTCCGCCGAGATGCCCGCTGCGGCCAGTGTGGTCTGCGCACCATTCCAACCGCCGATCGCTTTGCCGTGCCGGAACGCCTCGGTCAGCAGCAAGAGGACTCGCGGGTCGGTGGTGGTGGTCGCAGTCGCGTTGCGCGCGCTCTTGCGGCGCTTGCCCGCCTTCGCGTCCCGGGCACCGAAGGCGTCCGCGCCCGCGCCGGGCGCCCCCGCCAGGAGCAGGGCGTCGTACTCGATGGACCGGGCGGTGGCGTAGGTGCGCTGGACGGTGACCGGGTCGCCCGAGGCGTCCAGTTCGCCGCCTGCCGGGGCGATGACGAGGGGGACCATCCCGCCGTCCAGGATTGCCCGGCGCGCCGCGCGGACCCCGTCGAGGTCGCAGCCCGCATCGGCGACGATGCCGATGATCCGGCCGTCCAGCGGCCAGGTGTCTCCGACCTGGGAGAGTGCCGGACTGGGAGCGGACTTCACCAGCTTCACCGTCGCGGACGGGGCGGGCAGGCCAAGACCGGTCGCCACCTGCTCGCACAGCACGGGATCGATGTTGGCGAGGACCTGGAGCGCACGCTCCTTGATCGGCTTCTCGTAGCACTTGCCCAGCTCGAACGTGTACGCGGCGATGATGTGCTCACGCTCCACCGCCGTCATGCTCAGCCAGAACAGCCGCGGCTGGCTGAAGTGGTCGTCGAACGAGGCGGGGGCCTGGCGGACCTTGCGGCCCTTCGGGACCGTCACCGGCCGCTCGACGTAGGCCCCCATGTCCTCCCCGGCCATGAACGGGCAGCCGCCGTCCAGGGAGTTGGGATGGTAGGGAGCCACGCCGCTGTGGTCCGCCGTCTGGTGCATGCCGTCGCGCAGCATGTCGTTGACGGGTGCGTGCGGGCGGTTGATGGGCAGCTGGCCGAAGTTGGGCCCACCGAGCCGGGTGAGCTGCGTGTCGAGGTACGAGAACAGGCGGCCGGCGAGCAGCGGGTCGTCAGTGACGTCGATGCCGGGCACCAGATGCCCGACGTGGAAGGCGACCTGCTCGGTCTCCGCGAAGAAGTTCGTCGGGTTGGCGTTGAGCGTGAGCAGACCCACCGGCTGCACCGGTGCCAGCTCCTCGGGAACGATCTTCGTCGGGTCGAGTAGGTCGATGCCCTCGAATGTCTGCTCGGCGGTGTCGGGGAACACCTGGATACCCAGTTCCCACTGCGGGTACGCGCCGGCCTCGATGGCGTCGGCGAGGTCACGTCGGTGGAAGTCCGGGTCCACGCCGTTGGTGATCTGAGCCTCCTCCCAGACCAGGGAGTGCACACCCAGCTTCGGCTTCCAGTGGAACTTGACCAGGGACGTCGCCCCGTCGGCGGCGACCAGGCGGAAGGTGTGGACGCCGAATCCCTCCATCATCCGGTAGGAGCGCGGGATGCCCCGGTCGGACATGTTCCACAGCGTGTGGTGGGTGGCTTCGGTGTGCAGGGTGACGAAATCCCAGAAGGTGTCGTGGGCGCTCTGGGCCTGGGGGATCTCCCGGTCGGGGTGCGGTTTGCCGGCGTGGATGATGTCGGGGAACTTGATGCCGTCCTGGATGAAGAACACCGGGATGTTGTTGCCGACCAGGTCGAAGGTGCCCTCGCCGGTGTAGAACTTCGTCGCGAACCCGCGAGTGTCGCGCACCGTGTCAGCGGAACCGCGCGAGCCGAGAACGGTGGAGAACCGCACGAAGACCGGGGTCTCGACGCCCTCCCCCAGGAAGGCAGCCTTCGTGACAGCGGCGGCGGTTCCGTAGCCCTGGAACACGCCGTGCGCGGCGGCGCCGCGGGCGTGCACGACGCGCTCGGGAATGCGCTCGTGGTCGAAGTGCGTGATCTTCTCACGCAGGTGGTGGTCCTGGAGCAGGATCGGCCCCCGCTCGCCGGCCTTCAGTGAGTGGTCGGTCTCGTACAGCCGCGCGCCCTGAGCGGTGGTCAGGTACATATCGCCCTGGGCCAGCTCATCGGGGGACCCGGCCGTGACCATTCCGGTCGGACCGACCGCGGCGGGGCCGCTCTGGTCAGGCTTGGGCGGCAGCGGGGGGCGCGGGGTGGTGGGTTCGGCGACCGTGGGCGACTCTGCTCCGGGTTTGCCAGGAACACCGCCGGCGGGGCCGGCGCCCGGAGTGAGAGCGGCAACGGCCTTCTTCGCCACGGCTTTCAAGGGGTTTCTGGTACGCCCGCCCGTCGGCCGCTTCGTTGCGGGCTTCTTCGTCGCGGGCTTGGGCGTCGGGGTCTTCTTCGCCGCGGGCTGGGGCGTCGGGGTCTTCTTCGTCGCCGTTGCCGCCTTCTTTGAAGCCGTCGTCTTCTTCGTGACAGCCGTCGACTTCTTGTCTGTGGTCCCCCTGGTCTTGGAAGCCGTCGGCACAGTCCTCTTGGCGGTCGCCTTGGCGGCTTTCTGGGTCGCCTTGGTTCCCGTGGGCTTGTCCGCAGCTGTCTTTGACCGGGTGGTCTTCGTCGACTGTTTCCTGGCAGGCTTCTGGCTCGGCATGCGCTCTCCAACCGTGGGGGGGGTACGTGGGTTGTGCTGTGCAAGTGGTGCGGACTACGGGATGCGGTCGCCGTGCGGGTGGAAACTGGTGGAACGGATACCGCAGGCGATTTCGCTGGCGAGCGCGGGCTCGTTCTCAAGGAGGCCGCCGATCACCTCTCTGCGGACTATCTGCTCGTGGACGGCATCGGCCCCGCGCAGGGCACGCATCACTGCGCGCGAGAGCTCGCCGCGCGGTATCGGCAAGACCGGGGCCCCGGCGCGGAGCTGTTCCGCGGCGGTCATGACCGCCGTCCTTGGCCGTGGGCGAGGGTGGCCTCGACGGACACAGGGCCGTCAACGAGAACCACATCGGCCAGACCCTCGACCCGCAGAGGCCCCTTCCGGTCGGCTAGGTCGTAGCGGGGGTCAGCGTTTGACGGCACGGATGACCACCAGTTCTTCCTCAGCTCCATCGGCGCTCAACAGCCCGCGCTCGCGCAACCAACCCAGCCGCCCCCGCATGACGGGGCCAAGCGGGACCTGTATGCGGTCATTGACACCGGCCCGCAGCCCGGCCTCCCGCAGGCGCCGCACGGTCGCCTCGGGCCCGCTGACCGCGGAATGCACCAACAGCAGTACCCCGCCGGGACGCAAAGCGATGGGCGCGACGGCGCAGATCCGGTCCAGGAGGGCGCGCCCGTCGGGACCGGCGTCCCAGGCGCGGGCGAGGCCCACGCGGGGCAGGGCCGATCGGGGAGCCGGCACGTAGGGCGGGTTGCTGACGATGAGGTCGAAGGACCGCCCAGGCAGGGCGCCCAAGAGGTCGCCACGGTGAACGGCGACATGCTGCCGCGCAAGCAGCGCGTTGAGGCGAGTGGTCAGGACAGCACGACGCGATATGTCGACAGCGCTCACCCTGGCTCCGAGCCTGGCAGCGTGAGCTGCCAACACGCCGCTGCCCGAACACAGGTCGAGTACATCCAGGCCGGACACGTTTTCGCGTCGGATCGCTTCGGCCAGCAAACGGGTGTCGGCCTGCGGCGCGTAGACACCCGGCAGTATCAGCACTCTGCCGAGGCCCGGCCGCGCGTGCGGGGCGTGGACGGTTGTCACAGGGCCTCCGTGCTGGTCTTGGATGCTCATGAACCGTGGCACGCAGCAGCCGGTTCAGATCAAGACTCCCCCTCCCCCAGGCAGGCCACCACTCGGGAGCCGACGTTTTTGAGCCGTCCCGTGTGTGGCTGGCGGGTCTGGTTCCCCTCGGGCCCTTCCGCCTCAAGGCACCTCTTTGCACCGCAGACTCACGGCTCTGATTGCGTCAGGTCAGAGGCGGAAGATCCTTCGCGCATTGCCGGCCAGGAACAGTTCGGTGGCTTCCTCGTCCAGGCCCAGCTCACCGAGGTGTTCCAGGGCCTGGGCGGGAGTGATCATGGGGTAGTTGGTGCCGAACAGCACCTTCTTGCGACCCCGGCCGCGCAAGTAGTCGACCAGCTCGGGCGGGTAGCGGCGAGCCGTGTAGGCGCTGGTGTCGATGGAGACGTTGGCGTGCTTGTCCGCTACCGCGATCATCTCGGTGGTCCACGGATAGCCGATGTGCCCGCACACGATGCTCAGTTCCGGGAAATCGAGCGCGACCTGGTCGATGTAAGGGATGGGGCGGCCGGTCTCGGACGGCCGCAGCGGGCCTGTGTGTCCGACCTGCGTGCAGAAGGGGATGCCGAGGTCGACGCAGGCGGCGTACAGCGGGTAGTACAGGCGGTCAGTGGGCGGGAGTTGCCACAGCCAGGGCACGATCCGCAGGGCCACGAAGCCTAGCTCCTGCACCGCGCGGCGCAATTCCCGTACGGCCTGGACCGGTCGGGTGAGATCCACGCCGGCCACCCCGCGCAGCCTCCCGTCGGCCTGAGTGACGAACTCGGCCACCTCATCGTTGCTGATCAACGGCCCCTGCGGTCCGTACCAGGCTGCCGAAAGACCGATTTCCACGTCGGCGGCAGCCATCAACGCCACCGTGTCCTTGATCGGCACTGGCTCGTCCAGCAGCCCCCGCCCCGTCCACCGGCGCAACGACTCGAACATCTCATGGTTGGAGTGACGGAGCGTGGGATGCTGCATCCACGCATCGATGATCGACATCAGGTTCCCTGCCTCTCAGCTGGCGCTGCGGTCCCGCCACCGGCCCAATGGCTAAGCAAACGCTTACTCGGAGCTTAGATGCTACGTGGCATCCACAACCAGACGCCGAACTGTTTCGCAGGCGCCCCTCCCGGTCACCCGATCCTGACAACCTCCGACGCGGAGGCAGGCCGGAGCAGCCAGGACAGAGAGGACGGCACTTCACCATGGCCACGAAAAAGGCACGGGACATCATGACCGGCGGCGCGCAGTGCGTTCAGGGGCACGACAGCGCCCTCGACGCGGCACGCAGGTTGGCGGAGCTCCAGGTGGGCGCCCTGCCCATCTGCGGCGAGAACAACCGGCTGGTCGGCGTAGTGACCGACCGGGACATCGTGGTGAAGGTCCTCGCGAAGGGGCTCGACCCTGCGGAGGTGGAGACGGGCACCCTGGCGCAGGGCGAAGCCGTCACGATCGGCGCAGACGACGACGCGGAACAAGTCTTCAGCACGATGACCCAGCACAAGGTCCGGCGTCTGCCCGTGATCGACGGCACTACCCTCGTCGGGGTGGTTGCGCTTGCGGACGCCACCCGAGCCCTCGACGCCCCCGACGCGGGACGTCTTATCGAAGCGCTCTCCACGGACTGAATCTCACCTGCCGCTACGGCGCACGCAGCAACCACGGTCAACTCCCCCGCACGACCACGGCCGTGGTCCGCCGCGCCGGCTGCGTGAGGTGTCCCTCCTCAGGGCAGCGGGAGGAGGGGAGTACGGGTCGTGCACGTCCGGGTGGGGCGGAGCGCGGGGTCGAGGGCGTCCAAGGTCAGGTTGATCACGTTGGGCGAGAAAAAGTATCGAGGTGACCTGACCTGTCGGTCGGACACACACGTTGGAGCGTGATGTTGTCGACCGCTCCAGGGCGGCCGACGGGGGCCGCGAGGAAGCTCGACGTGTAGGGGGCGACCATCTTGTCGTAGGTGGTGGCCACCACCGTGCAAAAAGCTCAGCAAGGGACCCACGCCCCCGTCGATGCACTCGTCAGGGCATGCCCACACCGATCACCGTGGAGGATCGCCTACCGCCGCCTGCCCGACCCGGCGATGTCAGCGAGGTCAGCGATGTCAGCACTCGACGTCGAAATCGAGTTCGTCGAAGCGGCGCTTTGCGATCTGCTCCTGAGTCCCCGAGATGAGGGTGATGTGACCATCTCCGTCACAGACCGCGTTCTCCGCAATGTGAATGAGCAGTACGTTCCCGCGGTCCTCCACCGGGTTCTGCCAGGCGCCGGAGTAACCGCCGAGCTGGATGCCGTGATCCCACCGATCGATGAGAACCTCCCTGATTTCATCGATCAGCTCCTCCACGAGGTCGGCCCGCTCGGCATCGTCCCCGACGTAGTCGACCGCTTCTGCAACGTGGGACCGGCTGAGAAACGCGGGATCGGTGATGCCCGGTACCGCGTAGAGCGAGAACGGCTCGCGAAACACCGCAGCGCCTCTCTCCTTGACCTCGTCCACCTCCCGGCGGCGTTCGGCCGTCTCGGTGCCTGTCGGCAGGTGGATGACGACGCCTCCACCGGGATGGTCCGTGATGTCGGCAAGGACGATCAGGTGGCCGTCGACGGGAAAGTCGATGTCGAGGACGCCGGCCGGTATGGCGGCGCAGTCGATGGTCAACACGTGCGGCAGGCCCGGCGGTACGTCCATGTCCCTGGGAAGATGGGGAAACCCAGCGGCTCGAGCGGCCGGACGGGCGCCCTTCCTCAACTCTTCCGGCAGTTCGTCAAAGGGGCAGAGGTAGATGCAGGGGCGCAGGAGGCGAATGAACGCCTCGCTGACCCTCTCGGGCAATCCAAGGGTCCGCCCAGCGTCCAGGACAGCATCACGCACAGTTGGTTCCATGGCTGCCACCATGCCATGCACCACTGACACACCTGTGCTCAGGACATCCAGCGGCACTACGCCCCTCCAACTGGCGGCCACATAAGCCGAGTCGGCGCTGGGCGCTGGCCACGTTGGTGCCCATGTTGGGCACGGTGCCCATCGTTCAGCGCGGCCCAGTCGAGCTCGTTATCCTGGCCGAGCTGAGCGGCGGGCCGTACTGTCAATCCCTGCGCACAAGCCTGCAGTTGGGGCCCCAGACCCCCAGGCACACGTCCAGCGCCGGAATCTCGGCTCGCAGGGCGGCGGCCAGGCAGATCGTCCACCGAGGTGCTCAGCAGGTCAATGAGGTCGCGTTCCTATTGGCCAGGAACGGATGCAGCAGCGCGAGCAGAGCTTGCGGGCGGTGCAGGGGAATGATGTGGCCACAGTCTTCGATGACGTGTCCGGTGAGATCGTCAGTGATCGGGCGGAGTTGGCGTTCCAGTGCGCGGCCGACGGGGCGGGCGCCCAGCGCTATGGTCGGTACCGTCAGGCGGGCGATGGTGGTCGCCTGCTCGATCTGCAGTGCGCTCTCGGGCAGTGCCCGGTAGTACGAGAAAGCGCGGCCCAACGCATGGCTGCCCGTGTACGCGCGGACAAACGCATCCCGGATCGCAGGGGATATCCCCTCCCCGAGTGTGCCGGTGTGCAAGAACCAGTCGATGTAAGCGGCCTCGTGGCCTTCGAGCACGGTCTCGGCGAGTCCGGGCGCGGCTGCGTGGAAGCCGAACCACCAGGGCGGACCGTCGGCGAGAAAGTCTTCGGCACCGGGCAGTCGGCCCAGCAGGGACTCCATGACGACGAGGCGCCGGACGAGACCGGGGTGGCGTAGGGCAAGAAGGAAGGCCGGCGGGGTGCCCGCGTCGATGCCCACCACCGCCGCCGAGGACACGCCGAGCGTGGTGAGAAGCGCGGCGGCGTCCTCGGCCAGGGTGCCTGCGTCGTATCCCGAGGTGGTCCCGCTACTCGCGCCGAACCCCCTCAAGTCAGGCGCGATGACGCGGTAGCGGTCGGACAGGTCGGCCATGAGGTCCGTCCACAGCTCCCAGGTGTGCGGAAAGCCGTGCAGCAGCAGGACGGCCGGGCCTGATCCGGCGAGAGCGACGTTCAGTTCGACACCGTTGACAGAGATGCGCCGCAGTTCGGGCACGAGTCGGCTCCAGGGGTGGTGAGGAATGGTGACAGTGTCACGGTAGGGAACTACCCTGGTCTTTCGAAGACGGCACTTTCCCCTCAGGTGGTGAGCTCCGGGTGACCGCATCGAAGTCCGATGGACCCAGTCGGCGGTCCGGCGAGCGTGGTGATCTGCTGGATCCGGAATGTCCGACCCGCCAGTTGCTCGACCGGATCGGCACCAAGTGGACGTCGATGGTGGTCAAAGTGTTGGCGGAGGCCGATCCCGGGGAGCTCCGTTTTGCGGAGCTGCGACGTCGCGTTCCGGGTATCTCTCAGAAGATGCTGTCCGTCACGTTGCAGAGCTTGGTTCGGGACGGCCTGGTGATGCGCCGTGTGGAACCCACAGTGCCGCCCGCCGTGCACTATCAACTGACCGGGCTCGGCCTGTCCCTCGAAAAGCCGCTCTCCGCTCTGAGGGCCTGGGCCGAGACACACATGCCGGAGATCGACCGCAGCAACCGGCTCGCCGAGGCTCGGCAGACCTGACAACAACGGCGACGTACACAGCCATTTGTGTTCCTCACCTCGCTCGCCCACCCGATCACCGTCGGGAACCACGCAAGCCGTTCAGCAACCGGTCCAACGCTGCCTCTGTGTGTGCCAGTTCCTGCGGGCTTGCTGATCGGGCCAGCCACAGGGCTGCCTCATTCATCGCCCCTGACAGCAACCGCGCCAGCGGCTCCACCGGCTGGTCGGTAATGACTCCGGCCTTTACGAGGGCCTCGAGCGCCTCGGTCAAGTGCCGGGCGGAGGAGTCCTCATCCATGGCCCGCCATTCGTCCCATCCGAGGACAGCCGGCGCGTCCATCAGCACGATTCGGCGCACCATCGGATCGCATCCGGCGGCGAGGAAGGCCCGGCAGCCCGCCCGCAGTTGCTCCCACGGGTCGTCGTACTGCTCGGCCGCGTCCGCGACCTGCTCACCGAGTTCTTGTTGCACCTCGGCGACCACGGCCCGGAAGAATCCCACCTTGCTCTCGAAGTGGTGATAGGCGGCCCCCTTGGTGACCCCCACCGCCTGTGCCACCTCGGCGAGAACCACGTCGTGGTAGCCGTCGGCGGCAAACCTCCGCCGCCCCTCGGCCAGCAGCGCCCGCCGTGTCGCCGCCCGCTGATCAGCCCTCGTGACAGCCATTTTTGACCACTCTCCCCTTTTCACACACCCCGGGTATGTTAACGTCCACCTTCACATACC
Organism: Streptomyces sp. NPDC033177; assembly: GCF_055577715.1. Taxonomy (NCBI): domain Bacteria; kingdom Bacillati; phylum Actinomycetota; class Actinomycetes; order Kitasatosporales; family Streptomycetaceae; genus Streptomyces; species Streptomyces sp. NPDC033177. The sequence goes on along the minus strand of NZ_JBVIPS010000004.1, from coordinate 358,122 downwards.
AAGGGTATGCGAAACGAGACCACCGGCAGATGGAGACGTATCGTGACGGTCAAGCTCGGCAGCTTCTACCCGGTGATCGCCACCCGCGATGTCGCCGCAGCACGCCACTTCTACACCCAGCACTTCGGGTTCGAGGTGACCTTCGAGGCCGACTGGTACGTGAGCCTCCACCGCCCGGACGCCCCCCAATACGAACTCGCCCTGCTCGACCACGCCCACCCGACCATCCCCGAGGGCCACCGCACGCCCCTCCAGGGCGGCCTGCTGCTCAACTTCGAGGTGGACGACGTCGACGCCGAACACCACAGGCTGGTCACACTCGCGGGCCTGCCCGAACTCCTCCCCTTGCGCACGGAGGAATTCGGGCAGCGCCACTTCATCGTCGCGGCGCCGGACGGCGTCATGCTCGACATCATCACCGTCGTTCCGGCGACCGAGGAGTACGCCGGGCAGTACGCCCCCAACCACACCCCACAACCCTAGCCAGGCCGTTTCGTCACCGGCTGAGGGCCGAGGCAGACCACGACGAGACGCAAGGTGACGCTGACGCCGTCGGAAATACCACCCCGACGGCGTCTGGGGTTGCTTGCGGCCCGCGAACTCCTGAGTATGAGTCGGTCCTTCGGTCAGGCTGCTGTGGCAACGCCGATGCCCATCGCGATGAACAGCCAGCCGGTGGTCAATTCCCAGCGCCGGCGGATCTTCGGCCGGGCCAGCAAAGTGCGTAGCCGCACGGCGACCGCGACCAGGGCGAACCAGTAAACGACCCCGATGAGGACGTCCAGGATCCCCAGGAGGAAGATCTGCTGGGTCCTGGCGCCGCCTCCGTTGACGAACTGCGGCAGGATGCTGAGGAAGAACAGCGCCGCCTTGGGGTTGAGTACGTTGGTGAAAAACCCCTGCACGAAGCCGGAGCGCCATCGCGCGGCGGCCGACTGCAGTTGACCCGGCGTGTCCTGTACGGCCGCGTAGGGGCTTTCGCTGCGTGCGGATTTTGCGGCGGCATACTCCCTGGCCCTGCGCCGCGCGGCGAGCACCGCCCGTACGCCCAGGTAGACGAGGTAGGCGGCGCCCATGAACTTGATGGAGTCGTACACCACGGGTGAATGGGCAGCGATCACGGACAGGCCGACGGCGGCGGCAAGCATGTGCACGCACAAGCCTGCCTGGGCTCCCAGCGCTGCCGCGCGGCCTTTGGCAGGGTGCTCGGCTGCTGAGCGGAGCACCACCAGGAAGTCCGGCCCTGGGACCAGATAGGCAACAAGCACCACGCCGAGGAAGCCGATGAGGTCGACTGACATCCGTTCTCCGTTCATCAGCCCCGCAGCCTGGTGGCCGCCGGGGGCGGGGTGTTTGTGCTCCACTTCTTACGGTCCGATGGAGTGCGGGCGCCGACGACTTGCGCGAGGAACACGACGAGTAACGCCAGGCGCTGGCCGAGGAGTTGCTCCGCCGCCTGGCTCGCGCCGTCGGGCCAGTACAACTCCAGGGCCCCGGTGGCGGTGACGAACGCCGGATAGCCGCCCCGGAAGGTGCCGTTGCGCTCGCCTGGTCGCCTTGTGCCGCATTCGAGGCGCATCAAGGTGCGGGCCATGGACACCCTGTACCCCCGACGGGCATGAAGACGCTAAAGATGTGAGGAACGATCTCAGTCGTCTCAACGGGGAAAAACGGGTTGTCCGCATCCAGCCCGCCTGGAGGTCATCGCGACGACAGCGTGCCGTGCGCTCGGACCCATGAGGCGGGAGCCGTGAACCAGGCCGCCCGGGTCTACCTGGCCCTCACCCTGAACGGTTACCGCCAACGCGGCAAGAGAGCACGCGCACACCCGCAGCGACGCAAGGAGTCGTCATGGCCTGGGTTGATCGCGAACAGATCCGGCATCTTGAGCAGGATCACCGCTACACGCGACTCATCAATCTGCCCCGGCGGCTCCTGGAGGCCGAGGTGTCAGCCTGCGGCAACTGCACCGGCGGAACAACCCGTGCGGTACGGGTGCGTGAACGAGACCGCCGTCGCGTGCGGCGGGACCGGGGAAGTCGGGACTCTGTCGCTGCTACGAGGACGACGGGCAGGCCGGCGGCTAGCTAGCCCCGGCCTCGGTCTCATCCGGCCCTGCAAAACGCGGCGGGTTGAACAACCGCTGCGCGCGTCGACTACTTTCCTCCCGCTCCGCGGTCAGCCAGGGCCAAAGATCCAACGGCTCCAGCCCTGGACACACCAGCCGGTGCGCAATCCGGCAGACCGCACCCGGAGTCGGCTCCGCCTCCCACGGATTCCACGCCACCCCATCACTGTTGATCAGCCAGCGCTGCCGCGGCGGCACAAAGTGCGCGGGCACCTCGTTCACCGGATCCAGCGGCTCCAACAGCACCCACGCCTGGGAGTATGTCGGGAAGCGGTCCGCCAACTGCCCGCACTCCGGGCACACCGGCGGGTCCGGTGGAGCGGGCGCCGTCGCCCCCTGCAGCATCGCCTCCGCCCGATCCGTGATCTCCCGTACCCGCTCCCAGTGCACCTCGTCGACTTCGCCCGGGTCCCGCTCCGGCTGCGTGCACGCGCCCTCAAAATCCCCCATAGGGTGAGAGTGCGGGTCGGCGCATCGCGCCGCACGTCGCGAACCAGCCGGGTCATATGCGGCTCCAGGCACCGCACTGGGCACGGGAGTTGAAAGACGGACCACTCCAGCGCTCGCGGCACAGCAGCGACGGCTGGTGAGGCGCCGTAGACGGTGCCGGCGACTTACGGCAGAGCGGGCCCCGTCAGGTACTCCCACACTTGCCCGTACACGCCATCCGGGATCCGCTCCGCCAGCTCGTCGACCGCCACCCAGGCGGCCACCGACACCTCCCGCGGCGACGCCGCCCAAGCCGCACCCGACAGCCACCGGCACGCCACATACACGACCCGCCGGCCCGTCACCGGATGCAGCCGCTCACCGATCACCGACAGCGGCTCCACGACGACACCTGCCTCTTCCAACGCCCGGTCGACGCCAGACTTCGGCATGCGCTGTCCGGAGCTGCCTGCGCCTGGTGTCTGTCGGCAGCTTCGAGCGACGATCGCCGCCGGGTACGGACAGCGAGTGGCGCGCTCGCTCCCTCCGGGGCAAGGCCGTGGGCGGTGAAGTGGGCGGCGAGCACGGTGAGTTCGCGCGGGTGGTGGCTGTGCCGGGCTCGCCGGTTCGTACACTGACCAGGGTGGAGGACCATACGGCAACCATGATCGAGGCACGTCCGGCGCCCGCCTTGCGACGCTATGTCGGCTCGTACGTCGGTTTCGACCTGCGCGGGTTCCCGGCGGGGGTGCACTGCGGGCCGCCGGGACGCGAACTCACCACGGTCATCAGTCTGTCCGGCCCTTTGGAGGTGGCGGCGGGCGTCGACGACGGGTCACCGGTCGCCCGCTTCGACAGCGTGGCCGGCGGTCTGATGTGCCGGTCCGTCGCGATCCACCACGATGGACGCCAGCAAGGCGTCAAGGTATCGCTGACACCGCTGGGAGCTCGGGCCGTCTATGGCATGCCCGCCGCTGTCCTCGCCCACCAACTCATCCCGCTCGAGGAGCTTCTTGGAGCGCTTGGCATCGAGCTGGTCGACCGGCTCCAGACGGCACCGACATGGGCCTCGCGGTTCGCTGCGCTGGATGAGTTGCTCCTGCGCGCCGTCACTCGCGCCGCCGGAGATCGCGTGCCCCGGGCGGGCCCCGAGGTGGCCGAGGCATGGCGCCGCCTCGTCGCCGCGCGGGGCCGCTTCCAGGTTGGGGCGCTTGCCTCGGAACTGGGCTGGAGCCGCCGCTACCTCACCGATCGGTTTCGCGGCGAGGTGGGCCTGTCGCCGAAGACCTTCGCCCGCGTTCTGCGCTTCGAGCACGCCCACGAACTGGCAACAGCACACACCCCACTCCCCTGGGCCGAGGTGGCGAGCGTCTCCGGCTACGCCGACCAGGCCCATCTCGTCCGGGACTGGCGCGAGTTCACCGGCCGATCGCCGACAGCCTGGCGTCGCGGCGAAATACTCCTCGGCACCGGGTAGTCGCCAACCGGCCGCCCGCCGCGCCTGCTTCCGTTCCGTTTTGTTCAAGACCACCCGACCGTCGTCCTGTGACGATCGTCGGCATGAGACTCCTCGACCACGAAACCAACCCCATCGACCTGCGCACCACCCCCGTGCACCTCGGACTGGGGTCGAGAGCGAAACCCATCGAGGGCTTCGCCTGGGACCCACAGGTGCTTCAGGCCTACAGCGCAGCGGTCGCAACCGACGGCGCCGAGGGCCGGATCGTGACCATCTTCGACGGCGACGGCCCCGGCGACCACTTCGAGCGCCACCCCGCCGGCGACGAACTGGTCGTCTGCCTCAGCGGATCGGTGACCGTCACCCGCGACGCGGACGGGGTCCCCGAGCGCGTTGTCCTCGGGCCGGGTGAGGCCACCGTCAACCCGGCCGGAACATGGCATACGGTCGACATGACGGGGCCCGCGTCCATCCTGACCATCACCGCCGGCCTGGGCACCGACCACCGTCCCCGGACCGATACCCGCCCCACCGATCACGTCGGCACGTCCGGCCTGCAAGCGCCGTGACGACACGCGTCGCGTGCCTGGGCGACAGCCTCACCCGCGCGCAGCTCAGCGTCGACTACCTGGAGCTTCTCAAGCGCCGACGCCCTCCCGGCGACGTGCGACTCGCCCGTTACGGCGCCAACGGAGACTTTGCCTACAACCTCTTGCAGCGCCTCGATGCCCTCGTCGCGGACCCGCCCGACGTAGTCACGGTGTTGATCGGAACCAATGACGCCCGAGCGAGCCTCGCCGGCTACCCCGTCGAGCGGGCCATGAAGCGCAAACAGCTCCCCCAGCGCCCGTCGGCCGACTGGTTCCAGCAGTGCCTGGGAGCCGTCGTCGAACGGCTGCGAACGGAGACCGACGCCATGATCGGACTGCTGTCTCTCCCGGTCCTCGGCCAACAACTCGACGGAGCGGCGGCGCAGGCATCCCAGGCATACAGCCGGAGGGTCGCCGAGGTTGCCGCTGCCAACGAGGCGACCTACCTCCCGCTCCACGAACGCCAGCTCGAGGAACTACGCCAAGCGGACGCGCCGCCGATCCCATACCGGGAGCTGACCCCCGCGGCGGGCGCCGGCGTCCTCATCCGACACGCCGTACTGCGCCGCAGCCTGGACCCGATCTCGAGGCGCCGAAGTCTCGTGCTCACGACCGACCACATCCACCAGAACAGCCGCGGCGCCGCCCTAATCGCCGAAGTCATCGACACCTGTCTGCTGCCCCAGAGCGCGGAGCCGGTTCGCGCGCTTGAGGGCAAAGGAGGCGAAGGAGGGCGAAGAACCCGTCGATCCAAGTGATCCGCGCTCTCGTCGCGGACTGCTTCGGCGTCTTGCCCGGACTGGCGAGGTACTGGTCGACATCGCGAGGCGCCAGCCGACAGGGCGCCGTGTCGTGGAGGGGGCAGATCTCAGCAGCTGGTGCTCCGACGTAGCCGCGACGCGTGCCGGCTCGGCTACGTCCATAGCCTGCTCCAACTGACGCTCGATGTGCTCCATGGCCTGGTCAGCCGCTCCAACCTGCCAGTTGCCCCGGCCCTTTCCCCTTTTCACCACTGCATTGGCGGCGATGGTCATGAAGCCCGCTTATCCGAAGCTATGTTGGTGCTGTCCCCCACTTGGTCAGGGGGTGTCCTGTCCCAGGCCCCGACGGATCGCCGTCTCCACGGGTGAGTACGCGCCGTCGGCCCGCTCCAGTTCGTACGGTGCTGCCGGCATCAGCGGCGGCTGCGCCATGAAGCGCGGCCGCACCCCATGATGCGGTTGCGCCGCGTGCACCAGGAACGGATGGCACAGAAAGACGTCGCCCGGGGACCCGGTGGCAAGGGCAAGTGGCCGGTGGTCGGACGCCGCCACCAGATCGGGGGCGAGGGTCAGCCCGCTGGCCCCGTCCTCTCCGTATTTCTCCAGCACCTTCGGCACGTCGAGGTGCGAGCCGACCCGGATCCGGGTCGGGGCGTCATGTTCACCGACCTCACTGAACAGGAACAGCATCAGCAGCGCCCGACCCTGGGAGCGCAGATTCGTGAAGTACCAGCTCTCGCCTTCCGGCAGGTAACTCCCCTCGATGTGCCAGCCCGCGTCGTCCGGCTCCTCCTCGTGCGGGAAGCGCAGCGGGAACGTGCCCAGCGAGTAGCGCGGCTCCCAGCGCCCCTCGCCGACGAGCAGGTCGTAAGCGCGCTGCAGGGCGGGCGAGTTGGGTGCGGCGGCGAACGGCCCCTGCGCCATGCCGGCCACCCAGTGCACGGGCTGCTTCCACGTCGACGGGTCATCCGGGTCGCAGCCCGTCTCTCGCCACAGCAGCCGCGCGCAGTCCGCGGCCACGCGTGGCGCGACAGCGCCTTCCAACTTTACGAAGCCGTCGCGGAGGAATCGGGATACCAAGGTCGTGTCGTCCATGCCCTCATGGTGCGGCGACACCAGCCCCGATCACCCAACATTCTCCGCACCACCTTTATCGGGTATCGGGTGATCACCACAGCGCGGTCAGGCGGCGTGCGGGGCTAACCCGACCGTGATCGTTCCCGTCGCCAACGGGTGAAGCCGCCGAACCTGCGTCGCTCCCCCGGCTCCAGGGGCAGGGTAACGGTTCGGCTGTCCCATCCCGTCGCTACGCGTTCCGGCGGCGTCGGCCTCGCGTCGGCGCCGATCGCCCGTGCGCGCGGCGCAGGGGCGATCACCATCAGTGACGAACGCATGAGTGGGCGGCTGTCGGTCAGCCGTTCGCCAGCGCTTGCACGCGGTCCAGGCCCCCGTTGAACCGGTCGTGGTCGCCGACCGTCGGTCCCTTTGACGTGTACTGCCAGATGGTCTGGTACTTCCAGCCCCCGGGCAGGGCTCCGACAGACGAACCGTAGCGCGGCACCCACAGCGGATTGGTCTTGCCGAACCCGGTGTAGTTGCCGGTGCAGTTCTTCCACCAGTTGGTCGAGGTGTAAATGACGACGTCCCGGCCGGTCCTGGCCTTATAGGTCCTGAAGAAGTCCCTGACCCAATTGACCATGGCCTGCTTGCTCAGTCCGTAGCAGGTGGCTCCGTAGGGGTTGTACTCCATGTCCAGCGCACCGGGAAGTGTCTTACCGTCCTTGGACCAGCCACCGCCGTTAGCGAGGAAATAGCGGGCCTGGGTCGCGCCACTGGAGGTGTTGGGGAGGGCGAAGTGGTAGGCACCCCGGATCATGCCGACGTTGTATGCCCCGTTGTACTGCTGGGTGAAGTACGGGTTCTTGTAACTCTTGGACTCCGTGGCCTTGATGTACGCGAACCTCACGCCGGACTTGCGCAGCGTGGACCATGCGACCTTGCGCTGATGACTGCTGACGTCCACGCCCTCGGTTCCCGCGGCGGCGGTGAGTCCAACGGCGCTCCTGGGCGTTGCCTCATGCTTGAGGATCTGGGAGCCGGCGTAGTCATCTTCGGGGTGAGTGGGCTCGGGTGCTGGAGGTGCGGCATCTGCCGTACCGGACAGGGCCAGAGCAAGAGCGCATACGCCGCCACCCAGGGCGGTGAGGACAGTCGACATCCGGCGAGGTGTACGGGTGGTCACAGACACAGACATGAGACTCCTCCTCTAGGGCACGCTCAGCCTGCATGGAGACAGGGGCCAACCATCGATGGGCGCGCGGAGAGCGCGACTCACGTCACCTGAAACGCCCTACGGTGCATTGCCCCTCGGCGCGCTCCGCCCGGCCACGTCTACTTTGGAGGAGGTCGTAAAAGTGTCGAGACTGGAATTGGGGCCATGCCACATTCTGTGATGTTCGAGGACGACGACCCGTACCTGGTACGGCTGCGCAGGGTGGCGCTGGCGTTCCCGGATGCGGAGGAGCAGATCGCACATGGGCGGCCGGGCTTCCGGGCCGGTAAATACTTTGCCTGGTACGGCGGTTCGACCAAGGGCACCGCTGATGACCGAATCCGCTACGACCGGGCTCTGATCGTCCTGCCGGACGACGCGGACCGTGCGGCCCTTGCCGAGGACACGCGTTTCTTCCTTCCTGCCTACCTCGCTCCGTCCGGCTGGATCGGCATCGACCTCGCAGCCGGCGGCACCACTGTCCCCCAGGAGGTGGACTGGCAGGAGGTGGCCGAACTCCTCGACACGTCCTACCGTCAGGTCGCCGGCGTCCGGCGGGTGGCGCGCCTCGATGCGGAAGGCGGCCCGGCGGGCCCACCCGGGTGACATGTCCGCCGGTCCCGGACTGCCTCATTGCGCCGGGCCTTGCTGGAAGCGTGTTCACCAGTGGTCCAAGCGGGAGCGGGATCATCCCTCCGCGTCGCGGACCAGGAGTGCGATTTGTACCCGGTTGGCGACCGCCAGCTTGGCGAACAGGTTGCCTGTGTGCGCCTTGACGGTCGCGACGCTGATGTGCAGCCTCTCTGCGATCTCCGGGTTGCCCAGGCCGTCCGCGATGGCCCGAGCCGTTTCGCGTTCCCGTTCGGTCAAGGCGGACAGCTTTGCCCGTGCGGTGTCGCGGGACGACTCCCGAACGTGCGCCGAGTGTGGCCCGGTGGCTGCGGCGATCACCCGCGCTGCGGCCGTCGGAGACAGCACGGGCTCGCCGTCCGCGACGGTCCGCACCGCGTCCAGGATCTGCGCCGGCCGAGTGTCCTTGAGGACGAAGCCCAGTGCCCCGGCGCGCAGCGCGCCGAGCACCAGATCGTCGGAGTCGAAGGTCGTCAGCATGAGCACCCGGGGCGGCGCCGCGCGGGCGAGGAGTTCGCGGGTCGCGCTGAGGCCGTCACGTCCGGGCATCCGCACGTCCATCAGCACGACGTCCGGGCGCTGCTCGTCCACCACGGTGATCGCGGCGTTCCCGTCGGCCGCCTCCCCGACGACGCTCAGGTCGGGTTCGCCGTCGATGACCAGCCGCAGCGCCATGCGCACCAGCTGTTCGTCGTCGACGATGACGACACGTACTGGGTGCCGTTCGCTGTCCACTCATGTTCTCTTTTCGTGGGTGGGGTTCGGCCAGGGCAGGTGCGCGGTGAGGACGTATCCGCGGTCGGGTGTGGGGTGGTGGTCGAGCTTTCCACCGGCGAGGTCCACCCGTTCGGTGAGGCCGAGCAGACCGAACCCCGACGCCGGTCGTGGCCCGGTTCCTGTGGTCGCCGCAGATGTGGTGATGGCCGGGGAGTTGCGGACGCTGACGTCGAGTTGCTCGCCCGCTGATCCTTCGAGGGTGATCTGTACGGGGGCGCCCGGAGCGTGTTTGGCGGCGTTGGTCAGTCCTTCTTGGACGACCCGGTAGCAGGTGCGTCCCACGACGTCGGACGGTGTTCCCGTCACGGTGGTCGTGAGCGTGGCGTCCAGTCCGGATGAGCGGGCGTCGGCCACCAGGTCGGGGATCCGGTCCAGGGAGGGTTGTGGTGGTTCCGGGTGGCCCGGTTCGGCCCGGAGCACGCCCAGGACATCCCGTAGTTCTTCCAGGGCTTGGTGGGATCCCTCGGCGATGCCGCGCACCAGCACGCGGTTCTCCTCTGCGCTGAGGTCGCGGCGGTGGTCGAGCACTCCGGCCTGCATGGCCACCAGGGAGATCCGGTGCGCGAGTACGTCGTGCATCTCGCGGGCGATCCGGTTGCGTTCCAGAGCCCGTGTCTGTGCCGCTCGTGCGGTCTGTTCCCGTTCCGCGCTCTCCGCCCGGGCACGCAAGGACCGCACCTCGACACGGCGCGCGCCGATGGCCATGCCCGCCGCCACCGCGATGCCCGCGATCAGTGCGGGCATGGTGAGCTGGATCCACCACGTACCGGGCGGGCTCTGGACCGGGTATACCCCCACGGTGAACTGGGCCGCGGTCACGTAGGCCAGCACGACGACCCCGATCTCCACCGGACGACGCCGGGTGGCGATCGAGCCGAGCGCCGCGAGCGCGGCGCCGGCGGCCAGCGTCGACGCGGTCGAGGCGATCGCTACCGTCATGGCCACGGCGAGCGGGAAACGCCGCCGCCACACGAGCGCCGTCAGGCAGCCGAGAGCGACCAGCGGGTCCCCGAGGTGGAACCAGAGGCCCGTTTCATCGCCCTGCCGGTGCAGCACCACACCGGTATAGAGCCAGGCCGGGACACCCGCTGCCGCGGCTGCCGCCAGCCGCCAGGTCTGCTGCCACCACTCGAGCCGGGGCGCGAGGTACATGTTCACCTGGCCATTGTCGCCAACGCGTGCAGCCGGTGAGTCAGACCAAGGGCTGATGTGCCCTAGACCAAAGTCCAATGACCGCCTCGCCCGGGGGCCAAGACGGTACGGGCCGCCGGGTGGATGTGCCGAATAGGCCGCGCGCACAGACTCGTTCACGTTGCCGGTCAGAACTCGTCCGAATCGCCGGTCAGAACTCGTCCACGTCGCCGGTCAGCGGGCCACGAAAGGGAGATACGCGATGCGCAAGGCCGGTTTCGCGGCCCTTGAGGCGGTCGGAATGGTGATCACAGCCCTGGCCGCCCCAGCAGTGATCAACGCTCTGATCGGCCGGAGCAACGAGGTGCTGTGGGGAGTCTTCGACTGGGTCCCCGGTGGCACGACCGGCCAGATGATCTTCCTCGGACTCATCGCGCTCATTGCCACGGCGTTCGGCGGTTGGGCCCACCTCCGCCGGGGGCTGGGCGTCGGGCAGGTCGGTGTTGGGAAGGGGCCGCCTCGCAGCCGGGAGGCGGCCTGACGAGATCCGGGGCCGGGACGACCGGGCCCGTCCCGCAAGGCACCACCGTCGACTGGTTCCACGAGCGGGTACAGGCGATCGGCTCCCCGCACCCGCACCCCACCCGAAGGAGAAGGCCAGAGCCTGCGGCAGGCGTTCCACGCCGCGTTTTCTGGCGCCCCTCACGCACGCCCTTTCAGGAGGACACCAGATGCACAGATACCTGCCCCTCACCCTCGCCCTCGCCAGCACCACGATGGCGGCGACCGCCATGCCGGGCGTGTCGTCGGCGGCGACGCCGGACACCGTGCGGTGGGGCCCCTGTCCGCAGGACGTCGCCGCGCCCCGTCTCGAGTGCTCGACGCTGCAAGTCCCCCTGGACTACCGGCATCCGGACGGCCGACGGATAGAGATCGCGATCTCGCGGCTGGCCAGCGAGAAGCCCTCGCAGCGTCGCGGCGTGCTGCTGACCGATCCGGGCGGCCCCGGCGGTGCGGGGCTGAACTACCCGGCCGTGCTCGCCGGTTCCGGACTGCCGCAGAAGGTGCTTGACTCCTACGACGTGATCGGCTTCGACCCTCGCGGGGTCGGCCGCAGCGCACCGGTGACGTGCGATCTGACGCCGCAGCAGCAGGAGCGCGGCAACTTCGCACCGTACGCGCACACCGACGCCGATGTCGCTCGGGAGGCGAAGAACGCCCAGGCCATCGCCCGGCAGTGCGCCACCTCGAAGACGTCGTGGATGCTGCCGCACACCACCACCGCGAACACCGCACGCGACATGGACCGGATCCGGGCGGCGCTCGGCGCGCCGAAGGTGTCCTATCTCGGGCATTCCTACGGCACCTACCTCGGCGCGGTGTACACGACGATGTTCCCCCAGCGCAGTGACCGGTTCGTCCTCGACAGCAACCTGGGTCCCGACGGTTACGACGTCACCGCCATGCGACGGTTCGCCCGCGGAATGGAGGACCGCTTCCCCGACTTCGCGGCGTTCGCGGCCGCGCACCCCAAGTACGGTCTGGGCACCACACCGGAGCAAGTGACCGCGAAGTTCTTCGATCTCGCGCGGCGGTTGGACGCCAAGCCGGTTCAGGGCATCGACGGGACGCTGTTCCGCGGGTTCACGTTCGACCGTCTCTACTCCGACGCGCTCATGCCCCACATGGCCGAGTTCTGGCAGGCGCTCGACACGGACCGGCCACTGCCGCCCGTCCCGGCGTTGCCGAACATGGAGAACCTTATGTCTGCGCGCTTCTCTGTCATCTGTGGTGATACCCGCTGGCCGACAACGGTGCGGGAGTATCAGCGCAATGTCACAGTCGACCGGCTGAAGCACCCCATGCTGGGCGGTTCCACGGCCAGCATCGGACCGTGCGCGTTCTGGCCGGACAAGCGGGTCGAGCCGCCGGTGCGCATCGGTGACCGGGGCCCGTCGAACGTGCTCATGGTGCAAAACGAACGCGACCCCGGAACGCCGCTTGCCGGGGCCAAGGAGCTGCGGCGCGCGTTCGGGAAGCGGGCCAGGATGGTGACCGCCGACCAGGGCGGTCACGGGGTCTATCCCTTCGGCCGCAACACGTGCGCGAACAGTACGGTGACGGCTTTCTTGACCAGCGGGGAGCGCCCGCCGCGGGATCTTGCCTGCGCGGCCGAGCCGAACGACTAGCGGGAGGCCAGTCATGCTGAAGGAATGGCGGCACCACCGGTCCGCTCAGAGGGTCAAGCCCGGGGACGGGCGCCCACTGAAACGCTTTCGCTGGTGGCAGATGACATTGCGCGCACTGCTCTACCTCCGGCTCACACACGACGACGGCCGCCAGACGCTCTACGCCGTCGACGTCAAGCATGCGGGCAACAGGTCGACCGGCGAAATCGAAGCCCACCTGTACCGCGATGGCAGGCAGCACGCCCAGTCCAGGCTCCCCGCGTCCTTCCCCGTCCCGGGTGGCACCATCGAGGTGAAAGGCAGCGGCTTCGGGCTCAAGCGCTGCCACTACGTCACCGACACCGGCGCCGAGCACCAACTCACCCCGGACCGCGCCTCCGCCGAAGGCCGCCGTGCGCACCTCGACGACGCGCACCCCGCACTGAGCCGCGCGATCGGCTTCCTCTCGTCGATCATGCTCCTCATCGCCCTGGCACTCCTCTGCTCACAACTCGTCGAACCGCTCACCGAGGTGGAGCCCATCGCCCGGCGCATCGGTACTTTCACCTCGCCCGTCCGTCTGCCGACCTGGCTCAACTTCGTGATCGGTCTCGGCGCCGCGGCGGCCAGCACGGAGCGGGCACTGCGGCTGCGCTACCACTGGCTGCTCGACGGTGGAGTGGGTTGAGCTGACGCGCCCACTCCCCCTGCCCCCCACCTCACCCTGGCCCAGTGCATGACTGACTTGGCTCAGGTCTGCTGCGCGGGGAAGGCTGGGCCTTCTGCACGGCTTGTGGCGCAGTGTCGTTCATTGGGAGCATCTCCGCATGTTCGAGTTGCTCCCCGACGTCGGTCTCCGGCTCCCTGGCTGTGCCGGCATTCTCCGCTTCGGCATGGACGAGCGCACCGCCCGGTGGGCCGTCGCCGCCGTCGCGGACGTTCACGATGGTTGGGTCTGTGGCGCCCGCTGGGCCTTCAGCGCGCAGTACGAGGGCCTGACGCTCGAGGCACACGGCGACACCACGGACCGCAACGGCCGGCACCAGAACACCTCTGGCCTGGCCCACATCGGCCTCACCCGCGACCCCTTCACGCTCACCGGCCCCTCTGTCTGCCCAGTTGTCTTGGGCGGCATCGACCTCTTCGGCTATCCGGCCGCCGAGGTTTCGCACGCCCTCAGTGCGGGCCTGCCCCCGACGCTCCGGCTCAGCGGCGACGGTCTGTACCTCACCGCCGTGTCGGTCCACGCACAACCCGTACCTGTCGAAAGCTGATCACGACGGCTAGCCAGATCAGCAAGGCTGAGCACACCGCCCGCCCAGTTCATCCTGTCTGTCGTGGGAGGTCAGTTCCGCAGGTGCAGCCCGAAACCCGTGCGGCCCGCGGGTTCAAGTCCCTCCTTCAGGTGCAGTGAGGGGATCTCGTAGTCGCCGAAGTTCTGCTGTCGGAATGCGAGCGGTTCGGTCGACTCCAGGGTGAGCAGGCGCTGTTCCCAGGCCTTGGCGACGTCCGGGTACTCCTGGTCGGTCAGCCGGTCGGTGCCGTAGAGCACGAACGGCGGCAGCACCTCGATGCCTGGGTAGTAGAGGATGCCGTGGTGGATCGGGAACAGCAGATCGTCGATGGGGCCATTGATCCCGCGGGCGGCGTAATGCGACTCCGGGCCGCCGGCGGTCACCGACAGCAGGGCCCTGCGGCCCGCGAGAGTTCCCTCGCCGAAGCGCTCGCCGTACTTGGTGTCGCTGTGCTCACCGACGCCGTACGCGAAGTGGAAGGTGAACACTCGGTCCACCCAGCCCTTGAGAATCGCGGGCATCGAGTACCACCACAGCGGGAACTGGAAGATGATCGTGTCGGCCCACAGCAGCTTCTCCTGCTCGCCGCGGACGTCCGGGGTGAGCGCCTCGGCGTCGAAGGCCCGGCCCGAATCCCGCGCGACGTGCAGCGGACTTGAGGCGTGCGGGCCGTAGTCCGCGGCGTCCACGACCGCCTTCCAGTTCATCGCGTACAGATCGCTCACCCGCACCTGATGCCCGGCCTTCTCCAATGTGGATACCGCGAGGTCCTTGAGCGAGCTGTTGAGCGACTTCGGCTCCGGGTGGGCGTAGACCATCAGCGTCTTCATGAGAACTCCTTCGGATCGGATGCCTTCGATTCTGGGCACCGTGGCGCCCGGTGTTCAGGGGCGCCGCTTCCGTCGGACGGGACTTCCTGGTAACGGCAGTACCACCCTCGCGGGGCCCGCCGAGGCCATACTGGAAGGCATGGACGATCTCGCGAGCTTCCTGCGGACCCGGCGTTCCCGGGTCGCCCCGAAGGCCGTCGGCATCCCCACCGACAGCCGCCGCCGGGTCGAAGGACTGCGCCGCGAAGAGGTCGCGCACCTGTCCGGAGTCAGCGTCGATTACTACGTGCGCCTGGAGCAGGGCCGCGCGACCCAGCCCTCCGAGCAGGTCCTCGACGCGCTCGCCCGCGTCCTCGGCCTGGACGAGACCGAACGAGACCATCTCTCCCGGCTCGCCCGGCAGCGCCGCCGGCGCGCGAAAGTGCCGGGCGGGCGGGTCCGGCCGGAGATCTCACGCATCCTCGACCTGGTCACCGACGCCCCCGCGCTGATCATGGACCATCGCCTTGACGTGCTCGCGGGCAACCGCCTCGCCGGGCTCCTCTTCGGCCGGCCGCTGCCCGGCCTGAACACCGCCCGGCACATCTTCCTCGAGGAGGCCGAGCGCGGCCTGTACGCGGAATGGGAGAGCTGCACCCTCGATGTGGTCGGACACCTGCGCCTGGCCGCCGGAAAATACCCCGAGGACCCCCGCCTGGCCTCGCTCATCGGCGAACTGGCGATGGGCAGCGAGCGCTTCCGTCGCCTCTGGGCTCGCGCGGACGTGCGCGCCCGCACACATGGCCGCAAGGTGTACCGGCACCCGCTGGTCGGACTCCTCGAGTTGCACCAGGAGAATTTCGCGCTGCCCGACGAATCAGGCATGGAGCTGCTGGTGCTGACCGCGGCGGCCGGCAGCCCCGCCGCGGACGGGCTGCGCCTGCTGGCGGGCCTTGGCACGGCGGGCACGGAAAGCGGTGACGTGCTTCGCGCAGCGAACGCGCCGATCCGCAAGTAAGGGAGTTGGTCAGGCGGATACCGGGCGGGAGGGGTGCTCGGCGTTGAGGATGAACGCCATGCTGTCGTTCACCGGGGGCAGGCCGAGGACCGCTCGAGCGGCGGCCTCGCCGAAGACCGGTGCGTTCTTGAAGCCCTTCCCGGAGAAACCGGCACAGACGAAGACCGAGGGCATGGCCGGGTGTTCGCGCATGAACTCGATGCGTGAGTGCGTATAGGCCTCGAAGTACGCCTGGGCACGCATCGGGTAGTCCTCCAGCATCGGGAAGAGGTCCCGCGCGACCGCGCGGATGGGCTCGAGGTCCTCGTCGGCGATCCGCAGGGGCGCGGTGTCCGGGGACTCGACGGGCAAGTGGTCGCGGAATCCGACGCCGAGCTTCATGGCAAGGCCGTCGGCGGTCGGCAGCCCGTACGAGTAGTGGGGTTCGGTGCGCAGGTAGGGCAGCATGCCGTCGAGTGTGCTGCCGGCCGTGGGCAGGAACCACGAGGAGATGAGGCGCCGCGTCGCCAGGTAGGGGGCCATGTCCGGGAGGAGGGCGGCAGTCCATGCGCCTGCCGCGACGACGACCCGGTCGTAGCGTTGTGTGCCGTTGCCCGTCGCGATGTCGACCTGGGTGCCGACTTGGTTGATGGCGGTGACACGGCATTCGCGGAGGACCCGTGCGCCGCGTGCGATGGCCGCATCCGCTGCTGTACGTACCGTGCGCTCGGGAAAGATGATGCCAGCGCTCTTGTCGAGGATGGCGATCTCGTCCTCGTGCAGCCGGTAGTGCGGGAACCGGTGCTGTGCTTCCTCCCGAGTGAGTACCTCGGCGCCGCTGCCGAGTACGGCGGCGCTTTCGAGCGCGGTGCGCGTTGCGGGGCTGGCGGAGCTGCCGATGGCGAGGGCACCGGTCAGGTTGCGCAGTGTGCGCCCGGATTCCCTCTCGAGCTCGCGCCATATGAGGTCCGAGCGCCCCGTGATGGGCAGGTACTCGAGGTGTTCCACGTCGATGTGGCGAAACAGCCTGGTTTCTCCACCGGCCGCTCCCCGTGAGTGTCCGGGGCTGAAGAGTTCGTACCCGGTCGCGTCGGCGCCGAGCTTGGCGAGCTGCCAGAGCGTCTGCGCTCCGATGGTTCCCGTGCCGATGACGGCGATGCGAGGAGCGGGCATGTGGATCACATCTCGATTCCGGCGTACAGGCCGCGGTGGATCGGTTGGTCGTCAGGATCCCCTGGATTGTTCCTCTGCGTGCGCACGCCTTTGACACCGGGTGCGTTGTTAGGACACCGCGAGACGCGGATACGGACCTGGTCACCTCACGCAGGCGGTCGCACGAGGGGCTCCGCCACCTGTGGATCAATCGCCTGGGCGGGCAGTGATTCCGATTGGATGTGTTGGTCAGGCGCCGTCCCAGACCGGGGCGTCTGTCCCCCACAGGCCCGGCGGGCGTGCCCAGTTCGCCGGGCTCCCCTCGTACGAGATGGGCGGCAGCGCGTGCCGCAGTCGGCCCATGGGGCTGTCGGTCTCGGTCAGCCGGTGCGCGGCGTCGAAGCCCTCATCCCCGCCCGGGCCGGGTGCCAGGTCGTGGACCAACCAGTGCGCGGTCTGCGTAAGGGACAGGCGGACCAGCCGGGTGCCGCCGGTGCGGTGCTGCTCGGTGAGCGCGCGCAGCGCCCCGGCCGCGAGCAGATAGCCGGTGCCGTGGTCGAGAGCTTGGGCCGGCAGCACACCCGGCGAGTCCGGTGAGCCCTCCAACTCGGCGATTCCAGTGGCCGCTTGGACCATGCTGTCGAAGCCGCGCCGCTCGTGCCACGGCCCGTAACGGCCCCACGCGGAGAGTTGGGCGATCACGAGACCCGGACGGCGCTCGGCGAGCGCCTCGGGGGTCAGTCCGAACCGTTCCAGCGCGCCAGGCCGGTAACCGGTGACCACGACGTCTGCCGTCTCGAGCAGATCCCCGAAGACCCTGCGGTCCACCGCCTCTGCCAGGTCCAGCATGGCCGAGCGTTTCCCCATCCCTGTGTCGTTGTGGGCCTCCTGACTTTCCGGCAGTTGCGGGGCGTCGATCCGCAGCACGTCGGCGCCGAGCAACGCCAGCGTGCGGGTGGCGACCGGCCCGGCCAGCACCCGGGTCAGATCCAGGACGCGCAGCCCCGCGCACGGCAGTGCGGCACCACCGACCATCCGCTCGGGGGCTTCATCGATGCGCGTTGTCGTCAGCAACGGCTGCCCTGCAACCATGCCCCCCTGCTCACTCTTGGCCCAGTCCTCAGGGCCGCGTGCCGCGACGGCCAAACCGCCCCTCGCGTACACGCTCTCCTCCACCTCGAGCGCCGTAAGCCCGGCGATCGCCCTCGCCACCGCATCCACTGCCCCCTCGCCGATGTCCCCCGGCACACCAAGAGCGGCGAGCAATCGGGCCCGGTGGTGCGGGTAGTTGGCGTGCGTACGAACCCATCCATCCGCTGCCCGCCAGAATCGGGACAGCGGCGAGAAGGTCGACCACGCCTCGCCGTCGACCCGCACCAACCGGTCGCTGAGGAACGCCGTCGCGACCGCCTCGTCATCGACCCGCACACGCGGCACCGGGCGCCCTGTGCGCAGGGAAGCAAGCTCGGCAGCCGCGAGCGAGCACACCGCCACGGTGGCCCGAGCCAGCTCCATGACGGGCAGCCGCGCCGGCAGCCCTCCAGACGCGCCGCCGTAGGACACCCTGTCGAGCAGCGAAGAATCGGCACCCAGTGCCGCCCAAGCCTGCGAAGTCCCGGACATGATCGGAGAATTCATACCCGCACTGTGGCACTGAGGGCCACCTACGGGAAGGGTGCGCCGTCAACCGGGCGCTCGTCGACGCCCTAGCTGCGGTTGCCGCCATTCACGATCTGTCATGCCCCACAAGTGAAGCCGCCGGACACGCATCGCTCTCGCGCGTCCGGCGGCAGGATGAGGGGTCAGTTGTCCCTGTGGAGGGTCAGCTGTCCCTTCCCGTCTCTACTCGTACGGGATGACCACGACCGTGTCCGCGGCCCCCGTCTTCAGCTTGGCCGTGCCGTTGCCGATGGCGTTCCAGACCTCCAGGCGGACGCTGCCGCCCTTCAGTTCGCCGAGGTTGCCGGTGGCGGACTTCAGGCCCTTGGCCTGGGTGTACTCCTCCCAGCCGGTGACCGGGTCGCTCGCGAAGTACTGGTACGTCTCCATGCGGTCGTACGTCCCGTCGCCCGTCAGGTCGTACGAGATACGGGCCTGCTGGCCGAGCGCGACCGTAGATCCCGCGTCGACCTGGAGTCGGAAACTGGTCGAACTGCCGGACTTCACCTTGCCGTTGACGTTCTTGATGACGTAGGTGAGGGGCTGGTTCGGGCTGCCGTCGTGGTTGGCGCCGCCGGCGGAGGCGATGGTGTCGGAGCCGGTGGTGGTGGAGGTGGAGGTCGTGAGGGCACCGCCCGTGGCGAGGCGGAAGGTGTTGCCTGTGGGCGGGTCGGTGGGATCCTCCGGATCCTCGGGGGCGGTGCCGTTGCCGCTGGCCGTGGAGCGAGCCGGGACCGTCAGCTTGCCTCCGTCGGAGAAGGTGACGGTGACGGGCGAGGAGGTGTAGTTGTGAGCGGCGTAGGTGCGAGTGGTGCCCTTGGTGAAGACGGCGGAGGTGGGGATGGAGCCGGTCACCGAGGGGGTGGGGGTGCCCAGTGCGTCCAGGGTGGTGAGCCAGTGGTAGGTGTGAGCCTTGGACTCGCCGGCCTCGGGGGTGTAGGAGCCGTTGCCCGCGTCCCATTTGGACTTTGCGGCGGCGGGATCGGCCAGGGACTGGAACTCCCAGAGGATGTCCCGCCATTCGACGGCCGGTCCCCCGTTCTCGCGTTCCATCTCGGCGAGGTTGCGCTTGATGGCGGCCGGGTGGGCGGCCAGGTGCAGGGACGAACCGGAGGTGATGGGCAGGGCGTTGATGCCGTGGATCTCCTCGGGGTTCGCGGTCCACCAGGTGGAGTAGGCGCCGCCGCTGCCCCAGACCATGCCGACCGTGTCATGGCCGAAGCCGGAGGGGAAGACCTGCTCGTCGGCGTCGAACCAGTACTGGGCGATCGCTTCGGACTCGGTGGTCAGGAGGTGAGAGCCGAGGTCACGCAGTGAGGTGTCGCCGGTGGCCGAGCCCCACAGGACGAGCGCGGCGCTGAGCTGGGTGGACTCGGAGGAGGACTCCTGGTTGTTGCCGGCGGCGAAGGCCTGGTGGCCGGAGGCCCAGCTGTGGCCGGCGTAGACATCGAAGCCACGCAGGAAGGGGTAGGCGGAGTCGGTGCGGGAGGGGTTGGCGGTGTCGCGGATCAGCGTCTTGACCATGCCGCCCCAGGCGGAGTCGGCGGCCCATGCCTGGTCGTACTGGGCGACGATGGCGGCGGCGTAGATGTAGTAGCCGTAATGGAAGTGATGGTCATTCAGTTCGGCGTCGCTGCCGTACGAGGCCGGGTAGCCGATCAGGGTCCGCCAGTCCTTGTCGTAGCTGAACTCGTGTCCACCGCCCGCTGTGAACCACGCCTGCAGCTTGCCCTTGAGCAGGCCGATCAGCTTGTCACGGGTGCCGGTCTGCCCTATCTGGTCGGCTACGGGGACCAGTTGGGCGAGACGACCGAGCGCCTTGCCCGTCCAGTAGGTGTCGGTGGCGCCGTTGAACGGGTCGGAGGCGTTCGCGACATCGTTGAGGTAGCCGGTGAGGCGGGCCTTGTCCACGGCGGAGACGGACGGCAGCGTCGGCAGGACGGGGGACGCTTTCTGGGTGGTGGAGAAGGAGGCGCCCTCGCGTACCTTCATCGTGCCGCGCGGGGAGACGTAGGTGAGGTTGGTCAGCGTGGAGTCGGTGGCCTGCCACTGGTGGCGGTAGAGCGCCTGGAGGGTGCCGGTCTCGGTGCCCTCCTTCGGGGTGGTCTCCAGGGCGTAGGTGGCCTTGGTCTGGCCGGATGCCGTCGAGGACCAGGAGACCTTCGAGCCGGTGACGAAGGAGTACGCGTACTTCTTGTACGTGGCGAGGTCACCGGTCGAAGGGAGGACGGCGACGGAGAAGTAGTTCTTCGCCGAGGTCAGGGGCGCGGTGAGGGTGGAGCCGGAGATGGACCAGTCGGTGCCGGAGGGGGCGAAGAGCGCGTAGTGGTGGCCGCCGACGGTGATGCCGATGACGTTGCCCTGGTCGGAGAAGACGGTGGGCGCGTTGGCGGTGGTGACGCGGGCGTCGCCTCCGGAGCCGGTCGCGTAGACGAAGGGCAGGCCGTGGCCGATGGTGGTGCGCAGGGTGCGGGTGCCGTCGGACCAGTAGGGGGTGACGGTCCAGTCGGACCAGGAATCGGCTTTGGTGTCGGGTGAGTTGAGGCCGGTGAGACCGAGGGTGAGGTCCCTCTTGTGGGCGTACTCGTACTGGCGGCCGTCGCCGACCACCGCGGCCGAGGTCGGATAGCCGACGTCGAGACCGCCTGAGGCCGCCTGGTAGGTGAGGGGGTGGCCGTACATCGGCGTGGAGTACGGGTTGTCCGGGTAGCGCTGGAAGGCGAGCGACGACCACCAGTCGTTGGTGGGTACGGGCTTGTCCTTCGCGGCGGCGGTGACCTTGGGGGTGACGGCACCGCCGACGTTGTTGGTGGGGCCGACGGTGCCTGCCGGGCGGGTGTCGGAGTAGCTGCCGGAGCCGACCGGGATGGTGGCGGCGGAGGCGGGCGCGGCGGCGAGGGCGACCAGGCCGGTGGCGGCGAGTGCGGCCGAGGCGAGGCCGGCGACGGTGCGTCTGAGGGGTGGCCACACGCGGGACGCGCGGCGGTTGGTGGGCATGGGAGGCAGCTCCTCGAAGTCTTGACCGGACGGTCTGCTGAGAGCGCTCTCAGGCGCGGTGAACGTAGGACTCCCGAAGGGAGGGTGTCAATATCCGTGACAGAAATAGGAGTTGGCGATCACGGGGTGAAGCGGTGAGTTCGAGAGGTGACGGCGAGTAGGTGTGGTCTCCAGGTTTCCGGGGGCCGCATCCTGCCGCGCCCTGCCACGTCCACTCCGTCCTGCCGCGCCCAGCTACGTCTACCCCGTCCGCCGTACGGGTCGCACCGTCCGGTCATTTTTGGGATGCTGGCGCAACTGGCCTACATCTAGAAGGAGTTGCACCCGCAGCACTGTGCGCGGAGCGCCGTGCGCGCGGTAGGTAAACAGTTACGCCTTCGGCCGGAGGAGAACACCGTGGACCGCACTGGCGACCACCCCTCGACACCGAGTCACGGCAGCAACAGCAGCACCGGAAAGCAGGACGACGGCGCCCAAGGGCTCGCCATGCCCCACACCCGAGCGGCCGAGAGGCGCCGTGACGTCGCCCGCATCTTCCGAGACATCGACACCTTCGACCCGGACAAGTTCGTCGCCCACCTCACCAAGGACGTGGTGTTCCGCTTCGCCAACAACCCTGAACTGACCGGCCGCCCGGCGGTGCGGCAGGGCGTCGCCGACTTCTTCGCCACCATCGCGGGACTGTCGCACCGTCTGCTGCGCACCTGGGAAATGGGCGACATCGTCATCGTCCAGACCGAGGTCACCTACACCCGGACAGACGGCAAGCAGGTCACGGTCCCCAATGCCGACATCCTCACCTTCCGCGGTGACAAGGCGCGGGAGTGGCGCATCTACATCGACCTCACGCCGGTTTACGCGGACTGACCGCCCTGCAACTCACTGGCGAACGGGTGTGGTTAATTGCGCTCCGCACGGCGCACTCGTGATGTCAGGCGGCGCGCTTCACGTGACGGACCAGCCACATCAGCAGGGCGTCCAGGTCGGCGGCGGCCGAGAGGACCCGGTCGGCTGCCTCGGGGGTGTGCAGCCACGCCTCGCAACCGAGGGGGCGGGCGGCGATCAGAGAGCGGTGGCGCAGCAGGCTCGTACGGGGATGGTCTGTCGGATAACCGCGCGGGGGACGTTTCATCACGTCGCCGGAGATGTCGTAGCCCTTCGTGCGCACGTCCTCGATGATGTGGGACAGTTCGCGCCCGCTCCCCTCGGCGGCCACCGCTTTGCGGAACGCGTCGACCTGGCCGGGATCGGGATACCACCAGGCGCCCTGGATCTGGAGGCCGTCGAGGGAGAACCGAAGACTGATCTCGATCTTGCGGCCGAGCCGAATCACCGCGGCCTGGTGCTGCCACCACCAGGAGTTGGTGCGGTAGTGCCAGACGGAGAAGTCCTCGTACCGGGGCTCGGTGTCCGCGACAGCGTTGAGCAGGGCGATCATCGGCTGCCGGACCAGCCGTTCGCGGTCGGCACGGTAGCGCTCGCGAATCGCGTGGGACGGTTCGCCCTGGAGCTGGCACAAGACATCCATGGCCTGCTCCGGCCAGCCGGTGAACTTCTCGCGCATGCACGCAGGATAGCTCGCAGGGAGAACAGGAGGGGTGGGGTCCGATACTCAGTGGCGGTAAGCGGCTGTCGCGATCTCGACGAAGGACCTGATCAACGGGTTGGTGTCACCTTGGCGCGCTCGCCGCACCGCGCACGGGTCGACCCGTCGCGCACAGCCGACTCGACACGTCAGGCGAGGTCAGCACCCAGCGGGATCACCAGGTTTCGTCGCCCATCGATGACAGCGGCGCCCACGTATAGCGGACGCGCACACCGCGGCGGCGCAGCCAGGCTGTTTCATGGCGCCGGAGTTCGTGGGCGGACTCCGGGGCGATGGCACTGGGCCAGCGGACGAGTACCGCGGTGACGTGGCCTTTCTGCACGAGCTGGCGCACACGTCGCCACCCGCTGCGCTGGGCCGGGTCGGGCTCGCCAAAGGTGTCCGTGACGACCTCGGCGATGGTCAATCCTCGCTCCTGGGCGTAAGCGCGGCCTTCTGTCCGCGCGCACTGCGTGGCCGTCCCGTGCACGCCCGGGGTTCGGTCGGCGCATACGTACAGCACGACGGGAGACGAGGTTGAGCCAGGGGAACTCATGGATGCCTTCTTTGGGTGGACCGAGGAGGAGCTCGCCACGTGAAGGGGACGCTATCGAACAGCGCGGTGCCGACCAGCGCCCTTGGCTGGGGTCAGGGGCAGGCCGTCAACTCGGCCCACACGACCGTGCCTTCGGCTCGCGTGGAGTGGGTGGAGCCCCAGCGGTCGGCAAGTTCCTGGACGAGGAACAGGCCTCGCCCGCCCTCGTCGCAGGAATCGGCTTGGTGCTCGGGCGGGCGGATCGGGGTGCGGCCCTCGTCGTGGAGTTCGATCCGCAGGCGCTGCTCACCGCCGGTCAGCGTGAGACCGCACAGGACCTGTTCGCTGTCGGTGTGAAGGACAGCGTTCGTGGTCAGCTCCGAGACCAGCAGCACCGCGTCGGAACAGGTGTCGCCGGTCACCTGCCAGGCGCGGAGGCGGTGGCGAACGGTGTCGCGGGCGGCTCGTGCGCTGGCGCGCACTGCGGGCAGGCCAAACCAGTACTCGCGTCGCGGCACGGCCGTGGCTAAGCCGACAGGCGGGGCGGGAGTTGAGTGTGGGGGCAGAGTCACGAAATTCGCCTTCCAGGGCCTGTCGCGGGGCAGGCGCGGTGTGGGGGGTGCGGGCTGCAGCTCGAACAGTGCGAGGCGGATGCCCGGTCTGGTGCCCTGCGCCTGGGGTGGCGTCGCGGCGAGGGCATCACCTTCCCGCATCCGGCCGGGGCCGAATGCTGCGGCAGGGCTGTGACGCGACCGTGCATATGCCGACTATGCGCGTGATCACCTCACGCTGCAACCACCTCCCTGATAATTTCACCCAGCGGATATCACTCTGGCGTCATCATCAAGTCACTGCCAGAATGGCCTTGTTGATGAGCCCTCAGGAGGTCGGGCGTGAGTGAAGGCCGTTCCAGCACCAGCGCGCCGACAGTCCTGCGCATGATCCTCGCCCGTCGGCTGCAGGACATGCGGCTCGGCGCCGGTGCTTCGCTGGAGGACGCGGCCAGAGCACTGCGTGTCAAGACCCTGACGATCCGTCGGCTGGAAAAGGCCGAGGTCGCCCTGAAGCCTCTCTACGTGGAGAAGCTCCTGGAGACGTACGGCGCGGACCGCCGGGAGATCGACGAGTTCGTCGAGCTGGCCGAGCAGGCCAACGAGCCCGGCTGGTGGCACTCCTACCGCGACGCGGTCCCCAGCTGGTTCACCGCCTACGTCAGCCTGGAGACCGGCGCCAAGACCCTGCGCACCTACGAACCCCAGTACGTGTCGGGCCTTCTACAGACTCCCGATTACGCCCGCGCCGTGCTGCGCGGCGGACTGCCCAACGGCAGCGAGGAAGAGCTGACGCGCCGCGTGGAACTGCGGCTGCGGCGTCAGAGCCTGCTGGACCGGGAGGACGCGCCCACCCTGTGGGTGGTCATGGAGGAAGCTGTCCTGCACCGCCAAGTGGGCAGCCCTGACGTGATGCGGGAACAGATCGAGCGGCTCCTGGAGGTGTCCGAACTCGCCCACATCAGCCTCGACATCGTGCCCTTCACGGCAGGTGCGCACGTCGGGGCATGTGCCCCGTTCACGTATTTCCGGTTCGAGGAACCCGAGTTGCCCGACATCGTGTACAGCGAACTCCTCTCGGCCGCCCTCTACTTGGACCAGCGCGCGGACGTCGTCGCCCACCTCGAAGCGCATTCCAGAATGGCGCTACTGACGTCATCCGAGGACAGCAGGGCCCTTTTGAACCACATGCGCAAGGAGTACTCGTGACGGTGACCGACGAGGGTGTCTACAACGGGATGCCGGCCCACGAACTCGGGGACCAGGGCTGGGAGCGCCCCTGGAGCGGGCCGAACGGCGGGCAGTGCGTCGAGATGAAAAAGCTCGCCGACGGCCGCGTGGCCCTACGGCAGTCGACCGATCCCGGCGGACCGGCACTGATCTGCACGCCGGAGGAGATCGCCGCGTTCCTGCGCGGCGTCAAAGAAGGCCTGGCCGATCATCTGACCGCCGGGTGAACCTGCGACGGGCACACGGGAGAGACCACCGGTGCCCTACCTGGCCTGTGGGCCGACAGATACACGCACGAAGGGAACAAAAAAAATGCCCCCCAGTCAGACCGGCCGGTATCTCGACACGAGCAAGGCGCATTCGGCCCGCATGTACGACTACTTCCTCGGAGGCAAGGACCACTTCGAGGTCGACAAGGAGGCGGCCCTGGTCGCCGCCAAGGCCCACCCCGGCCTTCCGGTGACCGCCCGCGAGAACCGGGCGTTCATGCACCGGGCCACCCGTGTGCTGGCCCAGGAGCACGGTATCCGCCAGTGGCTGGACATCGGCACAGGTATCCCGACCGAACCCAACCTGCACCAGGTCGCCCAGTCCACCGTGCTCGACGCCCGCGTCGTGTACGCCGACAACGACCCTCTCGTCCTCAAGTGCGCCGAACGCCTCATGCGCAGCACGACGCAGGGACGCACGGCCTACATCGAGGCCGATGTCACCGACCCCGACGCACTGATGCGCGCCGTCGAAGACTCCGACGTCCTGGACTTCAGCCAGCCCGTCGCCCTCTCCCTCAACGCACTCATGCACTTTGTAACCGACCCGCACGATCCCTACGCCATCGTGCGCCGGCTCCTCGACCCGCTGCCCACCGGCAGCGCCCTCGCCATGAACCACTGCACGCCCGACTTCGACCCCGTCACCTGGAACAACGTCGCAGAGGCCTATACGAACTCCGGGACTCCGGTCCAGTTCCGTTCACACAGCGACATCCGCGCCTTCTTCGACGGGCTCGACCTGATCGAACCCGGGATCTGCTGCTGCCACCGCTGGCGCCCCACCGAACCCGCCGACGGGACAGAGCCCACGGACGCTCAGATCAGCCTCTTGGCGGGCGTGGGCATCAAGCGCTGACCAGGGACGCGTCGAAAACCGGGGCGGCCGCTCCTTGCGTTGGCGACAGAGGGCCAGGACACCGGCCGTTCGGGCCGCATGAGGAGGGGAGCGGCTGGGCACCCCCTCCCTCGGGAACACCCGGGCCTCACAAGAGTCCGGCCCACAGAGGGGTAGGTCCAGTACCCCACCGACTACACCGACAGTGCGCAGTCCTACGAGGGCACGGACCGCGCCTGGTGGCGACTGACGCGCCCCTGATCGACGCAGGCCTGCCCGCTCACTGGAAGACGAAGGCCGGTCGAGAAGACGGTCATACCCGCTCGCCCAGTCCGGCAGCCCCGCGGGTGTACCGGTGGTGGCCACCGCCAACGACAAGGCGGTCGAGGCCCTCGGCTGCGGTCTGCGCTCCCCCGGCACGCTCCTCGTCTCGCTCGGCACGTACGTCGCGGGCATGACGACGGGCCCGCGCAACGTCAAGAACGCCACGGACTTCTGGACCAACTACGCGTCCCTGCCGCACTCGTACCTCTACGAGTCCGGAGGCGTACGACGCGGCATGTGGACGGTCAGCTGGTACCGGGACCTGCTCGGCGAGGAGGCGGCCGCCGAGGCCCGCGCGGCGGGAGTGAGCGTAGAGGACCACCTCAACTCCGAGGCGGCGAAGGTCGCACCGGGCTCCGACGGCCTGATGACGGTCCTGGACTGACTCGCGCCCGGCGAGGCCCCGTTCCGCAAAAGCTCGATCCTCGGCTTCGACGGACGCCACGGCAGCTCCCACATCTACCGCTCCATCCTGGACGCGCTCGCCATGACGATCCACGACTCGGCGGCCCGGATGGCGAAGGAACTCGGCACCGAGTACGGCGAGGTGATCGTCTCCGGCGGCGGCTCACGCTCCGACCTCATGATGCAGATCCAGGCCGACGTGCACGGCCTCCCGGCCCGCCGCGCCGAGGCACCCAGCGCCGCGGGCCTCGGCTCGGTGATCTGCGCGGCGGTGGGCCCGGGCGTGTACACGGTGGTGACGCGGTCGTGGGCGACGTCGATGTCCTAGTTCCCACGCCCTCTCCCGGCGCCACCGCGTCCTGCGCCCCGCCCCGTCAGTACCCGCTCATGCGGCGGCCCGGTCCAGCGCGATGACCTCGACCTCGATCTGCCAGTCGGGCTGGGCCAGCGAGACGACTTCCACGAGGGTGTCGGCCGGGTAGGGCTGGGCCAGGAACTCGCCGCGCAGCGTGATCACGTGCGGAAGGTTCGTCGCCATGTCCCGCACGAAGATACCGACCTTGATCACGTCCGCGAAGGTCAGACCGGCCGCCTCCAGCACCCGTCCGACGTTCCTGAATGCCTGCCGCCCCTGCGCCAGGAATCCGCCCTCGACGGTCGTCCCGTCCTCCTCGAAGCCGGCCTGTCCAGAGACGTACACGAAGCCCCCGGCCCGGACGGCCTGCGAGATCCGGTACGGCGCGTACCAGTCCGGCGTGGTCGCGATCTTCTCTACGCGCCTCGCGGTGGCCGCGCTCTCATTGCTGGACATGCGTCTCCCCTGTCTCGGCGGGTCCCGGCAAGCCCACGACCCACGATTCCACATCCCATGCGGTTACGTTACGAAACGTTCCGTAACGCCTCGGAAGTTAGATCAGCCGGGGCACCCTTGTCAAAACGAAACGTAACGTCACGCAAGCCGTAGGATCAGGCCCATGGCCCCCGACCCGAACAGTGAACGGCGCAGCGCGCGTGCCCGCCGGGCGATCCTCGATGCGGCATTCGACCTGGTGAGCCGCAAGGGCTTCGCGAAGGTGACCATCGAGGCCATCGCCGCCCAGGCCGGCGTGGGCAAGCCCACGATCTACCGTTGGTGGCGCTCCAAAGGGGCCGTGATGCTGGAAGCGATGAACGAGGAACTCGGCGACGACTTCGCCTACCCCGACACCGGTGACATCGCCGCCGACCTCACCACCCAGATCACGGCGGTGAGTCAGCGGCTGATCACCGGCAAATTCAGCGAGGCGTTCAAAGGCGTCATGAGCGAGGCACAGAACGACCCCGCCCTGATGAAGGCGTTCCGCGAAACGATCCTCGAGCCCAGCCTCGTGGAATGCCGGGCACGCCTGGATTCCGCTGTCGCTGCCGGGCAGCTTCGCTCCGACGTGCCCATCGACGTGATGGTCGACCTCCTGTACGCGCCGATCCACTACCGGCACTTCCTGGGCTTCGGCGACGACGCGGTCAGGCAGAGCGCCGATCTCATCCCCCATGTCCTGCTCGGCCTGCGGCCCCGGCCGGACACGGGGTGAACGGTCGGCGCCCGGCCATTCGTTGCGGATGCTGTGATGCTGTGGGCCAGCTCGGGTCTGGTCACCTCACCCGGCCGCCAGGCGGCGGGGCGAGGCGGTGTACGGACAGGCCCACGCACGTACACGCACCCGCACCCGCACCCGCACCCGCACCGATCTCGCAGGTGCACCGATCTCACATGCGCTGGACGCTCGCGTCACCGTTGGCCCCAGCACCATGATCCGGCACGGAGCGAGCCTGGCCTCAGGACAACCACGGTCACATCCCGCAGACTCGAAGTAGGGCTTCCGGTCGACCGCGTCTGAGAGGTCAGATCGTGTACGACGTGCCGCTGTGGCTGTGGCTGGTTTTCGCCGTCACCGTACTGGTGTCGCTGGCGGTCGATCTGCTTGCGCACCGGGAGGCGCACGTCATCGGCTTTCGGGAGGCCGCCGCCTGGAGCGGAGTCTGGGTGGGCCTGGCCATCACCTTCGGCGCCGTCGTCTTCCTCGTGGTCGGGTCGGATGCCGGGGTGGAGTACACGACCGCGTGGCTGCTGGAGAAGAGCCTGTCGGTCGACAACCTCTTCGTCTTCGCCCTGATCTTCGGCTACTTCAAGGTGCCCCGCGCCTACCAGCACCGGGTGCTCTTCCTCGGGGTTCTCGGCGCGCTGGTCTTCCGCGGCATCTTCCTTGCCGCCGGCGTGGCGGTGGTCAGCCGCTTCACCGCCGTCCTGTTCGTCTTCGCGGCCATCCTCTTCTACAGCACCTACAAGATCGTCAAAGGGGAGGACGACAGTTTCGACCCAGGCAAGAGCATCGCCGTGCGTCTGCTGCGCAAGGTCGTCCCTGTGCGGGACGAGTACGCGGGGACCCGCTTCTTCGTCAAAGAGGCCGGCCGACGCGTCGCGACCCCACTGCTGGCCGTCGTGGCCGCAATCGAAGCCGCAGACCTCGTCTTCGCCGTTGACAGCGTCCCCGCGGTCCTGGCCGTCAGCAGCGACGCCTTCATCGTCTACACCAGTAACGCCTTCGCCATCCTGGGGCTGCGCGCCCTGTACTTCATGCTCGCCGGCCTGCTCGACCGCTTCCACTACCTCAGCGTGGGGCTCGCGTTCATCCTCTCCTTCATCGGCATCAAGCTCGTCCTCCAGGCGTCCCACAAAACGATCAGTGCTGCCATCCCCGAGATCCCCTCGCTTCTCAGCCTCGGGGTCATCGTCGTCGTCCTGGCCATCTCCGTCGGCGTCAGCATGCTGCGCCCCCCGCCAGACCACACCCACACCCCACTTACGGACACGGCCGAGCCTGCAGATTCCTCACCCAAGAGCACCTCCGGCGACCCCCCTCAACCGCCGACCGGGCCGCGCGATCCAGACGAACCGCCTGACACCAAATGAGCGCCGATTGCCGACCGCGGATCGGCCACCGACCTACCGGCTGAAACAAATCACCCAAAACCCTACCAATAGGCATTAAATTTGTCGTAAAATTTCGGTTATGAAAACTCAGCGGAGATCCAGGACGAAGCCGCCAGCCCAACACGTCTGCCACTCGTGCCAACAGCCGGTGGACGCCGTTCTGAAGCGGCACAAAACCATGGGCGTGTACGTAGCCCTCTGGGTTGCGGGCCCCTGCCACCATCCGCAGTGCGACCAGTACGTACCGGAGCAGGTGGCGATCAGCTCGGTACGCAGTGCCACCTGGAAGAATCTGACCGGCTGGACAGGCCGCCCCTGAGTGCCCTTGCCCCACGGCGGTACGGCGGCTCGCTCCGAGACTGCGCCTGGCGTGCTCCCCGACCCGGCAAAACCACCGATCAACCGATTAACCGGTGGCATCGAAACCGCACGATCTCTCGCAGTCGACACCACCGGTCCTGAACTCCCCGGACGCCGGGGCATCCCGTTGCACCGGCCCCGCGGTTGAGGCGAAACCGACCGTGGAGGGGAGCTGCGCGCCCGGAACCGCCCGCTCCAAGTCTCCTCTCCAGGCAAGAAATTGGAGCTTCCCGCACAGCTTTGGCGCGGCGCACTTCCCCTACGTCATCCGCCCCCGGCCGCTCACGATCGCCATCTGGCAAGACCTGCCCGACCTTCCCCGCCCTTGACGTATGCCGATATCGGCATACGATTGATCCATGGCACGAGCAGCGACCACGTCGGACGTCTTCAACGCGATCGCCGAGCCGCAGCGCCGGGAGATCCTGGCGCTCCTGCGGGCGGGTGAGCGCTCGGTGACCGAGCTGGCCCAGGAGTTGGGGATGACCCAGCCGGGGGCGTCCAAACACCTGCGGGTACTCCGGGAGGTCGGGCTGGTACGTGACCGCAAGGCTGGCAAGCAGCGCCTGTACGGCCTTGACGCCGGCGGGCTGAAACCCGTCCACGAGTGGACCGGCGGTTTCGAGCAGTTCTGGAACGAGAGCTTCGACCGCCTGGACGCCTACGTGCAGGACCTGAAGCAGACCAGGGAAACGGAGTAGCGGATGAGCACGACAGAGCACGGAACGCCGGCGGAGTCGGCAGGGTCGGCGACAGCCGACCGCGCGATCGTCATCTCCCGGATCATCGACGCCCCACAGGAGCTGGTGTTTGAGGCGTTCACCGAGGTGCGGCACCTGTCGCGATGGTGGGGTCCGGAAGGATTCACCACCACCACGCGGGCGTTCGAGTTTCGCGTCGGCGGAGAGTGGGACTTCGTGATGCACGGACCGGACGGGACGGACTACCAAGAGTGGATCACCTGGACCGAGCTCACCCCGTCGGAGCGGATCGCGTTGCTTCACGGTGAGTCCCGCGACGACCCGAACGCCTTCGAGTCGGTCCTGACGTTCGAGCCCAATGGCACGGCGACGCGTATCGAGATGCGCACTCTGTTCCCCACCAAGGAGCTGCGCGACGAGGCGGCCGAGAAGTATCACGCGATCGAGGCCGGCCGGCAGACCCTGAGCAACCTGGCGGCCTACGTCACCGAGACCGTTCGCAAGGGAGCTGAGAGCTGATGGCCGGGAAGGTGTTCTTCAGTGTGTCGATGTCGCTGGACGGTTTCATCGCGCCCGAGTCCTCCGAGGAGTTGATGGGGAAGCAGTGGATGGAGCTGCAACAGTGGGTCTTTCCTCAGCGGTTCTTCCGGGAGAACCTGCATCTGGGCAACGGCGGCGAAGAAGGGCGCGACAACGACATCGTGCGGGAGACGTTCGAGCGCACGGGCGCCAGCGTGATGGGCAAGAACATGTTCGACGCCGGCGAGAAGATGTGGCCGGAGGAGG
This sequence comes from Streptomyces sp. NPDC033177, assembly GCF_055577715.1. NCBI lineage: Bacteria > Bacillati > Actinomycetota > Actinomycetes > Kitasatosporales > Streptomycetaceae > Streptomyces > Streptomyces sp. NPDC033177. The sequence continues at coordinate 326,313 of NZ_JBVIPS010000004.1, read as the reverse complement.
CACCGTTCCACACGCCGGTCTTCGTCGTGACGCACGAGAAACGTGACCCCTGGGAGCGACCCGGCGGCACCACATTCCACTTCGTCAACGACGGGATCGAGTCCGCCCTCGACCGGGCCCGCGAGGCGGCCGGCGAGCGGGACGTCCGGGTCGCGGGCGGCGGCGCAACGATCCTGGAGTACGTGAACGCCGGTCTGATCGACGAGTTCTCGATTGCGCTCTCCCCCGTGCTGTTCGGCTCCGGGATCCGCCTGTTCGACGGTGTGGATGCCGGCCGCGTAGCCCTGGAGCAGGTCCACTCAGAGCCCTCCCCGAGGGTGACGCATGTGACGTACGCCGTCCGGGAGCGGTGACTTTCCCGAACTCGGCGCTCTTGCACCACAGTTAACTTCCACGGTCGCCCCGGACCGCCCTTGCTACCGCCCTGACGTCGGCATCCCCGCGAAAGGCCCAGGAAAGTACAGATGGTGGACTGGCTGGACGAGCACGGCGTGGCGACAGACGAGATCGCCCTGGATTTCGATCACGCCTTCAGCATGGCTGAGGCCCTGGTGGAGGAGGGTCTGCTCATCGGCGAAGTGATGGCGGACCTGCATGAGATCGACGTGGTCCTCAGCGGGATGTACGACGACGAGAACGCTGATCGGTGGACAAGGGGAGCCCTATCCACCGACAACGGCTGGGCTCAGGCCCGACAATTGGCCCGCCAGGTTCTCGTCGCGGAACTGGGCGAGTGGCAGCAGCCACTTCCGGTGATCACGGTTATCCGGTGACGAGCCGCTGACCAAGCAACCAGAGCGTCCCACTCGATGGCCTGCGTGGCGACCGGTCGACGCGGGCGAGATCACGCACTGACCTTCGCGCGGCCTTGGTCGTCTTTTAGGGTCATCTCCATGACGACCGACACGGGGACCACCAGTTCGCTCTTCGACGCCCTCCGGGCGGATGCCCTGACCAGCCCAGATCAGCTGCGTGAGCTCTATCCGCAGGCGAATCCGAACGCATTTCGCAAGGAGATCGACCGCCTGACCGACCAGACCCGCGCGCTGATCGGCTGTTCGTCCCTGGTGTTCATCGGCAGCGCCGACTCCGAAGGCAGGGCGGATGTGACCCCGCGCGGCGGCCCGGCCGGCTTCGTCTCGGTACTGGACGAGGTGACCCTGGTGATCCCCGACGCGACCGGCAACAAGCGGCTCGACACCATGCACAACGTGCTGCAGACGGGACACGTCGGCCTCCTCTTCCTCATCCCCGGTCGGCCGACCACGCTGCGCGTCAACGGCCGCGCGTGCGTAACGGCCCGCCCAGAGTTGCTCGCGCAGCTCACCTCCGTCGGCAAGCCGCCCGTCAGCGCGCTGGTCGTGCAGGTCGACCAGGTATACCCCCACTGCCCCAAATCGCTGATGCGCGCCCATGCGTGGCAGCCGGAGAAGTGGATACCCGCCGACGCGCAGCCGCCCAGCGCCGAGGTGACGCTGGCCCAGCTGAACCTGCCGGGCCTGACGGTTGAACAGATCGAGGAGGCCGAGAGGGAGTCACTGCGCCTGCGCTTCGAGTGAATCGGACTGAGGCGAAGGCGACCCGCCGGCGGCTACGCGAAAGCCAGCCCGTGACCGGGCGGGATGGAGTCCTCGAGCCGAGCGTGCCAGATCGACATTCGTTGAGGGGGTTGGTCGCCCTCGAATTATTCAGGCTCCACCAGCCCGGTGGCTACGAGCACGCCCATGAGAATCATGAAGCATCCGATGATCAACGGACCGGATCGGGCCGCCCCCTCCCCGGCGGCAGCATTAGCCCGCCCGAAGAAATTCCGCTGACTCACTGCTTTCTCCCCAAATTTCCTTCTGGTTGCTATCAACGTAATTCCTATGATGAAAGCAAAGACCGCAACAAAAATCCGCACAATCCCTCCTCTCAATTTACGGACCGGGCATCTGCAAGCGAGACTCCGGTCAGCGATACTTGATGAGAACGCCGATGTTGACTCTCTCGCTTCTCTCACATGACCCCTCCCGCTACGAATCCGAGCCCCCGATAGGCGGGTATTTACGCCACGGGACATTGTCCGGTCGGGTCCTGGTAGCCGCCGGAGAACCGGTGGGGCTGGGAGACCTTTTCGCTGCTCGCCGCTCGGGTGCCACCGCGGGGGCTGTAGCCGCACGAGTTCACCTTCGCGTCGGACTCGTCCGCTGTGGCGACGACGGAGCCGAGGGCGTCGGTGAGGTAGTAGTGAGCCTTGCCGTCCCGGGTCATGGAGTTGAGTGTGCCCCCGGGTTCCCGGTTGACGCCCGTGCCCACACCGGCAGTTGAGGTGGCCGACCGGTCCGTGGTGGACCCCCGTTCACTGGCGCGAAAGCCACACTCGCTTGCCCCCGGCCACCCCAGCTGCCGCAGTTGCGCCGCGCCGAGCCTGTTGTGCTCGGCCACGGCCTCGGTGCCTCGCGTTCGGTCGCGGCTTCGGTCTGCCGATCGTAGGCCCCATGCCGCTTGTTTGGCCTGGTTCGCCAGGTCGTCCCGCCTTCGGGCACTTGCTGCGCGCCGCGCCGCCGAGCGCCGAAGACGGTGGGACTTCTATGGCTGCAGATCTCCACAGGCAGGACAGCAGTGGTAACAGAATTTGCCGGAATACTTCTCCTGGTTCATGCGGGACTGGTGGGCTGACCGCGCTCAACTCATCGATCACAGGAGGCGCGCGTGAATCTCGTCGTCAACGGCGACGCGGAGAGCGGGGTCGGCGGCACCGCCGACCCCGTCTCGAAGGTCCGTGGCTGGAACATCACCCAGGGAGCCCCTGCGCTCATCGCCTACAGTCTCGGCGGCGGTTACCCGACCGCGTCGGACCCCGGCCCGGCCCGCCGCGGCAGCCGCTTCTACTCGGGCGGAATCAGCCCGCGCACCGTGCTGGTGCAGGACGTCGACCTGCCCAGGAGCGGTCCGACCGGACGCCGCGCCGTCGACGCGGGCAAGGTCCGCTACACGCTGGCCGGCTGGCTCGGCGGATTTGCCGCACAGGAGGACGGCGCGCGCCTGTCCGTGGAGTTCCGCGACGCCAAGAACACCCCCGTGGCCCTCAGCGTCCTGGGCCCGGTCAGCGCGGCCGACCGGCAGAACAAGACGGGGCTGCTCGAGCGCACGGCCGAAGCCGCCGTACCGCCCACCGCCCGCTCGGCGCGCATCCTGCTCGTCTTCACGCGCAGCGGCAGCGGCACCTCCAACGACGGCTACGCGGACGCCCTTTCCCTCACCCTCAGCGCCACCGGAGGCCGTCGATGACCGTCAACCGTCGTGACCTGCTCAAGTCCGCAGCGGCCGCCGGTGCGCTCAGCCTCGCCTGGCCCCTCGCCCCCGGCCTGACCCCGGCGCAGGCCCGCGAGGCCGCCGAGAAGCTGGGCGCCCAGTACGATTCCGCGCCCTTCACGCTCGGCGTCGCCTCCGGTGATCCGCAGCCGCACTCCGTGGTGCTGTGGACCAGACTCGCGCCCGAACCGCTGGCCGCCGAGCAGCAGCTTCCCGAGGTCGTCGAGGTGGAGTGGGTCCTGGCCAAGGACGCCGGACTCCGCCGTGTCGTCGCCCGAGGCAAGGCGCCCGCTTCTGCGACGCTGGGTCACAGCGTGCACGTCCCGGTGGACGGCCTGGCCCCGGGCCGTCATTACTGGTACGCGTTCAAGGCGCTGGGCAAGACGTCCCGTGTGGGGCGTACGAAGACGGCACCGCGCGGACGCGTCGAAAAGGTCACCTTCGCCGCCGCCAACTGCCAGGCCTTCCACGACGGTTTCTACGCCGCCCACCGCGGCATCGCCCGCGAGAAGGTCGACTTCGTCGTCCACCTGGGCGACTACATCTACGAGCACGGCCAGGTCGGCGGCGTGCCCGAGCAGCACGTGCGCGACCATGACGGCCCCGAAATCCTCACCCTGGCCGACTACCGCAAACGGCACGCCCTCTACAAGGGCGATCAATCGCTGCGCGAGGCGCACGCCGCCCATCCATGGTTCTTGACCTGGGACGACCACGAGGTCGTCAACGATTACAGCGGCACCGGCGGCGGCGCCCCGTTCATGCGGCGCCGCGCGGCCGCCTACCAGGCCTGGTACGAGCACATGCCCCATCGCGACTCCTTCGGCGGCTCGGCGCTGCCCGACCCCGAGATCCACCGGGTGCGGCGCTGGGGCGACCTGCTGGAACTGGCCATCCTCGACCTGCGCTCCTACCGCTCGGCGCAGAACCTGCCCGACGGCACCATCCTGGGCGCCGAGCAGAAGACGTGGCTGAAGAAGACCATCGACCGGGCCCCCGACGCCTGGCACGTATGGGCCAACTCGATCATGCTGAGCCAACTGCGGGGCCGTCCCGGCGGCTCGTACATGTTCACCGACCAGTGGGACGGCTTTCTGGCTGAGCGCAAGGAAGTCCTTGAGCACGTGCATCACAGCGGTCTGGAGGACCTGGTCGTCGTCACCGGCGACTGGCACTCCGCCTTCGTCGACGACCTCCGCACCGACTTCGACGAACCGCAATCTCCCCTCATCGGCACCGAGTTCACCGCCCACTCGATAACCTCCGGCGCCTACTCCCCCGACTGGAACGCCACCAACGGCCCAATGATGGGCCAGGCCAACCCGCACCTGAAGTACTTCGAGGGCAACCGGTACGGCTACGACGTGTACGAGGTGACACCGCAACGCTTCAGCGCGCACATGCGGGTCATCGACGACCGCCGTGACCCACACTCCCCCGTCAGCACGCTGACGACATTCCATGTCGACCGCGGCACGAGCGGGTCCTACGAAGACAACGACACGAAGAAGTCGCCTGCGCAGTACCGCAGGGACTGACACTCAACTGCCCGTGCCCCGGCCAAAGAGCCTGGGACACGGGCAGTTACCGTCACGCACGTACACGAACACACACCCGCTTCCACCCGCCGCCCTCCCGTTCCCTTCCGAACGTCCTACCCCCTCATGCCACGACTCAGGCACCAGGCCGCCGGCGGCGACCAGGACGCGCCGTCATCCAGACCGGCACCGAGCCGCCGCTCACGCGTCCGTTCCAAGCGCCCGTCCGTACCTCACGCCCCGGCGAACCCGTCGATGCGCTCTCGGATCAGGTCGGCATGGCCATTGTGGCGTGCGTACTCCTCGATCATGTGAACCAAGATCCAGCGCAGCGAGACCCCTGGATCTCCTACGTGGCCGGCTTCCTGATCTGACAGGTGGCCGGAGTCGTCCAGTGAGGCGGCAGCGATGAGCTCTCGTCCCCGATCAACCTCCCTCTGCCAGATCGCCATGGCTTCTTCGAGTCCTCGGTCTTCCGCAAGTGCAAAACCGTCGACATTGCTCTCTTCGAAGACTGCGGGCAGGTCCTGGCCGGCCTGCGAACACGTGCTGGAACCAGTTGCGCTCCACCACAGCCAGGTGCTGGACGAGACCCAGCAGGGTCATCGACGACGGCACCGCCGAAGCCAGCCGTAATTGATCATCTCTGAGGCCGGAGCACTTCAAGACGAGAGTGGCACGATGAAAGTCGAGCCACGCTTCCAGCATGGCGCGCTCACCAGCATGCGCGGGCGGGACAGGGCGTCCATCCGGTGTCGTAGTCATGGCTGCAATGTGGCACGAACCGCCATGCTCTGCACGGGTCTTCGCTGGCGACGAACATCTGCGATCACCCCGTCCCACGGGGTCAGCGAATCGACGCCCTCCGTGTCAGCTGAGGATCTCGGCCGCCTTGGTCATCGCCCCTCCTGCGTCACCGGTGTTGATCGTTCCTGCTGGCTCAAACAGCAGGATCGCGGTCTCCTCGTCCGCCACAGGGCAGTGCTCGACGCCGCGGGGCACCACGAACAGCTCACCGGGTTCCAGCACCACATCGCCATCCCGGAGCTGAATGGTGAGTCGCCCGCTGATGACCAGGAACAGCTCATCCGTGTCCTCGTGGGTGTGCCAGACGAATTCCCCTTTCAGTTTGGCCAGCTTGACCTCGTAGTCGTTGAGGACGGCCACCTTCTTCTGCGACCACAGCTCGCTGAACTGCGACAGCTTGGCGGCGATGTTGACAGGGGCAGAGGCAGGAGCAGGAGCAGGAGCAGCAGAACTCGACACCGAAAATCTCTCCTCAAGGCTGGGCAACAGGGAACGGCTTCAGCCCTTCCCGCTTGCATCACCACCCTGCCGTGCTCGGACTCCGCCGGTCTTGTACGTTCCTGGCATGACCGGTGACCACCCCCGCACGTCCATCAGCGCCTGGAAGCCGTCAGTCCCAGGAATCGCCGAGGTCTTCCACGCACACTTCACCGACCACGCGTACCCGACCCACACCCACGACACGTGGGACCTGATGATCCTCGACCACGGCTCGGTCGACTTCGCCCTCGACCGCCGCCGCCATGACGCGACCGGCACCGCCAGCGTCCTCCTGCTGCCACCCGGCGTCCCCCACGACGGCCGGACCGTCACCGCGACAGGCTTCCGCAAACGCAACCTCTACCTCGATGACTCCGTACTCCCACCGCATTTGGCCGGCCGAGCGGTGGACACTCCCGTCGTCGACGACGGGGTACTGCGCCATCGGATCCACCAACTGCACGACGCTCTCGCCCATCCCGGAGACCGCTTCGAAGCCGAGTCCCGCCTGTCGTTCATCCGCGAGCGGCTCCACTTCCACCTCGCCGCGCTCCAGCACCGCGCACCGGGGCGTGAGGCCAACCGGCTCGCCGCCGAGCTGCGGGCGCTACTGGATTCACGAATACCCACCGGCATATCCCTGCGCGAGGCCGCCGCCATATTGCACGCCCACCCCACGCACCTGATCCGCTGCTTCAAACAGACATACGGCCTGCCGCCACACACCTACCTCACCGGTAAGCGCATCGACCAGGCACGGCGCCTCCTGCTCGACGGTCACCGGGCCACTGACGTTGCCACAACCGTGGGGTTCCACGACCAAGCCCACTTGAACCGACACTTCGCACGCCACGTGGGCACCACACCAGCGCGTTACCAGCGCACGCGCACCGGTTCAGCCGCCGCTCCTTCCTGAAGAAGTACCATGCCGTGTCCAGGAGTTGGCGCGCTCGGGAACGCTCCTTTTACGCCCCTCCCGCACCCGAGCCGGCCGACCGCAGCGCGACGCCCTCCCTCAAGTGGGGCCAGTTCGAGGAGAGCGCGCCGCGCGCGGCCGGCCGGGCGCCGGGGGCAGTTGGCGATAGGTGACCGTGCGCCCTGCGGGTGGCGTAATGCCGGTCAGCGGACCTTGGTCAGCTCACCCTTGTCCTTGAGAGTGGCGATCCCCCTGGCCCACAAGGTGTTGACCCGCTGGCGCTCCGTCGCGTTGGGGTAGGCGTTGGTGCAGGACGTGCCGGGGCCGCCACCCGACATCAGCTCGCTGCACGGGCCCGAGTAGTGGTCGGGCAGACCCAGCACGTGTCCCGTCTCGTGAGAGGTCACCCGCGTGGAGTTGTACTGCTGGTTTTGGCGGTAGTCCAGGAAGATGTAGCCGTGCCCGCGCCCATCGGTCGAGGCGTACGAACCGCGCGAGTCGTTGCCCTCGCGGTACTCGAAGTCGGCGCCCGAACTGGACTCCTGCAGCTTGACGTTGCTGACCGAGGAGTTCCAGATCTGCGTGCTCTGCGCTATCTGGCTGCGGAAGCTCGGCGCGCGGGTCGTGCGGTAGCGCACGGTGACGACCTGGACGCCCGGCTGCGCCGCCTGCTTCTTCAGTGCCGACTTCATGACGGCATCGAAGAACTCCTTGTTGGCGGACGCCTCCTCGGCGGAGCCCGAGTACGCCGATATGGTGTTCGGTGAGGCAGACTTGAGCGCGTCGGGTGCGGGCGCTGCGAACGCCGAGGGCGCGGCGGCCAGCGAGCCGACCAGAGCGGCGGCGCCGAGGACGGCCAGGAGGTTGGTGCGGGATCTGGAACGGGATCTGTTCATGGGGGTGAGTCCCTTTTTCGGATGTCCGGTGGCCTCGAGGGCCGGGGCGTCCGGGAGCCTTCGGAGCGCGAGGGCACCTCAGGTCCCGGGACCGGGGCCCGTTGGGTGCGGGCCTGCGGTCGCAACGAGTATCGGGAAGGCGGGGCTCATCCGCACCGATACCATTCGGCGATAGCGGCAGAGCATCAACTGTTATGCGTAGACGGGCAGTTGGGGGCCACACGTCCGGGCTTGGTGCCGGTTGCAGACACCTGACCCGAAGTTTGCGGTCCCCCACTCCACACACCGGCCGCCACCTGGCCAAGCGCTCTCTCGCAAGGCCGGACGGCTCCTCTCGACCGAGGAGATTGGCCTTGGGCCAGCCGTGAACCACTGAACGGACACCGACTTATCTTCGCCAGCGCCTACTCCGTGGCGGCCGACACCGCACCTGTGGGATCCGTCCTCGACAACACCTCACACGCCCGGGCCGGGCGCATGGGCCGGGCGCAGGTGACAGGCATCCACTGCGTCGGAGACACTGCTCCTCCGCCAGACTCGACGCAGAAGGTGGGGTGAGGGCGGCGATGCCCATGCCAGGAACGACAGCAGTACTGGCACTGCTGCCGGACGCCGAACCGCTCCTGGAGCTGGCCGCCCAGGTGGACGCGCGGGTGGTGCGGCCCGGTGTGCCCGCACACGCGACGCTGCTCTACCCGTGGCTGCCTGCCGAGACGGTCGGCCCCAGGGAGCTGGAGCGGTTGCGGACTGTACTGGTGCGGGCCGCGCCGGACGTCGGCCGGATTCCCCTGCGGCTGACAGTGGTCGAGCGAGTTGGCGCGTTCGTCGGTGTCCCGCTGCCCGAACTGCGATCACTGGCCAGCACCGTTCGAGAGGCGTACCCCGAGCAGGTGCCATACGGGGGCCGGTTCGGGCAGAACCCCTCGGTGCACGTCACCGTGTCCTTGGACGCGACTGACCATACCGCCGCCGACATCGCGCATCGAGTCACCGGCCGTCTGCCGATCACTACCGAGGTATCCGCCGTACACGTGGTCACGCTTTCACCCGACGGCTGGCAAGTTCTCGCTGAACTGCCGCTCGCTCCTTGACCGGGAGATGTCTACGTGCGGTCCTCAGCTTGAGTTGTTGACCTCGCTTCCGCTGCCCGAGCCCCGGCCGACCTGGTGCCTCTGCGGCGAGCTGCGCCTCTGAGGGTGACGCGTGCCCGGTTCAGGTCGGGTGTCCGGTGCGCGTTGCCTGGCCGGGGGGGACTTGTCGCGGGCGTCCGGTGCTCAGGCGCAGGAGCGGCCAGGGGCGTCAGGAGCGGCAGATGCTGTCGCAGAGCTGGCCGGTGAACTTGTGGTTGCGGCGGCAGCGGGCGTGCATGCGGTCTTACCAGCCAGCGAGTTCCCCGGAGTGTTCGGGATGGAGGGAGGTCGCCACAGTGAGAGCCTGCGCGGTCTCGCATACGGTGGACGTGGACGTGGACGTGAACGGGCGGCGCACGTCGACCAACGCCCGCGTATCGGCGGGAAGTTGCGCGCAGGCGCCGCCAGGCGGAGGTGAGGCCCAGTCGGTCACGGCTGCCTTACGCTTCGAAGTAGGCGACAGTGATGATCGTCCGCCGAATGGTCAAGGTGTAGACGATTCGCACTTCGGAGCCCGGTGCCCGGTACTCCCACATCGGCCCACCGTGTTCGTTCTTCGGGCGGATGGTGCCGGCGGTCGGATCGGCGGCGATCACGGCTAGAGCCCGGTCGACGGCAATCTCTTCGGCTGGGTTGAAGCCTGCTGCCTGCTGAACCGCGGTGGGGCCGAGGACGATCCGGGCTCCGGCCTTGCGGTGCTGGGGCGCCATTACGCCTGATTATGTCGCTGAACCGCTGACGTCGATACCGTGTTTGGCGTATAGGTCGACGCGCAGCGTCTCCCAGTCGGTCGTGGGTGTCTTTCCGTCGCGAATGTCCTGCCAGTAGGAGGCGAGTTCCGCATTGCCAGATTCTCGGGCAGCGGTGATCGTCTCGTCGAGGTCGGCGACTTCCTCGGTGGTCCACGGCTGGTCGCTCATGCCGTCCTCCTGGCTGTGGATTCACGGATCGTGATTCCGGTTGACAGTAGGAGCGTAGCGCTCGCTCGGCCTGACGGGCGGCCGTGCGGCCGGATTTGGTGTTGACCGGGCGAGTGCTGTCGCGTTGTCCGGCGTGGGCGATCTCGGTCTGGCGCAGTCATGGCAGCTCACTCCGCCTTCGGTGGTACCCACGGCTCGGACTAGGGGAAGCCTGGACGCAGCCGGACGCGCAACCCCAGGGTTGCGCAAGCCTCCCCCTTTGTGCAACCTTTGAGTTGCACAAAGGGGGTGGCCGTCCTCGCCACGGCCGGGCTGGCAGACAGCGTGGAGGATGGGCGCTAGGTGCGCTACACGGTGCGCCCCGAGGCGCTGGACACCACAGCCCGCTGGATGGCCGTGCTCGCCGCTGACTGGGATCGCCGCCTGGCCAAGATCACACGCGTCCCCGCGAAGAGAGCCCCCGAGATCCCACCCCGCATACTCCGGACCGGCACCAACCTCCGTACGAGAAGGGCAAGGTCATGGACACCATCCTCCTGCGCAGGGCCTACGACGCGCTGTTGGAGGCCGCCGCCACAGTGGCCGACTCCCCCACCCGCAAGACCCCACCACCCGGCGAATGGAACGCCGACCAGATCCTCGCGCATGTCACCATCGTCAACGCCCTCACCTGCGCCACCGCCGCCACCATCTCCGCGGGCGCACACACGACCTTCGAAAACCGCGTCGCACAAGACACCTGGACCATCGAGCGCGCCATCACCCATGGGGGCGGCAACAAGGGCCTCCGGGAGCGTATCCGTGCCCAAGCAGAGATCCTCTGCGCCCTGGGCGAGATGTTGAGCGACGCCGAACTCGACACCCTGGTGCCCACACTGCTCCTCTCCAACAACACGGTCCTGGTTGACCAGATGGTGCCTTTGCGAGATCTGTTCACCGGCCTTGCTGAAAACGAGCTGCCCGGCCACAGCAAACAACTCCTGGCCCTGATGTCTAACACCGCTGCCGCGGTCACACCCACACCCATGCCCACAGCAACACCCACAACCTGACCGCAATCGCCCAGTTCACGAAGTCACCCCGCACGAGCCGATCCACCCACGTCCCGACTGTCACCTGGAGACGACGATGACGCTTGACGCGACGAACAGTGCGACGAACAGTGCGAGCAACCACGAAACAGCCCCGCCGCGGCCCGCGTTGGTCGACCGGGCGACCTGGCAGGCAGAGATCGACAAACTGCGTATCCGCGAGAAGGCACACACCCGCGAAGGGGACACGATCGCAGCGGCCCGCAGGCGACTGCCGATGGCTGAGGTCGACCCCTCGATCTCGCTCACCGGCCCGGAGGGACCGGTGCCGCTGCTCGAGGTATTCGAGGGCCGACGGCAGCTGATCGCCTACTTCCACATGTGGCACGAGGGACAGAGCGCCGCCGACCAGTGCGAGGGCTGCACGTTCTTCAACGGCCAAGTCCGCGAACTGTCCTACCTGCACTCCCGCGACATCACCTACGCCACCTTCTGTCAGGGCCCCTACGCCGAGAGCGTGCGCTACCGCGACTTCATGGGCTGGGACGTGCCCTGGTACTCGGTGCGCGAATGCGCCGACGAACTCCTGGCCGGTCGGCCGTTCTTCCTGCTCTCCTGCTACCTGCGCGACGGCGACCGGGTGTTCGAGACCTACTGGACCACCATCCGCGGCTACGAAGCCATGTCACCCAGCCACGGACTGATGGACCGGACCGTTTACGGACGTCAGGAGACCTGGGAGGACTCGCCCGTCGGCTGGCCTCAGCCCTGGGACGCCGGCGACCGCGGCGTCTGGCGCACCGACGGGCGACCGTCCGCCCAATGGTCCCGGCTGGCCGCCGGCCGCAGCGACGACCTGGGCACCACCGCCCGCTGAGCGGACCGGTGAGCAGCGGGCAGCCCTTCGAAGGGGTGGTTCGGCCTTCGGGCCCGGCCCCGCTGGGTCCCGTCACGAGGGTAATGCCCGCGTTGCACAACGACGTCTGAATGCCGCCAGCAAGGGCTGTCTTGGCTGGTCATGCTGGCGGCATGACGCAGTCACTCACTACAGACTCACTGACAGTCCTCACCGGCATGTACGCGGCTGAGGCGAAGTACCTCGCGGCAGGGGGCCCTGGCGAGGCTTCGTTCGACCTGCTCGCCCCGTTCTTCGCGCCTGATGTCGAGCTGCATCAGGCAGATGCTCTGCCCTACGGCGGCACGTGGCGTGGACACGACGGCATGACGCAGTTTTTCCTCGAGATGGGACAAGTCTGGGAGTCATTCGACATGGTGGACCAGAAGTTCCTCGCCACCGGCGAGACCGCGGTGGTGCTCACACAGGTCCGTGCGCGCGCCCGTGCGACCAGCCGTGAACTCAGCTTCCCGATCCTGCAAACGATCAAGGTCAGGAATGGGCGGATCACCGAGGTCCGGCCGTTCTACTGGGACACGCGAGCTATCGCCGACGCCTGCACCACGCCTACACCGACAGACTGAGCTCGACCGCCGATCCGCGGCCCTTCGGCCCTTCGGCCCTTCGGCGGCCCTTCGCCGAGGATCTCGCCGCCCCGAGCAGCAACACTCAACTCCCGGCGAGTCCTCGGACTGGCTGCGGGTACGGACTGGCGCCAGGCCGACACTCAGTGGTGTCGTTTCCGGACGGCGCCTTCGAGCCGTTGGTCTGTCAGTTGGTCGACCGTCCGGACCACTGTGATCACGGAGTTGACGACCCATCTGGGTCCAGGTCCGGTTGCAGCTCTGATGACGGCGTACGTCTGCCGTAGTGCTGCCGACTGCCGCGAAGAGTGAACGGTCATCGATGCGAGGGCGGCTGGCCTGCTCGCTGATCAATCACCCCTTCACCGTCAGAACTGTTGGCCCATAGGTGGTGAGAGGACCTGGGCAAGGCTGTAAGAACCGGTGCACAGGACCCCGGCGTCGGCCATGAGCTCTGGACTTGTCCTTGATCCCGGGCACGGACGGACGCTGATGCTGCCCCCTGATCTATCGCGGCTGCTGGGTGATGTTGACCATCCAGGTGATCCCGAACTGATCGACGAGCGAGCCGGCCTCAGACCTGGTCCTACCACCAACGCCACCGAATACAGCACGCTTCCGTTGGGCCAGTTGTGGCGTCATCTGCTCGGCGCCACACGATTCGACGTCGCCGTTAGGGGGCATCGAGTGCCCTTGCAGGCGTCGCAGGGACTCTCCCGGGCCGGCGAATCCCCCAGCGAGCACCGCAATTCCGGCGGCACCGTCCACAAAAGCGACCGCCGCCTTCGTCCACCTCGGCGGCGATGGGCGCTGTGGCCGCACCGCCCATCGCCACCGGTGGGTGGCCTCTAGGCTGGTGATCGCGCAGCTAAATGATCAGTACGGAGGAAGCCGTGCCCCTGCAGATGAAGTTGAGTGCGATAACTCTCGATTGCCCTGATCCGCTGGCCTTGGCGGCGTTCTACCAACAGGCCACCGGCTTCGAACTGCACCCGAAGTCGGACGCGGACTTCGCCGGGCTCAATCGCGAGGATGGACTCTTCGTGGGCTTTCAGCGGGTGGACGATTACCGGGCTCCCAGCTGGCCCGACCAACGCCTGCCCCAGCAGCTTCACCTCTGTTTCAAGGTGGCGGAAGGCCTGGACGACACCGAGGAGCAACTCTTGAAGTTGGGCGCGGGCAAGCCGGAGTATCAGCCCGATCAGGAAAGGTTCCGGGTCCTGACCGATCCGGCCGGACATCCCTTCTGCCTGATCAGCGAGTCGTAACTGGCTCCCACGAGAACGACGATGGACGGTCAGATGTGGCGACATAATCATTCGGGAGGAGAGAGCATGCCGTCTGCACCAGAACCGGTCACCCGCCCCCGCGACCGGGCCTCCCGTCCTCCGCCCAGCCACGGGGCCAACTCAGCGATCGCGGCTTCGAGTACCACCACCGTGACATGGGCCGCCTCCTCGCACAGGTCCGGTTCCTCGATCAACGAGCCATCGCCGCCTCAAGTCTTTGCCGAAACCGTAGGAGACGGCTGCATCTCACCGCATACGCCCGCCGGAGTCCCGCTGAGCACTACCCGCTCGAGATCCGTCAGACTGCGGTATGACCGCATTCACTGTCCGGAAGGCACAGACCACCGACGCCACTGCTCTGGCACATTTGCGGTGGCGCTTCAAGCAGGAGGACGAGCCGGAGCTGAGCAGAGAAGAGGCGTCCTTCATCCGTGCGTGCACCGAGTGGATGCGAATTCGCCTGGCCGGCACATGGACGGCCTGGGTCGTCGAGGCCGACAACGATGTGCAGGGCCATGTCTTCCTGAATCATGTGGAGAAAGTGCCCGAGCCAGGCAGTGGCGCGGACGCTCTCGGCTACGTCACCAACTTCTACGTCTGCCCGGAGTACCGCAACCGTGGTCTCGGCAAGGCGCTACTGGAAGAGGTAGTCCGCCACGGACGGCAGAACCAGCTGGACACCTTGATCGTCTGGCCTTCGGAGCGGAGCGCTTCTCTCTACTCCCGAGTCGGCTTCGGTGCGTCGGAGGAAGCCCTGGAACTTCCGATTGAGCCCCTTTGACCTGCTCAGAATTTTCCCTGGAGAAGCGCCACACCCATCTCAGCGTGCACCGCAGTGCCGATCTTCGCGACTATGCGGCCCAGCACGACTGGTTGGCCACCGTCCAGCGCCCGTCATGGGCACAGGTTGCGGCCGGTGAAGGCCTGGCGGGGGCGCTCACTCATCTTTCCTTGGCCCTCTCAGTCGAGGATCACCATCTCTCGCCAGCAGATCCCCAAGTCCCTGTGGAGGTTCTCCTTGCGCTGGAATCCGGTGGGGACAGGGGTGTTGGCGTCGAAGTAGAAAGCCATGACGAACAGTTGGGCGCCCCTGTGCGTCGCCTTCAGGTGGTTTTGGAGCTTGTCCACGTCCGCCTCGATCTCCTTCACGAAGGCGGGCTTGTTGTACTCGGTGGCGCGCAGGGTCTTCAGTTCTACGATGATCCGCTCGCCCGGTACGGCACTGGAGCCGTTGAGCAGCAGGTCACTTCGCTGCTGGCCATCGAAGACATACTGTTCGCGGCGTACGTCCAGCAGGGAGTTGCGCGCTCGCAGGTTGCCTGCGAGTTCGGCCTGCAGCCACCACTCCCAGCCCCAGTCGAGGAGCTGCACGCGCTCGGCCCGCGCGCCATTCTCCTTGATCCAGTCGAAGACGAAATCCCGGAACTCCGTAACCGTGATCGAAGGCATGTTGGCCTCCCTTGGGTATCGGTCGTCGGTACGTGCCTCCCCAAGGGGTCTACTGCACGGCGCGCGGGCCGTCCATCGCACGGACCGAAGCGGACCGCCCTCCGCCGCACCGGGCCTGATCGGTCCGGTGCGGCGGGGCAGGAAGCGGCACCTGGCCCGGTGGAGTCGGTCCTCAGCCCACAGCTCACCATTAGCTCACCGGCAAACATTCATAAATCTATGTTCGCCGGATTAGACATTGAGCGACGGCAGTAGCCATAATGTGCGCGTGCCTGGACCCCGCACGTCTGGAGTCGCCCCATGCCTGACAGCATCAGCCGCCGCACCTGCATCGTGGAGCAGTACACGAGCAGGGGCAGTTGGGTTGTCGTCGTGCAAGGCGACCTCGACATGGATACCGTCCCTCCGCTGCGCGAGGCCATGGAGAGGGCGGCCAGCGCACTCCCGGTGCTCATCCTGGACGCCGGCGACGTGAGCTTCGCGGACTCCACCGCGCTGAATCTGCTGCTGCGCATCCATCAGACGACCACACTGCGCATCGCCGCCCCGCCGGCCCAGCTGTTGCGCATGTTGGAGGTCACAGGCGCCGACACGGTTCTGAACCTTTATCCGTCCACGGAACAGGCCTGCGCAGCCACCACCAAATGAGGTTGCCGCGTTCCCTCAGCCGCGGCGTCCAGCTGGTCGACGAACGCGCGAGCAACGCTTCCCCCCGCCGCCTTGCGTAGGGGCACGGTCAGCGGCGAGCCCTGCCCAGCAGAGGGGGGCGGCGGCAGCCGGCATGCAACCGCGGACAAACAACGGCAACGCTCCAGCGCTTACCCGTCCGACCGCGCCAAAGTCGCAGAACCGGCGCCGATGTCTCATCGTCGACCGGTCAGAGACCGGTCAGATGCCGTACTCGTCGGTGTCCGACTGATCGGCGCCCGGGCCCCCCTCGCGGGCCCCTCCGGCGCGACGCAGGAGCGCATCTCGCTGGCCTGCCGCTAGCAGGGGGGGGGCGAAACGCATCGTCACGCCTCCGGCGCAGCACGCAGGCAAGAACCGCCGGGCCGCCACGCCGGGGTCCGGCGTCCGTCCTTTCTATCCGCAAGCGCAAGCACCCGTGCACGGCAGAATGAACGCCGTTTTGCGGGGAACTCGCCAACTCGGATACCTGGGGACGTCAGGTGCCTGGGGACGGCCGCCGTCGATTCGGGCGACGGCGGCCGTCGAGGGCGCGAGGAGCCAGGCTCCCCCTGAGCTTCTCGCGCGGGTGCCCTCCGAGCGGCGGGTCGCGGAAAGTCGCCGCCGCTACAACACCGGAGGACAGGGGCGATTGGGGCCGCGTGGGTCGACGATGCGGCTCCACCGGGCCCGAAACGCGAACGGACGTCAGCCTCGGGGCCCTGAGACCAAACAGGTCAAGGCGGTCACACCACCACCATCTCAGCGCTGACCTCGTCGCGTCTCCCACCAAAGTAGCTCCGTTCGTGAACTGATCGGTAGAGGGCATCCACCATCACCGCGCGCATTCCACCCGGCGCGAGCAAGGGGCCCGGGCCAGGGGGACCCCAGGCAGGGGGGACCCCACACGCCTTGTCAGCTACTCCCGGGCCGGAGGAGGCTGACCGCAGAGGGTGGCCCCCTGTACAAGGGCGTTCCTGGATCACTCGGGAGGTGAGCAGGGCATGCCCGAAACGGCTCGCGAAGAGCATCACGCACCGGTGATCATTCCACCGGACCCCACGCACACCACCACGGGGTAAGAACGACACCAGCCGGCCCCACTCCGCATTCGCGTCTACGACCCCGCTGAAGGAGACTGCCCCGCCTCCGCGTCGAGCGAGAGGCTCGTGAGGCGAGCCCGGCCATGTTTTGACACGGCCTTGACAAATAGGTGAGGGGTCATCAGGATGCAAAGTGCTCGCACTTCTGCGCAATTTCTCATGCTGAATGCGTAATTCACGTATGCATCGGCAGGACAGTCCGCACCTCAGCACATGCTCAGTACGCGCTCAGCACCTTTCCCATCACCGCAGCAAGCGCGGCCGGCGCGCGCCCTGCCTGACACGCCCCCAAGCGTCAGGAGGATGCCCCATGTCCCCATGCCCACGCCCACGCCCACGTTCCGGGCTCACGTTACTCACCGCACTCGCCCTCATGCTGTCCGGGCTCACCGTCACCGCCGCCTCCTCCGCCGACGCGAACTCCGACGCCCAGGACATCCCTGCCGCCGACTATCAGCAGGTACAACTGGCCGTCGGAGGTGCGGAGTTGGGTGAGGCCATGTCCCTCACCGTGCTGCCCGACCGGTCGGTGCTGCACACCGCACGTGATGGCACGGTCAGGTACACCGACGCCACCGGCAACACCACGCAGGCCGGAAAGCTGGACGTCTACACGCACGACGAAGAGGGGCTCCAGGGCATATCCGCCGCACCCGACTTCGCCTCCAGCCGCCAGGTCTACGTCTACTACTCCCCCAAGCTCGACACCCCGTCCGGTGACGCTCCGGCCACCGCATCCGCCGCCGACTTCGAGCGGTGGAAGGGGCATCTGAACCTCTCCCGGTTCACGCTCAAGGCAGACAACACCCTCGACATGGCAAGTGAGAAGGTCGTGCTCGAGGTGGCCAACGACCGCGGCCAGTGCTGCCACGTGGGCGGCGACATCGACTTCGACGCGGCCGGAAACCTGTATCTCAGCACGGGCGACGACACCAACCCGTTCGACTCCTCGGGCTACGCCCCCATCGACGAACGCAGCGACCGCAACCCGCAGTTCGACGCCCAGCGATCCTCCGGCAACACCAATGACCTGCGGGGCAAGGTACTGCGCATCAAGCCGACCGCAGCCGGCGGCTACACCGTCCCCGCCGGCAATCTCTTCGCCCCCGGCACCGCCAAGACCCGGCCCGAGATCTACGCGATGGGCTTTCGCAACCCCTTCCGGATGAGCGTCGACAAGAAGACCGGCATCGTCTACCTCGGCGACTACGGCCCTGACGCCGGCGGGGGCGACGCGAACCGAGGGCCCGGCGGACAGGTGGAGTTCGACCGCATCACCGCCCCCGGCAACTTCGGCTGGCCCTACTGCACCGGCACGAACACCAGCGCCGAGACCTACAACGCCTACACCTTCCCCAGCGGACCCTCCGGCGCCAAGTACAACTGCGCGGGCGGCCCGGCCAACGACTCCTTCCGCAACACCGGCCAGGCCACGCTGCCTCCGGCAAAGGCAAGTTGGATCAAGTACGGCTGGGAGGGGTCCCCGCCCGAACTCGGCAGCGGCTCCGAATCGCCCATGGGTGGCGAGGTCTACCGCTACGACCCTGATCTGCAATCGGCCGTGAAGTTCCCGCAGTCCCTCGACGGCCGCTTCCTCGCGACCGAGTACGGCCGCAAATGGATCAAGTCGATCGAGGTGAAGTCCGATGGCTCGCGAGGCACCATCGAGGACTTCCCGTGGACCGGCACCCAGGTCATGGACAGTGACTTCGGCCCCGACGGCGCCCTGTACGTCCTCGACTACGGCACCGGGAGCAACAATCAGGCCCTGTACCGCATCGAATACCTCGGCGGGAGCAACCGCAGCCCGGTCGCCAAGGCCGCCGCGGACAAGACTTCTGGCGCCGTGCCGCTGACCGTCCAGTTCTCCTCCGCTGGCAGCGCCGATCCCGAGGGGCAATCCCTCAGCTACTCCTGGGACTTCGGCGACGGATCCACCTCGACCCAGGCCAACCCCTCGCACACGTACACCACGAAGGGGACCTACCGGCCGACCCTCACCGTCAAGGATCCCCAGGGCCTGACCGGCAGCGCAAGCCTCGTGGTGACCGCGGGCAACACCGCGCCCACCGTCTCCCTGCGACAACCCCCGGACGGAAAGTTGTTCTCCTTCGGCGACACCGTGCCCTTCGAGGTGTCGGTGAGCGATCCGGAGGACGGCGCGATCGACTGCGCGAAGGCCAAGGTCACCTACCTCCTCGGACACGACAGCCACTCCCACGCCATCACGTCCAAGAACGGCTGCACCGGCAGCATCAACGTCCCGGCCGACGGCGAGCACGACAGCGCGGCCAATCTGTACGGAGTCTTCGACGCCGAGTACACCGACAAGGCCGGACTGACCACGCACACCCGGCGGACCCTGCAGCCCCGCCACCGGCAGGCCGAGCACTTCACCGCCCAGTCCGGCATCCAGATCGCCGGCCACGGCCCCGCCGAGGGCGCCAACACGGTCGGCTTCACCGACGACGGAGACTGGATCTCCTTCAAGCCCTACGCCCTGTCCGACGCCAAGTCTTTCACCGCCCGCATCTCCTCCGGCGGCGTCGGCGGCACCCTCGAGATCCGCGCCGGTTCACCCACCGGGCCCCAACTCGGCTCGGTGGCCGTACCCGTGACAGGTGGCTGGGAGAACTTCCAGAA
Source organism: Streptomyces sp. NPDC033177 (assembly GCF_055577715.1). Taxonomy (NCBI): domain Bacteria; kingdom Bacillati; phylum Actinomycetota; class Actinomycetes; order Kitasatosporales; family Streptomycetaceae; genus Streptomyces; species Streptomyces sp. NPDC033177. Next base: position 306,669 of record NZ_JBVIPS010000004.1, on the reverse strand, counting down.
CGTCACGACGAACCTGTCCGGGGCACCGTCAGGCACCACGGACCTCGTGCTGGTCTTCAAGGGACCGAGCGGCCAGGGCAACCTCTTCGACGTCGACGCGTTCACCCTCGCCACCGCCACCACCACGCAGAAGGGGCGTCAACCATGACCAGCATGAGCAGAGCGTTGAGGCGGCTGCGCCGCGCACCCGCCCCGCTTGCCCTTGTCCTTGCCGCCGCTCTGGCCGTGCCGCTCACCGCGCAGGCCGGATCCACGCAGGCCGGATCCGCACAGGCCGCGCCCACAGAGGAAGCCGAGCGCCGAGCGGACGCCGCGCCCTATGACGTCCTCGTCTTCTCCAAGACGGCGGGCTTTCGCCACGACTCGATCCCGGCCGGCATCGACGCCCTTCGCGACCTCGGCCAGCAGCAGGGCTTCACCGTCACGGCCACCGAGGACGCCACGTCCTTCAGCCCGGACAACCTCTCCGGATACGAAGCCGTCGTCTTCCTCAGCACCACGGGCAACGTTCTCGACAGCTCCCAGCAAGACGCCTTGCAATCGTACGTCGACACCGGCGGCGGTTACGTCGGGGTGCACGCGGCGGCCGACACCGAGTACGACTGGCCGTACTACGGGCAACTCGTCGGGGCCTGGTTCAAGAGCCACCCCGCCATTCAGCGGGCCACCGTGATCAACGAGGACCGCTCCCACCCGGCAACCTCTCACCTCGGCGCCACCTGGGACCGCACCGACGAGTGGTACAACTACCGCGCCAATCCCCGCTCCGGCGTCCATGTCCTGCAGAGTCTGGACGAATCGACCTACAGCGGCGGAGAGATGGCCGGCGACCACCCCATCACCTGGTGCCATCCCCAGGGCCAGGGCCGTTCCTTCTACACCGGCCTCGGCCACACCGCCGAGTCCTACACCGACCCTGCCTTCCGCACGATGCTGCTCGGCGCAGTCCGCTATGCCGCGGGGCAGACGCCCGGCGACTGCGGTCCCGGCGCGGACAGCGGAACAGCGAAGGGTGAGGCGGATGAACCTGGTTCGGGCGCACAGGCCGCCACACACGCGTCGACGAGCCACGGTGGCCACCCCTGGACGGCCGGCAAGACCGCAGCCGCGGAAGGATCCCAGAACGTCCACCTCTTCTACTACCCGTGGTACGGCACCCCCGCCGTGAACGGGAGTTGGCGCCACTGGCCCCAGGGAGGCCACACCCCGCCCGATGACATCGGCGCCGACTACTACCCGGCGCTCGGCCCATACGACTCCGGCGACATGCAGGGTGCCGTCGCCCAGCACATGAAGGAGGTCAAGCAGTCCGGCGCCGGAGTCATCGTCTATAGCTGGTGGGGCCGGGGCGGTTACGAGGACCAGCTCGCCAGGGGTGTCCTGGACGCTGCGGCCAAGGAAGGCATCAAAGTGGCATGGCACTTGGAGCCGTACTCGGGGCGCACCGCGGCCTCCACGGTGTCCGACATCCAGTACATCAACGCCACCTACGGCGGCCATCCCGCCTTCTACCGTTCCGCCGCGCACGGCGACAGACCCGCGTTCTACGTCTTCGAGAGCCTGCGCATCACCGACTGGACCGCGCTCGACGAGGTGACGGACACCAGCATCGTGCTCGCCCAGACGACCGATACGACGAAGATCGCCCACTTCTCCGGGATGTACACCTACGACGGCATCGCGGGCGCCACCGCCCCCGGCTGGAAGCAGGCCGGCGACTACGCCCGCGCCCACGACCTGATCTGGGCCCCGTCGGTCGCTCCCGGCTACATCGACGACCGGGCGGTCCCAGGCAACACGACCCCCACCCTCGATCGCGCGAAGGGAGCGGCGTACGACAAGCAGTGGAACAACGCCCTGGACCCGGCCATCGGCGGCTCACCCGCCTGGGTGTCGGTGACGTCCTTCAACGAGTGGCACGAGGGCAGTTCCATCGAGCCCGCCGACAGTTCGCCGCCGCCCGGACACGGATATCTGACCTTCGAAGGAGCGTACGGAAAGACGGGTGAGGCGGCGGAGAGCGCCTACCTGGACCGGACGGCGTACTGGGTGGACCGCTTCGAGGCCAGCGGGCGTGGCCAGCACCCGGCAGGCAGGCACACCGACCGGAACCGTCCCGCGCACCGGTAGCCAATCCCCGGAGTTGGACACGTCCCCCGGAGCCCCCGGAACCCGCAACGGTTTCCGGGGGCGTGTGCCGTGAGCGTCCGGCGTGCGGCCCCGGGTCAGAACGCCGGGTCAGAACCGTGCGTGCGTGGTGATGTCTGACTCGAATTGGTCGATCATCTGCGGCGTCACGGTGGGGCGGCACTGGGCGATCGCTTCCAGGTAGCCCGCGGTGCTCGCACCGGGCAGGTTCTCCGCGGCGGCCGCTTGCCCGCCAACCGAGACACCAACCGAGGCGCCACCCGGGACACCGGCCGAGACCAGATCGCGCTCGAAGGAGTTCTGGGCGGCGATCCGGGCGGCGTGCTCGATGTCAGCGGGCGTGAACTGGTCGCTCGCTGCCACCAGTGCGTCGACGTCCACCTCCGGCCTGCCGTCGGTGTAGCGCGCCCAGATCGCCGCGCGGGCCGCCTTGTCCGGTGTCCCGATCGGGATCAGGTAGTCGAAACGGCCGGGCCGGAGGAAGGCGGGATCCAGGGAGCGGATCGAGTTGGTCGCACAGATCAGGAGCCGCTCGTCGCGCTCGCGGAAACCCGGGATGAGCTTGAGGAGTTCGTTGGTCACTCCGTGCATCCCGCCGGGCTGCGCCGGTTCCTGACGGACCGGGGCGATCTCCTCGACCTCGTCGATGAAGACCAGGACGCGTTCCAGCTCGGCGATCGCCGCGAAGGCGGAGCGCAGCGCAGCCGCCAGATTGCCCCCGTCGGCCAGCCGCGAGGGAAGGATCTCCACGAACGGCCAGCCGAGCCGCGAGGCGATGGCGCGCGCGAAAGTCGTCTTGCCCGTACCCGGCGGACCGAACAGGCCCACCGCCCGCGGCGGGCGCACACCGTGCCGCGCCGCACGTTCCGGCTCGGCGAGCGGCAGCACGAGCCGCCGTTCGATCAGGTCCTTCTCACGCTCCATGCCGACGACCTTGGCCCACAGGTCACCGGGCAGCAGCCGGCCGCCGAGGTCATCGAGAAGGCTGGCGGCGGGCCCGTGCACCGGCTCGACCTTCTCGAAATAGGCGACGGCCGGGCGGCGGGTGTATCCCGCGTTGAGGAGTCCGTCCCCGAAGAGGTCCTCTTCGGGCAGGACGTAGGCGATCCGGCCGACCCGCGCGGCGACCAGGCGGCGCTCAAGCTCGACCAGGAGTGCGCTGGCCAGGCCGCGCCCGCGCCAGGCCGGGGCGATCGCGATCCGCATCACCCAGGCCCGCTCCCCGGCCACACAGGCCAGGGCCGTCCCGATGGGCACGCCCTGGTGCACGGCGACGACGCCGGGCTGGCGTGAGGTCAGGGCGCTGATGCACTCCGCCACGGTGAAGACGGATTCCTGGCCGAGCTCGGCCGTGGTGTCCATCAGGTGGACCACCGCGGCGAGATCGCTCTCGCGGTAGTCGTGGATCAGCCAGTTCACAGGCCTCGCCCCTCGATCGTTCTCGTTGTCGCGCCAGTGCGGCGAGGCTAGGGGCGCGGGAGGCCACGGGGCGTGTGCCACTGTGCACAAGGCGCGAGGAGGGAATGCTACGAACCGTCGCTGGGCGCAGGGCGCCGATCATGCGTAGAGCTCTCCTTCACGCCCCCTGCCGGGCCCCCGCACGGGTCGGCTGCGAGGCGTCGCCATCACATCCACAGCACGCCGTCATCCTCGTGTTCGCGGACGCGATAGGCGATCATGCGGCGCAGGAGGTCTGTCGGCACCGGGCTGCCGTACGGGAGCTTGACCGTGCCCTTGCCGGTTGCGACATCGCTGAGATCGGTGTCGAAGGCTTGGCGGGTGCTGGGGGTGAACGCGAAGTTCACGTGCTTTGCGTGACCGCTGATCACGAACAGGATCGTCCCCGAGGGGTGCACCCAGGCAGGGTGGCCCCACTTGATGGCTTCGGTCGCATTCGGCGCGGTTTCGCGGATCAGCGCACGCAGCTGCTCGAGCAGCTCACGCGCCTGGCCGACAAATCCTTCGATGTACGCGTCGATCGTCTGGGGCCTGGGCTTGGGGCTGGGCTTGTTCACGGGATCAGTCTGTCAAAGCGGACTGCCGACCAAGCGGAATACCGACCCCACCGGCATCGACCTGCAATCCACCAGTTGCAGGTCGGCGGGACATGTGCAATCTTTGAGTTGCAGGTCAGTTTCTGGCAACCCTGAGGAGCGAGCCATGAGTGACACCGCCCGTACCGACACCGAACTCGCCGAGCTCGACCGGATCAGTCGGCAGATAGACATCGACGCCCCCGCCGAGCGCGTCTGGGAGTTGATCGCACGTCCCGGCTGGTACATCAACGACGGCACCGTCGACGCCGACCCTGACCTGCGGCACGAGGACGACATCGCCGTATTGCGCCATCCGACTCTGGGCGAGTTCCGGTTCCGTACCGTGACTTTGGACAAACCGCGCTATGCCTCGTTCCGCTGGATCGGCACGCCGTCCCGGGATGAGTCGACGCCCTCGACACTGGTCGAGTTCTGGATCGACGAGCGGTCCGGTGGAGGGGTGACGCTGCGTGTCGTCGAAAGCGGATTCTCCAGCCTCGCCGACGACGCGGCCGCGTGGCTCAAGGAACGGGAGGGCAACGACGAGGGGTGGATCATCGAGCTGAAGGCCGCGAAGGTGTTCGCCGAGAAGTCCGCGTCGGCCCCGACGGCGGCTCCGTGAGCGCCTCCCTCCCCGTCGTGTGTGCCGCCCTTGGGGACCCGATGCGCTGGGCGATACTCACCCGGCTCGGCGAGGGCCCGATGTCAGCGTCCGCGCTGGCCAAGGTCCTGCCGGTGAGCCGCCAAGCGATCGGCAAGCACCTGGAGGTGCTGCGCGAGGTAGGTCTTGTGGAGTCCGAGCAGCGTGGGCGCGAGGTGGTTCACCTCGCCATCGGCGCCCGGCTCGGCGCTCTGGCACGGGAACTGGACCGGATCGGTCACTCCTGGGATGCGCGCCTGCTGCGGATCAAGGAGCTGGCGGAACAGCCCGGCCCCGACACCCCGGAAACCCCCGGCTGACACGGAACGACCGGTGCCGGCAAATGACGTACGACGATGGGAGACGACCGTGACCGAGTACGAAGCTCACGAGCAACCCGAGAAGCAGGCGAACACGGCGAGGGACGTCCGCCGCACGTCAGTGCTGCCACCGGTCGCCGACCGGGCCGCCTTCCAGGCCGAACTGGACGAACTGCGGCTGCGCGAGAAGGCGCACACCCGCGAAGGCGACGCGATCGCCGCAGCCAGGCGTCGGCTGCCCATGGTCGAGGTGGCCGCCGACCTCGAACTGACCGGGCCGAACGGGCCGGTCACCCTGCTCGACGCGTTCGAAGGACGCCGACAGCTCATCGCCTACTACTTCATGTGGCACGACGGCCACGACGCCGCCGGGCAGTGCGAGGGCTGCACCTGGGTCACCACCCAGGTGCACGAACTGTCCTACCTCCACTCCCGCGACATCACCTACGCGGTCCTCTGTCAGGGCCCCTACGAGGAAAGCCGCCGCTACCGGGACTTCATGGGCTTGCAGGGGCCGTGGTACTCGGCGCTCCCCTCACGGGACGAGCTCCTGGTCGGCCGCCAGGCCGGCATGATGTACCTGGTCTGCTATCTGCGCGACGGGGACCGCGTCTACGAGACGTACTGGACGACGCTGCGCGGCGTGGAGGTCATGGATTACAACTACGCGCTGATGGACCTCACCGCGTACGGCCGCCAGGAACTGTGGGAGGACTCTCCTCCCGGCTATCCGCGCGACCAGGACGCGCCCCCGGAGCACCCCTTGCGCCGCGAGGGGCGCCCCATCGCCCAGTGGCCCCGGATCAGGGCCGGACGCTCCGACGACCTCACGCGTCGGCCCTGACAGCACGGCGCGCGTGTGCCTCATACCATGCGGCGCAGCAAGCGGTCACGATCGATCAGTTGGTGTTTGAGCACCAACCCGACGTGCAGCGCCAACGCGGCGAAGAAGACGAGGTGCGACACGATGTGAGCGACAAGCAGGTCGTCGCCGGAGAGCAGCAACGCGATACCGGTGAGCGGGATGGCGAACGTGGCCGCGTACAAAACGGTCTCGGTGCCATGTGCCAGGCGTCGCTCCAGCGGGGTCAGCGCAGGCGCCCACGGCGGGAGGGGCGTGGCCAACCGCCATACGAGCCGGGCCAGGCCGAGGACCAGCACCGTGGCCCCCAGCACAACGTGCGCGGTGAGCAGCGCGTCATCACTGAAGGGGTCGTACCCGTCCTCCCCTCCCCGACCACGGCCCCGCCCCTGCCCCGAATCCCCGCCCCGCCCACGCCCTCGACCCCGGCCATGGCCGCTGTCGTCGACGTCAAGCAGATACCCCACGGCGAACTGCGCGGCCATCGCCACGAATACCGCCCAGTGCAGCACCTTCGTGACCAGCCCATAGCCGTGCGCACCATTGCGCAGCTGAAGTCCCATGCCTCCAAGCTGCCCCATCCCCCGCCACTCCAGGCATGCGGCACATTCCCTATGGGGACTCCCGTCGCCCGTCTCGGAACCCTCGAAGCGGGTTCCGAGACGGGTTCCTGGGCGGGTTCCTACCGCACCACGACGTTGTCCGCCGCCGAAGTCGACTGACCCGTGGTGGTGTTGCCGTAGTACACCCAGCGCCACGCGCCGGTCTTGGACGCCTTCACGGTCGTCTTGAGATCACCCGAGCCGTTGGCGTGAACCTTCTTCACCGTGGTGTAGGAGGTGGCTCCGCTGGGCTTGAACTGCAGGCTCACCAGGCGGCTTCCGTAGGAGGCGTACTTCTTCGTCTCCCAGTTGGCCCGCGTCACCTTGCCGGTCACGGTGATGGTCTTGCCCTTGGACACCGGCTCGGGCGCGGCGTTCACACTCAGGCGAGAGTTGCGCTTGACGTAGGCGGTCAGGCCCTTGTCGTCCGTGTCACCGCCGCCGCCCTTGAAGGACACCTCGGCCGCGACCTTCCAGGCTCCGGCCTCACTGTTGCGCATGTCCCACACAGAGGGGTCAAAGTACATCGTCTCGTTGATGTCGCAGACGCCTGAGCTCACCTCGTGGCAGTCGCTCGTTTCGACGGCGTGCCACAGTCGCTCACCCGTATTGCTATTGCCGCGGTAGAGGAACACCGCCGGCCACTTCCACTCGCGGGTGGTCGTCATCCGGAAGGAAGTGGGCGCGGCGACCTCCTCGGACACCCCGATCACGATCGGCTTGCCGCCGTTCACCTGAACGCGGGTGAACGAGACCCCACCCTCGGCCGCCCCGGCCGGCACCGCGGCCATACCCGTAAACACCGCCGCCGCGCCGCCGGCCACGACAGCTCTCCAGACCTTCTTGCCCACCTGAACCCCGATCTCTGTATCTCTGCACCGAAAGGCGCCGGAGAGTCCTCCTCCGGCGCCTTTCAGACAGCCGGGATCTTTTTGGGGTTGCGCACTTGTGGATCACGATCGGGCATCAGAGGTCGTCTTGGATCCCTCGAAGCAGGTTCTGGATGATCTGGAGGGGTTCGCACTGCGGGGAGGTGGTGTGGTCGAGGGCGGGTCGGGGTGGCCCCTCCGACCCGCCAGGTCGTGCGTCAGGGGAGGCTGTGCACCTTCGGGCCGACGGAGTTCGACCATGCGTTGCCCGCTGTCGCGTCCCAGTTGGTGGACCACGTCATGGCGCCGCGCAGGGTGGGGTAGGTCTTCGAGGGCTTGAAGGAGCCGCAGCCGGTTCCGCGGGTCAGGCAGTCCAGGGCGTTGTTCACGACCGAGGGGGCCACGTATCCGCTGCCCGCGCCGCGCGTCGATGCCGGGACGCCGATTCCGACCTGCGAGGGATCGAGGCCGCCCTCCAGTTGGATGCAGGCGAGCGCGGTCAGGAAGTCCACGTTGCCCTGGCTGTAGACCTTGCCGTCACAGCCCAGCATTGAACCGCTGTTGTAGTACTGCATGTTGACGACCGTGAGGATGTCCTTCACGTTCAGCGCCGTCTGGAAGTAGCCGCCGGACGTGGACTGCATGTCGATGGTCTGCGGCGCCATCGTGAGCACCATGTTCGGGCCCGCCTTCGCGGAGAGCTGGCGCAGCGCCTTCGTCATGTAGGTGGGGTTGAGGCCGTTCTCCAGGTCGATGTCGACGCCGTTGAACCCGTACTCCTGCATCAGCGCGTAGGCGCTGTTGGCGAACGCGGTCGCGGAGGCGTCGCTGTTGACGGAGATGGTGCCCTTCTCGCCGCCGACCGAGAGGATCACTGACTTGCCCGCTGCCTTCTTCGCGGCGATGTCCGCCTTGAAGTCGGCGGTGGAGGCGTAGCCGACGGCCGGGTCGAGGTTGAAGGTGATCTGCCCCGGTGTGGTGGTGGCGTCGGCGAAGGAGACGGCGATGATGTCGTACTGCGAGGAGACGTCCCGCAGCTTCTGCACGGTCGCGCCGTTGTCGAAGTTCTGCCAGTAGCCGGTCAGCGCGTGCTTGGGTACGGGGCCGCCGTCTCCGCCGCCGCCCTTTGCGGTCCGTACGGACACAGACGTCGACTTCGCGGACTCCCCCGCCGCGTTCGTGGCGCTCACCTGGAAGTTGTAGGTGGTCTCCGGCGTGAGTCCGGTGACGGTCGTGGAAGCGCCGCTGGGCGAGGCGACCTTGGTGCCGTCGCGGTAGACGGTGTATCCGGTGGCCGTGGACACCGGGGTCCAGGACAGGTCCACCGACGTGGACGTCGCCGTGCCCGCCTTGAGGCCCGCCGGCACCGCCGGTATCTCCACCGGGTCGGCGCCGCCGCCCCCGTCGGGACCAAGGACGCTCACATCGTCCACGTAGTACGCGCTCTGCCCGTACCACCCGTGTGTGTACACGGTGACCGACGTGGTGTTCGCGCCGGTGGTGAAGCTGGTGGAGAGCTGCTGCCAGGAGGTGTTGCCCGGCGTCCAGGTCGACACGTCGGTGGTGCCTGTTCCGCGGGCACCCAGATAGGCGTAGCTACCCTGCACCCAACTGCTCAGCTTGTACGTGGAGTTGGGCTTGACGGCCACGATCTGGGAACACTCGGCGTTGCTCTGCCCGGCCGGGGTGGCCTTGAGCGCCTTGGCACCGCCGTGCACGGGCGAGGTGACGGCGGCACCGCTGTTCGCGGTACACGTCCAGTTGCTCAGGTCCGACTCGAACCCGGCATTCTTGGCCACGTTGACGTCGGCCGCCTTGGTGTCGGCCGCCGTGGTGTCCGCCGACTGCGCGGGCGCGGCGAGCGCGGTGACGGCGAGCGCGGCAGCGGCGCCGACGGCGATGGCCGCGCCGATTCTCTGGCGAACGCCAGCTCTGCCCTTACGTACACGGTCCACGGAATGCCTCCAGGGGAGAAGCGAAGGACGAAGGTGAGAGCCGGTGGCCACCGCTACTGTGCGCAAAGCTGGTCCAGACCAATCGAGTTGTCAAGACCTCTGGCAAAGCCGACCGCCCGCGGGGCAAGAAAGCCGCCACGGAACGGAGTTCGGCCAGGGCCGCCCCGCGTCGGCGTCCGGACGACGTCAGAGGCTGAACAGGTCTGCCGCGTTGTCGTGGCAGACGGCCCGCAGCCAGTCTCGCCCGAGCTCCAACCGCTCCAGAGCCTGGAGTTGATGGACGTACGGGTAGGGGATGTTGGGGAAGTCAGTACCGAGCAGGATGCGGTCACCGAGATCGGCGAGGCGGGGAAGGGCCTTGCGGGGAAAGGGCATGAAGCTGTCAGAGAAGTCGGTGAACGTCATCGTGGTGTCGAGGCGTACCTGCTCGTAGCGGTCGGCGAGATCGAGGAACTCCTCGTACTCGGGCATGCCCATGTGGGCGACGATCAGGCGCAATCTGGGGTGACGGGCCAGAACTCGGGCGACGGACTCGGGGCCGGTGTACTTGCCTGGTGCGGGCCCCGATCCGCAGTGCATCACCACAGGAACCCCGGCCTCGGCCAGCAACCCCCATGCCGTCTGGAGCCGTTCGTCGGCCGGATCGTACGCGCCCACCTGGATGTGGGCCTTGAAGATCCGGGCCCCGGCTTCGAGGGCCTCGCGGACGTAGGTGCCGGTATCGGGTTCGGGGTAGAGGGTGGCGGTGTGCAGGCAGCGAGGGGTGCGGTCGGCGAATTCGGCCGCCCAGTTGTTCAGCCACCGGGCCATGCCGGGTTTGTGGGGGTAGAGCATGGAGGTAAAGGCCCGCACGCCGAAATCGTGCAGCAGGGCCGCGCGCTCCGCTTCTTCCCGCCGGTAGGTGATGGGCCAGACACGACCGCCGATCAGGGGACCGCCGGTGTCGAAGTAGTCCCAGACCTTGCGCAGGACCCGTTCGGGCATGAAGTGGGTGTGGACGTCGATCAGCCCGGGCAGGCCGAGCCCGGCCCAGAAACTGCGGATGTCATCGGCCTCGCTGCTCACGGTCGAGCGGGGGGTGGTGCTCATCTGGTGCTGCCTCCTTGGGTACGCGCGTCCCGACCGGCACCAGCGAACAGATCAAGGTGCGGGGCGAGATCGTCGTCACAGCCGTAGCGCTCGGCGGTCAGCCGCTTGCGATGACGTCTGCGGCGTACGGCAGTGACAAGGAAGATGACAGCGCACACACCGATCCCCAGGGCGGGGAGGGCAATGGCCAGTACCAGCCAGCCCGCCAACGCGACGAGGCCACCGGCCTCCCCGATGGCGTACCGGGACAGCGCGTGGGACGAGCAAGTGATCGCGTAGTCGCCGGCCTGCGACACCTCGATGGTGGCGAGCGGCGTCCAGGTCTCGTCCCGGGTGAGGAACACATCGGCTCCCGGCTCGGTGAGACGCGGGGCGCCGGGGCCGGTGATGCCGCACTCCGGCCCAGGCGACGGGCCCGGATACTTCACCCAGATCGTCTTCTGGCTCTCCGGCGTGAGCTGCAGGGTGAGGGCGTCCCCGTTGGCGAACCGATCGTCGGTGTCCACCGCATCGATCGCCTTGGCGAACTGGTGCACACCGAGAATCACGCCCAGCACGATCAGCACGACGGCGACCCCGACCGCGGTGAGATACCAGTGCCGGCCGGGCCTCAGTTCACGCGCCGGTATTCGCGGCTGTGGGGAGGACTGCATCGGCACACTTTAGACCGTCCACACCTTCCGCCCGCCGGGTCACCCTCACGCCGCCTCGGGTCGGGACAGAATCATGCGGCGCCGCCCGCGCTCGGACTCCTCCCTCAGCGCAATCAGACGCGCCTTTTTCGGTGCTGCTCCCCGGGAGTGTGCATTCATGCGTTGCGAGCGCTCTTGTGCCAGTACGCCGCGCTCTTCGAGGTCTGCTTGAGCACCTCGTCCGGGGCTGGCGGGGCGGGCCAGAACTGCAGCAGATAGCGGTCGATGATGCTCCCGCCTTCCAGGACAGCAAGCTCCTGGTCGACGGTCAGGTCCATGGCTCGTGCGCTGTAGCGCACGCGATGCGGGACCACGGCCAATTTAACTGTGCACAGAGGGCCCTCACCTCAAGCCAGAACTGGTGATGTTGGCCTGGCGCCAACGTCCCTGGCACCGCCGAGCCGTCGGCACAACTACCCATCGGACTCCGGGGCTGGACCATGCCACTACAGACCGTTCAGCCGCTTTTACCAGGCTGGGCGACAACCCGGCCACTGTGCGCGCATGCTCGCAATCTCCGACCTCAGGACGCAACCAGCAGCGCACCACCGTCGGACGCTCCGACAGTGGTGCGCTGCTGGACCTGGGACCTGCTCCGCGCCGGCCCGCTCGCGTACTTCAGACACCCATCCCGCAGTTAACCAACCGGCTCCGCCGCCGGCTTGTCGGGGGCCGCGTCGGACTCCTGGGCCAGGCGCTCCATGCCGCTCGTGTTCTTCAGGGGCTTCTCCTTGATGAACAGGACCGCGATCAGTGCGAGCAGAGCGAACGGCGTGGCCACGAGGAACAGATCGCCTGTGGCGACGCCATACGCGTGCTCCACGATCTCCCGCATCGGGGCCGGCAGCGTGGTCATGTCGGGCACACCGTGACCGGCGGCCTGGCCGGAGCCGGCCGGGACGCCCGCCTGGTCGAGTCCCTTGGTCATCTCGGTGGCGACGCGATTGGCGAGGATCGCGCCGAGAACGCTGGTGCCGATGGTGCCGCCCAGGCTGCGGAAGAAGGACAACACCGAGGTGGCGGCGCCCAGTTCAGTGGCGGGCACGTCGTTCTGTGCGGCCAGGACGAGGTTCTGCATCAGCATGCCGACGCCGATGCCCATCACCACCATGAAGACGCTGAGCAGACCGAAGTGCGTGTTCGCGTCGATCGTGGAGAGCAGGCCCAGGCCCACGGTCATGGCGACGCCGCCGATGACCAGGTAGATCTTCCAGCGGCCGGTGGCGCTGATGAGCTGCCCCGCGACCGTGGAGGAGACGAGCAGGCCGAGAATCATCGGCAGGCTCATCAAGCCCGCGACCGTCGGCGACTTCCCGAGGGACACCTGGAAGTACTGGGAGAGGAAGACGGTGCCGCCGAACATCGCCAGGCCGACCAGCAAACTTGCCAGCGTGGTCAGCGACACGGTGCGGTTACGGAAGATGCCCAGCGGGATGATCGGCTCGGCGACCCTCGATTCCACGTAGACAGCAGCCACGAGCAGCGCCACTCCCCCGCAGACCAGTGCGGCCGTCTGCCAGGACGCCCAGTCGAACTGGTTGCCGGCGAGCGAGACCCAGATGAGCAGCGCGCAGACGCCCGCCACGATCAGGAACGCACCCAGGAAGTCGATCTTCGCCTCGCGGCGGACGGTGGGCAGCTTCAAGGTGCGCTGCAGCAGCACGATGGCGAGCAGCGCGAAGGGTACGCCGATGAAGAAACACCAGCGCCAGCCCAGCCACGACGTGTCCACCAGGACACCGCCGATGAGCGGCCCGGCCACCGTGCCGACGGCGAAGACGGCACCGAAGATGCCCGCGTACTTGCCGAGCCTGCGCGGCGGGATGATGGCCGCCATCACGACCTGCGCGAGGGCGGTGAGGCCGCCGGCCCCGATGCCCTGGGCGACGCGGCTGAAGATGAGCAGCCCCACGTCGTGGGAGAAGCCGGCAAGGAGCGAGCCGACCACGAACATGCCCAGGGAGAGCTGGAGCAGCAGTTTCTGGTTGTACAGGTCGGAGAGCTTGCCCCACAGCGGCACGGTGGCCGTCATCGCCAGGAGTTCGGCGGTGACCACCCAGGTATAGGAGGCCTGGCTGGCTCCGAGGTCGGCGATGATCCGCGGCAGTGCGTTGGAGACCACGGTTCCGGCGAGGATGGCGACGAACATGCCTGCCATCAGTCCGGACATGGCCTGGAGTATCTGCCGATTGGACATGGAGGTCGAAGGCGCCTCTTGGGGCACCGCTGTTGCAGTCACATCGTCTCTTTCAGAGTTCAACGCTGGGCCCCCTCACATGCAGGGGGCTCCAGAAGAGAAAGTGGATCCGGTCAGCGTCGCCCGGACCTGGCCGACGGTGGCGGCTTGGGCAGGCCGGCCGCCAGGTGGTCGAACACCTCCAGGAAGACGTCCTCGAAGGCCGCCTCGTCCTGGTGGACACACCAGTGCTCCACCGCGATCCGAACGGCCGAGGTCCCGACGGCGGCAACGAGCCGGGGGTACAGCCCCAGCGCTCGTCGTCGCTGCTGGGCCTCGGCCTCGGTGTTCTCCGTACGATCTCCGGAGAACAGGGGGGAGTTGGCGCCGATGCGCTCGGCGACGGCTTCGGCCAGGCCGAGTTCGTCTGCCATGTGCGGCCCGATACTGCGGGCGAGGAGTTCGGGAGACCGGCGCAGCACTTCGGCGTGCAGTCGCCACAGCTCCTGTTGTTGCTCGATCTCCTGCAGTTCGACCGCCATCGCGTCGCGGAGCGCGACGAGCGGTGAGAGCTCGCGTGGCGCCTCGAGCACCGCATCGCGGACCCGGGCACTCGCCTCCGCACCGACCAGGACGAAGACCTCGTCGCGGGAATCGAAGTAGTTGAAGAAGGTGCGTGGCGAAACGCCCGCGGCCTCGCTGATCGCATCGACGGTGGTGTGCTCCACCCCGCGCTCCGCAGCGATCCGTACCGCCGCCTCGACCAGAGCGGCCCGCGTCGCCCGCTTCTTGCGCTCTCGCCAACTGCCCGTGACAGCCGTCTCCTCATCCACATGTTGCATGCTACGCAAAAATGCAGAGTCTGCAAAACATGCACGGAACGCGCCGGCAGAGTGGGGGGCGATGACTTGCGTTACGTCAGAGGTAATGGTCTCAGCCTGCTTGTGTGGGCAGGATTGGCGATCTCAGCGCGTCGACGCGACGCGGGAGGGGACGAAGGAGGCAACCATGTCCATAGCCGCACCTACGAACACGCGCAGCGTGGTGGAAGAACTACTGCGCAGGATCGGTGAGGGCGACCCCGAGCGCATTGCCGAGCTGTACGCCGAACATGGCGATTGGAAGCTGGACTGGCCGGAGGCCGAGCATGGCCGAGCTGCCACGCCGTGGATCCGTCACCGGTCAACCCGGGCCGACGCGGCCGCTCACTATCGCGAGCTTGCCGAGCAGCACATGCCGGAGCATGTGGCGACCGAGGTTGAGCGCATCCTCATCGACGGAAACGACGCGGTCGTGCTCGGCGAGATCCGCCAGACCGCCCGGCCCACAGGACGTGCGTATCGCGCGCGGTTCGCCCTGCACCTCACCGTCGAAGGCGGCCTTGTCACCCGGCACCATGTCTACGAGGACAGCCTCTCTGTCGCCCAGGCATTCGAGGCGGAGGGCCAGTGAAGGGGCACAAACCGATCGTGGAGGAGCTGATCACAGCCACTCGTTGATAGCTGGGATGAGGTCGGAGATCGACCTCGGCGCGACCCCGAACGTTCACGAGCGCCTGGACGCGGCCTACCCCGCGGCCAGCACCTCACCGCAATGCGGTCCACGTCTACGGCTGCACGCCGACCTCGCCACTGCGGCGTGCGGCGGCACGTCGGCGCAGGCGCATCGGCAACACGTACCAGCAGAACCCGAACCAGAGCATGACCGCGCCGACCAGCACCTCGGCCAGCACACCAGGGACCACGAGGCGCAGGATCAGCAAGAGCGTGCAGCCGATGGTCAGGGCAAGGAGCACCATGCCGCAGATCATCAAGCGGCCAGCGGCTTCCACCACTTCATCCTTCATGCGGTAGCCGGACAGGAAACGGTGGATGGATACCGGCGCTATCAGGGAACCTGTTGCTGACGCGCCGAGAACGACAGTGACGACGTAGATGACTCGATCGAAGGTACCCAGCTCCCGAAAGAGGGGAGTGAAGGCCACACTGAGCAGGAATCCGAAAAGGATCTGCACGCCAGTCTGAGCGACCCGGGTCTCCTGAAGAATCTCGTTCCAGCGTCGATTGACTCTTTGACGGGCGTCCTCCGGCGGTTCGCCGCCACTCGTCCCGCCGCCAGATCTCTGGCGTCCAGGGCAAGTTGCATTGTGTTCTGCGCGCTCGACCGACTGCTCCGCCATGGTCATGGTTTCCTCCTGATCCAGGAAAAAACGGATGCCCCATGGCCGCCCTTTCATGCGAGCCCATGCGGGTTCCCAGCGCGACAACAGGAGGCGCTCAAAGCTCGGCGTCTTGCGAACTCGTGTAGCTGTTAGTAGACATAGCGCGCGTGTACCCGATTCACGGGCATTCGTTTGCTTGCTGACGGGGCGGTGGCCCGAAGTTCGAGGTCGAAGAGACGGGGCTCAAGATGGCCCGAGCCCGAGGCGTATGGCGGTAGTGGACGTGTCGTCCGTGGCGTTGGCGTTGGACCAGGTCGGCGGCGAGGAGACGGGAGAGGTGGAAGGAGACCGTCGCGGGTGCCAGGTGGTGCAGCGTGGCCAGCGCCGTGGTGGTGCGCGGTTGGGTCAGACTGTGGAGGATCGCCAGCCGGGTCGCGCCGAGGACGGGGGCTATGCGGGGGCTGGTGTCGTCTGGGGTGCCCATGGGGATGGCAAGTTGGGCTTCCCCGGGGCGCAGGGGTGCGTGCAGGCCGATGCGGTCCAGGTAGAGGCTGGGGATGAGCGCGACGGGGTGCCCTCCGGGGACCTCTCCGTCGTAGGCCGAGGTCACGGTCAGGGCGCCTTCCTCCCAGCGCAACGACGGGTGCAGGGCCGCAAGGGCGCTGCCGAGTCCTTCGCGGGCTGCGACGGAGGCATGCCGTTCGACGAAGCCCTCGAAGCTCGCGGTGGTCTGGGACCAGTGTGGCGCCATCGCTTTCGACCACAGCCAGTGCAGTTCGCGCGCGAGACGTTCACGCAGCTCGCTCTCGCCGACCTCGATCCGAGCGCGCACCTGCTCGTCGGCTCGCTCCAACTGTCCCTCCCCGAGCCAGGGACAGCGACTGCTGCGGGCCTGTCCCCCGGTGAGGAAGGCGGTGAACTGGGTACTCACCGTGCTCGTCGGCGTCGTCGCGAGGGCATGTAACTGATCCTCGACCGCCGGCAGGAAGGAACGTGGCGCCGGAGTGAGCAGTTCCGGAAGGTAGGCGGTATAGCCGCGCGCGACGGCTGCGAGCGTCGGCAGCCGGCCCGAGGACAGCAACGCCCTGACGTGGTGAAGCCTGGGCGGCGTCTTCGGCGCTTCGGCGACGGCGACCAGCGCTGCGGCCAGCTCCCCCACTGGTGAGACCGCCCAACGCAGACCGGCCAGTCGTTCAGTCGGCATGTGCACGCGAATCACGGATCCGCACTCCCCGTTCGTCGACGACCCCATTGCGCGGTTCGTCGCAGGCCAGCTTTCGAACCTGATCGAATCAACGCGTCAAGCACACCCCTGGTTCCTACGATCCACATGTCTCAGCAGGAGAAGCAGCGATCGGCGATGCGCGCTCATCGGCAGATGCGCGGATCGGTCTGTCCGCCGCCGCCACCTGTTGCACCGTCACACACCAGAGGAAAGGCACGACTTCGTGAGCCAGCAGATGATCTTTGTGAACCTCGCCACCCGCGATCTCAACGCATCCAAGAAGTTCTTCACCGAGCTGGGCTTCTCCGCCGACGACCAGTTCAGCGACGACACGACGGCCGCGATTCCGCTCAGCGACACCATCCACGTGATGCTGCACACTCACGAGAAGTACGCCGAGTTCTCGAAGAAACGCATCATCGATTCCACCACGTCGAGCGAGGTTCTTCTCGCGCTGAGCGCCACCAGCCGAGAGAAGGTCGACGAGCTGGTCGACAGAGCGATCGCCGCAGGAGGCTCGCCCAGCGGTTCGACTCAGGACCACGGCTACATGTACGGCCGCGCCTTCGACGACCTCGACGGGCACACATGGGAGGTCATGTGGATGGACCCGTCGGCGGGACAGGAGTGATGACAGCCGGGCCGGTGCCCTGGGGACGCTGACTCGATGTGTGTACGTGTGGCGGTCCTTGGCCTTTGGCAAGGGCCGCCGCACGGGCACTCAGGGGGTGCCGAGATCGGTTGCTGCCGAACGGGCGGAGTAGGAGGCCGTGTTCACGAGCGCGCTCAGCGGGTGGCGCTGCCCGCCGTCCTCCCGGAAGTTCTCCGGTGCCAGCCAGGCGCGGAACACCTCGCGAAGCGAGGGCCATTCACTGTCCACCACGGAGTACCAGGCCGTGTCGCGGTTGCGTCCCTTGTACACGACCGCCTGGCGGAACACGCCCTCGAAGGTGAAACCGAGACGCTCGGCCGCCTTGCGCGACGGTGTGTTGAGCGCGTCGCACTTCCACTCGTAACGCCGGTAGCCGAGCTTGTCGAAGGCGTAGGCCATCAGCAAGTACTGCGCCTCCGTGGAGAGAGGGGTGCGCTGCATCAGCGGCGAGAACACCACATAGCCGACCTCGATGACCCCGTTGGCCGGGTCATGGCGCATCAGCGACAGGGTGCCGACCGCTCTGTCCGCCGTACGGTCGATCACCGCGTAGTGCAGCGGGTCCGCGCTGCGGGCCGCGGCCCGGGCCCAACGGCGGTATTCCTCCTCGCTGGCGTAGGGCTCATCGGGCAGGTAGGTCCAGTTCCGTCCGTCGGTCTCGGTCGCGTACGCCGCGTACAGATCGGCAGCGTGCCGCTCGGCGTCGAGCGGCTCGATGCGGCAGTACGCGCCCTCCAAGTCGACCCGGGCGGGGGCCGCTCGGGCGGTCCAGCCTGACAGGGGATCTCCGACGGGCTGGTCGTAGGCGTTGAGGCGTGGGGTCATCGGGTCTCCTCGATGTCTGCTCTGGGGCGGCGACGGTACGCCCGCAACGGCTTCGGCCTGTGAGCTGGGCCGCGCTCCGTCGTGGCTCTCAGCTATGGCTTCGGGTTGCCCCCACGCTCGTCTCGGCTGCCGCAATCTTCTTGTTGCGGCGTACCGACGACCAGAACGACGAAGCGATCAAGATGACGCCGACGAGGCCGGTAATGACCTCACTGATCTCGTACTGGATGGTCACCAGGAGAACGGCTGCGAGGGCGCCGATCGCGTAGTGCGCGCCGTGCTCCAGGTAGACGTAGTCGTCCAGGGTGCCCTGGCGGACCAGGTAGACGGTGAGCGAACGGACGTACATCGCGCCCGTGCCGAGACCCAGCGCCATGAGCACGATGTCGTTGGTGATGGCGAAGGCGCCGATGACGCCGTCGAACGAGAACGACGCGTCCAGGACCTCCAGGTAGAGGAACATGAAGAAGGCGGCTTTGCCGGCCAATACCACTGCGGGCTGGCCGCTGCCGCTTGTCCTGGCCTCCTTCTCGGCCGCCTGTTCACGCTCCTCCTCGTCCTCCAGGCGACGCTCGAAGAAGCCGGAGAGTCCGCCCACGACGAGATAGGTGATGAGGCCGGCGACACCGGACAGGAGCACCGTCCCCGCCTTGTCCGCGTGCGTGCCGCCGTGCTGGTGGGCGTGCGTGGCGACGGTCATCGCGGAGACCATGAGGACGATGAGCGCGATGCAGGCCGACAGCATGTCGATCTTGCCGAGCTTGGCCAGCGGGCGCTCCAGCCAGCCGAGCCACTTGATGTCGCGGTCCTCGAAGATGAAGTCGAGGAAGATCATCAACAGGAACATTCCACCGAACGCGGCGATCGACGGGTGCGCGTCGGTCACCAGCTGCTGGTACTGGTCCTTGTCGTTGACCGCGAGACGCACCGCCTCGATCGGGCCGATCTTGGCGCTGAGCGCGACGATCAGGACGGGGAAGACCAGTCGCATCCCGAAGACGGCGATCAGCACACCGATCGTGAGGAAGATCTTCTGCCAGAAGGCGCTCATCTTCTTCAGGATCCCGGCGTTGATCACCGCGTTGTCGAACGACAGCGAGATCTCGAGGACCGCCAGGATCGCCACGACCCCGATGGCCGTCCATCCGCCGTAGAACACCGCCGCGACCAGGCCGAGCGCGGTGACCGCGAACGACCAGCCGAACGTTTTCAAAACCACTGGCTTCTCTCTCATGGGACGTCGGGCCGGGGTGTCACAGCGCCGGGGAGCGGTTCATCGAACGCTGAACGCTCTCGGACTATGATCACCAACGTTTCCCTACCTGGTGCCCTTTCGCGGCACTTCACACTCCCGCCCTGGAACCTTGCCGCCAGGCCCACCGATCAGACAGCGGGCTGATCGGGGTCGCAGCTGGCCCGGCGCAGGCCGATGGTGCGCAGCGCGGCGCGCAGGGCGGCTTGGTCGCCGTGCCGGACGGTGTGGATCTTGCCCTCGGCTTCTTCGAGCAGGCGCGATGGGAGGTGAGGTTCCGCCGAGACATGCCAGATGACGCCACTGGGAGGATCCAGGTTGCGCAGCTCTCGGAACGCCGCGGCAAGCTCCGCCGGAGTCCCGGGAACGGCGGTGTCGATGACGACGATGTCCGGGAGCAGGGCCCTTGCCTGAGCCAGGGCCACCGATGGGCTGCCGGCGTGGGAGATCACGCGGTAGTGCGGGCCGTGATGGACCAGCGGGCGCAAGGACCTGATCATGTCGTCGTCGGCTACAAGCAGCACGGTCATCATGCAGCCAGCATGCTTCCAAGTACTCTTCACCGCCCGTCCGTGGTCGGGGCTGGTCGGGGCCTGCAGGGGTGCGAGCCCGCCGACGGCCCGGCGGCGCCGACGCGAAAGCCCCTACCAGCGCACCAGCGACACTCCACCTACCAGCGACTGTGACGGTGGGTGGTCACACCGCGTCGAGGTGGCTCCGGATGTGTGTCAGGACGGCGGAGATGAGCTGGTCGAACTGTGCGTCCGCGGAAGGCAGGGGCAGCGCGGCCGCCTGTCGGAGGGTGGGGATGTCGAGGTCGGCGTGCGATGTGAGCCATGCGTCGGGGACGAGTGTGCTGCCTTCGGCACCGGCCCGGTCGATGGGGTGGTCGACGAGCAGGGTGAACGACAGGACGAGCAGGGAGAGATGGCGGTGGGCCCCGAGCGCCGCCGGAAGATCGAGGCCGACGCTCTGCAGAAGCCGGAGGAAGCGGTCGAGGTTGATCAGGCGGTTGGGGTGCACGGAGGCCGGGGGCGCGTCCTCATCGAGGGAGACGAGCAGGGCGCGGGGCCAGCGCCGGTAGAGCTCACGCAGCGACCGGGCGTAGTCGGCGACGGAGGTCTCCCAGGTCTCGGGGTGCAGGGCAGGCGGGTCCCAGGCGTCGAGCATGAGGTCCACGGCGAGCGCGACGACGTCCTGGCGGTCCTCGACGTAGTTGTACAACGCCCGCACGGTGACGCCCAGTTCAGCGGCCAGGGCGCGCATGGTGACGGAGCGAAACCCTTGCGAGCCGGCCATCTCCAGAGCCTTGGCGGCGATGCTTTCGCGGGTGAGGACCGGGCGGCCCTTGCGGGTGACGGGGCGACGGCGGGAAGCGGCAGGCATGGCGCCAGCCTACGACCTCCCCCATTAAACTTCACACCCGTTGACTTTTAGGGGCGGCGGGCTGCACGCTGACCATCCACCCCGCCCCCCTGGAGGTCGAGCACCGCATGACAGCTCAGAAACCTTCCCGCCGCCTTCCGCCGTTCAGCGGGGTCTTGGTGCTCGTGATGGTCTCTACGGGACTGGTGGTCGTCGACCTCACCATCGTGACGGTCGGACTGCCCCTGCTCAGCACAGACCTTGCCGACGGTGCCTCCGCGGAGTCGGTGGTGGTGACGTACATGGTCGCCATGGGGGCGCTCACCCAGGTCGTCGGGAGCCTCTCGGACCGGTGGGGCCGACGGTCGTTGTTTCTCGCCGGGATCGCCGTGTTCACTCTTGCCTCCCTGGCGGCGACGGTGGCGCCGGACCTGGCGTGGCTGAACGTCGCGCGCGTCGTCCAGGGCACGGGAGCCGCAGCGATCATGGTGAACGGCATCCCGCTGCTCTCGGACCGCTACAGCGGCGAGGAGCGCAATCTCGCCATCGGAGCCTGGGGATCGTTCGCGACCGCAGCCGGTCTCCTCGCCCCGACGCTCGGCGGGCTGCTGATCGACGCCTTCGGATGGCGGGCCGTCTTCGCGATCAACCTCCCCCTCGGCATGCTGGCCTGGGTGCTGGCCGCACGCGTCCTGCCACGCCCCGCCCCTGCGGCTCCCGGGACCGGGGATCCGGACTGGGCCGGCAGCCTGCTGCTCACGCTCGGCCTCGGCACCGCGACCTTCCTCATGCTCCGCCCCGGCGGAGCACCCTGGTCCTGGCAGAACACCGCCGTGCTGGTCATCGCTTGCCTGTCGCTGGCAGCTTTCTTGGCCGCCCAGCTGCATGTGCCCCAGCCCATGGTGGAGTTACGCATGTTCGCTCAGCCCGCGTTCTCCGGCGCGATGCTGGCCGTCCTCCTCTCCCGGGCCCTGACCATCGGCGGCTCGGTCTATCTGATCCAATACTTCTCCGACGGGCTGCAACTGAGCCCGACCGGGGCGGGGATGTTGATGACCCCGGTCTTCCTCGCCCAGATCGTCATGGGCATGGCTGGTTCCAAACTGCTCAGCCACTGGGCGCCCGGCCACGTGATCAGCTTCGGTTATGCGCTCAAGAGCGCCGGCCTCCTGGCCATGGCGTTGCTGATCACGCCCGGCACAGCGTGGTGGGCCCTGCTTGTGCCGCTCCTGGTGTGGGGGGCCGGTGGCGGGATCGCCGGTGCGCCCGTCATGGCCGTCGCGGTGCAGGTCGCCCCTCCCGAACGGGTCGGCATGGTTGCCGGGACCGTATCCACCCTGGCTTCCCTCGGCGCCGGCGTCGGCACCGCGGCTCTGGGCGCGGTCTTCACCCTCCAGGGCGGCCAGGGCAGCCAGGCGGTCACCGACGGCACCCGGGCCGTGCTCGCCTCTGCCGCGCTGCTCGCGGTCCTCGCCGTACTCACGACCGTGACCCTCATTTCCCCGCGCCGGGTGCCTCGCCCCGACCGCAGGCAGGAGCCCGTGTCCTGACCCACCTCTTCGGCGGCAGTTGCAGCCGCAGAGGGCACCCGTGAATGGTGGCGTCATGCCACCCCATGTCTTCGAAATCTGCGTCGCTCCAGGTGCTCTTGGAGAGACCTGAATCCTCGTGGCTACCGTTACCCATGCCCGAATCCAAGCAGACAGCTCAACGGAAGCGGCCGCCCTGCTGATGTTGTTGTCGCTTGGGTCGGCAAGCGATCGTCTCTAGCAGGCAGGTTCTACGAAGGTCTACGGTCGGGCGGCGTCACTCCACCGATTCCAGGATGCGGGCGAGTGTCCGGCGTCCCATCTTGCTCATCGGCGGGTTGCTCTCGATGTAGTACCAGACGACACCCATCGCCTGCTCGAACGCCCACGCCTTGCCGCGCTCCCACTCCAGGTCGTCACAGGCCAGGGTCCGCCGGAGCACTTCCCGCGGCCCCGACTGCAACAAGTGCCAGGCGCTGACCAGATCCAGCGCCGAGTCGGCCGGGCCGAAGTCGCCGGTGTCGAGTACGCCACCGAGCCTGTCTCCCGCGACCAGGACATTGCCGGGAATCAAGTCACCATGGCTCATCACGTCGGCACCCGTGCGCGGCAACTCCCGAAAGCGGCTCCATACTTGGCGCAGCCGGGGCACGTCGAGCAGTGCCGTGCTTTCCTCGAAGCACTTCGCCATCCAGTCGTCGTGGTGAGCGAGAACGCCGCCACGCCCTTCGCCGCTGAAACGTCGCCCCCGCGTCTCGGCGCCCCGCAAGGCTGTGATGAAGACCGCAAGGTCCTGGGCAAAAGCGTGCGACCCACTCGGGTCGGCATCAAGGGCGATAGTTCCCGGCACCCAGGTCTGCACCGACCACGGCATGGGGTAACCCCCTCCAGGCTTCCCCAAAGCCACGGGTTCTGGGGCTGGAAACCGGGACACCTGAGCCAGCTCCGCGCTCGCCTGGGCCTCCCGTTCCAAAACCGCCAGCGCCTCGGCAGCATCGGCCAGACGCAGCGGGAAACGCGCGGAGAGGTCATGCCCGATGCGGAAGATGGCGTGCACCGTCCCGGTCGACGACAGGGGCTGGATCGCCTTGCTGCTCCACTGAGGGAACTGTTGTTGGATCAAGGTCGCAACGATCTCGGCCGTCACGTCCACTTGGTCTTCGTGCATGGTCAATCTCGGGGGCCCTCCACTAGTCCAGTTGAATCGCCGGAGAACAAACCAGATCAACGATCACGAGAGCCAGTATTCAGACGCCAGAGCCCAGATCAACTGAGATTTGCGGCCTCCAGGCGTCACAACCGCTTTGGTCGCCCCGCGCCATAGCTGCGGCTGCGGCTGCAAGCTCACCTCGCCGCAGTTGAACGCCGGCGCCGGGATCTACCCCTTCGGCTCCGAAACAGCCGACGCGTGCGGGGAATCGGGTCAGCAGCTGCCGGACGAGGACGGCGCACCGGCCTCGATCTGCAGGGTGGAGGGCGCCGCGCAGCAGCCGCCGCCGTCCTGCTTCGGCTTCTGCTCCTGCTCGGCTTCGGACTCGTCGAACAGGCCCGCGCCGCCGCAGACTCCGGTCTCCGGGAGGGTCAGTTCGACGCGCTCGGCGGCTTCTTGGTCTCCGGCGAGGGCGGCGGCGATGGAGCGAACCTGCTCGTAGCCGGTCATGGCCAGGAAGGTCGGGGCGCGGCCGTAGGACTTCATGCCGACGAGGTAGACGTCCTTCTCCGGGTGGGAGAGCTCGCCCACACCATGGGGGTAGACGGTGCCGCAGGAGTGGACGTTGGGGTCGATCAGCGGGGCGAGCCCGATGGGGGCCTGAAGGCGCTCGTCGAGGCCCAGGCGCAGTTCGGAGACGAAGGAGAGGTCGGGGCGGAAGCCGGTGAGGACGATGACCTCGTCGACCGGGTCGAGGCGGCGGCCGTCCTCGGAGACCAGGGTCAGCTGGTCACCCGTCTTCTCTACGGCGGTGGTGCGAAAGCCCGTGATGGCGTCGGCGTGGCCGTCGTCGACAGCCGCCTTCGCGGCGAGCCCAAGCGCGCCGCGGGCCGGAAGCTGATCGGCTTCGCCGCCGCCGAAGGTGGTGCCGCCGACGCCGCGGCGCAGCACCCATGCGGCGTGGGTGCCGGGGGTGTCCTTGGCGAGGTCGGCCAGGTAGGCGAGCGCGGTGAAAGCGGAGGCTCCGGAGCCGATGACGGCAGTGCGCTTGCCCGCGTAACGGGCGCGTACGGCTGGATCCTTGAGGTCGGGTACGCGGTAGGAGATGCGGTCGGCGGCGGCCTTCTCCCCGAGCGCGGGCAGGCCGTCGCCGCCGATCGGGCTGGGCGTCGACCATGTGCCGGAGGCGTCGATGACGGCGCGCGCGGTGATGCGCTCCTCGCGGCCGCCGGCGTAGGTGATGTGGACGGTGAAGGGCTGCCGGTCGCGGTCGGCGTCGACGATCCGGTCGCGGCCCAGGCGGGAGACTCCGGTGACCGTCGCGCCGAAGCGGACCCGCTCGCCCAGGGCATCGGCCAGCGGCTGCAGGTAGCGGGAGGCCCACTCGCCACCGGTCGGGTAGGTAGCGCCGTCGGGCGCGTACCAGCCGGTGGGCGCCAGGAGCTTTTCGGCGGCAGGGTCGACGACCTCGGCCCACGTGGAGAAGAGGCGTACGTGACTCCACTCGCGCACCGCGCTGCCCGCCGACGCCCCTGTTTCGAGGACCAGCGGCTCAAGACCGCGCTCGACAAGGTGCGCGGCGGCTGCCAGCCCAATGGGACCGGCTCCGATCACCACGGTGGGCAGGGCGGTGGTGGACGCGTGGGCGGTCGGCTCGGACGGCTCACTCATGGCGACTCCCTCGTTGTTTCGACACCTGTCGATGACTTGCGCGGCCAGCATGTCACCTGTTTCGATAGACGTCAACATAGACCATTATCGAAACAAGGGGCCTTAGGAGATCGTCTTGGAGCAGCTCGATGCCGCGGTCATCGGTGGCAACCAGTCGGCCTCCACTCGACCGTGGGCTCCAAAGTGCCCCGGCGGGACGGCACCGTGACAGCACCTCCCTCACGGTGCCGCACCTCGCCCACGTAGGGCTGGAGTAGCAGCGCGTCGCCCGACACCTAGCGGCCCGCGTCCGCCACACGCAGCCGGGGCATTGCCCCTCTGGGCCATTGCTTCGACGTGTGTCAACATAGACGTATGTCGAATGCAAAGGTGTTGCCGCTCCTGGAGGCGCAGGGCGTCGAGCCGTGCTGCCCGCCCCTCACCGAACGGCCGATGAACGCAGATGAGGCGGAAACGGCCGCGCGGATGTTCAAGGCACTCGGCGATCCGGTACGCCTGCGCCTGTTCTCGGCCGTGGCTTCGCATGAGGGCGGGGAGGCGTGCGTGTGCGACATCTCCGACGTCGGCGTCTCCCAGCCGACCGTCTCCCACCACCTCAAGAAGCTGAAGGAGGCCGGGTTGCTCACCTCCGAGCGGCGCGGCACCTGGGTCTACTACCGCGTCGAGCCGTCCGTGCTGGCCGCGATGGGGCAGCTACTGACCCCCGCAGCCGCCGCGCCCTGACCGCGCCGACAACCATCGAGGGCGTGCAGCAGCCCTTGCCCTGCCAGTCGTCCCGGCCTTCCTTGACCGCGACGGCGGCGATGACCTGGGGTGACCTCTGGCATTTTTCTGGAGTGCCAGACGCTGCATGTGAACCGGCATACTCTCCACCTCACTTGGCGTGATCAAAAATGATCGACGTCATGGAGGCAGGGGGGTGTGAGGACCGTACGGAGGCAACGTCGGCGGGGGCAGCTCGAATTGATCAGCCTCCACCGGGTGGAACAGCTACACCATGAGCGGGATCGCGCACGGCGGACCGGCCTCGAGGATGACGAAGTCCAGGCCGAGGCGGCGCAGGTGGTAGCCGGCGGCGAGCCCTGCCTGCCCGCCGCCGATGACCACCACGCTTGCCTGGTGCGTCACGGGGCCGTGGTCAGCGCTTGGGCGCTGAACTTCCTGCGCCAGGCCAGAGCCACGTAGACCAGGCCGATCAGCACCGGGACTTCGATGAGCGGACCCACGACGCCGGACAGGGCCTGGCCGCTGGTCACGCCGAAGGTGGCGATGGCCACCGCGATGGCGAGCTCGAAGTTGTTGCCCGCCGCGGTGAAGGCGAGGGTCGCGGTGCGGTCGTAGGCCAGGCCAAGTCCCTTGCCCAGCAAGAAGGTCCCGAAGAACATGACGGCGAAGTACACCAGCAGCGGCAGGGCGATCCGTACGACGTCCAGCGGCTGCGATGTGATCGTCTTCCCTTGCAGGGCGAAGAGGATGACGATGGTGAAGAGCAGCCCGTACAGGGCCCACGGGCCGATCCTGGGAAGGAAGTCGGCCTCGTACTTCTGGCGGCCCAGCTTCCTCTCCCCCACGCGGCGGGTGAGGAATCCGGCCAGGAGCGGGACGCCGAGGAAGATGACGACGTTCAGCGCGATCTTCCACATGGAGATGTCGAGGTGCTCACCGTCGCCCAGGCCCAGCCAGCCCGGCAACAGGTCGAGGTAGAGCCAGCCCAGCAGGCCGAAGGCGATGACCTGGAAGACGGAGTTGAGCGCGACCAGGACGGCGGCGGCTTCCCGGTCGCCGCAGGCCAGGTCGTTCCAGATGATGACCATGGCGATGCAGCGGGCGAGGCCGACGATGATCAGTCCGGTGCGGTACTCGGGCAGGTCGGGAAGGAAGATCCAGGCCAGTGCGAACATGACGGCGGGGCCGACGATCCAGTTGATGACCAGCGACGATGCCATCAGCTTCTTGTCGCCGGTGACTGTGTCGAGCTTGTCGTAGCGCACCTTGGCAAGGACCGGGTACATCATCACGAGCAGACCGAGCGCGATCGGCAGAGAGATGCCGCCGACCTCGATCTTCGCCAGCGCGTCGTTCATGCCCGGGATGAGCCGCCCGAGGCCGAGGCCGACGGCCATGGCCAGCAGGATCCATACGGCCAGGTACCGGTCGAGGGTGGAGAGCTTGGCGACGATGCCCTCGCCGGACGGCCCGCCCTGGTTCGTCTGCGGGAGGGTCTCCGTGCGGCTCATCAGCAGGCCCTCTTGTTGTCGGCGGCGGTACGGGCGGAGGCGGCCAGCTCGGCGAAGTGCTCAGAGACCGAGGCCAGGACCTCGGGGCGCAGCTTGTAGTAGGTGAAGCGGCCGCATGGCTCGGTCTCCACCAGGCCGGCCTCGCGCAGCACCTTCATGTGATTGGAGAGGTTGGTCTGCTTGGCGCCGGTCTCCTCCACCAAGTGCGTCGTACACAGCGTCTCCTGGGCGAGCAGGGTCACGATGTGCAGACGGAGCGGGTCACCCAGGACTCGGATCACATCAGCATCGACTGAAGTCAGCATGGACTGATATTGTCACATCACTCTGCGCTGATGCCAGTCCGGGCTGAACTGTATGACTCGTAGAGTCGGCCCGGACCCAACGGCACCCCATCGCCGTCGTACGCGCCATCCGCGATGGGGGCGACGCGCACATCGCCGACCTTGCCGGCCCCCTTCCAGCACCTGAACGCCCGCCGCTCCCAACTTCCCCCCGCCCTGCTGACCGCACATCCCCACGAAGGAGCCTCAACGATGACCACCTCTCCCCTGGCCTCCGTACTCTTCGTCTGCGTCCACAACGCGGGGCGCTCGCAGATGGCCGCCGGATTCCTCAACCACCTTGCGGGCGACCGAATCGAGGTCCGCTCCGGGGGCTCCGCCCCCGGCGACCGGGTCAATCCGGCCGCGGTCCAGGCCATGCAGGAAGTCGGTGTCGAGATCGCCGACCAGAAGCCGAAGATCCTTACCACCGAGGCCGTGCAGGCGTCCGACTACGTCATCACCATGGGTTGCGGCGACGCCTGCCCGATCTTCCCGGGCAAGAAGTACCTCGACTGGGCGCTGGAAGACCCCGCGGGCCAGGGCGTGGAGGCCGTGCGCCCGATCCGCGATGAGATCAGGACGCGCATCGAGGCCTTGATCGCCGAAATCGACGCCAGGCACGACACGCGTGCTCAGCCACCCGCCCGCTGACGATCGTCAAGAACCAGCGTGAGCCTGCCGAGCCACTCGAAGCCATCCGGGCAGTTCCGCTCCTCGGCGCAGGCATGCACACCCTGCAGGTCTTCGCGTGAGATCAGCGGCCCCTGCCGACGATCGCGCTCAGACCCAACTGGTCCCACTGTGCACGCCACTTGGCGCCGCTCACCCGTTGTGGCGCTCACTTCGGGGTATGCAGCGCCTGCGAACAACGCTCCCCTCCCGACTGACGGTTAGGGCAGACCCACCAGCCCCCAGCCGCGGTGCGCAGCCTCGGTGGTCACGTCGCCCCCCTTCTAACCAGGTCAGTGAACCGACACGTCAGGTGCGCCCTCCGATAGCGCAGGGTGAAGGTCGAGCTCAATTCGGGGGCTTCACCGGTTGCCACAGCCAGGGCAGGCAAACACCACTCGCCATGTTCGATTTATGTTCGATACATTGATGACAGATCGAGCCATCTGGCTTGAATGATGTCTCGTGGATCGGAGGTGGGAGCGTGAGCACCTCGCCGTTCCCCCACTTCTCCCACCTCCACGTCACCTCGGGCTACTCCCCCCGCTACGGCGCCTCGCTCCCCCACGCTCTGGTGCGTCGAGCGGCCGAGCGCGGCATCGGCGCCCTGGCGCTGACCGACCGCGACACGGTGGCCGGGACGGTCCGCTTCGCGAAAGCCGCGGACGGCGTCGGGGTGCGGCCCCTGTTCGGCGTCGATCTTGGCGTCGCTCCCGTCTCCGTGGCGGAGCCCGGGGCCGGGCGGCGGCGCGTACCGGTGCGTGGAGGCGCGCATGTGGTGGAGGCACGCTGGCGGGTGACGTTGCTCGCGCAGGACGTGGGGGGCTGGGCGCGGCTGTGCCGGATCGTGTCGGCCGCGCATGCCTCGCCGGTGGGCGGGGTGCCTCTCGCGCCGTGGCCGGTATTGGAGGAGTACCTGGGTGATGGCCTGGTGGTGCTGCTTGGACCGTCCTCGCAGCCCGCCGCGGCGTTGATGGCCGGACGCCCGGACCGGGCCGAGCAGCTGCTTGCACCGTGGCGAGTGATCGCGGGGCCGGGGCTGCGGCTGGAGGCGGTCGACCTGGGCCGCAGCGGCACCGGCGCGGGCTCGCTGCGGCTGGCGGCGCGCACCGTGCAGCTGGGCGATGAGCTGGGCGTGCCGGTCGTGGTCTCCGGCGCGGTCCGCTACGCCGACCCGGCCCAGCACCGGCTCGCCGACGTACTGGATGCGGCCCGGCTGCTGCGGCCGATCGACCGGCGCGGCCTGGACGGCGGAGGGCGGTGGCTCAAAGGGCCCGGCGAGATGAGCGAGGTCGCCGCGCGGATCGCCGCGGCGGCCGGGCACGGCAGTGAGCGGACGGCCGCGTTGCTCGCCGAGACCGAGGCGACCGCCGCCTCGTGCACCCTGACCGCAACCGGCCTGGGGATGGGCCGGGCACACTTCCCTGAACCCCACGTGGTGGGCGCCGACCGCTCGCGCGGCGGCCCGATGCGACTGCTGCGCCGACGCTGTGAGGCCGGCATGCTCGCCCGAGGCCTGGATGAGGATGCCGTCGCGCTGCGGCAGCTGGACCACGAGCTCGATGTCATCGGCCGGCTCGGCTACGAGGGCTACTTCCTGGCCGTCGCCCAAGTCGTCGCCGATGTGCGCGCCATGGGCGTGCGGGTCGCCGCCCGCGGCTCCGGAGCAGGGTCCATGGTCAATCACGCGTTGTTCGTGGCCACCGCCAACCCGCTGGAGCACCGGCTGCTGTTCGAACGTTTCTTGTCCCAGCGGCGCACCTCACTGCCCGACATCGACCTGGACGTGGAGTCCGCACGCCGCCTGGAGGTCTACGACAAGATCTTCGAAAGATTCGGGCGGGAGCGGGTCGCGGTGACCGGCATGCCCGAGACCTACCGCGCCCGCCACGCCCTGCGCGACACCGGCCTCGCGCTGGGCATCGCCCCGCAGACCGTCGACGAGATCGCCAAGTCGTTTCCGCACATCCGGGCCTGCGACATCCGCTCCGCGCTCGCCGAGCTGCCCGAGCTACGCCAACTCAGCGCCCGGAAGGAAGATTTCGGGCAGCTCTTCGAAGTGGCCGAGGGCCTGGACGCGTTGGTGCGCGGCTACGCCATGCACCCGTGCGGCGTGATCCTTTCCAACGCCGCCTTGCTGGACCGGCTGCCGGTGCAGCCCACCCCGGGCGGCAACTACCCGATGCTGCAGGCCGACAAGGAGGACGTAGAGGACCTGGGCCTGCTCAAGCTGGACGTACTGGGGGTGCGGATGCAGTCCTCGATGGCGCACGCGGTCACCGAGATCCACCGCACCACCGGCAAGCTCCTGGACCTCGACAACCCAGACCACGTCCCCCTCGACGACGAGCCCACCTTCGCGATGATCCGCCGCTCGGACACGATCGGCTGCTTTCAGATCGAGTCGCCCGGCCAGATGGATCTCGTGGGCAGGCTGCAGCCCCGGCACATGCAAGACGTCATCGCCGACATCAGCCTCTTTCGCCCCGGACCGGTCAAGGGCGGCATGCCCGCCCGCTTCATCGCCGCCCGCCACGGCGCGGCCCCGCACTATGCGCACCCTGATCTGGAGCCGATCCTGGACGACACGATGGGCGTCGTGATCTGGCATGAGCAGATCATCGCGATCCTCGCGAAGATGACCGGTTGCGACCGCGCCGCCGGGGACATCGCCCGCCGCGCCTTGGCCAATCCCGAGCGGCTTCCTGGTGTGGAGGCGTGGTTCAAGGCGGCGGCCGGCCAGCGCGGCTACCACCCTCGGGTGGTCGACGAAGTCTGGTCCACGATCCGGGAGTTCGGCGCGTACGGTTTCTGCCGGGCACACGCCGTGGCGTTCGCCGTGCCGGCGGTGCAGTCGGCCTGGCTCAAGGCCCACCACCCGGCTGCCCTGTATGCGGGGCTGCTGGAGCACGATCCGGGGATGTGGCCGATGCGGGTCATCGTCGCCGACGCCCGCCGCCATCACGTGCCCGTACTGCCCGTGGACATCAGCCGCTCCCACACCGAACACCGGGTTGAAGACACCGCGGGCGGCCTGGGTGTGCGCCTGGCGCTGTCCACGGTGAAGGGAATCAGCGAGGCCGAGGCGACCCGGATCGCCGCCCACCAGCCCTACGTCTCCCTGCAGGACTTCTGGCAGCGGGCCCGGCCCTCACTGCCGATCGCCGAGCGGCTCATCCAGATCGGCGCCCTCGATGCCACCAAGGGCGCACTGACCCGCCGGGACCTGCTGCTGCAGGCCCGCGAGCTGCACCGGCACACCCGCAACCGCGCCACCACCGACGGGCAACTCGCGCTGGGCGGTGACCTGGTGGGCGCGGAGCCCAGCGGGCTGCGCGAGATGAGCAGCCGCGAACGGATGAGCGCCGAACTCGACGTCCTCGCGATCGACGTCTCACAGCACCTGATGGAGCACCATCACCGGCTGCTGCGCGAACTCGGCGCCACCGACGCCGCCCACCTCAAGCGCCTGCACCCCGGACAGAA
Source organism: Streptomyces sp. NPDC033177 (assembly GCF_055577715.1). Classification (NCBI taxonomy): domain Bacteria; kingdom Bacillati; phylum Actinomycetota; class Actinomycetes; order Kitasatosporales; family Streptomycetaceae; genus Streptomyces; species Streptomyces sp. NPDC033177. The sequence continues at coordinate 274,732 of NZ_JBVIPS010000004.1, read as the reverse complement.
GGTCCTGGTGGCCGGGGTGCGCGCGTCCACCCAGACCCCGCCCATCCCCTCCGGCAAGCGCGTCATCTTCGTGACATTGGAAGACGGGTCTGGGCTGGTGGATCTGGCCTTCTTCGAGGACTCCCATGCGGCGTGCGCCCACACCATCTTTCATTCGGGCCTGTTGCTGGTGCAGGGAACAGTGGAGGCGCGCGGTGCGCGCCGGACCGTGGTCGGCCAGGTCGTATGGGATCTGGAAACGGTCGCAGCCGCCCGCCGGGACCACGGCCCACAAGCCGCCCTCGACCTCCTGGGGCACACCACACCCGCACCGACCCCCGCCCGCGACGGCGGCCGGACGACTACGGCCCGCACCCTCGACGACGGCACCGCAGGCGCGAAATTGTCCGCGTGGTCCGACCTCCAGCCCGCGGGAAGCCGCGCGGCGGACCTACACCGCCTGGGCCACCGCTCGCCGGGTTCGTCGGATCGCTAGGCACCTTGTGAGACAACGATGTGCATCCCTGTGGGGCCGGCGAAGCGTGGGTCACCTGGGGCCGGTCAGCCAGGCCCTGATGGCGCGGTCCGCTTGTCCGACCTTTTCTCCCTGGATGGCGAGCCCCTGGGAGAACGCGGCGCCGCGGCATGAGGCTGCGTAATCGCGTTCCGTTGTGCCCAGGCCGCTCATGGCATGGGTCGTGAACGGCACAACGGTCTTGCCGGTGAAGTCGAGTTGCTCCGTGAGCGTCGTCATGATCATGGGTGCGCGGACGTTCCAGATGGGACTGCCCAGCAGCACCGTGTCGTAGCCGTCGAGGTCAGGCAGTCGTCCCTGGATGGCGGGGCGGGCGTCGGCCTCCTGTTCGCGGACGTTGCGCTTGACGGTCGCGTCGTAGCTTTGCGGGTAGGGGTCGACGGGCTCGATCCGATACACGTCGCAGGTGATGAGGTCGCGGATCTTGCGGGCCATGACCTCGGTGTTGCCGACTTTCAGGTCGGTGCGCTCCCCGTAGTAGTAGTTCTCGCCGGGCCGGGAGAAGTACGCGAGCAGCACCTTGCCGCGGGCCTTGGCGCTCCGCGTCGGTCCCGGCGTGCGGCTTCTTTCCGGGGGCTGCTGCTCACTCTCAGAGGAGCAGCCGGTGAGGTGAGGCGTGGTGATGACGGTGGTTGCGGTCAGCAGCGCGGCGCGCAGGATCGTCCGGCGCCGGGCGGGGGTGCGGTCCTGCGGGAGCATGGCGCTTCCTTTCATCGGGCCGTACGAACGGGGGTGGAGCGAGGGCCGGATGGCCCTCGACCAGTCGCTCACCCACTGGAGGTACGTCGGTCAGGCGTCCAGGCGGCGCTTGGCGAGCCAGGTGACGATCTCGGGGTCGTGGTGGTCGAAGAACAGGGAACTACCGGTGTCGAGGGTGGCGATCCGGGCCATCTGCTCGTCGGTGAGACGGAAGTCGAAGACGTCGATGTTCTCGGCCATGCGCTCGGCGCGAACGGACTTGGGGATCGCGATGACTCCGCGCTGGGTGAGCCAGCGCAAAACGACCTGAGCGACGGTCTTGCCGTACTCCTTGCCGATCTGGGCGAGCAGGGGGTTGGTGAACAGGTCGCTCTTGCCCTCGGCGAAGCCGCCCCAGGACTGGATCTGCACGCCGTGTTCGCGCATGAGGTCCTGGTAGTCGGCGCGCTGGAAGAAGGGGTGGGTCTCGATCTGGTTGACGGCCGGGGTGATTTCGTTGTTGACGATCAGGTCGACCAGGCGGTCGGGGTAGAAGTTGGCGACACCGATCGACTTCGCGAGGCGCTCGCGGTTGAGGTCCTCCATCGCGCGCCACTGGCCGTAGACGTCACCGAAGGGCTGGTGCATCAGGTACAGGTCGAGGTGGTCCAGGCCCAGCCGGGTCAGGGACGTCTCGAACGCGCGGCGGGTGTGGTCCTGGGCGGGGGCGTCCTGGACCCACAGTTTGGTGGTGACGAACAGGTCCTCGCGCGGGATGCCGCTGGACTTGAGGGCGCGGCCGACGGCTTCTTCGTTGCCGTAGGCCGCGGCGGTGTCCAGCAACCGGTAGCCGGCGGCAAGGGCTTCGGAGACTGCGCGCTCGGTGTCCTCGGCGGGGATCTGGTAGACGCCGAAGCCGAGGAGCGGCATCTCGGCGCCGTTGTTCAGGGTGACGGTCTGCATGAGTGGGGTGTCCTTCGCTGTGCCGGTGGGGGTAGCCGTCGGGGCGGTGGGTCAGGGGCGGATGAGGGCCTTGAGGACCTGCCGGTCGGCCATGGCCCGGTAGGCGTCCGGGGTCCGGTCGAGGGCGAACTCCTCGTCGAAGACGCGACCGGGGGCGATGGAGCCGTCCAGGACGTCGGGCAGCAGGTGTTCGATGTAGGCGCGGGCGGGGCTGGCGCCGCCGGTCAGGGTGAGGTTGCGCATGAACGCGGCCGGGCCGATCGGTCCCTGCTCGTACTGGGGGACGCCCAGGCGGCTGATGGTGCCACCGTCCAGGACCGCTCCGAGGGCGGTGTCGAGGGCCGGACGGGTGCCGACGGCCTCGATGACCTTGTCGACGCCCCCGGTCAGCTCGTGGATGCGGGCGATGCCCTCTTCGCCACGCTCGGCGACGACGTCGGTGGCGCCGAACTCGCGGCCCAGGCCGGTGCGGGCGGTGTGGCGTCCTGCAAGCACGATCCGCTCGGCCCCGAGCCGGTGCGCGGCGATGACCGCGCACAGGCCGACCGCGCCGTCCCCGACCACCAGCACCGTGTCACCGCGGTCGACGCCCGCGGTGACGGCACCGTGGTGGCCGGTGGTCATCACGTCCGACAGCGCCAGCAATGAGGGCAGCAACGCGGAGTCGGCGGCCACCGGCAGCTTCACCAGGGTGCCGTCCGCGTAGGGGACGCGGACGGCTTCGCCCTGGCCGCCATCGACGCCGTCGAGGCCGTACCGGCCGCCGTTGCGGCACGAGATGTGCAGGCCCTTGACGCAGTAGTCGCAGGTGTTGTCGCTGTACGTGAACGGCGCGACGACCAGGTCACCGGGGGCCACGGCGGTCACGTCCGCGCCGGTCTCCTCGATGACGCCGAGGAACTCGTGGCCCATGGGGCGGCCGGTATCGGCGGCGGGCATCGAGGCGTAAGGCCAAAGGTCGCTGCCGCACACGCAGGAGGCGACCACGCGAACAACCGCGTCGGACGGGTCAGCGATCTTCGGGTCGGGCCGGTCCTCGACGCGGACGTCGCCGGCTCCGTACATCACTGCTGCACGCATGAGGGGGTTGCTCCAAACGGGGGGTGGGTCCGGCCGCGAACGAGGCAGAGCCAGGGCAGAGCCAGAGGGCTGGGGGCTGGGGGCTGGGGGCTGGGTCAGCGTTCGAGCATTCGGGCCTGGGCCTCGGTGTGGGTGGCGCCCACGGCGGGAGGCAGGCTGGAGAGCCTCTCCAGCTGCTCCGCGGTCAGCGAGACAGCGTCCGCCGCGGTGTTCTCCTCGACCCGGGCCACGCGCTTGGTGCCGGGGATCGGGGCGATGTCGTCGCCCTGGGCGAGCAGCCAGGCCAGCGCCACCTGTCCGGGCGTGGCGCCGGCCTCGTCGGCAAGGGCCTTGACCTCGTCGGCGAGGGCGAGGTTGCGCCGGAAGTTCTCGCCGGTGAAGCGCGGGTTGCCGCGACGGAAGTCGTTCTCGTCGAACTGGTCGGTGGAGCGTACGGTCCCGGTCAGGACCCCGCGGCCCAGCGGGGAGAACGGCACAAGGCCGATGTTCAGCTCCCGCAGCACCGGCAGGATCCGCTCCTCGATCCCGCGGGTGAACAGGGAGTACTCGGACTGGACCGCGCTGACCGGCTGGACGGCGTGGGCGCGGCGAATCGTGTCCGGCCCGGCCTCCGAGAGCCCGAAGGCACGCACCTTGCCCTCGGCGATCAGCTCCTTCACGGCCCCGGCGGTCTCCTCGATCGGCGTGTTCGGGTCGACGCGGTGCTGGTAGTACAGGTCGATGTGATCGGTGCCGAGGCGCTTGAGAGAGCCCTCGACCGCGGTGCGGATGTTCGCCGGGGAAGAGTCCAGGTTCCAGGCGCCCTCGCTGCCGTGGGAGACAAGACCGAACTTCGTGGCGAGCACCGCCTGGTCCCGGCGGCCCTTCAGCGCCCGGCCGAGCAGGTCCTCGTTCGTGTACGGGCCGTAGATCTCGGCGGTGTCGATGAGCGTGACGCCCAGCTCCAGCGCCCGGTGCACGGTCCTGATCGACTCCGCGTCATCGGTGCCGGAGCCGGTGTAGCCGTGGGACATGCCCATGGCGCCGAGCCCGACACGGGAAACTTCCAGGTCACGCAGCTTGATGTAGCGCATCTCGCCCTCTTCGTATCGTGGCGTCGCCCGACATCCTGATCGTCACGCGGGGTGTCGGCGTCTTGCTCATTCAGCTTCGCCCGGAGTGCGGTGATGTGGCAGGGCGGGCTCTTCAGGGGTAATGACAGGGCCCCCCTCGCCGGTGCGCGGCGGGTACCCGGCGAGTGAGACTGGAGCCATGGCATCGACGAGCGCACCCAGCGAGGGCGCCGAGCTGGGCCGCTACCTGCGCGCCCGCCGCACCCAGACCAGCCCCGACCACGTCGGTCTCACCGTCGGCGCCGGCGTACGCCGCACCCCCGGGTTGCGCCGCGAGGAACTCGCCACCCTCGCCGGCATCAGCATCGACTACTACGTACGCCTGGAGCGCGGCAAGGAGACCCGCCCCAGCCCCGCCGTCCTTGACGCGCTCGCCCGCGCCCTGCACATGGACGAGCAGGAGCACCAGCACCTGCGCGAGCTCGCCGCCCGCGCCGCCCGCTACGTCGCCGAGCCCCCACCCGCGCCCAGCCGCACGGTGCGCCCCCACCTCAAGCTGCTGCTCGAGTCCCTGCGCCCGAACCCGGCGTACGTCATCAGCCGCAGCATGGACGTGCTGGCGTGGAATCCCGGCGGCCTCGCCCTCTACGCGGGCCTGGACGACTGGCCCGTCAAGCACCGCAACCTCGCCCGGTACCTCTTCCTGCACCCGGCCGCACGCGATCTCTTCCCCGACTGGGACCGCCAGATCACCGCGTGCGTCGCCCGCCTGCGCGCCATCGCCGGTACCGCACCCGATGCCCCCGACCTCACCCAGCTCGTCGGCGAACTCCTCCTCAAGAGCCCCGACTTCGCCGGCCTGTGGGAGCGCTACGAAGTGACCGGACGCAAGCCCGCCCACAAGACGTTCCAGCACCCCCAGGTCGGAACGATCACCCTCACCTCGCAGTCCCTCCACGTGGAGGGGACCCCCGGCCAACGCATCGGCGTCTACACCGCCGAGCCCGGCACCCCCGACCACGACGCCCTGCTCCTGCTCGACATGACCGCGCCGTCAGTCGCGAACCCCAGCACCTCATCCCCCAGGAACTGACTGCTGCCCCACAGCCGCCGTTGGCGCTGAGTCTGCTCGCCGACCGGTCTCTCGCTGTTCACGACGTCGTGTACACGGCATTGTGAACCACTTCGACCACCCCGAGGGGCGGTGTACAGGGGCCGGACGGGGCACGGTTGCGCTCTCCATGATCAACGGGAACTCTGTGGGCAGGGCACCATCCCCAGTCCCCGGAGGGCTTGCCTTGTCCACTGACGGGAACCGCGTTGAGCGCACTCCCCCGCCCCAAGCCGACGAGTCCGAGACGGTCATCGATCTGCAAGACGAGGTCGAGCAGTTGAAGCAGGCCGTGTGGTCCCACGCGACGGTCGACCAAGCGATCGGCGTGGTCATCGCGCTGGGGCAGCTGAGCCCAGACGATGCGTGGGTCATCCTCCGCGAAGTCTCGATGCGTACCAACACCAAACTGAGCGATGTCTCCCAACAGATCGTCACGTGGGGGCGCACGGGCCAGCTCGCCGAACAGCTCCGCAGCGAGCTGGAGCGCCAACTCGGCCAACAGCAGTCCAACAGCAAGCCGGCGGACGGCGCGTGACCGTCCGCCTTGCCGGTTACGGCAGGCACGCCGGCCGTGGTGCAGCAGTGTGAGCCGACGATGTGTGGAGGCTGCCTGGCGGATGGCTGGGAGGATGTCTGAGCCGGGCCAGAAGGCGCGCCCGGCTCAGGCCGCTCGTAAGCTCATCGCCGCCCACCGAACTCCCAGTTGTGCACCTCGATGTCCGCGTACCGGTCCGACGTCAGAACGGCACGTGCCGCGTCCGGATTCGGGGCCCTGAGCAGCACCGCTGTGCCCACCCAGGTGTCGCCGCCGTCGGACAGCAAAGGCCCGTACGCGATCAACTCATCCGAGCCAAACGGCAGTTCGAGATCGGCGGCCGAGCCCTCGCCGAGACCGAGCACCAGGTACCGATCGCCACCGGTCCGGCCACCGTCGAAGTCCCACATGGTCCGCCCCAGCAGGTTGCGCCACCGGCGCACCAGCACGTCCCGATACGCGCCTGCCTGATAGTTGGGCTCGTCGATGGCGAACGCGCGGGCAGCGGCGGGATCGGGCAGGTCGACGATGTGCACACTGCCGGTGGGCGTCTCACCGTCATCGGCGAAGGTCGGGCCGCGAGCGATCAGCTCTTTCGCATACCGGTCCATGTAGGACCAGTGCTCCTCCGTCAACTCCTCGCGCAACGCGAGGGAGCCGGGACGGTCACGGTGGTAGCAGAAGAACTCCATGACCAGGGAGCCTTCCCAACCCGAGCCGACAGTTGCAAGCGGCTTTTCACGACGATGCCGACGCGCCCCGTGTGAGGCAACATCTCGCCCGCAACTGTGCCGATCGCCGGCGGCACAGAAGGAAGAGGAGTCACCCGCGCCGCCGCACGGCCCATCGGCAATCCGGCCAGCTCCTGCGCCGCTTCCACACCGCGATGACCAGCGCTCAGGTCCAGCCGGAAGCCGACGCAGTCGTCAAAAAACATGGTGGCGGTATGGACAAACACCTGGCCGAGGCCGACGGCGATCTCCGCCAGCGTGGTGTGCTCGCGTAGGTACACCAGTGCCACCATCGCGCGCTGGGACGGGCGGAGCTTGCAGCGCCGGTCGCCCTCACGGGTGATGATCAGCATGGTCACCCACTCCACAAGTGCATGCGGCAGGTCGAGTGCGGCAGGATGGATGACCAACGAGGCCCCCGGGCAACGTGATTGAGACGTCAGACATCTCGATCAACAGCCCGGGGGGCTCGCTCGTTGCGCTTCACGGCTCATCACCCGATCGGTGGCCAACTCGAAGAAGCTCAGTGATGAATTCGGAGGCCGGTGGTAGGCAGCGGACGGGCCGTCGGCCGCCGGAGGGATTTCCGGCGGTCGGCGGCCTGTTGAAGGGCTGGGGAACGGTGTCCTCGGCGCAGGTCCCTGTTACTCGCAGGGATAGCTGGTGATGCGGACGAGGTACACCGCGGAGACCCAGCGGTTGGTGCCCACGTTGCGGAAGCCGTTGGTGGTGGACACCGACGCGAGGATTGTGGAGCCGTTGCGGTAGGACCCGACGACCCGGTAACTGGTGCCGGGACCGCTGCGGATCAACAGACCGCCGCTGGCGTTGACCCTGTAGTAGCACTTGGTCGCGAGCACACCGGCCGGCGCGAGCTCCACAGCCGCGCCCGTCGTGCGGGCGGGTGCGGCGGCCTGAGCCGTGAGACCGCCGCCGAGGAGCGCGGCGGCGGACAGGGCCGCCACGGCCGCCGTGCGGGCGGCGGAGCGACGCGGTGACATGGTGCGGCGTGCTGCTGTGACGGTCATGGAATCGATTCCCCTTGCGTGGTCGGTTCTGGGTGCGGAACACGTACGTAGGAGCAGACCCGGGCCTGGCCGAGCGGTGTCACCGCTCAAAGACACCGGAGCCGCGCACGGCGTTGGCGCCCTCGGGGCAATCAGCCGCCTGACACACTAGAACTCTTTAACTGGAACGAAGAAGTGGCCCGTTCCAGTTGGGGAGTCCGTATGTCAATGGCCTTGAAGTGCTCCCCGTAGGCGGAGGATTTTCCCCGCTGGTACCAGGATCTGGTCAAAGGCCGAGCTGGCCGACAATGGTCCTATGCGCGGCACGACGGTCATCTAGTGGTGCAGGCCGTCGACGCAGTAGTAGTAGCCGCGGTAGCAGGTCTGTCCCTTGAGGTAGTTCAGGTTTTCGTCGGTCATGTAGACCCAGATGTGGTCGGCCCCACCGACGACGTTCGCCTCAAGGGTGAAGTTCGCCGGCCCGGATCGGTTGCACCAGCTGCTGCTGTTGTTCCAGCCCAGTGGGGTGGTGCCGATGTACGCCTCCGCGTAGACCCGTCGGCAGTTGCTGGCCTTGAAAGCTCCCTTGACGTCGACCGACCGGTTGTAAAAGGTGGCCTTGCCTTTGTAGTAGCTCGCCCCGTACACGATCGAGAACTCGCTGATGGGGTAGTCGGCGGCGGTGGCGGGTGTCGCCGCGAAGACCATCCCGGCAACCGACGCGGCTGCGGTCACGGCTACGCCGACCTTCCTCGTGCGGTTCCTTACCTTCGATATGTCCTTCAACTTCCCCATCACAACCGCTCCCAGATTTCTCGAGTGCCGGGTACGCAACCTCACCGTCGTACGAAGGCGACCGCCTCAGACCGGGCGGTGAACGTTGCTGCCGTTGTTCGGCAACACGACTCAAGCACGCGTGGGCTTCACGCCGGAAAGCATTCGAGCCTGTTCAAATCCCTCGCGACGACTGCTAGCGTCGGGGCGGTGCTCACCCTGCGTGTAGACGCCGACACACTGTCCAGGACGCGGCTGGCCCCTTCCCCCGCGTCGGAGTCCATGGCGTGGCTGAAACTCACCGCCGCGTCGAGACGGCACCCGGTCTTCGGAGATCCCGGACCACTCGCCCGCGCGTCACTCGCTCATCCCGATGTTGCCCTGCTCGCGGGCCTGTTGCCGCAGAACGGCGACACCTACATACCTGACCTGCTTACCCCGCAGCCGGGAACGGACGCGCAGCGCCGTGACCTGATCGACGAGCAGATCGCGCAGATCGAGGCCGCAGCGCAGGACGACCTTGAGACCCAGGTCTTCACCCACACCCGGACCCACTGGAACAGGCCGCTGCCGACCGCCACCCGCCGGATCGCGGAGTCAGGGCGGATGCAGCGCCATCTCGCCAACGGTCTCGCCCGGTTCTGGCGCGATGCCCTGGCCGACGGCTGGCCCGAACTCCGCTCGATCATTGATCAGGACATCGCCCACCGCGCGACGACCATCGTCACCCAGGGCGTCGGCCGGGCGCTCGGAGCACTTCACCCCGACATGGCGTGGGCAGGCGACGCGGTCACCCTCGCCACGCCGTGGGATGCCGAAATCGATGTCACCGGCCAGGACCTGGTCCTCGCCCCCGGCGTGCTCAACTGGCCCGACATCGTCATCCAGGTCGACACCCCCGGGCAGTTCGTCCTCTACTACCCCGCCCAGCGGATCGGGGCCGGCCGGGACCACAGGCCCGGAAGGATCGCGCAAGTGGTCGGCAACACCCGAGCAGCCTTACTGGCGGACCTCGAAACCGCCCGGTCCACCGCAGAACTCGCCGCCCGGATCGGATGCACGCCAGGCACCGTCTCCTACCACCTCAGCGCCCTGCACCGCGCACGCCTCGTTACCAAGGTCAGAGACGGGCGCTACGTGTTGTACCAGCGGACCGCACATGCGGCAGGTCTGCTGGAAGAGGCCCGCGTCTAGGACGTGTGTTGGGAGTTGCTGGCGTTCTGGGCGGCAGGTCAGGCACATACGACCGGGGGTGCGTGCCACACACACGCTTCTCTGCCCGTGAGACCAGCAGTTACTCAGCACCCTCCGACGTACCGCCATGTCTCGTGCTGGTCGCCGTCACATTCACCACGCGATCCCTGCGCGAGCGATGAGTTTGGGCGACGGATCGAGTCTGCCCTGATATGACTCGCATCGTCGCCGACATCTCCGTCTCACTCGACGGCTTCGTCACCGGGCCGGCCCCCGGGCCGGACAACGGTCTGGGCACCGGTGGCGAGGCCCTGCACACGTGGGCGTTTTCCGATGATCCTGACGACCGCCGGTTCCTGCGCGAGGGAACCGCCCGCTCGGGCGCCGTCGTCCTCGGCCGTCACCTCTTCGACATCGTCGACGGACCGGGTGGCTGGGACGACACGACGGGCTACGGTGCGGGCGAGGTCGGCAAACCCGCGTTCGTCGTCGTGACGAGCTCGCCGCCGAAGTCGGTGCGGACGACCAACCTCGACTGGACGTTCGTCCCCACCGGTCTGCCCGACGCCGTCGCCGCCGCACGCAAGCGAGCCGAGGCGGCAGCCTCGGGCAGCGGCAAGGACCTCGACGTCGTCCTGATGGGCGGCGGCGCCACCATCCGCTCAGCGCTCGACGCAGGGCTGGTCGACGTACTGACACTGCACCTCGCGCCCGTCGTACTGGGTGCCGGGACACCACTGTTCACCGGCGGGTCGGCACACACACTGGTGCAGCGAAGCGTGACCGCGACATCGACGGCGACACACCTGACCTACGACGTTTCCCGGTGAGTGAACCGATGACCACTGTGAAAGCGAATGAGGTCGCCCTGGGCATTGAGTCGTTCGGTGACGACGACGCACCACTCGTTCTGCTCGTCGGCGGAACGACCATGCTCTCCTGGCCCGACGCGCTGTGCGAGCGCCTCGCCGCGGGTGGGCGCCATGTGGTGCGCTACGACCTGCGCGACAGTGGGGAGTCGACGACTGCGGACCCAGAAGCGCCCACCTACACCCTGCGCAGCCTCGCCGCCGACGCGGCGGCTCTTGCTGCCGCGCTCGGCGGGGAGCCTGCGCACCTCGCGGGGATCGGTGTCGGCGGGATGGTCGCCCAGGTGGCCGCGCTCGACCATCCGGGCGCGTTCTCGGCGCTCACCCTGGTCGGCACCCGCGCGGTTGCCCCAGGCCCACTCGACGATGACCTCCCCGACCATGATCAGGCGACGATGAGCAAGCTGTTCGCGCGCCCGATGCCCGATTGGAGCGACCGCGAGGCGGTTGCTGAGTTCGCGGCCACCGGCGCGGAAATCCTCGGCAACGACCCCGTCGCCGCGCGCGAAATCGCTGCGCGCATCTGGGACCGCACGCCCGGCACCACACCCCCGCTCCAGATGGCCAACCAGATGGGCATGGTGTTTTCCCGGCTCAACTGCAAGCCCCGCTGGCGCGAGCGCCTGCCCGAGATCGAGGCCCCCACCCTCGTCGTCCACGGCCGCCGCGACCCGTTCTTCCCCGTCGGCAACGGCGAGGTTCTCGCGCGCGAGATCCCCGGGGCACAGCTGCTCGTTCTCGAGGAGGCTGCCACTGCGATCCCCGATGCGGTGGTTGGCGAGGTTGCCGAGGCGATGCTCGCGCTCGGGCAGATTCCCTGACCTCGGGCACGACGAGGGCCCGGTCCAGTTTCTCGGCACCGCCGGGGTTGCCCGGCGATGGCTCCGCCGCGCCTGTCATGGGAGCGCATCATGCTGGAGGCATGAGGATCCAGCCTGTGCTTGTTTTCGATGGAGACTGCGGTTTCTGTACTACCTCGGTGAAGTTCGTCGAGCGTCGTGTCCGGCCCCGTTGCGAGATCATCCCTTGGCAGTTCGCGGACTTGGAAGCGCTCGGTGTCCTCCAGGAACGAGCCGAGTACGAGGTGCTGTGGGTGACTCCGGCGGGGACCGTGTACGGAGGTTCCCAGGCCGTGGCGAAGGCGCTCCTGAGTGCGGGCCGAGTGTGGTCGGTGCTGGGCGCTTTGCTGACACTGCCCCCTCTGCGCTGGGCCGCCCACGGCGTTTACCGCTTGGTCGCCAACAATCGTCATCGCTTGCCGGGCGGGACAGCGGCTTGCGCTCTACGGGGATCCCGGCCACCAGGGCGGTAGTTGTTGTTCGGGGCCCTCACACCAGGTGAGCTCGCGCAGCTGGTCGCCGCTGGCCTTCATGAACAGGAACGAGTACGTCACGCCGCGCCGCTTGGCCTGACGCCGGGTCTTGAGGCTGAGGGCGCTCATCGCCAGGCGAAGAAGGGGGTTTGCGCCCAGCTCGCGGGCGAAGGCCGGGTCGGGCGGGCCCGCGACACTGATGGCCAGGCCGCCCGGCTTGAGTACCTGCAGGGACTTCGCCAGGTTGTCGCCACCGAGACTGTCAAGGACGACGTCGTAGTCGTGGTCGAGTGCTGTCACGAAATCCTGCGGCCGGTAGTCGATGACGAGATCCGCGCCGAGCTCCTTGACGAGGTCGGCCCTGGTGGCGCTCGCGGTGGCGGTGACGTGCGCTCCGAGCGCCTTCGCAAGCTGGATGACAATGCTGCCGAGGCCGCCGGCACCCGCGTGGACGAGAACCTTCTGGCCCGGCTGTACGTGCGCCCGCTCGACCAGGAGCTGCCAGGCGGTCAGGGCGACCAGTGGCAGCGACGCGGCTTCCGCCATGGTGAGCGTGGCGGGCTTGAGCCCCACGTCGTCCTGGTGGACGGCGATGAGTTCGGCGAAGGTGCCGATGCGGTCCTTGTCCGGCCGTGCGTAGACATCGTCGCCGACCGTGTACCGGGCGACGGCCGCGCCCACCTGGACGGCTTCCCCGGCGAGGTCGTTGCCAGGATGAGCGGGAGCTCGTACGGCATGAACGCCTCCATGGGTCTCCGGTCGCGAGGCGGAGGCCACCGCACCCTCCTCACCCCCGTGCGGGCGGCACCGGGAAGAGCATGCAGCTGCTGGTGGCATGGGCGAGCAGACGGTCCGTGCCGTCGAGCAACTGCGCCTGGGCGAGGGCGGTTTGGCGCCCTTTGCTGACCACCGTGCCGATGGCGCGCACCGGGCCTGTGTCCGCGGTGATCCGCCGCAGGAACTTCACCGTCAGATCGAGTGAGGTATACGCCGTGCCGAGCGGGAGCGTGGACTGGACGGCGCAGCCCGCCGCCGAGTCGAGCAGGGTGGCGTAGACGCCGCCGTGCACGCTGCCGATCGGGTTGTAGTGCTCCTCGCCCGGTGTCAGCGAGAAGACCGCCCTGCCGGGCTCCACTTCGTCCAGGCTGAAGTCGACGGTTCGGCTGATGGGGGCGCCCGGCAGCCGCCCTGCCTGCAGCTCTCGCAGGAAGTCGATGCCGGCCATGCGGGTCGCGGCCTCCGCGAGGGTTTCGGGGTCATCCCAGTCATACGTACGCGTACGTCCCACGGTCGAGCACCTTCACCTTCCATCTGGCTTTTACAAGTGAAGCTAGCCCTGCGTACTGCTGACTGTCAACGGCGAAGCCAGACCCCTACAATGGCGTGATGAAGTGGCTTGATGCGAGCACGGAGAACTGCCCCGTCCAGCGCACGCTAGACGTGGTCGGGGAGAAGTGGACGTTGCTGATCCTGCGGGACGCGGTGAACGGAGTCCGCCGCTTCGACGACTTCCACCGCCACATCGGTCTGTCGGAGGCCGTCCTCAGCGACCGTCTCCGCAAGCTGGTCTCCGCCGGCATTCTGACGGCAGTCCCCTACCAGGAGCCGGGTAGCCGCTCACGCAACGAGTACCGCCTGACACCCAAGGGCTGGGACCTCTGGCCCGTCCTGATGGCCCTGAGCCAGTGGGGCGAGACGTACGCCCTCGGTTCCGAGGGCCCGGTACTGGACGTCCGCCACACCGACTGCGACGCCCCGGTCCGCGTCGTCGTCGAGTGCTCCGCGGAACACTCCGCCCTCACCCCCAGGGATGTCACCGCCCGGCTGGGCCCCGGCGCCCGAAGCCGCTGACACCTCGATCGAGGTCCGCGACGGGACCCCCTGCCCCAGCGAGTGCGCCGCGCCGCCTCCCTCAACGCCTGGAACGGAAACGTGCGGCGAGTTCGCCCCCAGTGATGAGTTTTCGCGCCCACACGCGTCACACGTACGACAGGACACGACGCGGCGGAAGGATGACGTGATGAGCGCGGACACGTGGCTGAAGGAGCTGGGCGTGAGGGATCTGGGCGAGGTCGACGAGCCGGCGTTCTCGGGGCTGGCGGAGCGGCACCGGCGGGAGCTGCACGTGCACTGCTACCGGATCCTCGGGTCGTTCGAGGACGCCGAGGATGCCGTGCAGGAGACGTTCCTCCGTGCCTGGCGGCGCCGGGAGACCTTCGAGGGGCGGTCGACGTTCAGGGCCTGGCTGTACCGGATCGCCACCAACGCCTGCCTGGATCTGCTCGCCAAGCGTCGCCCTGAGCCTGCGACCGGCGGCGAGGTGCTGTGGCTGCAGCCCTACCCGGACCGGCTGCTCGACGAGCTGCCCGCGGGCAACGCGGACGAGCCGGAGACCGTCGCGGTCGCGCGGGAGACGATCGAACTGGCGTACCTGGTCGCGGTCCAGCACCTCGCGCCGCGCCCGCGGGCCGTGCTGATCCTGCGGGATGTGCTCGGCTGGCCGGCGAAGGACGTCGCGGAAGCCCTCGGGGATTCCGTCAACTCCGTCAACAGCGCGCTGCAGCGGGCCCGCGCCGGCATGCGGGAACACCTGCCGGCCGAGCGGCAGGACTGGACCGTCGGCGATCAGGACGCCGGGACGCGCGAGCTGGTGCGCCGCTATACGGACGCGAGCGTGGCCACGGACGTCGGCCGGCTGGCCGCCATGCTGGCGGACGACGTCCGCTGCTCGATGCCGCCCACGCCGGGTATCCAGGTCGGCCGCGACGCGGTCGTGGATGACTGGGTCAAGGGTGGCTTCGAGGGTATGAAGGGCCTGCGCGCCATCCTCACCTCGGTGAACCGGCAGCCCGCCGTCGCTTTCTACCTCTGGCAGAAGCCGGAGGGTGCGTACCTGCCGCTGACGATCGACGTCCTGCGGGTCACCGACGGGGCGATCAGCGAGATCATCACGTTCCACGACGATCAGTTCCCGCGGATCGGGCTGCCGGAGCGCCTGCCGATGGACGGTACGGAGTAGGCCCGGTGCGGAGTCGGCCCGGTACAGGCGCTTGGGGTGAGTGGTGGCGCTTGCGTCGCGGTGCTCGCGGCGGGGTCGCAAGAGGCGTTCGCAGCCGTGGGTGGTGGGCGAGTGGCCGGTGGACGGGCGTCTGCGCCCGATGGCGGCCGGCGCGGCGATCTCGCGCGAGGGTCCGCCTCTGCGGGCTTCGGGCCCGCCCACCAGCCCTCGCTCCTCATCTCCCTCGTGATTGGCGCTTTTGAGGGCGATCCCCGGCCGCGTAACGCTCCAGCGAGGCTGACTGCCTCTGCTGCCTACATCTGGTGCTGTTCGCCGCCTACTTGGTGCTGCCGGTCACCTCCTGGCTGCACCGAATGCCGCCCGGGGGAGCTGCCGCCCAGCCCCGGGATCAGTACCGCCGCCACCGCCAGGTGCATCAGAGCCAGAGCGGTCCGGGTACGGCCGTCCATGCCGTCGCCGGTCAACGGCAGGAAAGACACGACGAGTACGGCTCCGGCCACCGCGGTCCAGATGACGCGGGGGCGCCGCATCCCGAACCTCTCCAGGGCGGCTAACAGCCCCCAGCCGGAAAGCGACGCGAGCAGGGCGACGACCACCACGGCCCCGGCGCCGATGTCGAGCGTCTGGTCGCCGTCGGTGATCTGCACCCGGTCCCCCAGCAGCGGGTCCACGACCAGCCACACCGTGACAGGGGCCAGGGCCGCCGCGGCCATCACCGCCAGGCGCCTTCGTGGCGCGCTCACTTGGCGCCCCCCGTGACAGCCCCGTGCAGGAAGACCTCCACCAGCTCCTGCGGGGTCAGGTCGGGTTCGTCCTCAGTCCGCGGCTGGATGAACAGCAGCCCGAAGAACAGGGCGGCGATCTGCTCCGGCGGTCGGCGCAATGCGGCCTTGTCGGGCTCCAGCAGCTCCACGAGAGCCGCGCGGATGCGGGTCGTCGACTCCGCGCGGCCCGCGCCGCGCACCGTGCCGGGGTGCTTGCCACCGCTGTGCCCCAGCGAGCCGAGGATCGCGCCCATCCTGGACATGTGCGCCTGCAGCGCCTCGGCCGCCTCCGCGAGCCGTTCGGGCAGCGGCTGGGACACGTCGATCGCGTCGAGCTCGCGGACCGCATGCTCGGGTGAGAGCGCCTCGGCAATGCAGGCCTGCAGCAGCTCGTCCTTGTCGGCGAAGACCCGGAAGATCGTGCCCTC
Source organism: Streptomyces sp. NPDC033177 (assembly GCF_055577715.1). Classification (NCBI taxonomy): domain Bacteria; kingdom Bacillati; phylum Actinomycetota; class Actinomycetes; order Kitasatosporales; family Streptomycetaceae; genus Streptomyces; species Streptomyces sp. NPDC033177. The sequence continues at coordinate 258,698 of NZ_JBVIPS010000004.1, read as the reverse complement.
TCCGATGCCCGCGGCGCGGGCGATCTTCGCGGTCGTCACCGCGGCGCCGTACTCGGCGATCAGCGGGATCGCGGTCCGGATGATCATTTCGCGGCGCTGCTCCGGCGACATGCCGGGGGCGCGGCGGCGGGTGGTCTGGTTCTCCTTGGGTGCTGTCATGACCACGAGCTTACGGAGTGAGTGCTCACTCCGTCAATGAGTGAGCACTCACTCCGCGCATCTCGCCAGGATCCGTCTCGGGGCGTGACCGCCGTTCGTAGGCGGTTGGGCCGTGGCTAGGGTGGGCGCCCACATCCACTGTCTGCTTCCGGAGGGTCGCGCCCCATGGACCCGCTGATCCGCCGTCACCTCACGGCCCTGCAGCCGTGTCTCGCGATACCCGGCCTGGCACTCGCCACCTGGGGGACCCGGACCCCTGACGTCCGGGACCGGCTCAGCGCCTCGACCGCCGAGATGGGCCTGGTGCTGTTTGGCACTTGTTGCCGCCGCCCTCTCACCCGCCACCACCTCCCGGCCCCGGCGCCCCACGACAGCGGGCGACCGCCCCTCAGACGTCCACCACGCCCTGCCGACAGCATCCGACCAGGACACCGCAGGCAGACCGAACTCCACCCACAGCCAGCAGCGGTAGCCATACGTCGGGCCACCCGAGGACCTTTCTGGCGCAATACCTTGAGCATGCTGCTCAACCGCCGTGTCACTGCCCTCTGCCCTCCAGTACTCCCAATCCCCAGACGTCGTGATCTGCGTACACCACACTCTTAAGGCAGTCTGCTGCCGCCAAGGCAACAGCCCATCCAGCCCATCCAGACCACCTCGTGGGTGAACAAGAGAAGGTGAAGACGTGAGTGAGAGCCAACACCTCCCGTCAGATGTGTCGGGCAGGCTGAAGCTGAACACCGCTGTCGCTCACAACGCGCGCGTGTGGAACTACTGGATCGGCGGGAAAGACAACTACGAGGTCGACCGGCAAGTAGGCGGACAGGTCGCCTCGATGTTCCCGGTGATCCGAGACGTGGCCCGCGCCGACCGCCAGTTCCTCGGCCGTGCGGTCCAATTCCTGGCCGCCGACCGTGAGGTACGGCAGTTCCTGGACATCGGAACCGGCCTGCCGACCCTCGACAACACCCACGAGATCGCCCAACGGATCGCACCCGAATCCCGGATCGTCTACGTCGACAACGACCCCATCGTGCTGGTCCACGCCCGCAGCCTGCTGACCGGCACCGACCTGGGAGCCACCGACTACATCGACACCGACATCCGCGACCCGGACGCCGTCATGGAGGGTGCGTCGGCGACTCTCGACCTCGACCGACCCGTTGCGGTCATGATGCTGGGCATCCTCAACTTCGTCCTCGACACGGGCGAAGCACAAGAGATCGTGCGCCGGATCATGGCCTCGGTCCCCTCCGGCAGCTATCTCGCCCTGACCCATCCCACCACCGACACCGACCTGGGTGGCGAGGGCAATGTCGAGGCCATGAAGTTCTGGAACGAGAACGCCACACCGCCGATCACCGCCCGAAGCCGCGCAGAGCTCAGCTCCTTCTTCGACGGGCTGCACCTCGTCACCCCGGGCCTGGTGTCGTGCGCGCAATGGCGTACTGAGCCCAACTCCGCTCCCGTGCTCCCACAATTCGGTGCCGTTGCGCGCAAACCCTGAACCACGCCGGACTCTCGGGGGGTCTCCCGGACGGCCGGCTGCACTGCCCGACCCACCACACAGCAGGTGCCCGCCCCCGGGACACAGGGGCGGGCACCTTGCTCTTACGCTCGGCTCTTACCCGCAGGGGTGGCCGGTTGGCCGTCCGTGACGGTGCGTGGAGACCGGGCGATGCTTCCTCTAGAAATAGCCCTAGAAGTAGCTCTAGAAGTAGTGCTTACGTCCGCCCACCGCGCGCCCGGTCGCGCCCAGGATCCACAGGGCCGCGCCGACAACGACCAGGATTCCGCCGACCGTCGTCAGCAAGGAGATACCGGCCAGCACTCCGATGATGAGCAAAATAACGCCAAGGACAATCATGGTCATTCCTATCGTCAAGTGTCGTCGGTATGCGCGGGCCCTCAGTCCGGCCTGCGGCACCTGTTTCCCGCCCTCCGCGCAGCCTGGAGCGGGTGAACCTGCCGCCCGCGAACTGTGCGGTTGCTGAGCCCTCTGTCGTGCTAGCTCCGAGTGCCCAGGTCTTGCCGGCTAATGCATGGGCGAACCAACACGGTGACTTTCCCCGAGTGAGGCACCCTGGCGCAGTGGGCAGGGCAGGCGTGGGCCCTCCCCAAGCCGCCCCGGCCGCGACCTCTGCCCGGTGTTCCGCTCCCATGCCGACCGCCCCTGGCAGATCTTGCCTTCCGTCTGCCGAAGGACCAGGTCAGCGATGCGTCCGGTGCGGCGTCAGGTGGCGCAACACTTCCGCAACACCACTATCCCTACCGGATAGGTATGGTTCCGGCCATGCCGCCCACCGACCGCATCCGAGACCACGCAGGCCAGGGCGCGCCCACCGTCGCCGCCCAGCGCACGCGGCGTCGGCTGCGCGCGGACCGGGCACGCCAGCTCGCCGACCTGCTGCGCCACCAGCTACTCACCGGGGGCTTCCCGGCCGGCACCCTCCCGCACGAGTCGACCCTCGCCACCGACTACCGGGCCTCGCGGAACACCGTCCGCCAGGCACTTGACCTCCTGCGCGCCGAAGGCCTCGTGGACCGTCTCCCCGGCGTCGGCACGGTGGTGGTCGCCCAGAAGTACCCGCACGGGCTCGACCGCCTCATGGGCCTCGCGGAAACCCTGCGCGAACACGGCCAGGTCACCAACGAGGTCCGCACCATGGGCCCCGCCCCGGCTCCCACCCCCGTAGCCGAACGCCTCCGCCTCCCACCCGGCGCTGACGTCCTCTACGTCGAACGTCTCCGCCGCCTCAACGGCCTTCCCCTCTCCCTCGACCTCACCTACATCCCCCTCGACATCGGCACCGCCCTGCTCGACGCCGACCTGGTGAACACCGACGTCTTCCGCCTCCTGGAAACCATCACCGGCAGGCGGCTCGGTCACGCCGAGATCACCCTGGAAGCGGTGAACGCGGACGCCCACTCCGCCACCGTCCTCGAAGCCCCGCGCGGCGCGGCCGTCCTGATGCTGGAACGGCTCACCCACCTCTCGGACGGCCGCCCGGTCGACCTGGAGTTCATCCGCTTCCGCGGCGACCGCATCACCATGAGCGGCCTGCTGCACCGCTCCCTGTAGACATCACCCCCGCCCCACAGCACACCTTCCTGGAGACAGCCATGACCTTGGCGCCCCAGCGGGCCGACGTGCCCGTGACCATCGACGAGTCGAAGTGCATCGACGGCTGCACGCTCTGCGTGGACATGTGTCCGCTGGACTCCCTCGCCATCGACGAGACCAACGGCAAGGCGTACATGCACGTCGACGAGTGCTGGTACTGCGGCCCGTGCGCGGCCCGCTGTCCCACCGGAGCCGTCACGGTCAACATGCCCTATCTCCTCCGCTGAGAGGCCCCAACTCCCATGAAACGCACGGCAGTCGCGCTCGCCGCCTCCGCTCTGCTGCTCCCCCTGTCCGCCTGCGGCGGCAGCGCCGAGGCAGGCAGCGGCTCCACGGTCACCGTCACCGTCGGATACCAGTCCAAGACCATCAACACGGTCACGGCCGGCACCCTCCTGCGCTCCCTCGGCTACTTCGAGAAGCAGTTGAACTCCCTCCGGGACGGGAAGACGTACAAGGTCGACTGGCAGGACTACGCCACCGGCGCCCCTATCACCGCACAGATGACCGCGGGGAAGATCGACATCGGCTCGATGGGTGACTTCCCGCTGCTCATCAACGCGGCCCGCGGCAAGCAGCTGGGCACGCCCACCCACCTGGTCTCGGTCACCGGCTACAACCTCAAAGGCGGGCTGAACACGGTCGTCGTCCCGCCGGAGTCCAAGCTCACCTACCTGAAGGACCTCAAGGGCAAGAAGGTCTCCACGAGCGTCGGGTCAGCCGCCGACGGCACGCTCGTACGGGCCCTGCAGCGGGCCGGCATCGATCCGGACAAGGGCATCGAGAAGCTGAACCAGCAGCCGGCGGTGGGCGCCTCGGCCCTGTCGGCGGGCAGCGCGGACGCGCTGTCGCAGTTCGTCGCCTGGCCGGGCCTGCTCGCCCACCAGGGCAAGGCGAAGGCCCTGTACGACGGCGCCCAGCTGAACCTGCCCACCTTCCACGGCGTCACCGCCCGCGAGGACTTCGCGGAGCAGCGCCCGGCCGTCCTTGAGGCGTTTCTGAAGGCCCAGGCGGAGGCGACCAACTACCTCAACACCCATCCGGTGCAGGCTGCCGAGAAGGTCGCGAAGGCCACCGGCCTGCCGGCCGAGGTCGTCTACCTCTACAACGGTGCCCACGGCATCTCCACCTTCGATCCGGCCGTCAAACCGCGGCTCGTCTCCGCGCTCAAGCAGGACGTGGCGGTCCTGAAGGCGGCTGAGCTGACCGGCGACATCGACGTGGACTCCTTCGTCGACGACCGGTACGTCAAGAAGGCCCTCGGCGCCGGCTACGCCAAGCAGCTCGCTGCCACCCCGCCCGCCGCCGCGAGCGAGGTCTGGCCCAAGGGCAGCGCGAAGACCAGGAGCTTCACCTCCCCCGCCCAGCTCCTGGCCTACATCGACCGGCACAAGGACCGCATCCGCGCCGCCTACGTCCCCGACGCCACCACCGGCACACTCTGGTTCGCCGACAAGGCCGTCTGGGTGGCGCACGGCAAGCAGCTGCTGCCTTTCGTCGCTGCGGAAACCGCGCAGGCCTACGTGGCCGGTCACAGCGGCGCCCAGCGGATCACGTACGCGGACGCCCTGGGACGGGCCTCGTGAGCCGATACCCCCGTCGGACGGGTCGGCTCGCGCTGCGGGCCGGCTCGCTGGCCGCAGCGCTCGGCCTGTGGCAGCTGCTGACCACCCTCGACGTGAACCTGTGGATGCGCTTCTCGCAGTTCCCGACGGTGACCGACGTGGCCCGAGCCTTCACCGACCGGCTCTCCGGCCCCGACTACTGGACCGATCTCACCGACAGCCTCACCCGGATCGTGACCGGCTTCCTGCTCGCGGCCGTCCTGGGCGTGGCCACCGGCGTGCTCGTGACACGCTCGCGGCTGGCCGAGGATCTGCTCGGCCCGGTCCTCGAAGTAGTGCGGCCCGTCCCGGCCATCGCCATGGTCCCCGTCGCGATCCTTCTGTTCCCCTCCAATGAACAGGGCATCGTCTTCATCACCTGCACCGCCGCCTTCTTCCCGGTGCTGGTCTCCACCCGGCACGCGGTGCGCGCGCTGACCCCGGTGTGGGAGGAGGCTGTGCGCACCATGGGCGGCGGCCGGTGGCGGATTCTCGGCTCGGTCGTCCTGCCGGGCGCGCTGCCCGGCATCTTCGGCGGCCTGTCCGTGGGCATCGGCGTGTCCTGGATCTGTGTGATCTCCGCCGAGATGATCTCCGGCCAGTACGGCGTCGGCTACCGCACCTGGCAGGACTACACGATCGTCAACTACCCGGGGGTTTTCGTCGGCATGGTCACCATCGGCCTGCTCGGCTGGCTGACCTCCACCGCTGTCGAGCTGGTCGGGCGCCGTCTGACCCACTGGCTGCCGCGCACGTCGTACGACCCCGGCGCCCGGCCCCGGCCCGCACGGACCCCGGCATCCACCATCGAACCCCGCAAGGCCGAGGAGGCACACGATGGGCACCTCGTCTGAGACCAGGCCGGCCGACGCCGGGACCGCGTCGGCGGCACCGCGCGGCACCCGCCTGACCCTTCGCGGCGCCACGCTCGGCCGACCGGGCGCCCCGGCCGTGGCCGACGTCGACCTGGACGTCTCCCCCGGCGAGATCCTCACCGTCGTCGGCCCCTCCGGCTGCGGCAAGTCGACCCTGCTGCGCACCTTCGCCGGACTGCTGCCCGCCCTGGCCGGGGCAGTGGAACAGGACGGCCGGCCGTTGACCGTCCCGGGCGCGGACCGTTCCCTGGTCTTCCAGGAGGACGCCCTGCTGCCCTGGCGCACCCTGCGTGCCAACGTGGAACTGCCCCTGGCCATCCAGGGACTGCCGCGCACGCAACGCAGGGAGCAGGCCGAGGCCTGGCTGGAGCGAGTCCAACTCGCCGACCAGGAACGGCGGTTGCCGCACCGCGTGTCCGGCGGGCAGCGCCAGCGCGCCCAGCTGGCCCGCGCCCTCGCCGGACGCCCGCGCGCCGTCCTCATGGACGAACCGTTCGGCGCGCTCGACGCCCAGACCCGCGCCGGCATGCAGGACCTGCTGGTGGAGGTGCTGCACGGCACGGGCGCGACCGTCGTCTTCGTCACCCACGACGTCGACGAGGCCCTGTTCCTCGGCGACCGCGTGGCCCTGCTCGGCGCGGGCCGCCTCATCGCCGTACGCGACGTGCCGCGCCCGCGCGAGCGCGCCGCCCATGGCGACTCGGCGCGCGTAGCCCTGCGTCGCGACATCCTCACCTCGCTCGGTACCTGAAAGGCCCCCGGTGACCACCCTCGTGAACACCCCTACGGAGATCCCCGCCCTCAGCGATGCCGAGGAACTGACCTGCGACGTCCTCGTCATCGGCGGCGGAACCGCCGGCACCATGGCCGCCCTGACCGCCGCCGAGCACGGCTCGGACGTCCTGCTCCTTGAGAAGGCGCACGTGCGCCACTCCGGCGCGCTCGCCATGGGCATGGACGGCGTCAACAACGCCGTCATCCCCGGCCGCGCCGAGCCCGACGACTACGTCGCCGAGATCACCCGCGCCAACGACGGCATCGTCGACCAGTCCACCGTCCGCCAGACCGCCACCCGCGGCTTCGCCATGGTGCAGCGCCTGGAGTCCTACGGCGTGAAGTTCGAGAAGGACGAGCACGGCGAGTACGCGGTCCGCCAGGTCCACCGCTCGGGCTCCTACGTGCTGCCGATGCCGGAGGGCAAGGACGTCAAGAAGGTTCTGTACCGGCAACTGCGGCGACGTGAGATGCGGGAGCGGATACGGATCGAGAACCGGGTGATGCCGGTGCGCGTGCTGACCGCCGAGGGGCGCGCCGTGGGCGCGGTCGGCTTCAACACCCGCACGGGCGCGTTCGTCACCGTCCGCGCGGGCGCGGTGATCCTCGCGACCGGCGCCTGCGGCCGCCTCGGCCTGCCCGCCTCCGGCTATCTGTACGGCACGTACGAGAACCCGACCAACGCGGGCGACGGCTACGCGATGGCGTACCACGCGGGCGCGGAGCTCACCGGCATCGAGTGCTTCCAGATCAACCCGCTGATCAAGGACTACAACGGCCCCGCCTGCGCCTACGTCGCCAACCCCTTCGGCGGCTACCAGGTCAACCGGCACGGTGAGCGCTTCGTCGACTCCGACTACTGGTCGGGGCAGATGATGGCCGAGTTCGCGGCGGAGGTGGCGAGCGACCGGGGCCCGGTGTACCTGAAGCTGAGCCACCTCCCGGAGGAGTCGGTCTCGGCGCTGGAGTCGATCCTGCACTCCACGGAGCGCCCGACGCGCGGCACCTTCCACGCGGGCCGCGGCCACGACTACCGCACACACGACGTGGAGATGCACATCTCCGAGATCGGCCTGTGCGGCGGCCATTCCGCGTCGGGGGTACGGGTCGACGACCAGGCTCGGACGACCGTTCCCCGGCTGTACGCCGCCGGCGACCTGGCCTGCGTCCCCCACAACTACATGATCGGCGCGTTCGTCTTCGGAGACCTCGCGGGCGCGAACGCGGCACAGTACAAGCCCTACGAAGGGGAGTTGCCCCTGGACCAGCTCCGCACGGCGCACGAACTGATCTACCGGCCCCTGCGCAACCCCGACGGCCCGCCGCAGCCCCAGATCGAGTACAAGCTGCGCCGCTTCGTGAACGACTACGTGGCCCCGCCGAAGACCGGCGCCCGCCTCTCCCTGGCCCTGGAGGCGTTCGAGCGGATGCGCGCCGACATCGCCACGATGGGCGCCCGCACCCCGCACGAGCTGATGCGCTGCGCGGAGGTCACCTTCATCCGCGACTGCGCGGAGATGGCCGCGCGCGCCTCCCTGGCCCGGACGGAGTCCCGCTGGGGCCTCTACCACGACCGCCTCGACCACCCGCGGCGCGACGACGCGTCCTGGTTCCACCACCTCGATCTACTCAAGTCCCCCTCGGGGACGATGGAGTTCACGGCCCGTCCCGTGACCCCCTATCTGGTGCCGGTCGACGGTTTCGCCCCGGTCGGGGGCCCCTCCCGTCACCTCGGCGAGGTCCACGCGGAACAGGTGGCGACAGCAGGCGCCCGTGAAGTGTCACCGGGGTTGCGGCAGGAGCCCACCGCGACCGACCCCACCGTCGACGCCGCCGCCGAGGCGGACGTGCCGGCCACGCCTCGACTGCTCGACCTCCTCTCCCTCACGGAGAAGGATCCCGAACTGGCCGCCCTCGCCCCCTACTTGACCGACCCCCAACCCACCGTGCGCCGTACGGCCGTCACGGTCCTGACGGAGACCGTGCCACCGGGGACCGGACCGGCGCTGGCCGCGGCGCTCGCCGACCCCGACGTCGGCGTCCGCGCCGCCGCGTCCGCCTCACTGCGGGAACTGGTCGAGACACTGCCCCCCGAACCGGCCCTGCGCGACGGCCTCGCCGCAGCCCTGTCCGAGGCGGACCCCGTGGTCCGCGCCGCCGCGCTGGATGTCCTGCGCGCCCTGCGCCTGGGCGACGTGGAGCTGTTCGCGGGCTCGCTGTCGGACTCGGACGTCTCCGTCCGCATCGCAGCCGTACGCGCGCTGGTGTCGGTCGACGCAACGGGAGAAGTGGCCCGCGTGGCGGCCGTCGATCCGTCGCGCGAGGTCCGCGTCACCATCGCCAAGGCCCTGGCCGCCGAGGGCCCAGACCCGACTACGGCCGACGCGGTCCATTCGGCCCTCGCGGAGCTCGTGGACGATCCCGACGCGCTGGTCCGTGGGGCCGCCTATGAGGCGCTGGGCACGGCGGGCTGCCCGGAGGCCCTGGCCACCTGCGCCGAGACGGCCCTGGCAGACCCCGCCTGGCAAGTGCGCGCCGGCGCCGCCATCGCCCTGTCCGCCTCGGATCCCTCCTTCGCCGTCCCCGCACTCGCCAAGGCTGCCGCCGACCCCAATGCCGACGTCCGCAAGGCCGCCGTACTGGCCCTGACCCGCCACCGGGCCACCGAGGACGCCCGAGCGGCCCTGACCGCCGCGACGACGGACTCGGACGCGGACGTCAGGGCCTATGCGGCGCGGGCGCTGTGACCCTCACCTGCCCGGCCGCGGCGAAGGGAACCTGCGTCGAGGGGCCCGCCGGCCGGCCGAACGGGTGCTGCCACAGCCCCTGCGCCCGGAGCTTCGGCAGACGCCCTCGCCGAACCAGTACGCCTCCTCCAGATGCGGGTAGCCGGAGAGGACGAACCCGCGGGCAGTGCGCGATCCGCATGAGCTGTTCATGCGCAACGCCCGTACGTACCACGCCACTTCGTGCGGGCCGGTGCCTCAGCTGTTCGCCAGCTCCCCGAGCAGCTTCCAGGTGCGGCGCCGGTCCGCCTCACCTCCCAGGTCGGTCACGGTGAACACCACCTCCGTCGCCCCGGCCTCGCGGTAACGCCGCACCTCGGCGGCGACGGTCTCCTCGTCGCCGATCACGGCCAGGTCTGCGGCCCGGGTGGCACCGGAGAGCCCGATGACACGCTGGTATGAGGGGAATTGCTCATAGAACGCGAGCGACTCGGTCGCCGTCTCTCGCACGGCTTCGGGGTCGGCGGTGACCACACCTGGGACGAACGCCACGATGCGCGGTGCCGGGCGGCCCGCCGCCTCCGCGGCGGCGGTGACTGCCGGGACGATGTGGTCGCCAAGGGCGCGCGGTCCGGCGAGCAGGGGCAGGATGCCGTCCGCGAGTTCGCCGGAAACCCGCAGCGCCTGCGGCCCCATGGCCGCGACCAGGAGCGGCACCGGCGGCTCGGCGCCGCCCGGCACCGCCGCCGGCAGCGGCGGGGTGGCGGTCAGCAGCTCACCGTGAAAGTCGGCAGTGCCCGTCTCCACCAGCGGGCGCAGGGCCGTGAGGAACTCCCGCAGCAGGCGGATGGGCCGCTCGTAGGGGATGCCGAAGCCGGCCTCGGTCAAGTGCTTGGTGCCGAGCGCGAGCCCGAGGTGGTAGCGGCCTTCGGTGGCGGCCTGGGCCGTCTGGGCCTGGCTGGACACCAGCAGCGGATGGCGGCCGAAGATGGGGATCGCGGAGGTCCCGACATGCAGCCCGGGCACCTCGCGGCCCACGATCGCGGCAAGCGAGGGAGAGTCGTACCCGAAGGTCTGCCCGAACCACGCGGAGCGCAGGCCGGCCTCGTGGGCCTCGCGCGCGAGGCCCACCGTCGTGTCGATCCGGTTCTGGGGAGCGAGCGCTACTCCAATAGTCATACTCGGGGCAACCGGCAGGCACACGAAGGGCATTCCTGTCCGCGCATGACAAGCTCATGGCAGGTTTGTAACGGCCACAACGTCACTCCGGGGGACGGGAAGCCGCTCAGGGTGTGCCACCTGGCCCAGCCCTGATGGGCTGTCCCAACTGCCGCTCACTGTGCGGGCGTTCCAGCGCGCAAGCCGATGAGCAGGGCAGTGAGGACGCGGCGCAAGCGGGGTTCCACCTCGACTACGGCATGGCCGAGCCGGGGGTCGCTCGTGTAGAGCTGTCGCAGGAGCGGGCCGGGGGTGGCCATCTGCCACAGGGCCCCGGCCATGCTCGTCGCGGTGGCCAGCGTGTCCACGGCCTGTGCCTCGGTCAGCTGCAGGAGCCGGTGCAGCTCGCCGCCGATCCGTGCGACCTCCTCCAGCGTGACGAGCTTGAAGGCGCGCACGGCCTCGGTCGACACGTTCCGCTCCAGGTTCAGGGGTGCCTGCGCCAGCAGGTCGCAGAACATGGGGCGCGCGGAGAGGGTGGCGGCGAAGGCGTCGGCGACCACCGCCGGCGCGGCCTGTTCGTGCTGGGCGAGGTCCGCACACAGGGCGGCGGACCACTCCCGCCAGCCTTCCGCGGTGAGGTCGAGGAAGATCTGCTCCCGCGTCTCGAAGTAGCGCAGCAGTGCCGACTTGTGCATGCCGACTTCCGCGGCGATGTCGGTGAGCGTGACCTCGCGGATGCCGCGCCGGCCCGCGAGGACACGCGCCGCGTCGAGGATCGCGGTCTCGCGCGCCTGCTTGGCCTGGGCGCTGCGGGCCCGCTGGAAGGCGGCCTGATCAGTCATGCCGCCATCATAGGAAAGGGCTTAACGCTACGACGTTGCGTTATTACGGCAACGGTGTTTCACTAACTACATGAACGATTCCGCGAGCACTGACATGAGCCCTGCCGCGCGACGCGGCACCAAGCAGCAGGTCTGGTTCATCACCGGTTCATCCCGCGGTCTCGGCCGCGCCCTGACCAGCGCCGCCCTGGAAGCGGGCGATCTCGTCGCGGCCACCGCGCGCCGCCCCGAGTCCCTCGCCGAGGCCTTCACCGACTACGGCGACCGCATGCTCCCCCTCGCCCTGGACGTCACCGATCCGCAGGCGGCGCACGACGCACTCGATGCGGCCTTGGCCCACTTCGGGCGGGTCGACATCCTCGTGAACAACGCCGGATACGCGAACGTGTCGCCCATCGAGACAGCGGACGACGCCGATTTCCGCGCCCAGTTCGAGACGAACTTCTGGGGCGTCTACAACGTCACGAAGGCCGCCCTGCCCACCCTGCGCCGCCAAGGATTCGGCACCGTCGTGCAGTTCTCCTCGATCGGCGGCCGCGTCGGCGGTTCGCCCGGCATCGCCTCGTACCAGGCGGCGAAGTTCGCGGTCGACGGCTTCAGCCGCGTCCTGGCGACCGAGACGGCGCCGTTCGGTGTGCGGGTGATGGTCGTCGAACCCAGCGGCTTCGCCACCGACTGGGCGGGCTCCTCGATGACGGTGCACGGCATTCCCGAGGCCTACGACGCAACCGTCGGCGAGATGAACCGGCGCGTACGACAGGACACGGCGGGCGCGGCCGGGGACCCGCAGCGCGCCGCCGAGATCATCGTCCGCACGGTCCACCGCGCCGAGGTCCCCAGTCACCTCCCGCTGGGAGTGAACGCGGCAACCATGGCGCTGGACCACTCCCGACGCCAGACGACCGAGGCCAGCGCCTGGGAGAAGGTCAGCCGCTCGGCCGACTTCGGCGAGCCCTACCCGGTGGAGCTGCCGTGAAGTCCCGCTCCGCCGACGCCTTCACATTCGATCTCGGGTGGTCCGGCAAAGGGATTAGCCGTCAAGGTCGGCCTTGCGGACCACGCGGCGGTCAGCCGACCGTGGCGGCCGGTGGGGTCCATCGGTGGGTGCGGGGGACCGTGTGGGAGACGCCGAAGTCCTTCTTGAGCTGCTCGGGGATGGCGTAGTGCATGACGCGTCCGCGGGTGAGGGAGGACAGTTCGAGCACGCTGGTCAGGTGGCCGAGGCGGTCCAGCGCCCAGGCGCCGAGCGGGGAGCGGTCCTCGATCGTCTCCAGTACGCCAAGGAGATGGGGCACGGTCTTGACGACGGTGTCCCACGGAGTGCGGGGGACCTCCAGCCAGTCGGCGCAGGTGTCTCCGACGAGGAAGCGGATGAGAGCGGAGACGATCGGGTCGAGCACGGTCCCGGGCACCACTTCCTCGTAGAGGTCGATGAGTTGCCGGGTCAGGTGCGCACCCTCCTCGGAGGGGCCCATGTGCCGGAGCATGTACAGGTCGAGGAAGCGGCGGGCGTCGTCGAGGGTCTTGGGGACGGCGTCCTGGTCGACGCCGAGCATGGCTCCGACCACGCGCCAGGCGTAGTAGTACGCTTCCGCGCCTTCCGTCGACATGTGGACGCCCAGGCGGTGCAGGCTGTCCAGCACGAGCATCGAGAAGAACATCTGCCCGCCGATCATGTCCTCCTGACAGATCGGCGTCCCGAGCGCGCCGGTCTCCCACCGGTTCTCGCGCTTGAGGTGGTGGCGGATGGAGGCGTGCAGCAGGCGCACCTTCTGGGCGGCGGGAATGAAGCGGCTGCCGCTCTCGAAGGCGTCGGGCTGCATCAGGTAGACGGTGAACTGCCCGGTCTCCGCCATCCGTTTGGACGGGTACTTCAGTCCGTGGGTGGTCGACAGCAGCTTCGCCACGTGCGGGACGACGTAGCAGGCGGGCATGGCGGCGAAGGACAGCGCGGTGGAAATGTGCACGTTGTTGTCGATGAAGAACAGCCGCGCCTTCTCCATCTCTCCCCAGTCCACCCAGGCCGGCGGGGTCCGGGTGGCCTCGAGGTACTCGCGAGCGACCTCCGGAAGCCCGTCCGGCAGGGGTGAGCCGGCGGTGGAGACGTAACGCATCAGGGTGTTGAACGTGCCGACCTGTCCGCGTTCGAAGAGTTCGGCGACGGTGGCGTCGGCGAGTTCGTCCCCCACATGGCGTAGGGAATCCATCGATGCCTCGGTGTAGATCATGGCGGGGTCCTTGTCTGCTGCATGTGCTGCGCCTGATGCGCCTGATGTGTCTCTATGTGTCTGCTGCGGGGGCCGTCTGCGCCGACGGGCAAGCAAGTACGGCGCGGGTTCACCCACCCCGGTGCGAAGGTCAGGACAGGCGGAGCGCCGCCGAGCGCGCCAACCCGGTCAGGGCGGTTCCGGCGTGCGTCGGCACACCCAGGCCGTGCAGGGCGTCGAGCGCTTCCTCGACGCGCGCGCTGATCATGGTTTCGATGCGGGCGGGCGCCCCGAGCCTGTCCATCACGTCGCGCACCTCCTGCAGGCCCTCCGCGCCCAGGTCGCGCTTGCCGAGGAGGGCACGCAGCCGCTCCCGCTCGTCGTCGCCGGCCAAGCGCCAGGTCTCCGCCAGCAGGGCTGTCGGCCGTTGGCCGCGTACGTCGTCGGCATTGGCCTTGCCGGTCAGGTCCGGGTTCCCGAAGAGACCGAGCAGGTCGTCCCGGAGCTGGAACGCCTCGCCCAGCGGCAGCCCATACGCTCCGTAGCCCTCGCGCAGGCGGGGCCCCGCGCCGGCCAAGGCCCCGCCGATGAGCAGGGGTTGCTCGACGGTGTACTTGGCGGTCTTGTAGCGGATCACTTTCAGCGACGCCGTGATGTCCGGACCGGATCCAGTGCGCAGGATCTCCAGACACTCCCCCGCGATCAGCTCGCGGGCCATCACCGACCACACCGGGCGGGCCCGGGCCAGATACGCGGCAGGCAGCCCGCTGGTGGTGAAGAGGTGACCGGCCAGCGACATCAGCAGGTCTCCCACCAGCATCGCCAACGACCTCGCCGCGGCGGTGGCGCGCGGGCGACGGCGTACGGCGCCGCGCAGGGCGAGGTGCGCGGTGGGCCGCCCGTGCCGCAGCGGGCTGTCGTCGATGAGGTCGTCGTGCACGACGGCCGCGGCGTGCACGAGCTCCATGGAGGCTGCCGCCCGCACCAAGGCGTCGTTGTCCGGCTGTCCCACCGCGCGCCAGCCCCAGTAGCAGAATGCCGCCCGCAGTCGTTTGCCGTCCGCGACCGCCGCCTCCAGTTGCCCGGCCACTGGGCTCAGCAGCGGGTCGATGGCCACGAGTTGGTCCGCCTCCTCGGCGACGAACCGGCGCAGTGTCTCGTCGACGCGGGCCTTGAACGCGTCCGGCTCCCACGCCTCAGACGTCATCGGCGGCCCGTCGAGCCAGCGCCCGCCGGGCCAGCACCTCCAGGTGAGCCGGGGGCACGGTCGCGTACCGGTCGAGCACCAGGCGGCCGCGCGCCAGAAGGTCACGCTCGGCCTCCGTCGCCAGCTCGGCGGCGTCGGAGCGTCGCAGCACCCCCCGAACCGTTCCCAACGCCGAACCCAGCGTGCTCACCGCCAGATCGGCCAGCCCGGCCACCAGCAGTACCGCCTGGCCGTCCCGGCCTCCGCGCCGTTCCGCTGACTGCGTCATACCAAGCTCCCCCGTCCCAGTAGACATCCGGACGGCGCCGGTCACGCACCGCCCATGCGAGCATCCCGCGACGCCCGACCAGAGATGGGAAGAACTCACCATCGAGTGATCACATCGCTCGACAGTACGGATCACCGCGACACGAGCCGCGTCGAGCTGCCTACGCCAGCCCTGCGAGGCGTCCGGCCTGATCCGCCGGGCAGAGCCCAGCCAGCCACCGTCGAGATGGAACTCCATACCTGACTCCGTCGCGCAACGCCGGAGAGTTGCCACGTATCGTGCAGGCAAAGACTGCGTACGTCGCAACATAGCCAGAGGGAGCGCCATGATCGGTGTCGAGGAACTGGAGGCCGCAGCGGTCAGGATCGCCGGCCACGTGGTGCGTACTCCCACACTGCCCAGTCCCGGGCTGGCCGCGTTGCTCGGCGTGCCGGTCACGGTCAAGCTCGAACTGCTGCAGCGCAGCGGCTCGTTCAAGGTACGGGGTGCGGTGTCGAAGCTGCTCACGCTGACCGACGAGCAGCGCGCGGCCGGCGTGGTTGCAGTGTCCGGCGGCAATCACGGTGTCGGCGTGGCGGAGATGTCGGCCGCCCTGGGCGTGCGAGCCACGGTGGTCATGCCGCAGGCCGCACCCGCCCGCTCCGTGGCCGGCGCCCGTGCTGCGGGCGCCGACGTCCGGTTGACCCCCACCATGGCCGAGGCATTCGCGCTCATGGAACGACTGGAGACAGCTGGGCTCACGCTCCTGCATCCGTTCGCCGACCCTGTTGTGATCGCGGGCCAAGGCACCGTGGGGCTCGAACTCGCGGCGGACGCCGGTGAGCTGACGGATGTGCTGGTCTCCATCGGCGGTGGCGGACTGATCGCCGGTGTGGCGGCGGCACTGCGGGCGCGGCGGCCCGGTGTGCGGGTATGGGGTGTGGAGACCACCGGCGCCGACGCGATGTCGCAGGCGCTGGCCCACGGCGGGCCGGTGCAGGTGGACGTGAACTCACGGATCACCACGCTCGGCGCGCCCACGGTGTCACCGCTGACCTACACCATGGTGCGCGACTTGGTCGACGACGTACTGGTCGTGCCCGAGGCCGAGGCCTTTGCCGGTGTGCGGGAGCTGGCCGAGCACGCCAAGGTGTGGGCGGAGCCCGCGGCCGGCTGCCTCCTCCCGGCTGCCCGCCGCATCCTCGCCAAGACCGGCGACGAGACGCGGCTCGGCCTGGTGATTTGCGGCGGGAACGCGTCGGTGGATGATGTGATCGCGTATGCGGGCTAGCTGTTCCGTCCGGGGAGGTCGTGGACGGTGACTGGGCTATCGGCTCCATGGCGACTGCGGTTCAGACTCAACCCTCGTGAAGGAAACGGTCAAGGGCGCTGAGCACGTGCGCGCGTGAAGTCCCGCTGCCCAGATGGCCCGCGTCATCGAAGACGACCAGCTCGGCGGCGGGCCAAGCGCGGGCGAGTTCCCAGGCGGTGTCGAGCGGGCCGGCCATGTCCAGTCGGCCGTGGATCAGGACACCGGGGATGTCAGCCAAGCGATGGGCGTCGCGCAGCAGTTGGCCTTCTTCCAGCCATGCGCCGTGGGAGAAGTAGTGCGCACAGATGCGCACCAGGGCCAGCTGAGCGGAGGGCGAGCGGTCACCGTACGGATTGGAGGAGCCGTTCGTCTCTCCGGACAGGACCGCGTCTTCCCAGGCGCACCAGTCGGCCGTGGCCTTCTCCCGCACCGCGGCCTCCGGATGTTCCACCAGGCGCGCGTAGGCCGCGACGATGTCACCGTCTCGCGGTGTGCCGGGAGCGCCCGCCAGGAAGCGTTCCCACTGCTCGGGGAAGAACCGGCCGACACCGCGGTAGAGCCAGTCGATCTCGGAGCGCCGGGTGGTGGTGACAGCGGAGATGACGATCTCCGACACCCGCTCCGGGTACGTCTCGGCGTAGGCCAGGATCAGCGTGGAACCCCACGAGCCGCCGTACAGCAACCAGCGGTCGATCCCCAGATGCTCGCGCAGCTGCTCCATGTCGGCGATCAGGTGCTGGGTGGTGTTGTTCTCCATGCCGGTGAGCAGGTCGCTCGCGTGTGGACGGCTGCGCCCACAACCGCGCTGGTCGAAGAGGACGACTCGATACCTGTCCGGATCGAAGTACCGGCGTGCGCCGACGCCACATCCTGACCCCGGCCCACCATGGACGACGACGGCCGGCTTGCCGTCCGGATTGCCACAGACCTCCCAGTACACGAGGTGACCGTCCCCGACGTCGAGCATCCCCTCGTCGTATGGCTCGATCGGCGGGAACAACTCGTCCATTTCCGGCCTCCGCACAGCACACCTCCAACACGCTCACGCTTGCAGGAGACAGCATGACTACGCGTCCCCGCGAACCCACTCCTTGGCGCGGCGGGAGCCGTCGGGACGTCGGGAAGCCGTCGGCCGAAGCAGGCGGCCGGGCTGCGCAGAGGTTACGAGATCTACGGCTGCCCCTCCCCAGGGCCGGAAGGAAGTTGATGCGCGACTGCCCGCAGGCGCAGTTGGACGCCGTCGACGCGCTCGGCACGTCCCAGCAGCTGGCCGGGAACCATGCCGTGCCCGCCGTCCGCGCGGACGCGCTGCACCGCCTCGGTCGGACCCGGGAGGCAGCGGAGACGTGCCGGGTTGGCGAAGGCGACCGCTCCGAACGGGGCGATCGCCCGCGAATGTGTGCAGTGTGCTGCAGAGTTGGGATCCCCAGGTGCTGGGAATCCCGAACGGGCCGACGTGCCAGTCGACTTGGAGAATCAGATGATGGGATCGCCCCGCGGTGGCCGATACGAACCACGAAGAAGTTCTCGACCGGATCGCCAAGGGGCTCGTCTACACGGAGCCCGAAGGGCCTTCCAGGCCCCTCACCGCCGCACGGACCAGATCTCTCCATGCCGGGTTCGGCTCCAACGTCCACATAGGCGACGACTTCTTCGGCAACGTGAGATCGTGAGCATGGCATGGGCCTGGCCGCGCTGGTTCAGGCGTCGGCCGCCCGGGCCGAGCGGGGTTGAGCGCGCACCTCGGGCAGCCGTGCGCACTCCTCGGTTGCGGCCAGGCTCTCATTCAGGGCCAGGAGGGAAAGCAGCTGCACCGGACGGCCTGCCGTGGCTGCGGCCTCCAGCTTGTGGTGGCCGTCCAGGAGGAAGTGCGTCAGGCCCCAGTGCCGGTAGTGGTCGGCGGGCTGGCCAACTGCCGGTTCGCACACGTCCAGCGTCGAGACGGCCACTGCGGTAGGAACCGTTCCCCGGTCGAGGAGTTCGACGTACTCTGCGACCCGCTCCCGCGCGTTCCACGCCGGGGGAACCATTGGCACGACGAATTCATAGAGGTGCGCGGATACATCGACCGCGGTCTCGTAGGTCCGGTAGTACGGCGTGTGCGGGTACTCCGGGAGCCCCCAGAACTGGTCGATCCCCCACGTGGCCACCTGCTCGCCACTGAAGTAGTCGCCCTCCTGGCCCGGGACCACCAGGCGGGGCTCCACGCGCAGCAGCATCGGCAGGTACTCGCCCTGCACCAGTAGGGCACCGAACGCGTCGAGGACCCCGCGCTCCCCCGGATCGGTCAGCGTGCCGATGAGCTGCTCCTGCACACCTTCCAGCGACAGCGTCTGCCGGGCGCCTTCCAACCGCCGGAACAGGAACTGGCACGACCCGCACCAGAAGCTGAGCTCAAAGGCAGGCTCCCCGTCGACGACGAGCAACCTCCGGCCCGGTCCTGTCCCGGCCTCCCGCTGTTCCGCCCCAAAGCGCAACCGCGCCTGGGACTCCGGCACTCCGAGCCTGCGCGGCTCGCCCACGTCGAACATCACGCATCGACCCTACAGAGAGGGCGATACGGGTGGGCACTCGTACTCCGCTGATAGATTCCTGCAGTGAGCGAGCAGCTGCCCAGCGGTGGCATTGAGCTGTCACCCGACGAGATCGAAGCCCTGGACGCCAGGTGGTCATCCTGCTGGACCCCGAGTGAGGTTGCGCAGCAGCTGTCCGGGATCAGCACGCCTTGGTACGTGGCCGCGGGCTGGGCGCTGGACCTGTTCCGCGGAAAGCTGACACGCGTTCATGGAGACATCGAGATCGCGATTCCGGCAGCCAGTTATGCAGAAGTCCGCGACCGCTTCCCGGGTTACGTCTTCGACGCGGTAGGCAGCGGCCGGATCTGGGAGGGCGCCACACCAGACGTTCTGGCCGCTGTACATCAGACATGGCTCCGTGATCCGGCCACCGGAAACTACCTGCTCGACGTGTTCCGCGAACCGCACGACGGCGATACCTGGATCTGCCGACGCGACGAGAGGATCCGGCTTCCATACAGCGGCATCATCCACCGCACCCGGGAGGGCATCCCGTATCTGGCACCCGAACTGGTCCTGCTGTTCAAGGCCAAGCACGCCCGTCGTAAGGATCAAACAGACTTCGAAGCGACCGTCCCGCACATGACCTCTGCTCAGCGCGAGGCCTTGGCCGAGCTACTCGCCCGTGTGCACCCAGGACACCACTGGATTGCCGACCTGTAGCCGACGCATGGAACTCTGGAACGACAAGCGGCGCCATGCCCATCCGGGCTTGATCAGGGATTTGCCCTGCCGCGAGGCGGCAGGACCTCGATGACCCTGGCCGTGCCGACGACAGGTCGGCCCTCGTGCATGGTGATCACGTGGCCAGGCTTCAGATTCCCCCACCTCTCGGGGCTCAGAGGAGCCAGCCGCACATCGGCGCTCTCCCCGGGACCGAGTTCCTGCCCCGTGTGCCAGACCCAGCCAATGGTGAAGAAGGGAGGCAAGAGCAGCCGGTCAGGCGTGAGTTGCGTGAGGTCGGGAGCTTGATCAGCGGACGGAACGTCGTAGATGTAGGCGAGGATGCCGCCGGGAAAACGTGCCCTTGACCCGCTCTCCCCGACCCTCACAACGCGCCCGAACCGATAGCTGCAGTCGTCCAGTTGCAGAACAAACACGTCCCCCGCCCGGTGCTGGCGCCGCTGCCCCTTCATCCGCTTCACGGACACACCCGGAGCTGCGGCGTACGCCCCGCAAGCACCGCCTCCAGCGCGGTCCGCTGTACCGCAGGCAGGTGCTCCCCGAGCGGTGTCTGGCGCGGGCTGTGTTTGCCGTCGCAGAGCCAGCTTCGCTCGTCGACGTCGTACGTCCATTTTGCGGCGCTCCACAGGGGATGCCCCTCCAGCAGGCGTCGGGCCAGCGGCTCGCACTCGGGCGGAGCGCCTTGCGCCACGAGCGCCTCGGTGACCATGGCCAGGGCTTCGGGTGGGGTGTCCGCGTCGCCCAGTGCGGGGAGAAGGAGGAGCAGCCGGGCGTGGGGGTCGTGGACCCCGTCGGCTGCGGCGGGCGTGGTGAGGAGAGCCGCCAACTCCGGCCAGCAGAGACCGGGCCCGATGCGGTCCTGATCGTCGCTGGTGAGGACGAGGGCGGCGCGGGAGGCCGGCCAGTCCGGGTGCGTCAGGAAGTAGTCCGTGGTCGTGTACTCCTCGCCACTGTTGTAGTGCACGAGAATCGCGAAGCCGCCGGCCAGCGGCACGGTGAACATCGGCCAGGCCGCCCGGTCGCGCAACTGCTCCAGGGCTTCACCGGCATCCGCCGCGTCGGCACCGAACGCCTCCGCCGGGATGCCGGTCCTGAGGTCAGCTAGGTGGGCCGCCCAGAAACCGGGGGCGTCCAAGAGGGGCAGCCCGTCCACGACGGGGGCGGACGCGTACCAGTGCTGTGCCATCACCATGGCGGGATTCTCCCCTGTGATCGCTCAAGTACCCAGCCCGTCAGGCCCGCAGCCGAAGCCGCAGCCGAACCGCAGCGAAGTCCCACGGCTCGTCGAGGCCGATCTCTCGTGGCACCCATCCTGCGTGGAGTCGCCATGTTGCCCGTAGTCGCCACTTTCTATGGCGCCGTCCAGCTCAATAGTCGTGGCGGGACGCCAGGTGCCGCCGTGGAGCGGTCTCATGCGCCTGCACTGACGGCAGCACCGATCGGTTCGTCGGTCAGAGCGATTCGCGCGGTGATGCGTTTGCCGACCGTCTCGCTTCGCACCGTGAGGTCGCGGGCGACGGCCTGCACGATCTCCAGGCCGTGTTGACCGATACGTCCGGCATCGACGCCGCGGACCACGGGAAGGACCGGCTCGGAATCCCACACCGTGATCGACACCGATCCTCCGGTGATGCGCAGACGCACCAGCACCGGCCCCGGGGCGTACTTGAGCGCGTTGGTGACCAGCTCGCTGACCACCAGACGCGCGATGTCCATGCCGCGCTCCGCCACCGGCACCCCGTGCTCACATCGCGCCGCGGTCAAGAAGTCGGCGGCAAGGTCACGGGCCTGAGCAATGCACGACCCGTCCCCCTCCAGAGCCACCATGGTCTCCAGTGCGTGCCCAGTCGAGTGAGAACCGCCGTCATCCTCTTCGGGACCTGATCCCATTACGCCGCTTCACTCCCCCATGTATAGACCTTCCCGGCGCCTACCCCAGCCCGCGCACTCGACACCTCACCCGAGAGGTGGTTTTTGCCCCAGACCAGAGCTGATCCAACCAGTGCTCCAGGGGCGGCGATCATGTGCCAGTATCGCCAGCATGACTGAGACCGAGACGCCCGGCACGGAAGACCCCCGACCACCGGGCGGGCTGTCGGTCGTGGCCACCGCCACCGACGGCATCCGCGTACTGTCCCTGTCCGGGGAGATCGACCACCACAGCGGCGTCATACTGCAGCAGGCCCTCGACGAGGTCGACGCAACCCTCCCCCGTGTCGTCCTCGACCTGCGCCGGGTCAGCTTCATGGACTCCAGCGGCATCAACATTCTCCTCGGCGCACACCACACCCTCGCCGAAGCCGGAGGATGGCTGCGCCTGGCCGCACCCGGCAGCGCCGTGAAGCGCACACTCGGCATCGTCGGCGTCGAGACCATCATCGACTGCCACGACACCCTCCGCCAGGCGCTCGCGTAGCCAAGCCGTAGCGGCGAAGGGGATCGCACATCAGTGATCCAGAGGACAATCGCCTGGCTGCTCGGCATGTGTCGGCCACCGTCCCGGCGGTGGCCGACACACCGCGCCGACCGGCCGCGCAACGTCTAGGTCGTTCCCTCAACTCCCGTCTGCTATAGGCGTGTTGCGCGTTCCCGGGGCGCGCATGACCTCCTCGCGCGCCCCGGCGGGTTCTATCGGAAGGCCGCCAAGTTGGCCGCGACCCATTCCCCGAAAGGCCGTGCCGGGCGGCCCAGGACGCTCTCCACATCGGGGCTGATCGCCTGCTCGGCCGGCAGTGGCACGCCGAGGACAGCCAGGGTGCCGTCGATGACCTCTGCGGGCATGAACTGCGCCATCTGCGCGTGGGCCTCCTGGCGGGACAGCTCCACGAACGCGACGTCCTCGCCCAGCGTTTGGGAGATGGCCGTGGCCTGCCGGCGCGGGCTGATGACCTCGGGCCCGGTCAGTTCGTACGTGCGGCCCGCGTGGCCGTCTTCGTACAGGGCTGCTGCGGCGACCGCGGCGATGTCGGCCGGGTCGATGACGGGCAGGGCGACATCGCCGAACGGGGCGAAAACCGTGCGTTTAGTGCGGATCGACTCGGCCCAAGCGTAGGCGTTGGAGGCGAAACCACCCGGGCGCAGGATCGTGAAGTCCGCTCCGGACGCGCGTACGGCGGCCTCGAAAGTGCGCAGGCGGGCGTGCGACGGGGCCGTGGGGCGAGTGGAGTTGAGCTGGGAGGAGAGCAGGACGATCCGCTTGACACCTGCCTCCAACGCCACCTCGAGCAGAGCGTCCGGGCTTTCGCCGTGAGCGTTGAGCTCGCCGCCCAGCAGGACGAAGAAGGCGTCGACGCCCTCCAGGACCGGCCGCATGCTCGCGCTGCTCCCGATGTCGGCTTTGGCGTGCCCGACCCCGGCCGGGAGCACGTCGGGGCGAGGGCGCCGCGAGACGGCCACGACGTCCTTGCCCGCCTCGGCCAGCAGGGGCACCAGGGTTCGTCCGATGTTGCCGGTCGCACCTGTCACCACGATCATTCGCTCCCCCAAGGAGTTCGTAAAGTTAGTTAGCTGACTTACTCAGGAGGAAGCTAGCACGGGGCCACCAGGGGGTGTCTATAGTCAGTTGGGTGACTAACTCAGCGAAGCCCAGGGCGCGCGCAGCCGACAAGCGCCGGCGGCTGGCCACCGAAGCGGCCCGCGTCCTGCACGAGCAGGGTGTCGAGCGCACCACTCTCGCCGACATCGCGCGCGCAGCCGACGTACCCGTGGGCAACGTCTACTACTACTTCAAGACCAAGGACGAATTGGTCCTGGCCGCGCTCTCCGAGCACAGCGCGCACCTGGACGAACTCACCGGCCGTCTGGACCAGTTGCCCGACCCGCACGATCGCCTGAAGGCTCTGATCGAGGCCTGGATCACCCAGCGCGAGATGGCCGCCCGCTACGGCTGCCCCACCGGTACCCTGGCCGTCGAACTCGACAAACGCGCCGACGGAATCCTCGACACAGAGGCCGGCACGGCGATCCGGCGCCTCCTGCAGTGGGCCGAACAGCAGTTCCGCGCCCTGGACTTGCCCGACCCCGACGACCTCGCCCTCACTCTCGTCTCCGCGTACCAGGGCATGTCGCTCCTGACCAACGCCCTGCGCGATCCGGACATCATGACCCGCCAGGGAGCCCGCCTCCTCCGGTGGCTCGACTCCCTCAAGGACGCGGACCCCGCCGACTAGGGGGCGATCACCGGGCCTCCGCCCGGGTCCCACTGCTTTGCGCCGTGCCCCGAGCGTCCCCCATGCGAGGTCTGGGCACAGGGTCCGCCCGCCCGCACAGACATCGGTGCGGGTAGTACTTGTAACCGCTCAGCCCCAAGGGGTAACAGCAAGATTCAGCCCCTGGGGCGGCAGGGGTGAGGGACGAACAGGGCGCAAAGCGCCATGGGGCGCCGTGGTGCGCCGGAAAAAAACCTCACCATCGGCTGCGTCGACGACGCGCACGCCGGGTCGGCCTCCGGACTGTTCAACACCGCCATGCACCTGGGCATCGCCCTGGGAGTCGTCCTCACCAGGGTGTCTTCTTCGCCTCACGATCAGACCGCGACCACCCGCGGCAACGAGGTCGTCGACGGCTTCACCGCCACACTTCCGTACGTGATCGGTGGCCTGTTGATCACGTGGGCCCTGATGTTCTTCGTCCCCCGCGCCACTCCACGCGCCTGACGGCTCTGAGCCTCACGCTCGGAGGTTCACCCACCGAGTTCATCTTGTTCGCCTAAGGCTCGGTAGTGTTCCTCGCGGTGGGCGAGCACCTCGGTCATGTTGGTTTCGGCCCAGTCCTTGAGGCCGATCATGACGCGGTTCAGGGACAGACCCAGGTCGGTGATCTCGTAGGTGACGGTGACGGGCACGGTGGGCGTGACGGTCCGGGTGACCATGCCGTCCACTTCCCGCGACGGCGGCGCCTACGTCGGACTGCGGCCCGGCCTCGGCCCCTCCACCGAGCGCGGCATCTCGGTCACCTCCCTGCTCACGACCTCCGACCACGGCCGAATCGCCGACCTCCTCACCCGCGCCGCCGCCGGCGAACTGCCGACCCGCGTGCACGCGGTCGTCCCCCTGGACCAGGCCGCCGACGCCCACCGGGCCACCGCGAAGGGCGGCTTCCGCGGCCGCTACGTCATCTGCCCCTGACTAGCCCAGCGCGTCGAGTGCGCCACCGACTCGCCTCACCGGCACCTGCCCGCCGGAAGCCACGAACGCCCGGGGGCAGGCCCCTGCTGCGGACCTCGTCAGCAGCACCTAGGCGAGACGTCGGGGCGGGGCGGCAGCATCCCCGCCCGTCTGTCCAGCCGAACAACACCCTCTGGAGATCCGCCATGAGCATGAAGCGCCTCGCCACCATCCTCGCCCTCCTCGGCGGCCTGTTGCTGCGCGAGCGTCCGACAGCAGCCTGAAGTTCCCATCCAAAGCGGTCAGTGTCCGCACCGTGGTCCGTCGGGGCCGGCCCGGCGCCCGACCGGCGTTTGCTGACTTTGGTGGGCTACTTCAGTTCGATCTCGACGAAGGCCAGAGGCGCGTCACCGGCGTTGACGACCTCATGTTCGCCGCCGGCCGGGCGGGCATAGGACACGCCTGCTTCCAGTTGCGAGGAAGTGACGGTGCCATCGGGGGTGATCACATTGGTGCGTCCGTCGGTGACAGGCACCACGACGTACTCGTACTCGTGCACGTGTCGGCCCGTGCTCTCCTGGGGCTCGAAATCCCAGCGGGTGACCCGTACCCGATTGTCTTCGTGCTGCAAGGTGGCACGGGCAGTGGTCGTCATGGCTCAGCTCCTCGTCGTCGTTTGCCACACCCGTACGGCGACCGGCGTGCAACATCTCAACCGGCAGGCTAGCCGCCGCGGCCTGCGCGGGAGGGGCGGGGTCGGCTCGGGCCGGAGTCTGAGACTGTCCCGCGGCTGGTGACGCACCACCTCGCCACGAATCGATACGCTCACCGGCGTGACGAGCAGCGGCGATTTCATACGGGTGCAGCGAGCGTGGAAGCACATCGAGATGTGGATGGGTCGTCACGCACCCGCCTCGCACGCCATGCTCAACCCGCCCGCCACCCCGGACGAGGTCGAGAGTTGGGAGGCCTCGATGGGCTTCCCCCTCCCTCCGGCTCTCAGGGCGCTCTATCTGTTGCGCGATGGAAGCCGGGGCTACGACCAGGACCAGTTCGGGCACCACCCGCATATCGAGGGGCCTCTGCCCGCGCCGGCCGACGATGCTTCCCGCGTCCGGGAGGCGCAGTGGGCTGCCGCGCTCTTCCTGCCTGGCCCCGGCATCCACACCGGCTTCGCCTGGCTCCCCCTCGACGAGATGATGATGCAACATCCGGTGCATCAGGGCATCGAAGAGGAGTACAACCGGCTCATCCCCTTCGCCGCCGACACCCTTGATTCCTCCATGTCCGGCTTCTTCGCCGATCCCCGCGACGGGCAGATAGGCGCATGGGCCGATGAGGGGCAGGTGGAGTTCGAGTTCGGCACAGTTCTCGACTACATCGAGCAGATCGCGGCCGCGCTCAACAGCGGCGGCACCGCCTTCGGCTACCGGCCCGCCCTGCACACCAGTGGCGCACTCGGCTGGCCGGACAGCGTCGGCAATGCGTACGAACTCGGCGGCGACGCCTGGACGTGGGTGCCCGAGGGCGGCATCTGAGCCTCTCCTTACCGAAGTCCGCCCTTCGGCTCCGAGGCCCACGTACGTTCTCTGCGAGGCAACCGCCCTCGCGGCGGCGGGCAATGAGTTTCTGCGCCCCGCCGCATCACGATGATGCTGCGTAACAGTGGACAGTCACGGTCTGGTGCAGGGTCCACCGCTGCTCGAGTGTGGCCAGGCGTTCCCAGCCGAGCCGCTCGTAGAGGGCTGCCGCAGCGATGTCGGAAGCCACGACGTCGAGCACCGGATGGAGACCGCTTTGTCGCGCCGTCTCCTCGGCTTGGCCGAGCAGCAGTGCGCCGATCCCGTGCCCCCTCGCCTGCGGGGCGACGAACAGCCGGCTGACCACCGCGGTCAGATCCCTCCGCGTCCCCTTTCGCTCGCTCCACAGTCCAGGGGCCAGATCGTCCTCGCCGCTGCGGGACAAGCTGACATGGCCGACGAGGCGGCCGTCGAGTTCGGCGACCCAAGCTCCCAGCATGGAAGCGCTCGACAGCCAATCGCCGGGCCGTTCGGGCCAGTTCACCGGGTAGCCGTCAAGATGATGGACCTCCTTCAGGACGTCCACACACGCCTCGATGTCCCCATCAGTCCTTCGCCTGACCCGGCGGCCTGGCTTCTGCTCGGCGGTTTCGAAGCTCTCTTTGTTCACTCCGGCATCAAAGCAGCCTTCCCAGGGGCAGGGGCGAACCGGGTGGCCAGGGCGGCGGCCGTGCGGGCGAAGGGGGTGGTCATGATCCCGGCGACGCTGGTGCGGCCCGACACGTAGGCGTCCAGGCGCCGCCACGCCGGGGGCAGGCGGGTCAGCGCTGTGTGGACAAGTCCGGGGTTGCGGGTGAAGAGGCCTGCAGTCGGGCCAGGAGGTGGCGGGTGAGGGCGAAGGCTGTCGGGTGGGTCCACCGCACTGTGGTGGGGATGTCCAGGCCCAGTTCACGCTGGAGGCGGCTGTGCAGCGCGATAGCCATGAGTGAGTCCAGGCCGAGCGAGGCCAGGGACGTGTTGGCGTCCAGCCGGTCGGCGCCCAGGCGCAGCACCGCGGCGATGTGGCCGACGACCTCGGGCTGAGGATCATTGCGCCAGTGCGTACGGTGTGGCGGAAGCCGAGTCAGAGGTCGCTGTCGATGCCGGTGACAGCCGGCGGACCGAGCGGGGCATCTGCTACATTGATGCCCGCTTCCTCCAGAGCCGTGGTGACGAGCCGCGTAGCTTCCAGTTCCGCCTCGTAGCGGTCCGCGGCCTTCACTTCGAGTCGGACCGAGAAGCGGCCGCCCTCATTCAACGTGAGCAGATCCAGGCCCTCGTCCTCACTGACCTCCGTGTGCCGGGAAGCCAGCCCTCGCTCCAGTGCCGAGCGTGCCCCTTCATCGATGTCGGTGAGGAACGTGCCGGGGACAGTGATCACGAAGGTGGACATGACGGCTCCTCGCTCGGGCGGTGCTCGTGTGCCCCACCTATTTCCCTTCCCCTCGGGGGGCTAATCCACCCTCAGACGCGCGGCCGCACCACCGGACGGGATGTGCATTCACCGAGCGGATCCTGCACCACCATGTCCCGCATGTCCGGAACTGGGCGCCTCGCCCCTGGTGTCACGAGCGGTTCGATACGTGGCGTGACAAGAGTCGCACCTGTGTGTGCGACCGGTGATGGTTCCGTGGGCATGGGGCCCGTGAACTCGGGCTTTACTGCTCGGTAACCCTCACATCAAGCGGATTTCGTGCCTCCGGTTCAGAGATCCACTGCGTGCTAGCGTCCCGGATCGCCGGGGGGCCGACACAGCGAAGTGAGAGGAATCCCGTGGGTCACATGCACCACATGGCAGGAGGCTGGGCCACTCCGGTCCTGTCGTACGCCATGGCCGTCGTCGGCGCCGCGCTGGGTCTGCGCTGCACCGTGCGCGCTCTGGCAGCCGGGGGGCGGTCCAAGCGGAACTGGCTGATCAGTGCCTCCGTCGCCATCGGTGCCGGCATCTGGACCATGCACTTCATCGCGATGCTCGGTTACACCGTCCAAGGCACCGCGATCCGCTACGACATCCCGCTGACGCTGCTCAGCCTGCTCGTCGCAATCGCCGTCGTCGGCGCGGGCGTCTTCACCGCCGGTTACGGGAAGTCCCGCCCGCGTTCCATCGCACTGGGCGGCATCGGCACCGGACTTGGCGTCGCCGCGATGCACTACATCGGCATGGCGGCCGCTCAGCTCAACGGCTCGCTCTCGTACGACCCCGCTCTCGTCGCGGCCTCCGTGCTCATCGCGATCGCCGCCGCCTCCGCCGCTCTGTGGGCCGCGCTGTCCGTGCGGGGGCCCGCCGTCGCAGCTGTCGCCTCGCTCGTGATGGGCCTGGCGGTGAGCAGCATGCACTACACCGGCATGGCGGCCGTCACCGTGGACGTACACGCCGGCACCACGCCCCTGGAGGGCGCGAGCGCCACCAGCTTCATCCTGCCGCTCGCCGTGGTGCTCGGCTCCTTCCTCTTCTTGACCTGCGCGTTCGTCGCGCTGTCCCCCACGGCGCGTGAGCGTGCCGAGAGCGAGGCCGCGGCCCGCCCGCTGCACGAGGTCGAACTCCCCGTCACCTGACCGCAGCCGGGCCACCTCGGCCCGCGCCCGCCTCCCCCACTGCGGCACGCCATCACGTCACCCACGTCGGCGCCGCGCGTTCCCCGGGCCCGACGCACTGCGCGCGCCCCCACACTCCTGCACCGCCAAGGAGCCCCTTCGTCATGCCCGCACGCCCTCTGGTGCCCGAACGCTGGCGCCCCAAATCGATCCGCGCCAAGGTCGTCACCTTGCTGACCGTGCCGGTCCTCTCACTGATGGCGCTGTGGGGCCACGCGGCCGTCACCACCGCATCCCAGGTCTCGGCCACCGAGCAACTGCGCCAGATCAACGCGACCCTGGTACGGCCCGTCGCCCACTTCACCGCCGCGGCGCAGGACGAGCGGGCCGCGGCCCTGAAGTACCAGGCCACGCCCGGCAACGCCGCCCAGGACGACTTCGACGCCGCGCAGGCCCGTACGGACAAGGCCATCACGGCGCTGCGCACGGGCGTCCGCTCCAGCAGCACCGACCTCGCCGCGCTCGACGCCGCGCTGCCCGGCCGTGTGCGCTCCCTGCTCACGAGTGCGGGCTCACTGGGTGAGCGGCGCGAAAGCAGCCGCGGCGCCTCCGCCGTGCTCTCCGACTACGGCACGGCCGTCGAGCGGGCCTTCGCCGTACGCTCCAAACTCGCGGGCGCCGACCAGCCCGACCGCGCCTCCACCACCCGTGCCGTGCTCGAACTGGCACGCTCCCGCGAGGCGTTGAGCCGCCAGGACGCCGTACTCGGCGCCGCGCGCGCGAGCGGGACCATGTCGGCGGCCCACTACCGTACGTTCGTCGGCGACGTCGCCCAGCAGCGTGCCTTCGCCGACTCGGCGGTGTCCGACCTGCGATCCGAGGACGCCACCGCCTACCGCAAGGTGCTCGACTCCCCCGCTGCCTCCGAGCTGGCCGCCGCCCAGGAGGACGTCTCCGCCGCCGGCCCTTCCGGCGCCGCCACCGCGGTGACCGAAGCCCACTGGCACGCCATCGCCGGTCCTACCCTGGCCGGGCTCGCCGGCGCCGAGCGGGGCGCGATCGACACGGGCATCGACGCCAAGCCGTACTCCCTGGCGAACCTGGGCAGTTCCGGCCTCGCCGTCCTCCTCGGTCTGCTCGGTGTGATCCTCGCGCTCCTGCTCTCCGTACGCATCGGACGCGGCCTGGTCGCCGACCTGACCGGCCTGCGCAACTCCGCACTGGAACTCGCCGCCCACCGGCTCCCGTCCGCCATCCGCCGCATCCACGACGGCGAAGCCCTCGACCTGGAGAAGGAAGCACCGCTCTCCCACGACCCGGTCCGGGACGAGGTCGGCCAGGTCGGCGCGGCGCTGACCACCGTGCAGCGCGCCGCCCTGCGCGCCGTCGCGGGCCGCGCCGCCGTGCTGACGGGAATCTCCGGCGTGTACGTCAGCCTCGCCCGCCGCAGCCAACTGCTGCTGCACCGCCAGCTGGAACTCCTGGACACCATGGAGCGCCGCACCGAGAACCCCACGGACCTGGAGGACCTCTTCCGCCTGGACCACCTGACGACGCGGATGCGCCGCCACGCCGAGTCCCTGCTGATCCTCTCCGGCTCCGCGCCCGGCCGCGCCTGGCGCACCCCGGTCCCGCTGATCGACGCAGTGCGCGCGGGCATCGCGGAGACCGAGGACATCGAGCGGGTCCACCTGGACAACATCCCCGACCTGCGTCTGGCGGGCACGGCGGTCGCCGACCTCGTCCATCTCGTCGCCGAACTCACCGAGAACGCCGCCGTGTACTCACCGCCGCACACCCCCGTGGTGGTGCGCGCCGAAGAGGTCGGCGCGGGCTGCGTATTGGAGATCGAGGACCGCGGCCTGGGCATGGGCGACGAAGCACTGGCCGCGGCCAACGAGAAGATCCGGGCCGCCGACGTCGACCTGCTCGACTCGCGCCAGCTGGGCCTGTTCGTGGTCAACCGACTCGCCCAACGCCAGCGCGTCGAGGTGACGCTGCGCCGCTCGGTCTACGGCGGCATCACCGCCCTCATCTTCCTCCCGCAGCACCTTCTGGAGGCCCCGCACCCGGGCCTGCGGCCGCTGCCGCAACCGGAGGGGTCCGGCCCCGCACAGCCCCTCCCCCGGATCCCCGCCCAGCGCGAACGCAACCAGCTCCCCGCCCGCGCCCGGCACGCCGCACCCCAGCAGCCCGACACCCCTCCCACCTCTACCGCCCCGCCCACAGCGGTGCCGGACGATGAGGACCACCTGCCACGCCGAGTACGCCAGGCCAGCCTCGCGCCCGAACTGCGCCAGGACCAGGACGGCGGCCAGGACCCCGCCCCAGGCCCGCGCCTGCGCTCCCCGGAAGCCGCCCGCGCCACGATGGCGTCACTGCGCTCCGGCCGGCGCCGCGCCTCGGCCACCCGCGACGACCCGCCCGGCCCCGAGTCCCCCCACCACACGCCGAACGACGAAGGGTCCCAAGACCGATGACGCCGACCTACTCCGTCACCACCGTGGGCCAACACGGCGACGACCACGGCACGGGCGGCATCGACTGGCTGTTGGACGACCTCGTCGACCGCGTCGCGGAAGTGCGGCACGCGGTGATGCTCTCCACCGACGGCCTGTGCGTCGGCGCCTCGCAGGCGATGGGCCGCGACGAGTCCGAGCGCTTCGCCGCCATCGCCTCCGGCTTCCACTCCCTGGCCAAGGGGGCGGGCCGGCACTTCGACGCGGGCGGCGTCGTCCAGACCATGGTCGAACTGCAGGGCGGCTTCCTCTTCGTGGTCGCCGCCGGGGACGGCTCCTGCATCGCCGTGTTCACCGACGGACACGCCGACATCGGCCTGGTCGCCTACGAGATGGCCCTGCTGGTCGACCGGGTGCGCGAACACCTCACCGTCCCCGTACGGTCGGACGCCACGCCGACGCCGGACGACGAGGCCTCATGACGGACCGGCCACCCAACCGCCGCCCGGACGGCCCCGGCGAGCGTTCCGCCGAAGCCTGGACCGACCGCTACGACGCCGAGGCCGGTCCCCTGGTCCGTCTCTACGCCATGACCGCCGGGCGCGCCCGCACGGACAACGGCGCCGAGCGCGTCGACCTGATGGCGATCGTCCGGGCCACCGAAGGCACCCCGCGCGGCCCGCTCCCGCCCGAACAGCGCACGCTGTTGGCCCTGTGCGCCCATGGCCCGAGCCCCGTCGCGGACCTCGCATCGGACTCGGGCCTGCCCCTTGGTGTCGTACGGGTCCTGCTCGGCGACCTCACGGCCCAGGGCCTGATCCACATCACCCCGCCCGAGTCCACCACCACCGCCGCCACTGGTACGGAACATCCTCCCGCCCACCTCCTGCGAGAAGTGATCAATGGCCTCCGCGCACTCTGACCGCATGCGGCAATCGGCACCCGCCGACTTCACCGCGCTCAAGCTCCTGATCGCCGGCGGTTTCGGCGTCGGCAAGACCACCCTGGTGGAGTCGGTCAGCGAGATCCGCCCCTTGCGCACCGAGGAACCCCTCACCGAGGCCTCGCGCCCGGTGGACAGCCTCCAGGGGGTGGCCACCAAGTCCACGACCACGGTCGCCATGGACTTCGGCCGCATCACCCTGCGCGACAACCTCGCCCTGTACCTGTTCGGCACACCGGGCCAGGACCGGTTCTGGTTCGTGTGGGACGAGTTGGCCACGGGCTGCCTCGGTGCGGTCGTGCTCGCCGACACGCGCCGGCTCGCGGACTGCTTTCCCGCCGTGGACTACTTCGAGAGCCGCGGAATCCCGTTCATCGTCGCGGTGAACTGTTTCGACGGGATACGCAGCCACACCCCCGAGGCGGTGGCCCGCGCGCTGGACCTGAACCCGGACACGCCCGTGCTGCTCTGCGACGTACGCGAGAGGGAGTCCGGCAAGGAGGTCCTGATCTCCCTGGTCGAGCACGTCCTGAGCCGGGAACTGGTCGCCCACTGACGTCGTTGCGAACCGCCGGCCGTCAGTAGCGGTGGGCCGGCCAGTGCGGATCGCTCCAGCGGGCCTCGTCGTCGAGGCCGAGCAACCGTATCCGGTGCTGCAGATCCTCCGATGCGCCCGACTCCCGGAGTCGCGTCGCAGCGTGGCCCAGGAGCCAGCTGACCAGGTCGGCGCGCATCTCCTCCTCGTCGTGGTCGTACCAAGTGACGTACCACGGAAGGCTGTCTCCCAGGAGTTCGTACTCCCATTTCGCGGCCGCCTCGGCGAGACGTCGGTCGCTGAGGTCGCCGGTCTGCTCCTCCCAGTCGGCCAGCCACGGTCCGAGGGCTCCGGACGCCTCGGCACACATCGCGAAGACCTGGTGCGCGGGGACGGCCGCATCCGGCTCGGTGAGGGCGGCGACCCACCAGGCATGCAGGAACTCGCGTACCGGAGCAGCGTGATCATCGGGCCACTGCTGCCATCGTGCGCGGGCGAAGGAGTCTCCCGCCTCCTCCAAGCCGAACAGGGGCTCCGCACGACCGGCCACCAGGGTCCTTGCGAACTGCGGCAGGATGCGGCGCAGCACAGCCGCGTGATCGGTCCAGTCGGTGGCCTGCCAGGCCCGGCGCAAAAGGTCCGGATCCAGTTCCACGTCCGGCGTCTTCAAAAGAGCGAGCTCCTCAGGACTGCCCCAGTGGCATTCGCAGTTGTGCTCATCCGGACGCGCGGTCATGCCACGGAAGGTCACCGAGAGGTTCTGCAGGGCGGCGCGCAGGCGGCGGGGAGCGGGACGGTCGTCGAGGTGCAACATGTACTCGGCCTTCGAGGACTCCGCACGACTTCAACCGAGCGAAGATCGCAACGTTACCCGGTAGGGCGGGGCCATGCACCAGCATTCGCTGATGGCGGTGCGGATCATCGCGGCTGCCCTCACATTCGCGCAGCGCCCGACTTGATGGCCTCGCGGATCCGGGCATAGGTGCCGCAGCGGCAGATGTTGCGGATTCCGTCGAGGTCGGCCTCGCTGATCTCGCGGTTTTCCTCAGTGGCTCGCCGGACCAGTGCGACGGCGGCCATGATCTGGCCGGGCTGGCAGTAGCCGCACTGGGCCACGTCCTGGTCGAGCCATGCTTCCTGCATGGGGTGCAGTTCCTTGCCCACCGTGGCCGGCAGTCCCTCGATCGTGGTGACCTCATCGGTGGGCCGCAGGTTGCCCACCGGGATCGCGCAGGGGTTGACCGCCTTGCCGTTGAGGTGGCTGGTGCACGCCTTGCAGACGTTGATGCCGCAGCCGTACTTGGGGCCGGTGACACCAAGGACGTCGCGCAACACCCACAACAGCCGTTCGTCGTCGGCGATGTCGACGGTGACCTGCTCGCCGTTGAGGCGGAAGGTGTGCTGGGGCACGAGGGCTCCTTGAATCAGTGGCGAGGGGGCGGCGAAGGGCGGCACTTCAGAACGCGTGATCCAGGCCGTCGGTCGGGGACGGAGGGATGGGCGGGGTCGTCGGCTTGGGTTCGAAGGAGAGGGTGGCGTGGTTGATGGGGAAGGTGGTGGGCATGGCGCCGGTGGCACGGCCGTAGGCACAGGCGACCGCGGCCATGGCCGCCGAGACGCCCAACTCGCCTGCTCCGCCCGGCTTTTCGCTGGTGTCCGGCATGATGATGATCTTCAGTTCGGGTGGTGTGTTCCACTGCCGTGTGTAGAAGTAGTTGTCCCAGCTGGCCTCCAGGAAGTAGCCGTCACGCAGGTGCAGGCTGGAGGTCAGGGCCAGGGCGATGCCGTCCATCGCGCAGCCCATCATCTGCGCTTCGAGGCCCCGGGGGTTGACCGTGAGTCCGGCGTCCACGGCGAGGACGACCTTGGTCACGCGTGGTCCGGTGACACCGTTGCGGATGGGGCGGTTGACGGTCTCGGGCCGGCAGTCGATCTCCACCAGGACGGCGCTGGTGGCGTGGTACTCGGAGTGGAACGCGATGCCCTGCGCCATGCCGTCCGGCATCGACCGGCCCCACTGCCCGGCTTCGGCGACCTTCTCCAGTACGGCCTTGGATCGCTTGTCCTTGAGGAAGTCGCGCCGGAAGCGGTAGGGGTCCTTGCCCATCTTCGCGGCCAGTTCGTCGACGAGGAGTTCGCGGGCGCAGGTGGCGTCGGGTGAATAGACGTTGCGCATGCTGCCCGTGTTGAAGCTCTTGTCGGTCTCGTTCAACAGGCGGCTGTGGACTCCGAAGTTGTAGGGCATGGACTGGGAGAGCTGGAAGAAGGTCTCGGAGAATCCGAGGTCGGCCACGGGCAGTTTCGCCGCCATGGCGGTGAGGATCTCCCCGAAGCCGTGACTGAGGTCGGTGGCCACGCTGGTGTGGCGTTGCCGGTAGCTGAGGACGGTGTCGCCGAGGTAGGCGATGCGTACGCGGGAGGTGGCCATGGGGTGGGTGCGGCCCTGCCGGGAGTCGTCGGCGCGGTGCCACATGAGTTTGACGGGCTTGCCGATCTTCCGGGAGATCTCGACCGCTTCCAGGGCGGCGTCGAAGAAGAGTTTGCGCCCGAAGGAACCGCCGCCCTCGGTGACGTGCACGGTGACGGCATGGAGCGGCAGCCCGAGTCTGGCGGCGATCGTCTCCTTGGCCACGATCGGTGATTTCAGGCTCGACCAGATCTCGGCGCGGTCGGAACGCACGTCGGCGATCGCGCAGTTGGTCTCCAGCGCGCTGTTGCTGCGGAAGTGGAAGGTGAAGCTGCCCTCCACGTACGGGGTCAACGGCGGCAGTCCGAGCGGCACTTCGGCAGCTTTCAGCCTCTTGAGAACGGAGGCATCGGACTTGCCCTCCGCCGTTCCCGCCTTCCACGTCACCTTCAGCGCGCGCACCGCATCGATGCACTGTCCGAAGGTCCGGGCGCGCACCGCCACCCCTGTCGAGATCACCGCGACGTCGGTGACGCCCGGCATGGCGCGGACCTCACCGGCGTTGGCCACTGACCCCACCTTGCCGTTGATGGTCGGGGGGCGGCACACCATGGTCGGGGCGGCGTCCGGGACGCTCAGGTCCATCGCGAACTTCTTGCGCCCGGTGACCGCGTCCAGGGCGTCGATACGGCGCTGGGGTGTGCCGATGACGCTGAACTGCTCTGTCGGCTTGAGCTCGGCGGTGACCTGCTGTGTCCGTACGCCCGCGGCTTTCTCGGCGAGCGCGCCGATGACGATGCGCCGGCCCGCGGGCCCGGTGACGACTCCCGCCGCGAGGGTGAGGTCGCCGACGGGGGCGTCGAGTTCGACCGCCGCGGCCTGCAGCAGCCGTCCGCGCGCGATGGCGGCGGCCACCCGGACCGGTGTGTAGGTCGAGATGGTGGTGTTGGACGCGCCGGTGAGCTGGTTGAAGACGAGCTCCGGTCGCGCGTCGGCCAGGGTGACCCGCACCTGCGCGAGGGGTACGTCCATCTCCTCGGCGATCAGCATGGCCGTCGATGTGGTGATGCCCTGTCCCACCTCGGCGCGGGGCAGGGCGAAGGACACCGTGCCGTCGTTGTTCACCCGGACGGTGATCAGGCCGGAGGTCGGCAGGGCCGCCGCCGTCATCACGTCGTTGAGGTCCACCAGTTCGGTGACCTCGGGCGAGGGGATCCCGTCTGCGGGGACCTGCGCCCTGGCTCGGTCAGCCGGTATGAGTTCGGCGGCGGTCACCAGTGTCGGCGCAGCCAGCACGAAACCCAGGAAACGGCGTCGGCCCAGGCCGGCGTCTTGCGCGGTCGGTTGTCCGGGCCCGCGATCAGCACCGTTCGTCACTGGCCGCCCCCACCCGGCGTGGCGCGTCCGGCAGTTGGCCGGCGGCGGAGTCGGGTGGTGGTCCCGCTGCTGAGCGATCTCATCGTGGTGTCCATGGGTGCGGCTCGGCTCCGGTGGTCGTGGGCGGGGGCTGCCCGGGGCGGTGGCGGGGGGAGCCACCACCCCGGGGGTGGCCGGCAACCGGGCGTGGCCGCGCCGGCTGTCGCAGGCCTTCAGGACGGGCAGGCCTTCAGGTCGGGCGGTTCATGTCCGGGATGTCGATGGAGATGGGCAGGCGGGCTTCGGCGAGGAACAGCAGGACGAACTTGCGGATGGCTTCCTCCAGGGTCCACATGATCCCGGGGATGCCGGGAAGGGGGATCAGCTTTTCGCGGAAGGCCACGAGGAGCGGCCAGGCACCGGCGACCAGGGGCGTCAGGACGGGTTCCTTGGAGAGGCCGATCATGTCGCCGACCCGGTCGCCGAGTGTGTAGCGGGAGAACGCGCTGATCAGCGGACGCGTCAGGCCGGCGTCGAGTTCGGCCACGATGTCGAGCAGTACCTTGGTCAGCGCCTTCCCTTCCGTCGTGGCGGCCAGGACCGGGTCGAGGACTTGCTTGGACTGCGCTTCGGCCGCCTGCCAGGTGGCCGGGATGTACTCCTCTCGGACGCCGAGCATGTTCGCGGTCACCTGCCATACGTGCAGATAGGCGTCGGCGTCACCGTCGGAGACCCGGACTCGCCATTCTTTCAGCTTGCGCATGACAAGTGTGGCCAGACTGTGCCAGGTGACCAGAATGTCCGCCTGGCTGATGGGGATCTTCTGGCCACCGCTGTTCTGCACCCAGGCCGGGGACTGCGGCAGCAGATGCCGTACCGCCGCGTGCACCATCCGCGTCTTCACCGCGGTCACGATCATCGAGCCCTGCGGCTGGTAGGCGTCCAGGTCCCCGATGTCGTACCCGAGCCGCGCCGTCTTGGCGATGCGGTCCTTCATGTCCGCACCGCCCTTGGAGTAGTAGACGGCACGCGCCTCCCGGGGAATGGCGGTGCTCATCAGACCGCTGCCGAGGCCGTACAGCGCCCCTACGTAGATCCCCTTGGTCTTGCTGAACTGGGCGCCGCGGTCGAGTTCGGCCCGGTCGGCCCAGGACGGCAGCCGACGGGCGTGCTCCATGAACTCCCGCAGATCACGCG
The DNA here is from genome assembly GCF_055577715.1 of Streptomyces sp. NPDC033177. Lineage (NCBI taxonomy): Bacteria > Bacillati > Actinomycetota > Actinomycetes > Kitasatosporales > Streptomycetaceae > Streptomyces > Streptomyces sp. NPDC033177. Next base: position 221,104 of record NZ_JBVIPS010000004.1, on the reverse strand, counting down.
GCAGTCCGTCGGGGAGCGGCTGATCGTTGCGGGTCCACTGCCGTAACGCCGCGTTGACCTTGGCCACGTCACCGCGGTCGAGTACGGCGGCCAGGACCGGGTCGGCCTCCTCGTCCCACAGCCACTGCGGGTCGACGCCCGCGCCCTTGCCCGCGATCGACGATGCGGGAGACCACGACCACAGGGACCGGGCCCCGGCCGGCGAGGCCATGCTCAGCGCCCCGACGGCGCCCAGGGTTCCGCCCGTCATCAATACCTTGCGTCTGCTGAGTTCATCCATCGCTGCGCACTCCTCCTTCAGCTGGTGCCCGGCCGATTGGTGTCGGGGATCTCGATGTGGGTGCCCTTGCCCTTGGTGAGGTAGAAGAGGATGTACTGGCGGGCCGCCTCGTCGAGCGTCCAGGCGAGCGGTGGCACCAGCGGCAAGGGGATGAGTTTTTCGCGGAAGGCCACCAGCTTCGGCCAGATGCTTTCTAGGACGCCGTCCCAGAACGGCTCCTTGGGGATGCCGTCCATGTCGGCGACCCGGTCACCGACCAGGTACCGGCCGAGTGCGTTGCACAGGGGCCGGTCGATGCCGCCGGGGCTGGTCTGCTCGGCGAGCTGGCCGAGCAGGATGTCGGTCAGTTCGACGCCTTCCCTGGTGGAGGTCAGGATCGGGTCGAGGACCTGTTTGGACTGGGAGTTGGCCGCCTCCCAGCTGGCCGGGATGTATTCGTCACGGACACCGAGCATGTGTACGGTCACCTGCCACACATGCAGGTAGGCCCCGGCGTCGGCGGAGCTGACCGGGACTTTCCACTCAAGGAGCTTCTGCATGGCGTAGGTGGCCAGGCTGTGCCAGGTGACCAGGATGTCGGCCTGGCTGATGGGGATCTTCTGGCCGCCGCTGTTGCGCACCCAGGCCGGGGACTGCGGCAGCAGATGGCGCACCGCCGCGTGCACCATGCGGGTCTTGACGGCGTGCACGATGACATCGCCGTCGGGCCGGTAGGCGTTCAGGTCCCCGATGGCGAAACCGAGCAGGCTCGTCTTGGCGACGCGGTCCTCCATGTCGGCGCCGCCCTTGGAGTAGTAGACCGAGCGCGCCTCCCTGGGGATGGCGGTGCTCAGCATGCCGCCGCCCACTCCGTTGAGCAGATTGAGGTAAAAGCCTCGGGACTTGTTGAACGCGGCTGCCCGCTCCAGCTTGTCCCGGTCCGCCCATGAGGGCAGTTGGCGCGCCCTATCCATGAACTCCCGTACATCCTGCGGGAGTCCGGCCGGTGGCGCCTGGTCGTTGCGGGTCCAGGTGCGCAGCAGTTCATTGACCTTGGGCACGTCGCCGCGGTCGATCACGGAGGCGAGCAGCTGGTCGGCCTCCTCGTCCCACACCCACTCGGGGTCAACTCCCGCGCCCTTGCCCGCTATCGAATTGCTCGGGGCCCAGGTCCACAGCGCCCTCGCACTGGCCGGCGATGCCGCTCCCAGCGCCCCGACGGCCCCCAGTGCACCACCCGCCGTCAACATCTTGCGTCTACTGAGTCCATCCATTGCTCTGAACTCCTCCGTGAGTCCGGCAGCTCTGTGGTTCCGCAGTTCGCTTGGTACGATGAAACGTATTGAGCATCTCTGTATCAACAGGGGAGCACAGACGAGGCTTGAACGCCAGAGGCTTCACGCAATCAGGGAGGCAGTAGTGGAACCTGTCCTGCCGGACCTCACCGGGCCTGCTCTCGGCTCCCCGTCGGTGCTGGAACTCGCGTTCAGCGACGCCACCGACGGGGCCTACGAGGCTGATCCGGCCGACGACGTGTCCACGCGGCTGCTCGACGCCGCGTACGAGCAGTTCTGCCGCATGGGGATCAAGCGCTCCACCATGGCGGACGTGGCACGCCTTGCGGGAGTCTCCCGCATCACCGTCTACCGCCGTTTCGCCACCAAGGAAACGCTGGTCGAGCACGTCGTACGCCGTGAATTCCGGCGCTACTTCGACCAGTTCACCCGCGAGATCCAGAACGCCGAGACCGTCTCCGACCGAGTCGTCCTGGGCTTCGTGAGTTCCCTGCGCGCCATTCGCCACAACCGTCTCATCGGCGGACTCATGGCCGTCGAGCCCGACGCCCTCACGCTGTCGACGGCCGGTGACGGCGGCCGCACCCTTGCCGTGGTGCAGCAGTTCGTCGCCGAACGGCTCCGACAGGAGCAGCGGGCCGGCCATGTCGCGGGCGAGGTGGACGTCGATGTCGTCGCCGAGATGATGGTCCGCGTCTCGGCCTCCTTCCTCGTCATCCCAAGCCAGGTCATCGATGTCGATGACGACGAGCGGATGCGATCGGTGGCCCGGCAGTTCCTCGTCCCCATGCTCGGACCACCACGGTCTGCTCACTCGTAGGGTCCTAAGGGATTTCGCGCCAGATCCCCGCCCCCAGCGCGACGATCACCGTCGCTGCCCACAGCGTCGGCACCACGGTCCGCCGCAACCGACGCAGCCACACCCAGACGCCGCCCATCGTTCTTCCCGCGGCCTGAGGCTGTCGCCGCTCGGCGTCCAAGGCAATGCTCCGCATCTCCACACACCACACGCACGCAGCAGTACCGCGCGGCGGAGAAGCAAGCCCGTAGGCTCCCGCCACCTTCGCCCTCGCTTCTCGCTCCGAGTCGTTTTTGTCCATGATCAGCTCAACGACGCACGGTGCACCGTGAGATGGCCCCGTCAGTACACGAAACAACGCACACGCTTTCGTGTCCCGACACTCCGCGTCCGTTGACGTGCCGCGTAGCGTCAGGGTGGTGGAGACAACGCAACGACCCGCCGCCCGGGTCATCTGCCTGGACGCTGCCCATCGCCTGCTCCTTCTGCGCTGGCGTGATCCGTTCGACGGAACATGGCTCTGGGAGCCTCCCGGTGGCGGCATCAAGGCTGACGAGACACCGCTGGTGGCGGCACGGCGTGAGCTGGCCGAGGAGACCGGTCTTGACCCGGCGGCCGTTCTGGACCGGTCCGTGCCCGTGGACCGCGATGTGCAGTGGAACGGCAAGCGGTACACGGGCACGGAGCACTTCTTCGTCGCCCGGTTCTCCGAGGCCCAGCCATCGCTGGTGCGCACAGGCCTGCTCCCCGACGAGCAGGCCAGCCTGGACACCCACATCTGGATCGCGTGGACGGATCTGGGCTCGCTGCCGGACCCCGTCGAGCCGCCGCAGCTGCTGACCGTACTCGGAGCCTTGGCGCCGGCTGGCCCGTGGTGTGAGCGCAAATAATTCGTTGGCGGACCATGGCCACCCCTGCTGGTTTCCCGGAGGCCGTGCGAGAGAACGAGGAGGTGGTACCCGTGAACGCAGAATCGACATGGGTGCTCCCCTCTGGGGTCACGGTCGGGCGATAGGTCGTCCGGGAGCGCCGTTCGCGAGCTCCCGAAAGGTACGACCATGCACTTCACTTCCGAGCAGCGCCTCGACGACGGCGTACTCGAACGCGAATTCACCCTCGGCGAGATCCCCGGCACCCTGTGGACTCCGGCATCCGCTCCCGCTCCGCTGGTCCTGATGGCCCACAACAACGGCCTTCCCAAGCGTGACTCCCGGCTCATGGCCCGGGCCCGGCACACCGCGGCGCACGGCTACGCGGTGGCCACCATCGACGCCGCCGGGTGCGGCGAGCGGCCCCGTTCCGCCGCGGACGAGCAGGTCCGCGCCGACCTTCGCCGGGCGATGCAGGCCGGCGAGCCGGTCGACGGGGTCTTCGAGTCGCTCATCGGCCCGCTGGTCGAGAAGGCGGCCCCGGAATGGCAGACCACGTTGGATGCCCTTCTTGCGCTGCCCGAGATCGACGGCCCGGTCGGGTACTCGGGTTGGACCGCCCTTGGCATCCGGCTCGCGGCGGTCGAGCCGCGCATCGCGGCCGCCGGCTTCTTCGCCGGGGGGTTATGTGCCCCACGCCCAACGCGAGGAGGCCCGGCAGGTCACCATCCCGCTGCTCCTTCTGCTGCAGTGGGACGACGAAGGGAACCCGCGCCGGCGGGCCCTGGACCTGTTCGACGCCTTCGGCACCAAGGAAAAGACACTGCACGCCAACCTGGGCGGGCACACCGGCACCCCGTGGTTCGAGATAGAGGACGGGGGCCGCTTCCTCGACCGGCACCTGAAGTAGGGCGGACCACCGGCGGGGGACGGTGGCCACCGCCGGCCATGGTGGGCGGCAGCCAGCTTCAGGTTGACGTTGCCCGCAGCCATTGACGTGCAGCCGCAAGTGTCACCTCGATGTCCTCGCTCCATGAGCAGACCTCGAGCCACGACAGGTAGCCGTCCTGCGTGAAGACCAGGACCTCACCAGGACACTCCCCGGCCTCGGTGACCAACTGCGCTGCGGCCGCCACGACGGTGCCGGGGCCGGCGGGCGCCGGCTCCACCTCGCTGGTGTCGAGTTCGAAGTAGGCGGTACCGCACCCGCATGTGCACCGTTCTCGCACGCTGAGGTGCGGCACCTGCTTTCGGAGCGCGACATGAACCGAATCCTCTGCGTCGAGGACCAGGGCAAGCACATCGGCTACGTCGGCAGGCATGCTCTCGGTCATCGAGTCACCGTATCTGCCGAGCAACTTCGGATGATGATGGCTCAGCTCCGATGGCCGGCCTGCCAGCAATGCCCCTCGGCATATACTCCGCACGATGTGGCCGCACGCCACGCGAACCAAGGGGGACATAACGCCCGTGCCTGACTTCGACGACCCGGCGTGGGGCCCATTGCCTGTTCGTCCGGCCCCACTGCGTTGGCTGTTGCTGCTGCCCCTCACTCTCCTGCTGCTGCCGCTGTGGTGGATGATGTGGCTTCTCCTGGCGGCTCTGTGCTACTGCGTGGCCTCCGTGGCGCAGCTGTTCGTCTATATGGTGCCGCGCGCCGAGAACGGTGCCGTTCGGGTGCTGGATGCCACCCTGGGCCAGGTTCCGTTCATCCCGCTGTGGTGCGTGACCCCGGTGTCTCTCGTACGCGAGGGCAACGCGGCGTACTACCGCGCTCGCGTGGACCGGCGCATCGAGAAGCAGACCCGACGCGTGGAGAACGCCGCCGTCCTTGCCGGGTACGACCGCGATCTCGACCTGGGAGCCCACTACTTCCGCGGTGCGGGCGCCAGTTACGTCGTGGGCGCGGCCTCGGAACAGAACTGGAGCCTGCACCCGCTGCTGCGCTCCCACCCCCGACGCCGGATCCGCCTGCGCCACAACGGCCGCCCACGCACGGACATCAGGACCTGACCTGCTCGCCGGGTCCCTCGACTCCCCTCAGGCGACGAGGACTTCGAGCGCGGCCGCGTGCACGCCCGACGCGGCGGCGAGGTAGCTCTTGGCGGCCAGGTCCCACGCCTTGCCCTCGAGGTCGGTCACGATGCCTCCGGCCTCTTGGACCAGCAGCACACCTGCCGCGTGGGACCGGACCTGGTCGAACTGCCAGTGCACGTCCATGCGCCCCGCCGCGACCTGGGCGAGCTGGCCGATGACCGGTACGGAGACCTGCACGTACAAGGCGGAGTTCATCATCGCGGCGAAGGCATCGCCCATCCGTCGGGCGAGTTCGGGGTGGTGTCCCGGCTGGGCCTGGCCGGTCCCGGCAAGGGCGGCGTCCAGCGATGCCTTGACCGAGACCCGCCGCCGCACACCGTTGAGGAACGCCCCGCCGCCCTCGGTCGCCGTGAACATCTCGTCGAGGACCGGGAAGTAGAGCACTGCCAGAACCGGGCGGCCGTCACGGACCAGGCTCACGCCGATGTTCCAGTCGGGCATCCCGTGCATGGCGTTGACATTGCCGCCGACCGGGTCGATGAGCCACCACTCGCCCGCGGCCATGGGCCCTGATCCGTGTTCGTCGTTGAGCCATCCCGCGTTCGGCAGGGCCTGGGCCAGTGCCGGGCGCAAGGTGTCGACCACGGCTGCGTCATTGGCCTGGAGGCTCGCGAGGAGTTCGGGGAGCCCCGGCTGGGGGGTCTCGGTGGAGTAGCTCGTCATCATCCTGGCGCCGGCCTGGCGGACGGCGGCGACGGTGGCGGCAAGCAGTTCCTGACTCATGGGATGCTCCGGGTTGATCGAAATGGATGTACTGCTGGCTAGGATTTACTTCCATGCACTTGGACTTGAATCTGCTGACCGTGCTAGACGCCCTGCTCGAAGAAGGCAGCGTGATGGGCGCGGCCGAGCGGCTGCACCTGTCCTCGCCCGCGGTCAGCCGCACCCTCGGCCGGCTTCGCGCCGTCACCGGGGACGACATCTTGGCGCGCACGGGCCACTCGATGACTCCCACCCCGTGCGCGGTGTCGGTGCGGGAGGAGGTGCACCGGCTGGTTCAGCAGGCACACGAAGTGCTTTCGCCCGTACGTGAGTTGAACCTGGCCGAGCTCGATCGCACCTTCACGATCCAGTGCCACGACGCGGTGACTGCCTCGATGGTCCCGGTACTGGTCGGGAGGATTCAGCAGCGGGCTTCCGGGGTGCAGCTGCGGGTGTTGGCCGAGAACGCCGTCGACACCGATGACCTGCGCCATGGCCGGGTCGATCTGGAACTCGGTGGCGACAGGCCCACCCTGCCGGAGTTCCGGTCTGAGCCCCTCGGCGACGATCGTCTCGTCGTGGCGATGCGTGCGGACCATCCTTGTGCCGCTGGATTCGATCTGACCGCCTATGCCCCTCTCAGCCGCATGTGGTGGTTTCCCGGCGTGGCCGCCTGACCGCGCCGATCGATGAGGTGCTGGCCGCCGAAGGCCTGCGACGCCGAGTGGTCGCGGCGGTGGCGACGGTCTCCACGGCCCTGCAGATCGCTGCCCACGGTGACGCGCTGGTCACCTGCACGGCGACCCTCGGCCGGCCGCTCATCGCGGCGCTCGGTCTGCTCGCCCGGCCGCTGCCGGTCGAGACACCGGCGGCGACGATCCACTGCAACTGGCACCAGCGCTTCGATTCCGACCCCGCCCACGCGTGGCTCCGCGAGCAGGTCCGAGCATCCCTGGAGGAGATCACCGCCTGCTGAACCACAGCGTCTACGCAGCCAGCGGCAGGGCCACGGCACCAGTGAAGCCAGGGGCTTCGGCTTCGTCGAGCATCGCTGCGGCGACGGTTTCGCGGCTGACCTTCACGCCGAGGTCAAAGGGAGGTCCGGCTTTCAAGCCGACCGTGCGCCGACGGGGGCTTTCCGACCCGTCAGCGAGCATGCCGGCGTGGAAGACGGTGCCTCCTGCCGCAAGGATGGCGTTGTCGGCTGCGACCTTGTCCGCGAGGCGATCGCCCAGCACCTTGGCGAGGACGCTCGCGCCCTTGCCCGCCGCTTCGGTCGACCTACCCGTGCCATAGGCGCCGAGCCAGATGATGCGCCGAGGGCCGGCGGCGATGACAGCGCGTGCGCCGGTCAAAAGAATCCCGGCCATGTCCGTGCCGAGTGCGGAGAGGACCACGGAATCCTCGTCCACGACGGCGGCGACGCTTGCCGCGTCGTTCACGTCACCCACCACTTTACGCAGGTTCGGGGTGTCGGGCAGGGCGATTCGCTCGGAGTTTCGGGCGATGGCAATCACGGTGTGACCGCGACGCAACGCCTGTCGGGTGAGGGCCATTCCGGTCCGGCCTGAGGCCGCGAGGACGGTGAGGTTCATGCCGAGAACGTTAGGAAGACCAGAACTTAACATCAAGTGCAAGTATCTGACGCAGTACGTTACTCAGGCGCAATCTGCCGGAGGGGCCAAGCTTCCGTCGAGAGGCCCGGCCTCGGAGGTGATGATTACTCCCTTGCCGAGGGACGCCACTCCCCTGCCGGACAAGGCGACTTTGGCACTGTGCGGAGGGTCGAGGAAATCGACTTGTCTCCCGTAGCGGTCAATTGCTTCCAGCACCACGTGGTGGGAGCCTGAACCTGCCGCATCGGTCGCGGGGTCGACACGGAAGGTCTGCCCGGCCCGAGCTATGCCGCCCACACATCGAACGATGCAGACGGCTTCCGACGACGTGGCGGTTTCGACGGAAACCATCTGCAGTCTGCTGGGTTCGCGGTCAAGCTTTCTTGAGGTCACGGCGACCGATCGTCGCATCCCGTGCCTCGCTGACCAACTCCCCGGCGGTCTCGATCGCTCAGGTGCGGCTGCCGTTGGATCGGCCGAAGAGTTCGACCTCGGCGATGGCCACCTGCTTCTTGGCCGACGCGGCGTGGGCCGACTGGACGGTGAAGCGGACCCGGGTGACCTCGCCCACGCGGAAGGAGCGGCGCTGGCCGCCCGGGCCCGGGTCCAGGGTGAGTTCGCGGGTCGCGGTGGAGCCGTCCTTCTTGGTGACCGTGGCCGTGACGCGGTGCGGCAGGGCTGACTTGCCGAGTTCGTCGGCATGGGTGGACACGCCGGGCGTGATGATGACGTCCAGGAGGCGGGTCGGCTGAGTGAAGCGCGCCTCGATCCACTCGCCCTGACCCGATTCCGCGACTCCCGGGCCCCACCAGGTGTTGTTGAGTTTGTCGAAGGCCAGCTTCGCACCATGGCCGGCGTACGCGTTCGAGGCGCGGATCTCGTCCGGTTCGACGGGGGCGCGCTTGGCGAAGTGGTCCCGCGTGGCCTGGATGCCGTCGGAGAGGTTCACCGCGGCGAAGATGAGCAGCGTCAGGACGATGGCCCAGGTGATCCAGGTGCCGATGTGGTCGAACACGCGGCGCAGCCGGGGGCGTTCACCCGCCCACGGCGTCTGGTTGCGGCCGGGGCCCATGAGGCGGCGCCACCACGGCAGCGGCGCTGACGGCTGGTCCGGCGTCTCTGCGAGCGGCATCGCGCAGCGGGCGCAGAAGTGCCGGTCGGGGCGGTTCGGGGTGGCACACCACGGGCAGGGCGGGCCGTTGCCGGCCTGCGGTTGCTGTCCGGGCACGCGGACATGCGGGCGCTCGGCATCGGGCCGGCCGGGGAGGACCGGGCTCACGGCCGGGGGCGGCGGGGTGGCTGCCGCCGGGTCCGAGACGGGCACGAGGAGGGACCGGACCGTTTCGGGACCCGGAGTATGCGCGGGCGCCACTGGCTCGTTGGGCGTCGTGTCCGTCAAGTCCGGGTTCCCCGACGCGGGTTGGGGCGGGGCCGTGGGCTCTGCGGACGCGGCCCGACGGGGCAGGCCGGAGTCGGTGGCACGCAGATCGGCGGCCGGGGTCCGCACCGGGCCGCCCGCGGCCGGGGCCGGCCCTGCGGCGAAGGCGTCCCGGCCGGGGCCCTGGTCGGCGCCCGGACGCCCGGCCCCGGAGCCCGCGTGGGAGTCCGCGGCCGGCGCCGCCCCCGAGCGCGCCCCGGCCGTATCCCAGCTGAGGACGGCGCCGCAGGCGTCGCAGAACGACTGACCGGGTTCCACGCGGGCGTCGCACTCGGTGCAGTTCTGCCTGGTCATGACTCCAGGGTCCTTTCAGTGGCGGTGGCGGTGACGTTGGCGGTGGCTGTGACGGTGACGGAGTAGGGCATGTGCGCGGGTCGGGCGGCGGCGACGAGCGCGTCCAGGCGGTGCGCGTCCGCCGGTGTCGGCTCGGGCAGCCGCAGCGCCACGTGCAAGCGGGGTCGGGGGTCGCCCGGGATCGGCCCGCGAGGACGCGCGCTCCATGCCGCGCCGCCGCTCTCGGTGATCTCCGGTGTGGTGCCGAACGCCAGGCGCACCGCCTCCGAAAGACCCTGGCGCGTGCCCCGTACCCGGTGCAGCGCGGCAGCGGCGGCGACAGCGGCGCGCAGCCGTTCCTCGGAATCGATGCCGTCCGTCTCGGCGCCCACCCAGATGCCGAGCCACTGGGCGAAGTCGATCGGGGTGAGAGCGGGGTCGAAGTAGGTGTCCAGGCAGTCGAGGACGTTCAGGATCGGCGCCAGGACCTCGTCGAGGCCCGCGACGAAATGCTGGGCCAGGTCGTCGTCGGCGAAGACGGCCGGGAGCATCATCCCGAGGGGCGCGGAGGAGCCCAGGCCGTCGATGGAGCCCCTCATCGGCGGCCGCCGCACTGTCGCTGCGGATGGCGCGGGGTCGTCCTCACGAGGCGTCCCCGATCACCCGTACGCGGTGGTCGAAGGAGAACACCAGGGCGGACGGCTCCAGGTCGATGCGGTCGGTGCGGTCACCGCGCTTGCCGGTCAGCGGGTCGGCCGGGTGCAGGACGACCTCGTCCACCAGCTCCACGCCGGGCACTCGCTGGAGGACCGCGAAGACCTCGCCCGCCTGGACGGGGCGGCCGAAGGGCCAGCCTCTGCCGTCCGCGCCACCCGTCAGTGGGTCGAGATGGCGGTAGATGGCGTCGTGGGTGGCGCGCCGTACGCGGTCGGTCTCCACGCCGCGGAATGCGTGCACGGTGGCCACCACCGTGATGCCCTGGTAGAACGGCGGGCCGACGGCGAGCCGGGTGCCGATGAGGCGTCGCTCGTCCAGGTGGCGGGTGATGCGCTCCAACAGGGCGTCGCCGGGGACGAGTTGCTCGAAGCGCAGCCGCCCACCGGGGTCGGCGACGGCCTGCGGCACGACCAGGACACGCACCGCGTGCGCCCCATGCTCGTCGGGTTTGCCCTCCAGGCAGGTGATGCGGGCCGTCTCCGGGGCGGCCCGGCGGGCGAGCTCCTCGTAGTCGCGCAGGGTCACGGCACGCTCCTGGGCGCGCAGCGTGATGGGCGCGCGGACCTTGGCCTCCTCGACCGTCTCCCCGTCGACACCGCCCCGGGCGGCCTCCCGGTTGACGACCTCGGTGACGTACGGGATGGAGGTACGCAGCACGCGTATCGCGCCGCGGGCCACGTTGCCGGAGCGGCCGCCGCCGATGCGGTAGCGGCGGGCGCGGATGACGGAGCCCTTGGGGGCGACCCCGCCGTACTGGCGCAGGGAGCCGTCGGCCTCGCGCACGGCGGGGCCGAAAGCGATGGCGCCGGTGGTCGCGTCCAGGGTGATGTGCCGGTCGTCCGGGCGGGATTCGGCGAAGTGCGTGACCACCTGCCAGTCCTCCCAGCCGTGGTGCTCGGCGGTCTGAAGGAGCACCGGCGGTTCGTCGCCGACGACGGGTGCGTGGGCGAGCCGCAGCCGCTGGCCGGGCAGCCCGGTGGCCTCGCCGAGCGCCTCGTCGTACACCGTGTCCGCGTGCACGACCGGGGTGGTGCCGCCGATCGTGCAGGCGTCGCTGGAGCGCACCGTCGGCGAGGTGGTGTAGAAGGGCTGGTCCGCCAGCGGCTCGGTGACGCGGCAGCGCAGCCAGCCCGCCTCGTGGCCGCCGTTGCGGGACAGGACGTGACCGCCGGGTATGTGCAGGACCACATCGCCGGGCCGGTTGAGGCCGCCGGTGCCGTCACTGTGCACCTCGCACGGCTGCCAGCCGTCCGCCGTCCATGCCTCCCAGACCAGCGGAGGCTGGCGGGGGTCGACGCCCACGCCGTCGACACGGCTGTCGAGTTCGAGGGCGACCGCGCAGTGCGGGACGGCGGCGGTCAGGCCGAACAGCAGGCAGTCGCCGGGGCTCGGGGCCTCGCTGAAGCACAGCACGTCGCTGCCCTCGGCGAGGTCGGCGGTGCGGTCGTTGACGGGCTCGCCGCGTCGCTGCACCATCAGGTGCCGCAGCATGCACGGGACGATGCGCAGGTCGTGCTCGGTGGCGAAGACGACGGCGTCCTCGGTCTCGGTGCGCAGCGTGGTCACCTCGGTGCCGACCGGCACGGCCACCGGCTCGTCACGGGGTGCGGACAGCCAGAAGGTGACGTCGGTGCGGGCGGCCGACGGCGGGAAAAGCGTGATGCCGACCAGGTCGAGGAACGCCAGGTGGTTCTTCTCCGGGACGCGGTTGAGGCGGTAGACGATCTGGTCCGCCATGTGCGCGACCGTCTCGACGAGGGTGACGCCGGGGTCGGAGACGTTGTGGTCGGTCCACTCCGGGGCGCGCTGCTGTATGTAGCGCTTGGCGTCGTCGACGAACTGCTGGAAGCGGCGGTCGTCGAGGTTGGGGCTCTGCAGGGACATCAGCGGTCGCTTTCGGGGAAGGCGCCGGGGCCGTCGGACGTCTCCGCGGCCCCCGGCTCCTCGTGGGAGGGGATGACGTAGAAGGGGAAGACGAGGCTGCGCGGGTTGTTCGTGCCGCGGATCGCGTAACGCACGTCGATGAACAGCACGCTCTGGTCCTCGCCCGCGGTGACCTCGACCTCGTGCACCTCGATGCGCGGCTCCCAGCGGTCCAGGCTCAGGTACACCTCGTGCTGGATGCGGCCCGCGGTCTGCTCGTTGACCGGCGCGAACACCAGGTCATGGATGGCGCAGCCGAATTCCGGGCGCATCGGCCGCTCGCCGGGGGCGGTCGCGAGGACCAGCCGGATGGCCTCCTCGACCTCGCGCTCCCCGCTGACCAGGGCGATGCCTCCGGTGGGGCCGATGCGCAGCGGGAACGCCCAGCCGGAGCCGACGAACTGTTCGGCCATCAGAGAACCACCGGTCCTTGCTTGGTGTGAGCGTGTGGGCGTGGGGCGGGTGAGCATGCGGGCGCGTGGGTCATCAGAAGGGCAGGGGTTTGCGGTTGACCAGGACCGCACCGTTCAGCCCGATGTTGGAAGAGGTCAGGGCCATCGTGGCGCCAGAGGTGAGCGCCATCGCCCCGACGGTGTTCACCGTGACTCCGCCCGTCGCGATGAGGGAGGCCATGCCCGCCGCCCGCACATTGAAGAACGAGGTGTTGACGCTGAATCCGCCGCCGCCCGCGTTCACGTTGACGGCACTCCCGGCCCGGAGGCTGAGCATCCCGCCGCTCTGGATCGACACATTGCGCTTGGCGCTCAACGTGAGGTCCGTCCCCGCCCGGACGGTCACCGAGCGGCCGCCCTTGATGGTGACCGACCCCTTGCTGTCCACGGTGATCTCGGTCTTGGCGCGGTCCAGATTGACGGTCAGTTTGTCGTCGCCCGTGGAGACCCGCACGCCCCGATGGGCGCCCACGCGCTGACTGAGCAAGTCGACGCGGTTGCCGGTGCGGTCGGAGATGGTGTGCCGACTGGCCTGGTTGCGCGCCCCGGAGTACAGGGGCGCCTTGTTCCGGGTCGGCTTGTCCTTGCCGTTGTAGAGCCCGCCGATCACGAAGGGGTGATCGAGCGCGCCCCGGTCGAAGCCGACCAGGACCTCGTCCCCCACGTCCAGCGGGAAGATGCCGCCGCCCCGCTTCCCGCCGAGCTGCACCACGCGCGTCCAGTCACTGATGTAAGTGTCGTCCAGCCACGGGAACTTGAGCTTCACGCGCGCCTGTTCGTCCTTGGTGTCGACGTCCGTGACGACGGCGTTGGCCACGCCGGGCAGCCGCGGCTCGCTCTCCGTACCGCCCGAGGTGAGGCCGTACAGGGAACGCCACTGCCGGCCACTGACGGTCACCCACGACTCGTAGCGCTGACCGTTGCCGAACACATGCCGCACGGAGGTCGTCGTGTACTTGCCCTGGAAGGGCCAGCCGACGTCGGCGAGCGCCACGGGCACACCAGGACGCAGCTTGGGGTTGCCGTGGACGATCACCTCCAGTTCGGAGAACGAGGAGGACACGTCGTCGAACAGGGCGTCGGCGGCGTGCTTGACCTCGGGCCGCTTGTCGTAGGGCATCGAGGTCTGCACGAGCTTGGTCTTCTTGAAGGCGGCCGCGGCCTTCTTCGGCGAGGAACCGATGGAATAGACGGGGTTGTTGGCCCGGCGCGAAGTCTCCACGATCTCCCGCGCGTTGGCGACGTCGTAGCCGCGCACCTCCACCTCGGCCACCTGGTCGGCGGCGGTCACGGAGGTGCGCAGGCGCAGGATGTCGGTCCCGGACTTCAGGACCAGGGGGTTCTTCTCACTGCGCGCGCTGGTCGGCGAGGGCGCACCCGAGGAGGGCTTGGGCGAGACGAAGTTGAACTTCCCGCGGGCGTCCAGAGACATCACCATCTTGTTCTCGTCCGCAAGGCGGGCGATGAAGTCCCAGTCGGTGACGTTGGCCTGGCTGATGAACTCGTAGTTCCCCTTGGAGGATTCGATCTTCCCGACGGGTACGCCCGCGAGCCCGGCCAGCTTCTTGACGATCGAGGAGGCGGTCTCGTTCGCGTACGCGACCACGCGGCGCCGGCGCAGGAAGCGGTGCCCGAGGTCGTAGCCCCGGATGACGGTGAAGGAACCGGTGCCGTCGTAGTCGGCCTCCAGGGCGGTGACCTCGCCGGTGAGGAGCGGTTCGCCGGAGCCCTGCCCGTCGGCCACCGGTGTCAGCACGACTTCGGTGCCGAACTTCACGTTGAGATCCTTCAGGAGCAGGCGGTGCGGGTCGCGGAAGGTGAGCCGGAACGCGGCGGGCACCCCGGCACCCTGGTCGACCCAGCCGTCGACGAACATCCGGGCGTACTCGTCGGGGAGCTTGGCCCCGCCGAGCTTCACCTTCATGACGCTGGAGAAGGCGACGCCGGCCATCAGCGACCCACCTCCTGCGCCGCGGGCAGCACCAGTTCGGTGCCGGACGTGAGAGTGGACGGATCGTCGATCCCGTTGGCCTCGGCGATGGCCCGCCACACCGTGGCGTCGCCGTACTCACGCCAGGCCAGCGACTGCAGCGAGTCCCCTGCCACCACCCGGTGCACGCTCTGCGCGGTGAGCGCGCCGGAGGTCGGGTTCTGCCCCAGTGCGTCGCTCGGTATCTCGTGCAGCTGCAGCTGGCAGGTGGCCCGGATGGGCACGCCAGAGGTGCCGAAGAGGGTGTACGAGGCGTCGACGGAAGCGACGTAGGCGGTGAACCGGGCCGTCTTGAACGACCCCCACTGGAAGATCACCCACGGCGGCGACGGCTGGTCGGCCTTCTTGCTCTTGGGGGTCACCCCACAACAGTCGAGGAGCGTCTGCACCTTCTTCAGGACCTCATTGCTCGTCGGCCTGCCGGAGGAATCGAGGAAGATCTCCACACTCATCTGGCGCTGCTCCGAGCCCATGAACTCCGGCATCGCGCCGTCCCGGTTGTCGGCCGTCGGTGTCACCGTCCAGTTGGCACGGCGCCCGATGGTCAACTGCGCCGGGTTGAAGTCGAAGTTGAACGTCCTGATGAGTCCGCCGGGCGTGGTGCTGGTGCCGACGGGGGGCTCGTGGATGGCCAGGCTGGCGCGCACGAGGCTCTTGCCGGCGCCTTTGCTCTTGGGCATGTGGGGGTCTCCCGCTCCTCTCTCCGGACTCCCGGGTCACTCGGACCCCGGGCCCTTGCTCTGTGCGGACCCTCAGTCCGTGAACCCGTGGTGGGCGATCTCCAGGACCTCCGTGGCGACGGCCGGGCTGCTGGGGTCGAGCCGGGGGCCCTGCCAGCTGACGGGAAGCACGTCGATAAGACCCCACCGCGCGACTTCCGACCCGTCCGCGCGCAGCGCCGCGATCTCGGCGGTGGGCCGCTTGATGCCCGTCTGCACGGACGAGATCCACTTGGCGACCTTGGTGGTGTCCGGGGTGAGGGGGCGGGTGAGCCGGATGGTGGAGAAGGTGACACGGGACGGCAGTTGCCAGACGAACCCGTTGTTCCCGCCCTCCTGGCGGTGCTCGATCTCCACCTGGGACGAAAGGCCCTCGCACCCGTTGAAGTAACCGAGGCTCTGGCCGTCGATGGAGAGGCTGAACCAGATCGTGGAACCCGGGTCCTGGCGGGGCATCGCGGGTGGGCCTTTCTGTCGTTGCTGCTGCGGCGCGCGGGTCGCGCCAGGACGGAGAACGGGGGCGGTCAGCGGCGGTCGTCGCGGAGCCTGCCGATACGTTCGCGGTCCATGCGGAGTTCGGTGCGGACCAGGCGCGTGATGCGGCCGATCATGAGGTGCACGAGTTGGTCGAGCTGGAAGTCCGTGAGGTCCTTCGGGTCGAACGTCCCCTTGGGCACACGGGTGTACGCGGGCGGCGCGGCGGCGGTACCGGCCGAAGTCGCCGCCGCGGTGCTCCGGTCGGGCGGGAACGGCAACGGGTCGTCCACGACCGTCTCCTGCTCCTGCCTGCTCGGCCGCCCCTGCTGGTCCTGGCCGCCCGGCCGAAGCCTTCCCAGCGTGTGCGCGACGGTGGCCGCGGTGGAGGCGGCAAGCGTCTCGGTGGCCGAACGGGTCGCCGAGCGCAACCCCCGCTGGACGACAGGTCCTGGGCCCGCGGGGGTGGCTGTGCGGGCGATGGGCAGAGGCTGGGCTGCAGCTGCCCGGGACGGCGTCGAGGGAGCGGTGAGGCGGGCTACGGGGAGGGGCCGGGGGGCCGCCTGGGTCTGCGCCGGGGTGTGCGTATGCGGTGCGTTTCCGCGGTCCGAGGCTGGTGCAGTCGACGGGGTAGCGCGTTGCACTGGGGGGAGCGCGGTCGCGTTGAAGTGGGACGAGTGGGGAGGCAGCTTTGGGTCCGCCTTGCCAGGCGTCGCCGCGGTCCGCGCCGAAGCGGGCTCGGGCGTTGACTTGGGGGTGGTGGTGGCGCGCTGAACGGGCGGCGCTGCAGGGGTGTTGGCGACAGCGGCTACAGCGGCGCGCTCAGAGGGACCGACAGGCAAGCTGGGCGTATCACTTCGCACGAGCGGCGCCGGCCTCGCGCTGATGGGCAGCGAGGTTTCCGGGGCCGGCACGGCAATGTCGGCGAGCGGGGCGGCCACAGCGGTGCGCTGCACAGGCGGCAGGGTGGGCGTCGCGGGCTCCTGTGAAGGGGCAGGCGCGGTCGGCGAGTTGGGGGAAACGGCTCGCTGGACAGGTGGCATCGTCGGGCCCGAGGACTGCGGCAGGGCGGGAAGCCGGGTCGTATCGCCCGTAGGCAGCGCTGACGACGGTGCGGACAAGGCGGGCGGGCTGAACGGACCGGATTCGGGGGCCCCTTGTGCCGACGTAGGTACGTGAGTGCGGGAGGGAACGGCCCGCTGAACCGGTGGCGGAGCCGGGCGTTCGCCGCCGTGCGATGCGGCGCTGGGCCCCTGCCGCGCGGCGTTCGTGAGCGGGGTGGCTCCCGGAGGCGGTGCGGACATCGGTGCGCCGAGCGGCGTACGCCCTCGCGGGGCGGGCTTGGTGACGGCGAGGGGAGCTGTGGAGCGCTGGACCGTGCGCTCGGGCGGCGTGGAGGCCGGGCTCGCAGACGGTTCAGCGGGGGTGGTGGACGCCTCGGAGGTGGCCCCCGCCGGGCTCGGGTGTGTCGCGGGCGGCGTGGGCGAAGGCAGGGCGGGCCGTGTCTTCTTGGGCACCGCGTCGGACGTCACCGGAGCACCGAGGCCCACGCGGGGGCTGCTGCGGTGGGCGCTGCGTTGGACTGTCGGGGGCTGGGGGGTGACGGGCACTGAGGAGGCGGCTGCACTCGACGGCTGTGGGCCGGGGGCAGCCACCTCTCCACGAGATGGCGAGGCCGAGGCGGGCGAGTTAGTTGCGCTCGATCGCGAAGTGCTGCTCTGTGTACGTGAGTTGTGTGCCGAGGTATGCGAGTCGGGTGCCCCCGCGAGTGGAGTGGACGGGGAGGGACGCGCCGCGGGCCGAGCAGGGCTGTGCGTGCGGGAAGTCGCTCGCTGCACCGCCGACCCCGGGTTGGACGGCGCCGACCCCGGATGGGACGTTCGGTTCGGACCTACCGGCGTCGCGGCAGCCGATACGGAAGTACTCGACGTAGCGGCGGGCGACGGCACGGCGGCCGAGGAAATATCCGGCTGAGGCGCGGGCGAAGCAGTCGACGTCGGGGCGGTCGGCACGCTCGTCTCGCGGAAGGCCCGAGCACGGGGCGGGGGCGCCACCGACGCACGCTGCACGGGCACAGGCAACGGACTCGGCGCGCCCGACACACCCGGGGCGGGCGCAGGCGATGGCACGGCGGCCGGAGAGGCATCCAGCCGAGGCGCGGACGAAGCAACCGGCTTACGGGCGGTCAGCACGCTCGTCTCGCGCACGGCCCGAGCACCGGGCGGAGGCGCCACCGACGCACGCTGCACGGGCACAGGCAACGGACTCGGCGCAGGCGCAGACGAAGCACTCGCAGACGACGAACTCGGCGCGGGCCACGCACCAGGCTCACGCATGGCCGAAGCGCCCGGCTGAGGCCCGACCGAACCACCCGGCAAACGCGCAGGAGACGTACCCGCCCCAGACGTCGGCGAAGCCGTCGACCCACGCACAGCCGAAGCACCCGGCACGGGCTCGGGCCCAGGCGGACCCGGCCGCCGCGCCAGCGACACACGCGGCTCAGATGCGGGGGAACTCGCCCCAGGCCCTGCCGAACCCTGCCCGGACACGGCGCCCGAAGTGTTCGTCTCACCCTCCACCGAAGAACCCGTCAACGGCTGCGCCCCACCATCTCCGCCCGACGAGGAGGCCGCCCGCGGCCCGGCACTCGCGTCACCCCGCGTCGGCGCAGGCTCCCGGCGGGACACGGGCAGAGCCCGGCGCTGCACGGCCGCCGGGAACGCCGGTGCCTTAGTGAGCGCGGGCGGCCGAGGCGCCGCCAGGGATGATGCGACCGAGGTCGGCGTCACGCGTATCCCGCGGGAAGGGGTGGGCGACGGCGTGGCAGCGCCCGGCGCACGGGACGGCGTGACTGCCGACGCCCCGTTCCCCTCCTGGACGGCACGCGAGCGCTGTACGGTCTGGGGCACAGGGCCCTGTCGGTCGGACCCCCGCGCCTCAGGCCTCCGTAGCCGCTGTGCTCCAGAGCTCTGGGCACCGCCAGGCGCTCCCGTGCTCCGAACCGCGGGCGCCGCAGCACGCTGCACCGGCACTGACCCCGGCCGCCGCGCCGATGCCTGCCCGAGCCCTGGCCCGCCCGGCACCTCCATCGGCGCCCCGCGGCCCGCCGGTCGACGTGATGCGGCGGTGCGCCTCGGACCGCCGGACGCGCCCGGCATCGGCGTAGCCACCACCCCGGAGCCCCCGGAGACCTCGGGAGCGGCGGGCGACGCCTCCGCCCGCTGTACCTGCCGCAATGGCGCGACCGGCAGGGGACGCGCCGACGGGGACGGCGACGTGGGCGTCCACGGCGCCGGGTTCGCGGCCCGTTCGAGCCCCGTGATCGGCCGCGCCGTGTCACTCAGCGACGCGGCCGACGTGGAGCCCGCCAAGGAGGGCAGGCTGCTCGACGTCGCCGCGTCCAGGACGCCGGTGCGGGAGGACGTCGCCGTGAACGAGGGGTCCTGCCACGTGCCGAGCCGCATGCCGAACGCGGAGTCCGCGACGCCGGACCCACCCTCGCGCACGGCCCGTTGGATCGGCGGCAGCCCGGACCACGCGCCCGGGACCGCTCCGACGCCACCGGACGGGGAAGCGGAGGTCGGCGCAGCCGCGACAGCATCACCGTCGCCCCCGCCACTCCCGCCGCTGATGTCGCTGACATCGCTTACGACATCGGCATCGCCAGCGCCCACGCCCCGCCCCCGCAGCCGGTCGAAGATTCCCACCGCTCAGCCCTCCGCACCGGCGAGCGTCACGAAGGACGCGATCTGGTCCGCGTACCGGCGGCGGTCGTGGTGTTCCAGGTCCAGGATCGTCTCCAGGTTCCAGTGGAAGTGGTAGGCGACGTACGCGATCTCCTCGTGCAGTCGGTCGGTCGCGTACGTCACGATTCCCCCAGGCGGCTCCCGCCGAGTTCCACCTCGAACGGCTCGGAGCAGAGCGGGCACTGCACGGCGGCGCGGGTGTGCCCCTCGGCGTTGATCTGTCGGTAGAAGTCCTGGAGGAACGCGAGGTCGGAGGCGAACAGGTTCTCCACCGTCCCGTCATGCACCGAAGGCAGCGTGCCCAGGCGGGTGATGACCCGGCCCAGGAGCACCACCGACAGGTACGCCGGGTTCTCCTGGACGCGGACATCACGCAGCGGGATCAGTTCGTCCCGTGCCGTCGACAGGCGCATCACTCCGTCGCGGTGCACGGTACCCGCCTCGTCCACGTAGCCCCGGGGCAGTTGGAAGGGGAACTCCGTGCGCAGGGTCCGGGGCGCGATGTCGTCATGAGCGGCGGCGGGAGGCAAAGCGGGGGACTCCGCTCCCGCCGCCGCGGTCTGGGTGGCCGGGGGCGCCGCGACGGCCGCGCCCGTGTCCGGCGTACCGACAGCCTTGCGGCGCATTACTCGATGACCAGTTCTTCGAAGACGATGGTCACGGTCTCGGTGAGCACGGCGGCCTCGCCGGCCTTCAGGCTGCTGGCGTCGATCTTGCTGCACCAGGCGTTGCGCAGGTTGTAGCGCTTCACCGGGTTGTCCTCGTAGTCCATCATGATGATCGAGGCGTTCTTGCGGGCCGTGCTCATGCGGCCGGTGATCGAGTCGTTGATCCACTGTGTGAACGCGGACGACTGGGTCATGCCGCGCACCACCGTGCACTGGCCGTTCTTCTGCACGCCCGGCAGGATGGCGGTCTCGACCTTGCCCTGGGCGGTGTTCTGCTGGCTGACGATGATGTCCTGTTCGAGGGTCAGGCCGCTGACCTCCTGGAGGTACTCGACCATCACCCCGTCGATCTGCAGACCGAAATTGTGTGAGGTGAGGGAGTCACCCTGCATGAGACTCATGGAATCGCTGTCCTTCTAAGGCTTTGGGGTCGTGGCGGTGGGCCGCCGCACGGCGACGAGGGCGGGGGCGAGGGGGACGGCGCTCTACTCGTCCAACTCCCCGCTGCCGCTGGAGAACTGGGCAAGGCGGAAGATCACGAACTCGGCGGGCTTGACCGGGGCGACGCCGATCTCGCACACGACCCGTCCCAGGTCGACCGACTCCGGCGGGTTGGTCTCCTCGTCGCACTTGACGTAGAACGCCTCTTCGGGCCGCTGGCCGAAGAGCGCGCCGTTGCGCCACTCGGTGACCAGGAACGCCGAGATGTTGCGCCGGATCCGGGCCCACAGCGCGTGGTCGTTCGGCTCGAACACCACCCACTGGGTGCCGATCAGGATCGACTCCTCCAGGTAGTTGAAGTACCGGCGGATGTTCAGGTAGCGCCACTCGGGGTCCGAGGCCAGGGTGCGCGCGCCCCAGACGCGGATGCCGCGGCCGGGGAAGGCGCGGATGCAGTTGACGCCGATGGGGTTGAGCAGGTCCTGCTCGCCCCGGGTGATCTGCAGCTCCAGGTCGACGGCACCGCGTACGACCTCGTTGGCGGGGGCCTTGTGCACGCCGCGCTCGGAGTCGTTGCGGGCCCAGATGCCGGCGATGTGGCCGCTGGGCGGCATCATGCGGGCCTTGCCCGATGACGGGTCGAAGGTCTTGAGCCAGGGGTAGTACAGGGCCGCGTACTTGGAGTCGTAGCCGGCCGTCTCCTGGCGCCACACCCGTATCTGACGGGCATTCAGGCTCGGCGGGGGGTCGATGACCGCGACGCGGTCGCCCATCAGCTCGCAGTGGGCGATGAGCCCGAGCTGCACCGCCTTGACGGACTCCAGGTCGATCGCGCCCTGCTGGTAGGCGGCCATGAGGTCGGGGACGGCCACCATGGAGATCTCGTCGATGGCCTCGAGGCCGCCGAAGCCGGTGCGGTCGGCGGAGTCGCCGAGGTACTGCGCCGGACCGGGGTGAGCGGGCGTGTCCTGTTCCACGGGCGCGGGTACGGGAGCCGGGGCGGCAGGCGTGGGCAGGGCGACGGTCTGGTTCTCGGGGCGGGTGAGCTGCGCCCCGGAGGCGTTCTCCGTCACGGTGATGAGCTTGGAGCGCTCCTTGACCTGGGTGACGACGTACGTCCGGTTGCCCTTCTTGGCGCTCACGTCGAAAGTCTCGACCGGCTTGTCGCCGCTCTTGACGATCAACTTGAAGCGCTCCGCGGGGCCTTCGCCCTCGGGATCGGCGACCTCGACGCTCAGCGGGCCGTTCGGGCTCTGGGCCGTGGCCGCCACGGAGAAGGCACCGAGCTGCTGCGGCTCGGCGGCGGGCAGAGCGGCGGCAGGAGCCGCGCCCGTCACCGCGACAGGAGCGTTGCCGCCTGCGGTCGAACCCTCGAAGGAGCCGCCCACCCGGACCACGTACGCGGCGGACCCACCGTTGTTGAAGAAGCCGTAGACGGAGTGCGCCAGGTAGTAGTCGCCGGTGAAGTCACCGAAGGAGGCGACGTACTGGGTCCAGTTGGTCACCAGCGTGGGCTCGTTGAGCGGTCCGGACGGCGCGAGTCCGACGAAGGCCGCCACGGAGGTGCCCACCCCCTCGATCGGGCGCGAACCGCCGGCCACCTCCTCGACGTAGACGCCGGGCGACAAGTAGGACGGCATGCTCTGCTCTCCTCGGGGTGCGAGACGGGACATCTTCAGCCTGGTCGGTGCGGGGCGCCGCCGGAATGTCCTCCGGTGCGGGTTGCCGGGCAATGCCGTTGCCCGCAAAGGCAGTTCGGGACAGCCCGGGTGCCCGCTCCTGCTCCTTCCCGCCCGGATCGTTGCCCGTACGGCTGCCCTCGCGGTCCTGCCCGCATGGGCGACGGGCGGGTAAGGCTGGTGAATCAGCTCTGCCTCGCGCCGAAGGGAACGTCGTGCACGTACACGGAATACAGGCCCAGCAGGCCGCCGATCAGCGCGAGGCTCGCACTGTGAGGAAACCGGTCACCCCGGCCGAGCGGCTGCTGAAACTGCAGGGTCAGGCCGGGAACCTGGCCGTGTCACGTGCCCTGGAAGAGACGGAACACGCGCACGGCCCCGGCTGCGGCCACGCCCGGACGCCCACCGGGGACCCGGCCGTCCAGCGCCGGACGGACCCGCAGGACACGACGTCCGCAAGGGACGCCGACCTCCAGCGGCGGTCGACCCTGGCGGCCGGCATCGCTTCGCCGAGCCGCCCGCTGGAATCACGCATCCGGGAAAAGGCGGAGCGCGTGTATCCAATGAACTTCGGCCATGTGCAGTGGCACGACGGGCCGGTGGCGCAACGGGCCGCACGGGAGTACGGGGCCCAGGCCCTTACCGTCGGGCCGCACATCCTGGCGGCGGAGTCGAACCTGCCGGACGAGGTGAAGCTCCACGAGGTCGACCACACGTACCAGAACGCGATGGGCGACGTGGCTGGCACCGCCGACGGAGCGGGCACGAAGGTGTCGAGCCCGCATGACCCGTACGAGGTCTCGGCCGCCTCGAACGGCAAGAAGGTCGCCCAAGGGGGTACGCCCGACTTGTCGCTGCCGGGGCGGCCCGCACCGGTCCAGCGGAGCACGGATGACGGGGGCGCCACCGCGGGAACGGACCACGCCGTGCAGCGCTACGCCGTGGTGCGCCCCGGCGAGAGCGGCTACCCCGAACGAGGACGGGAGAGCCCCGGAGGCACGCGGACCACCGTGCGGCAGGGAGACTTCTTCGACAAGAGCGGCGACGACTTCTTCCCCGGCCAGAACATGGAATCACGTGTCGTCCACAAGCCGGACGGGGACGTCGAGAAGGAGAGTTTCGTCGACGAGACCGGCAAGCCCAACATCGTCTACCAGGGTCTGGTGCCGCTGAAGATCTCGGACAATCTGGACCTGGCGGTGGAACACACCGGGGACGGCCGTCAGGCCAAGATGTTCTTCGCCACGGACCAGCAGATCGGCCGGGCGAACGAGCGGCTCGGCAACAAGGTGAAGCTGGAGAAGTCGGGAAGCCACTACCTGTCCGTCACCGTGGGCGACACCAGCAAGACGCTCTGGCGGGTCCAGCCCACGGTGACGCGCCATCAGACGAACTCGCCGCCGGAAGGGACCGTGACCCACGGCCTTGAGGTAACCCTGCCGCAGCGCTGCAACGAGATGGCGCAGGCGGTCTCCGGCCGGGCAGGGCTCGCCGAAGACGGCACGGACGCCTATTTCCACGCGCTCGGCGACGTCCTGGCCGACGTCAAGTCCAAGCTCTCGCTCAAGAGGGTGCCGACCGCCAAGGACTACGACAAGGCCAAGGCCGAGGCCACCAGCCGGGACCCCGAGAAGCTCCAGAAGTACAGCCAGGTCATGCAGCGTCTGATCGAGGGCGTGCTGTCCCATCGCGGCGAGGAACGCCTCGAAGAGGCGCTCAAACGCCGGGGAGTGAACCAGTTCACGCCTCCGGCCGCGATCGGCGACGTGCTGATGACCAAGACGCAGGCTCCGACGCGTGACGCACCCGGTGAGTTCGACTTCCACTTCGCCACCGCCGTGGCGACGAGCGGCTCGGACTCCATCACGCTGGAGAACTACGCCCGCGGCGAGGAGGGCAAGACGCTGAGCGGCAAGGACCCGCAGTGGTACTTCGCGATGAACGGCACGGCCAAGAGCCAGCAGTCGTTCCACGAGCAATGGAGCCACTTGGACCACGACGGACGGGTCCGCCTCACCATTCTCATGCGGGGTGCCTGAAGCCCCCTTCCCGGACCGGCAGTTCGGCGGGGACCGGCGAACCCCCGCCGCTGCCCCTCCAGGCAACCAGGTCTGCCCGGCGGACTCCTGACGGCTCCCGCGGGCTCTCCTAGCGTCGAGGCGTGAGCCTATGGACTTCCCTGGAACCCGCCTCCGCGACCGTCGATCCCGGCAGCAGCACCACGGTGCGGCTGAAGGTGCGCAACACCGGTGACATCGTCGACGAGTACCGCTTCGAACCCGTCGGTGCCCTCGCGCCCTGGACCACGGTGGAGCCGCCGTCGCTGCGCCTGTATCCGGGCACGACAGGCACGGTGGAGCTGACGTTCGCGCCGCCGCGCACGCCGGACGCGACCGCAGGACCCAATCCGTACGCCGTACGAATCACGCCGACCGAACACTCGGACGCCACCACCGTCCCCGAGGGCAACCTCACCATCAGCCCCTTCACCGAGGTGCGCGCCGAGCTGGTGCCGCCGACGGTGAAGGGGCGGTTCCGTGGGCGGCCGCGCCTGGCGGTGGACAACCTCGGCAACACCAAGGTCACCGCCTCGCTCAGCGGCAGCGACACCGGCGACCGGCTCTCCTACGACCTGCAGCCCAGCAACATCCAGATCGAGCCGGGCCGGGCCGCGTTCGTAAAGACGACGCTGCGGCCCCGGCAGATCACCTGGTTCGGGTCCAAGCAGGAGCAGCCCTACACGCTGGCCGTACGCCGCTCCGGAACCGAGCCGATGGACGTGGACGGCACCTTCGTGCAGCGCGGGATCCTGCCGGGCTGGCTCGCCACCACCTTCGGCCTGCTCCTCGCGGTGACGATCGCCTTCGTGGTGATCTGGCTGACGTACAAGCCACAGGTCAAGAGCGTCGCGCGGGAGAAGCCGGTGGAGGCGGGCAAGATCGCGCCGTCCACTCCGCCTCCTCCGATCAGCAGTCCGCCGCCCTCCCCCGAGGAGAAGCCGGAGGACGACGGCAAGAAGGAGGGGGGCGGTGGCTCGGACGGCGGCGGAGGGGGCGGCGGAGGCGGGGCCGAGAAGCCCCCGAAGCCCAAGAAGGAAACCGCGGCCGACGCGGTGCGCAAGCTCTCCGAGCGCAGCGAGGGCCGCCACATCTGTTACCGCGCATTCGTCGCGGGCGACGGCTGGCAGGACCCCGTGTGCGACGGGGCCGAGGCCGGCACGGTCGGCAAGGGCACGCCCATCAAGGCCCTGAACATCGCGGTGGTGAACACCGACGGCTTCCACGGCACCGGCGCCTGGGTGGGCGAAGGATGGCGCAAGGAAATCCCGTGGTCGGAGGAGGCGGACGGGAGAAACCTGTACTTCGGCAGTTCGAAGAGCGCCGACCCTGCCCTGGAGGGCTACACCTTCAAGGTCGTCGACGGCTCTGTGTGCAGCGACGCCCGGGTGAAGGACGAGCAGTGGATGGGCGAGGTGTGCACCGACCCCGGCGGGTGGAAGTACCACGGGAGCCCGATCGAGCAGTACAAGCAGCTGGAGGCGGTGCGCTTCACCGTGTGAGCCGGTTCGTTGGGCGTGTGTCGGCTACCCGCTCGCACCGGCCTGTGGTCACCAGTTCGCTTCGCCCGGGACGAGCCGGCCCGCCTTGCGGTACTCGCGGCGGGCGCCCTCCAGAAGGTCGCCCGCACCGACCGGTTCGTCCCGGCCCGCGGCGAGGTAGGCGGCGGTGACCACCGCGCTGCGGATGGAACCACCGGCCAGCTCGAAATCGCGCGCGAGCGCGTCCAGTTCGATGCCCTCGGTGCGCGGGACGTGCGCCAGGCCGTGCCGCCACAGCGCGATCCGCTGCCCCGCGTCCGGGAAGGGGAAGTCGACCACCAGGTCCAGACGGCGGGTGAACGCGTCGTCGATGTTGGCTCGCAGATTGGTGGTCAGGAGCGCGATGCCGTCGAAGGACTCCAGGCGTTGCAGCAGGTAGGCGCTCTCCATGTTGGCGTAGCGGTCGTGGGAATCCTTGACCTCGGAGCGCTTGCCGAAAACGGCGTCGGCCTCGTCGAAGAGGAGCACGGCATCCGTGCGGTCGGCCTCCGTGAAGATCCGCTCCAGGTTCTTCTCGGTCTCACCGACGTACTTGTCCACGATCGAGGAGAGCTGGACCACGTAGAGGTCCACGCCCAGATCGGCGGCGACCACCTCGGCGGACAACGTCTTGCCGGTGCCCGACTCCCCCGCGAACAGTCCGAGGACCCCTCGTCCTCGGCCGCCGCCCGCGCTGAGCCGCCAGTCGCCCAGCACACGGTCACGGTGGCGGGCGCGCAGGGCCAGTTCGTGGAGCTGGGCGAGGGGCGCGTGGGGCAGGACCAGGTCCTGCCACGTCACGTCGGGCCGGATCCGACGGGCGTGCTGTTCGAGGCCCGAGGCCGACTGCTGCCGCGCGGCGAGCCGGACGTGGGAAGCGGTGAGCGGCGTTCCGTCGAAGGCCGCGAGCGCCTCGGCGGCCCGGGCGGCGCGCCCGATGCGCTCGCCGCCGAGGTGGTACGGGGCCACGGTTCCTGCCAGGTCGAAGGCGTCGGCGGCCGGGCCCAGCGCGGCCTGCCAGGACGCCGTGCCGCCCGCGGGGAGCCGGGGTGCCTGGAGCACCAGCGGGTCGTGCGGGGACCATTGCGGGTCGTAGGGGCGGGGGTCGGCGAGGAGTACGGTCACGTCCGTGGCGGCAATCAACTCGGCCACCATCGGCCCCGGTTGCTCGGGTAGACCGGAGACGACGACTGCGTGGCCGCTGAGGCGTGCCTCGCGCAGCAGTTCGGGGAGGCGGTCCGCGGGGCCGGCGAAGCGCAATGCGGGCAGGCCCGCCGCGTGCAGGGCGGAGGCGAGGGCAGGCAGGGCGTCGCCCTCACGGTGTTCCTGGAGGTAGGCGGTGCAGGGGCCCGCACCGAGCCGGGCGGCGAGGCGCTGGACGAAATCGGGGTCCTGCGGGGGGTCCGTGGAAGGGGGCTCGGCGGTGGGCTGCGGGGTCGGCATCGGGTGCAACAGGCCCAGGAGCGCGGTGTCGGGGTGGGTGTCGCCCAGCAGATGGGCGGTGAGGCGGTCGGGAACGCGCAAGGAGCGTGTGAGGAGGGGGCGTTCGGGATCCTCGATCTCCAGCAGCCCCAGCGCGCGCAGTGGCGCGGAGAGGTGAAAGCGGGCGCGGGCTTCCTGCAGGTGCGGGGGGACGCCGCACAGTTCCAGGGCGAGTCCTACGGTGGCGCGGCGGCGGCTGACGTCGTCGTTGAGGTAGCCGTACAGCGGCTCGAAGGTGCGGTCGATGTCCGGGGCGAGGGCGATGAGCAGGACGGCCGCGTCCAGTTCGGTCAGGTGCAACCGGGCGGCGGTGCGGGCGAGTTGATCGTCGGGGTCAGCGCTGGGGCCACCGGGGCCTCCGAGGTCCCGCGACCCCGGAGACCAGGGCGCCATCGGTTCCTCCCCCGGCAGCGCGCGCGGCCAGGCGTGCAGCAGGTGGCGCACGGCCTCTTCGGACAGGTACAGGCCGCGCAACGGGTCGCTTGCCGTCGGGTCGCCGGCGGAACGCGCCTCGACGAGGGCGGCCACTGTCTGCCGCAGCCCGGCCAGCCGGCCGAGCAGGGAGGAGGCGGGTCCTGCGGCGCCGGGTCCCCCGGGGCTGTCGGCAGCGGGCGCGAGGTCATCTTCCAGGGAGGGGGCATTCATGACTGCTCCGGGCGGCGGGCCGCCGCCTGCTCGTGGGCGGTACGGGCGGCCGCGACCTGGCGGGGCCGGTGGGAGCGGTCCGCCGATCGGGGCGGGCCTCCGTCGGCGGCACGCAGCCGGACCGTCGCGCCCTCGGTGACCGGCGGCCCCGCGTCGTAGTCGGGGTGGGCCGGGAACGGCACGGTCACCGTGAGGTCCAGGGAGGGCTTGAGTTCGCCGCCGAGGGCGGACCAGATGTCGGCGAGGGACCTGGCCTCGGACTGACTGCCGGAGACCGTCACCGGAATCGACAGGCCCAGGCGCCCGAGCGCGTCGGGGAGTTCCTGCGCGGCGAGCAGCTCGTGCGGCAGCAGTGTCGCCAACACGGCCGAAAGCAGCCGGTGTTCGTCCTGCGGCGTCTTCGTCCAGGCCGTCACCAGGTAGGAGAGCCGGAACCAGCGCGGCGGACGGCGGCGGCGCACCACGATGTTCCGTTCGTCGCGCAGCCCGGTGTGGCCGCGCTGACGCAGGGTCACGTCCTCCCGAATGTCGTACAAGTAGGCGTTGACCACTGGGGCGTTGCGCCGGGCCGCCCAGTCGCGCGTGGGCACGTCGAAGGACACCTCGATGCCGGACCCTGACAGTGCCCCGCCGCCGATGAGGCCCTTGAGCACCTCGTCCACCTCATGGATCACCCTTGCGCTCCCACCTGCCGCTCGCTCCCCCACCGGCCGTGCGCTTGCTCGCCGGCCGATGACAGCCCTGCCGCCGATCGTGCTCCCCGGGCCTGCCCCAAGGGCAGGTACGTCAGGGATGGCGGCGGGGCAGGGCTTGCTGCCTCAAAGGGCCGCACGGAGAGCCCGTGCGGCCAGATGAGGCAGAAGACGCGGGAGGGGCAGGCGACACGGCTGGGTCAGATGTAACCCTCCCGCAGGGCGTAGGCCACCACGTGCGCCCGGTTGCGCAGATTCAGGCGTGTGGTCAGACCGTGCATGACGTTCTTGACGGTCCGTTCGGAGTACGACAGCTTCATGGCGATCTCCGCGGTGTCGAATCCCTCCGCCACCAGCGCGACCACGTCCACCTCGCGCTTGGTGAAGCTCAGGAAGGACCCCGGCAGATCGGTCCCGCCCCGGCGCAGGCGCCCGACCCGGCCCATGAGCTGGCCCAACAGGTCCGCAGGTAGGTCGCCGCCGCCCCTGGCGGTGGTCAACACCGCCTGGACCAGACGTTCGGCGGTTGCTTCGTGGCGCCAGACGATGGCACCCACACCGCACTCGATGACTTCCAGGAGCTCCTGCTCCCGGACCGTGCCCGCGACGAGCACGGCACGTACCCCCTCGGCGCGCACGGCCCGCCTCAGCCGGGTCAGCGCGGCCTCGTCGAGGGTGTCCTCGATGAGCAACGCCACTGCGGCGGAGCCGGCATCTGCTTCCAGTTCGACCTCCGGATGGCGGCGCAACTGGCTGAGGACCCCCTCTCGGCTGATCGGGTCGGGGGTGCTGACGGCGACCCGCACCCGGTTGGTCGTCGGTAAGGCGGAGGGAGAGGCCGGGGAGGCCGGGGACGAGCTGGACACGCGGACTTCCTTACTTGTGGGACTACGGCGGCGAGCAGGGGGGGGTCGCGCCCGGTTTGGGTCAGGAGCAGGAGTTGTAGAAGTGCTTCCAACCGTCCGTGGGCATGGCCGGGGGCTCGGCCGGCGTCCCGGTCTCGCCGTACTGCTGCTGCAGTTCGTAGTCGTAGGCGCCGGGGCCGCTGCCCGGCTTCGTCAGGCGGATGGAGCGCTCCCACACGCCGTCGCCCGCGTTGTTGAGGACGGCGAGGTCCGGATAGGCGTCGCCGCCGTAGTCGGCGATGCGCAGCTGGTTGGCCTCGCCCTGAGTGCCTATGTCGGAGCGCTTGGGGGCGGCCGAGGCCAGGTTCGACCGCTTGAGCGGGCCGGGGCGGAATTCGGAGACGCGTGCCGCGTTGGGGTCGTACCCACCGGAGGGCGTGACGAGATTGACGACCATGTCCAGGGTGCCGTCGTTCCGGAAGTCGGCGACCGCGGCGGTGGCGACCTCGCCCGCCTTCGCGCCAACGAGCTTGCTGACGTTCTGCTTGCTGCCGAATGAGCCGTTCGCGGCTCCCCATTGGACCGTCATCTTGGTGCCGGTGTGCCCGGGGTTGGCGATCTTGTCGGCGCGGCTGTCGCCGTCGAGGTCACCGAGCAGCGTGGTGGCGCCGGACAGGCACGGGAGGGGCGCCTGGGCGGCCTGACCGGACCGTGCCGCGCTCCCGTCCGGCATCTCGGCCGCGCTTGCCTGGTATCCGGCAGCGGTCAGGGTCAGGGCCACCGCGGCGGCCGGAACGGCGATCAGGTGTAAGCGCTTGCGAGACATCTGCGAACTCCTCAAGTGGTTGCTGCCGGACGTGCTGGAGGCCCGTACTCAGCGCCCGCACCTCATACGGGTGATCGCGAGGGGATCGCGATATGGGGCGTCGGGAGATCTCCCGGGTGAGCGCGTCTCGAGTTTGCTGGATGATCCATCCGGACCGCCACAACATCCGGGCAGTTAGGGACGCTGGAACAAGGAATGACCCTCTGACCAGCCAGAACGCATGCTACCTGGAACGCTGGGGTGGGACGCGCCTTGCTCATCACCGCTTGCCGGCGGTGCGCCTGACACCGGCGAGATGCCGCCTTGCGCGGTGCCGTCGTCGCTCTTGCAGCCCGCGAGCGAGAGACTCGCGGCCATGATGTCGGAGCGCATGGCGGTCCCCCCGGCGGTGGTGGATGTGGATCTCTCCTAGGAACAACACCCACCCTGGTCCAGCCCGCTAACGCAGGACTCCCACCGCACTAACTTCCGCCTAACGCAGGGAGATTCAGACGTACGGGCACACGGGGAGACGGGCGATGGGGTACGGACAGGGCGAACCTGGTCACGGTGGCCCCTGCCCACTCGGCCAAATGACATGGCCTGCTCCGGTCGGGGAAGACGGTTTTTCGCCTGTGTGCACGGTGTGGCGGCGTTTCCTGAAGGAGCGCGGTCGCGCGACGTCCCGAGAAGACGTGGCACCGTCGTGTATGAGGGAGCAGACCATCAGGAGCATCCGGCGGAGGTATTTGTGAACCACGGTCTACCCACGAACGAGAGCCGTATGGACCGGGTCAGAGGGGCCCTGCGGCGGGTCGGCGCGGCCTATGAACCGCCGAAGGAGCACCGGCTCGGAGGGCATTTCGCGGCCGTCGTGGCGTTCGGCGCGTACACGGCCGCCTGGGGTGCGGTTGCTGCCCGGCGCAAGACGAAGGCTCCGGACGGCCGGGAACCCTGGGATGTCCTGCTGACGGCAACCGCTGTGTTCCGGCTGAGCCGACTGCTCAGCAAGGGGACCGTCACCAGCCCGCTCCGGGCGCCCTTCACCCGTTTCGAGTCCTCGACAGGCCCCGCCGAAGTCAGCGAGAACCCTCGCGGAGGGGCCGTCAAGTCGACCGTGGGCGAGCTGATCACTTGTCCGTTCTGCCTGAGCGTCTGGCTGACGGCCACCTTCACCGGGGCCCGCTCGGTGTGGCCGCAGGCCACGCGGACCGTGACGGGCGGCCTCACGTCCCTGGCCATCGCCGACTGCATGCAGCTGGCCTACGACGGCTGGCTGCAGAAAGAGGAGCCCGCCATGGGTGAGGAAGATCAGACCAAGGACGAGGCCGACGGAGGCACCTCGAACAAAGAGGCGCAAGAGAACGCCGCGCACACCGGAGACGGGGCGAAGGACGAGGACCAGGGTGTGCGGGACCAGATCGAGGGCGGCCACCCCGAGTCCGGGCAGTAGCGCGAGAACACCGCAGCAAGCAGAGAGGGAGTCGAGGGTGAACTGGACACTTGGCGAGGAGTTCGAGACACCCGAGGGGGTGGTGCGTTGGAGGGCCCTCGGCAGCGGGGACCCGCTCGTGCTGGTGCACGGCACCCCGTACTCCTCCTTCCTCTGGCGGGACATCGCTCCAGCGCTCGCCCGTACCCGCACGGTCTTCGTCTTCGACCACCTCGGCTTCGGGCAGTCGGACCAGCGCGAGGGCCAAGACCTCAGCCTCGCTGCGCACGCGAGGACCTTCGCCCGGCTCCTCGACCACTGGGAGCTGTCCTGCCCCAGCGTCGTCGCGCACGACATCGGCGGTGCCGTGGCCTTGCGGACGCTGCTGCTGGAGGAGAGAAGCTACCGGGACCTGACGCTCTTCGACGCGGTGAGCGGCGGAGAGTGGGAACGGGGGCTGTTCCGGCTCATCCTGGAGCACGCGGACGTCCTTGGGCAGCTTCCGGACTACGCCCACGAAGCACTGGTCGCCAGCCATATGCGGCACGCGACGCACCTCGGCCTGCGGCCGGAAGTCCTCGACGCGTTTCTCGCACCATGGCGAGGAGCCGAAGGACAGGCCGCGTTCTATCGGCAGTACCGCCAGATCAGGCAGGCGGACACCGCCGCGTACGAGAAGCTGCTGGGCGGAATGTCGCTGCCGGTACGCCTCATCTGGGGCCGCGAGGACCGCATCCTCCCACCGGAATACGCCACCTGGCTGCACGAGCGCATCCCCCACGCCGAGCTGCACTGGATCGACGGGGCGGGCCACCTTCTCCAGGAGGACGCCCCGGGACAGCTGGCGGCCCACCTCACGACCGACTTCACCTCGAACAGGTGAGCGGAGCGGGATCAGGTCACCGTGTGCGGCTGCTGCTTACCTCTGACACGCACGTGCCGAAGCGGGCAAAAGTCCTGCCCGACGCTCTCTTGTCAGGCATCGACGAGGCGGACGCAGTCATCCACGCCGGGGACTGGATCGATGAGGCCACGCTCGATCTGTTCGAATCCAGATCGCGTCGGCTGATCGGCGTGTTCGGCAACAACGACGGTCCCCCGCTGCGTCGGCGCATTCCCGAGGTGGCCCGTGCGGAACTGGGAGGCCTGCGGTTCGGTGTCGTGCACGAGACCGGGGCGGCCACCGGACGCGAACGCCGGTGCGCCGAACGATTCCCGGACTTGGACGTACTCGTCTTCGGCCACAGCCACATTCCCTGGGATTCCACGGCCCCCGGCGGCCTGCGCCTGCTCAACCCCGGCTCACCCACCGACCGCAGACGCCAGCCGTTCTGCACGTTCCTCACCCTGACCGTCTCTGACGGCGCATTGCACGACGTGACGCTGCATCGGCTGCCGCCGAGACATTGAGCAGAACGTACGCCGTGGGCGGTGTCGCCATCGGAACCGAACTCATCTCCGAGGACGGGCCCAAAGTCGCTGCCCGACATTTCGGTCCGGCTCTGGTCAGCGGTCTGACCTGGGGGTGAGCGGGCTATGCCGGACGCGGGACGGCCTCAGACGGGTTTCGGGCGGGCCCCGGACAGGGCTCTTCGGCCCTCGTGGCAGGCTTCCCTCACGTTTTGCGTACCCTTGCCCAGCGACTCCTGGACCCAGACCACCAGGTGAGGGTGTGCGACCCATTACCCTTTGCAGTGTCCACGGCGTCAAATGGCGGGCGCCGAACTTTGGAGGAAATACTTCATGCTGATCGCTCAGCGTCCCTCGTTGACCGAAGAGGTCGTCGACGAATTCCGCTCCCGGTTCGTGATCGAGCCGCTGGAGCCGGGCTTCGGTTACACCCTCGGCAACTCGCTGCGTCGGACCCTTCTCTCCTCGATCCCGGGTGCGGCCGTCACGTCCATCCGCATCGACGGTGTCCTGCACGAGTTCACCACCGTGCCGGGCGTCAAGGAAGACGTCACCGACCTCATCCTCAACATCAAGCAGCTCGTCGTCTCGTCCGAGCACGATGAGCCTGTCGTGATGTACCTGCGCAAGCAGGGCCCCGGTCTGGTCACCGCCGCCGACATCGCGCCCCCGGCCGGTGTCGAGGTGCACAACCCCGACCTCGTCCTCGCCACGCTCAACGGCAAGGGCAAGCTGGAGATGGAGCTGACCGTCGAGCGCGGTCGCGGCTACGTCTCCGCCGTCCAGAACAAGCAGGTCGGCCAGGAGATCGGCCGTATTCCGGTCGACTCCATCTACAGCCCCGTGCTGAAGGTCACCTACAAGGTCGAGGCGACCCGAGTCGAGCAGCGCACCGACTTCGACAAGCTGATCGTCGACGTCGAGACCAAGCAGGCCATGCGCCCGCGTGACGCCATGGCGTCCGCAGGCAAGACCCTGGTCGAGCTGTTCGGTCTGGCCCGCGAGCTCAACGTCGACGCCGAGGGCATCGACATGGGTCCGTCCCCGACGGACGCCGCTCTCGCCGCCGACCTGGTGCTGCCGATCGAGGACCTGGACCTCACGGTCCGCTCGTACAACTGCCTCAAGCGCGAGGGCATCCACTCCGTGGGTGAGCTCGTGGCCCGCTCCGAGGCGGACCTCCTCGACATCCGCAACTTCGGTGCGAAGTCGATCGACGAGATCAAGGCGAAGCTGGCCGGCATGGGCCTCGCGCTCCGCGACAGCCCGCCCGGCTTCGACCCGGTCGCCGCGGTGGACTCCCTCGCCGCCACGGACGACGCGGACGCCGGTTTCGTGGAGACCCAGCAGTACTGATCGCTGATCCTGGTCGCGCGGTCCGGCAGTCACTGCCGGAGCGCGCGACCAGTCGCATGTCGGAGCGGAACTTCGCGCGTCACTCGTCCGATGACGGGCCGGCTGCCGGGTGGTGGAGGCGGCGCCACTGGCGGGGTGTGACGCCGTAGGTCTGGTGGAAGCGGCGGGAGAAGTGAGCCGGGTTGGTCAGGCCCCAGGACCTGGCGACGGCCTCGATCGTGCGGTGGGCGTGCTCGGGCAGGGCCAAGTCGCGGCGCGTGCCTTCCAGACGTCGCCGGATGATCCATTTCTCCAGGCCGAGGCCGCCTTGCTCACAGAGCCGGTAGAGGGTCCGTACGGAGATGTTGTGGGCCGCGGCGATGCTCTGAGGGGTGAGCCCGGGGTCGGTCAGATGCGCGCGGACGTAGGCGAGTATGCGGGTCAGGAGGGTGTCCTTCGCGACCGTACGCCGGGTGCGTTCGTCGGCGGACACCGAGACGACCAGGGCTCGGGTGAGTTCCAGCGTCGCCGAACCGAGCGCCTCGGCACCAGGGTCGCCGCTGAGCTGGTCGGCGCGGTGGTGCAGGCTCCGGAGATGATGCAGCAGTAACGGCGCGACACTGCTGTGCTCCAGTAGCGGTATGGCCGTCCGCACCAGGTGTTCGGGAAGGCCGAGACGTTCGGTGTCGACCATGAAGGCGACGGACAATCCAGCCCCGGACCACCCGTACTCATAGCCGGCGGTCTTGTGCGCCAGAGCCAGGGAGTCGGGCCCGACGCGCTGTTGATGGCCGTTCCAGGAAAAGGAACCCGTCCCCTGGCTCTGGGTGATGATCGAGACGGTGTTCATCGAGTCGAACCGCGAGTGGCGCGGGGTGCGCCAGATGCGCATGCCGGATCCGCGCGTGGCGAACAAGGTCAGCGGGCCGAAGTTCCAGACCTCCAGCCTCTTGCGCATGCCGACCGCGGAATGTTCCTGCTCGACCGAACAGCTGCCGCTCTCCCCCACGGCCACGGCGTGAAATGCCCCGACCCGGTCGGCGGCAGGTAAGTCCTCCGTGTCCAAAACCAGCATGGCCCCCCCAGGACGGCGGCAGCGGCCTTCCCGCTGCCGTGCCGTCTCCCGGATTCTTCAGCACCGCGGGCAACTTGGGCAGGCATATTCAAGTACCGCTGAGCCACGCGCGCACAGTTCCTCATCTCATGCCTCAGCAGCCACCGGGACGATCGCCACCTTGGCACTCAGGGCACAGTTCTCGGCGCGCACGGCAAAGAGCGGGGCCCCCGTCACTGGCACGATCCCCCTCACCGAAGACGGGCCCACACCGAAATCCACGCCCATACGGCTGCTGACGGGAGCGCTCCCATGCGCAACTTCATCACGACGCACGACGGCACGGAGATCTTCTTCAAGGACTGGGGCACCGGGCGTCCGGTGGTGTTCAGCCACGGCTGGCCGTTGAACGCCGACGCCTGGGACGACCAACTGCACCTGGTCGCCTCGTACGGCTACCGCGCGATCGCCCACGACCGGCGCGGCCACGGCCGCTCGAGCCAGCCGTGGGACGGCAACGACATGGACACCTACGCCGACGACCTCGCCCAGCTGATCGAGGCGCTCGACCTGCACGACGCCGTCCTGGTCGGGCACTCGACGGGAGGCGGCGAGGTCACCCGCTACCTCGGCCGGCACGGTACGTCCCGCGTCGCCAAGGCCGTCCTGCTGGGGGCCGTGCCGCCCCTCATGCTCAAGACCGACACCAATCCGCAGGGCCTGCCCATCGAGGCGTTCGACGCCATACGTGCGGGTGTGTCGGCCGACCGGTCGCAGTTCTACGCCGAGTTGAGCCTGCCCTTCTACGGATTCAACCGGCCCGGTGCGACGGTCTCACAGGGAGTGTCGGACGCGTTCTGGCTGCAGAGCATGCAGGTCGGGCTCAAGGGCGCGCTTGACTGCATCCGCGCGTTCTCCGAGACCGACTTCACCGAGGACCTGGGGCGCTTCGACATCCCCACCTTCATCGCTCACGGCGACGACGACCAGATCGTCCCGATCGTGGCCGCCGGCCTGGAGTCGGCCAAGCTCGTCAAGGACGCGACGCTGAAGGTCTATCCGGGTGCGCCGCACGGTCTCGTGGGCGCCTTCAAGGACGAGTTCAACGCCGACCTGCTCGCGTTCCTCGCCTCCTGAGCCCCACCAGCCCGCGCACGGCCGCCAGCACCCGGACGCGGACCCGCTCCGCGTCGCGCCCGCGCCCTCACCCGCACGTCATCGCACCACCCAGCCGGCACCTCCGCACCGTTCAACCCTCTGCCTGAAAGGGTTCGTCATGCGTGTACCTGCTCCGCGCCGTCTGCTGACGGCACTGGCCGCCGCCGTCCTCCTCGTCACCGGCTCGGTCGCCGCCCAGGCGACCTCCCACACATCAGTTCAGGCCCAGGCGAAGGAGCCGAAGCCGACCGTGGTCCTGGTGCACGGGGCGTTCGCCGACGCCTCCGGCTTCAACGACACCATCGCCTTGCTGCAGAAGGCGGGCTTCCCGGTCATCGCACCGGCCAACCCGCTGCGGGACACCGCCGGCGACGCCGCGTACATCTCCAGTGTGGTGGACACCGTTCCCGGCCCGGTCATCCTGGCCGCCCACTCCTACGGCGGCGTCGTCATCACCAACGCCGCGCGCGGCCACGCCAACGTCAAGGCACTGGTGTACATGGGGGCGTTCGCACCCGCCGAGGGCGAGAGCGCGCTGCAACTGGCAGGCCAGTTCCCCGGCAGTGAACTGGCCCCCGCCCTGATCCCCCGCGCCTACCCCATCCCCGGCAGCAAACCGGGCACCGACGGCTACATAGACCCCGCGAAGTTCCAGGCCGTGTTCGCCGCCGACCTGCCCGCCTCCAAGACCCGTCTGATGGCAGCCACCCAGCGCCCTGGCAGCGTCCAGGGCCTCAGCGGCCCCAGCGGCGCGCCTGGCTGGAAGACCATCCCGTCCTGGTACCTGATCCCGACCCAGGACAAGGTCATCCCGCCCGCCGCCCAGCGGTTCATGGCCAAGCGCGCGGGCAGCAAGGTGACCGAGATCCGGTCCTCGCACGTGGTGATGATCTCCCACCCGGAGGCCGCCGCGAAAATCATCAAGGCGGCCCACGCCGCCACCCGTTGAAGGAGCGAACGCTCATGAAACCGGACACCATCGTCCTCATCCACGGCTTCTGGGTGACACCCCGCAGCTGGGAACACTGGATCACCCGCTACCAGTCCCAGGGGTTCCGCGTACTGGCCCCGGCCTACCCCGGTTTCGAGGTGGAGGTGGAGGCGCTCAACGCCGACCCCACCCCGATCGAGGAGCTCAGCGTTCCCTCGATCATCTCGTCGCTGGAGAAGCTGATCGACGGTCTCGGCACCCAGCCGATCATCATGGGCCACTCCGCGGGCGGGGTGTTCACCCAGATCCTCCTCGATCACGGATACGGCAGCGCGGGAGTGGCCATCAACTCCGCGCCCACCGAAGGCGTGACGACCATTCCGCTGTCGCAACTCAAAGCGACGTTCCCAGTGCTGAAGAACCCGGCCAACCGTCACAAGGCCGTCGGGTTCACCTACGCCCAGTGGCGCTACGCCTTCACCAACACCTTCCCCGAGGACGAGTCCCGCGCCCTGTACGAGCGCTACCACATCCCCGCCTCCGGCCATGTGTTCTGGGGCAGCGCGCTAGCCAACATCCACCCCGGCCACGCCGACTCCTATGTGAACTACCGCAACGACGACCGGGCTCCGCTGCTGTTCGTCTCGGGTGAGCACGACCACCTGATGCCGCCGAAGATCCAGCAGTCCAACTACAAGCACTACAAGTCCAACACCGTCACCGACATCGTCGAATATCCGGGGCGCAGCCATTTGATGCCCGCCCAGGAGGGCTGGGAGGAAATCGCCGACCACGCCCTGGCCTGGGCCCTCGACCACACCTGACCGACACCCGCCCTCGCCATACCGGGTACCGCTGAGCACCACGTACCCTTACGGTGACCCGATGGAGTCGATCAAGAAGTTCCAGGTCACCTTCGACTGCGCGGAACCCGAGCGCCTCGCCCGTTTCTGGTGCGAGGTGCTGGGCTACGTCATACCGCCGCCGCCGAACGGCTTTGCCACGTGGGACGAATTCAAGCGTTCCCAGCCACCGGAGCAGCAAGACGCGTGGTGTGCATGCGTCGACCCCTCGGGCGAGGGTCCGCGGCTGTACTTCCAGCGCGTTCCCGAAGGGAAAGCCGCCAAGAACCGGGTGCATCTCGACGTGCGGGTCGGCACCGGACTCGTAGGGGAAGAGCGCCTCGCCGCGCTCGAGGCCGAGTGCGCACGGCTGGTCCCGCTCGGGGCGGTCCACGTACAAACGCTGTACGACGGCAATGATGCGTGCATTCCGATGCTGGACATCGAGGGCAACGAGTTCTGCGTCGACTGAGCTGCCGCGCCCGCATACCCGTGCGCCGGCCCGGGGGCCACGGAACCCCCTGTCCCCCACCGCGTACGAGATGCCATGCTCAGCGCTGTGCACAGTAGTCATACAAGCCCCGTCCTCGTGGGCCGCAGCGCCGAACTGACCACCCTCGGCGAAGCCTTGTCCCGGGCGGACGCCGAAGAGTCCGGCGCCGTCATCCTGGGCGGCGAGGCCGGCGTGGGCAAGACCCGGCTGCTTCGGGAATTCCTCGACCGGGCCGCCGCAGGCGGTGCCGTCGTCGCCCTGGGCGGCTGCGTCGAGACCGGTGCCGACGCCCTGCCGTACCACCCCGTCTCGGCGGCCCTGCGCTCCCTGCGCCGGCAGCTCGGCGCCGAACTGGACACCGCCGTCGCCGGGCAGGAGGGCGAGCTCGCCCGGCTCCTGCCCGAGCTCGGCGATATGGACCGGGACCACCCCGAGACCGATGGCCGCGCCCGCCTCTTCGAGCTCACCGTCCGCCTCCTGGAACGGCTCTCCAGGGACCGGACTCTCGTGGTGGCCCTGGAAGACCTGCACTGGGCCGACCGCTCGACCCGCGAGCTGCTCAGCTACCTGCTGCGCGCCCTCACCGACAGCCGCCTGTTGATCGTCGCCACCTACCGCGCCGACGACCTGCACCGCCGCCACCCGCTGCGCCCCGCCCTCGCCGAGTACGAGCGGCTGCGCACCGTCACCCGCCTCGAACTCCCCCGCTTCGAGCGCCCCGAAGTGCGCCGCCAGCTCGCCGCCCTCCACGGCGAGGCCCCCTCCGAGCAGCTCCTCGACCGCGTCTTCGCGCGCTCGGAGGGCAACGCGTTCTTCGTCGAGGAGCTGGCCCGCAGCATCCTCGGGGGCTCCCCCGGCGGCCTCAGCGACTCCCTGCGCGACCTGCTGCTGGTCCGGGCGGAAGCCCTGCCGGAAGAAGTGCAGCGCGTGGTGCGGATCGCTGCCGAGGGCGGCTCCGAGGTGGAGTTCCGTCTGCTGGCCACCGTGACGGGCCTGGCCGAGGACGAGCTGATCGAGACCCTGCGTACCGCTGTCGGTGCCGCCGTCCTGCAGCCCTCCGACGAGGGCGAGTCCTACCGTTTCCGTCATGCCCTGATGCGCGAGGCCGTGGCCGGTGACCTGCTGCCCGGCGAGCGCTCCCGGCTCAGCCGCCGCTATGCCGAGGCGCTGGAGGCCGACCCCACCCTCGTACGGTCCGAGGAGCGTGCCGGGCGTCTTGCCGGCTACTGGTTCGACGCCCGCGTCCCCGCCAAGGCGTTGCCCGCCGTGCTCGCCGCGGCGGGCGCCTCCCGCGGTCGCCATGCGTTCGCCGAGCAGCACCATCTGCTGGAGCGGGCGCTGGAGTTGTGGGACGACGTTCCTGAGGAGGTGCGCCGCCAGGCGATGCGTCAAGGTGTCGACGACGGCCTGTGCCCGGCCCTGTCCTCGGACGCGCCCGGCGACTTCGTGGACCTCCTCGCCGCGATCACTGTCGCCGCGCGTCTGACGGGAGAGTGGGAGCGAGCGCTCGCCATCTGCAAGCGGGCGCTGCGCGAGCTGGCGGACACCGATGCCCTGCGGGCTGCCTGGTTCTGGACCGAGCGCTACCAGCTGATGCGCGACCTCTCCCGCTCGGACGGCTGGGATGAGATCGCCCAAGCCCTGAAGCTGCTCGAAGGCCTGCCGCCGTCCGTCGTACACGCCTATGTGCTCACGCATGCGGCGCACTGGTACGTGGTGCACCAGCCCGGGGCGAAGGCCATCGAGATCGCGCAGCAGGCGGTGGAGCTCTGCCGCATGACGGGCGCGGAGACCAGCGGTCTCACCGCGCGGCACACCCTTGCCTGGCTGACCATCCACTCGGGCGATGTCGAGACCGGGCTCGCGCAGGCCCGGGACGTGTGCGCCCAGGAACTGAAACCCGGCAACGCCAACGCCCTGCTGCACGGCTTCGGCAATCTGTCCACGGCGCTGCACGGCCTCGGCCGTTACCGCGAGGCCGTCGAGGTCGCCGAAGAGGGCAGCGGGCTTGCCGAGCGGTACGGGTTGCCGGACACCGCCTCGTTCATCGACGGCAACCTCGCCGAGTCCCTCATCCAGCTCGGCCGCTGCACAGACGCCGACGAGGTGCTCGACCGGGCGTCCGGTCGCCGCGGGGTGAGCTCCCGCACCCAGGCCCAGATCGCCGAGCAACGGGCCGAACTGGCCCTGGCCCGAGGTGCGTACGCCGAAACTTTGCGCCATCTCGAGCACTCCGGTGGCCGGGCCACCGGCGCCTACCCGGAGCTGCAGCACACACTGTCCGTCGCCCGGATCGCCATCGCGCTGGCGGCCGCCGACGGCCGGATCCTTGACGTGCGCTCGCTGCTGGAGAGGGCCGTCGGCGACGCCATCGCCCCCGGCCACCATCGCTACGGCTGGCCACTGCTGTACGAGGCCGCCGCGGCGGAGGCGCGGGCCCACGGGCTCGCGGTGGCCGGGCCGGGGCGCGCGGCAGCGGTGCGGCGGATCCGCGAGGCCATGCAGGGCCAGCCGGAGTTCGTACCGCTGTGGGCCGCGCAGTCCCTGATGATCCAGGCCGAACTGCTCACCGCCGAGGGGCAGGACGCGACCGCCCGATGGACACAGGCTCTCGCCGCCACCGAGCAGTTGGAGGCCCCGGCGCTGATGGCCACCGCCCGGTTGCGGCTCGCGGAGAGCTTGATCACCCAGGGCGGCGCCGGTTCGCGTACATCGGCCGGCGAGCTGCTGCGACAGGCCAGGGCCGT
This sequence comes from Streptomyces sp. NPDC033177, assembly GCF_055577715.1. Taxonomy (NCBI): domain Bacteria; kingdom Bacillati; phylum Actinomycetota; class Actinomycetes; order Kitasatosporales; family Streptomycetaceae; genus Streptomyces; species Streptomyces sp. NPDC033177. Next base: position 179,499 of record NZ_JBVIPS010000004.1, on the reverse strand, counting down.
GGCGGGCGAGCTGGGCGCGGCGCCGCTCGAGCGGGAGATCACCGCGCTGGCGGACCGCGCGCGGATTCCGCTGCACGAGGCCGAGGGAGGGACGGCGCCCCTCCCCCCGACACCAACGGCGACCCTGGGCCTGACTTCCCGGGAGCGAGAGGTACTGCACCTGGTCGCCGCCGGGCGAAGCAACCGGCAGATCGCGGAGGAACTGTTCATCTCGCCGAAGACGGCGAGCGTGCACGTCTCCAACATCCTGGCCAAACTGGACGTTTCAGGCCGCGGGGAGGCCGCGGCGATCGCGCACCGGCTGGGGGTGTTCGACACGTGATCACGTAGCGGATCGCTCCGACTCGTCGTCGAGGGGGCGGCCGCGGTCACGGGACATCATCAGGCTGAACGGCTCCGCGGCTGGATGCGGCACCTGTCCCTGGTCCGCGGTTCGGAGTAGATTCGGTATGTCGGTCAACGCAGTGACGCAAGGATCGACAGCTCGTGACCCGAAGCCAAAGGGGCGGCTGTGGGCATTGCGCCGGGAAACGTGCGCTTGATACGAAGCACCCTCGCCACCAAAGAAGCCGCGCTGGCCCGCGAGTTCATGGACGCCTCCTACGGTACGAGCCTGCGGCTCAGCGGCCGCCTGGAGGGCGAGGACCTGCGGTTCTCCCGTGTGGGTACCGACCAGTTCACCGTCGACCACGTGGTGCTTCCTGGCACGCTGCACTTCGCCTGCGATCCGCTGAGCCGTCTCGTGGTGAGCGTGACCAGCCAAGGACACCTGGGAGTCGACTTCCCGGACCGCAGCGACCGTCCCGGACTCACCACTCCCCTGCTGACCCCGTACGGGAAACCCTACCGAGTTGTGTGCGAGTCGGCGGTGACGCAAGTGACCACAATCGACCCCGCCCTCCTCCACGACACGCTGGGCACCCTCCCCGACGACCGCACACCACTGCACTTTCTCGAGCTGCAGGCTCCGGACCCTGCCGCAGCCCGGCTGTGGCAAGCCGCGACCTCGTTCGCATCGCACCGGCTCGACGGCGCGCAGTCGGTGCCGGCCCTGCTGTCCGGGCAGATGGCTCGTCTGCTCGCCACGACCTTGCTGGCTGTCTTCCCGCCCCGGACTCCCGACCGTCGCCGGATCGACAGCACCGATGCGACACCCGCGACGTTGCAACGCGCCCTCGCCTACATCGACTCCCACGCCCACCGGAACATCACGCTCACTGACATCGCCCGAGCCGCATGCGCCTCTCCCCGAGCCCTGCAGCAGGCCTTCCGCCGCCACCGCGACACCACGCCGCTCGCCTACCTGCGCCGAGCCCGCCTCGAACAGGCGCACCGCGAATTACAGACCGCCACCCCGGATGCATCGACCGTCACCCAGATCGCCGCGCGCTGGGGATTCGCCCACACCAGCCGCTTCGCGGGCCACTACCGCGACGCCTTCGGCCAATCCCCGGCCATGACGCTGCGCCAGAACACCCAACACAATTGAGACGCCAAACAACCGGCCACGCTCACACCGAGACCGACGACACGTCCGCTGCCACCGCATACCCGCCGTCCACGCGGCCCTCATGGGCCCACTCCCGCAAAGCCCACTGGCCCCGCGTGGACGGCTCTCCGTCCGGCTTGCTGAGCCTTGCCGTCCACGGCACATGAACCGCACGCCGCAGGCAGACCGTTCGGGGTCAGGGAAGCGGCCGGCCTGGGCGCACCGAAACGGCCCAAGTGACCATCTTTCCGCTCTGCCGGTACAGACGTCTGCCCAGCAAACGCGGCCCCCCGTCCAGAAAACGCGCATTCCACTGGCGAGGGGACGATCAACGCAGTCAGGTCGGCAGTTCTGGTCGTCCGGCTCCGTGTGTGATCACCCGTCCACGCTCGGGGCGCCGCCTCTCGGGGCGATCAGCCCCGTCTCGTAGGCGAGGACGACGGCCTGGACACGGTCGCGCAGGTTCAGCTTGGACAGGATGCGGCCGACGTGGCTCTTGATCGTGGTCGGACTGAGATGGAGCCGCGAGGCGAGTTCGGCGTTGCTGAGGCCCGTCGCGAGCAGGCGCAGTACCTCGAGCTCACGCGGGGTCAGGCTGGCCAGGTCACGGTGCGGGGCGATGGTCTGTGGTGCGTCGTGCTTGGCGAAGCGTTCGATCAGTCGGCGGGTGATCGTGGGTGCGAGGAGGGCATCGCCGGACTGCACCAGCTGCAGGGCGGCCACCAGGTGTTCCGGGGAGACGTCCTTGAGCAGGAAGCCGCTGGCGCCGGCCGTGAGTGCGGCGTAGACGTAGTGATCGAGGTCGTACGTGGTGAGGATGATGACCCGGGTCGCCTGCAGATCGTCACCGGCGAGGATGCGCCTGGTGGCCTCGATACCGTCCATCTCCGGCATCCGGATGTCCATGAGGACGACGTCAGGCCGCGTGCGGCGGACCGCCGCGACAGCCTCGGCCCCGTCAGCCGCCTCAGCGTTCACCTCGATGCCGTCCGCGGCAAGAATCATCTTGAAGCCGGTGCGTACGAGGGCCTGGTCGTCCGCGATGACCACCCGTAGCGGCGGCCTGTCCGCCGTCATGCCGCGCTCCGCGGGATACGGGCCGTGACCCGGTAGCCGCCGGCGGGTGTCGGCCCGGCCGTCAGCTTGCCTTCGTAGACGGCCAGTCGCTCGCGCAGCCCCAGGTGGCCACGGCCGTTGTTCTCCACCGGTGGGGAGCCCTTCGCGCCGCCGGTATCCGTGACCTCGATGTGCAGACTGGTGTCGGTGTAGCCGATGGAGAGCGTCGCCTCCGCGCCGCGTGCGTGTTTGATGGTGTTGGTCAGCGCTTCCTGCACGACGCGGTACGCCGCGAGGTCCACGCCTGGCGGCAGCGGTTGCGACGGCAGCGAAAGGCCGACACGCACGGGCGTTCCGGCAGCTCGGACTCGCGCGACCAGCGCGTCGAGCTGCGCGAGGCCGGGCTGAGGCTCCAGACCGTCTGACTTCTCCTGGTCCGTGGCAGCCAACAGGCCCATCACATGGCGCAGTTCTGCCATGGCGGCCCGGCCGCCTGCCTCCACGGCCAGCAAAGCCTCCTTCGATTGCTCCGGCATCACGTCCATCACTTTGCGTGCCGCACCCGCCTGGATCACCATCACGCTCACATTGTGCGTGACGACGTCATGCAGTTCGGCGGCGATGCGGGCACGCTCCTCCTCAACGGCCCGCCGCGTGGCCTGCTCCTGAGCCGCCTGTAGTTCGGTGACTCGGTCCCTGCTGGACGCAAGGCGTAGTTGCAGGAAACGGACGAGGCTGGCCAGCATCCCGGCCACCAGCAGCACGAAACCCGGGCTGGACCACCCTGGGACCACCGGATCCGCATGGCGGAAGGCGAAGCCGGACAGGACAGCGGCGATCACCAGGCCGGCGATCGCCATGATCCGGTATCGGCTGTGCACGACGGCGCTGTAGGCAGCGACGACGCAGGCAAGGACGGTGATCCATGAGGCGGAGCTGCCGATGGCCAGGCTCGCGGCAAGGACTGTGGCGAAGACGGCCAGCGGGTAGCGGCGCCGGAGGACGAGCGGCAGCGTCGACACGAGGACCAAGGCCCAGGGCACAGGGGGAAGTTCTTCCTCCACGGGTGCCTGATCAGGGCCAGGGGGCGGCGGGGCGGGGATCCCGGTGCCGTCGTCGATCTTGGGTGGGCTGATGGTCACAGGACCGTCGCCGGGGTAGCGCATCGCAAGGTACAGAGCGGCGAGGGTCAGGACGATCGCCAGTGCCACATCGGCGCGTACCGCTCGTCTGGACAGCGGGGCGGCCTTCGCCTCAGGGCGCAATGCGTCGAGGAGCTGTCGCTGCCTGCCGCGCCGGTCTTCCGTCTCCATCCGCACATTGTGCTGGGTTCTGCACCCGGCCGACGTCCGCCTGACTGACCAGGGCACCGTCCTTGGGTCCTCGTCCTCAGGTAGGAGTCTGCGGCCGGTTCGTCCCCGAGAACGGCTTGATATTGGTTTCACGGCCGACGCGCCCCGCCGGCAGCGGCCCCTAGGTTCACAGGGCCGGCAACGGCATGCGCCTCTCGCGACCGTAAGGACGGGCCTCTCGTATGAATCAAGTGATCGAACTGGAGCGGGTGGCGAAGCGCTACGACAGCGCCGGCGAGCCCGTGCTCGGACCGCTCACACTCAGCGTCGCCAGGGGCGAGGCCCTCGCCGTGACGGGTCCTTCCGGCAGCGGCAAGTCCACGCTGCTGAACCTCGTCGCCGGTCTGGACAAGCCGACGGACGGCGCGGTGATCGTGGCCGGGCGGCGGATCGACCAGCTGAGCGAGCACGCCCTCGCCAAGTTCCGTCGTGCGCGCATCGGTATGGCCTTCCAGTTCTTCAATCTCCTCGACGACCTCAACGTCACCGACAACATCCAGCTCCCTGCCCAGCTGACCGGGGCCGGCCGGCGCGACGCCGCGTCCCGCGCGGGCGAACTCATGGAGATGCTGGGCATCCAGAAGCACGCCCGCGCCTACCCGGGCCGGCTGTCCGGGGGTGAGCGCCAGCGAGTCGGCGTCGCCAGGGCGTTGATCAACCGGCCCGAGCTGCTGCTCGCCGACGAGCCCACCGGCGCGCTCGACACCGCCTCGGGCCACGACGTGCGCAACCTGCTGATGGACCTGCACCGCGGCGGCCAGACCATCGTGCTGGTGACGCATGACCGGTCATTGGCCGAGACGGTCGCCAGCCGCACGATCCACCTGGTCGACGGTCACCTCGCCCGCGATACGTACGCGCAGGCCGTCCGATGAGCCTGTTGGGCACCAGCGCGCTGAGCCGGGTCGTGCGCTCCGGGGTGAGCCGACGACGGGTGCAGACCGTGGTGATCGCCGTCGCCACGATGATGGCCGTGGCTTCGGCCGTGGTTGCCGGGTCTCTGATGGTCGCCGCGGCCGCGCCCTTCGACCATGCCTTCGCGAAGCAGCGGGGCGCGCACATCACCGCACAGTTCGATCCTGCCGAGGTGAGCACGGCGAAACTGGCGGCAACCGGAAAACTGGACGGCGTCACGGCGAGTGCGGGACCGTACTACTCCACGGCGTTCCGCCCGGTGGATCGTTCGGGCTTCCGGCTTCCGACGCTGACCCTGGTCGGGCGGTCCGTCGCGGACGGTGCCGTGGACCGGGTGGAGTTGAAGTCCGGCCGGTGGGTGCGGAAGCCGGGCGAGATCGTGCTCAGCACGTCATTCGAGGGGCCGGGCACCGAGATCGGCTCCACCCTCAGGGCGTCGGGAACCGCGAACGCCCCGTCCCTCAAGGTCGTCGGCGTCGCCCTGTCCACCAGCAAGACCGCCGACTCCTGGGCCACCCCCGCGCAGGTCGACGCGGTGGCGTCGCAGAGCCACCCCGTCACGCATCAGATGCTCTACCGCTTCGATTCCGCGGCGACGAAGCAACAGATCCTCACCGACCGGATGAAGCTCGACGCCGCCACGGGCTCCAAGGCACTGATGGGCACGCAGTCCTGGCTGGACACCAAGCGCGCCGCGGATCAGGGTGCGGCAGCGACCGTCCCGTTCGTGATGGCTTTCGGCGTGCTCGGCATCGTGATGTCGGTGATCATCGTCAGCAGCGTGATCAGCGGCGCGGTCGGCACCGGTCTGCGCAGGATCGGCATCCTCAAGGCCATCGGCTTCACTCCGCGCCAGGTCGTACGTGCCTACGTGGCCCAGGCGATGGTCCCGGCCGTCGTCGGCATCGTCCTGGGGGTCCTGCTGGGCAACCTCTTGGCCGTGCCGATGCTGGCGGACACGGAGTCGGTGTACGGCACCGTCTCGCTTTCGGTGGCCTGGTGGGTGGATGTGGCAGTACCGGCCGCGGCCCTGTTCGTCGTGGGAGTCGCGGCGCTGATTCCCGCACGGCGGGCCGGAAAGCTGCACACGGTCGAGGCCATCGCGGTCGGCCGGGCGCCGCGCACCGGGCGCGGGCAACGGGCACACCGGGTGCTGGGGCGGCTGCCGCTGCCGCGACCGGTGACCTACGGTCTCGCGACCCCCTTCACGCATCCGGTCCGCGCCCTCGCGATGCTGCTCGCGGTGGCGTTCGGCACCATCGCCGTGACCTTCGCGGTGGGGCTGACCTCGTCCCTGGGCGTGATCAGCACGTCACAGGCCCCAGAGAGCCGTGCCGCGGTCACCGTGACGACGGTCAGGCCGAACAATATCGCGCCCCCGCCGCCGCCTCCCGAGGCGGGCGCCGAGACGAGCGCGCCTCCCGTGGCACGCGCCCTGCCGGACCCGACCAGGGCCAAGGCCAAGGCCGCCGACCCGGCGAAGGTACGTTCCGCCATCAACTCCCAGCCCGGCCTGGACTCGTACTACGGCAAGCTCCAGGCCGAGGTCGTCGTGGCCGGCACCTCCGGTTCGGTTCAGGCCAGCCTCTACGAGGGCGATTCACGCGACGGCAGCTACGAGATGCTCTCCGGGCACTGGCTCGCTGGTGAGGGGCAGGTCGTGGTGCCCACCCGCTTCCTGGAGCGGACCAGCACCAGGGTCGGCGACACCGTGCGGGTGACCTACGAGAAGGAGAGCGCCGACCTGAAGATCGTGGGCGAGTCCTTCGACACGTCGGGCAACCAGCTGGAGATCCACGCGGACATGGCCGACTTCCCGGCGGCCGAGCCCAGTACGTTCCTGGTCAAGGTGAAATCCGGCGTCTCGGCGGACGACTGTGCCCACGAGCTCGCGTCGGTGGTGCGACCACTGGGCGGCGATGCCACGACCATCCCCCCGGCGGAGCAGAAGGGGGTCATCCTCGTCATGCAGGCGATGGCCGGGCTGCTGACCCTCATGCTGGTCGCCGTAGCCTGCCTCGGCGTGCTCAACTCCGTCGTCCTCGACACTCGCGAACGCGTCCACGACCTCGGCGTCTGCAAGGCGATCGGCATGACACCGCGCCAGACCGTGAGCCTAGTCCTCGCCTCGGTGACCGCGATCGGCGTGCTCGGCGGACTCCTGGGCGTCCCCGTGGGATACATGCTGCACAACCTCGTCATGCCGTTCATGGCACACGCCGTGGGCACCACGATGCCGTCTTCAGTGCTGGATGTGTACGGGCCAACACAGCTGCTCGCCCTGGGGCTTGGTGGAGTGGTGCTCGCCGTGCTGGGCGCGCTGGTCCCGGCGGGCTGGGCGGCCAGGGCCCGTACGGCTACCGCACTGCGCTCGGAGTAACACCATGACCGCTCGGCATCCCGAAGCAGCTGGTCACCACGGCAGGGCACCAGGAGCACAGCACGGGGAGCGAAGTGCTGCCAGCCTCGTGTCGTCGACATGCGTGTCAGGCCGCGCCGCGAGACGGTGGCCTCATGACTCGTCCACTCGTCCCGCCGAACGCAACTCCCCCGCCGCGGGACCCATAGCCGAAGCGCATGCGGAGCGTCCGAACGGCGGCATCTGGGACGCATCCGGCCGGTCGGCCCAGACCTGTTCCCCCAAAGGTTTGCGTGTGAGCTGCATCCGTCCGATGCAGGCGGACGGAAGGGGAGGAGACGTCATGCCGATCGAATGCGACGAGAGGAAGTGCGATGCACCGCGCCCGGACGGAGGCATTCCTCGCCCCTGACCTGGGCGATCCACGGATCGCGTACGACCACGGGCACGATCGGGTGATATCCGGCCGGGCTCCAGGCCCATCCCCCGGGGTGGCACAGACCCCGGAGATTCCCGGAGTCCCCGAGATCCCTGAGGTCCCGGAGGCTTCAGCAGCCCCAGAGGTTCTTGAGGATTCGGCCCTCGTCGACGCAGATGTTCCCGCGGCCGTCGGCCGCACCCTGGAGCAGGTCCTGGCCGAACGTCTTGAGGCCGCCCGCAGAATCGACCCCGCCTTCGCCAAGGACGTGGCCGGACGCGTCGCTCACTTCACCTCCAGCGGTGGCAAGCGGCTGCGCCCGCGCTTCCTCTGGTGGGGGCTGCGGGCGTGCGCCGAGACCCTCGATGCCGACCGGATCCGGGCCGCGCTGCGCCTGTGCGTCGGCCTTGAGCTGATCCAGACCTGTGCGTTGGTGCATGACGACGTGATGGATGGCTCGCTACTGCGCCGGGGGCAACAAGCCGTCCATGTCGAGCTTGAGGCCCGCTACAACACCAACACCAACACCACCGCCCGCGGGGCCGGCGCCCCGTTCGGGACATCCGCAGCCATCCTGGTCGGCGACCTGGCCCTGGCCTGGGCCGACGACCTGGTGGCCGACACGGCGCTCGACGCGGACACGGCACAGGCCGTCCGTGCGCTGTGGCAGGCCATGCGGGAGGAAATGGTCGCGGGCCAGTACCTCGACCTGCACGGGCAGGCGACCGGTTCTCGTTCCCTGTCCCGGGCCGCCCGCACGGCGACGCTGAAAAGCGCCCTGTACTCGGTGGAACGGCCGCTGGCCTTCGGTGCGGCGCTGGCCGGTGCGGACGGCCGGACCACGCGGGCGCTGTGCGCGGCAGGCCGCTGTGCGGGCCTCGCCTTCCAGCTGCGCGACGACCTGCTGGGCGTCTACGCGGAATCCGACCACACGGGCAAGCCTGCGGGCGACGACATCCGCGAAGGCAAGGCGACGTATCTGATGGCCGTTGCCCGGGAGCGCGCCGAGGCGGGGGCCGACCAGGACTCGCTCGCCGTCCTCGATGCCGTCCTCGGCGGCCGGGCCGAGTCGACAGGGCTCGAACTGGACCGCGTACGCAGCGTGCTGGAGACGACCGGAGCCCGCGGCATGGTCGAGAACCGAGTACGGCGGCTCGCCGCGCAGAGCGTGCGGCATCTGGCCGATGCCGCACTCCCCCGCCAGGCGGCCGAGGCGCAGCTACGGGCTCTCTTTTACCTGGTCAGCGGCGTTTCGGAACCCCTGCTCGCCGCTGCCCCCACTGTCGCCACTGTCGCTCGTGAAGAGAGGAAGCAATGAGGCGTCTGCAAGGGCCGACCGATCATGTGGTGGTCGTCGGAGCGGGACTGGCGGGCCTGTCCGCCACGCTGCACCTCCTGGGCGCCGGACGACATGTCACCGTGGTCGAGCGAGACCTGGAACCCGGCGGGCGGGCCGGATTGCTCGAACGCGGCGGCTACCGGATGGACACCGGGCCCACCGTCCTGACCATGCCCGACCTGGCGGACGAAGCGTTCGCCGCGGTCGGCGACCGGCTCAGCGACCGTGTGGAGCTGCTTGAGCTGCACCCGGCCTACCGGGCGCGGTTCGCCGACGGCAGCAGCCTGGACGTCCACACCCGGGCGGAGGCGATGGAAGCCGAGATCGAGCGCTTCGCCGGAGCCAGGGAGGCCGCCGGATACCGCAGGCTGCGTACGTGGCTGCATCATCTGTACAAGGCCCAGATGCGCCGGTTCATCGACACCAACTTCGACTCTCCCCTGGGACTGCTGACACCGGATCTGGTCCGCCTGGCGGCACTCGGCGGCTTCGGCCGCCTGGACGCGCGCATCGGCCGGTTCATCTCCGACGAGCGGCTCCGCCGCGTCTTCACCTTCCAGGCGCTGTACGCGGGTGTGCCCCCGGCCCGAGCGCTGGCCGCGTACGCCGTCATCGCGTACATGGACACCATCGCCGGCGTCTACTTTCCGCGGGGCGGGATGCACGCCCTGCCGCGGGCCATGGCGGCGGCCGCCGCCGACGCCGGTGCCGAGCTGCACTTCGGGCAGGAGGTGACGCGCCTCGAACGCCGCGGGGGCCGGATCACGGCCGTGGTCACCGATCAGGAACGGTTCCCGTGCGACGCCGTGGTCCTGACGCCGGATCTGCCGGTCGCCTATCGCCTGCTCGGTGCTCAGCCGCGCCGCCCCGTGCGCCTGAGCCACTCTCCCTCGGCGGTGGTCCTGCACGCGGGCACCGACCGCACCTGGCCCCAACTGGCCCACCACACCATCTCGTTCGGCTCGGCCTGGAAGCGCACCTTTCACGAACTGACCCGCACCGGCAGCCTGATGTCCGACCCCTCCCTGCTGATCACCCGCCCCACGGCCACCGACCCCGGGCTCGCTCCGGAAGGCCGCCATCTGCACTACATCCTGGCGCCCTGCCCCAACACCCGCATCGGCCCGTCTGCCCACCAATGGCGCGACCTCACGCCCCGCTATCGCGACAGCCTCCTCGCCGAGCTTGAACGACGCGGGTTGCACGGCATGGCCTCCTCCATCGAAGAGGAGTGCCTGGTGACACCGGCGGACTGGACCGCGCAGGGACACGCGGCCGGCACCCCGTTCTCCGCCGCCCACACCTTCGCCCAGACCGGCCCCTTCCGCCCACGTAACCTCGTACGCGGTGTCGAGAACGCCGTCCTGGCGGGCTGCGGCACGACCCCGGGAGTCGGCGTACCGACCGTCCTGATCTCGGGAAAGCTCGCCGCGGCACGCGTCACCGGGCCACGGCCGACAGCACCCGCCCGGATCCAGGCTCCGACCACCACGAAGGGCCTCGCGCCATGACCGCCCGGGAACTCGACAGCGCAGGCATCACCGACCCCGCCCTGCGCGCCGCCTACACCCACTGCCGCCAACTCAACGCACGGCACGGCAAGACGTACTTCCTGGCCACGCGGCTGCTGCCCGTCGAGCGCAGGCCCGCCGTACACGCCCTGTACGGATTCGCCCGCTGGGCCGACGACATCGTCGACGACCTCGACTCCACGGCCACGGCGGGTGAGCGCGCCTCGGCCCTGCACCTCCTGCAACAGGACCTTGAGATCGGCCTGCGCAAGGGAACGAGCACTGACCCGGTGGTGGCGGCCCTGTCGGACACCGCCGCCCGCTATGCCATCGCCCCGGAGCTGTTCACGGACTTCATGACGTCGATGCGACTCGATCTGGAGGTCACCGAGTACCCGCGCTACGCGGACCTGCGGAACTACATGCACGGCTCGGCAGCCGTCATCGGCCTGCAGATGCTTCCCGTCCTGGGCACGGTCGTCCCCCGCGATGAGGCCGCCCCGCACGCCGCCGCGCTCGGCGTCGCCTTCCAACTGACCAACTTCCTCAGGGACGTCGGAGAGGACCTCGACCGCGGACGCATCTACCTCCCCATGGACCTGCTGGCCGCACACGGCGTCGACCGAGCCCTCCTGCGCTGGAGCAGGGACAGCGGGCGCGACGACCGGCGCATCACGGCGGCTCTGCGGGACGCCGCCTCGCTCACCCGGCACGTCTACCGCGAGGCAGCGCCCGGCCTGCCGCTGCTCGACCCCGTGTCCCGGCCCTGCATCCGTACCGCCTTCGTGCTGTACGGCGCGATCCTCGACGCCATCGCACGCGACGGGTTCGCGGTTCTGCACCGACGTGCCGTGGTACCCCACCACCGCAGGGCGGTGGTCGCCTGTGACGGCATGGCCCGCCTGGCCGCGGCTCGCCTGCGCGCCCGCTCCATGGGCTCCACCGTCCCAGTCCCGGGCGCACCTGACGCGTCGCCTGTCTCATCGCCGCCCCAGAACATGCCGCACACTGCGCAGACACGAACGCGGCAGCCGAGGAAGGAGGCCGTATGAGCTCCGGGCGCTTCTCCGGCACCGGGCGCCTCTCCGGAACCGGCCGCTATCCGCTGAGGCTGCGGCGTCGTCCCGTGGCCTGGGAGCGGCAGCAGCCGACCTGGCGCGAGGCGAAGCCGGCCGTCATCGCGCAGGCGCTCAAGCGCGCCCAGGCCAGGCCGTCCGGCAATTGGTACGTGCTGGGCGACGCCCGCAACATCACGGCCGAGCGACCGCTGGGCCGGACCATCGCCGGCACCGAGGTCGTCGCGTGGCGCGACGCCGCGGGGGCTCTACGGGCCGGCCCCGGCGCCTGCCCCCATCTCGGAGCGCCGCTGAAGGACAGCGTCGTGCGATGCGGCACCCTCTTCTGCCACTGGCACGGGCTGGCCCTCGACGGATCGGCGCGCGCGGGCTGGCAGCCTTACCCCGCCTACGACGACGGGGTCCTGGCCTGGGTACGCCTCGACTCGGTCGGCGGTGAGCAGCCCCTGGACCGGCCGGTCATTCCCGAGCGTCCGCGGCTGGCCGGAAGTGTGTCGGCGGTCTGCACCGTCACCGGGGCCTGCGAACCCGAAGACATCATCGCCAATCGCCTGGACCCCTGGCACGGCGCCTGGTTCCACCCCTACTCGTTCGTCGATCTCCGCGTGGTGAACGAGCCCGGAACCGGACCGGTGAGCGATGCCGAGGACTGCTTCGCCGTGGAGGTGTCCTTCAAGGTTGCCGCACGCGCGGTGGTACCGGTCACGGCCGTCTTCACGGCTCCCGAACCGCGCACCGTCGTCATGCACATCACTCAGGGCGAGGGAGCGGGCTCCGTCGTGGAAACCCACGCCACACCTCTCGAACCGGACGCCGCGGGACAACCGCGTACGGCCGTGTTCGAAGCGGTGATCGCCGCGTCCGACCGGCGGGGGTTCGCGGTCGCCAGGTCCCTGACACCACTGCTGCGCCCCGCCATGCGGGCGGCGGCCGGGCGACTGTGGCGTGACGACATGGCATACGCGGAGAGGCGCTGGGCACTGCGAAGCAGCGGACGCTTCCCGGGCTGAGCACCGGGTTTGACGGCGGCCGCTGAAGTCTGGACACGGAAACCCGCCACCGCCCGGGAACGGAGATCAGGGGCATCGGCGCCCCATCTTCGCGAACTGACGGTTCCGCCCCTTGGTGTCCCACCACTCTTCCAAGAGGCCACGCACCAGCTGCACCAGTTGGCGAAGACGCTCGGGGTCAGGGGCGGACGAGGTGAACACGTCCACAAAGGACCGGTCGCTCCACGGCAGCGTGAACACCCAGCACTCCTCGGCGTGCCCCTTCCGCTCGATGGCAAGCCGGTACGCCAACGTGATGCTGCGATCCGGGTGGTGGTCCACCGTCAGGTCGGTGACGTGGAACCGGGTCGCGCCGTCATCGGAGGTGTGTGAGCGAGCCAGGACGCGCTCAGCCGGTGTGTGAGCCACCATCTGCACCTCTCACCTCGTACCGGCCACCTGGTTGAGGGCCCTCAGCGCCATCGTCCTGCCCTTGTCCGGGACGGTCCACAGTGTTTGTCCGGCCACGCCCCAGCGTTCGAGCAGGGCGTTCGCCGCGAGGAAGCCGGTCGTTGCCGCACGTTCCATCAAGGCGACCGGCAGATCGCTGCGCACGATGTCGCCGGCCAGCGTGACGGCCGGGTCCGAGGTGTGGACCGTGGGCCTGTCCCGGTATCCGCCGACGGGGAACAGCGGGCAATCGGCGCGCCACTCATGCCGTTCGTCGACGATCTTGGCATCACGAGTCTCCGGGTAGACCCGATACAACTGGGCCAGCAGATTGCGCTGTTCCGCTGCCCGGTCCGCTCCTGGATGGACCGCGTAGGCGTGCAGTTCGATGACCGAGCCACCCGTACGGGCCGACCAGTCGGCCGCCTCGTTCTCCCAGCGCTCAAGGACACTGACGTTGTCCAGTGACCCGTATCCGCTGGTGCCCAGAAAGCCGGGGCGCTCGGGCGCCGGCCGCCGGTCGAGCCACAGCCGGGAGACGAGGAAGGGCGGCGCGGTGCGCAGGCCCATGACCCTCGTACGCCAGTCGCGGTCGACGAGCAGCGGCGACTGTTCCACCACCTGTTGCAGACCCTTGATGTCCAGGGCCAGGACGACGGCGTCATGGCGCTTGCGCCCGTCCGGCGTGATGACATGAAAGCCGCCCTGGCACGCGGGCTCAATGCTCTCGACACCTTGGCCGGTACGGATGTCGGCCTGGTGACCGGCCAGATACCGGGCCAGCGGTTCCCACAAGGCGGCCGGGAAAGGTGCCCGGGGCACGTCGAACAGCAGACCCTCGCTGGAGCCGAGGAAGTAGATGTGGAACATCAGGGCAAGTTCGGCCGCCGACAGTTTCCGCGGGTCGGCGAAGAAGCTGCGAGAGAACACCTCGAAGGCCAAGTGATGCGCTGCCTGGGGGAATTGGATGCGTTCCAGCAGATCCCATGCGCTGATGTGGTCGAAGCGCCGGTAGACGTCGGGCACGCGTACATCGAGCAGCGGCAGCGCGGAGCGCGGACTCATCCGGGTCAGGTCACGCCAGCCGAAGGTGGGGCTCAGGGCCACGAAACCGAGCGCGCTCCAGGGCGGGGTGCGCGGAACCTGCGCGAAGCTGTCCTGCATGCCGCCGCTGTGTCGCAGCGGATAGTCGGGCAGGCCCCGGAGCATGCTCAGGGCGGGGTCGGCACGACGCAAGAGCCCGCGCAGGTTGTAGTACTGGCGGAAGAAGGCATGAAATCCACGGCTCATCGTGACCTTGGAACCGTCCGCCAGTTCCGTGGACCATCCCGCGAGCCGGCCCCCCAGCTGCTCGTCCCGCTCGTAGAGCGTCACCTCAACGCCCCGCTCCGCCAAAGCTGTTGCCGCGGCAAGACCGGCGATGCCCCCACCGATGACCGCAACGCCGCGAGCCTCACCACTGACACGCGCCACCCCCGTCGGGCCCGGCACCACACGGGCGCGCCGATCACGCCCGTGACGCCTCGCGCCGCTGTGCACCGCACCGCGTCCGCTCATCGCGCGGCGCCCGAGGCCGCAGCGACCACGGTGTGCACGATGCCCGTCTGCCAGCCCGGCATCGGCAGCACCCGCACCTGGCGGAAGCCCGCTCGCCGTACCCGTGCGGCGAATGCGGCCGCCGTGTCGAAATCGACGACGCTGCGAAACAGGTGCCGGTAGAGGCGACGGTCGCCGGCCACCGTGCCGGCAGGAAGAACCACGCCCTTGCACACGGCGGTCCACACCGCGCGGTCCAGCGCCCGGCCACTGAGCGTGTACTCGTGCACGCCCAACCGGCCATTCGGAGCGAGGAGTTGACGCATGGCGGTCAGTACGGCATCCGGGTCGTCGAGATTGCGGAACAGGTAGGCCGCGAAGATCGCGTCGAAGGGGCCCTCGACCCCGGCCCGGGCAAGCTGCTCGGCCGGCGCATGAACGAAGCGCACGCCAGGGGGCCACGGCTTGGCCGCGGCCCGGTCCAGCATGCCCTGCGAGGCGTCCACCGCAATGATCTCGGCTCGCGGTGCCGCGTGGAGGAGGGCGGCGGTCGACGCGCCGGTGCCGCATCCCAGGTCGAGCACGCGCAGTCCCGCGCCTTCGTCCGCCAGACCCAGGCGTCGGGCGGAGCGTCGCAGATGGGCGTGGTAGCCGGGATTGGCGGACACCAGCCGGTCGTAGGTGTGAGCGGCGTGATCGAACGCGGCGGACAGTTCGTCGTCGCGCAGCAGCGTCATCTCGGCTTCTCCTTCGGTTCGTGCCTGGCTTGACTGATGGCCTGCCTGTGGTGCCGGGGCAGCCACGGCAGCTCCGCGACCGTACGCAGCATGGGCAGGACAGGCGTACGCAGACCGATCCTGAAGTCCTCGTCCCAGCGCGTACGTCCGTCGAGAAAGCGCAGCAGCCGTTGCATGGGCACCTTGCCGAACAGTCCGGCGAAAAACGCGGCTCCGTCCACGCGTCCGGTGTCCAGGGCCCGGAGCATGACGGAGTCCATGGCCAGCGAGCGCCGCGCGTGGACGGGCGGGGGCTCAGGCGTACGCCCGAGGTGGTAGGCGGCCGCGATGGCGGAGGTCTGTCGCTGCACCGCCGCGAAGGTGTAGCCGGTGGACGGGCGTGTCGCCCCGCCGGCCGTGCCGATACGGAAGACCGACCGGCCGGAGCGGCGGGGAAAGCGCGCGTCGGTCATGGGGATGACCCCCTGCTCGGCACGCCTGACCTCGTAGCGTTCCAGGCCGAGTCGCTTCGTCACGTGCAGGCGCAGCGCCTCGTCGTAGGCACGCTCCTCAAGCACGGCACGGGAGAATTCCGTGTACTCGACCAAGGCGTCGTACGGAGTCGTGGGCAGCACGTACGCGAAGGAGAGGCCGTGCGCGGGCTGTGGTGTGCGAAAGTCCATCAGGTCCGCCAGGCCGGGCTCGAAGGCGGGCCGGTCCGTGCGGATGAACCAGCCGCGGAAATGCTGCAGCAACGTGGTCCTTGCGGGCGGCAACGCCGTGAGCGGGCGGGAGTCGAACACCCACCGGGCACGCAAGGCCAACGCCTCGCCCTGCGGCGTGGTTCCGCGTACCTCTGCTCCCTGCGCCAGGTCACGCACCTCCTTGACCTCGGCCTCCACGCGCCGCACCCGAGCGTCTCCGTCGAGTCGCGCCACGACCAGTTCCTCGAAAGAGCTGGAGCGGAGCATCTTGTAGCGCAGCGGCGCCGGAGAACCGATCACGGATGTTCCGTCGGGGGCGCGCACTCGCAGGGTGTCCCACACGCCGGACAGCGACGCGTCGAACTCACCCTCGCTCCCTTCCCAGAAACACCAGGTCCGCTCGGGCGGCCTCGCCGGGCCGCGCGGGGCATCAATAAGAACGATCGAAGGCTTGGTAGGGGCGACAGGGGTGGTGCCCGCAGGAGGACTGGTGCCCGCAGGAGGGCTGGCGCAGAGCCGATAGGCCAGGGACAGCCCGGCCGCACCGGCGCCCACGATGGCGATCTCCGCGTCGTCCATGCCGTCCCTCGTACATTGCCCGTGCGTCGGCCCTTGCAGCCAGCATTCCCTACGAAGGGAGCCGTTGGATGCACAGACATGGGTACTTACGAAAGTACGAAAGCCACCCCTCGGTGCGTCGTCCGACAGCCGACCGGCACCTCACCACCCCAACCGCCGCCCCCGGATAGCCGGACAGGTCCCCGAGCGGGCAGTTCCGCTGCTGTCCTGCCGGACCTGCGCCTGCGTCTGCACCTGCCATTGGGTGGCGGCGATGCCCAGCGCCCCGCCGACAAGCAGACAGCACGCCGCGAGCAGCAGCACGGACCTGCGTCCGGCGTTGCGGTCCGAAGTGACGTGTCCGGTCGGCTCCCGCCGTACGGTGGCCTGCATAGCGGCGGCATTCGGCGGGCGCGGCTGCGAGGCGCCGCCCAGGTCGTCGGTCAACTCCGCGGAGATCGCCTGCCAGACACGTCGCGGTGGCGGCGCCGGTACGTCGGCAGGGGAAACGGACCGCGCCGCATCGACGACCCGGCGCAACGCATCGAGATGCGCGCGGCATGTGCCGCACTGGCGAAGGTGGGCGCCGACGGGCCCAGATGGCGCCGCATCGGCCTTGGTGAGAGCGAGTTCAGCGAGATCCGATGAGTCAACATGCTTCACGGTCGCCCACCTCGCTCGCCTCGCCAATGTCGCCCGCATCGCCCGGCGCCTCAGATCTCGGACTACTTCTCGCGAGGGCACACTGCCGGATGCGGAAACGAACCTGAAAGCGGGTGCTAGCCGTCCACCGGGCCCTCTTCGCCTTCGAGGGTGTGCCTCAGCCGATGCAGGCCCCTACGGATGTGGCTCTTGACGGTGCCCAGGGGAAGGCCCGTGTGCTGGGCGATCTGCAGCTGGGTGAGGTCGTGGTAGAACGCCAGGCCCAGCATGAGCCGCTGCACCGGCGGCAGTTTGCCGAGTTCCTGCACGATGAGCACCCTGTCCAGCGCGGCTTCCGGGTGATCGTGCGTCGGAAGCATGCCGGTCCCACCCTGCACACCTGCGGCCGTGGCGAGCGCGAGACGGCGGGTGCGAGCCGTCAGCGCATCCGCCGTTCTCCGGCGGGTGATGCCTACGAGCCATGCCGAGAGAGGCCCTCGGTCGGGCCGGTAGCTCGCCCGGCCGCGCCATGCGGCGATGAAGACCTGCTGCGTGACGTCTTCCGCCTCACGGGCATCGCCCAGAGCACGCGCGGCGAGCGTGTGCACCAGGGCGCCCCAGCGCTGATAGAGCGCTGCGACGCAGCGTTCGTCGCCACGGACGAACCCGGCCGCGATCTCCTCGGCGTCCTGGCTCTCCTCGGCCGGCACATGCGATGGGACCGCTGTGGGAACGAGTGCCGCGTTCACCGCCATGGGTTTCCTCCTGCCGGACCTGACGGCCCGGTGAGCTCGGTCCAGTCGCCTCGGCGGGGCTGCGCGGGCTCACGCAGCCAGTTCCACCAAGCGTCTTGCGCGCTGTGATGGGCCAAGACTCGCGATCACGCGCTGGGCCGTGCAACATGCGTCGGTCTTGCGTCGTACGGTGAACCAATGACGGAAGCCGAGCTACAGCGCCCCCTACTGGCCGTGGCGGGTCTGAGCACCGGAGCTGTCGCCAGACGATTCGGCGTTGCGCCGACGACGCTGCGTTCGTGGGGCCAGCGCTACGGCGTCGGCCCCGCCGGCCACCAGAGCGGGCGCCATCGTCGGTGGACGCGTGAGGACATAGCGGTCCTGGAGCACATGTGCCGGCTCACCAGTGCGGGAGTGCCACCCTCCGAAGCTGCTCGGGCCGCCCTGGCGACCTCCGTAGCTCCTTCCAGCCGGCCGGAATCCTTGACCCCTGAACCGAGTGGTCGACCCTCACCGCTCGAGCGGCCTGCCCTGCCCGGCCAGGCCCGGCAGCACCTGCGCGGGCTGAGCCGTGCGGCGCTGAGGCTCGACTCCCCCGCCATCGAGAGCCTGCTCAGTACGGCCGTCTCGCAGTTGGGGCTGATCCCCGCGTGGGACGAGGTGATCATGCCTGCCCTGCATGCGGTCGGCCGTAAGTGGGAGACGTCCGGCGAGCGTTATGTCGAGGTCGAGCATCTGCTGTCGTGGCATGTGTCGACGGCTTTGCGGCGCGTGACGAAACCTTACGGAGCGATGCAGCGCGAGGCCGGGGCCTCGATCTCGCCCATACTCCTCGCTTGCGTGCCGGGCGAGGCGCACACCCTGCCGCTGGAAGCCCTCGCGGCGGCACTGTCGGAACGTGGCGTTCCGGTGAGCATGTTCGGATCCTCGGTGCCGGCCGAGGCGCTCGACCAAGCCGTACGCCGGCTCGGTCCCGCCGCGGTCGTGCTGTGGGCGCAGTCCTACGGCACCGCCAGCCGCCCTCTTGCCCAGCATTTCGGCTCGCTGCAGTGGGGCGTTCCCGGAGCTCGTACGCAATCAGCCGTCATGGTGGCCGGCCCCGGCTGGGCAGGACCACACCTCGCGGGCACCCTGCGCCCCCACCGACTCAGCGACGCCGTCACCTCACTCCTCGCTCTCGGCGACCTGTGAGTTGCGAGCCGCGCGTTGTGAGAGTCCCCCCCCCGCAGGTCCGACCCGCGAGGGCGAGAGGGTCCTTCCCGCACTTCTCTACCCCGCGGCTGCCGATGTGGGGGCCGCGGCCGACCTCGACGTGATGCTGGCACGGGCGCCACAAGGGAGAGTGGTGATCGCTCCACAAGCCCCCCATCCCGTGCGTCCGTAAGTGCCCACCTGACGCTCATGCGTTGACGCTCATGCGTTCAGTCGGACCTGCCACCTGCCAGGCCCCTACGACCGTTCCTGCAGCACGTCCGCAGGCAGCTCCGCGTCCTTCGCCTTGTCTCCCGGCTGGAGTTGATCGGCGTAACCCGCCTCGGTCCACACCAGCTTCTTGAACTGCTCCGGGGTGAGCACTCCCTGCCACGGAGTGCCGCCGGGGCAGAACACCGAGGTGCAGCCGTAGCAGTACCGCGCGGGCTTCCACAGGCGTTCCGCGCGAACTTCGCCTGCCTCCGCGGCGGATTTCTCACGCCCGTCGCCGCGCACGACCGCGAAGGTGCCGAAGAAGCAGATCAACGCGAGGACGACACCCCCGACCGTGTACAGCGGCTTGTCCTGCTCAACGCCCGTGTAAGCGAGCGCGACGCCCATGCCGGTCAGCACCATGCCTTCGACGAAGTGCAGGCATCCGTCGCCGGTCTTGTTCGGCCCCGGTTCCAGCCGACCGTTCAGGTCCTCACGCATCGCGCCCTTGCCGCCGCGCGCCTCCTCAACGGTGCGCACGTCAACACCGCCACACCCGGGACACGTCACTCCCGCCGACTCCCCGGCCCTCTCGGTCTCCATGAAGATCAGCCTATCGGTCAGCCGAATCGTGGCCGAGGTGGGCGGAACTCGACCCGATAGCAGCGTTGTTGCACGGTTTTGCGGCTGTGTTGTCCGCAGGAGTGGATCGGCGCCAACTGATGCACGACATACGGTGGTGGATCTGGGCCGGTGCCCGTCAGCCCTGTGATCGCGCGCGGCATCGACGGAGGATGACGCAAGAGAGCGGGCCCGCGCGGCGAAGCGGGCCCCGATGCCTACCGACAGCAAGGAGCAGTACTGACGGGCATCGTTGACGGCGCGCAGCGAGCAGCGGCGGAGGAGGCCCGAAAGAAGCTGCTTCCCAAGGACCTTGTGACAGCCATCGGCCGGGACATCGAGCTGGAGGTGGGAGAAATCTGGTACCGCCACAGCCCTACGTTCAAGGGGCTGACCGGTGTGGTGTGCGACGCCGAGGGTGTCGTCGTACACGCCCCCAGGCGCAGCAGGTCCCGCAAGCCCAGTGCCATGGTGGGCGCCCACAGGTTCGAGGCCGGGATCAGGAAGCTGCTGCCTCACCGGGGTACGGCAGCTGTCCCGGCGATGCTCAGTGATTTGGACGGGCTCGCGAGCGTGTTCCTGACGGACCTCGCCCGGGATGCGGCCTTGGTCGCGCGGGAGGGCGGGATCAAACGGTTCGGCACTGTCACCCTGACGCTGCCGGGCGAACCGGCTGACCCGCGCCCGTCCGTGCCGGAGTCCGTCCCCGAGCCCGTCCCAGCCCTGCCCACCCGCACAAGAGACAGGCGGACCATCGGCAGGGATGACGTCCTGGCCGCCACCATGATCCAGTTGTTCGGCGAAGTCAGGCAGCGAGCCCTCGCCGCGGCACGCGAAGCGACGGAGACCGGTTCGGAGGACTGAGCGGGGGCTCCAGGGATCACGGCTGGGGCCCCGACATTGGTAAGCACGCCAACACGCCACGCACCTCACCGAGTTGGGTGCGCGCACCGCATGCTTCCGCGAGCCGTCGCCGGGTCCACGCGCGAGGAGGCCGGGAGACTCGTCCGCACATGTCAACCAGTCCGACCTGATCCCCTCAGGCGTCACTCACTCCGGTGGTTCGGCCGCAGGCGGCTGCGCGCGGACTTGCTGCCGCGGGACAGTGGCCCGATGCGCCGCCCCCTCGTCATGCTCGTCGTCCTGGTCCTGCTGAGTACCGCGGGGTGCACCTCCGTGAAGCCGGGGCTCGCTCCGTCATTGAAGCCCGCGGGTGGCCAGGCGCCCGCTTCGCGGGAGGTTCGCGCGCCCGCCACCCAGCCCTCGGCCCGTGACGCGCTGGTGAGGAGCAGCGCGGGCAGGCCGAAGAGCGAGGAGGGAAAGAATCGCGCGGAGCCGACCCCGCGCCGCCAGGCACCAGCCGTCGACCGTGAGCCCCCGTCACCAGCCGCTCACCGCACGCCGGTTCAGCGGGCGTCGCCGCCGCCCCGGCCCGTGGCACAACGACCCGAGCGGCGCCCCCATCGGGTGGCGCCCCGTCCCCCGCGGCCACAAAAGACCTACGACGGCAAAATCGTGTGCGAGATGGCCGAGGGTGTCACGGACCCGGCCACGGTGGCGTTGTGCCGGGGCAGCCTGGGCCAATGAGCCGTCAGGCGCCGCCTGTTGGGCACGGCAGGGAGGTGCGTGTCCGTCAGTCGCCGAAGCGATGGCGCGCGTCCTCGATGTGGCCGAGATACTGATGGGTCCAGCCGCAGAGTGCGTCGACCGCGGCGCGCAGTGCGCGGCCCGGCTCGGTGAGGGTGTACTCGACCCGCGGCGGCACGGTGGCGTACACCTTCCGGCTGACCAGTCCGTTGCGCTCCAGCATGCGCAGGTTCTGGGTGAGCATCTTGTGGCTGACGCCCTCGACCTCGTTGCGCAACTCACTGAAGCGCAGGGTGCGTTCGCCCAGCGCCTCGATGATCAGGAGCGCCCATTTGTTGGCGACGTCCGAGAAGATCTCCCGCGCCAACGAGTCCGCGCGCCTCAGGTCGGCGTCCTCGGGCAGGCCCTTGAGTTGCTGCTTGGTCCCCATGGGGTCCCCCAGTCACCGAGAAGTGCGTTCATCCACATCGACGCCCGCCACTCTCCTACGGTTCCTCAGTAACCACAAGAGAGCATGTGCATGTGAGGGATGGGGCGAGACCCACCCCCAACGACGGAGCATCGCTCAGCCCAAGAACACGGGCCGGCGCAACAACCACTGCCCGAACGTCCGGCGCGGGGGCCGCACCACCACACGGCCGTGCGCTTTCTGACCGACCAGCTCCACGCGCAACTTGGTCGGCACGCCCGGGGGCGTCCGCGTGCCGTGGTCCACCAGCTTGCAGTGCACCAGGGTCAGGCCGTCGGCATCGACCTCGATGCCCGGCCCTGTGATCAGTGTCAGCCCCTTCCCCGCCATGGCCACGTCGACCCGAAGGGTGTCCTGAGCGATCACGGCCTCGGTGAAGTCGAGCGTCACGTCGCACCAGATCACCGCGAGCTCCAGCCGCCGCGGCACCACCCAGCGCCCCCGGCGCTCCACCGCACCGCTGTGAATCTGCTCGATACGGACGACGTCCTTGACCTCAGCCTCAGCCGCAGCCGTACCCGATACGGGCGGCAGGTCGGTGGTGAGCGCGGCCAGTTCACCCAGAGTCCGCGCCGACAGAGCAGTTCCCAGGCGCTCGTCCAACTCCTCCGCGGTCAGGAGGCCGTCCCCCGCCGCGACACGCAGCACGTCGACCACCCGGTCCCGGTCCGCATGAGAGGCCCGCATCTCGGGCGACGAGCGGGGGCCAGCGTGCTTTCCGATGGGCGCATTCTCTCCCGACATGCATCCGTCCTGGTCTTGGTCCTGTCGAGCGCTCCGCGCGACGCAGGGAGCGCCGCGCGCGTAAGAAGACTAACGCTATATCGCGACATACATCCTTGCCGTGGACGGCACCCATCATGCCGAGGACCCGTCACGACAACAACCGCATGTCATAAGCCGGTTCACCCCCTGCGGACTTCCGCTGCGACCTCACTCCTCGCCACCCGGCCCGGCGGGCGGGAGCCCTCGCTCGGTCGCCTGCGCGCGCAGCAGCGCGACGAAGGCGTGCACGGCCGCGGAGCGGAAGCTGCCGGTCCGGGTCAGCAACGCAGCCGTGCGGTGCGGCAGCGGCGGTGACAGCGGAACCTGCGTCAGCCCCGGCCGGTCCAGGGTCACGGCGTCCGGCAACACGGAGGAGACAGCGCAGGTGCCGCAGTTCCACAGGAGCCATGCCAGGCAGCGTAACGCCGCTTATTGCTCTCATCTAAAGGAGGCATGCACAGCGCGTCTTGGACGCTATAGCCGCAGATCAGCCAAACTGGAGGAGGTCCGAACGCAGGGGAAACGAACCGACCGGAGGCACCTCATGGACTTCGTCCGGCGCACGATCGACCTGGCACGCGCCAATGTCCTTGACGGCGGGCGCCCCTTCGCCACCGTCATCGTCAAGGACGGCGAGATCATCGCGGAGCGCGGCAATCAGGTCGCGCAGACCCACGACCCCACGGCGCACGCCGAGGTGCTGGCCATCCGGGACGCGTGCATGCTGCTCGGCACCGAGCACCTGACCGGCACGACGATCTACGTCCTGGCGCAGCCGTGCCCGATGTGCCTGGGCGCGCTCTACTACTGCTCCCCCGACGAGGTCGTCTTCGTCACGACCCGCGACGCCTATGAGCCGCACTACGTCGACGACCGCAAGTACTTCGAACTGAGCACGTTCTACGACGAGTTCGCCAAGCCCTGGCAGGAACGCCGACTGCCGATGCGCCACGAGCCGCGCGAAGGCGCCGTGGACGTCTACCGCCTGTGGCAGGACCGCAACGGCGGCGATCGCCGCGTGCCTGGCGCGCCGAAGGCTGACGACGCCCACTGAGGCGACGCCCGAAGCGGCTTGGTCACGCGAGACCCGCGCCGACGTTCGTTGTCGCGGCCGGGAACGAGGCGTTCCACAGCCTGCGTCGGATGCGCGACGCCTATGCCCGCGGGGTCGAGGTCGGGTCCGCGGAGGACAGGGCCTTCATCGAACAGGGCCGCACGGCCATGGCGGAGATGCGCCGCCACATGCGAGAGGACCTGGGCTTCGGCCCTCGGGATCGAGTGACCCCGGTCGCGCCCTGCACCCCCGGAGGCCTCGTACAGCCGCTGCTAATCTGCGTCCCATGATCAAGGGGAGATCAGCCGCAGCCGGACGTCGAATAGCGCGCATGGCGGGAGACAACCGGTCCGAACGCGTTCTGATCCTGGCCAGCTTCGTGAACCGGGTCGGCAATGGTCTCTTCAACACCGCGTCAGCGCTGTACTTCACCTTGGTCGTGCAACTCCCGGCAGTGCAGGTGGGCCTCGCCCTCACCGTCGCAGGACTGATCGGCCTGCTCGCGGGGATCCCGGGAGGCCACCTCGCTGATCGTCGAGGTCCTCGCACCATCATGATGCTGGCTCTCGCCGTTCAGGCGGCGGCGATGTCAGCCCTCGTCTTCGTCGAGAGCTGGACCGCTCTCGCGGCCATCGCGACCATCGACCAACTTGCCGCATCCGCGGGAGGAGCGGCGTGGGGAGCCCTCGTCGTCCGGGTCGGAACCGGTCAACCCGCCCTCTTCCGGGCCAAGTTGCGCACCTACGTCAACCTGGGCGTCGTCCTGGGCACCGTCGGCGCCGGAATCGCCGTGGCAGCCAACACCCGAACCGCCTACCTGGTGCTGATTCTTGGCAACGCCGCCAGCTTTGCGCTCTGTGCCCTTCTCCTGTTCCTGCTCCCCCACTACAAGGCGTTGGCAGCTCCGCCTGTGCAACGCCGCTGGATCGCGCTCCGCGACCGGCCCTTCGTCACGTTCACAGGCCTCTTTGGGGCCATGGGACTGCAATACCCGGTGGTGTCCCTGCTGCTGCCGATCTGGATCTCGGAACACACGGACGCACCACGTTGGACGGTCCCCGCGGTGTCCGCGTTGAACGCCGCCGTCTGTGTCCTGCTGCAGACCCGAATTGGTTCCCGCATCGAAACTCCTCGCGACGGGGGCCGGGCGTTTCGCACCGCGGGGCTCCTCTTCCTGGTCAGCTGTCCGCTGATGGCGCTGACCGCGCATGCTCCCGTCTGGGTGGCCGTCGGCCTGGCGGTCGCGGCGATCTGCGTCCACAGTCTCGGGGAGATCTGGGAGTCCTCGGCCGGATTCGCCCTCGGATTCGGCCTTGCGCCCGACCATGCCCAGGGCCAGTACCAAGGGCTTCTCGGTCTCGGGTTCAGCGCGGGCCAAGCGCTGGCCCCGGCCATCCTCACCACCCTCGTGCTGGGGTACGGCACGACTGGCTGGCTGTTCCTCGGCGTGTTCTTCGCGGCCGTGGGCGCCCTCGGCCCGCCGCTTGAACGCTGGGGCATGCGGACCCGATCCAAGTACGGAGCATCTACGGCGCACTCCGGCGCAGTGGCCGACGAGGCACGTTCGTGAGGGCGTAGGGGAAGCCGCCCGTAGGTCGTGTGACTGCCGTCGTCAGCCAGTCGAAAACCATCACGCTTCGAGTGCCTGTTCGGCCACAGGGCTGTCGAAGGCACGTACCCCCGTTCGGCTTCACCAACCGGTTTGGTTGAACCGACAGCCCACTGCCGACAGCCCCGTGCTCTGGATGTGGGCGCCTCACCCCTCACTGACCGAGGGACGGCCCTGCGCTGCTCGAGCCGGTTCCTGGGACAAACATGCAGGTCACCGCATCAGATGCGCTGCGGGCATATCCCCCACGCCACGCCCCGGGACCGGCCAGAAGGAACGGAGCTGCGGCCGGGCCTGACGAACGAACTGGGTGAGATCGGCAAATCCCGGGGAAGGAGTGGCGACGAGACGATGGAGGTTGCCATGGATGGTAGAGATCTGGAACTGGGCGAGCTTTTGGCCGCCGCGGAGTCAGCGCCGCCCGGGGAATCCGTCGGTGTCATAGCGCACGATCTGCGCAAGCGGTTCGGGGCGGATCGTGTGTCGTTCTTGTTCGTCGATCTCATGGAGCAGCAACTCCTGCGCCTGAGCGCGCCCGCCGAGGGCGAGGCGCCGAATGCCGCGGAGCGGCTCGATCTGCGGGGCAGCGTTTACGAGACAGTTCTGCGCGACCAGCGCCAGCATGTGGAGCCGGACGGTCAGGGCGGGCGGCGCGTGATCTCGCCGGTGACCAACCGCGGCGACTGCATCGGCGTGCTGGAGGTGAGCCTGCAGTACGCGGACGACTCCGTTCTCGGGCAGATCCGCGAAGCAGCTCACGCACTGGCTTACATCATCGTCACGGACCGCCGCTTCACGGACCTCTATCACGCGGGCCGGCGCACCACACGGACCAGTCTGGCCGCCGAGATCCAGCACCAGCTGCTGCCCTCGGCCTCTTGTTGTGAAGCCCCTCAGTTCACCCTCGCCGCGGGACTGGTCCCGGCCGACGACATCGGTGGCGACACTTATGACTACACGCTCGATCAGGACGCGCTGCACCTGTCCATCACCGACGCCATGGGCCACGACACCGACTCCGCTCTGCTGGCGACGCTGGTGATGGCCGCGTTGCGCGGCGCCCGCCGCACCGGTTGCGACGCGCTGCAACAAGCCCGTCGTGCCCACGAGGCCTTGCTGGCCCACAACCGCGGCCTTGCCACCGGGCAACTGCTCTGCATCCGCCTGGAGACGGGCGCGTGCGAACTGATCAACGCAGGGCACCCCTGGCCTCTGCGCCTGCGGGAGGGCGCAGCGGAGGTCGAGGAGGTCGAGCTGGCCATCAACCTGCCGTTCGGGGTGGCCTCACCCGTCCCGTACCGGCTGCAGGAGCTTCAGTTGAGCCCGGGCGACCGCCTGGTCCTGCTCACCGACGGCATGCAGGAACGCGGGGCGTCGGCCGTCGACCTGGCCTCCCTTGTGCGCGACACCCGCGCCTTGCACCCCAGGGAGGCCGTTCGCACCCTGACGACAGCGATCCTCGACGCCTGCCGCGGCAACCTCAAGGACGACGCCACCGTCATGATCCTGGACTGGCACGGAGCCGCCGGACCCGCTGCGGACGTCTAGGCCGGCGAGGCGGTAAAACCACGCACGACGCGGCGGCGAGCCTCTCAACCGACAAGGAAGGGAACCCTCGTGAGCTCTTCGGAGATCTGCCAGACGCGCTGGGCTTCCTCGGTGCTGCGAAGGCGCGAGTAGAGCTTTTGCTCCGCGGGAGGGCCGCCCATGTGCCCGGGTCCGCGCGGCCCGTAGAAGCCGCCGCGCTCGGCGTCGGGTGAGGTGGCGGCGTACAGGGCGGGGAGTTTCGCGGTGTGGACCGTCCCGACGACGATGCCGCGGGCCGACAGAGCCCGGATCAGGCGCACGCCCATGGTGTCCTTGTCGCGGCCGACCTCGGGGCGTGCGGCGAGCAGGCTCGTCGGTGCGACCCCGGGGTGGGCGAGATTGCTCGTGATGCCCCAGCCATTGGCCTGGCTGCGCCGGTCGAGTTCGAGGCCGAAGAGCCCGAACGCGATCTTCGACTGGCTGTAGGCCTTCATGCCGTCGTAGGAATGTTCCCAGTTCAAGTCGTCCCAGTTGATGGCGTTCTGATTCGCCGCGACGCTGACCTGTGAGGTCACGCGTGCGTGGCCGGCGCGCAGCAGCGGCAGCAGGTGGGCCACCAGGGCGAAATGGCCGAGGTGGTTGGTGCCCAACTGAAGCTCGAACCCGTCCGCGGTCGTCTGGCGATCGGGCGGGGTCATGACGCCGGCGTTGTTGACGAGAATGTGGATCGGCCGACCCTCCTCCCGCAGGGTCTCACCGAGGGCTGCCACGGAGGCGAGTGAGGACAGGTCGAGCTCGCGGAGCGACACGTTCGCGTGCGGGGCCACCTGTCGGATCGCGGCGAGCGCGGCCTCGCCCTTGTGCGGATTGCGTACAGGCAGCAGTACCTCGGCCCCTGCCCCCGCGAGCCTCGTGGCGAGGCCGAGCCCGATGCCGTCGCTCGCCCCGGTGACGACGGCGCGCTTGCCGGTCAGGTCGGGGACGGTGATGTCGATGGTTTTGCGTGGCATGTGCCCGCTCCTGGGGTGTGTGGTCAGAGCCTCGGGTACGCCGCAAAGCTCGCGTATGTCACTCAGCCTCGGATGGCTCCGCAGGGGCGGCAACCCGCGAAGGGGGGACTGACGATCCGTGGATGTCGAGGTGTGCGGGCGGTAGACATGAGCAGGTACGCAGGAATGCACGGAGACGGAGACACGCACGGTGACGGAGGCGCGCATGGTGATCGACCGGACCGGCCTTGCGGAGTTCCTGCGGCGTCGCCGGGAGTCGCTGCAACCCGAGGATGTGGGTCTCCCGCGCGGACAGCGCCGCAGGACGAGCGGGCTGCGGCGGGAGGAAGTGGCCGCGCTGTGCCACATGTCGACCGACTACTACGCGCGCCTGGAACGGGAGCGCGGACCTCAGCCGTCCGAGCAGATGATCGCCTCCATCGCGCAGGGCCTCCACCTCTCCCTCGATGAACGTGACCACCTCTTCCGGCTCGCCGGACAGACACCTCCCCCTCGGGGCGCGGACAGCGAGCACATCAGCCCCGGCCTGCTGCGCATCCTGGACCGGCTGCACGACACCCCCGCGGAGATCGTCACCGAACTCGGCGAGACGCTGCGGCAGACCCCGCTCGGCATCGCACTCACCGGTGACCTGACCAGCTACAGCGGCCCGGCCCGCAGCCTCGGCTACCGGTGGTTCACCGACTCCGCCACGCGACAGCTCTACGCCCCCGACGACCATGCGTTCCTCACCCGCATGTTCGTCTCGGGCCTGCGCGGGGTGGCCACACTGCGGGGCCCCGGTTCTCGCGCGGCCCACTACGCCGATCTGCTGCTCGCCCAGAGCGAGGAGTTCCGTCAGGTGTGGAACGACCACGAGATCGGCATCCGACCCCACGAGGTCAAACACTTCGTCCACCCCGAGCTCGGGGAGTTGGAGCTGACCTGCCAGACGCTGCTCGATCCCCACCAGTCGCATCTTCTGCTCGTCTACACCGCCGTCCCCGGCAGCGAGAGCCACGAAAAGCTGCAGCTGCTCTCCGTCATCGGAGCGCAGGCACTGCGCTGACCTCCTGACCAAGCAATTCACTTGCCCTTCCTAGGGGCCCTAGGTTTAACCTAGGGCCCCTAGGAACGATATGGAGGGCACATGGCGCGGGCAGGGCTGACGGCGGAGAGGGTGACGTTCGCGGGCGCCGAACTGGCGGACGAGGTGGGGCTCGACCAGGTGACCATGTCGCAGGTGGCCCGTCGGCTCGGCGTGAAGGACGCGAGCCTCTACGGGCACGTGCGCGGCCTGGAGGATCTGCGCGGCCGCATCGCCTTGCTGGCGGCGGACGAGAAGACCATCCGTATCGCGGAGGCGACCGCCGGCCGTTCGGGCAAGGACGCGCTTGTCGCCTTCGCGAACGCCTGGCGGGAGTACGCACACCAGCACCCGGGCCGCTACATGGCCACTCAATCCCAGATCCAGATCGACCCTGAGCTCGCCGCGCAGGCGCCCGGCCCCCGGCGCGCGGTCGAGCTGACCTACGGCATGCTGCACGGCTACGGACTGGCCGAACCCGACCTGACCGATGCGGTCCGGTTGCTGCGCAGCACTTTCCACGGGTTTGCCGCCTTGGAGGCCGCGGGTGGGTTCGCACACCAGCGTTCGCCACAGCAGTCATGGGCCCGCGCCCTCGACGCTCTGCACACCCTTCTTGAGCGCTGGCCCCGTCCCGAGAAGGAGACTCTCCATGACTGACCCGACCACCGGCACCCTGCGCGTGAACGGCGCGACTCTGCGCTACGAAGTGCGTGGCCAGGGCCCACTTGTGCTGCTGATCCCCGGAGGCTCGGGCGGGGCGGCCTCCTTCGACGAGCTCGCCGACGACCTGGCCGCTGGATACACAGTGGCCACGTACGATCCGCGCGGGATGTCCCGAAGCACACTGGACGACCCCGATGCCGAGCAGAGCGTGGCCGAACACTCCGAGGACGCCATCCGCGTGCTGGAGCTGCTGTCGCCCGGTGAGCCCGCCCGGGTGTTCGGCTCCAGTTCGGGCGCCATCGTGGCCCTGCATCTGCTCACCACCCGCCCTGAGCGCGTCCGACGCGTCGTGGCGCATGAGCCTCCGACGGTGGCGGTGCTGCCGGACGCCTCCACTCATCTCGCCCTCATAGCGCGGGTGCAGGAGGTATTTCGTACGCAAGGGCTCATGCCTGCGATGAACGTGTTCGCCGCGGGCCTCAGGAAGGACCCCGACACCGACGAGCCGGGGGCCAAGATCGAGCTTCCGCCGCAGGCAGCGGCGCGGGCAGAACAGACGATGGCCAACCTGCCGTATTTCGTCGGTCGCATTGTCCCCAGCTTCATGTCCTACTCCCCGGACCTGCCCCGGCTGGAGAAGCTGTCGGATCAGCTCGTGCTAGCCGCAGGTCAGGACTCTCGAGGAGAACTGCCCTACCGTCCGGCCGCGCTGATGGCCGAGCGCTTCGGCACGGAACTCCAACACTTCCCCGGCGGGCACATCGGCCTGAGCACGCATCCCACCCAGTTCGGCGAACTCCTTCGCAAGGCGTTCCGCGACTGAAGCACCTGACACATCCTGGCGGAGCCCGCCGCCCCCGCCCCCTTGGAAGCGCGGTCCGACTGGTCAGTCCTCGTCAGACGACGGTTGGTCAACTCGGCCGCCCTTGTGTGGCGTCGCGATGTAATCGTCAGCACCACTGGGCAGGGTGGCGACACACGCCGATGAGCAGGCGTTGACCAGCAGGGGCAGTACGTCGGTGGCCACCAGCAGCGAGATCCACCTCTGCTGGACTTCACCCCCTCCGATCGGGCCGTCACAGACACTGCATCTCGGCATGGCCGTGACTCCCCAGCGCCGGGGGTCCAGGTTGCCCAGGTCAAACCCCCTGACAGGGTCCTCTGCAGGTTGCAACCGCGGGAAGGGCGGCCGCAACTTGTAGTTGCCGAACAACGCGCGAGTACTCACCGTGCTGCGGGCCAACCTGGCACACCGGGTGACTTCGTAGGGAAACCAATGCAACCGGCGCGAGGTGTAGGGCGTGAGCTCCTCCAGGTTGGTCATGGCCCCGATTTCGGGCGGGATCCGGACCAGGTTGCTGTCGTAGAGCACGAGATGCTTGACCGCTGTCAGCCGGGCGATGCTCGAAGGCAGGGTGACGATCTGCCTCCGCTCTTCCGGGCTCAACTCCACCAGGGGACGGAACTCCTCGCGCCCGTCGGCGGCTGCCTCGTCGACCAACTCCAGCAGACGTCGCCAGCCCGGCGCGGAGGTGTCCTGGCGCTCGGCGTGAAACCCGACCTGGGCCTGCGGAGCCGGCCGGTACTGGTCGAAGCACGAGCAAGTAGCCTGGCGCCGTCCACGCCGTTCCGGCCCCGGATCTGACGTGTCACCCCAGCGGTTCGCGAAGAGCTGCGGCTCTCTGTCGCTTGTCATGACGCAACGATACGAGGGCCGACTCATCCACCTGACCGATTATGCGCGTCCCCGCGGCGACCGGCGGGCTCACGCAGCGGCGTATCCGTACACCGCCGACTCGCCCAACTCCTCCTCGATACGGAAGAGTTGGTTGTACTTGGCCGTGCGGTCCGATCGGGACAGTGAACCCGTCTTGATCTGCCCGCACCCCGTGGCCACGGCCAGGTCCGCGATGGTCGTGTCCTCCGTCTCGCCCGAGCGGTGCGACATGACCGCCGCCCAGCCGGCCCGCCGCGCGGTGCTCACCGTCCCGAGCGCCTCGGTCAGCGTGCCGATCTGGTTGACCTTGATCAGGACCGCGTTGCCCACCCCCGTACGAATACCTTCCCGTACCAGCGCTTCGTTGGTGCAGAAGACGTCGTCGCCGGTCAGCTGACACCTCTCCCCCACCCGAGCCGTCAGCTCGCGCCATCCGTCGTGGTCGTCCTCGGCCATCGGGTCCTCCACCGAGACGATCGGGTACGCGTCGATCAGCTTGGCGAAGTAGTCGACCTGCTCGGCGGGTGTACGCCGCACCCCCTCCCCCAGGTACTCGTACACACCGCCCCGGTAGAACTCCGACGACGCCGGGTCCATGACGAGACCGATGTCCGCGCCGGGCCGATACCCGGTCCGCTCGATCGCGGCCATGACGAAGTCCAGCGCCTCCTCGGCCGTACGCAGCGCGGGCGCGAAGCCACCCTCGTCGCCGACGGCGGTGGAGTGGCCCGCGGCCAGCAGGTCGCGGCGGAGCGTGTGAAAGACCTCGGAGCCCATCCGGACGGCTTCCGCGAAGGTGGCCGCACCCACGGGCGCGATCATGAACTCCTGGAAGTCCAGCGGATTGTCGGCGTGGGCGCCGCCGTTGACGATGTTCATCATCGGCACCGGAAGCACGCGGGCGTCGGCCCCTCCGAGATAGCGGTACAGCGGCTGCCGGTGCGAGAGGGCGGCGGCCTTCGCCGTGGCCAGGGACACTCCGAGCAGGGCGTTGGCGCCGAGCCTCGCCTTGGTGGGCGTGCCGTCGAGCGCGACGAGCGCGGCATCGAGGCCGGCCTGGTCATCCGCGTCACGCCCGGTGACGGCATCCGCTATCTCGCCGTTCACATGGGCCACGGCCCGGTCGACACCCTTGCCGTGCCACCGCCGAGGCTCGTCGTCGCGCAGCTCGACCGCTTCGCGGGCGCCGGTGGAGGCGCCGGAGGGCACTGCGGCACGGCCCAGCGATCCGTCGGCGAGGACGACGTCGACCTCGACGGTGGGGTTGCCGCGACTGTCGAGGACGGTGCGGGCGGTGACGCCGCGGACGCTGGTCGGCTCAACTGAGGGTGCGGGCATGGGAGTTCCTTCCCGTCGTCGCCTGCCGGGCCGCGGCTGCGACGACGCTGGCGCTCGGCCCGACGCGACAGACAATACAGCATTGCTGTTCAGTTCAGCTGTTCAGTTTCTCTGTTTAGCCATGCTGTTCAGTTCTGCTGCACGACGGCGGTCCCGGTTAAAGTGCCCTATGCCCACCTCGCAAGCCGCCACCGTCGCCGCCGAACTGCGCACCGCGATGGGCAAGCTCACCCGGCGCGTGAAGCACGAGGACCGGATCCCGCACGGACAGGTCGCCGTCCTCGGCGTCCTGGACCGCGACGGCGCCATGACCACCAGCGACCTCGCGACCGACCAGCGCGTACGCCCGCAGTCGATGGCTCGCGCGGTCGGCCTCCTCCTCGAGCAGGGCCTGCTCACCCGCACCGCCCACCCCACGGACGGCCGCAAGACCCTGCTGGACCTGTCCGACGCGGGCCGGGCCGCACTGGAAGCGGAACGCGGCCGCAGGGCCGGCTGGCTGGCCCAGGCCATCGAGGCCGAACTCACGAACGAAGAGCGGGAGTCGCTCGCGCGCAGCGCAGCCCTGATGGAGCGGCTGGCCGCTCGCCAAGGACTCTCCGAGCGCTCATGAGAACCATCAGCTGATCAGGTCCTGGACCCGTTCAGGAGCGCGGCGCCCCCTCACCCCTGAAGAGACGCCGGGGAACTGCACGGCTACCGCGCCCGCTTCGACGCCTCCCGTGCGACTCGGGCCGCCACCTGGGGCTGCCGCCCCAGCGGCCGCAGAAGCAGGTATGCCCGCCCGGCGCTTCGGCCTACCGGCGGCCTCGCTGCACGCGCCGCCCGCCACCGTCAACCTCCGCTGACGCGTGTTGACTTCTGCGTCTAGTGCAGATTCACTAGAGCCCAACTGATGCCCTCGCACTATGAGGCTATGAGGTAGTGATGCCGCAGCTGACAGCAGGAGAACCCTGCGCGGAAAGGGACCGCGGGATCGCGCCGCGCTCGTACGCGCCGCACGTGAGCACGGAGAGGTGCGGAACGCTGTGACCTTCTACCCCTTCACGTCGCACGCCGTCGTTCAATCCGGGCATGCCCGGGTGACGCTCGCCGGTGAACTCGACTTCGACACCGCGCCCTGCGTCCTTGAGGCGGTAGCCTCCTGCCTGGCCAAGCAGCCGACGAGCTTCTGCCTCGATCTGACCGGCATCTCCTTCTGCGACTGCGCCGGTCTGAACTCCCTGCTGACGGCGCGGCTTTCCGTCCTTCAGGGAGGCGTGGATCTTCTCGTCGTAGGGGTCGGAGCCCAGTTGGCGCGGCTCCTCGCGCTGATCGGGGCCGACGGCATCTTCACCGAGGGCGACACCTTTACGGAGGCGGAGGCGGAAACCGCCCTCTGTTCCTCCGATACGGCCACAAGCCGCCGCGAAGCCACGGTGGCCGCCGCCGAGTCGCCACTCCGGGACCTTCTGGCATGATCGTGCAGTCCGCCACCTGCAAGGATGCACTAATGCCTTCCTCTCCCCCGCACAGCCGTCCGATCAGAATCCTGCTGGTGGAGGATCACGACATGGTGGCCGAGGCCATCCGCCTCGCCCTGGAGCGGTCGCCCGATCTGCAGATCGTGGGACACGCGGCGTCGGTGGCATCGGCGCTGGCCGACGCGAAGCAGTGTGCACCTGATGTCGTGCTGATGGACCGACGCCTGCCGGACGGCGACGGAGTCACCGCCATCGCCGATCTGCTGGCCCTCAGGCCGGATGTGCGGGTACTGGTCCTGGCGGGTGAGGGCAGCGCATCGGTGGCCGCGCGCGTCGCGGAGACGGGCGGGGCCGGCTTGATCCTGAAGGCCCGGGGACTGAGCGAGCTGGAGGACGCCGTTCGCCGGGTGGCAGCGGGTGAGGTGGTGTTCAGCCAGGAGCTGCTGGGCGACGTACTGGGACGGCTGGCCGGCAGAACGCCGAGCCTCGGCGCGAACCTGACTCCGCGGGAGCGGGAAGCTCTGCAGCTGCTGGGGCAAGGATGCAGCACCACCGAGATCAGCGATCAGCTGGGGGTCGCTCTCAACACCGGGCGCAACCACGTCCAGCGGGTACTGGAGAAGCTGGGAGCACGTTCCCAGCTGGAAGCCGTGACGATCGCCCGACGCGAGGGGCTCCTTTCGTGACGGAGGAGCCGCGACAGCCAAGGCGCGTGCGCAAGCAGGCGGCGCCGATGTCGGAAGCCGCGTTCACCCTGCTGGTTCAGGGCGTGCTGGACTACGGCATTTTCATGCTCGATCCGCAGGGCCACATCATCAGTTGGAACGCGGGAGCGGAGCGGATCAAGGGATACGGCGCCGAAGACATCGTCGGACAGCACTTCTCCGTCTTCTATCCGCCCGAAGACCAGGCCTCCGGCAAGCCCCAATGGGAGCTGGAGACTGCCGTGGCCGACGGCAGACTGGAGGACGAGGGGTGGCGCGTCCGCAAGGACGGCTCCCGTTTCTGGGCGAACGTGGTCATCACAGCCCTGTGGGACGAAAAGGGTGTACTGCGAGGATTCGGCAAGGTCACCCGTGACATGTCAGAGCGGCGGGCAGCGCAGCACGCCCTCAGCGAGCGTCGACGCCTGTTCGATCACCTGGTCCAGGCGCAGGAAACGGAACGACGCCGTATCGCATGGGACGTCCACGACGACTCCATCCAGGCCATGGTCGCCGTCGCGATGCGGCTGGAACTGCTGGCGGATCGGGTGCCGGAGTCATACGCCGCGGAACTGCAGCGCCTGGACACATCGGTGCGCGAGGCGATCGGCCGCCTGCGCAGTCTGACCTTCCGCTTGCATCCGCCCGGAATCGACAGACATGGCCTGGTCGACGGCCTTTCCAGCCACCTGGCCGACGTCGTGGGCGCCTCCTGGGGCATGCCCTACTCCTTCGAGCACCAGCTGGACCGTGAACCCTCACCCGAGACCGCCATCACCATCTTCCGTATCGTCCAAGAGGCATTGCTGAACGTGCACAAGCACGCGCGCGGGAGCAGGGTCGACGTCCGTGTCGCGGCCGCCGACGGGGGCATCGTGACGCGCGTCGCGGACGACGGAACCGGCGCACCGATCTCCCGGGACGGTGCCCGTGATCACTTCGGGGTCATCGAGATGCGGGAAAGAGCCGAAACGGCCGGCGGCTGGTGGTCCATGCACAGCCGCCCCGGCACGGGCACGACCGTCGAGTTCTGGCTGCCCAACCCCCTTCCGGTTCCGCGGTCACCTGCGGCGTCACCGGACGACGCGCCGTGACCGCGGCGACTCCCGCGGACGACTGCCCCCCTTCACCGCTCAGCGTCGTCCTGTGCGACGACAACGCGCTGCTCCTGGAGACCCTGAGCGAGGTCGTGCAGGCACAGCCCGATCTGGAGGTCGTCGGCACCGCGCGGGACAGCGAGCGGGCCCTGCAGCTCGCCTCTCACCATCAACCGGACCTCGTCGTCCTGGATGTCCGCTTCCCCGGCGGCGGCCCCGCCGTCGCCCGAGGCATCGAGCAGTGTTCACCGGCCAGCCGCATCGTGGCGTTCTCCGCGTATGACGACAAGGGCTCCATCGAGCAGATGAAGAACGCGGGCGCCTTTGCGTACGTACTCAAGGGTGCCAGCAACAAGGAACTTCTCACAGCTCTGCGACAGGCGGCAGCAGTACGCTGAGCCGACGCCCTCCGCCGGGGCGGATTAAGCGGAGTTATGGGGGTAGTCGGCCCGCATGAGGCCGGGCTGAGCTAGGAGCAAGGCGGACTGCATGGATCAGACAGCGGGCGAGGACGGACAGCCGTCCGCAACCAACGGGACGGCGTCGGTCTCCCAGCTGTTCGAGGGCAGCGAGGGGATCGCACACGCGCGGCATCTGGCCCGAGACTTTTTGACAGACCTACGAACCGTTTACGGGCTCCCCGTGACCAATCAGGCCATGGGGATGGTGGAACTGGTGGTCAGCGAGCTGGTGACCAACGCCCGCAAATACGCACCAGGGCCGTGCCTGCTCGCCCTCGCGGTGCAGGGGGTCAACATCGAGGTCACCGTACGGGACAGCAACTCCGTACTTCCCGCGGTCTCGGCGCCAGATCCCAGCCGCCTCGGACAGCACGGCCTGGAGGTCGTGCAGGCCGTGTGCCGGAAACTCCAGGTGGACCAGGAACCGTCGGGCAAGCGCATCACCGCGGTCCTCGGCCTGGCCGATGATGCGGACGCGAGTCCGACCGACCCCCACGTGTGAACTGGTGCGCCCCCGCACTCGGCGAACAGTGTCACCTCATGGGAATGACTTCGGGAAGGGTGAGAGCCGAGTGCGCCCGTCGGCCCTGGTTCGCGGGCATGGTGCTGAGGTTGCGCAACATGTCGTTGCGCTGGGTGAGAGCGCGCGTTGTGGTGGGGAAGAGTGTGGCGTCGCCCTTGCCGATCTGTCCCTGGTTCGCGGTCACGAACGCGCGAAGGCCGTGTTCGTAGGCGGCGAGACCCGCGGCGACGTCCCGGTCGGCCAGGGAAGTGGCGAGCATGTACGCACCGACGAGCGCGAGGCTGGTGCCTTGTCCGGTGAGGAACGAGGGTGCGTACGCGGCGTCGCCCACCAGTGCGACCCGGCCGCTGGACCAGCGCGGCATGCGGATCTGGCTGACCATGTCGCAGTACAGGTCGTCCGCGTCGTGCATGGCGGCGATCATTCCCGGCACCTCCCATCCCGCGTCGGCGAAGACCGAGGCGATCAACTCCCGTTGGGCTCCTGGAGTACGGAGCGCGTCGAAGGGCGGTTCCTGTCGGGCGAAGTTCAAGAAGGCGTGCACTTCGGCCGTCTCCTCCACGGCGTAAAGAGCGGCTGCTCTGCCCGGGGTGTTCCACATCATGATCTCGTGGGAGAGGTCGAAGGTGTTGCGCAGGGTGCACACGGCAAAGCAGTACCCGAGGTATCGGTGAAACTGTTCTCCGGGGCCGAACAGCAACTTCCGGGTATGTGAGTGCAGGCCGTCCGCGCCGAACACCATGTCGAACGTACGACTGCTGCCCCGGCGGAAGGTGACGTCGACCCCGTGGCCGGACTGGTCGAGGGTGTCGATGGAGTCGTCGAACAAGAATTCCACGTCGTCACGGACCGCCGCGTACAGAGCGTCGGTCAGATCCCCGCGCCGCACCTCGATGTCCTCTCCCGCGACACCGCCGGCGACGGTGTGCGGGTTGATCGCGGCCACCTTGCCGCCGTCCGCGTCCAGGAAGGTGATCCGGCGCGTGTCGATGTGCGCGTCCCGTAGCTGGGGCAGGATGCCCATCCTCCGGACGACCTCCAGTGCGGTGCCGCGTACGTCGATGGGGTAGCCGCCGCTGCGTGGTGCGGCCGCCTTCTCCACCACCGTGACCGCGTATCCGTGCCGGGTCAGCCAGAACGCGAGGGCAGGGCCCGTGATGCTGGCTCCCGATATCAGGACCTTGCGCCTCGGCGACGTACGGCTGTCCGTCCGACTGTCTGCCTGGCCGCCCGTCTGGCTTCCCGCCAACTGATCGGTGTGGGTCATCGCTTGACTCCTTTGTTCAGCGTGCGGACGACGAGCAGGGACAGTGCCGTGACAATGCCGGCGACGACGAACCCCGTGACGAAGGCCGATTCGGCCGGGTCGTCCATTCCGGGGTGGGTCCCCGCGGTGAGGATGGCGCCGGAGATCTGGGCGCCCGCGGCGAAGCCGATCACGCGGGTCACCAGGACCAGGCTGGTGGCGGTGCCGGTGTTCTCGTGATCGACGGAGGTGGCGGTCTTGACGACCATCGCCGTGATGCAGACACCACTGGCCAGAGCGATCAGCGCCTTGCCGACGACGAGCTGCCAGACCTCGGCGTGCAGGAACGCCAGGGCGAGCAGCGTGGCCGTCATGACACCGATTCCGGCTGCGACCACGGCACTTGAGCCGAAGCGCCGCGCCGCGGCCCCGCCCAGCGGCCCGCTGATCGCCCCCGCGATGGCGCCGGGCAGCAGATACCGTCCGATGTCGGTGGAGTCGGCCCCGAAGCCGTAACCGTCGGCAGACACGTCGAACAGCTGCGGGACGAGATACATCGACACCGAGGTGCCCACGCAGACGGCGAAGGTGATGACGTACGAGCTCCAGATCGTGGGCTTGGCCAGCAGGTGCAGATCGACCATGGGCGAGGGCGAACGGCGTTCGACGGCGACCCATCCGGCCACGAGGAGGGCCAGGAGCACGACGAGTGCGGCGAGGGCGAACGGCCGGCTGCCGACCTCGGGCGCCATCGAGAGCCCGAGCATGAGGGTCAGCAGAATGCCGCTCAGCAGGGCCAGTCCGGGCCAGTCGATCCTGGCGTCCGAGCGGGTCGGCGGATCATTCGGCATCAGCCTGTGGACGGCCAAGGTCGCCGCGACGATCGCGATCGTCGGAATCGCGAACATCCAGTGCCGGGACAGCCCTTCGGCGATGGGCCCGGCCATCAGCGTGCCCAGCATGCCCCCGCCCACGAACAGCCCGCTGACCACCCCGATGGCCACCTGGGACTCTCCCGGCGAGAGGTGCTTGCGCACCAGGATGAACGAGAGCGGCATCGCGCCCACCATGGCGCCTTCAAGTACCTGACCGAGCAGCAGCACGGGCAGGTTCGGTGCCAGCGACGACACCAGACCACCGGCCACGACCACCGCCATCAGCCGGAGCATGACGCGTTTTCCGCCGTAACGGTCACCGAGGTTGCCCGCGACGGGCGTGACGAGCGCACCGGTGATGAGCAGGGTGATGCTGAGAAGTGCCCCTTGAGCGGGGCTCATTGATAACTCGCGTTGTAGCAGCGGGAGCGTCGGTGTCACCACCGACTCCAGGGCCCCGGTGGCGACCGCCAGCGCTCCGAGAGCAGCGATCGCGGCTTTCCCGATGCGGACTTGGGGCGCCAGGGTTGTGATGGTCATGAACTTCCCTTCCCTCGTTGCCGGATGAGACGGGGGTGACTTGGGAGTGCGTTAGATGTGCGTTGGGGGTCCGTTGGGGATGTGGGAGGGCGTCGGCAGCGGCCCCCTGACTCAGAATTACACTACACCGTGTAGTAAAGTCGAGCTAAGATACGGCCATGCCAACCACGAAGACACTGCGCGAGGGGTCCGCGAAGAAGCGGGCCGCCATCCTCTCCGCGGCCCGGGACCTGTTCCTCGCCGACGGCTTCGACCGCACCAGCGTCGACGCGGTCGCAGCTCGGGCCGGGGTGTCCAAGCGGACGGTCTATGACTACTTCGGCGACAAGCAGACGCTGCTGCAAGCAGTCGTCGACGGCGTCGGCCAGTCGCTGATCACCACGATCCGGCGCATCCTCGACGACACCCTCACCGACCCCGCCGACCTCACCGAAACCGCCGACCTGGAGGACGTGCTGGTCACGTTCTCGATGCGCATCGCGACCGACATGCTCGGCTCAGCGGAGTACGCCACGCTGCAGAGACTGGTCCGCACGCAGTCCGGCCAGCTGCCGGACGGCGGCGAGAACTCCATGGCCGACGCCCCCGACGAGGCGCTCGCCGAGCGGTTCGCCGCGCTCGCCGAGGCCGGCCTGCTCGATGTCCCCGACGCCCGCCTCGCGGCCGACCAGTTCATCGCGCTGACCTTCAACGTCGCACTCAACAGGTTCGGTTCGGCGAACGCCGCGGAGGACACACGGGTCCGACCCCTCATCGTCGAGGGAGTCCGCACCTTCCTGCGGGCCTACAAGGCCAAGTAGGGCTGACGAGCAGCGAGTTGATCAGGCGCGAGAGAATGCCCTACACCCGTTCCAACGGGCGGCGGCGGAAGGAGCGCGGTCTCGCCCCGGATGGAATCGCCAGGGCGGACGATCCCTCGCCATCGCGCCCTCCCCTGCTGTCGTTCCGCGCACGGTCGATCTTAGAGGGGAGTGAGGCCGAAGGGTCACGTGTCCTCGGCGGCCCCACTCCCCCTGGCGGGTTACTTCTGCCCGGTCACTTCTGCGCGCCGGACCCGACCGTCGGCAGGTAACGCGGTGCTCGCCAGGCCTTCAGGCGGTCCTCCACCGAGGCTCCCAGCGACAGGAGCTTGGCGTCCTGGTGGTCGCCGGCCATCAGGAGCAGGCCGACCGGCAGTTCGTTCACGGACCCGGCAGGTACCGAGAGGGACGGGTACCCGGCAACGGCTGCCGGGGTGGAGGAGGGGATGACGTCGTTGTCGCCGCGCGCGCAGTCGGTGGTCCAGGCGGGCGGGTTCGTGGGCGCGGCGATGGCGTCCAGGCGGTGGGCGGACATGGTCTCGTCGATCGAGCGCCGGGAGAGGTCCTTCAACTCGGCGCGCATCGACCGGTAATCGGGGTCGGTGGTGGGCGGCGCGGCGAGGGCCTGCTCGAACAGCTCCTGTCCGGCGAAGCAGGTCTGTTCCTCGGGGTGGGCGCGGTTGAACTCGATCAGCTCGGCGAGGTCGCGGGGCCCCTTGCGC
Source organism: Streptomyces sp. NPDC033177 (assembly GCF_055577715.1). Classification (NCBI taxonomy): domain Bacteria; kingdom Bacillati; phylum Actinomycetota; class Actinomycetes; order Kitasatosporales; family Streptomycetaceae; genus Streptomyces; species Streptomyces sp. NPDC033177. The sequence goes on along the minus strand of NZ_JBVIPS010000004.1, from coordinate 138,391 downwards.
GTACCGAGGTAGGCGTCGATGTCCCGGTGGAACTCGCTGAGCAGCGCCGGGAGCTCGAGTTCGGCCAGCCGTGCCTGGTACGGAGGCGTCACCTCGACGACCACGGCTCCGGCCTTGCGCAGCTTCTTCGCCGTACGGGTCATCACGGCGTCCACGTCCGGTCCCAGCGAGGGCAGGCGCCACAGGCCGATCCGTTTGCCGCGGAGGCTGGTACCCAGGCTGGTGCCTTGGTCAGCCGCCGCGTTCTTGGCCGACGAGCCGCGCGAACCCTCGCGCTCACTCAGTACCGAAAACGTGAGCGCGGTGTCGATCACGTTGCGCGCCATGGGCCCGGCCGTGTCCTGCTCGGCGGAGATCGGCACCACGCCAGACTGGCTGACCAGGCCGAGGCTGGGCTTGTGGCCGACGACGCCGTTCATCCCGGCCGGGCACACGATGGAGCCGTCTGTCTCGGTGCCGATCGCCACCTGCGACAACGAGGCGGCGAGTGCGGCGGCGGAGCCGGAGGACGATCCGCACGGATTGCGGTCGAGCACGTACGGATTCTTGGTCTGGCCGCCCACCGCCGACCACCCCGATGTCGGCTTCGCAGCACGGAAGTTGGCCCATTCGGACAGGTTGGTCTTCCCGAGGATCACCGCTCCGGCCTTCCTCAACCGGGTCACCAGCGCGGCGTCGGTGTCGGGCGGGCTCCCGGCGAGAGCGAGTGACCCGGCCGTCGTCGGCATGTCACGGGTGTTGACGTTGTCCTTGAGGAGAACAGGGATACCGTCCAGTGGCCCGAGGGACTTCCCACGTCGGTGGCGCACGTCGCTGGCGGCCGCCTCACGCAAGGCAGTCGGGCTGGTGCGCAGCACCGAGTGAATCTTGGGGTCGACGTGCGCGATACGTCGCAGGTAAGCCTTGGTCAGGGCCGACGAGGTCAGTGACCCCTCCCCCATACGCGCTTGTAACTCCGGGATCGTCACGGTGTCCAAGTCGACCCCGGAAACGTGAGGCGCCCCGGTCTGCGGTGATGAACTCTCGGTGGAATGCCCGGCGGGCTGCGCACCGGCATGCGGTACGCCCGTCAGAAGGGACCCCGCGACAAGGGCGGCGGTCATTGCGGCAGTGCTCCTCTTCCCCATGCGGGCCAGCGGACTACAGCAGGCGCTTCCGGCGCAAGGGTGCCGGGGTCTCACGTACTTCGCGAGCTGAGGAATGCGTGGGCGGCCGGGTCGCGCCGGCTGCGCTGCCCGCGCGGACCGGCTCACCCTGCTGTCACCAGGTCACCACGTGGCGCGCAGCACGCCGTCGCTGTCGGGCAGGGCGGCGCAGAGCAGCGGGTGATGGTCGTCGAAGGCCATGGGCAAGGCACAGGCCGCCCGCGCGCCGACGGTCAGGGCGGCGAGCTCCTGGTACTCGCTGTCGTCGACGATCACGTGCCTGATCGTCCCGTCCTGTGCTTCCCAGACGAACATCACCGTTCCCTCCTCGGGCAACTCCGCCAGAACCGCGCCGACATCGGGGTCCAAGTCGGGCCAGACGGTCAGCAGGGCGCGCGGGCTGAATCCGGTGCGCACCTCGTCGAGGTTGTCAGCGGTGAGGCGGTGCCAGCGTGCGGCGTTACGGACGAAGGCCTCCTCCAGGAGCAACGCCTGCCGTGCTGCCAGCTCCGCGCGCACCCGCGCCCAGAAGTCCTCGTCGGCGGCCTCCGTCACTTCTCGTTCCTCGGCCTCTGCCGCGTAGGGCGAGGCCGTCATCGGCTCGGCGAAGAGACCGAGTTCCCGAGTACGGGCCGCTGCGTCCGCGCAGAGCTGCTCGGTGCCCACGTACACGTACTGGTCCCACCCGACATGCACGGTGAACACGTCCCCCACCTCCAGCCGACACCAGACGCCCTGGTCGCGGAGCATGGCCCGGACCAGCTCCAGAGCGACGGGAAGCGAGACCTCCGCCCCGTCGTGGTAGCCGGTGAGGTCGGGCAGGAAGAGTTCGGCGAGGCCGTGTCCCTCCACCGGCGGCTCCAGGCCGAAGTGAACGAAGCCGGTGACCGCGGGCTCGCGAATCTCCAGCCGGTCGATGCCCGAGGCCACCGCGAAGGCGGCGATCGCCGCCAGGTACGCCGCCTCGACCGGCCCGTGGTCGCTGTCCGTGTCCTGCGCGCCGGTGTAGTGGCCGCGCTCGTCGCGGTCGGCGGGGTCGTACTTGGTGATGCGGTGGACGAAGGCCGGCGGCACGCTGCTCCTGGGACGGTAGGGGCCTCCAGCCTAAGACGCCGCTTCTTTTGGCTGTTCGCGGTGTGCAGGGATACTGCTGTGGTGCTGTTGACGTGGATCGCTGAGGTGGCGGACGAGCCACTGGTGTTGGAGCCGGCTGACCGGCGGGTGGAGTGGGAGACCAACTCCTGGTCACTGAGCGCGGCTGACGAGGACAGGAGTTCCTTGTCCGTCGCCGAGGTGGTGGCTGCCTTCGAGCAGACTGCTGCTGCCATCCGGGAACGCATTCGCGATCTGGGATTCTCCGGGGTGGCAACGTTCTACGTGTGGCACGACAGGCAGGCAGGACAGCTCCGGTGCTCGACCGGTTCCGTGCCCCCGGATGCGTTGCCGTTCAGCGGTACCTATGTGGCTTCCGACGACCTGGGTTCGGTCGTCGCGGGCTTTCTGGCCGACAGTGAGCCAGGCCCCATCGTCTGGTCGGACCTGAACGACGCGCAAAGCCTCCCAGAGCTGACCGAGACCGAGCCGGAGATCAGGCCCTTCGGTGTCTGGGTCAGCAGTGTCGGAACCTCACGCTGACTGGTGACGCCCGTTAACACGGACGAGTCGACGGTGGCAGATGAGGGCTGCGGCCATGCCGGCGAAGGCGAGCAAATGTTCTGCGACGTCTGAGGACAAGTGCCGGTGAGCGAGCGTGCTCAGGGCCTCGATCGAACCAAATGTCATACGCCCGATCATGCATCGCCCCACTGACACTCCCGCCCCGTCGGCAGCCCCGCGTCCACGGGGCGTCCTCATGGCGGCAGCGCAGATGGACCAGGCGACCGCTTTGATCCGCTTACGCGCGGGTAACAGGGCGACATGGTCACCGAAAGCTCTGCCTCCCCCAGCGGCTACGCGCAGCCCACCATCGACGTCCAGTCCCTCGCCGAGTTGCTCGACGGCGAATACGCCGAGGTCCGCGATCTGGTTCGTGCCAACCTGACGACGTACGCGGGCGTACTGGACGAAGCGGAGGAGCTCGGCTTCGACGAGTTCCGTGAGCGCGTGCGTGAGCTCGTCGTCGAGATGGCGGCGACGGGCCAGACGGGCATGGGCTTTCCGAAGGAGTACGGCGGGGGCGGCGACATCGGTGCGTCGATCGCCGCGTTCGAGACGCTCGCCTTCGGCGATCTGTCGGTGCTGGTGAAGGTCGGCGTGCAGTTCGGGCTCTTCGGCGGTGCGATCTTGCACCTGGGCACCAGGCGTCACCACGAGGCCTATCTGCCGCGCCTGATCACCGGGGAGCTGATGGGGTGCTTCGCGATGACCGAGACCGGACACGGCTCCAATGTCCAGGCCCTTGGCACGGTGGCTCGGTACGACGCCGACAGCCAGGAGTTCGTCATCACCACCGGCGGGGACGAGGCCCGTAAGGACTACATCGGCAACGCGGCCCGGCACGCGGAGCTGGCCGTCGTCTTCGCCCAGCTCGAGGTGGACGGAAAGCGCGAGGGCGTGCACGCGTTCGTCGTACCGGTCCGCGTCGACGGTGTGGTCGCCCCCGGTGTCCGGATCGAGGACGACGGCCGCAAGATGGGTCTCAACGGCGTGGACAACGGCCGCATCTGGTTCGACGGCGTACGCGTGCCACGCGAGGCGCTGCTCAACCAGTTCGCCGACGTCACTCCGGAGGGCGCCTACCAGAGCCCGATCGGCAACCCCGACCGCCGCTTCTTCACCATGCTCGGCACGCTGGTGCAGGGGCGGGTCAGCGTCGGCGGCGGTGCCATCAACGCCAGCAAGGTCGCCCTGGCGATCGCCACCAAGTACGCCGTGCGCCGCCGGCAGTTCCAGGCAGCCTCGGACACCGAGGAGCAGGTGCTCCTCGACTACGGCATGCACCAGCGCCGACTGCTTCCGCTCATCGCGCGCACCTACGCATTGCACTTCGCCCAGGACGTCGTCCGCACACAACTGCACGAGGTCTTCTCCGGGGGCGAGAACGACGAACTCGCGCGACGCGAACTGGAGGCACGGGCCGCGGGCACCAAGGCCCTCGGCACCTGGCACGCCACCCGCACGATCCAGGAGTGCCGCGAGGCCTGCGGGGGCGCCGGCTACCTCGCAGTCAACCGCTTCGCCGCCCTGAAGGCCGACAGCGACGTCTTCGCGACGTTCGAGGGCGACAACCACGTGCTGCTCCAGCTGGTGGCGAAGGGCTTGCTCACCCACTACGCCAGCGAGTTCGAGAACCTGGACCAGCTCGGCATGGTCCGCTACGTCACCAACCTCGCCGTCGAAACGGTCATCGAGAAGACCTCGGCCCACAAACTGCTCGAGCGGGTACGCGACTTGCTGCCCGGCGGCGACGAGTGGGACCAGGAAGCGGGCTTGTTCGACTCGGAGTATCAACTGGCCATGCTCCGCTTCCGCGAGGAGCACATGCTCGCCGGCGTCGCACGCCGGCTCAAGCGCGGAATGGACCAGAAGACCCACCCCGGGGTCGTCTTCTCCCAGGTGCAGGACCACGTCATCGCGGTGGCCCACGCCCACGTGGAGCGGCTGGTGCTCGAAGCCTTCGTCGACAAGATGCGCCAGCTGCCCGACGGTGACAACAAGGTCGCGTTGGGGCTGCTGTGCGACCTCTTCGCCCTCTCCACCATCGAGGCGGACCGCGCCTGGTTCATGGAACACGGCCGCCTGACGACACAGCGCTCCAAAGCGATCCGCCGCGAGGTGAACGACCTGTGCCGCAAGATCCGCCCCCTCGCGACCGACCTCGTCGACGCCTGGGGCATCCCGCCACAGCTGCTGCGCTCGCCTGATCTGGTGGGGTGACCGGGCACGGCCTCGGTGAACCGGGACCGGCGCCCCCTCACGGCATGCCCGAGAGGCGTACGTCAGAGGACGTCGTCGTTGGATTCGAACTGGTGCTGCTGAGGGGGAAGATCGTCGAAGTAGACCGTGTCGGCTTCACCGGTGAGCGCCAGGAGCAGGAACTGCACGCAGGAGTGCGGGTGGTACTCCCATTCCGGGCCACGGCCCTCGTTGAACAGGGTGGTCCATTCCTCCGGCTGTTGCCCCGGCCGGTGCAGCCAGTACAGCATGGCGCCGCTGCCCTCGATGTAGGCCCAGGGCAGCACCTGGGCCCCGTCGCCTTCCTTCAGTTGCGGCGGCTTGGGCTCGACCTCCCACAAGGAGGCGAGAATCTCCGCGCGCTCCCTGGCCTCGTCAAGGAGGTTGCAGTCCTTGTCCGGGCATTCGGGGTCCAGAAGCCAGATCTCCTCGTCGAAGAGCCCACCCCCATAGACCTCGACGAGTTCCTTGTAGTCCGGTGGCAGGGCGGTGCCGAGCTGCTGCTCCACGGCGGGCCAGTCCCGTGAACGGCGAGGCCCCGGAGGCGGAACGAGTGCGGTAAGACGTTCGACGGCGGGGTGCATCCGGGCTCCTGCGTGGGTGGGTTGAGGTTGACTGCGGGTGAGCGGCGGGTGGTGGTCGGTGGTGCGGGCGCGGGTTGCGCTCCTACTCGGCTTCGCCGGCCCGCGCCGTCGTCAGAAGCGCGCTCACCACCACCTCGAAGAGGTGATCGGCGCTTGGCGCGAGCGAGGGCTGATCGCCGGTCCAGGCGAGCATGGCCACCAGCGCGAACAGATCAGCACCGTCGATGTCCTTGCGCGCCACGCCCGCCGCCTGGGCCCGCGTGAGGAGCCGCGCACCGGCCGCGCGCAGCGTCACGCACGAAGCGTGGAGCGCGGATTCGGGGTCCTCGATGGCGGCCGCCATCAGCACGGTCACACCCCGGTACTCGGTGGTCCACCCGACGCAGTCCCGTAGCCAGGAGACGAGAGCAGCCTCGGGCGGACTCGACGTCTCGAGCGCGCACGCCTTCGCCGTCAGTTCGTCGAAGCTCGTGCGCAGCAGGGCATCGAGCAGCGCCTCGCGCGTCGGGAAGTGCCGCAGCAGTGTCGCGAGCCCGACATCAGCCCGGCGCGCGATGTCGCGCAGGGACACGTCGACGCCCTGCTCGGCGAGGGCGGTACCCGCTACGGCGAGCAGGTGGTCGCGGTTCTTCCTGGCGTCGGCCCGCATCGGTCCCCTTGACTATCCGGATCACTGGTCCATATATTCGGATCAGTGGTCCACTTATGTGGATCGCTGATCCGAATAAGCGTAACTCGCGGCGCAGGCAGGAGAAAAACGATGCCGAAACACACGATGAGGGCAATCCGGCTCCATGAACACGGCGGCCCCGAAGTTCTGCGTCACGAGGAGGTGCCGCTTCCCGAACCGGGGCCGGGCGAGGTACTCGTACGTGTCCACGCGGCCGGCATCAACCCACCCGACTGGTATCTGCGCGACGGCATGTCCAACCTGCCTCCCGAGACGAGGCCGAGGTTCGCACTGCCCGTGATTCCGGGGACGGATCTGTCGGGCGTCGTCGAGGCCGTGGCCGCGGATGTGGACGGCTTCTCCGTCGGTGACGAGGTCTTCGGTCTCCTGCGCTTCCCCAGCTTCGACGGCAGCACCTATGCCGAGTACGTGGCCGCGCCCGCCTCGGACCTGGCACTCAAGCCGCCCGGCATCGATCACGTGCACGCCGCTGGGGCGCCTATGGCCGGCCTCACCGCGTGGCAGTTCCTGATCGACCTCGGACACGATCACCCCTCACCCTTCCAGGCGGCACGGCACCGCCCCACAGTGCTCGGCGCCGACACGACGGTGCTCGTCAACGGCGCCGCGGGCGGCGTGGGGCACCTCGCGCTGCAGCTGGCGAAATGGAAGGGCGCGCGAGTCGTCGCGGTGGCATCGGGCGCACATGAATCGTTCCTCCGCGAGCTCGGCGCCGATGAGTTCATCGACTACACCAAGAGTCGTCCCGAGGACGTCGTGCGTGACGTCGACCTCGTTCTCGACACCGTCGGCGGCCCCGACAGCAAGCGTTTCCTGCGTACGCTCAAGCGAGGCGGCTCTCACTTCCCCGTGTTCTTCGGCGAGTTCGACGAAGAAGAGATCGCGAAGCTGGGCGTCACGGTCACGGGCACCCAGGTCCGCTCGAACGGCGCGCAGCTCGCCGAGCTGGGGCGCCTGCTCGATGCGGGCACGGTCCGCGTGGCGATCGACAGCACGTACACCCTCGCGGAAGCCCGAGCCGCGCACGAACGCGCCGCCCAAGGCCATATCCGCGGAAAGATCGTGCTCACGGTCGCCTAGGGGCATCCGATCGGTCGAGTCCCGGCACAGCAAGTCCAGCTCGCCGACTGTTTGGTCCCCGCTGGTCTCGCCCGTCAGGCGGAGCCAGAGCCCGAGGCAGAAACCCTCGGGGCCGCCCGTGCCGGGATGCCAAGTGGTCGTCAGGCGGGTGCCGCCGCGACGCCGGAGGTCGCTGCGTCGAGGTTGGCCGGGGTGATCTCCCGCAGACAGAGTGTGGTCGTCATGCAGGAACCCTAAGGTCGCCGAGTGCGGGCTCGGGCAGTGGGTTCACGTGGTCCGGCCCGTTCCCAGAGCGATCGGGATGGTTCAGGTTCGGCGGAGGGCGTCGGACACCGCCTTGGCGCCGCCGTGCGCGGTGTAGCCGCCGTCCACGGGGATGTCGGCACCGGTGATGAACGCCGCGTCGTCGCTGAGCAGGAACGTGACCAGCGGAGTGATGTCATCGACAGTGCCGGTGCGGCCCAGCGGGGTGTCGCGCAGGGTCGTGTCGCGGAACGCGGCCGGCGCGGTGGCCGTCATCTCCGTCTCGATGAAGCCGGGGTGGAGGGTGTTCACACGGATCCCGTGCGGGCCGAGTTCCATGGACGCGGTCCTCGACAGGCCGCGCAGGGCCCACTTGCTGGTGGTGTACGCGACCGGATAGTGGGCGGTGAGTGCCGCCGAGGAGCCGACGTTGACGATGGAGGCGCCCGGCGGCATCAGCGGCGCGAGGTGCTGGATGCCGAGCAACGGTCCGGTGACGTTGACCGCGTGGACGCGGGCCATGTCATCGGCGCGTACGTCATCGATCCGTGCGCGCCACGTGATCCCGGCGTTGTTGACCAGGCCGTGCACCTGCCCGTACGACTGCCTTAGTTCGGCGGCCAGTTGGGCCCAGTCCGTGTCGCTGGTGACGTCTACGCGGCGGATTCCGGGTGCCACGGTGACGTCGGTGGCGATCACAAGGGCACCTTCGCGGGTGAGAGCCTCGGCTTCGGCGGCGCCCTGGCCACGGGCCGCGCCGGTGACGATCACGACCTTGCCGAGCAGTCGCCTGGGGCGCGGATCGGACACGGCTTGCGGGTCGGTCACGGCCGCTCCCTGGTGCGGCGCCGGGCGGCGGGGATCGGGAGGGGCTCCGGGCCCGGCACCACGGTGTTGGAGACGGTGCCGATGCCTTCGACGGTGAGGGTGACGGTGTCACCGGGCTTGAGGGGCGGCGGGTCCTGTCGGCCGCGCAGGCCCCAGAGTTCGGCGAGGCAGCCCCCGTTGCCACAGGTCCCGGAGCCGAGGACATCGCCGGGGACGACGCGGGTGCCTCGTGAGGCGTAGGCGACCATCTCCTCGAAGGTCCAGCTCATGTTGGACAGCAGGTCCTTGCCGACCACCTCACCGTTGATCTCGGCGGTCAGGGCGAGCCGCAGGAAGCCGTCGCTGTCGCGGTAGGGCTCCAGTTCGTCGGCGGTGACGAGGTAGGGGCCGAGGGTGGTGGCGGTGTCCTTGCCCTTGCAGGGGCCGAGGCCCACCCGCATCTCGGCCGACTGGAGGTCCCGCGCGGACCAGTCGTTGAAGATCGTGTAGCCGACGATGTGCTCACGGGCCTGCTCGGGGCTGAGATCGCTGCCCTCGCGCCCGATCACGGCCGCCACTTCGAGCTCGAAGTCGAGGACCCCGGCTCCGGGCGCCGCCGGAATGTCGTCGTGCGGGCCGTAGACAGCGTGGGGGTTGCCGAAGTAGAAGGTCGGGGCCGCATACCACTGCTCGGGGACGCCGGTGGTGCCCTCCACGGAGCGGCGCACACCCTCCACGTGCTCCTCGAACGTGACGAAGTCTCGTACGGAGGTGGGCTGCAGGGGCGCCAGCAGCCGCACCTGGGAGGCATGCGGGCCGGCCGGCACGTCGAGTGCGGCGGCGCCGCGGTCGAGCAGACCGCGCAGTCCGTCGCCAGGGGCGAGCAGTTCGACGAGAGAGCTGGTCCCGGGCAGGGGGTAGAGGGTGCCGTCGTCCTCTACGACGGCGACTCGACGCTGGTGTTGGTGTTCGTAGGCGGCGATGCGCATAGTGGCCTTCTCCTGGCACAGGAAAGTGATCGGGGACGCGGGATGTGGCGTCAGGGCGTTGACTGGGTCACCGCGCCCCCGGAGCTTGGGGTGGGGTCAGACCGGCGGGGCGACGAAGCAGCCGCGGTCGACGTCGTTGAACGACTCCTTGGCGACGAATTCGTTCATCGCGTTCGCTGTGCCCCACTGGTCGGTGACCTCGGGGTTGGAGAAGTCGTACACGTGGGGGTGCCAGGTGTCCTCGTCGAGCATCTCCAACTCGGTGGTGTACTCGACGGTGTTGCCGCTCGGGTCGAGGAAGTACGTGAAGGTGTTGTCTCCCGCGACGTGGCGGCCGGGGCCCCAGATCTTGTGGTGTCCGGCACGGATGACGCGGCCCGATCCGCGCATGTACTCGTCGATGCCGCGCAGCTCGAACGAGATGTGGTGCAGGGCCGCGTGCGGGCCCTGGGCTATGGCCATGGAGTGGTGCTGGCTGGAGATGCGCATGAAGTGCATCGCCTCGCCCATGTTCGGGTGCATGAGCGTGTCGGAGAGCTTGAAGCCAAGGTGCCGCTCGTACCAGGCGCGGGTCGTGTTCAGGTCGGGGGCGTTGAGGACGACGTGGGAGAGCTTGACCGGGATGGCCTCCTTCGCCTCGATCTTCCGGTGCCGGCGCACCTCCACGTCGGTGGAGACTTCAATGGTGCGGCCGTCGACATCGAAGAAGCGGAAGCCGTAACCGCCGCCCGGGGTGTCGACGGTGCCGGGCTGGGTGATCAACTGCACGCCACCGGCGAGGAGTTGTTCGGCGAGGGTGTCCACGTCGGCAGGGGTCGAGGCCCCGTACGAGATGAGGTCGAGGCGCTTCTCGTCGGCCTTGCGCAGCCGGACCACGTATTGCTCCGGCGAGCCTTCGGCGGCCAGGAAGGAGATCCCGGAATCCTCCGTGACCTTCGTGAGGCCCCAGACGCCGGAGTAGAAGGCGAGCTGCCGGTCGTAGTCGGGCACGGCGAGGTCGACGTGGCGCAGGTGGGTGAGCAGGCGGGTCATGTGTCAGTCCTTCCGGAGGAGAGCGGCCGCGTTGGCGCCCCGTACGGCGTGGAAGTCGGCGTCGGGCAGGTGCGCGGCGCGCAGGGCACCGACGGGGTCCTGGGTGCCCATGTCGAAGGGGAAGTCGGAGCCGAGCAGGACCCGGTCCGCTCCGGCGACGCGGATCAACTCCCGCAGTACGTGCGGGTCGTGGACGAGGGAGTCGAAGTAGAGACGGTTGAGATAGCTGCTGGGCGGGTGTGCGCAGGCGATGTTCGCGTCCGACCGTGCCGACCAGGCGTGGTCGGATCGGCCGATGTGCGTGGGCAGGTAGCCGCCGCCGTGCGCGGCAAGCACCTTCAGGGCCGGATGCCGGTCAAGGACTCCGGAGAAGATCAGGTGGGAGAGGGCGACGGCGTTCTCGGTGGGCTGGCCGACGGTGTTGGACAGGTACCACTCGTCGAGTCGCTCGTCGAGCGTGCAGCCGAAGGGGTGCAGGAAGAGGATCGCTCCCGTCTCCTCTGCCCGGGTCCACAGCGGCTCGTACGCGGGGTCCGACAGCTCACGGAACAGCCCGCGGCCGGGAGCGTCGCCAGTCGCGAGGCCCGGGGCGTGGCTGGATATCTCCACGCCCAACAAGCCCTGCTCCAGGGCGTTTTCGAGGGCGCGGACAGCGAGGTCCGGATGCTGGAGCGGTGCAAGGCCCAGGCCGAGCAGCCGTTCGGGGGCGGCCGAGCAGTGAATCGCGGTGGCCTCGTTGGCCAGACGGTAGACCTTCTCGGCCGTCTGCTCGTCGGTCCAGTAGTGGTAGTGCGAGGGCGACGGGCTGACCAGCTGCACATCGACGCTCTGGATGTCCATCGCGGCCAGCCGGGCCGAGGGGTCGGTCAGGCGCGAGATGCGTTCGCCGATCATCGGGCCGTTGACGGCCAGGGCCGCAGGGCCGTTGCGCCGAGCGTCCAGGGCACGGGCTGCGAGATGGCCCGGCAGCCCGCTCACCATCGCGTCCACCTCGGGCAGCAGAACGTGCGCGTGCACGTCCACGGTGGGCGCGGCCAAGGCAGAGGGCGCCACCGCTCCTTCGGTGCGCACGGTCAGGGCCGCTCCCCCGGCAGCCGCGGTCACGGCCGCTCCGTCAGCATGGCCATGGTGCGGCCCATGAGGCCGGGCACATCCGCGTCGCGTACGCCGTCCAACTGCCACTGCCCGATCTGTACGGACGCCTCGACCACGGCCCGCACGCGCGGTATGCGCCGCTCGTAGTACGCCCTGAGCAAGGCGTCGTCCCAGGTGTCGGAGCCCGTGAGGAGTTCGGCGAGGACGAGCGCGTCCTCCAGGGACAGGGCGGCGCCCTGCGCGAGGGTGGGTGGGCAGCAGTGCGCGGCGTCCCCGACGAGGACCACGCGGCCGCGGTGCCAGGAGCCCTCCACCAGCATCTGGTCGAACCAGGTGTAGTTGACCTGGGTCGGGTCAGTGATGTGTGCGGTGATCTCCGGCCAGTGTCCGCCGTACGCCGTGGCGAGGCGGGTCATCTCGTCCGCGTACGACTGGGGCGGGATGGAGGCGCGGTCGCGGGCGGCCTCGACCACGAACGCGTAGAGCGTGGTGGCGCTCGTGGGGCAGTAACCGGCGATGTAGGCGGGACCGCCGTAGGCGAGGTCGGCCCGGGTGACACCCTCGGGGCGCGGCGCGGCGACGCGCCAGATGGCCATGCCGGTCGGCTCCGGCTTCGTGGCGATGCCGATCGCGGAACGCGTGCCCGAGCCGAGACCGTCGGCGGCGACCACCAGGTCGTAGCGGCCTCGGGCGCCGTCGCTGAACCGGACGTCGACGCCGTGCGCGTCCTGCTCAAGCGATGTGGCCGTGACACCCAGGCGCACCGTCGCGCCGCTCTCGCGGACGGCTCGCATCAGGATGCGTTGCAGTTGGGGGCGCTGCATGCCGACGGTGGCCGGCAGGTCGTCACCGCCGCTGCGGAGGTCTTCGGAGACGTGCAGCACGGAGCCGTCGGGGGACGTGATGCCGACGGCGTCGAATCCGAAGCCGGACGCTTCGACCTCCTCCCACACGCCGAGTTCGCGCAACACGCGCAGGGCGTTGCCCTGGAGGGTGATACCGGATCCGGCACTTGCGTTCCAGCCGGGCTGGGCCTCGATCAGGTCGACGGCCACACCGGCGCGGCGCAACAGGATCGTCACGGCGTTTCCGGCCGCGCCGCCGCCGATCACGAGAACCTTGCGGGTCTGATTCATGAGGGAACTCCTCTGTTCCACGGGCTACTTGACGGCGATCGGGTTCACCGGGGAGCCGACGGCGCCGGTGACGGGCAGCGGCGCGGCGGTGAGCCAGAACTCGTACACGCCGTCGGCGGCGCAGTCCCCGGCCAGGGCGTCCAGGTCCCACATCTCGCCGATGAGCAGGCCCATGTTGGGGATGGCGACCTGGTGCAGGGGCTGGAAGGCGTGCTCGAACTCGTTCGGCCGGACCTCGAAGCCCCAGGTGTCCGTGGCGATGGCGGCGATCTCGGTGCGGTGCAGCCAGCCGGCGGTCGTGAAGGACAGGCCGGGCGCGTCACCCCCCGCGTACTCGCCCCACCCATCGCGCCGCGCCCGGGTGAGCCGTCCGGTGCGCACCAGGACGATGTCGCCGCGGCCCACTCGCACGCCGTGGGCCTCGACGGTCGCGGTCAGGTGCTCCTCGGTGATGGCGAAGCCGTCGGGCAACTCGCCGTCTTCGCCCACCACATGGCCTACGTCGAGGAGGACGCCGCGCCCGGCGACGTGCGCGGCCATGTGCTCGATGCCGGTGACCAGGTCACCTTCGGAGGTCACCACTTCCTCGGCCGGGCGCCCGTTCCACGCCTTGCCGTGGTCGAAGATGTGGCCGAGGCCGTCCCACTGGGTGGAGCACTGCAACGGCATGGCGATCACGTCGTCGGCGCCGCCGAGACCGTGCGGGAAGCCCTGGTTGCCGAGGGCCGCGTCGGTCCCGGTGTCCAGCATGGTGTGCACCGGGTTCGTACGGCGCCGCCAGCCCTTCTGCGGACCGTCCATGCCGAACCGTTGCGACAGGGAGAAGCTGATACCCCGGCGAGCGAGCGCGGCGCCCTCGCGGCGCTTGGCCTCGTCGAGGAAGTTCAGCGTGCCCAGTACGTCATCCGCGCCCCAACGGCCCCAGTTCGAGTACGACTTGGCGGCTTCGGCGATCTCACGCTCCGGGTCGGTGCGATCCAGGCTCACGACGCGCCCTCCGCCACACATCGGGTGCGCTGCGAGCCGAGCCCGGTGATCGAACCGTCCATGACGTCGCCGTCGCGCAGCAGGCGTCCCCAGTGCATGCCGTTGCCGGCGGGAGACCCTGTCAGCACCAGATCGCCGGGCAGGAGCCGGGCGGTGTGGGAGGCGTACGACACCATGCGGGCGACGTTGAAGATCATGTCCTTGGTGGACTCGTCCTGCATCGTCCGGTCGTTCAGCTTCAGCGTCAGCCGCAGGTCGTCGGGGTTCGCGATCGAGTCGGCGGGCACGATCCACGGGCCGAGCGGGGTGAAGCCGGGCGCGTTCTTGCTGCGCAGCCAGTCGGTGCCGATCTGCGGCATGTCCCGGCGGAAGACGGTCGCGCGGTCGGTGAGGTCGTTGGCGATGGTGTATCCGGCGACGTACTCAAGGGCCTCCCCCGCGGTGAGCCGGTGGGCGGGGCGGCCGATGACGACCGCCAACTCCAGTTCCCAGTCGGGCTTTTCAGCCCAGAGGGGCAGCTCCACATTGTCGTACGGGCCGGTGATGGCGCTCGGCAGGCCTATGAACACGTACGGCAGGTCCTCGACCGCACGACGGTCCATGATCTCCGCGGCCTCGGCGCGGGCCTCCTCCACGGAGCGACCGTCGGACGGGTCGCGGTGCGCCACGTGCAGATCGATCACATGCTGCCGGTAGTTGGCACCGGACTGGAACACCTGCCGCGGCTCGACCGGGGCGTGCACCTGGAAGTCCGCCAGGGGCCGGCGTACGGGGTCTGTCGACGCGCCCGCCGCGATGGCGGTGGCGGCGGTGGCCAACTGGTGCAGAAGGGGTAGCAGTTCGGCCCACCGCTCCAGCACGGTGCGGATCGTCACCGTCGGGTCAACAAGTGCCACCCTGAGATCGAGAACCTGCTGATCGGGCGTGACGAGGGCGGGAAACGCGACCCCATCGGAGCCGGAGAGCGTGGCCAGGGCGAACGGCCCGGCGAAGGGGGCGAAGGCGGGAGCGGGAGCGGCTGCGGGCGCGGGTGCGGGTGCGGGTTTCACGAACGTGTCCTCCTGATGGCGATGCGACCAATCTGACGCCGAGACCCACGATCATGGAAATCGATTCTGTGGATACTGATCATCTGTCGTGTTTATAGTCGGTGGTCAGAGAGCCACGCTCCATCCCTTGCACAGGGAGAACGCACCCGTGAATCTTGCCCGCCTCGACCTGAACCTCGTCGTCGCCCTGCACGCCCTCCTGGAAGAACGCAACGTCACCCACGCAGGGCAGCGCGTGGGCCTCAGCCAACCCGCCATGAGCGCCGCGCTGTCCAGGCTGCGCAAACACTTCGGCGACGAGCTGCTGGTGCGCTCGGGCGGCCAGTACGAGCTCACGGCCCTGGGGCAGGTACTCCTCGACCGTACGGGCACGGCCTACGACCTGCTGGAGCGCCTGTTCAGCAGCCAGGCTGTCTTCGAACCGGCCGAAGAGGAGCGGGAGTTCACGCTCCTGGCCTCCGACTACGCGGTGGCCGTCTTCGGGTCCGCGCTCGCGAGGATCGTCCACCGTGAGGCACCCGGAATCCGGCTCAGGTTCACGCGGACCCCGCCCACCGTGATCGAGGAGACGGGAACGCTCCTGAGCGCACACGACGGGCTGCTGATGCCGCACGGCGTCGTCAGCGACCTGCCGTATACCGATCTCTACGAGGACAGTTGGGTCTTTATCGTCGCAGATGACAACGGCGAGGTCGGCGAGCAGCTGACGCAGCAGGACCTGGCCCGGCTGCCGTGGGTGACCTACCAGCGCACCTACGACGCCCCGGCCGTACGCCAGTTGGCGATGCTGGGGGTCGAGCCGCGGGTGGAGGTGTCGGTCGACACCTTCCAGTCGCTCCCCCTGCTCGTCGCGGGCACCCACCGGATCGCGCTCATGCAGGAACGCCTGGCCCGGCTCTTCGCCGGCATCGCGCCGGTGCGCATCATGCGTCCGCCCTACGACGCGGTCCCGCTGCGAGAGGCCCTGTGGTGGCACCCGGTCCACACACGCGACGCCGCCCACATGTGGCTGCGCTCCACCGCGGCGCGTGTCGGGGAGGGGCTGGCGGAGGCGCCTGACCAGCCGGCCGTGCGACCAGGTGCCCCGTCCGGCCGGGAAAGGAAATGACGTCAGCTCTTGGCTGCCGCAGTCAGAATGTCCGCCAGTTCCACCGGGCGGCTGAGTGCCGCGCAGTGGCTCGCCGCGATCTCGCAGGGGATCACGTCGAGGCGTTCCAGCGCGAGCCGGCGCTGGAGCTCCGGTGGGAGGAAACGGTCCTCGGTGCACACCACGGACCTGGTCGGCACGGTCGGCCAGGCGTCGAGCGGCCACGGCTGGGCTGACGCGGCCAAGGACGGGTGTGCCCGTTCCTTGCTCATCGCTTCCTCGGCGAGCGCGTGCGGGACATCGTGGTAGAAGGAAACGTGCGGGTCATCGCTGCCGGTGAGGCCGCCGTCCCGGTCGGCCTGGAGGGGTGGCGACGACCGGGCAACGGCACGTAGCACCCACCTTTCCGCAGTCAGGCTCCCATCAAGGTCCACCCGGTGAAGCGGTTCGGCTGCCAGAGCGAGTAGTTTTCAACTGCGGCCCCAAGGTGGGGCCATGAGTGATCAGGGGACGGGAATGGCACACGGGGTATGCACCGGCTGCGGGGGCAACGAGGTGTATGAGGGGCAGGCCTACTACGGACAGGCCCTGCCGAAGGTTCGGCTGAAGTTCGGAGCGCTCCGCGGAGAGACGGTGCCGACGTCGGCGCTGGTCTGCACGGACTGCGGACGTCTGGAGTGGCGCGTGCTTCTCGACAATGCCGCCAGGGACGGCGTCCGGCAGCACTTCACCCACGTACCGCCCAGGTAGCGAAAGGCGAGGGCCGCCACGACCCGCAGCAGAGTGACGGCGCCTCTGTCCTGCATCGAAGTGCGTCTACGCCCGGGCGCTGTCCAGCAGTCGTTGGATGTGCAGGCCGTGGGCCGCGTCGATTCCCGTGCCCCGGCCCGTACGGACCGCGGTGGCGAACTCGCGGCGCAGGATGGGCCAGCACTCCTCGTGGTCGATGTCGGCGGTGTCGTAGACGAGTTCTTCACCGGGTCCGAAGAGCTCCACGCGGGTCCTGGCGCGGGGGAGGTTCACGCTGCCGGACAGGGACGCCTGGCTGACCGCGCCGTTCTCGTGTTCGCAGGTCAGCTCGATCCAGCGCGTGGGGTCGCCCGTGGCGCGTACGGAGACGATCGGTGCGACCGCGGTGTCGAGCAGGTCCAGGAGGTGCGGGCCGAGGTCGAGCAGGGCGCCGTGTTCGAGCCGCCAGGCGGTGGCGAAGTCGCCCTCCAGGAAGGCTCCGTGGAGGTAGCACGAGCGTGCACCGGTCACCTCGCGTGTCGCTGCTTCGGCGAGGAAGGCACGGGTGGCCGGGTGGTATCGCTTGGTCAGGACGAGTTGCGAGATCACCTGATGCTCGGCGACGGCGTCCGCGACGGCGCGGGCGGCTTCCAGGTCGGCGCCGAGCGGCTTCTCCAGGAGCAGGGCGCGGCCCGCCGCCGCGGCACGCGGAGCCAGTGCGGCCTGCACGGCCGGAGGCACCGCGAAGGCCACCGCCTCGCACATGTCGAGCAGTTCCTCGAAGGAGGCGGCGGCCGGAGCGCCGTATGCCGCGCCGACTTCGGCCGCCGCCTCGGGCCGGCGCGCCCAGACCGCGGCGAGCGTCGTCTCGGGACCGGCGGCCAGCATGCGGGCGTGCATGGCGCGGGCCCAGGGGCCGGCGCCCACCAACCCGACGCGGACCGGCGGGTGGGTCCAGGCGGTGGTGGGGTCGGGGGTGGTGTGGGGCATGGTGTTTCTCCGTGGGTGAGCTGGTGTCGTCGGGGCGGCGTGCGGGGTGGCCTTGGCCGTCGCGTCGCGCGAACTGGGGTGTGGTTCCTGGTGCGGTGCGGTGTGGTCCGGGTGCTTGCCTCGTGATGGCAAGGCCTCGCCGCGCCACCACCTCGCCGCGCCTCGCCATGACCGTCGGCCCGGACACCGCCCGCCGTGCGCACCACAGGCAGGGCGGTGGGAATCTGCCGCGGTCCAGCCGGTGCTAGCCGCGGTTGCCTCCTTCGCCGCCAGCGCCCTCACGCCACACACACTGCGTCCAGCCAGTACGCACGAAGCCGGTTCACCCCGACTCGTTCGGCGCCAGCAGCTCCGCGAGCCGCGCGTCCGCCGTGTCCGGGGAGTAGAGGTGTTCGACGACCATGAGGGTGGCTCCCATCAGGGCGGCGTGGTCACCCAGTGCGGAGGTGACGACCTGGAGGTGGGAGGTGGTGCGGGGCATGGCGCGCTGATAGAGGAGTTCGCGTACGCCGGTGAGGAAGGGTGTGCCGGCCAGGTCGCCGGTGAGCACCAGGACGCCGGGGTTCAGCAGAGTGACGACGGTGACCAGGACTTCGCCCACGCGCTGGCCCGCCTCCCGGGCGAAGCGCACGGCGTCCGGGTGACCGGTGGCGAGGTGGGCGCGGACGTCGGAGCCGGAAGCGGTGGGCACGCCGGCGGCGGTGAGCTGTCTGGCGATGGCACCACCCGAGGCGACCGCGGCGAGACAGCCGTAGGAGCCGCACATGCACAGGGCGTCCGGGCGGTCGTGCAGGCGGATGTGGCCGATGTCGCCCGCGCCGCCGTCGATGCCTCGATAGACCTCGCCGCCGACGATGACGCCCGCGCCGATGCCGGTGGAGGCCTTGATGAGGACGAAGGCGCTGCAGTCGGGGTGGCCGGCCCGCTGCTCCGCCAGGGCCATCAGGTTGGCGTCGTTGTCGACGTAGACGGGCGGAGGCCCCGCGTCGGCCGCCGGGACGACGTGCTCGGACCATGCCTCGCGCAGGCGTCCCCGTACGGGAAAGCGGTCCCAGCCCGGCATGATCGGCGGCTGCACGATCTGGGCCGTCTCCCAGTCGACGGGGCCGGGGACGGACAGGCCGATGCCGCAGATGCGCGCGGCGTCGACACCGGCCTCGGCGAGCAGCGGCGCGAACCAGCGCGCCAGTTCGTCCAGGACGCGGTCGGGTCCGTCGCCGATGAGGAGGGCGCCACTGTGCTCGGCGAGGACGTTGCCCGCCAGGTCGAGCACGGCGACCCGCGCGTGCCGCGTCTCCAGGTCCGCCGCGATCACCGCGGCGTGCGTCGGGTCGAACTCCAGGCGGACGGAGGGTCGGCCGCCGGTGGAGGCGCCCGTCGCGTCGCGCAGCCAGCCGGCCGCGAAGAGCTGATCGAGCCGGTGTCCCACCGTGGAGCGGGAGAGCCCCGTCGCTTGCTGGAGCGCTCCGCGCGTGGTGGCCTCGCCGCTGCGGATGAGCTGCAGCAGGTGACCTGCGCTGGCCTGGTTTCCTGCCATGCCCGCTGTCCCCGTCCTGTCCTGTTGATCTGTGCGTGTGAAGCAGTGAAGCGTGTGGTGCTTGTGGTGCGTGCCGTCGGCCGGTCGAGCCGTACGGCTCTGTGCTGCCGCGGTGCTGAGCCGGTGTCAGCCCTTGTCGGCACCGCTGGTCAGGCCCTCGGTGAGGAGCCGTTCGGCGGCGAAGAACAGGAGTACCACGGGGATGGTGAGGATGACCGACCCGGCCATCAGTACGGTCTTGGACACCTCGATGCCGTTGGCCAGTTGCTGCAGTCCCAGCGAGACCGTCCACTTGTCGGGCTCGGCGGCCAGGAAGAGGAGGGCGAAGAGGAATTCATTCCAGGCGATCATGAAGACGTAGAGCCCGGTGGCCATCAGGGTCGGCATGGCGAGCGGCAGGATGATCTTGCGGACGGTCTGCAGCCGTGAGGCCCCGTCGATGGCCGCCGCTTCCTCGATGCTGTACGGGATGGTGACGAAGTAGTTCTTGAGCATGTAGATCGAGACGGGGACCGTCTGGGCGATGTAGACGATGGCCAGACCGACCAGGCTGCCGGAGAGCCCCATCTTGGCGAACATGACGAAGAGCGGCACGGCGAGCAGCGTGGCGGGGAAGAGGTAGACGGCCAGGAAGATGGCGCTGACGTGGCGGTTGCCGAAGAACTTCAGCCGGCTGACCGCGTAGGCGCCGGGCACCGCGGCGGCCAGGGTGAGCAGGACCGTGGCGATGGCGACGAGTGCCGAGTTGAGCAGCATGGCGAGGAATCCCTGGCCGCCCTCGGAGGACGGCTTGAGCACGTTCTCGTAGGTGCTGAGGGTGAAGTCCTTGGCCGAGACCCAGAGGTTGCCCGGGTCGAGGAGCAGCGCGTCGATGGGCTTCACCGACAGCATGAGCATGTAGTAGAAGGGCACGATCGTGATCGCGGCCAGGAAGGCGATCACGATCCAGCGCAGGACTCCGAAGAGGCGCTCCTCGAATTGTGCGCGGGTCAGGCGCTTTGCACTGCGCCCCGGTTGGGGCAGGGGGCGTTCCGGCCGTTCGGTCCGTTCGCGGGTGATCGTCTGGGTCCGGGTCATGCCGATTCCTCCTGCACCTTCTTGCCGAAGAACTTGAAGTAGATGCCCAGGAGGGCCATGAGGGCGACGGCCAGGACCAGTGCCTGTGCGGATGCGGCGCCGACGTCGAAGCGTGAGGTGAGGAAGTCGTAGACGCGTACGGCCACGACGTCCGTGCCGGAGCCGCCGCCGGTGAGCAGGTAGATGTCGTCGAACTTGTTGAACGTCATGATGAAGCGCAGGACGGACAGCAGCGCGATGACGGGCATCAGTTGCGGCAGCAGGATGTGACGGAAGCGCTGGGTCAGGGTGGCGCCGTCGACTTCCGCGGCCTCTTCCAGGCTGCTGGGCACCGCTTGGAGGCGGGCGAGCATGAAGAGGAAGGCGAAGGGGAAGTAGCGCCAGGTCTCGAAGGCGATGACGGTGAGCAGTGCCAGCGGGATGTCGAAGTGGAAGCCGAACACGCCCACTTCGTAGGAGCGGGTGGAGAGGAAGGCGATCGGGTCGTCCCAGCCGAAGAGCTTGTGGCCCCATTCGTTGACGATGCCGAACTGGGGGCTGAGCGCCACTTCCCAGACGAAGGCGACGGCGACCACGGGCGCGACGTACGGCAGGAGCATCGCGGCGCGCAGGATGCCCCGGCCGCGGAAGGGCTTCCGCAGGGCGAGGGCCGCGATGAGGCCGAGGACGACGGAGCCCGCGGTGGCGCCGACGGTGTACACCAGCGTGGTGCCCAGGCTGCTCCAGAATCCGGGCGAGCCGAATACCTGCTCGAAGTTGTCCAGGGTCCAGCGTCCGAAGAGGCCGTTGTCCTGGATGTTGACGAGCTTGGCGTGCTGGAAGGCGAGCAGGACGGTCCACAGGATCGGCAGGATCACCACGACCAGGACCACCAGGAAGGTGGGGGTCACGAAGGCGAGTCCGGCGCGGTTCTCCCGTGTGCTGGCGGACTGGGGTTGAGGGTCACGGCGCTTCTTCGCGCCGCTCTGGAGTGTGCTCATGGATGGGTTACCTCGGAGAAGGAGCGCCTGGAGGAACGCGGAGAGGGGCGCTTGTGCGGCTGACTACTGGAGGGACTTCTGGAGCGCGGCCACCTCGTCGTTGGCCTCCTTGGCGGCTTCGTCCGGCGAGATCTGGCCGCTGGTCATCGCCCCGATGGCCTTGGCCACGGGCAGCTCGCCGTTGGTCGCGCCCACCAGCGCGCCCTGCCCCTCGGTGAGGCCCCAGCGCTTCATGTCGCCCACGCCCGCGACGAGCCGGTCCAGGAGCTCGGGCGGGTAGGCCTTCTGCATGGAGGCGCGGCGGTCGACGCCCATGACGCTGGAGCGCCAGGCCCGGTCGAAGGAGCCGGGCTCGCTCTTGGTGCCGGTGCGGACCGGGATCTTGCCTTCGGGGGCCATGCCGAACCAGTCCTCGTAGCCCTTGCTCATCATGTACTCGATGAACTTGCGCGAGGCGCCGCTCTCGGCGGTCTTGGTGACGGCCCAGGAGGTGATCTCGCCGAACTGGGCGGGTTCCTTGCCGTCGGGGCCCTGCAGGGCGGTGATCACCTTGGTGTTGCGGGCCAGGAACTTGGGGTCCTTCTTGCACTGCGGGCAGCTGGGCAGCGCGTCCGAGCGCAGGCCGGCCATCTCGTCGAGCAGGAAGGACGACCAGATCATCATCGAGGACTTGCCGGCGAAGTAGGTGGCGCGGGTGGTGTCCACGCTCTGGGTGCCGGAGGCGCCGTGTTCGCGTGCGAGGGCGTCGTACGCGGCGAAGGCCCTGCGGCACTGGGGTGAGTCGAGGGCGGGTTGGCCCGCCGGGTCGACCAGGCGGCAGTCGTTGGCCAGGGCGAGGTCTTCGAAGCTCTGCTGGGTGAAGACGTCCGAGGGGTCGGTGGCGGCGGACATGCCCGCCCTGCCGTCCTTGTCGAGGGCGGCCGCGGCCTTCATGGCTGTCGCGTAGCTGTCCGGCGCCTTCAGGCCCGCATCGGCGAAGAGGTCCTTGCGGTAGACCAGCAGTTGGAGCCAGGCGTCGGAGGGGACGCCGAGGCGGGTGCCGCGGTCCTCGGTGAGGGACAGGGCGTTGGCGTTGAAGGTGTCCGGGTCCAGGTCCTTGACGATCTGGTCGGCGACCTTGGTGTTCAGCAGGCCGTTGCCGTACATCTGCCAGACCTGGCCCATGGGGACGGCGCCGATGACGTCGGGGAGCTTGCCGGACGCGGCCGCCGACATGATCAGCTGCGGGAGCTGCGCCTCGTCCACGCCGACCAGGTCGACCTTGACGCCCGTCTCCTTCTCGAAACGGCTGACGATCTTCTCGGTCGCCGCCATCCGGGGAGGCAGGTTCTCCTGCGACCACACCGTGATCGTGTTGTCCGCCTGCCGTTCGGCGGTGGAACTGCCGGAGCAGCCGGCGAGCAGGCCCGCGGCCAAGGTCGCGGCGAGCCCGAGGCGGGCCGCCCTCGACCGCCGGGTTTTCATCAACATGCTGTGTCCTCACGCCACTCATGCACTTCTCCCGAGCATCTCAGCACCACTTTTGCGTGTTGACAAGACATAACTCTGAGATATCTTCGACGTAAGTCATCGAGAACCACCCATTCCCAGCACTTCCGGAGCTCCCGTGGAACGCGTCGTCCAGTTCACCGGCCCCCGCCAGGTCGAAGTAGCCGAGCACGAGAGTGCCGCGCTGCCCACCGGCCATCTGCGGGTGCGCACCCGCTACTCCGGCATCTCCGCGGGCACCGAACTCACCGCCTACCGGGGCACGAACCCCTATCTGACGCGCACCTGGGACGCCGAGGCGCGCATCTTCCGCGACGGCGCGGCCGGCATCGAGTACCCGGTCGCCGGGTGGGGCTACTCCGAGGTCGGCGAGGTCACCGAGGTCTCCCCCGAACTCATGGGCACGCCGGGCATGCCGTCCCCCGGCGATCTGGTCTGGGGCATCTGGGGCCACCGCAGCGAGGGCATCGTCCCGGCCGAGCGCATGATCGGCCACACTCTGCCCTCCGGCCTCGAACCACTGGCCGGGGCCTTCGCCCGGGTCGGCGCCATCGCGTACAACGCGGTGCTCGCCGCCGACATCCACCTCGGCGAGGACGTGGCGGTCTTCGGCCAAGGCGTCATCGGTCTGCTCACCACCCGCCTCGCCCAGCTCAACGGCGCGCGCGTCACCGCGGTCGACGCGTTGGACGGACGGCTCGCCACGGCCCGTGAGTACGGCGCACGGCACACCCTCAACGCCCGCACCGACACCGTCGCCGAACGCATCCGCGAGGCCACCGGCGGCACAGGCGCCGACGTCGCCATCGAGATCAGCGGCGTGTACCCGGCCCTGCACGAGGCCCTGCGGTCGGTCACCGTCGGCGGCCGCGTGGTGGCCTCCGGCTTCTACCAGGGCGACGGCGCCGGCCTGCGCCTGGGCGACGAGTTCCACCACAACCGGGTGCAGCTGATCTGCTCCCAGATCGGTGGGGTTCCCCCGCAGCTGGCCGGACGGTGGACCGTCGAGCGGCTCCAGCAGACCTTCCTGTCCCTGGTGGCCGAAGGCCAGGTCGACGTGAAGTCCCTGGTCAGCCACGTCGTCCCGGTGGCGGACGCCGCCGATGCCTACGTGCTGCTCGACGAACGCCCCGCCGACGCCCTGCAGATCGTGCTGGAGTTCTGAGCCCCTCCCACAGTTCTGAGCCCCGCCCCCCGGATCGGCCCACGAGCAGTCACCCAGACCCACCAGATCGCTGACCCTCAGCGCTGAAAGGCTTCACCATGCTGAAAACCGCCTGCCAGGAACAGCTCCTCCCGGGCGACACGCTCCAGGAGAAGTGGGCGTTCGCGCAGGACGCCGGCTACGACGCCGTCGAGCTGCGCTCCAAGGGTGACTTCCACTTCCGCGACCGCCTTCCCGAGCTGAAGCAGGCCGCCGCCGACGGGGTGGTCATGCCGACCGTCTGCGTCGACATGCTCCACTTCTTCGCCGCGTTCGACGACGACCTGCGCCGCGACGCGCTGGAGCAGATCAAGTCGCAGCTCAGCGTGGCAGCCGAGATCGGCGCGCTCGGCGTGCAGACCCCGGCCTCGTACGGCATGTTCTCGCGCCGCCTGCCGCCGTTCGAGCCGCCGCGCTCCGAGCAGCAGGACCGCGAGGTGCTTCTCGAAGGACTGACCGCACTCGGCGAGCACGCCCGCGCCGAAGGCGTCACCCTCTACCTGGAGCCGCTCAACCGCTACGAGGACCACATGGTCAACCGCCTTGACCAGGCGGCCGACTTGATCCGCACCGTGGGCCTCGACTCCGTGCGGATCGGCATCGACAGCTACCACATGAACATCGAGGAATCCGACCCGGCAGCCGCCATCATCGCCGCCGCCCCCTACATCGGGCACGCCCAGGTCAGCGACTCCAACCGGTTCCAGCCGGGAGCCGGTCACCTCGACTGGCCCGCCTGGCTCGGCGCCCTGCACACCATCGGCTTCGAGGGGTACCTCGCCGCCGAGTGCCGCCTGACCGGCGACCCCGTCGAGGCGGTGCGCTCCGTCCCCGCGTTCCTGCGGAGGTCCGGCGCGTGACCTCGCTGCTCGAAACCCCCGTGCCCGCCGCAGCCGATGACCTGACCCTTCGGCGCGGTGCGGCACGGGTCCTGCTCCGCAACTGGACCGGCATCTCCACCGTTCCCTCCCGCGGCCTGTACCCCCACCAGTGGAGCTGGGACTCGGCCTTCATCGCGATCGGCCTGCGGCATCTCTCCGTACGCAGGGCCCAGCGCGAGCTGGAGAGCCTGCTGGGCGCCCAGTGGGCCGACGGGCGCGTCCCCCACATCGTCTTCAACCCGCTGGTGCCACTGGACGCCTACTTCCCCAGCCCCGACTTCTGGCGCTCCTCCACGGCCGGCGCCACCGCAGGAGCGCCCGCCCACACCGAGACCTCCGGCATCGTGCAGCCTCCGGTCCACGCGTTGGCCGCCTGGCTCGTGCACGAGGCCGACCCGCAGGCCTCGCACCGCCGGAACTTCCTGCCCCGCCTGTACGGCCGGCTCGCCGCCTGGCACGACTACCTCACCGGCCCGCGCGACCTTGGCCGCGGAGGGCTGGCCGCCATGGTGCATCCATGGGAGCCCGGCATGGACAACAGCCCTTGCTGGGACGGCCCGTTGGCACGCATCGACCCCGTCGCCCCCGGCTCCTACCGACGCGCCGACCTCGACCACGGGCAGCCCGCCGAACGCCCCACCGACCTGGACTACGGACGCTATGTGCGGCTGGCCACCGACTACCGCGACAGCGGTTACACGGACGCGGTCGGCCACCACGCCTTCGCCGTCGAGGACCCGTGCGTCAACGCCCTGTTGATCGTCTCGGAACACGCCCTCGCCAAGATCGCCGCCGAGATCGGCGCGGAACCGGCCCCGCACGAAGAGCGGGCCGCCCGCCTGACGACCGCGCTGGTCGAGCGCCTCTGGTCACCCGCCGACGGCATGTTCCTCAACCGCGACCTGGTCAGCGGCGAACTCATCGCCGAACGCAGCATCGCGGGCCTGGTGCCGCTCATCGTCCCCGCACTCCCCCGGGACATCGTCGAAGCCCTGCTCACCACGGCGGCAGGCCCCGGCTTCCGGCTCGGCTCGGTGCCCATGGCGCCCAGTTACGACTTCGACGGGCACGCCTTCGACCCCTCGCGCTACTGGCGCGGTCCTGCCTGGTTCAACACCAACTGGCTCCTGGAGCGCGGCCTGCGCCAGTACGGACAATCCCGCACGGCAAACGCGCTGCGCACGGCCATGCTCGGTGCCGCGGGCGCCAGTGGCTTCGCCGAGTACGTGGACCCGGTCACCGCCCAGGCCCGCGGCACCCGCGACTTCGGCTGGACCGCAGCCCTCACCCTCGATCTGCTGGCCGGCCGGCGGCCCGCGGACCCCGGCCACTCAAGCCCCTCGAACGGAGCGCGTACGTGAACGGCGCAGCGGACACCACCCTGATCCACGGCGGCACCTTCGCCGTCCTGGGCGCCGACGGAGGACTGACCGGCCGCCGCGGCACCGCGCCCGACGGCCTGTTCCACCGCGACGCACGCCATGTCAGCCGGTGGACCCTGACGGTCGACGGCACCGCGCCCCTCGTGCTCGTCCCCTCCGCCGGTGAGGTGTCCGCCCAGTGTGCGCTCACCCCGCCGGGCACCCGCGACGAACCCCCGCCCTACACCGTCTTCCGCGAACAGGCCCTCGCGGAAGGGGCCTTGACGGAATCCATCCGTCTGGTCAACAACCGCCCCGCCCCGACCACCGCCGTCCTCGGCCTGACCGTGGACGCCGACTTCGCCGACCAGCTCGAACTCCGCTCCGACAAGCGGCACTACGCCAAGGACGGCGCCCGGCGCACCGCGACGATCCGCCCCGACGGCATCGCCTTCGCCTACGAGCGCGATGCCTGGCTCGCACGCACCACGGTGTCGGCTGCCCCCGCGCCGACGGCCGTGGAGCCGGTTGGGGCGGTGGAAACGGTGGCAACGGTGGTGAGCACCGCTCACCGGCTGGAGTGGCACATCGAACTTCCGGCACACGGCGCCGCCCAACTGCTGCTGACGGCCACGGCCCACGCCCCCGGCGCACCCGTGACCGCCCCAGCCGGCACACCTTCCCAGGCCGCCGCCGACCTGGCCGCCGACCGCGCGGACTTCGTCGGCGCACCGCTGCCGATGCCACCCGACGCCCCCGACGGCCTGGCCGCCGCGTGCGCCCGCGGGCTGAGCGACCTGGCGTCGCTGCGGGTCTCCGCTCCCGGCCCGGACGGGGAGAGCGTGCGCGTGCCGGGTGCCGGGGTCCCTTGGTTCCTGTCGCTCTACGGGCGGGACTCGCTGCTCACCTCCCTCTTCGCGCTCCCCTACCGGCCACAGCTGGCGGCGGGCACGCTCAGCGCCCTCGCCGCGACACAGGGCACGGAGTACGACGCCTTCCGCAACGAGCAGCCGGGCCGCATCGTGCACGAGATCCGGCACGGCGAGCTGGCCCACTTCCACCAGGTGCCGTACGGCCGTTACTACGGCTCGGTGGACTCCACCCCGCTCTTCCTGGTGCTCCTGGACAGCTACAACCAGGCAACCGGCGACCACGACCTCGCCCTGCGCCTGGAGAAGCAGGCACGGGCCGCCGTGGCCTGGATGTTCGGTGACGGCGGCCTGGACGACCGCGGCTACCTGGTCTACTCGCCCGACCCGCAGGGCCTGGTCAACCAGAACTGGAAGGACTCCGCGGGCGCGATCTGCTTCCTCGACGGCACACAGGCCGAAGGGCCGATCGCCGTCGCCGAAGCTCAGGGCTACGCGTACGACGCGCTCGTCCGGACCGCGCGCCTCGCCCGTTCACTGTGGGACGACGCCCCCTACGCCGACCGGCTCGACGAGGCGGCGGCCCAGCTGCGAGCGCGCTTCGCACGTGACTTCTGGATGGCGGGCCCCGACTTCCCGGCTCTCGCGCTGGACGGCGAGGGCAGGCACGTCGACTCCCTGGCTTCGGACGCCGGTCACCTCCTGTGGTCCGGCATCCTCGACGCGGCGCAGGCCCGCCGCGTGGGCCAACGCCTCCTGGAGCCCGACTTCTTCACCGGGTGGGCCATCCGTACGCTGGCCTCGGGGCAACCCGGATACCACCCGCTCTCCTACCACCGCGGCACCTGTTGGCCGCACGACAACGCGGTGATCCTGCTCGGTCTCGCCCGCTGCGGCCTCACCCACGAGGCGCGCAGCATCGCCCATGGGCTGGTGGCCGCATCCACACACCAGAGCCACCGACTGCCCGAGGTCATGGCAGGTTACGACCGCACCCAGCACCAGCAGCCGGTCCCCTACCCCCACTCCTGTTCGCCGCAGGCGTGGGCCGCGGCAACGCCGTTGGCCGTCCTCACCGCTCTGAACGCGGTGTCGTAGCGACCGGCGCCGATCACGTCGAAGTCTGGATCTGCCCGGCACGGGAGATGAGGTGGAAGTGGCGGGCGACGCGCCGGTAGGGGTCGATCCGGCCGGCCTCCCACTCCGCCTGCAGCACCTGGTCGAAGTCGTCGCCGGAGGTCTCGTCCTCGAGGTGGTCGGTGAACACCCGTACCCCGTACCACTGCACAAGCTCCAGGCCGTGTTCGGCGAAGATCCGCAGGACCATCGCGCGGTCCACGCCGCGGCTGACCGTGCCGATGCTGTTGTCCTCGACCGGGCTGTGCAGCGCGTTCAGCGCGCCGCTCCAGTCCCGGGCCAGTCCTCGCCGTATGGCCAGGGCGTCGGCCTGATAGGCGAGGACGGAGATGATGCCGCCGGGCCGCAGGCACTGGGCCAGTGCGCGCAGCAGCGGGGCCGGGTCCTCGAGGTACATCAGGACGCCGTGGCACAGCACCGCGTCCCACCCGGTGCCGACAAGGCGCGGGGCTTGCTCACCGAAGCCGCGGCGGAAGGTGACGCTGCCCGATGCGTCGTGGGCGTGTGGCAGCCAGTTGGAGCGGGCTCTGGCCAGCATGGCTTCGTCGGGGTCGAGCACGGTGACATGGTGTCCGCGCCCGGCCAGCATCCGTGCCTGGACGCCGGTGCCGCCGCCGACGTCGAGCACCTGCTGCGGCCGCGCGTCCGGCAGGTGCTCGGCCAGAGCGCGATCGACGAGCTGATGTCGGACAGCACCGCGGAGCGAACTGCTGCGGCGGGCGTAGCGGTCGGCGAGCTTTTCGCCGAGCGGTTCGCCGGGACGGTCAGGCGTGGTCCAGGAATTCATCATGGGGATCTCTGAATCTGGGGCGGGGGCGCGTCTCGTGCCAGGACAGCTTGGCCAACGAAGCGATGTTCCGCAGGAAACGGCTCAACTCCCCCCGGGCGCCGCCTTATTGCTGGTTATCGAAGGGGGGGTGCGGACCGTACTCGGTGTAGAGCTGGATCACCTGTGCGGTCACCTCGTCACTGAGCAGGGCGGCCAGTCGGATGGCCATGTCGATGCCGGAGGAGACCCCCGGCCGAGGTGATCACCCTGTCGTGTCCGACCACCTGCTCGGAGGTGTGGCGGGCGCCGTACGACTCCAGTTGTGCGGCCGCGTCCCAGTGCGCGGGATCACTATGTCCATGTGTCGCAGCCTGGCCACCTCCGTCCGTGGACGGCGGTGGCCAGGCTGCGGGAGTGGGTTGCAGGCTCAGGTCCCGCAGTTGCCCGATGTCGGCTCGCCGGCAAAGCGCTGGCCCAGCCATTCAAGTGCCGGGCCGTTGCCCTGGATTGCCGTTCCCACATGGGACTGCCCGGCGAAGGACCTCCACTCCACGGCGTTGCCCTTCGCGCACCAGTCGGCCCGCAACTCCTGGCCGACCGCGTAGGGGATCGTCTCGTCCGCGTCGCCGTGATAGACGAAGGTCGGCGCGGACGGGCGCTTGCTGCCGATCAGTTGCTTGGCGATGGCCTTCTGCCACTGGGGCCGGTCCAGCGGGTTGGAGGTGGTGACGTCCTCGATGGTCTTGCCGCGCCCTGCCTCCAGGACCGTACCGACACACTCGTTGCGCACCACCTTGGCGAGCCTGCGGCCCTCCTTGGTGAGGTACTTGTTGAGCGCCAGGGACGGGTCAGCGGCGTTTTGGCCGACAGCGGACATCAGCAGATAGCCGGCGCTGTCCCCGCCTTCGAGCGATTCGGCGACCTTGGCGAGATCGGCGGGGACCCCGCCACTTGCCGTCCCCTTGACCTTCAGCTCGGGAGCATACGTCGCGGCCATCTCGGCGGCCTTAGCGCTGGCGCCGCCGCCCTGCGAGTAGCCCATGATCCCGACGGGCGCGCTCTTGGAGACCCCGTACTTCGCTGCCTGGGGGTGCCGCTGGGCCGCGCGCGCCGCGTCGAGGACGGCG
This sequence comes from Streptomyces sp. NPDC033177, assembly GCF_055577715.1. NCBI lineage: Bacteria > Bacillati > Actinomycetota > Actinomycetes > Kitasatosporales > Streptomycetaceae > Streptomyces > Streptomyces sp. NPDC033177. The sequence goes on along the minus strand of NZ_JBVIPS010000004.1, from coordinate 108,423 downwards.
CTGCCCTGCGCCTTGGCGACCATGTAGGTGTGGTCCCCGGGGGTGCCGAGGCCCTCGTAGTCGGTGACGACGACGGCGTAGCCCCGTACCAGCGCGGCGTTGACGAGCGGCGCCTCGGCCGTCGTACCGCCCGGGAAGCCGGCGGAGGGCGCGCACTTGTCGCCGAGGCCCACCGTGCCGACGGCGTAGGTGATCAGCGGACGCGGGGTGGCCTTGCCGTCGTCGGGAACGATCACGGTGCCGGAGACCGTATTGGGGCGTCCGGCGGCGGTGGTCGACCTATAGGTGATCTTCCACGCCTTGGTGGGGGTCGGAACGCCCGGTGTGTACTGGAACGAGGACGGCTTCGAGCTGAGGATCTTGCCGGGGGCCTTCTTCTTGCCGGAATGCTTCCCGGCCTGGCCGTGGCCGTGGCGCTTGTCCTTGCCGTGCTCGGCGGCGCTGGGGGCCTTCCCGGCGGCCCGAGCCGCCGAATCGGCAGCGGGGGTGGCATCCGAGGCACCAACCGGCGCATGCGCACTCTCCGCGGCGGCGGACCCGGGAAGCCCGAGCACCGCCACCGCGAGCACGGCACTCGCGGCCACCGGTCGTCTGCGTAGGGCTGACATCATGCAGCTCTCCCAACTCTCCTGTGGGCAAGGGGGGTTGGCCAGCACCGTACTGACCCGTCAGTAATACGGCCATAGATGTGCAGGGCGCGGCGACACCGGCCATGGCGCCCGCGACTCCCCCGAAGCCCTCGCGGCCCTCGGCATATCGCCTGATGGTAGCGGTGATCCGGCCCCTGAGAACGGTCATCGCCGTGGTGCCGCCACCCCCTCCGGATCACAAAAGATCTAGGAATTCGGGTGTGCTCCGGCGGGCGAGATGAACAGTGAGGTCGGCGGCGACCTCGACCGTCTCCGGCAGAACCCGTGCGATGTGCCGCAGAACCTGCTTGCGCTCCGAGGGCGGCAGCATCAAATAGGCCGAGATGGTGGAGAGCTGGCCGATGTAGTCGCGTGCCCCCATCGTCAGGCGCCTGCGGATCGTGAACTGCTGGACGTCGGTGAACAACTCGCTGTGCTGGAGCTCCGTACCCGGCCACTGCATGTCCTGTTCCGGAGGCGTTCCGTCCGGGGAGGGAATCTCATCACTCTCCAGGAACGGCGCGCGCGCCACCCGGACGGCCTCCCGCACAGCTGGGTCTGCCAAGTGAATCGGCCCGCCGAACGAGGCGAACACGCCACCGGGCTCCAGAAACGCGGCCACGCGTGTCCAGCGACCCTCCGGTCTCGTCCAGTGCAGGGCTGCTGCCGCGTACACCAGCCCGTATCGGTCGCCCGGCCGCAAGTCCTCGAACGCGGCCCGCACGGTCCGGACACCTGCCGGTACGTGCTTGCGCAGCTCGGCGAGCATCTCCCCATCGGGGTCGGTCGCGGTGACCTCGACGCCCCGCAGGGCGAACAGGCGGGTCGCCTTGCCTGTTCCGGCGCCGATCTCAAGGGCGGTCAGAACCGGCCGGTCCGCGTACGCCATCACCCTGTCGAACAGTTCCACGGGATACCCCGGCCGATACCGCTCGTAGGCATCCGCCATCGATCCGAAGCTCAGTGCGCGACCCGACATACGGAGCATTTTGACATGATCGCTGGGGCCACCGGCCGCCCGGAGCGCGACGCTCACCGCGCTTTATTGTGTGCCCATGGCCGAAAGTGACGCGAAGACCTTGCCGACAGTGCTGCCCGCCCACGCGATCGAGGTCGGTGTCGAGCCGCTGGACCGGCCGGCACGGAACTCGGTGGGCGGCTGGCCGTTCCTCGATGAGGCCCAGTCGTGGCCCGAGTGCTTTTGCGGCAGGCGGATGGCGCTGTTCTTCCAGCTCGACATTCCCCAGGATGTGGAGCACTTCGGCGGAGACCACCTGCTGGTCTTCCACTGCCGTACGCACAACGACCCGTCCGATCCTCAGCTGTCCGCGGGTCGGCTCGTGCCCCAGTACTGGGATGCCCCGCAGCCACCCCACCCCAGTCCGTTCTGGCGTGTACTGCTCCAGCGTGCCGCGAAGCCGGTGTCCGAGGCGGAACCATCACTGATCGGCCTGCCCCTGACACTCAAGGCCTTCGCGGACACCCCTGGCACGCAAGGGCTCGGCTCCCAGACGTTCAAGGTCGGCGGTACGCCGTCCTGGGCGCAGGAACCCGAGCACTACACGTGTGCGTGCGGAGCCGAGCTGGTGTACGTCTGCCAGGTGCCCGAGGGCATGGAATTCGGCGGCGACACGGATGCCCTGTTCCTCGGCAACGAGATCTATCTGCTGGCGTGCCCGGCCCACTGCGATCCGGCCGCGGTCTGGCCGGTGAACCAGAACTGACCCTCGGCCTCGCCGGGTCGCACCCTCTCGGGTCACCGCCGGTCCCTGGACGATCAGGCCTTCTGCTTCCCCTGCTTGATGACCTTGCTGGTCATGTCCACCGTGTCGGCGGCCTCGGGCGCCTTCACGGCGACGTCGGTGCCGAAGTCGCTGAAGTCCATGACCACCTTCGCCTTGACCTTCTCACCGGAGGACGCCTTCTCACCGGAGGACGCCTTGGACGTGCCGCCGCCCTCACCCGACATCGAGAGCTTCATCTGCTGACGCCTCGTCAGCCCCTTGCCGTCGATCCACAGGTCCATCGGAAGGGTGTCGCCGAGCTGCTGCCGGAGCATCTTCTGCTGCTCCGGACTGCCCTTGGCCAGTTTCTCCACGTCGACCGCGACGCGGTAATGCGTGGTCTTCACGCCGCCGACCTGCTCTTGACCGACCTTTTTCACGTCCTTCTCGGACAGCGACTTGGTGTAGGCGAAGGAGTCCGCGGGATCACTGATCTTGGTTCCGCCCGACCCGCCCGCGGCCTGCAGCCGCTTGAGGTCGATCTTCGTCCACGCCTTGCCCCCAGGCAGCCCGCCGCTGCCCTTGGGGGGCTTCTGGTACAGGACTTTGTCCACGATCCGCTGCTCGATCCGCTGGCCTTGCTGACCCAGCTCTATGCGGCTCTTCCCGTCGCCGAAGTCCATCACGCCGGATCCCTCGACGGTTTCGCTGCGGCCGCCCGCGCTGGCCGTCGAAACCACCTTCACCTGGGCCGAACCCGCCTGCGACGTCTTGTCGTTGGTGGCCTGCACCACCTGCGCCGGGGACTTCGCACGCTCTTCGCCCGCCGATCGCGAGCCTTGGTCGCCGTCATCTCCGGAACCGCAGCCCGTCAGGGCGGTGGCCCCCAACAGACCGGCCGAACCAAGGAGTGCCAGACGGGAAGCGCGGGACGTAACGTTGATCATCGAATCCACCCCTCGATACAAGTACTGAGCCTGTGTCAGGTCTGCGCTCAGGTGCCCCATGCATGACACCCCACGCATTCGGTGGATCTTTCTACGCTCCCTGCAGTAGACAGAACGACAGCTCCGGTCAGGCTCCGTGCTGCTCCGTGTAGTGCGCGCGGAGCAGGTCAGCACCCCAGTCGTGGCGGATGTGCCGCCAGACCGAGTGGGCGTGGTTGCCGTCGTCCTGGGTGTTGTCGTATTCGATGAGGAAGTCCGGGGCCCGCACGCAGTAGTAGTGCTGTTCCCCCGGCTCGCGGCCACCGGCCCAGGCGAACGAGAGGGCGTCCAGCCCCTGCGCCAAGGTGTCGGACCAGCACTCCCGTGCATACGCGGCGGGCGCGCGGTCCAGGTAGCGGCGCACCAGGCGTTCGAGCATGTCCTGTTGGCCGGTGGTCATGTCGCCGTACGTCAGGCCGGTCGGCAGCCGGTCCGGATCGGCGAACGGATCATCGCGAGTCAAGATGTCGTCGGGCGGTGCGGCAGCGAAGACGGCCTTGCCCCGACGCCCGTCGTCCAGGTCCGTGACCAGCTGTCGGGCCAGGTCCTCCTCCGGCCCCAGCAGTCGGCGGCCCGCCTGCGGGCCGTCCGGAACGCGTGCCGGTTCCGAACCGATGAAGTGCGGTGTCACCCGCATCCCGGTCGCCGTGATCAGTACGTGTACGGCGAGATGGTGGCCGTTCATCCGCCAGCCCCAGGGGCCGCCGTCGTCCGGGTCGCCCAACAGGCGCACCCAGTACCGGTCGCCGCCCGTGCCGCCGACCGACGCACGGCGATACCGCTCCACTTCGATCGCCCCGCGCGCCAGCTCCGCCCCCGCGGCGCTGTGCGCCGCGGTCAGCACGGCGTCGACGGCAGCGCGCTGATGGCTGTCCAGGTTCTCGGTGGACAACCCGGGGCGCGAGCCCGGCAGGTACGTCCACTCCCGCAGCTCGGGCGCGTCCAGCCGCGCAGGCACGTCGCGCAACACACGCACATGCTCCGGTTCCAGCACGCGCAGCAGCTCATGGACGGCCTCCCGCACCTCCGCGGCCGCCGCCTCCCACCGATATACGTCCACCGTGCCTCCTCCCCCACCGCAGGGCGATGTCGTCCCCTGGGGCCCATGATGCGTCATCCGGCCACGCCACGACACCGGATCCGGCCCACCGCCCACCGGCACCCACCGGCGCCCTCAGTGGGCCATCGAGCGGTCCACCTGCACTGCCCGCGTGTTCAGTGCATCGGCTACAGCCGAAGAGTCGGCCCCGGGTCCGGGCATCTCCACCTCGATGCCCGCGCGCCGCGCGAGCGCGAGCGCCGTCGCCACAAACCCTTCGGAGAGAGTACGGATCACGGAGTGTTGTGTCCGGCAATGCCAGTGGACCAAGCCGCGCGCGAACTCCTCGTACACGACCACATCGACCTCAAGCGTGTCCGGATCGCCCCAGTGCTTGCCCTGGCCGATGCCAGAGGGCAGCCCGAGCTCCGCCTCGAAGACCTCGACATGCCGCAGGAAGAGGAGTCCCGCGCCGTTCGACGGATTCCACAGTGTCTCGTCACCGACATCGAAGTACATGCTCATGACCGATCCCCCTGTTCAGCAGCCATCGCACAGCCTTACATGGCCGCGGTCCTGATGGCGGTGCGGGTGCCGGGGCCGTAGACGCCGAGTGGTTCGGGGATGGCTTGTGCCTGTTGCATGCGCGCGACCGCGGCTGCCACGTCGTGGCTGTAGTAACCGTCCACGGGACCGGTGTAGAGCCGGAGTTGTCGCAGCTGCTCCTGCAACTGCCGCACGGAGCCGCCCGTGTTGCCCACGCGCAGCACGCTGGACGCGTTCTTGGCCGAGGCCCTTGAGTGGTGGGGCGCGGCGTCGGTGTCCGCAGGGGAGCTCCGGTGCGGGGCGGATTTGCCGGGCGGGTTGGATGTGGTGGGTGCCTTGTCGGGCGCGGGTGGGGGCTCGCGCCGGGGAGTTTCCGGTTGCTCAGCGGGGGGTGCGGCGTGCGGCCTGACCGGGGCGGCGCCGTGGGTCTGGGCCAGGAGCGCGGCGGTGAGGGTCAAGAGGGCCGCGGACGCGTAGCCGTACGAGAGCGGTGGGATGCCCCACCGGGTTCTGGGCGCGCCATGGCGGGAGGTGGCCGGGCGCGGCGGTCGACGTGCGGCGGCGGACGCACGGTGGCGGCCCTTCCGCTCTCTGGCGGAAGTGGGCGACGCGCTTGGGGGTGCTGTGGTGTACGTCGTCTCGTCCGCCAGGCGCGGAACTCCGAACGCCGTACGCGGTCGGCGCTCTGTCGTCCGCGTCAGGTAGGAGGAAAGAGCCGGGTACATGGACGGGTCTGGAACGGTTGCTTCGGAACTCACACGACCGAACGTAGACGTCAGCGCGCCGCCGATCCCTCGCTGACGGCCTCGGACCGTGATCCTTAAGGTTGCGTTGATCGCCGTCTCAGGACCGGATAAGCGGAACCGCGATGGGTCGGCCCTCGGCGTCCGAAGACGTGGCGCGGTCGGCTTCGTCCCGCAGCAGCAGGGACAGGAGCGAGGCCACGACCAGTCCGGACTCGGCCGGGTGGCGCAGCGCCTCGCTGGGCGCGATCCGGTAGGTGTTGGTGCGTCCCCGCCGGACGTGGGAGAGGTATCCGTCCTTCTCGAGGTCGGAAATGATCTTCTGGACGGCGCGCTCGGTGAGCCGACAGCGCGCGGCGATGTCACGGATGCGGGCGTTGCGGTTGTCGGCGATAGCCGCAAGGACCCGCGCGTGGTTGGTGAGAAACGTCCATCCGGTGTGGGGCTCGGGCACTCCATCCATGCGCCAACTCTAGCGACCGTGCGTACACGTTTTCAAAAACACGTACTCCTTTTCAGGTATTAGTTGACGTGCTTGGGTGGTGGAGTGCAGCCTAGGAGCGGCGCTGGGCAAGACGAGAGGGAGAGGCCATGCCGGAGCCTGCACACTCAGAGCGGCCCCCCGGCGGGGAGGCTGCCGAGCACGCATGGGACACCCATCCGTTGCTGCCCCGGCTTCAGCTGCCGGCCACGGTCGACACCGTGCCGGACGGCGCCCGGCTGACCGTGATCATGCGCGGAGAGCTTGACCTCGATACGTGCCAACAACTCCGGCCCGACCTGCTCCGTGCCCTGAGCGTCTCGACCCAAGGCATCGACCTGCATCTGAGAGAGGTGACGTTCTGCGACTGCTCGGGGACCAACCTCATGCTTGACCTGCGCCGACTGGCGCTGCGACACGGCAAGTCCGTGACGGTGCTCTCCAGCAGCCCCGCGGTGGACCGGGTGTTCGAGCTGACTGCCATACGCGATCTCTTCGAGCCGAGCGAGTCGCCCGGCCATGAGCCGTGCGACGAGCCGGGCCATGAGACCGAGCTCCAGGCCTGCACCCTGCCGCAGCCAGGAACGCCCCCGGCAGAGCAGCCCGGCGCCGTGCCGCAGCCGAGCCCTGCCACCACGGCGACGCCTCCCGCACCTTCGCCGGGCGCCCCATGAACCGTCAACCCCTGCTACGCGCTCGGTACACGAGCCGTCCACGTGGCCGGGGTCGGGCTTCCTCGTGCGCCCTCTCCCCCGGCCGCACGCTCACCCGATGCCGTTCAGGAACGGGATGATCGCGTCAAGGAAGTGCTCGTTCCGGTCGCCGGCCACCATGTGGCCCGCGCCTGCCACCTCCACGCGCTGCGCACCGGGGACCTGGTCGCAGAACTGCTCGGCGATGTCCTCGCGTACGACATCGCTGACCTGGCCCCGGACGAGCAGGAGCGGCACACCGGCGCGGCGTCCGGCCGACAGCAGACGCTCCGCCATGCCCGGCGGGTCCATCCGGCCCTCGAAGCTGTCCAGCATCCTCGGATCCCAGTGCCAGATCCACCGATCGCCCTGGCGTCGCAAGTTGTTCCGCAGGCCGGGGCTGCCCACCGGGCGCGAGCGCTGTGGCAGATGAGCGCCGACCGCCGCAGCCGCCTCCTCCACGCTGGAGAAGCCCTCCGGGGCGCCGCGCATGAACTCCACGATCCGGTGAAAGCCGCGGGGATCGGGGCGGTGGGCGACATCGACGAGCACCAGTGCTCGTATCGCGGCCCTGGGTGCTTCCCCGGCGGCGAGCAGCGCGCTCAGGCCGCCCAGCGAGGCGCCGACGAGTACCGGGTGGCCGCCGATCTCAGCGACCAGCGCCCGCACATCCTGCGCGAACAGGTCCAGATCGTAGTCACCGTCGGCCGACCATCCGCTGTCCCCGTGCCCCCGCAGATCCGGGGCGATGACCCGCCACCCCAGCGCGGCCAGCCGAGGACCGGTACGGTCCCAGGCGTGCCGCGTCTGACCACCACCGTGCAGCAGGAGGAGGGGCGGCCGGGCCTCATCGCCCCACACATCCGCCGCCATCACGAGCCCGCCGCCGCCCACGAAGCTGCGTGGCCCGGGCCGCGCACCCGCCGTCATCCCGCACTCCGGCGGCGCAGCGGCTCCAGCAGTTTTTCGCGGCAGGGGTCCGTGGCCGCCGCGGCCAGTGCGACGTCCAGGGCGAACAGTGCACGCGAAAGGAACCGGTCGTCATCGATGAGAGCGGCCACCCACTGATGCAGCGCGCCCACGCATGCGGCGGCAACCACCGCGGCCAGCGCGTCGATGTCGACGTCCGCGCGCAACAGGCCCTGGGCCCCCGCTTCTTCCATCGCTTCACGGAGCCGGGTGAGCGGGCTGTGGTCGAGCACCAGACCGCTCGCCTCCCACGCGCGCACCATACGGCGCGAGACCACCGGGTCGGCCACGAAGAGCTGCACCGTCGTGCGGACGACCGCATGCGGGTCGCCGCTCCCCTGCCCCGCCAGGCGGTGCTCCAGCTCCTCCATGAATCCGGCCGCGAGCGCCTCCCAGATCCTCTCGCGCGGCCCGATCAGGTTGTAGACGGTCGCCGGAGCCACCTCCGCGCGGTCGGCGATCCGCTCGACGCTGATCCCCGACTCCGGCCCCTCACGCAGGAGTTCACGCACCGCCTCCACGATCCGTGAGCGCCGCCGCGCCTTGTGCCGCTCCCGCAGTCCCCCATCGCTCCCCGGCACCATGCCCACCCCCGCCACTAGCCAGCCATCGAACTTAGAGAGGTCTCTAAATTTAGGGGTGTTTCCAGGCGCGGGCAAGCAGCGTCACATGGGCAGAGAAAACAGACGCACTGACTCTGAAGGCCAGTACGCGTCCTCGCGGAGGGGCGTCACCATGGTCCACAACGGCATGGTCACCAGGCGGCGTTCGGGCTGTTCGACGAGGACGTCCTCGTCGATCGGGTGCCACCCGAGGCGCTGGTACAGCGGTACGAGGGGAGGCCGGCAGAAGAGGAGCGCGTGCCGCGGCCCCATGGTGCGCGCGTGGTCGAGCGCCGCGGTGACGACAAGCCGGGCAAGACCCCGGCCCTGCATGTCCGGCGCGACGGCCACGCCACCGACGCCCACCACGTCCGTCCGTACGTCGCCGACCGCAACCGGCAGCCGCAGCAGGCCCGCGTGTGCCACCAGCCGTTCGCCGAGCCTGACTCCGAAGTGTTCTTCCTTGGGCAGCCAGGTCAGGCCGGTCTCGGCAACGCCGAAGGGGTCGTCCCCGTCGCCGAGGATCTCGCTCTGCTCCGTCTTCGTGTACCGGGCGAGCCGCATCATGGTCGGCGCCATGGAGGATCCGTTGTTCTCAGACATCCCCACATGATGATCTCTCCCCCGCAGCCGGGCCAAGGGGTTGCCCGGCCGGGCAACCCCTTGGCCCGTCGCTGTCAGCTGCCGAAGGGGATGTCCTTCGGGGTGGCCATGCGGCGGGTGCCGGGGTGGGCCTTGACGTAGTCCGTGATGTACGAGAGCGACTCCCGCACCGCGCTGTCGTCGGTTCCGCAGCCCTTCGGGCCGTTGACGCCGTCGGGGTAGCACGACATCCGATTGCCGTAGATCAGGCTGTCCACGGCGGCACTGCCGTCGGTGGAGTCGAGCAGCGTGGCGGCGCGCTCCCCGTCGCCCTTGCTCACCGTCCAGCCGACGGTCTGCGCGAGGTCCCCGGCATCCCTGGCCTGCCTGCCGGCCTCGAGTTCCTTGCGGATGCCGCCGAACTTCAGCGCCATGTTGAACAGGCCGTTGTCCATCACCCGCTGATCGCCGGGGACATCGGGCCCGTGCTCGGCGAAGCCGTCCCGGACCTGCGCGTAGTCGCCGCTGTAGCTGACCGCTTCCTTGGGCTTCAGGTCACCGAGGAGGCTCTGCCAACCGCTGCCGCCCTCCGTGCCGTAGAAGCCGTAGAGAACGCGGATCCCCTTGCTCTCCAGCTTCTCGCGCGCCAGGTCCCGCAGCGCGGCCACGGAGCAGTGGCGCCACTCGGGGTCACTGCTGTCGCACCAGTCGGGGTTCTTCATGTCGAGCCAGACGAAGGAGACACGACGCCCGCCCTCGTGCTCCTTCGCCACCTGGTCGAACATGTCCGCCATGGTGTCGCCGGCGCTGGTGAGGGTGCCGTCGTGATCCGCCCACCAGCCCTTGCGCCAGGCCGTGGCGTCGATCTCCAGTGCGTTGGCCCCGTTGGAGAGCGCCGTGGTCACCCCGCCCGTGGTCAGCACCCGGTGGGCGATGGCCCAGGTGGGGCGTTGCTCGGCCGCGTTCGGTGCGGCCTTGGAGGTCTCGTCCTGCGGTGCGGCCGTTGCGGCTCCGGTGCCCAAGGCGGCTGTGGAGACGACCAGGGCCAGGGGGAGCACTGCGGCGCGAAGCCGACATGATGCGGTAATGAGGACGGGTCCTTTCTGTTCCCCGGGCTGCGTGGTGCGGCAGCCCGTCTGCCGTACGGTGGCTGCCTTCTGTGCAGCCGGCGGGGCTACTGCCCGCGCCCGCAGCACCCTACGTCAAGTTACCCATGGGTAATAGGGGGTGATAGGGGGTAGCAGGAGGATGCGCTCCGTCACGCGACGGCCCCGGCACACCGCCAGGAAGGCGAGGGCACTCAGTAAGCGGGGACGAAAAGCGCCACGCCCAGGGCCACGACAGCGCACAGCGCTCCCGCCATGGCCAAGAGGATCGCCTGAGCCTGCACGGCATCCGCGTCCTCCCCCTCGCGCGGGGCACGGCTCAGGTCCCACACCGCTTGGATCTGCACAGACAATCCGATGACCACTCCGAGCAGGACGATGGCGTCGGTCATTGCAGTCTCTTTCCTCCGCGCGGCGACGGTCGCGCTCGGCGCGCTCGCAGCCCTCTTCCTGTTCCCTCTCCTGGCGCTCTTCCAGCAGCGCCTCCCAGGCGACCAGGGGGCTCGAGCATGCGCCGTACATTCCGATGATCCACCGGCAGCGCGTGCCCTCGACGGTCAACGCGCCGCAGCGATTCGATCTCTTGCACGACCGACCCGAAGGACGCCGCCATTCGGCCGCTACGCCGGAGTCACCGGCCCGGGACGTCACCGCATCGCCGCGTCATCCTCACCACCCGGGCCACCCGAAGTCACCCGCCCCGAAGTCGCCTTCACCCGCCCGCAGATGGACAACTACTGTGTCTCCTGCCCGGCCCAGACCACCGACCGGCTGCTGATCCGTCAGGCCGCCACCGTTGCACAACTCCGCGCCGTACCAGCCGAGATGGAGCCTGCCATCCCCTGCCGCCGACCGCCGTGCAGCCCCGTATCCCCCACACCTTGAGGAGCCCCCGCATGGACCAGCACCAGATCCTCGTCCTGGACGCCACCGGCAGCGACCGGCACGCGGAAGACGCCGAGTTGCGCTCGCGCGGCCCGGCCGCCCGCGTCGACGTCCTGGGGGTCGAGGCATGGGCCGTGACCGACCCGGCCCTGCTCAAACAGCTCCTCACCGATCCGCGCGTCTCCAAGGATCCCCGGCAGCACTGGCCGCTGTTCCCCGACAAGGTGCTCGGCACCTGGCCGCTCGCGCTGTGGGTGGCCGTCGACAACATGTTCACCGCCTTCGGAGGCGACCACCGGCGCCTGCGGCGTCTGGTCAGCCCGGCCTTCACCGCGCGCCGCATCGCCGCCCTGCAGCCGCGTATCGAGGAGATATCCCACGCTCTGCTCGACGAGTTCGCCACCGTCCCCGCCGGAGAACCCACCGATCTGCGCGACCGTTTCGCCTATCCGCTTCCCATCCGGGTCATCAGCGAACTCATGGGGCTTCCCGAGCACTCGCAGCCGGACTTCCGCCGTACCGTCGACGGAGTCTTCGACACCACGCTCAGCCCTGATCAGGCCGCCGAGAACACCAAGGAGCTGTACGCGATCCTGGCCGACATGGTCGCGGCCAAGCGTGCCGAGCCCGGCGAGGACATGACCTCCGTACTCATCGCCACCCGCGACGACACCGAGGAAGGCGACGGTTCCGCGCTGACCGAGCAGGAACTCCTCGACACTCTCCTCCTCGTGATCAGCGCAGGTTACGAGACCACCGTCAACCTCCTTGACCAGGCCATCGCCGCGCTGCTCAGCCACCCCGAACAGCTCGCGCTGATCCGCGAGGGCAAGAGCACATGGACGGACGTCGTCGAGGAGACGCTGCGCTATGAGGCGCCCGTCGCCCACCTGCCCATGCGGTTCGCCGTCGAGGACATCTCGCTGGAGCAGGGCCTCACGATCCGTCAGGGCGAGGCCATCCTCGCCTCCTACGCGGCGGCAGGGCGTCACCCCGACCTCCACGGTCCGAGCGCCGACACCTTCGACCTGACCCGGGTCAGCAAGAACCACCTCGCCTTCGGCCATGGCGTCCACGTCTGCCTCGGTGCCGCCCTGGCGCGGATGGAGGCCGAGACCGCGCTGCGGGCGCTGTTCACCCGCTACCCGGATCTCGCCCTGGCCGCCCCCGCGTCCACACTGCGCCCCGGGGAGTCGTTCATCTCCAACGGCCACCAGGAGCTGCCGGTCATCCTCCGCCCCGACAACGGGAACTGACGAACGATTCCCCTCGGGTTCGGCATTTGGGGGAATGGGCGTGTCCGGAGTCCGATCAGGGCGTTGACCAGCGCAGGCGCCAAAGAAGCGGGGTGCTCCGGCCGCGCGATGTCTGTTGAGGCTGGCTTGGCGCCTCTTGTTTGATCGAACCCAAGGAGAAAGAAGTATGTCTGCCATGAAGAAGACGATGAGCGTGGTGCTGGCCACCGGTGGCCTCGTGATGGGCGCTGCTGGTCTGGCATCCGCTGACGCCGGTGCCCAGGGTGCTGCCGTGGGTTCGCCGGGCGTGCTCTCGGGCAACCAGGCTCAGGTCCCGGTCCACATCCCGGTCAACGTGTGCGGCAACACCGTCGACGTCATCGGCCTGCTCAACCCGGCGTTCGGCAACACCTGCGTCAACCGCTGACCAGCCGCGTAACACCGTGAGAGCCCTCGGCTCGACACGGCCCGAGCGAGCGTGCCACCGACCCTCCTTTTCGGTGGCACGCTCGCTTGTTGTCGGCTTGCTCTCCCACGCCCGCTCAGCCGACGTTGATCGAAGTGACCTCGTACACGGCGGCGGAACTCATGGACAGTCCGCGGCATGTGAGCTGGCAGGGTGGTGTGCGGTGGGAGTGGACCTCGACGTCGATGGTCGTCGGGTGGGGTGGGCGGCCGGTGAAGCGGATGCGCCAGTGGTTGTCTTCGCGGGCCGTGTCGACGACCTCGTAGTCGTGGCGGCCGGCCGGACCGAAGCGTTCGAGTACGGCCGAGAGAGCAGCCTGCTGCGGCGGGAAGAGGTCCGTGTAGCCGCGCAGGTGCCGCGCGTTGATGCGGTCGGCCAAGTGCTCCTCGATCACCGCCACGGATGAGGCGGCGTCGAGATTGCCGTAGTAGACGCCATCGGGAGCGACGACGACGTTGGCCGCGAATCTGTCGCCGCCGACGTGGGTGCATTCCCACACCAGGTTCGGCCACCGCTCGACGAGAGCACCTCCCACCGGGCGGCCGCGTACGGCGCAGCAGGTGTCGTGCTGGCCGTGGGCGCAGACGAGGACGACGGGTGGGCAGCCGAGTTCCCCCGGGGTGTTGAGCACATCGGCGATGTCCGACAGGTCCTGGTCGACACTCCATGTGCCCCATCTCTGGCGGTGAGCACCGGAGTTGTCGTGGCGTAGCACGGCCCATCGTTTCGGGCCGTCGTGGTTGCGGCGTCCGGGCCGCCTGATGAGCAGTACGCGTGCCCGCACCGCTTGGGCGGCGGAGAACACGTGTTTCTTGGTGGAAGGATCGAGGTCGAGGCCGTCGAACCCGTTGGGGGGCCAACCGCCCCGGTATTCGATGAGGACCCAGACGGAACCGTACGGCGCTGTGCCCGCCAGGGAGTCGGCGCGTTGTCGCGCGGCGTCAGCGCAGAAGAAGCGTTCTGCCGCTGTCACCGGGGCCACGTCACTGTTCCGCGGGCACCAGTACGCCCGCGCGCAGCAGTCTCTCGACGAGTTCGACGCCGAGATCGGCGGCGGTGCGGACCTCGCCGTCGAGCATGCGGGCCACCGACGGCAGATCGGTTTCCGGGAAGTCCAGCCAGCCCACGCGCGTGGCCAGGCGCCGGCCCTCGAGCCGCGCTTCCAGCTCCCCGCGAAGCCTCACGCGTGAGAGGGGTTCAAGGCCGTCGACGGCCTTGAGCTGGGCCAGCGGCCCCAGTGCCGCGGGTCGTCCATGGCCCCGACGGGTGCGGTGGAACAGCGGAGTGGGATCGGCCTGGGTGATGGCGGCGACCAGGCGTTCGCGGACGAGGTCGATCTCGCCGTCGGGCCCGTTCACGCCCAGGGGCAAGGTGCCGCGCATGTGGGGGTCGTCGCGCAGCACCGCCAGTGCGGCCTGGGCGAGCTGTTCGGCCAGGGCGTGACGCGTCCAGCTGTGGATTCCCAGCGTCAGGTGGATGGAGACCTCACCCTGTGCCTGGGCGGCGTGCAGCCAGCCCCGCGGCAGGTAGAGGACGTCACCGGGCTCCAGAACGGTGTCGATGCAGGGCTCGCTCTTCGCCGCCTCGGCGACGGCCCGGCGGCGGTCGGTCCAGGGCTGATCGCGCAGGGGGTCAGGATGGACCGGCTCGCGGACCAGCCAGCGCTTGGTGCCCTCGATCTGCAGGACGAACACGTCGTGTACGTCGTAGTGGTCGTCGAATCCGCGGTTCTGCGGCGGAGTGACGTAGGCGTTGGCCTGCACCGGATGGCCCAGCTCCGTGCTCAGCCGTGCGCTGAAGTCCGCGACCGGCCCCCATGTGCGCTGCAGCGCTTGCAGGACAAGAGTGGCTCCGTCGGCGAACATGCGCCACAGAGCGGTGTCGTCCAGCTGGTCCCCGATGGTGGCACCCACACCGGCGGGCGAGGTGAAGGACGACTCAGGGAGCGTGGCGCCGTCCTTGGCGACGCGGAGAAAGGGCGTACGCAGTCCGCGACGCGAGGTCAGTTCGTCCACGGCCTCGGCGGAGAACAGATCGGAGAAGTCGCTCGCACGGCGTGTGAGCAGCGCGGTGCGCGCCCAGACGTCGCGGGCGAACTGGTCCTGACTCAGGCCGGTCAGCCGTGTCTCCACGAGTGTCTCCAGGGGTGGCTTCAGGACGCCGACGCCTGCTGTGGCGTCGCCGTCCTGAAGCTCGCTCGCGGGGATGCTCAAGAGCCGCCGGCTCCGCCGTCGGCACCTCCGTCATGAACGCCCGGCGTGCCCGAGGCGCCACCGTCCGCGGGACCCTCGGCCCCACCGTCGTGAACGCCCGGCGTACCCGCCGCACCACCGTCCGCAGGGCCCTCGGCCCCACCGTCAGCGCCACCGTCGTGGACGCCCGGCGTACCCGCCGCACCACCGTCCGCGGGACCCTCGGCCCCACCGTCGGCGCCACCGTCGTGGACGCCCGGCGTACCCGCCGCACCGCCGTCGGCGGGACCCTCGTCCTGGTTCGGATCCTGCTCGGGGTTGGTCATCGTTCCTCCTGAGAATCGAACGGCTGGGATCGGGCACACCCTCGAGAGCCCTCTCTGCTTTCACCAAGCTCGCTCACGCAATTCCGGTCGGCAACCTGAAGGAATGGCGGGACGGCCGGTTGGCGGGCCCGGCACAGCACCGAACTCCGGGCCATGATTGCCACGTGGCGACGGACAAGAAGGCGACGGACAAGAAGCAGTACACCGATGACGGTCATTTCATCGTCATCAAGGGACGTCGCTGGCGGGCCACCGACCCTCATCTGCCCGCCGACGTCGAGAAGCACCTGACGCACCACCTCATGGCTGCCCGCAGGGCTGTCGCCGCCGCAGGCGAGGACGAGGAGGCACGGAAAGCGGCCCGAGCCCGCGTGCAGCTCGCCAAGACAGGGCTCGGGGAACGCGGCACCGCCTGGTGGGAGCAGACCCCCGCCGAACGGCGTGAGCGCTGGGAGGACTGCCTGCGCCGACTGGAGGCCGACGGCGATTCCTGACGCGTGCCACGCGGACGCCCTCCCCTCGTTCCTGTGCGTGTTAGGGGCGGCTTTCCACCCTCCGGTCACCGTGGATCAGCGTGCGGACCCTCTCACCGGCGAGCATGTCGTGCGGGAAGCCGAGTGCGATCGCGCTCACCTCGTCGAGGCGGTCCAGCTGGGCGGCGGTGAAGTCGACTTCCAGGGCGCCCAGGTTGTCCTCCAGCTGCGCAGGGGTGCGGGCGCCGATGATCGGCGCTGTCACGCCCGGGTTCCGCAGGGTCCAGGCAAGGCCGACCTGGGCGGGTGTGCGGCCAAGGTCCGTGGCGATCTCCTTGACGACGTCCACGATGGCGTAGGTCCGCTCGGTGAGCGCGCCACTCGCGACGGTGAGGCTCTTGCGGGTGCCGTCGCCGGACGCGATGTCCGTCGCGGTCCGGTCGTCACGGCCGTACTTGCCGGTGAGTACCCCACCGGCCAGCGGTGACCACGGGATCACTCCCAACCCCATCTCGCGTGCCATGGGGATCAGGTCGCGCTCCCCGGTGCGCTCGATCAGGTTGTACTCGATCTGCAACGCGACCAGCGGTGACCAGCCCCGCAGATCGGCGACCGCCTGCATGCGCGATACCTGCCAGGCCGGGGTGTTGGAGATGGCCACGTACAGGACCTTGCCCTGCCGGACCAGGTCGTCCATGCCGCGCAGGACCTCCTCGACCTGCGTCGTGACATCCCACAGGTGCAGATAGAGCACGTCGATGTAGTGGGTATTCAGCTGTCGCAGACTGGATTCCACCGAGGCGAACAGATTCTTGCGGTGGCTGCCCCCGGAATTGGGATCGCCGGGACGGCGCAGCGTCGAGTATTTCGTCGCAAGGACCAGGCTTTCGCGATGGTCGCGGGTGAATTCGCCGAGGAGGCGTTCGGAGCTGCCATTGGTGTAGGTGTCGGCGGTGTCGATGAAGTTGCCGCCTCGCTCGACGTAGAGGTCGAACAGTTTGCGCGCCTCGTCCGGCTCGGCGCCCCAGCCCCACTCGGTACCGAAGGTCGCCGCGCCGAGCGCCAGCGGCGAGACCCGCAAGCCTGAGCGGCCGAGGAGCCGGTAGGTGTCGAGGGTGAGCGACATGATGTCCTCCTGTGCTTGTGATCCGTAACGGAAAACAAGCCTGTGACCGTCGCGAGCCAGGGGTAAGGGACGAAGATTCCTGGGAACGGCGGTCCCACCCTGGAACAGCGGTCCTTCCCTGGCGGTTGCATCGAGCATGACGACCCGCGACATGGACGCGACACAAGAGCTGGCCGCGTTCCTGCGGACCCGGCGCGAACGCCTGGACCCCGCCGATTTCGGCCTGCCCTCGCGTCGGCAGGCGCGTCGGACGCCGGGACTGCGCCGCGAGGAGGTCGCCGAACTGGCCGGGGTGAGCGTCGACTACGTCGTGCGGCTGGAGCAGGGACGCGGGCTGCGGCCCTCGGTGGACGTGGTGGAGGCGCTGTCCCGGGCGCTTCGTCTGGCCCCCGACGAACGCGGTTACCTCTTCGACCTGACCCGACAGCGTCGCCGCGACACCGACAAGCCCACCACCGCTGCCGCACCGTCGCTGGCCCGGCTGGTCGCCGACCTGTCGCCGCTTCCGGCCATGGTGATGAACCGCCGCTACGACATCCTGGCCTGGAACGCCGAAATGGCCCGGCTGCTGCTGGATTTCGACACCCTGCCGCCGGAGCGGCGCAATGCGATGTGGCTGTGCCTGTTGCGTCCGGAGATGCGGGAGTTCTACGTCGACCGTGAACGCGTCGTACGGGAGGCGATCGCGCATCTGCGCACTGCGTGGGCCGCACATCCGGAGGACCAGGTGCTGGCCGACCTCATCGCCGAGTGCATCGCTCGCGACGAGGAATTCGCGCGATTGTGGGCCCATCGAGACGTCAAGGTCAACGGCCGCGGACGCAAGGTGATGCGGCATCCCGTCGTCGGCGAGATCGCCGTGCAATTCGAGACGCTGCTGCCGCTCCAGGACCCGGACCAGCAGTTGGTGATCTACCGCGCCGCGGACGAGGAGAGCCGGTTGGCGCTGGACCGGGTCGCTGCACGCGGGAGCAGGGAGAGCTGAGGCCTGGGTTGAGACCAGGCCTCAGCTCGATCCCTGTAAGCAGCTTCCGCCTTCGGGCGACCGCCCCTTCAGGAGGCTGCCCTTCAGGCAGCCTCCCCTTCAGACAGCTCACGTCACCCCGAGGGCTCGTCCGGCACCGGCTCTTCCGCGTGGCTCTCCAGGGCCCGGGACTCGCCGCGCCTGGCGGTGCCTCCCTCGTTCGTGTCAGGGACGTCGGCCGCCTTGACGCTGTCGCCGCCTTCGGCCTCCTCGGCCGCCTTGCCCACGTCCAGGTCCCAGGCGTCCGGCTCGTCCGTCGCCTGCTGGTCGGGGGGATCCCGGGGTATGGGCGTGCTGCCGTCCTCGCCGGGGGAAGCCGGAATCCGATCGCTCACTGTGTCTCCTCCTTGGCCCTTCGGGTCCTGGCCCGGGCAAGTACCCGCAGACAGCGCGACGACACAACCCCGATTGGAGCACCCGCAACCGGGTAACCGGGAGTCACTTGGACGCCTCCGCAGTGTCACATGGTGGGAGAACCATGAGCCAGCGCACAGAGGGTCAGGCGACAGCGCCCGTGGAGTCGGAGCCGGGCCCGCCCGCACTGGACACTTCACGTACCGCCCGTGCCCTGGCGGACCACCGCGGCCATGCCCTGCGGTGGCTGGGGATCGGCGTCGTGGTGACAGCCGTGTGCGTTGTCGCGGCCTGGATGGGCGCGACCCGGGGCATCGAGTGGATCGAAGGCGTGGGCAGTCGTCTGGCCGCCGGCGGGGTCGTATGTACCTGCCTGGGGGCGAGTGGCCTGTACGCCAACGCCCGGATGCGGCGGATCCTGCAGGCAGGCCCGTGGCTCTCCCGGCGGGCCCATCAGTTCCCGCCCAGCCGCTGGAAGGGTGCCGGGATCGTTCTGCGTGAATCGTCCGGTGAGTTGTGTCCGCTCATCGTCCTCGCGACCCGTCACCGGGCCAGGTACGTCGTCGCGGAGCAGGACGACTCGGTGTGGTGGTGCCCGGGTCCCGGTGGCCGCGGCGTCCTCGTCCGTCCCGACGGGGACGATCTGCTGTACGCCCGGCCGCCGTTCACCTCCTGGGGCCGCAGAACTCGTATCGAGGACGCGAAGAAGGCGGGACTCGGCGCGTAGCCGCGCCGTAATCCGGCGCCGCGTGGGCACAGGGCATCAAGCTGCACCTGCTCCCCACCTCCGCCTGCCTGAAGGTGACTTGGCGGGGTACGGGAGGATGTATGCAGCGAAATCTCTTCGATCCCGAGAATCTCATCCAACCCGCGTCGGCCCCCGGGCTCACGCAGGACAACGCCATGGCGGTGCGCTACGCCGTCAAGGGCGAGGCACGAGCTCGGCAGGGGACGATGGTCGCCTGGCGGGGCTCGCTGGAGTTCGAGCGGCAGGGTCAGGGCGTGGGCAACTTCCTCAAGCGCGCGGTGACCGGTGAGGGCCTGGCCCTGATGACGGTCAGCGGTGAGGGCGAGGCGTGGTTCGCTTCCGACGCGGCGCACTGCTTCCTCGTCGACGTGGACGAGAACCGCGGCCTTACGGTCAACGGCAAGAACGTCTTGTGCTTCGATGCCTCGCTGAACTACGACATCACCACCGTCAAGGGTGCGGGAATGGCAGGTGGCGGGCTGTTCAACTGCACGTTCACCGGTACCGGCCGCCTGGCATTGACCAGTGCGGGCATCCCCCTTGTACTGCCTGTCACCCCGGACGCGCCCGTCTACGTGGACACCGACGCCGTCGTCGCCTGGAGCCCCCCGCTGCGCGCGTCGCTGCACCGTTCCCAGAGCGTCGGCTCGATGGTCAAGGGCGGCTCAGGCGAGGCCGTGCAGTTGAAGCTGGAGGGGGAAGGCATCGCGGTAATCAACCCCGGCGAACCCAAGCCGGCCCCGCCGTCCTGATGTTCTGCGAGGGGGGCGCGTCAAAGGGGCGGCCCCCTCGCCACGCCGTCAGGCGACCCGTCGCGCCAGCACCTGCCCCGGCCAGGACCCGGACAACCCGGACAGGAAGCGCTCCGTGGGAGTAAAGCCGTTGCGTTCATAGAAGGCGACCAACTCGCCACCGCCGCCCGCCCAGCAGTCGACCCGCAACAGCTCCACTCCCGCCCGCCGAGTCTCCTGCGCGGCATGGGCCAACAGCACCGCCCCGATGCCCAGGCCGGCATGCCGACGGTCGGAGACCAGCAGCCGGACGTACCGCTCGGGCTCCTCGGCCGGCGTGATCGGCATCTGAGCGCTCGGCCCGGAGTCCAGCACCATGGCTCCGACAGGTGTGCCGTCCAGTTCCGCGACGTAGGGGGTGTTCTCGGTCAGGTACTGCTCGACCCGCGCCACCCCGCCAGGCTTCCGTGAGTACGGCGTCGTGCCCCACTGCTCGGTGTTGCCGCGCTCGTTCATCCAGCCCACCGCGGAGTCGAGCATGTGCAGTACCGCCCGGGAGTCGGCCAGGTCGCCCGGTCTGATCCGTATGCCATGCGTGGTCTCGTTCACGCCGGAAGCCTAGCCAGCGGCACTCTTGTGCCGGGAGCCGAGACGATGCCCGGATCTTCGTGGCTTCTGCCCATACGGAGGTTCGCCGGGCCTCGTAGAGACTGCCGGGCAAGAGGAGAGCCGCGGCTTGTCCCTGCGACGGGGCTCCGCGTCCAAGGGCATACCCACGGAGGACCGCACCATGAGCGCGCAGCAGCAGTACGACGAGATCGGTGAGGCGTACGAAGGGTTCAAGGCCTTGCCGCTTGAGCAATATGCCGTAGTGCCCAGCTTCCTGGCGATGGTCGGTGAGGTGCGGGGCAAGGCGGTTCTCGACCTGGCTTCCGGCACCGGCTTCTACAGCAGGGAGCTCAAGCGGCGCGGTGCCACCGATGTCCTCGGCATCGACATCTCCGGTGAAATGGTCTCCGTGGCTCGGCAGTTGGAGGAGCGCGATCCGCTGGGGGTGCGCTACGAGGTCGGTGACGTGGCCGAACTGCGGCCGGCCGGCCGTCGCTTCGACATCGCGCTGGCCGTCCAGTTGCTCAACTACGCCTCGGACATCGCCACGACGGAACGCATGTGCCGCAACATCCACCGGAGCATGAAACCGGGCGGCGAACTGTTCCTGCTCAACCAGTCACCCGACTTCCGCTTCGACGGGCCGGGCCCCGACAAGTACGGCTTCCGCACCGAACTCACCGGCGAGGAAGTGGAGACGGGGCGGCAGGTGCGGACCACGGCGCTGCTCGAACCGGAACCGGTCTCGTTCGTCGCCAACCTGCCGCGTCGCGAGGTCTACGAGAAGTGCCTGCGGGCAGCCGGCTTCAGCGACCTGGCCTGGGTGTCACTGACGGTCACGGAAGCCGGCGTGCGTGAATTCGGCGCGGACTACTGGGCGGACTTCCACGCCAACCCTCCGCTGGAGATGCTGCGCTGCCGCGCCTGACGGCCGGAGACCTGACGGCCTGGGCGACGGTTCAGGCCACGAGCAGGCGCAGGCCGAGTTCCGCCGCGTCGAGGGCGACGAGGTCACGGTTGCGGTCGGCCCACCGGCCTGAGGAGAGGTCCTCCCGGAGACTGTCGACAGCCCGCCGCTCGGCCTCCGGACCGACGCGGGTCCATACCGACACCGCCCGGCGGACGTGCTCCTCCAGATAGGCCTCGGGCCGGCGCCAGTAGGCCTCGAAGAAGCCGTCGGCGCAGTCCCAGGGGACGAGCACCGGCTCCGCGCGACCTCCGATGGCATGAGTCAGGTCGGCCAGCGACGGCCAGTCGGAGAGGAGGCCGGCGAATTCGGGCAGGTAGTCGCGGGTGAGCCAGAACCGTTGACGCCAGCCGGTGACACTGGCGTCGTACGTGAACACCACCACACGGCGGGCCACCCGCCGCATCTCGCGCAGGCCGGCGATCGGGTCCTGCCAGTGATGCACGGTGCTGAATGCCATCGCGGCGTCGAAGGACTGGTCCTCGAACGGCAGGCTCTCCGCGGCGGCGGCCACGCACGGCGCCGCGCCCACGGGACGCTGAGCCCGCATGACCGCGGACGGTTCCACGGCGGTGACGTCACGGTCGGAGGGTTCGTACGAGCCGGTCCCGGCGCCGACGTTCAACACCGTCCGCGCGTCGCCGAGCGCCTCCCAGACCCGCGCGGCGATACGCGGCTCGGTGCGCCGCGTCGCCGGGTAGGCGGACCCGATGGTGTCGTACAGCTGGGGCCCGAACGCCTTCAACTGTTCCTCGGGTGTCGTCCTGATCCCCATGGCCCGTGCCTCCAGTTCCCCGTCGATGGCAGTCAACATGGCTGCGGCGCGATCGCGCTGTTCCAGCAGCAGGCCGCGCAGTCGGCGCAGGCGCGCGATCGCATCGGTGGCCGGGTCGTCGACCAGGTCCGCGATCTCGCGCAATCCGAAGCCCAGCCGCCGGTAGGCCAGCACCTCCCGCAGCCGCTCCACGTCGTCGGCCGAGTAGGCCCGGTAACCGGCCCCGGTCCGCGCGGACGGCCGCACGAGGCTGATCTCGTCGTAGTGATGCAGGGTGCGGACGCTCACACCGGCCAGATCCGCCACGCGCCCGACTGTCAGATGTTGTTCCACGGCACCGACCATGCAGCATGACGCCACGTGAGGGTCAAGAGCACGTCCCGCGGAAAGGGCGCGGCGACACAAAAGAGGGTGGGCCCGACCGTCCCAGGTCGGGCCCACCCTCAGGCACCTACGCCACCGCCCGTGACGTCGTGCCGCTCTGTGCCGCAATCAGGCATGTGCCGGCATCAGGCATGTGCTGCCATCAGGCTCGCGTCACCAGCGGTACCAGCGGCCCTTGCGGCCGCCGCGTGCGGCGGGCTTGAGCACGAAGCCGAGCAGCCAGACCACCAGCACGATGACCGCGATCCACCACAGCGCCTTCAGCGCGAAACCCGCACCGAAGAGAAGCAGAGCCAGAAGAAGCACCAAAATCAGGGGAACCATTGTTATCAACCTCCAGGCACTCTGGTGCTCCCAGATCTTCTCCACAAACACATAAAAGTCACCGGACGGCCGCATGATCCGATCGCGGTGATGATGTTTACCCGGCGGCTGAGCGGCCAGGCGAACTGACAGCACATGATGTCGATGCCAAGGAGCGTGAGCGGAGCATGGCCACCAACGAGAAGGCCAAGGCAAAGTTCGAGCAGGCAAC
The DNA here is from genome assembly GCF_055577715.1 of Streptomyces sp. NPDC033177. Taxonomy (NCBI): domain Bacteria; kingdom Bacillati; phylum Actinomycetota; class Actinomycetes; order Kitasatosporales; family Streptomycetaceae; genus Streptomyces; species Streptomyces sp. NPDC033177. The sequence continues at coordinate 85,494 of NZ_JBVIPS010000004.1, read as the reverse complement.
CGGTGCCGCCGCGGCAGCGGCCGGACGCGCCACGGGCAACGAAAGCCTTGCCGCCAAGGGCCGCGCCCAGCAGATGAAGGGCGACGCGCGCCAGGCCAAGGAGAAGACCAAGGACATGGGCAAGCACTGACGCGCCCGGCCAGAGATCGCCGTTGGGGCGGCCCCACTACGCATGAGTAGTGGGGCCGCCCCAACGGCGTGCTGTATCAGGTAGTGCCGTGTCAGGTCAGCCGCCACAGGTGGTCGGCCGTGCCGTTGTCGTCGAACTGCACGACCTGAGCGCTGTTGGCCGTCGACATGCCGTCCACTCCGAGGACTTTGCCGCTGTGCCGGTTGCGGAGCAGGAACCAGCCGTCCCCCTGATCCTCCTTCTCCCAGCGCACATGTGGCTCTCCGTCGTCGGTGAACTGCACCGCCTTGGCCGAGTTGCCCGTCGAGGCTCCCTCGATGCCGAGCACCTTGCCGCTGTACCCGTTGCGCAGCGTGTACCGGCCCTCGCCCCGGTCGATGAGCTGCCACGCGTGGTCGCCGGTACCGGAGTTGTCGAACTGGACCACGCGCCCGCCGTCGTCCAGGGACATGTTGTCGACCGCCAGGACCTTGCCGCTGTGCCGGTTCTCGATCCGGCGGTAGGGCGGTTCAGGCGTCCAGGGGCTGCCGTCGGGGGCGGCCGTGGGGAATGAGGTGACGCGCAGGCGTGCCGCGCCCATCGGGATGAGCGTCACGTCCTCGGTCGAGCCGGTGGCACGGGCCGGGCTTCGCTGGAGGGGTGCCACCACGTGCTCGTCGTCCGCGACCCACTCCTCCAGGCGCCGGGCGCGGACCCGGATGCGTACCGGCACGCCCTCGTGCGTGAAGGGATCGCCTTTCAGCGGTCCGGGGTCGGCGGTGAAGGAGAGGTCGTCCGCCGGGTCGGGGGCAAGCGCGTAGTTCCAGGGGGTGGTCGCGTGCACCGCCTGGTGCGGGAAGTCGTCCGTGCCCGCGTACCGCTCGTACGATTCGCCGATGCGCAGGGAGTACGTCAGGGGGCCGCGGTCGATGCTGACCGCGCCGTTTCTCCAGGTGCGCACCGAGGTGCGCTGCGGCAGCCGCAGGGTGACGCGGTCACCGTCGCGCCAGGTGCGCTCCACCTCGGCGAAGGCGGGCCCGTCCCCCTCAGGTGCGCGCAGCCGACGGCCGTTGACGGCGAGTCGGGGACCTTCGCACCAGCCCGGTATGCGCAGCCGCAGCGGGAAGCGGACCGGTTTGTCCAGGCTCAGCGTGAGGGTGACGGTCTCCTTGAAGGGGTAGTCGGTGTCCTCGGTGATCGTGACGGAGGTGCCGTCGCCGACCTTCGCCGTGACCCTGCACGGCGCGTACATCGCCGCCGCCAGGCCGCGGTCCGGAGTGGCGAGCCACAGTTCCTCGGTGAAGTAGGGCCAGCCCATGCCGTAGTTGTGCGGGCAGCAGCGGTACTGGTCGACGCCTGGCTGGAAGGCCTGCATCGCGAACCCGTTCTGGAACTGCCCTTGCGTCTTGCGGGAGTTGTCGAGGTCCACGCTGTTGGCGCTGGTGACGTAGTGGATGCCCGATCCGGTGGGGTCGGTCGCCGCGGGCAGCATGTTGAAGGCCAGTTCCTCGCACAGGTCGGCCCACACCGGGTCGCCGGTGATGCGGGTGAGGAGTTCGTGGCTGGCCATGAACTCGACGGTCCCGCAGGTCTCGAAGCCCTGGCGGGGGTCGCCGAAGCCGGGGCGTGCGTTCTCGTCGCCCGCGAAGCCGCCGCCGGGGAACTGTCCGTACGTCCCGATCGCGGTCGCGTAGTTGCGGTAGGTCGCCCGGGTGTGGGATTCCTTGCCGGAGCGCAGCGCGTACTGGGCGGGTTCGCGGAAGCCCTGGGCCACATTGACGTTGTGCCAGTCGGCGATGCCGCCCGCCCAGTCCACGCCGTGGGTGTGCATCTTGTCGGCGAGGTCGAGCAGGAAGCTCTCCTGGGTGCGGTTGTAGAGCCAGAAGGCGACGTCGAGGCCGTCGCCCCAGCGCTTGGAGACCCAGCTGGAGTCGAAGGCGCCGGGTCCTTGGTCGTTCATGAAACGCATGAAGCGCAGCATGAACGGCTCGATCCGCTTGTCCCCGGTGAACTCCTCGTGCGAGCGCAGCGCCTGGAGGAGCGGCAGGTAGGGCCAGAAGTCCGGGCCGCCGTTCAGCTGGGTGCGCAGCCTTCTCGGGCCGAAGAACCCGTCCGCTTCCTGGGTGGCGATGATCGCGTCGATCCACCGGCGGCTCTCCGCCAGGGCCGCACGGTCCTGGGTGAGGGCGGCGAGATCGACGTAACCACGCAGCCAGTACGTCACTTCCTCCCATCCCGCCTTGTCGGGGTGCACCCAGCCGGAGTCGTCGAACGCGAGGAAGTGGGAGATCTCCGCGTACCGCCCGAAGAGGCCGCCGAGCAGGAGGTCGAGCTGTCCGCGCAGCCAGCCGCGCGCGGTGACACTGCCCACCGGCAGCTTCTGGAACGCGGTGGGGGCCAGCGGTGCGACGTTCGGGCCGTACAGACCGCCGCGGGCCGGGGCCGCCGCGTGTGCGGTGGGGCCGGTGGCGGCGGTCATCCCGCCTGCCGCGCCAAGAGTGATCGCGCCGGAGCTGAGGAGGAAGTGGCGTCGGCCGAGCTGCGTCATGAGTACCGTCCCGTCGTCGTCCGTGTTCGCCGGTGGCTGGCTACTGCCGCGCGCAAGGCGCCTTACAACGTTGGAAAGCCGAAGAGTGCGAGATCTCTATAACGTTGGAAACAGGGGCAGTTGGCATCTCAGCACCGTGGGGCGGTGTTGTCCAGAGGGAAGGATGAGGTCAGCCCTCGCTCCCCTGCTCCCTCACTCGCTCACCAGTCGCGCACGATCGCTCACCAGTCGTGCACGGTTCCGTCCCGCAGGCGGTTCACCGGCAGATAGGCCGCTTCGTAGGGATGCGCGGCCGCCAGCTCCTCGTCCAGTTCCACACCGATGCCGGGGGCCTCCCCCGGGTGCAGATGGCCGTCCGTGAACGTGTAGGCGTGCCGGAAGACCTCGTCGGTGAGGCGGGTGTGGCCGGAGTACTCCTGGATCCCGAAGTTGTGCACGGCGAGGTCCAGATGCAGTGCTGCCGCCATCCCTACCGGGGAGATGTCCTCGGGGCCGTGCACCGCGGTCTTGATCTGGTACTGCGCGGCGAAGTCGAAGAGCTTGCGCAGGGGCGTGACACCGCCGAAGTGGGTGACCGCGGAACGCACGTAGTCGATCAACTGCTCGGTGATCAGGGCCTGGTAGTCGTACACGGTGTTGAAGACCTCGCCGATGGCCAGCGGTGTCGAGGTGCGCCGCCGCACGAGACGCAGCGCCTCCTGGTTCTCGGCCGGTGTGCAGTCCTCCAGCCAGAACGGCCGATACGGTTCCAGGTCCTTGCCGAGCCGGGCCGCCTGAACGGGGGTGAGCCGGTGGTGCGCGTCGTGCAGCAGCGGGAGCTCGGCGCCGAACTCCGCACGGACCGCCTCGAAGACGGTGGGCGTGTGGCGCAGATAGGCGTCGGTGTCCCAGTCCTCCACGAGGGGGCGGGCCTGCTGGTGCTGGACGGCTTCGCCCCCGTCGTCGGTGCTGTGCACGCCGTACACGGCTTTCAGGCCGGGGATGCCCGACTGGATGCGGACCGCGGGGTATCCCTCGGCGAGCCTGGCCCTTACGGAGTCCAGGAGTTCGGGGATGTCGCGGCCGTTCGCGTGCCCGTAGGTTCGGATGCGCTCGCGGCTTGCGCCGCCCAGAAGCTGGTAGAGGGGCAGGCCCGCGGCCTTGGCCTTGATGTCCCACAGGGCGACGTCGACGGCGGCGATCGCGGCCATGGTGACGGGCCCGCGCCGCCAGTAGGCCCCGCGGTACAGGTACTGCCAGGTGTCCTCGATCCGGTGCGCGTCGCGTCCGGTCAGGAGGGGCAGGACGTGGTCGGAGAGGTAGCTGGCGACGGCGAGTTCACGGCCGTTGAGGGTGGCGTCGCCGAGTCCGGTGATGCCCTCGTCGGTGGTCAGCTTCAGGGTGACGAAGTTGCGGTCCGGACTGGTGACGATGACTTTCGCGTCAACGATCTTCATGTGCGGACTCTTTCCGGCGGGGTGGGAGTGACGTGTTCGTCCCTGTGGGGCCTGACGAGGTGGATAGCATCGCGCCTCGGGGGTGCACAAGGTCGATTCAACCGTTCTCAAGGCGGATCGCACCGTTCTTGAGCCACTCGCGCACGAAAAGGTCGTCTCAGGACCGAGGAGTACTCCGCTCCCATGACTCCGGCTGCCAGAGTCCAGCGCGTCGCAGCGACTGTGAGCAGTGCAGGTATATCTCGTCTATGTCGACGACGATCGCCAGCCGGGGCCGTTGGCCCTTGACGGTCATCGAGTCGAAGAACGGGGCGTCCGTGAGGATGCGGGCACGGCCGTTGATGCGCAGGATGTCGCCGCTGCCCGGCACCAGGTGCAGCAGGCCCACGTGCGGGTTCCGCAGGATGTTGCGGAAGCTGTCGCCGCGACGGTTGCCGGGCCGGTCGGGGAGGACGACGGTGCGTGAGTCGAGTGCCTGGACAAAGCCCGGTGCGTCGCCGCGCGGGGACGTGTCGCAGTTTCCTTCCGCGTCCGACGTGGAGATGAGGCAGAACGGGGAACGGGCCAAGATCCCCAGGTCGCCCTCGGACAGTTCGTCGTGGACCTTGTCGATGACGATCGGGTGCGGCTCGCCGAGCAGCGCGGTCAGTTCGTCTTCCGAGCCAAGCTCTTGCCAGGTGGACGGCGCCGTGGCGCTACCGCTCAGGGGCGGAACGGTTGCGGGTGTCGCGGCGTCGGGCACGGGGTTCCTTCAAAGGTCGACGGCAGACGGACAGGCCGAAGATCCAGCCAGTAAGGCGCACCTTACTGGAGCGCGAATCCGCAGCCGGAGGTGCCCCAGTGCACACTCTGCCGCCCGACATGGGGGTGCAGGCCATCCACAACGCCTACTTTCTACGTATGGAGAATGTGTCGCGTGAACCCGTCGCGCCCGACAGCGCGAATCCACTGCGCCGACTCTCACTGGAGCAGCTGCGGCGGCGTACGAGCATGAAGTGGCGGACCTACCCGGACGATGTGCTGCCGCTGTGGGTGGCCGAGATGGACGTCCCGCTGGCGGAGCCGATCGCCGAGGCGATCACCGAGGCCGTGCGGCTCGGTGACACCGGCTATCCCGCAGGGACCGCCTACGCCGAGGCGCTGGCCGAGTTCGCCCTCAAGCGCTGGGCCTGGGACGGACCGGCGGTCGAGCGTACGGCGATCGTGCCCGACGTGATGCTCGGTGTCGTCGAGATGCTCAAGCTGGTCTCCGCGCCCGGCGACCCCGTCATCGTCAACTCCCCCGTCTATCCGCCCTTCTACCAGTTCGTCGGCAACCTCGACCGGCCCGTCGTCGAGGCGCCGCTCGGCCCGGACCTGCGGGTCGACTTCGCCGTACTGGAGGACGTGTTCCGGCGTGCGGTACGACGTGCCGCCCGGCCGGTGTATCTGCTGTGCAGCCCGCACAACCCGACCGGGACCGTGCACACCGCTGCCGAGTTGACGCGGATCGCGCACATGGCACGGGAGCACGGCGTACGCGTCGTGGTGGACGAGATCCATGCTCCGGTCGTGGCGGCAGGGGCGTCGTTCGTGCCCTTCCTGAGCGTGCCCGGAGCGGAGAACGGGCTGTCGTTGATGTCGGCGTCGAAGGCCTGGAACCTGGCCGGCATCAAGGCCGCCCTCGCCATCGCGGGCCCCGAGGCCGCCGACGACCTCGCCCGCCTGCCCGAGGAGGTCAGCCACGGACCCAGCCACCTGGGCATCATCGCCCACACGGCAGCGCTGCGCGATGGTGGTGACTGGCTCGACGCCCTGCTCTCGGGCCTGGACGAGAACCGCCGGCTGCTGTCCGCCCTGCTGGCAGAACACCTGCCCTCCATGGGTTACACGCCCGCGCAAGGCACCTTCTTGGCCTGGCTCGACTGCCGGGAGTTGGGGCTGGGCGATGACCCCGCCGAGGCTTTCCTGCGGCGCGGACGCGTCGCCCTGAATTCCGGCAACACCTTTGGAACCGGCGGTCAGGGCTTCGTCCGACTCAACCTGGCTGCCTCACCTGAAGTGCTCACCGAGGCCGTTCGGCGGATGGGTTCGGCGGTCACTTGAGCACAAGCGTCGCAGGTGATGGAATTGCCAACTCCCCCACGAAACATAGGTGCATACCTTTCGACTCACCACCCACCATTATTTCGAACGCGGTATCGAGTTGATGTGTGGGTTAGGGTCAGTTTTCCTTTCGGGTGTTCGCGGGCAGACGCCAGAACGTAGCCTTCATGGCCCCACACATGAGTTACTGCAGTTGCAAGTTGGGCAGCCAACATTCAGGGGTGCATCACATTGCGCCCCCCATCAGGAGTGCTCAGTCGTGAGCACGATCCGCCATCCGCACGACCGCGTGCGCTCACGAAGAGGTCACTGTCATGTCAGACGTTCAGCCGGAAACTGCCGGAGTTCAGGCCCAATACGCCACGCGTGTGGCCACGGATCTGGAGAGCAACCGCCAGGAACAAGAGCGCGTCGGGGCTGAGCTCGCGGCACTGCAGCAGCAGCTGCAGACGCTGGAGGACGACCACGCGGTGTTGCTGAGCATGCAGCAGGCACTCGGCTCCTCCGGAGCGCCGACGCCCACCGCCAAGCCGGCGGCGAGCCGCGCGTCAACCGGCAAGAAGGCCGTCCCCGCCCCACGGGCAAGTGCGAACAATTCCGGTACGGCCCGAACGAAGAAGCCGGCGGCAGCCAAGGCCAAGAACACCGAGAAGGCCAAGGACAAGGCAGCCAAGAGTGCGCCCAAGGCCACCGCGAAGAAGTCTGCCGACACAGCGGCGGGGCCCACGCTGGTCGAGCTGATCGGCAACCACCTCAGCCGGCAGAAGGAGCCGCGCTCCGCCGCCGAGATCACCGGCGCTCTCTCCAAGGAGCTCCCGGACCGCACCATCAAGACCACCGTGGTGCGCACCACGGTGGAGGGTCTGGTCGCCAAGGGCCGTGCCCAGCGCACCAAGCAGGGTTCCTCCGTCTTCTACACCGCCGTCGCCCCGGCGGACGCCGCGGCCGCACCGCAGCCGGAGGGCGCCGAGAGCTGAGTCAGCTCTCGGCACGGACACGCGCACGGCGCCGTACGAGATCGGTCGCCGCATCCGGCCAGGCGGCGTGCTCGAAGACGAAGCCCTCTTCGAGCAGCCGGCCCGGGATCACACGGCGGCTCTTGAGGAGCAGTTCCGTGTCCGTGCGGATCACGAAGGCGCCGATCTCCGCCATCCACTTGGTGGCGGGAAGTCCCAGCCGGACGCCCGCCGCGGCCCGTAGCGCGCGCATGAACGCGCGGTGCGGGAGTGGGCCGGGCGCGGCCAGGTTCACCGGGCCCGTGATGTCGTCGCGGGCGATCAGGAACTCCACCGCGCGCACGAAGTCCTGGTCGTGGATCCAGGAGAGGTACTGGGCTCCGCCCGCGACGGGCCCGCCCAGACCCAGCCTCGCCATCCGCAGCAGGACGTCGAAGACACCGCCCCGGTCGGGGCTCATCACCATGGCCGCGCGCAGAGCGACCTTGCGGGTGTGCGGGGTGTCGGCGTCCTGCTGGGCGCGCTCCCAGTTCCTGGCGATCCGGACGCTGTACTCCCAGTAGTCCGGGACCCCGGTCTCCGTACCGCCGATGACACCGGTCGTCTCGTCGTGCGGTGCGTCGTAGCGGTGCGCGTAGATGGTGGCGGTGCTCATCTGGAGCCAGAGCGCAGGAGGCTTGGCCGATGCGGCGATGGCCTCGCCGACGGCTTCGGCGGACTGCACCCGCGAGTCCATCATGTCCCGCAAATTGGCTTCGGTGTAGCGACAGCTCACGCTGCGTCCCGCCAGGTTGACCACGACATCACTGCCGTCGATCTCGGCGGTCCAGGGACCCAACGTCCGCCCGTCCCAGCCCACGTGACGCGCGCGCCCGGGATTCCTGGTCAGTACGACGACCTCGTGCCCCGCGGCGGTCATCGCCCGCTCCAGGACAGCTCCGACCTGCCCGGTCCCTCCGGCCAGCACGACCTTCATCAGCTTCCCCCTCGCTCGGTGAGTACTCCGCTCGCCCGGTGAGCACTCCGCGAGCCTGAGCCTAGACCTGGAGGCCGGAACGGAGCGGCCGCGGATGCGGCCCGTACTCGGTGATCTGGCTCAGCACGAGCACGGACTCCATGGCCGTTGGCACGGCTTGGCGCTGCACGCCGTGCGGCGATAGGTGCCTCAGTGCTGGATCAGGCCGCCGACCGGCACGGGCGCGACGTGGCCGGTCGCGGGGCGAGTCAGCGTCAAGGCAAGGCCGATGTCGACCAGCGATGACCGGTGCAGCCGCGCGACATCAGGGATCGGGGTCCAGACCGACTCGGCGATCGGGCCGTTCGGCTCGGGTCGGAGTTGGCCCGCGGTGATGCGCGCCTCGTAGAAGATGCCCAGGTTCTGGTGATCAGGCCCGTCGGGGATCTTGCGCTCGGCCGCGGGGATGATTCTCGAGTCCACGCCCAGCAAGCTCTCCACCACCGCCTGACAGCCGGTCTCCTCGGCGATCTCCCGGATGACCGCGTCGAACGGGTCCTCGCCGTGCTCGACCCGGCCGCCCGGAAGCGTCCATGTGGACTCGCCGCCGGGAGATACGTGACGGGCCAGCAGCACCCGTCCGCCCTCGACACACACTGCGTACGCCGCCAGCCTGAAACTCATCCCTGCCACCCTTCCCGCCGGCCATATCTCGACGCCCGCCCCGGTGAGTTCCTGCCGCGACCCGGGTCTTCCCTTGACGGACACTGGCACCGAGCAAAGGAACAGCCGTGAACGATGATGTCTGGTCGATGGTCCACGCGGAGCGTGCGGCGCTGGTCGAGGATCTCACGCACCTCGACGACAATCAGTGGGATCACCCTTCCCTGTGCGAGGGGTGGACCGTGCACGACGTGGTCGCCCACCTGGTCGACACGGCTCGCACCACGCGCCTGGGGTTCGTGGGTGCCATGGTCCGTGCGCGCTTCGATTTCGACCGTCAGAACACACGCGGGGTGCTGCGCGAGCGCGGCGCCTCACCGCAGGAGACCCTGGAGCGCCTGCGTCAGGTGGCCACGCGTACATCGGCCCCTCCGGCGCCCCTCGACACCCGGCTCGTCGAGGAGGTCGTACACGGCGAGGACATTCGTCGTCCTTTGGGCCTCACCCACACCTACCGGCCGGAGGCCGTCATCAGATCCCTACGCCTGCAGGCTCGTACGTCGGCATCCTTCGGCGGAGCCAAGGAGAAGGTGACCGGGCTGCAACTTGCCCCTACCGACGTCGACTTGACGATCGGCGAGGGTCCGCAGGTGCGCGGAACCGCCCTCTCCCTGCTGCTGGCCATCTCCGGGCGTACGGAAGCACTGGACGAGCTGGACGGGCCGGGGGCCACCAGGTTGAAGACGGCCGCCTGACGGACACCGGTCGACGGACAGGATCTCTACAGGACCGGTGGGCCCTGCTCGACGCGGCGCAGCACCGGCTCGAACCGGTCGAGTCCGTCGCTGGTCTGGATCTGCCGCTCGTCCCACCAGGTGACTCCCGCGTCGGCCAACGGGCCGATCAGGTCACGGGCCTTGGCCGCGTCCCCGCCCGGCGACGCACCGCCGAGGACGATGTCGAAGGGCGTGCCTGACCGGTCCTCGCGCTGCTTTTCCACGTAGGCCACCAGATCCTGGACCTGACTGATCGGCGGCACGTGTCCGTGTTTGGCGTCGGTGAACAGCGGGACCGCGCCGTCCCAGCGGGCGGCCCTGCGCATGGGCGGACGGTTGGGCCAGAAACCGGCGACCCAGATCGGCGGCCGGGGGCGTTGCGCCGTGGCCGGCAGCAGCGTCACGTCGCGTGCCTGGTAGTGGCGTCCGTCGTGGTTCACCGGCTCGCCCGTCCAGTAGCGCCGCAACAGGTCCAGGCCCTCGTCGAGGCGCTCGGCCAGCACCTTCGGGTCGCTGGTGTCGCCGAAGCTCGCGTACTCGTCCTCGACGGGCCCGCCGAGGCCCGCACCGAAGGTGACCCGGCCGCCGCTCAGGACGTCCAGGGTCGCCACCTGGCGGGCGAGCTGCTGCGGGCGCCGCCGCGCGACCGGCGTGACCAGCGTGCCCAGCCTGATCCGGGAGGTCGCGAGCGCGGCGGCGGTCAGCAGCATCCAGGGGTCACCGAAGGGCCTGCCCGCGTGCTTGCGGTGCAGCACGTGATCCCAGACGAACAGCGCGTCCCACCCTGCTTGTTCCGCCGCCATGGCCAGCTTCGCCACGGTCCTGGGATCTGCGAAGTCACCGAAGTTCGGGATGTTCACCGAGAATCGCATGCCCGCATCCTGCTGCACGGCACCACGACCGGCAACCGCGCGTGCGTCTCGTGGCCGCGTCAGGAGAAAGCGTCCGCGAAGGCGGCGGTGGGCAGCGGCGGGAGGGTGTCCTCCCAGGCGATGTGAATTCCCAGCCTTTCCTCCAGGAAGTCGAGGAAGGCGACGTCGGCTGTCTCCTCACCGTTGTAGGTGAACCCGGGTACCTGCTCGTCCGTCGCGGCACCCCCCGGGCCCGCCGCCTCCCGAGGTTCGTAGTCGCTCAGTACCCGGCCGTCGCGAGCATGGCCTACCCGCTGCATGCCTGCGCCGGAGCTGAAGACGGTGTACGCCCGGGTACCCCGCGAGAGTGCTCCCAGGTGGTTACGCGAGCGAGAGGTGAAGCTCTCGATGGCGTACGCCCAGCCCGGGACGGCCCCTGCCCGCACGATCACGTCCGGCTGCGACAGGAACCCCGCCTCGGTCAACTGGGTCACCAGGACTTCGTCCTCCCAGTCAAGGACTTCCAGGTCGCTGAGATGGCCGTCCTCTGGCCACACCGACAGCTCTGCGACCGCCAGATCGGTCAGCTCATGGATGTGGTGTGGCTTCGCTCCGATCCGCACCAGCAGTTCGTGCGGCGTGATGCCCTGGCACAGGGTGAAGGTGTAGCTCCCGTCGTACCCGTTCGCTATCCAGCGCAGCCCGTTGCCCACTTCTTGTCCTTCCTACCGGCGGTTGATGACCCGTCACACAAGCTCGGCGAGCCGGTCCACCTGGTCGGGGTCGAGGCCGTAGCAGTAGAGCATGACCTCGTCGGCGCCCAAGTCGGCGAAACGGGCGATTGCTTCGCCGATGGCGGAAGGGGTGGTGCACAGGCCAGCGACCATGCGGTCGGGCATGCCGGTGAAGGCGTAGTACGCGTGCATGTTCGTACGGGCGTCCTCGATCACCTCGTCCGGTCCGAGCGCGACATTGATCTGGGCGACGATGCGCGGTTCGCCGTCGCGGTCGTACTGCTTCCAGAACTTGCGGGCGGTGTCGAACAGACCGCCTGCCCAGGCTGGCGGCGCGGCGGCGCGGCGGCGAGGAAGCCGTCGCCCCAACGTGCGACGCGTTCGATCGCGGCGGGCTTGAAGCCGCCGAAGAGCACCTCGGGGCCGCCCGGCCTGGCGGGCGCGGGGCCGATCGGGCCGATGTCGGCGCCATACGGTTCGCCGGACCACAGGCGGCGCATGACCGCCATCTGCTCGTCGAGGCGTCTGCCCCGCGTGTGGACGTCGATGCCGGTGACCTGGTGGTCGTCGTCGCGCCCACCGACGCCGAGGCCGAGGACCAGCCGCCCGCCGGACATCTGATCCAGGGTGGCGGCCTGCTTGGCGAGGAGAGCGGTGTCGCGCAGCGGGGCGAGCAAGACCTCGGTCTGGACGCGGATGCGCGAGGTTGCGCCGGCGAGGAGAGCGAGGGCGACCAGGGGCTCGGGGTTGTCGTAGACGAGCCGGTCGAGCAGGCCGAGGGTACTGAAGGGGCCCGCGTCGGCGCGCTGGGCCCAGGAGAGCAAGTTGGCGGGGTCGCCGATGGGCAGACCGATACCGACGTTCATGACGGAAGCCTCCGGAGGAAGGGTCGACAAGGAAACTGCCGCCGCCCCTGCGCCTCAGTGAGGCGGGACGCTCCCGTTCTGCGGCGTGCTTCTGGGGAACGTCTCGTCGAAGTGCGTTCACTCTAGGGTCCTGTGGTGAGGTCGGCCAAGCGGATTATGAAGACGCGGACGGAGACAGGGCCGGGCTCTTCACAATCCGCTTCACGCGCCCCTTGCGAGCCGGGCTCAGCGGTGGATGTCCGCGCCGGGCCCGAGTGGCAGGCCGAGGCCGTAGAAGAGCCCGAGGACCGCGAGCCAGGCGATCAGAAAAGGGACCACGAACACCGAGAGCCTCGACAGGACCGTGCCGAGCTGCGCCCCGGGTTCGTAGCGGCGCAGGATGGTCAGCATCAGGAAGACGTACGGATTGAGCGGCGTGATCATCTGGGTCGCTGAGTCACCGATCCTGAACGCGGCCTGCGTGACGGCGGGTTCCATGCCGATGAGCATGAACGCGGGGACGAAGACCGGCGCGACCAGGGACCACAGCGCCGAGCCCGAGGTGACGAAGAGGTTCAGGAGGCAGACCAGGAGGACGAACAGGACCAGCCCCGTGAAGCCGGTCAGGCCCGCGGACTCCAGGAGGTTGGCGCCGTTGACCGCGAGCAGGGTTCCGACGTTGGACCAGTCGAAGACGCCGATGACCTGGGAGATCACCAGGATCAGGACGATGTAACCGGACATTCCGGTGATCGACTCGGCCATCATGCGGGGCGCGTCGTCGGCGCGCTTGAGTGTGCCGACGGTGCGGCCGTAGACGATGCCCGCCAGGACGAACGCGACGAACAGCAGCGGCACGATGCCGTCGAGGACCGGCGAGGGGACCAGCGCCCCGCCCTCGCCGCGCAGCGGGGAACCCGGCAGCAGCCAGCAGGTGACCACGACGGCCGCGTACAGCAGGACGGCGATGCCCGAGCGCAGTAGTCCCGTGCGCTGCCTTGCCGTCACGGTGACCGTGACGGCGGGTTGCGCGGTGGCCGCGCCCTCACTTGCATCACTCTCCGGGTCAGCCTCCGGGTCCGGCTGCGGCAGGCGGGGCTCCAGGACACGGGAGATCAGGAAGCCGCCGATCAGGGCGAGGATGCAGCTGGCCGCGGCGGTGTAGAAGTAGTTGATGAGGATGTGGGTGGGGGCGCTCTCGCCACCCGGCACGACCGCGGCGGCCTGTTGCGTGATGCCGGTGTAGAGCGCGTCGAGCGCGCCGATGGAGAAGCCCGCCGCATAGCCCGCGCAGACGCAGGCGAAGCCGCCGATGAGGCCCGCGATCGGGTTGCGGCCCGCGTTCTTGAAGGCGAGGGCGGCCAGGGGCGGGATCACCAGGATCGCGACGTCGCTCATCAGGTGCGCCTGGCAGGACACGAAGGCGACCAGGTAGGGCAGCAGCCGCCTGGGGGCCCGCGCGATGGAGGCGCGTACGGCGGTCTCCAGGAGGCCCGTCTTCTCGGCCACGCCGACCGCGGCCATCATCAGCAGGACGGTGCCCAGCGAGGGGAAGCCGGTGAAGTTCGGGATGAAGTTCTCCAGCAGCCAGCGCACGCCCTCGCCGCTGAACAGCCCCTTGACCGCGAGGGTCTTGTCCTCGCCGGGCACCGTGACGGTGGTGTCGACGGCGGCGAGGACCGTCGAGACCGTGCCGATGATCAGGAACAGGCCGAGGAAGAGCAGCACCGGGTGCGGCAGCTTGTTGCCCGCGCGCTCGATGCCGTTCAGGACCTTGTCGAGCACGGAACGCTGCGGCGGTCCGCCCGCCGGAGTCTTCGTGGGGGTGGCCGAGGTGCTCATCCGGCGGCTCCTTGAGATGGCGCGCCGCCGGCCGCGGGCACGGTCCGCGCCAGACCGAGGGTGTCCTTGCGTACGGCGCCGCGCTGGGTGACGAGCACGATGCGGGCGGGGTCGGCGAGCAGGGAGATGTCCGCGAGCGGATCACCGTCACACATCACCAGGTCCCCGTGCTTGCCCGGTTCGAGGGTGCCGATCTCCGCGGAGAGGCCCAGGAGTTCGGCGGCGCTGCGGGTGCCCGCCTCGATGGCCCGTTCCGGGCTCATGCCCAGGGACACGAGATGGGAGAGCTCACGCAGGTTGCGGCCGTGCGGCACCATCGCGGCGTCGGTGCCCATCGCGATGCGTACGCCGTCGGCGATGGCCGCCGCGATGTTCTCCCGGGTGATGCCGGACCAGCGGACCTTCTTCTCGTAGTGGAAGGGCTGCATGGTCGAACGGTCGATGCCGTCGAACACCGTCGACAGGGTCGGCACCACGAACGTGCCGTTCTCCCCTGCCAGTTCGCGTGCCTGCGCGGTGAGGCCGTAACCATGCTCGACGCTGCTCACGCCGCCGCGGATCGCGTTCATGATGCCCGCGGTGCCCTGGGCGTGGGCCGCAACGGGACGGCCGCCGTGCCGGGCCACCTCGTCCACGACCGTACGGATCTCCTCGACGGTCAGGCCCTCGTCGTCGGGCTGGTCGTAGGGGCTGCTCATGCCGCCGGTCGCACAGACCTTGATCACGTCGGCGCCGGAGCGGAGCAGCCGGCGCACCGCGACCCGTACCTCGTCCGGGGTGTCGGCGATCTCGCCCACCCCGGCGCTGGGGTCGAAGCCGCACTCCGTGTGGAAGTCGGCGTGACCGCCGGTGTGGCTGAGGATGCGGACCGCGGTGTGCAGCCGCGGGCCGGTGGTGAGGCCCGCGGCGACCGCGTCCCGGTAACCGGCCGGCAGGCCGCCCAGGTCGCGGGCGGTGGTGATGCCCGCCTCCAGGGTGATGCGCAGCCGCTCGGCGGTGCGGAACGTCTCCAGGGTCGGGTCGCTCTCGTGACGGCGGACCATCTGCCGGGGCGATTCGATGGCGAGGTGGACATGGGTGTCGATGAAGCCCGGCAGGACCGTGCGTCCCGCCGCGTCCACGGTGCGGACCCGGGCGGGCGCCTGCGGTGCGGTGGCTGCAGGGCCTGCGTGGACGATCGTGCCGTCCTCGTCGATGTCGATGACGGCGTCCGTGACGGGCGCCGCGCCGGTGCCGTCCACGAGGCGGGCTCGGATGATGCGCAAGGAGGAGAACTGTGCGTGGCTCATGGCCGACGATCCTCGGCATCAGGGATCACGACTATGTAAAATCGCCGGAATCGTTCACCACGATGCCTTCTACGCAGGATTCGGCACACCTCATGGACACGCGGGAGACTCAAACCACGCAGGGCACCCAGGGCACGCACACCCTGGACGAACTCGACCTGGCCATCGTGCACGGCCTGCAGATCCAGCCCCGGGTGCCCTGGGTGCGGTTGGGCGAGGTACTTGAGGTCGACGCGGTGACCGTCGCCCGCCGTTGGGAGCGCATGGTGCGCGCGGGCGTGGCCTGGGTCGACGGCTACCTCTCGCCCGGCCACGACGAGGGCGTCTACGCCCAGATCGAAGTCGACATGGACGGGTGCCTGAGCGAGGACACCATCGGCCGGCTCGCCCGCGACCCGCAGGTGCTCAGCCTCAAGCAGACGTCGGGCGGGCGTGATCTGCTCGCGATCGTCGGTGCGGCCGACCTCGACGGTCTCGCCCGGCTCACCGGCGACCGGGTGTCGCAGCTGCCCGGCGTACGCGCCGTACGCAGCCACGTCATCACCGCGGCACCCTTCGAAGGAGCGTCCTGGCGGCTGCGCAGCCTCACCCGCCGGCAGCAGGGCGCCTTAACCGTGGAGCGGGCCGCGATGCCCGACGAGACGCTGCGGCCCCTCGACCGCCAGATCGCTCTGGCGCTCGGCATCGACGGCCGGATGCCCCTGACGGAACTGGCCGCGGCCGTGGACGCCTCCGCCGCCACCGTCCGGCGCCGGCTCCGCGTCCTGATCGGTACGGGGCGGATCTCGCTGCGTTGCGCGCTGGCCAGGCCGCTGACCGGTTTCCCGGTCTCGGTCGTCTACTTCGGGTCGGTGCCCGCCCAGCATCTCGACGAGACGGTGAGCGCGCTGCGTACCCTGCCCGGCCTGCGTATGTGCAGCATCACCGCGGGCGCGCACAATCTGGTGCTCGACATCTGGCTGCCGACCCTGTCCGAGGTCCACACCACCGAGGCCCTGCTCAACAGCCGCCTGGCGCACCTGGATCTGCGCATCACGGAACGTGCCGTGGTGCTGCGCACGATCAAGCACGTGGGGCGGGTCCTCGACCGCAGAGGGCACAGTGTGGGGTCGGCGCCGCTCAACTACTGGGACGCATAGGGGCGTTCACCCGTGGCATCCCGGTATCGGCCGTAGCGTTCGTACGCCTCACGGGCATCGGGGACGAACGCCTCGTGGCGCACCAAGTCAGCCAGTTCGCGCTCCGTCATCCAGGCGTGCCACGCGACCTCCGAGGGATCAGGTCGCACCGGCTCCTTCACCACGACCTCGTGCAACCCGAGCCAGTACGGGCTGATCACCCCCGCGCAGCGGAACTTGAGCACGAACCGCGGTTGTCCCTGAACGCCGAGCTCTTCCGCGAGCTCCCGCGCGGCAGCCTCTTCGTAGGACTCACCCACATCCGCGGCGCCACCCATCATCCAGTTGAACTGGCCCGGGAAGCGTGACATGTCGTCGGGACGGCGGTGCACGAAGATCCGCCCGGTCGGGTCGCGGCACACGATGGTCGCCACCCGGTGCAGCCACTTGCGCCGTATCGCCTCGGCCCTGTCCACGACGGCCAGCACTTCATCCCGCTCGTCGACGCGTTCCACCAACTCAGTCATGGTCCACACGATCGCACGGCGAACAGCCGGGTGAGCGGGTCGAAGCAGTGGCCGCCACCTGGTTCTCGCGCTCGGCCGGAGCGGGGTCAGGGTGAGTGCGGGCAGCCGGAGTACGGAGCCCTAACCGCGCAGGCGTTGTCCAGGAGACTGACCGGCGGCCAACACCGCAGGGCCGGGCCCTGTCGGCCGCTCTCCCGCGCGCCACCGTGACGGTGCTCGCCGGCGCGGGTCACCACGCGCTGATGACCGGGGCGCCGGGATCGTACTGCTGCCAGGCCTCGTTGAGGCGTGTGAGGCGGACCGCGGCGGCGATGCCGTGCAAGGACGCGACCTTGCCGTCACTGACTTCGCACGACACGGCGCCCACGACCCGGCCTTCGATCACCGCCACGACTGCCGGGGAGCCGTTGACCATCGCGACATGCAGCGCGGGGGAACCGCCTGCCAGCCGCCGCTTCGCGGGCGTGGGCTTGAAGCCGACCCTCACGAAGGAGGCGACGCGCTCGCGCGTCTTGTACCGCAGCAGCCGCCTGGCCAGACCGGCGCCGTCCGAGACGGCGGTCACGTCGGCGGTGAGCATCTCCACCAGCCGTTCGGTGCGCCCCGACGCCGCGGCGACAAGGAACTCCTCGACGATCCGGCGCGCGGACGCGGGGTCCACCTCGTCGCTGCCTCGGCGCTCGGCGGTGACCCGGCGTCGCGCCCGGTGGACATGCTGCTGGCTCGCGGACTCGGTGATGTCGAGGATCCCGGCGATCTCGGCGTGGGCGTACGAGAAGGCCTCGCGCAGGACGTAAGCCGCCCGCTCGACGGGCGAAAGGCGCTCCATGAGGGTCAGGACGGCCAAGGACACCGATTCACGCTGCACGAAGGTGTCCGCCGGGCCGAGCATGGGATCGCCCTCCAGGAGCGGCTCGGGCAGCCAGGCACCGGCCGCGCGCTCGTGGCGCGCCTGCGCCGAGCGGAGCCGGTCCAGACAGAGGTTGGTGACGACCTTGGTCAGCCACGCCTCCGATACGTCGATCCGTTCACGGTCGGCCGCCTGCCAGCGAAGGAACGTGTCCTGTACGGCGTCCTCCGCGTCGGCTGCCGAACCGAGCAGACGGTACGCGAGCGAGGCCAGCCGGCCCCGGCTGGCCTCGAATCGATCGATGGCTGCACTGTCCATGCGGAACAACCTATGCGGTGGCCCTCACACCCACCTGGGCGGGCGCGGTGGCCAGGCGGCGCCTGCGCTTCGGCATGCCGAAGGTCGGGTGGACGATGCCCCACCCGGCGCCCTTGAGCACGCCCGACTTGAGCCGCGCGGCCGTCTTGCCGCCCAGGTACCAGGATTTCGAGCCGGCTTCCCCGTCCACCATCTGGAAGATCGCGTCCCGCCGCCCCAGGCTGATGTGGTTGCCGTAGTACTTCATCCCGACGGTCGGGACGTCGCTGCCCGTCAGACGCGCGATGATCGCGGCGGTCGCCTGCATGTTGGTGAGACCGGCCGAGGCGCAGGACATCGGCAGTGGCCGGCCGTTTTCGCCGATCGCGTAGGCGCAGTCACCGGCGGCATAGACGTCCGGGTGCGAGACCGAGCGCATGGTGCGGTCGACGACGATCTGGCCGGTGTCGGCGACCTCCAGGCCGCTCCCGGCCGCGATGGGGTGCACGGCGAACCCGGCGGCCCACACCGTCACTTGGGCCGGGATGGACGTGCCGTCGGCGGCGATCGCCCGTGCCGGTTCGACGGCTTCGATGTCGGTGTGCTCGTGGACGGTGATACCGAGCCGGTCGAAGGCCTGGCGCAGGTGGCGGCGGGCCTTGGGGTTGAGCCAGGCGCCCAGCTCACCCCGGGCTACGAGGGCGACGTCGAGGCCAGGCCGCGACTCGGCGAACTCGGTGGCGGTCTCGATGCCGGTCAGCCCTTCGCCGACGACAAGGACGGTGCCACCTTCACCCAGTCCCGCCAGGCGCTCGCGCAGTCGCAGCGCCGAGGACTTGCCGGTGACGTCGAAGGCGTGCTCGGCCACGCCGGGGACACCGTGCTGGGCGACGGAGCTGCCGAGCGCGTACAGAAGCGTGTCGTACGCGACCTCCCCGTCACCGTCCTCGCCGCTCACGGCGACGGTCCTGCGCTCGGGGTCGACGCCGGTCACACGCGCGAGGCGCAGCCGCACCCCGGTGCCCGCGAAGATGTCGGCGAGCTTGCGGACCGCGAGGTCCTGACCGGTCGCGAGCTGGTGCAGCCGCATCCGTTCGACGAAGTCGGGCAGGGCGTTGACGACGGTGATCTCGATGTCGGCGGGCGACAGCCGGCGGGCCAGGTTTCCGGCGGCGAAGGCCCCGGCGTATCCGGCGCCGAGGACGACGATGCGGTGCTTCATGGCGTTGCTCCTGTCTCGTTCGCGTGTGCCCCTTGAACGAGATGGCGCCACGATTGCTGACAGGAGCCGTCTGTGACGCGGGTCACCTGACGGAGGTGGTTCTTCGGCTTCCCGCATCTCTGCCGTGCTCTATATCTGCTGGGCAACCGAGGTGCCGTGTTCGATCATGCTTGGATGACTGCCATTTACCACGTGTGCTTTGCCGTCCCGGACATCGAGCGGGCGATGCGGGACTTCCGGCGCTCGGCCGGTGTTTGGGATCGACGAGGCGTCCGGCACATGAACCCACCGGCGTCTCGCGCTCATGCCGAGGAGGCTGAGCGCCCAGTACTGGGCGGGCGAAAGCTGAGTCCTGCGGGCAAAGGGGCGGTTGACGGCCCACCAGAGGAGGCCGCACGCGGCGACAGGGAGTCCGAAGCCGTCGTTCTCCTCCGGTGCGGGGTGCGCCCAGGTCGCGTGCAGGACAGCCCGGACCTGGCAGGCGGCGCCCCGGTGAGGACCGGTCAGCTGCCGGTGAGGCCGCGGCGGCTCGCGTTGACGCCGGCCTGGAAGCGCGAGTCGGCTTCCAGTGCCGCCATCAACTCGGCGACCCGCCTGCGATAGGTCCGTACGGACATGCCGACGCGGCGCGCGCCCACGGCGTCGGTGAGTCCGTCCGCGAGCGCTTGCAGCACGGCGAGCGAATCGGCGTCCAGGCCCTCGGTCTCGCGCCGCAGATAGTCCGCGAGAGGAGTCCCGGCATCCCACGTGGCACGCATCAGCGCGTGTACGCCCCCGACGAGAGCCGGTGCCGAGGTGATGGTGAACTCACGGCCGCGGGCACCACTGCGCCCGGCAAGGATCATCACCCTGCGGTCGAGGACGATCGTCTCGTGCGGCAGCGTCGCGGCGCGGACCCGCACCTGCCCACCGGCGGCCGCGACGGCGAACAGGTGCAACCGCTGTTCCTCGTCGGCCAGTACGGCGGGGGTGTAGAGCTTGCGCACGACCATGCCCTCAGCGGTCCGCGGGCCGAGGCGGCGCGCGATCGTCGCTCTGGCCTCGGGCCGCGACCAGGTGTGCAGGTCATTGGCCGCGCAGAAGAACTCCCGCGTCGTCTCGCCGAACAACTGGGCGGTCCGCGCGACCAGCTCCTCCTCGCCATGCACCGTCAGCGTCGTTTGGTCGGTCACCCTCCCAGTCTTCCTCACGATCGTGGCAACAGGTTGCCATCCGGTCCGTCGACGGCCCTCACGGGGCGAGGCTGGGGACATGACCACACAGATCACGGCCGCTGCGAGCGGCCAGTTCACCCTCGGCGGCGACCTCCGCGTCAACCGGCTCGGCTTCGGCGCGATGCGGTTGGCGGCCGGCACTTTCACCGGGCCGGCACGCGATCCCCGGACCGGTATCTCGGTGCTGCGGCAGGCAGTCGATGCGGGAGTCGACCACATCGACACGGCCGGCTTCTACGCTCGGGGCGACGTGAGCGCCAACGACCTGATCCGCAAAGCACTCGCGCCCTACCCCGCCGATCTGCTGATCGCCACCAAGGTGGGCCCTCTGCGCGGCCCGGACGGCATGCCCACCGGCCAGGCCGGCCCCGAGCAACTGCGGGAGCTGGTGACCGAGGATCTGCGCGCCCTCGGGCTCGACCGGTTCGACCTCGTGTACCTGCGGGTCGGCGGCATGAGTGAGCCCGGCGGCGAGAGCCTTGCCGAGCGGTTCGCGGCGCTGGCGGAGCTGCGCGACGAGGGGCTGATCCGTCACCTGGGGGTCAGCAATGTCGATGCGGCACAACTCGACGAGGCGCGGAGCATCGCGCCCGTCGCCGCGGTGCAGAACCAGTACCACGTGCACCGTGCCGATGATGTGGCCGTACTCGCGCGCTGCGAGGAACACGGCATGGCCTACGTGCCGTTCTTCCCGCTCGGCGGCGGCTTCGACCCGATCGAGCACGGCCGCCTCGCAGACGTCGCCAAACGGCACGACGCGACGACCGCACAGGTCGCGCTCGCCTGGTTGCTCGCGAGCTCACCGAACATGCTGGCCATCCCCGGCACCGGCTCCCCCGCCCACCTCACCGAGAACCTCGCGGCGGCAGGTCTGCACCTCGATGCGGCCGACCTTGCGGAGCTGAGGGGTTGAGGAGCTGAAGGGCTGAGTGCCCGGCCACGGGCGTGAGCGGGAGGGCGGACGAGGCTCGCTCACGCCCTCGGTCACCCCCTGGCAGGCTGGCGCTTCCTCAGTGCCTCGCCGAGCGCCGCACGCACCGGGCTGGGCAGCGGTTCACCCTCGGTCGTCGCGATCAGCTCCTCCGCCACCGCGCGCAGTTTGGTGTTGGAGTGCTGCGACACCTCGACCAGGATCTCCCAAGCCTCATCCGCGGTACACGGACCCAACGTCATCAACATTCCCCGCGCCTGATCTATGGACGGGTGGGACTCCATGGCGCGATGCAGTTCGTTGACCTCCGTGCGCAGCGCCTTGATCTCGGCGACCTCTTCCGCGCATTCGTCGTTGCCGTTGGGGGCCTGCTGCGCGGTTTCACAACGAGGCTTTAAGGCCGATGTGTTGAGAGAGTCCGGTGAGGAAGCCACCCGCTCTGCCTCTCGTCTACTCGGGCTGCCTCTGTCGGGCCGGCAGAACCGCTGATGGCCGAGCATCGCAGATTCTCCACATCCGTGGCCATAGTTCGGGGTTCTGCGCGTGCGGCGGCGCCGGTGGCTGTCTGTCCCAACCAACCGGCGCCTACGTCGCACAGCGCTGCGCTTACGCAGACATCGGGTAGCCACCTGCGTTGATCTCAAACGGGTTCAGTTCTCGTTACCGCCCCAGAGGGCCGGCAAGACCTGGCTCAGCGTTGCCGTGCGGGGCGTACGACGATCTCGTTGACGTCGATGTCGGCCGGTTGTGCCAGCGCGTAGGAGACGGCGGCCGCGATGGCGTCGGGACCCATCGCGTGCGCCCGGTAGCTCCGCATGGCCTCGGCGGCGCCGGTCTCGGTGATGGTGTGGGCCAGCTCGGAGTCGACCACGCCGGGCGAGATGGTCGTGACCCGGATCGAGGGGTCCACCTCCTGGCGCAGGCCCTCGGTGATCGCCCAGGCCGCGTACTTGGTGCCGCAGTAGACGGCAGCGGTGGGAACGACCTCGTGGGCGCCGATGCTCGCGACCGTGACGAAGTGCCCCGACCCCTGGGCGGCGAACAACGGCAGCGTCGCGGCGATCCCGTGCAGCAGGCCGCGGACGTTCACGTCGATCATCCGGTCCCACTCGTCGACGAGCAGCGAGTCCAGCCGCGACAGAGGCATGACGCCGGCGTTGTTGATGAGGACGTCGACGTGGCCGTGGCGGTCGCGAGCGCCCTGGACGAAGGCCGCGACATCGGCGCGATCCGTCACATCAAGACGTACCGGCTCCAGGTCACCGCCCGAGCGGGCTGCCGCTTCGGCCGTGCTCTTGGCCAGTTCGTGCAGTCGGTCGGTGCGGCGCGCACCGGCCACCACCAGGTGCCCCTCGGTCACCAGGCGTGCGGCGACGGCCGCTCCGATGCCGCTGCTCGCACCGGTGACGAGGATGACCTTGCGGTCGGCGGGCGCGGTGTCTTCCGGTTGTTGTGTGCTCATGTCGTCGAGGCTGGCCCGGCCGGGGCGTCGGCGGGAGAGGCGGCGTTCTCCTGGGTGCAGCGCACCCAGGAAGCGCGGTGGGCCCGGATCTAGCATGGGGGCATGGCACGCTCTGAGCTCGGCGCATACCTGACCGCCCGGCGCGCCCTTGTCACTCCCGCCGAGGTGAATCTCCCCGTCACTGGTCACCGCCGGGTGGCGGGGCTGCGGCGCGAGGAGGTGGCTCTGCTCGCCGGGGTGAGCGCCGACTACTACGTACGCCTGGAGCAGGGGCGGGAGCGCTCGCCCTCCGCGCAGGTGCTCGATGCCCTGGCCACCGCCCTGCGCCTCGACGAGGACGGCCGGCTGCACCTGTTCCGGGTGGCCGGGGTCGGTCCACGTGTCAGGGCGGCCGCGGTGGCTGACCGGGTCGAGCCGAGTCTGCTGGCGCTCATGGACGCCTGGCCGCACAATCCGGCCGTCGTCCACAACCGGGCGTACGACGTCCTCGCCTCGAACACGATCGCCGACGCGCTCTTTCACGGCTGGGCGCACTCGCGCAACCTCATGCATGTCGTGTTCACCGACCCCGCCGCCCGCGACTTCTATCGCGACTGGTACGACGTCGCCCGCAATTCCGTGGCCGGTTTCCGGCTCGGCCACGGCGTGGCGCCCGATGATCCGCGGGTACGGCAGGTGCTCGCTGAACTGCTGGAGCGGAGCCCGGAGTTCGCCGAGCTCTGGGCCCGTCACGACGCCCGGGGCAAGGCGTTGGAACGCAAGCGCTTCGCGCATCGCGAGGTCGGGCCGCTGACGCTGACCATGCAGACCTTCGACGTCCGCTCGGCGCCCGGCCAGGAACTCGTCGTCTACCACGCCGAACCGGCCTCCCCCAGCAGCGAGGCGCTCGCGCTGCTCGGCTCGCTGGCTGCGACCACGCGCCAAGAACCCTGAGCCGGTGCCCTGCCGTACACGGGCCGGAACACCGGCTCTTTTAGGGGAGACCCGCTCAACAGCGCCACCTCGGGCGCGGATGCACGCTAGCGTCGCGGCAACGCACTGTTCGCTGGGAGGGGCAGAGATGCGGCGCTCAGCCGGGC
The DNA here is from genome assembly GCF_055577715.1 of Streptomyces sp. NPDC033177. Classification (NCBI taxonomy): domain Bacteria; kingdom Bacillati; phylum Actinomycetota; class Actinomycetes; order Kitasatosporales; family Streptomycetaceae; genus Streptomyces; species Streptomyces sp. NPDC033177. Next base: position 61,705 of record NZ_JBVIPS010000004.1, on the reverse strand, counting down.
ATTTCGCGCTGCTGCAACGGGTGGCTGACGTGCAGCGCGGCACCGATGGATGGGCCACGGCGGAGCCCGGACTCGATGAACGCACCACGAGTCCCCTGGTGAAGCTCGGGCTGGCCCGGGTGGCGCCACGCGAGGACCAGGCGGAGCTCTCGGCGAAGGCGGGCCGGCCGATCCTGTGGGCCGTGCAGCTGACGGCCGACGGCTGGGACGCACTCCTCTACGCGCAGGCACGCGCCACTCCCCCGGCCGTCGAGGAACCAGCCCCGGGGCTGCAGCAGGTGGGCCTGCGCCGCTCGGAGTTGGACGCCCTGAGACGGTTCCTCGACTTAAGCGGACGTCTGCACCACGGGCCCGCGTCGGGCCTGCGGTCGGCGGTGGAGGCGGCCCGCTTCAACGCCGCGTCCAACAGGTGGGTCGTCTATGTCAGCGGCGAGCAGATGCAGTCGATGGCCCGCGCGTTCTTCCTCGAACGGCTCGGCGGATCAGCGGCACCCGCCAACCGCTTCGCCCGTGTGTACGGGGTGAGTTATCCGCCCCCCGCTCCCGTCCTCGTCCCTGAGCTCAGAGGGGAGCGAGAATCATGAGGATCTCGTCGCGGTCGTCGTCCGGGGCGAGCCGGAGGGCGGCGGGCCACCGGCCGACTTCCCGCCAGCCCAGGCGCCCGTAGAAGTCTTCGAGGCCGACGTCGCCGCGGGCGGCAAGGCGAAGCTGCTCCAGACCCATCTCGTCCCGGGCGATCCTGCGCACCTCCCGCATGAGGGCGAGTCCGATGCCGCGTCCGCGTACGGCGGTGCGGGTCTGGACGTGGTGCAGGGTGCCCCAGTGCGCGATCAGCTCGAACCGGTCGCGGCGGACGTTGAGCCAGCCCACGAGTGCGCCGTCCGCCGTGGCCGTGAGGAGTCGGCTGGTGTCCGCGGACAGCTCGTCGATGATGCGGTCGAGGGCCGGAGTCACGGTGTCGGCATCGACCGGAGGGAACGGAAAGCCGGCCGCGCCGCCCGCATTGGTGACCTCGACCCAGCACTCGGCGAGAGCGCGACGGAGTCGGGGAGTGACGTCACCGGGTGTGGTGAGCTGCTGGAGGGTGAGGGAATCGGCAGCCATCCCGGGATCATGACACCCGCCACTGACACCCCCTCGGACACAATGTTCCCGTGGGCGGCGAGCAGGTGAGGCAGCTGCCCGAGTCGGCGGTCCGCGGATGTCGAGAACCTGGCACCGGCTCCGTCCCAGGGACATCAGCGGCCACCACCGGCCGTGCGAGGAAGAAGGAGAGCCAGCATGGCGATTCAGCGGATGGACAACGTCGGCATCGTCGTCGAGGACATGGACGCCGCCATCGCGTTCTTCGTGGAACTCGGTATGGAGCTGGAGGGCAGGGCGGAGGTCCAGGGCCCCGTCGCGGACAAGTGCACCGGACTCGACGGTGTCCACTGCGACATCGCGATGGTCCGGACCCCGGACGGCCACAGCCGGCTCGAGCTGGCGCGGTACCGCACCCCCGCGGCGACCAGCGCCGAGCCGCGCAACCAGCCGCACAACATTCTGGGCACGCACCGCGTCATGTTCGCCGTCGACGACCTCGAGGAGACCGTTGCCCGGCTGCGCCCCCACGGCGGCGAACTCGTCGGCGACATCGCCCGGTTCGAGGACAGCTATCTGCTCTGCTACGTCCGCGGTCCGGAGGGCATCATCGTCGGACTGGCCGAGCAACTGCGCTGAGGCATATCGGTCGATCCCAGGCCGTGCGTACGGGCCGTCCTCCACCTCTGAGCAGCACGTAGGCTGGCGCCGGCCGGACGACGGAAGAAGGAGGCGGCCTCCGATGAGCGGAGATGTTCTGCGCTGGAGCGAGTACCGCAGCATGCCGTGGAAGAACGGCGGCGGGGTGACCCGGGAGGTCGCGTCGGGCTCCGTGCGGGCGCCGCTCGCCGCGGAAGAGCCCGCGGCGGAGTCCGCGGAGGTGCCCGCGGACGGGTTCGACTGGCGGGTGAGCATCGCGGACGTGGATGCGGGCGGGCCCTTCTCGCCGTTTCCCGGCATCGACCGTGTGATCACCCTGGTCGAGGGCGAAGGCATGGTGCTGACCGTGGACGGCACCTCGCAGCTGGTGGAGCCGTTGAGTCCCTTCGCCTTCCCCGGTGACGCGACGACGGACTGTCTGCTGAAGGCGGGCGCGGTGCGCGACATGAATGTGATGACGCGCAGGGGCCGTGCGACGGCACAGGTGCGGATGGTCACCGTCGCTGCCGCACAGGGTACGGAGATGGTGTGCGCCGAGGGCGAGACCCTGCTCGTCATGGCCGTCACCGAGGGGATCGGCGTCGGTGGCCCGGACGGGCGCCAGACCGCGCTCGGCCGTCTCGACTGCGTACGTCACGAAGGTGCCGGCGTGTTGAGCCTGCGAGGCGAAGGCACCGTGGCCGGGATCAGGATCAGCTCGACGCGCTGACGGCGGGAGCCGGGCCCTGTGCGGCCGACCCTCGGCTAACCGTCGATGACGCGCAGGGTCTCGATGTCGTCCCACCCGCGTGCGTAGAGCCTTTCCTGCAGCGCCAGTTCGGGGGCGGCGCGGACGACGAGGCTCTGAGGGGGCTGGAGGTTGTTGGCGAGAGCCACGAGGATCTCCAGGGCGCTGTTGGCCAGGTAGTGAACCCCGGTCAGGTCGATGGTGATCTCTTGTGTGGCGCGGCTCTGTGCGGTCAGGGCCATGGCGAGCGCACCTTTGTGCGCACCCAGGACCTCTCCGTACAGGCACACGCCCTCGGCGGCGGTCGAGGGCACGATGAGGAGCAGATCGTCGGCGAAGTAGCCGCGCATGCGTAGTCCCGGATGCCGTGCACCGGCAGAGAGGCAACGGAACTCGACGGAGAAGGGTCCGCCCTGGAGGGAAACGGTGCGTCTCGCGGTGCCTGGTGACGGGTTCAGAGCCCCGTGGGTACAGCCGCTGACGGGTGAGGGCCCTACTCCGGGCCCGAGAGATCGCCGGAAGGTTGCTGCCGCGCTGACGGCGAGCAGCCTTTCCACGGACTATGTCGGCAGGGTACTCGCGTAAGGGCTTCGGCCGACAGACCCGCACCTTGTCGCTCTGAAGTGCGGGATATATAGGCTGCCCGTGTGGCCAGTACAGAGGAATCAGCGTTCAGTGACAGTGCGGCGTCAAGTCCGGCCCCCGCTAAGGTGCCGACGGATCTGCAGTCGTTCGCAGTGCAGCTGCGGCGCATGAACGGCGAGCTCAACCGGTTGATCCATGGTTTCGCCGCCGGCCACGGCCTGCATGCCACGGACGTCCAGGCCCTCGCGGCGATCCTGGATTCGAGTGATCCGCTCACTCCGGGGCGGCTGCGCGATCACCTGGGGCTGACGTCGGGCGCCGTCACCGCCTGCCTTGACCGGCTCGAACGGGCGGGACACATCCACCGGTCGCGGGACAGCGAGGACCGCCGCGTGGTGCATCTCCATTACGCCCCGGGCGCCAAATCGGCTGCGCGCACCTTCTTCCAGCCCCTTGCCGCAGCGACCGAGAACGCGCGCGTGCGATTCAGCGAGGACGAACTCAATGTGGTGGTGCGCTTTTTGACCGCCATGAACGAGGAGCTCTCCGAGCTGCGCGGCCGCCGGCGCTAGCGCCACCCACCGCTGCGAGCGGCCCCCGTCCGTCCACGCCGTGACCTCTTCCGGCTGATGGACGTTTCTCTGATGCACCCGCCGGGCACCCGTGACGGACGAGATGCTTCAATCATTGAGATACTTAGTTATTGAAGCACCGTGTTCGCAAGGAGATCCATGTCCACACGTACGCGCCTGGCACGCTGGCTGGTCCCCGTCGTTCTTCTCGTCGCCTGGCTCGGCATCGGCGGGACACTCGGGCCGTACGCCGGGAAGCTCGGGGAGGTCGCCACCAACGACCAGTCCGCCTTCCTGCCGCAGAACGCCGAGTCCACGCAAGTCATCGACGCCCAAAGAAAGTTCAAGCAGGACGAAGCCCTGCCGGCGATCGTCGTCTGGACCGCGGAGGGTGACGCGCGATCCGGCGGCATCGATGAGGCACAGCAGGCCGACGCCACCCGGGCGTTGGCGTCCCTGAAGGACGCCGCAGGGGTCGCCGGGCCCCCGTCCCCCGCCGTGCTCTCCAAGGACGGCCAAGCCCTGCAGGGGGTCGTGCCCCTGCGGACCGACCTCGGCGACAAGCTGGAGACCACCCTGGCGGACGTCAAGAAGGCGGCGGACCAGGTGCCCGGGGTAGATGTCCAAGTTGCGGGGCCCGCGGCCAGCCAGGCCGATCTGTCCGACGCGTTCGGGGGCATCGACGGCCTGCTGCTCGGGGTCGCCCTGATCACCGTCCTGGTGATCCTGCTGCTCGTCTACCGCAGCCTGCTGCTCCCCCTGGTGATCATCGTCGGGGCCGTCTTCGCCCTGGGTCTCGCCTGCGGAATCGTCTACGTGCTCGCCGACCACGACGTCGTACGCGTCGACGGCCAGGTCCAGGGGATCCTGTCCATCCTGGTCATCGGCGCCGCCACCGACTACGCCCTGTTGCTCACCGCACGCTTCCGCGAAGAGCTTGCCGTCAGCAGCGACAGGATCACCGCCATGCGCTCGGCGCTGCGCCGCTCGCTCGGTCCCATCGTCGCGAGCGGGGCGACCGTCGCACTCGGACTGCTCGCCCTCCTGCTGAGCGACCTCACCAACAACCGCGCGCTGGGCCCCGTCGGGGCCATCGGCATCGTCTGCGCGGTGCTCAGCACGCTGACCTTCCTGCCCGCGGTCCTGATCCTCCTGGGGCGCGTGGCGTACTGGCCCGCCAAGCCCAGGTCGGCGACGGAGAAGTCCGCCGGGCAGGGCGTGTGGACGCGCATCGCCTCGCTCGTCGACCGCGCGCCGCGCAAGGTCTGGGCCGCCACCCTCCTCGGCCTACTCGTCTGCGCCGCCTTCGCCCCCTCGCTGCAGTCCAAGGGCGTTCCCCTGAACGAGATCTTCGTCAACGACGCACCCTCGGTGGCCGCGCAGAAGACGCTCGGCAAGCACTTTCCCGGTGGCTCGGGCAACCCGGCCGTCGTGATCGCGGACGCGGACCGGGCCGATCAGGTCACCGCCGCGGTCGAGCGCACCGAGGGAGTCTCATCGGCCGCCGCCGTGGGCGAGTCCGGTCGGCCCGGCGCGAAGGCTCTCGTCGTCGACGGCCGCGTACGGATCGACGCCACGCTGGAGGACTCCGCCGACAGCGACGCCGCAAAGGCCACGGTGGCGCGGCTGCGCGACGCCGTGCACGCGGTGGACGGCGCCGACGGACTTGTCGGGGGCTACACCGCGCAACAGGACGACACCCAGCGGACCGCCGAGGACGACCGCATGCTCATCGTCCCCGTGGTCCTGGCGATCATCCTCGTCATCCTGATCGGACTGCTCAGGTCGTTGCTCATGCCGGTCCTGCTCGTGGCGACGGTGGCACTCAACTTCCTTGCCACCCTGGGAGTTTCGGCCCTGGTCTTCCAGCACGTCCTGGGCTTCGGCGGCACTGACTCCTCGGTACCGCTCTACGGTTTCGTGTTCCTGGTGGCGCTCGGCGTGGACTACAACATCTTCCTGATGTCCCGGGTCCGCGAGGAATCACTGCGCCACGGGGCACGCGAAGGAGTGCTGCGCGGCCTGACCGCGACCGGCGGTGTCATCACATCGGCCGGGGTCGTCCTCGCGGCCACCTTCGCGGCCCTCGGCATCATCCCGCTGGCCTTCCTCGTCCAGATCGCCTTCATCGTCGCCTTCGGCGTCCTGCTGGACACCCTGGTCGTACGATCGCTCCTGGTGCCGGCGCTGGTGCGCGACATCGGCCCGAAGGCGTGGTGGCCGGGGGACCTCAGCCGTACGTCAGGTACCCGCTGACACCGGCGAGTCGTTCTGATCGCCCACCGAGTCCCGCGTCGCGGACTTCGGGATGGGCTTGTCGTGGCGCAGAGCGTCCCACACCCGGTGTGAGGCCTTCTTCAGCGGCAGGACCCGTCCCGCGTCCTGGGAGTCGTAAGTGACGGGCATCGTGACCATGTCGGTGCGGTCGGGGCTGATGCCCTTCAGCTCCTTGGCCAGACCGAGGAGCTTGTCCGCTGATGCCAGCTCGGAGTCCGCGCTGATGGTCTTGGTCGCTGTGTCCGCCAGGTCGTAGGACTTGGCGGGGCTGCCCAGCGGGTCGACGGTGTCGGCACGGTGGATCAGCGCCTTGATGAACGCCTGCTGGAGCTGGATGCGGCCCAGGTCGCTTCCGTCACCCACGCCGTGCCGGGTGCGGACGAGCTCCAGTGCCTCCTTGCCCTTGAGCGTGTGCTTGCCCGCGTTCAGGGCGAGCCCGCTGTTGGGGTCGTGGATGGCCTTGCGGGTGGTGATGTCCACACCGCCGAGCTCGTCTATGAGCTTCTGGAAGCCCTTGAAGTCGACCTCGAGGTAGTGGTTCATGCGGACGCCCGACATCTTCTCGACCGTCTTCACGGTGCAGGCGGGTCCGCCCACCTGGTAGGACGAGTTGAACATGGCCTGCCGCGCGCCGGGCGCCGTGCCGCCGTGCGGCTTGGCGCACTGCGGCCGCTTGACCATCGTGTCGCGCGGAATGCTGACGACCGACGCCTTCTTGTGGGTCTTGTCGACGTGCAGCACCATCGCCGTGTCGGCGCGGGCTCCGCTGATGCCACTGCCGTAGCGGCCGTGGGTTCCCGCCCGGGAGTCCGACCCGAGCAGGAGGATGTTCATCGAGCCGTCTTTCTGCTCGCTGGGCCGGTCCTTCCCCAGGGCGGCGTTCACGTCCGTGCCCTGGATGTTGCCGTTGAGGTGCTGCCAGGCGTAGGCGGCACCTCCTCCGCCGATCAGGACCAGCCCGAGCGCGCCCCACGTGGCGTACCGCAGGGTCTTCTTCTTCGGCTTGCGCCGGGAGCGCCGCACCCGCGGGGGCCCGTAGCCGGGCACTGCGGGGCCGTCGGCCGTGTGCGCCTGCTGCTCGTTGCTGCTCTCGTGCGGCATGCGCTGCCCCTTCTCTTTGACCGGTGGCTCAGTAGGCGGAGTCGACGTTGTCGATCGAGCCGTACTTGTCGGCGGCGTAGTTCGCGGCCGCGGTGATGTTGGCGACGGGGTCGGTCAGGTTATTCGGCGTGCCCTTGACGTGGTACGCGTCGAAGGTGGGCTGGATCACCTGGAGCAGGCCCTTGGAGGGGGTGCCGTTCTGCGCGTTCACGTCCCAGCCGTTCTGGGCGTTCGGGTCACCGGCGGACTCGCGCATGATGTTGCGGTGCAGACCCTCGTAGGAGCCGGGGATGTTCTTGGACTTCATGATGTCCAGGGACTCCTTGATCCAGCCGTCGAGGTTGTCAGCGTAGTTCTTGTCGGCAGCGGCGGCCTGGGAGACCTTCTTGCTCGCGGCGGCCGGCTCGGCGGCCTGGGCCTGCGTGGGGACCAGCGTGAGGGCGGCGGCCGCGGCACCTGCGGTGGCGATACCGGCGACGGAGATCTTGCGCAGTCGGGTGATGCGGCCGGGCTTGGTCTGCGTCTGAGTAATGGCCATGCGGGGGTAACTCTCCAATGCGAAGTGTGTTGAGGAGGTGCTCGGTCGAGGCGGGCGATTTCGCCCGATCGATCCCGGCTCTCCGGAACTTCAGCAAGGGTTAGCGGTGGCCGGAGCTGGGCGCAATGATGTGACGTACTACCCCGGTACGCAGGACGCCCTGGTCAGACGCTGTTCAGCCGACTCCCGGCCCACCGCGGGCGCCCCCAGCGCGCTACTACCGTCCTTAGCATGTGACGTGGCTCCTATGGGTGGGCTCACAGCCTGAGCGGTGTTTGGCCGGAACGTGGAGCGTGGAAACGGCGTCGCGGGGGTAGACACGACGGCTTGACCCCCTGGCCTGCGCATGTGCGGCAAAAGCGCAGGTCAGGGGGCCATTATTTGGGACGGAGCCCCCACCGGGGCCCATCGGGCTACCGGGAGGTGGCGAGCCAGTCCTCGTAGTGCGTGGGGGCCAGGCGTGCGCCGGGGCCTGCGATCAGCACGTCGCCCTCGACGGCCGCGAACATGCCCGCCTTGTCGTCGGTGATGACGGTGCGGGAATCCTTCCGCGCGGACAGCGTCAGGCGGCCGAGCTCGTCGAGCGGGAAGACATCGGGGCCCGCGACGTCGAGCGTGCCGTTGAGCGGCTCGGCGGTGGCGACGTCGGCGAGGGCCCGCACCACCTCGGCCGTCGCGATGGGCTGGACGCGCGTGGCGGGCAGCCGGACGCTCTGGTCGTCGGCGGTCCAGGTCATGACCGCGTCCATGAACTCGAAGAACTGCGTGGCACGCACGATCGAGTACGCGGCGGGGCCCTGCCGCAGCAGGTCCTCCTGGAGGGTCTTCGCGCGGTAGTAGTCGAGCTGCGGCACCTGGTCGACGCCGACGATGGAGAGGATGACCTGGTGACGCACGCCCGCGCGCTCCCCCGCTGCCAGCAGGTTCCCCATGGTGGTGCGGAAGAAGTCCGGGGAGGCTTCGTCGAACGTGGGCGAGTTCGACACGTTGACGACCGTGTCCGCGCCCTTGAGCGCCTCGTCGAGGCCCTCGCCGGTGAGCAGGTCGGCTCCGGTCGACAGGGACGAGGCGACCACCTCGTGTCCCGCCTCGCGCAGCCGGGAGACGAGCTGGGAACCGATCAGTCCGGTGCCGCCGATGACCGTGATGTTCATGATCGAACCCTTCCGTGAACCGAGTGCGCCAGGCGACGCTAACTCGGATATCTGATGTCCGAGATAGTACTCGGATATTCTGTGTCCGAGTCAACTGGGAGGGCGCATGAAACTGTCCGGCGGCGTGGAATGGGCACTGCACTGCTGTGTGGTGCTGACCGCGGCAACCGAGCCGGTCCCGGCTGCGCGTCTCGCGCAGCTGCACGACGTCTCGCCCAGCTATCTGGCCAAGCAGATGCAGGCCCTGTCCCGTGCGGACCTGGTGAAGTCCGTGCAGGGCAAGACCGGCGGATACGTGCTGACCAGGACGGCGGCAGACATCTCGGTCCTGGAGGTGGTGCAGGCCGTCGACGGCGCGAGCCCGGCGTTCACCTGCACCGAGATCCGTCAGCGTGGCCCCTTCGGGACGCCGCCGGAGGACTGCACCAAGCCGTGCCCCATCGCCCGCGCCATGAGCGCGGCCGACGCAGCCTGGCGGGCGTCACTTCAGGCCGTGTCCATCGCCGATCTGGTCGGCTCGGTGCAGCAGGACAGCGGGCCCGAAGCGCTGCCGGCCATCGGGAGCTGGCTCAACGCGGCGACCGGCTCCGATAGCTGAGCGATCCATCCGGGCGTCGCCTCGACCCGGCGTCCCGCCCCTCGCGCCACTCCACTTCCTCGGCGGTCAGCGGGGCCTGGATGCTGTACACGTCTCCGACGCGCAGCTTGTCCGGCGTGCCGTACTCGCCGTAGGTGCCGATGACGCACACGGCCACCCGGGAAACGGGCTGCCAGAAGGTACGGAAGTACGGTGCGTTCCCCCGGAGTTCGGGGATTTCGAGCAGCGGGATCCCGCGCCGGTCCAGCAGGCGTCGCAGCTTGTCGAACCGGAGCCTAGGCGTGAAGCGCCCGTAACGGGCCCGCAGCACCCCGTCGACCAAGGTGCGGTCCCGGTGGGCGAGCCTGTGCACCTGCAAGGTGAAGTGGTGGCCCGACCAGGGGTCTTCGGCCGCAGCGCGGTCCCAGAAGAACTCGGCGAGGCCGTAGTCACGGCACATGCTGCGGCGCCCGAAGACGTTCTCGGCGAAATCCGGCCCCAGCACCTCGGTGACCCGGTCGGGTGAGCTCGTGGGGCCCACGCCGAGCACGGTGCCGGTGGTGACGACGTCGACGTAGAACGCCAAAGAGTGCGGGGTCAAAGCCTGATCCTCGATGCGATGCGGTGCGATGCGGTGCGGTGCGGCACGGCGTCGGCCGTGACCCCCGGCCCAGCGCAGTGCTCGCGCTCACCGGCTGTCGCCGGGAAGCGCGAGCACCTTTTGTCCGCGCCTACAGGCGCGGGTTCGCGTTCCGGTTGCCCGCGGCCCTGAGGCCGGCGACCGTGAGCGCCACGACCAGCAGTGCGGCCAGCGTAGCGGCCACCGCCGTCAGCGTCGGAATCGGCGCTGTCACCCCGTCGGGCCGCAACACATAGGCCAGCGTCGTGGAGTTGACCCGATCGTCCACCAGGTGACCGAGGGTCAAAGCGCCGGCGATCAACGTGCTCGCCACGGCCACGATCGGCGACGCGGTCAGGCACAGCGCCACGCCCGCCAGCGCGCAGACGACGGAGACCCCGAGCGCGGCGAAGAGGCCGACGGTCGACGCGTCCGACCAGTTCACCGGGAAGTGCGCCGCGGCACAGAGCAGGAGCAGTATGCCCGCCGCCCGACGCAGCCACAGCAAGGGCGCCTTGCCCTGCACCGCCGCGGCCTCCGTCTCCTGCGTGGCCTCGGCGGCCGGAGCCTGTGCGGGGTGACCCGCCTCGGCGCCGGTGGGCGGCGCGAGCGGCGCGGGCGGGGCGTCCGCCGCGAGGCTGTCGGCTTCCCTGTGCTCTCTGAGGCTGCCGATCAGTTGCATCAGGTCCTCGACGGACCTGGTCGTGCCCGCGGCGTGCACCGCCTCGGCGCTGGTGTGCGCGTCGTGCGGCGGGCGGGACAGCAGATGGACGAGACGGCTGACTTCGGGGACGGGCCGTTCCTCGGCGGCGTGCCGGATGGCCTCGTCCATGTGGTCGGCCGGGTGTTCCGGCGGGCCCAGGAGTTCGACCAGGCGGGTGACGTCGTCGACGGAGCGAGCAACCGCGGCCAGCCGGAGCACCGAGGCGGCGGTTGTCACACCGTCAGGCGACTGCTCCAGAAGGGTGACGAGGTCGACGACGTCGTCCAGGGGCCTGGACACCACGGCGACACGTATGAGCTCTTCCACCGCGTCGTCGTGGACGCCCGGCGCCTCAAGTTCCAAGGCTTCGTCGTCGATGCCGGGCGCCTCTCGCGGGGGCCCGTCGTCGTCGCCGTACTCGGCTCGCTCCGGCGGCACGTCCTCGGTGTCGTGGTCGAGTTCCTGCGGCCACGGGGCGGGCGGGTGGGCAGGTGGGGCGCCGAGCTGCGCGGTACCCCAGTGAAGCGACGTCGACACCAGAGGTTCGCCGGTCCCGGAAGTGTCCCCCGCGGCAGAGAATGACTCAGCGGCCATTTTCGCTTCTCCATTCCAGCGGGACGTCCTCGCCCCGCACGTGATCGTGTCTCCCGTTCTATGCATGCTTCCTCCGCCCCGCCACCGGAAGGAGCCGCCCGGCGGAGCCGAACCGACCCCTGCGGGAACGTTCCGCGGACCCTGGGCCTCCGCAAAGGGTGGGACCCCACGCGTCACACCACGAGCAGCGAAGGGGCGAAAATGCACTCCGGCAGGGACGTGGCATCAGCGCCTTCATGGCCGCCAGGTACGGCCCGCTCGCCCGCACGCCTGCTCACCGGCTCCACCCCCGGGCGGAGGACCTCACCCAGGAGGCGCTCCTAGGGGATCAGGGGACACAGGCGGCGCCCGCAGACTCTTGTCCGCAGACTCTTGGTAACGAGCCCGTACGAGATCTCCTCAGCAGGGGCTGGAACGCATTTGCGGGCAAAGGTGAACAGCCGCTGCCCCGCGGGGAGTTGTCCGTGGCCCCGGATAGGGTGATCACATGAGCAATCGGGGGAACACACTCAAGGTCACGGCCGTACTGGTGCTGTCGGCGCTCGCGCTGACCGGCTTCAGCACGGGGCGAGGTCACGGCGGCGGCAGCCGCCACGGTGGCGGAGGCGGGGGCGGTGGGGGCGGCTGCAGCAGTTCGAACCAGGACCATGACAGTTCGTCGTCCAGCAGCTCCGGGTCATCCGGAAGCTCGGGATCGACGACATCGGATTCTGCCTACGACGGCGATGACGACGCGTACGGCAGCAGCGGCGCCGGGAGCAGCACCAGCGGCGGCTCCTACAACCGGCCGCCGACCCACGACTCCACGTCCACCGGCTCCTCCGGTGACCGTCAACTGGACAACGCCAAGGTCAAGTTGGTGACCTGCGCGACCGAGAAGAGCCCGTACGCGACGGTCAAGGTCACGAACGGCAACGCGAAGTCGGGTCGCTTCTGGGTGTCGGTCACCTTCGTGGACACGGACGGCATCACGGTCATCGAGGAGAGCGAGAAGGTCAAGGTGTCCGGAAAGGGCCAGAAGACCACGCGGATCGAGATCGGCGGCGAGGGCCTGGCCGCCTCGGTCGCCCGCTGCGAAGTCGACCCGCAGGCCGTCCCCGTCGCCGGCTGAGCAGGCGTACTCCGACATGGGCTCGGGAACCCACGGCATGGACCGGTCGACCCACCCGGAGCTCTGGGCATACCTGGAATCGCTGCGCCTCGGCGAGATCCTCACCGGCAGGGTCGCGGCCATCGAACGGTTCGGGGTGTTCGTCGCGCTGGACGACGGCCCCGCGCACCCCCTCTTCCCCGGGGTCGGCTTCATCACCGTCCCCGAGCTGTCCTGGCACCGCATAGAAGCGGTGGAGGAGGTCGTCGAGGTCGGGCAGAGCGTCGCCTGTGAGTTCCTCCAGTTCGACGACTGGAACCTGGAGGCCAGGCTGTCCCTGCGGTCGCTGCGCCCGGATCCCTTCCAGGAGTTCGCCGACCGCACCGCGCTGGGCACACGGCTGGCGGGGCGGGTCACCAAGCTGCTCCCGTTCGGGGCCTTCGTACGGGTTGCCGACGGGATCGAGGGGCTGGTCCACCTCACCGAACTCGCGTGGACACCGGTGGAGGACGCGGAGGACATCGTCCAGGTCGACGACGAGATCTTTGTCGTGGCCACTGAGATCGACCGGGAAAGACGCCGGCTGGCCCTGTCCCTGCGCCGGGCCCTCCCTCTCGGGTGAGACGGGCCGAGCCGTCGTCCGCGACTCGAAGCTGTGAGGGTGTCACCATGGATTCCACCTCGGGGAACGAGCCCGTCCGTCACCTGGACACCGGGCACTGGCTGGCCCATTTCGCCGGCCGGATCCTGGTGGTCTGCCCGTCGTGCGGGGGCCGGGCGGTCGTGGTTCCCCGGCCCGGGCTCCCGGCACCCAGGTACTCCAGCGAACTCCTGTTCCAACCGAGGCGTCTGGCCTGCGGCGGGTGCGGGGCCGTCGCCGACTGGGAAGCGGAGATGCGGGGCGGCGGCCTGATCAGTGCGGTGCTCCGCGGCAGCGAGGACCCGTTCTTCCGGCAGCCGCTCTGGCTGCAGACCCGCTGCGTGGGCCGGATCTTGTGGGCCTACGACGAGGAGCACGTCGACGCGTTGTCCGCCTACATCGGTGCCCGATTGCGCGAGCGTTCCGGACTGCGGCCGACCATGGCCATGTTCGCGCGGCTGCCCTCGTGGATGAAGAGGTCGGAGCACCGCGCCGACGTCCTGACCGGTCTGCGCACGCTGCGGGCGCTGGCCGAGCGATCGGCTCCCACGGACCGCTCCGATGCCGCTTACGAACGGTCGGCACCCGCCGCGGACCGCTCCGCTGCCGCGCACGAACATGATGACCGTCCCCGCGGTCACCGCAGCATCTACTTCCGGGGCGGTCCCTACTGACCGCAATCGCCGTGGGCGCGCCCGGGACGGTGCCCGGAGGGCCCTGGGAACCCTCTCGTGCGGCGTGCCCAGCATTGGCCGTCCAAATCACGCTCAGGGACGCCAGTTGTGGCGTTCTTCCTCTCCGGGCGGAGCCGGGACACAAGCACCGTGGTAACTTCCGTATACAAGCTGTATGCGATCTCTGGGGGTAGTGGTGGCGTCGGGTCGGGAGAAGGCGTACGCGTTCCTCAAGGAGACCGTGCTGACGGACCCGGCGATGCAGGGCGAGTTCCTCTCCGAGCAGGACATCGCCGATCGCATCGGAGTCTCGCGCACCCCGATCCGCGAGGCGCTGCTTCTCCTTGCCGCCGAAGACCTCGTCGATCTGGTGCCCAAACGCGGGGCGCGGGTGGCTCCGCTGTCCGGGCGCGAGATCACCGAACTGATGCAGCTCCGTGGGATCGTCGAGCGGTACGCGGCGCAGCACGTCATCGGCACGGGGCAGGCGCCGGTGCGGGAGTTGGGCGCGTGCCTGGAGCGTCAGCGTGCGCTGAGCGGACCGGACCAGGCCAAGGAGTTCATCGACGTGGATCACCTCTTCCACTCGTCTCTCGTCTCGGCCGTGGGCAACACCCTGCTCGACCGGCATTACGAGGGGCTGCGCAGCCGCCAGGTGCGGGCCGGTGTGGTGGCTCTCTTCAATCAGCAGGGCCGCCAGGAAGCGGTGCTCGACGAACACCGTGCGATCGTCGACGCGCTGGCGGCCGGTGACGCGCAGGCCGCCTGCGCCGCCATCGACAGCCACCTGGAGTCGACGCTGAAGGTGCTGCTCGCCGGATGAGCAGGCGCAGCTACGGAGCTTGGGGTCAGCGCGACTCCCCCAACCTGCGGTTGGCAAGCACCGGGATGTTCTTGCGGACCGCCGCGACCTCATCGGCGTCCACCTCCACCACCGTCAGCTCGGGCTCCGCCCCCAGACGACGGCGTACGGTCCCGTCGGGTCCGACGAGCATGCTGTGCCCCACTCCGGTGGGCGCCGCGCTTCCGGTCGCGGCTGCCCCGGACGCGGCCGGGTCGGCCTGGTCGACGGCCGCGACCCACAGCGTGGCGTCCAGGGCGCGGGCCCGCACCAGCAGCTCCCACTGATCGAGCTTGCCGGGGCCCGCGCCCCAGGAGGCCGCCAGCAGGGTCGCGGTGGCCCCCGCGTCGGCGTGGGCCCGGAACAGCTCCGGGAACCGCACGTCGTAACACGTGGCCAGGCCCAGGCGTACGCCGTCCACGTCGATGGTCACCACCCGCGATCCGGCGGCCACGGTGTCGGACTCGGCAAAGCCGAACGCGTCGTAGAGATGGATCTTGTCGTACGTCGCCTCGACGCCGCGTCCGGTGGCCAGCAAGGTGTTGGTGACCCGACCGCCGGGGGCCGGCGTGAACAGGCCCGCCACAACGGTGATGCCCGCAGCCTCGGCGATGTCGCGGACCGCGTTGGCCCAGGGGCCGTCCAGGGGTTCGGCGAGCGGCGCCAGGGGCGTGCCGAAGCAGGCCATCGACGCCTCGGGAAAGACGACGACGTCCGCGCCGGTGTCCGCCGCGCGTGCGGTCCATTCCTTGATGAGGGCGAGATTCTTGCCGGGCTCGGGGCCGGTCGTCAGCTGGCTCAGTGCGATGCGCACGGTGGGCTGCCTTTCGGAGTCGGGGGCGTTGAAGGGAGGGCGCTTGGCTTTGCTCTCACAGGAGGCTTCGCTCTCACGGGATACGGGCTGCGGGGGCGTCCTCCGGTGTGACTGTGACCGTACCGGCGAGCAGCTCATCCTCCTTCTCGGCGTGGGCGGAGTCCCTGCCCAGGCAGAGACCGATGAGAGTGACGGCCGCCGCGACGACGAGGTAGAGCGCCAGCGGGACCCAGCTGCCGTACGAGCTGAGCAGGGCGGTGAACAGCAAGGGAGCCACCGCGCCGCCGATGAGGCCCGCGAGGGTGTAGGCGAGCGAGGAGCCCGTGTAGCGCAGGCGGGGTGAGAACTGCTCGGCGACGAAGGCCGCTTGCGGGCCGTACATGAACGAGTGGATGGCCAGGGCCACCACGACACCGCACACCAGCAGGAGCCAGCTGCCGCCGTCGACCACGAGGAAGAAGACGAACGGCCACACCCCCGCGGCGAGCGCGGAACAGCCGTACAGCAGACGACGGTTGACCCGGTCGGACAGCGCCCCGGCGAGCGGGATGAGGAAGATCTGCAGGAAGGAGCCGACCAGGACGGCCGTCAGGGCGGAACCGCGCGTCATGCCCAGTTCGTCGGTGGCGTAGGTGAGGACGAACACGGTGAACATCGCGTACAGCACATCGGGGGCGACCCGGCTGAGGATCGCGGCGCACAGGGCGCGGGGCTGGGTGGTGAAGACCTCGCGGATCGGGGCCTGCGGCCGGGACTCCTCGGCTTCCATCGCCTTGAAGACGGGAGTTTCCTCCAGCTTCGCCCGGATCCACAGACCGAAGGCGACCAGCGCGCCCGAGAGCAGGAAGGCAACGCGCCAGCCCCAGGACAGGAACTGCTCCTCGGTGAGCAGCACGCCCAGGGCGGCCAGCACGCCGTTGGCCAGGAGGTTTCCGGCGGGCGGCCCGATCTGGGCGGCCGAGGCGTAGAAGCCGCGCCGGCGGGGGTCGCCGAACTCACTGGACAGCAGGACGGCCCCGCCCCACTCGCCGCCGACCCCGACGCCCTGCGCGAACCGCAGCAGGACCAGGGCGATGGGGGCGATGATGCCCGCGGTGCCGTAGGTGGGCAGGACGCCGATCAGGAACGTGGCCGCGCCGATGAGGACCAGAGTGGCGATGAGGACCTTCTTGCGGCCGATGACGTCGCCCAGGCGGCCGAACACGAAGCCGCCGAGCGGGCGCGAGACGTACCCGACGGCGTACGTGGAGAACGCCAGGAGCGTGCCGGTGAGGGGGTCCTCCGAGGGGAAGAAGAGGTCACCGAAGACGAGGGCCGCGGCAGCGGAGTAGACGGCGAAGTCGTACCACTCCAGAGCGGTCCCGGTGAGGCTGGCGAAGAAGGCCCGGCGGATGCCGGAGCGGCCCGGTGCGACCGCCGGCGGGCCCTGTGGGGTGTGCTGCATGCTTCCCGATCCTTGCGTCGAAGGCGTGGAGGGCGTCGAGGGGACATCGACCTTCCGGCATACTTCTTGTATACAGGTCGTATGCGCAACCCCCGCGCCGGAAGTTGACCGTGTCGAGACCCGGGTCTGGTCCCACGTCTGGACCCGCGTCGAGACCCACCCCCTTTGGAGTGCCCATGGCCGTGCTGACCTTCGAACTGCCCGACGGCTCCGCCCGTGACGTCGACGTCGTGCAGGTGCTCAACGCCGGATACGCCGGGCGCAGGCAGGCCGACGTCGCCGCGCACGTCGCCGAACTCGCCCAACTCGGCGTGCCCGCGCCGTCGGTGACCCCGGCGCTCTATCCCGTCTCCCCCTACCTCGCCCAGCAGACCGAACAGGTCGCCGCCCCGCACGCACACACCTCGGGCGAGGCCGAATGGGCGCTGGTCGTCGCGGACGGCGGCGAGCTGCTGCTGACCGCCGCCTGCGACCACACCGACCGCGACCTGGAGGTCCACGGCGTGGCCTGGAGCAAGAACGCGGCACCTGACGTCCTGGCCCGCCAGGCCTGGCTCCTGACCGACGTCGAGTCGCGCATCGACGAACTGACCCTGCGCGCCTGGGTCACCCGCTCCGACGGCAAGGAGGCCGAGATCCAGCACGGCACGCTCGCCGAACTCCTCACGCCCGGCTACTGGACCGGCGTACTGCGTGAGCGCGGCAACCTGACGCCGGGCACCGTCCTGATCTCGGGCACCATCCCCATGGCCGAGGGTGTGGACCAGTTCGCCGAGGCGTGGCGCGTGGAACTGGGCGACCCCGCCACCGGCAATACGATCCGGCTCGCCTACCGGGTGGTTCCGCTGCCGGAGCCCATCGGCTGAGCGTGCGCGCCCGCGGGAGGGTCTGCGCCTGCGCCCTCCCCTAGGGCGTCAGCACGGGCCCCTTGCGGGATGTGAGGGCGGCCGGGGTGACGTTCCTGAGGAAAAGCACCGGCGTCGCCGCCACGGCGACCGCGAACACCGCGAAAGCCAGGCGTATGCCGCCCAGTTCGGCCAGCGCCACAAGTCCCGTTCCTACGCGTCCCGTCAGCGACAGACGAGCTGAGCTGCCTGAACCGTCGGCACGTCAGGAAGGGTCAAGGACGCCCTCGCCGCGCGCCGCGCGCACGCGGTGGGTCATGAAGGGCCGGCTGGTGATGAACTCCCTGAACTTGAGGGCGGCTTCGGACAGGTAGCTGTCCCGGCCCCACACCAGGGTGAGCACCCGCTCGCAACCGGGCGCGTCCAGGCGGACCCAGGCGACCCGCACCACCGCGTCCGTACCGGCCCGGCGGGACATGGCCGGGATGAGGCCGATGCCGAGACCCGCACTGATCATGTCCTGGCTGGCACCTGGTTCGTCGCCTTCGCAGGACAGCAGCGGGGTAAGCCCCTCGGCCGCGAACAGCCGGTCGAGCAGGGTGCGCTGCCAGTGACCCGGGCGTGTGGTGACGAAGGGCTCGTCCGCGATCTCGGGGATCGTCACGCTGTCCCTCCCGTCGAGCCAGTGCCCGGGAGGCACCGCCAGGAGCACCTCCTCGCGGGCGAGCTCGACCGACTCAAGATTCGCTCCGGTCAGTGGCTGTGAGGCGACGCAGAAGTCGACCTCCCTGGTCCGCAACCGCCGGTCCATCTCCTGCGCGGTCGACTGGAAGAGCCGTACGTCGGCACGGGGATGATCGACCCGGAAGCTGCCCACGAGGTGAGTGACCGTCAGGAGCGTCTCGGAGGCGACACTTACGCGTCCAAGACCGGTGTCACGAGCCTCACGCACGGCTCTGCGACCGTCGTCGAGTTCACTCAGAGCGCGCTCCACGTGCCGCAGGAACATCGCTCCGTACGGATTGAGCCGGATGCGGCGCCCCTGCCTCTCGAAGAGGGGCGAGCCGAGCTCGGACTCCAGGCGCGCGATGGTGCGGCTCAACGAAGGCTGGGCTACGTGCAGTTCCTGGGCGGCGCGACTGATGTGCTCGTAACGGGCGACGACCTGGAAGTAGCGCAACTGCAGAAGATCCATGGTCCACCTTCGCTTCGGTCATCTGAGCCAACTCCCCCTTATGCCCCCACGGTTATCTTCACATGGCAGAACAAGTCTTGGATCGCATAAGCGATTCTCCCTACGGTCTTCCTCAGAGCCACCGTTCGGCATCGCGTCGGCAACCCCCTTCGCCCGTACGGCATTGCACCCCCACCCCCAGGAAGGCCCCACCATGAGCGCTGCGGATCTGGCCCGACTCCAGTTCGCGGCCACGACAGGCATTCACTGGCTGTTCGTGATCCTGACGATGGGGCTCGTCCCCCTGGTGGCGATCATGCACACCCGGGCGGCATACACCCGTGATCCCGTCAAGAAGGCCCTACGGGAGCGCATGACCCGCTTCTGGGGCCAGCTCTACGTCATCAACTACGCGGTCGGCATCGTCACCGGCCTGGTCATGGAGTTTCAGTTCGGACTCAGCTGGAGCGGACTGAGCAAGTTCGCGGGCAACGTCTTCGGCGCACCGCTGGCCCTCGAAACCCTGATCGCCTTCTTCGCCGAGTCCACCTTCCTCGGCATGTGGATCTTCGGCTGGGGCCGCCTGCGCAGGAGCGTGCACGTCACGCTCATCTGGCTGGTCGCCCTGACCGCGTACGCCTCCGGGTACTGGATCATGATCGCCAATGGCTTCATGCAGAACCCGGTCGGCTATGAAGTGCGCGATGGCGCAGCCTACTTGACCGATTTCGGCGCCCTGCTGACCAATTCCAGTGCCCTGGTCGCGCTCTTCCACATCGCGCTGGCCGCGCTGACGACGGGTGGCGTCTTCGTCGCCGGAGTCAGTGCCCACCACTTCCTGCGGCGCACCAAGGACAGCGAGCTGTTCCGCGGTTCCCTGCGTCTGGGCCTGTGGGTGGCCATGGTCACCTCGTTCTTCGTCGTGGTGGTCGGCGAGATGCAGCGGCCGGTAATCGAGCGGACCCAGCCCATGAAGGACGCGGTACTGGAGAACAGCGGCGTCGCCGAGGTGCAAGCGCGCCTCGTCAAGGAGCACGGGCCCGGTGACTACGTGCCCTGGCAGGACACGATGCGGATCTCGATGGACGTGATGACGGTCATTGGCAACACCGTGTCCACCATTACGTTCATCGCCGTCATCCTGTTGTGGAGGAACCGGCTGATGCGCTGGCGCCCCGGCCTGTGGGTGCTGGTCACGACGGTCCCGTTCCCCTTGATCGCCTCCGTGGGCGGCTGGGTCGTCCGCGAGGTCGGCCGGCAACCCTGGCTCGTCTACGGAGAGCTGACGGTCGAGGATGCTCTCTCTCCCGTGAGTAGGACCGCGCTGGCCGTGTCCTGCACCGTCCTCATCGCCATTTTCCTCGCCCTGGCGGTGACGAACTGGACCCTCATCACCCGCTTTGCCCTCCGTGGTCCCGACGCCACGCAGCTCGGCTCCACCGAGCCGCTCCCCGAGGACCTGCCCGATAGCCCAGGGGGCGGCTCCGACGACAAGCAGCCGGTCCCGGCCTTCTGAAGCAGCCGACCGTAACGGAAAGTTGAGCGAGATGACTCTGGAGACCGCCTGGCTGGCCCTCCTCGGCCTGCTGCTCGCCGGGTACTTCGTGCTCGGCGGCTATGACTACGGCGTACAGATGCTGCACCCCCTCCTCGGCGGCCGAGGCAGCCAGGAACACCAGGAACGCCAAGAGCACCAAGGCTGTCAGGATCACCAGGACAAGCGCACCGGCAGAAGTTCCGCCCTCGACGCCATCGCCCCGTTCTTCCTGGGCAACGAGGTCTGGCTGGTCGCGTTCACCGGCGTTCTGTTCGGCGCCTTCCCACATCTGGAAGGCACTCTTCTGCCTGGCCTGTATCCCCTGATCGTCGCGATCCTCGTCGGCCTGGTCCTCGGCAACGCGGCCGTCCAGCTGCGTGGTCGCGCACGCGGCGTGCACGGGCGCCGCTGGTGGGGCGCCCTGATCGTGTTCGGTGGGGCAGTGCCCGCAGTGTGCTGGGGGCTCGTCGTGGGGCTGCTCCTTCGGGGCGTACCGCGTCGGGCCGACGGGAGCTTCCACATCGGGTTCGGCGATGTGTTCTCGCCGTTCACGGTGGCCTGCGGCATCACCACCGCGCTGCTCTTCGCAGCCCACGGCGCCGCCTTCGTCTCGGTGCGTTCTGCCCCCGACCTCGCCTCCCGGGCTCGGCATCTGGGTGCCGCTCTGCTCCGTGGAGCCGCAGCCGTAGGCACCCTCGCGCTCCTCCTCACGCTCTTCGGGGCGGGCGCCTCGATGACGAACCGTGGCACTTCGACGGTCATCGCCGCCCTGTACGCGGCGGCGCTCGTCGCCGCCTGGTGGTTCTTCGCCCGCGGGCACGGCATCGCGGCCTTCGCAGCCACGTGTTGCGCCACGGCGCTGCCGGTGCTGCTCGTGGGCGCAGGCCACTACCCGTACCTCCTGATCACCACGGCGGGCGAGGGGCTGACCATCGGGCACGCCGTCACGGACGGCATCACGCTCAAGATCCTGAGTGCGTTCGGGGTCCTGGTGATCCCGACGATCCTCGCGTACCAGACGTGGAGCTGGTGGGCCTTCCGAGGCCGGACCGGCCGCCGTCACCCCAGCTACTTCTGACCCCGGACAAACGCCGCACCAAGGAAGCATCGAAAAGGAAGAGGGTCGCAGGATGAAGCCCGTCGAACGGCGTCTGATGCGTGAACTGCCGCTGCTGCGCCGCCACATGACGTACTCCTCGGCGCTCGCGTTCCTCGCCGCCGGACTCACCGTCGCTCAGGCGGTCCTGCTGGCGGTGATCATCGCGGACGGCTTCGACGGGCACCCGTTCCGCCTCGCGCCACTGGCCGCGCTCGCCGCTGTCATGGCGCTGCGCGCGTTGGTGACCTGGGGTCGCGGGGTGCTCGCGCAGCGGGCCGCGGCCGACACCAAGTGCGCCATGCGGGTGCGGATCACCGGTCGACTGCGGCGCACCAGCCCTCTGGGGCTCACGGCCGGGAGCCATGGCGAGACGGCCACGGTGCTGACCCGGGGCCTCGATGCCCTGGACGCGTACGTCGTCGGCTACCTGCCCACCATGGCGGCCACCGCGGTGGTACCTCTCACGGTGGTCGCGTGGCTGGCATGGACGGACTGGACCTCCGCGCTGATCATCGTCGTGACGCTGCCTCTGATTCCCGTGTTCGGGGCACTGGTCGGCGCCCACACCGCGCGGCGCACCGCCCGGCAATGGCAGTTGCTGTCCAGGCTGGGCGGTCACTTCCTGGACGTGGTGGCCGGGCTGCCGACGCTGCGAGCGTTCGGGCGCGAGCGGCATCAAGCGCGGGTGGTGCACGAGATGGCCGACGCCCATCGGAGGGCCACCATGCGCACGCTGCGCGTGGCGTTCCTGTCCTCCTTCGTCCTGGAAACGGTCGCCACGCTCTCCGTGGCGTTGGTGGCCGTTCCGGTCGGGCTGCGGTTGCTCGACGGAGAGATGGACCTGCGTACGGCCCTCGTCGTGCTGTTCCTGGCCCCCGAGGCCTATCTGCCGCTGCGCGCGGCAGGGGCGGCGTTTCACGACAGCGCCGAGGGCATCGCTGTGGCCGAGCGGGTCTTCGCCCTCCTCGACGACACCCAGACAGGGGTGTCCTCGGCGCGCGCCGCCCGTCCGGCTCCGGTGCCCGACACCCGCGCGGCAGACCTGCGGCTGGAAGACGTCACGGTCCGCTACCCGGGCCGTGCCACCCCCGCCCTGAGCCACGTCTCGCTCTCCCTGCGCCCCGGTGAACGCGTCGCCCTGGTCGGGCCGAGCGGTGCGGGCAAGTCCACGCTCCTGGCCCTGCTCCTCGGCTTCACGCACCCCGAGTCGGGCCGCGTCACGGTCGGCGACAGCGACCTCGCGGCCCTCGACCCCGACCAGTGGCTCACCCAAGTGACCTGGGTCCCACAACGCCCACACCTGTTCGCCGCCTCCGTCGCGGACAACATCCGCCTGGCACGCCCCGAAGCGAGTGACGCGGAGGTGCGCCGAGCGGCACGAGCCGCTTACGCCGATCACTTCATCGAGGAACTGCCCCAGGCGTACGACACGATGCTGGGCGAGCACGGCGCCGGACTGTCCGCCGGCCAGCGCCAGCGGATCGCCTTGGCCCGCGCCTTCCTCAAGAACACCCCCGTGCTGCTCCTGGACGAGCCGACCGCCCACCTCGACCCCGAGAGCGAGGCCTGCGTCACGCGCGCCACAGTGCGCCTCATGCGCGACAAGACCTCGGTGGTCGTCGCCCACCGCACGAGCCTGCTGCCGCACGCCGACCGGATCATCACCGTAAAGGCGGGCCTCGTTGTCCCGCCCGAAACGCCCTCTGCGTCTCAACTCGCCCTCGCCGAAGGCCTGGTGGCCCCATGACCTTCCAGGCCGACGCCGCCGTCCCCGCCCCTGCACGTACGCCGCGCCCCACTGTCCGCCTTCTGCGCCACCTCCTGCCGTACTGGCGCCGCCTGCTGCCCGCTGCCCTCGCCTCGGCCTGCAGCGAGCTGGCGGCCGCCGGGCTGATGGCCACCGCCGCCTGGCTGATCACCCGCGCGGCCGAACAGCCCCCGCTCGCCTCGGTGAGCCTGGCGATCGTCGCTGTCCGGGCCCTGGCCCTGGGACGCGGAGCGCTGCGCTATGCCGACCGGCTGCTGGGCCACGACGGTGTGCTGCGGGCCGTCGCAGGCTTCCGCACGCGGGTGTACGAGGCCCTCGTTCCCCTCGCTCCCGCGGGGACCCCCGCTTTCCGCAGCGGCGACTTGCTCACCCGTCTTGTCGACGACGTCGACGCCGCGCAGAACCTTTTGCTGCGGGTCCTGATCCCAGCGGCGGCCGCCTGTACGGTCGCCGCCGGCGCCACGACCATGGCCACGGTGGTGCTGCCGCAGGCAGGTGTGCTGCTCGGGCTGCTGCTGGCCACAGCGGGGCTCGTCGTGCCCGCCTTGGTCCTCACGCTGTCCCGCCGGACGAGCCGCGCGGACAAGCAGGTGCGCGCCGAACTTGCCGCTCTGACACTGGATTTGACCCAGGGAGCGGCAGATCTCGCCGCGTACGGGGCCAGGGCTCGCGCCCACGAGCGGAGCCTCCGTGCTTGCGCCCGGATCGCCGCGCTGGAGCGCCGGGCAGCCTGGACCACTTCGGTCGCCTCCACCACGGTCCTGCTTCTCCAGGCCATCGCGACGATCGGCGTGACCTGGCTCGCGCTGCGCGCCCACGCGGCGGCGGAACTGCCCGCCGTGCACCTCACCGTCCTCGTGGTCCTCGCGCTGGTCTCCTTCGAGGCACTGACGCCGTTGCCCACTGCCGCACGGCACCTCGCCGAGGCGCGGGTCAGCGCACGAAGGCTGGCCGATCTCATGGACACGCCACCGCCGGTCACCGACCCGCCCACGCCATCCCCGCTCACCCTCCGCGCACCGGTCGACGTGGACATCACCGACCTGCGCGTACGTCACACTCCCGAGGGCCCTCCGGTCCTGGACGGAGTGAGTCTGCACCTGCCGCCCGGCCGCCTGACCGTCCTCCTGGGCACCAGCGGCTCCGGCAAGTCGACGCTGATCGCCACGCTCATGCGGTTCGTTCCCTACGATTCCGGAAGCATCCGCGTCGGCGGACGCGAACTACGCGACTGCGCGGGCACCGACCTCCGCCGCGCGATCACCGGCGTGACGCAGGACGCCCACGTATTCCACACCACCATCCGCGCCAACCTCCTCCTGGCCCGCCCCGCGGCCACCGACACCGAGCTTCGCGAAGCCGTCCGCAAAGCCCGACTCCTGACCTGGATCGAATCCCTCCCGGACGGCTGGGACACCCTCCTCGGCGAGAACGGCTCCGCCATGTCCGGCGGCCAGCGTCAGCGCCTGCTCCTGGCCCGGGCCCTGCTCGCCGACCCACCGGTCCTCGTCCTCGACGAGCCCACGGAAGGCCTGGATCCCGAAACCGCAGACGCCGTACTCACCGACATCCTCCAGGCCACCCAGGGCCGCACAACACTCCTCATCACCCACAACCCCGCAAACCTCCCCACGGCCGCCCAAACCCTCACCCTCACGCACGGCCGCATCCAATCCCCCACGGCACACCACCCGCGCCTGGGCGTTGACGCATCTGTTCGGTGATGCGACCTGCCCGGAATGGAAACTCTGATGCCCCGGGCACGCACTACAGTTGCCCGACGATGCCCCGTCTCCTTGGAATCAACCACCTGACCCTGCCCACGACCGCCCTGGATCAACTCGTGTCGTACTACACGGAATTGCTCGGAGCCACGCTCGCTTTCGAGCGTGCGGCGACCTCATCTGATCCTCGGATCGCGGTCCTCGATGTCGGTGGAAACGATCACTTGATGATCGTCGAGACCGCGGCCGCCCCCACCACCGGTCTTGACCCCCTGGGCCAGGCGGGTTGGGGGCTGCGTGTGGGAACTCATGAGCAGTTGTGTGAGGTTCGCGAGCGGATTCTGGGTGCCGGGTGGACTGTCGGACACATCGTGACGCTGCCTGCGCAGTGGACGGTGACGGCTCAAGACCCCGACGGGCGGCCCGTGGACGTGCGCGCCCATCGGTCCCGCACGGACCAGCCGACGCCGACGCACTGACGGGCTGGTCCGCAGACCGCGGGCGTGTCGGAGCTGGTCGGTCCCGCTTATCATCACGTTGACAGGTCTCTGTCGACATGTTGCTATAGGGCGCTGCTCGGGCGGACTTGCGTAGGGCCTATGGCCCATGACCGGGGGTGGCGCCCCCGAACCCAGAGCAAGGACGAACCATGCCGCAGCGCGCCGCGACCATCGTCGGCGGCGGGATCGGCGGCCTCGCCGCTGCCATCGCCCTGCACCGCCGCGGTTGGCGCGTCGAAGTGCTCGAGCGTGCCCCGCAGTTCACCGAGATCGGCGCCGGCATCTCCCTGTGGCCGAACGCGCTGCGCGCGCTCGACGTCCTCGGCCTTGCTGACACCGTCCGGGCACTCGGCGCCGTCGAGGCCACCGGCGGCGTACGCGACCGCCGGGGCCGCTGGCTTTCCCGTACGGACAACGCGGAGCTGGCCCGGCGCTTCGGCCACCCCCTGGTGGTCCTGCACCGTGCGGACTTGCTGCGGGCGCTGACGGAGGCGTTGCCCGCCGACAGTCTGCGGTCGGCCAGTGAGGTGTCCTCGGTCCGCGACGACGGCCACGGCCCGGTCGTCGAGCACCCCGGCGGCGAGTCCCGGCCCGACCTCGTCATCGGCGCCGACGGGCTGCGCAGCGCGGTCCGTGGTGCGCTCTGGCCCTATGCGGCCGGTCCGCGCTACGCCGGGTACTCCGCCTGGCGCATGGTCACCGAGCCCCTGGCCGAGCCGCCCGCCGAGGGCGCGGCGACCTGGGGTCGCGGGGAGAGGTTCGGCTACACGGCGTTGCCGGGCGGGCGGATGTACTGCTTCGCGACCGCTTCGCTGCCCGCGGGAACGACCGCGGACACGTCCGAGTACGAGGAGTTGCTGCGCCGGTTCGGGGCGTGGCCCGACCCCATCCCCGCCCTCCTGGCCGCCGTCCCCGCGGACGCGGTGCTGCGCCACGACCTGTACGACCTGCCGCCGCTGCCCTCCTTCGCCCGCGGCCGGGTCGCGCTCCTCGGCGACGCGGCGCACGCCATGACCCCGAACCTGGGGCAAGGCGCGTGCCAGGCCCTGGAGGACGCGGTCACGTTGGCCCACTGCCTCGACGCCACCTCGGAGGTGGCCGCAGCCCTTCGCGCGTACGACCGGCTGCGTCGCCCGCGCACCAAGGCCATCACGCGCCGCTCCGCCCGGCTCGGCACCCTGGGCCAGCTGTCCTGGCCGCCGGCCGTGTTGCTGCGGGACACGGCCGCCCGGCTGATGCCGACGCGGGTGACGCTGCGTTCCATGACGCCGGTTCTCGGCTGGACCCCGCCCGGTGAACAGGCGAACGCGACGGGGAACGAGAGACACTGATGCCGGACTGGACCTATCAGCCGCTGCGTGGCGCGGCAGCCGCCGTCCTGGGACTGCGGCGTTCGCAGCGGACCGCCCTGCGCATCCTGGCCTCGGTCGGCTCACGGCCCGCCGGTGCGCGGCTGATCGCCCGGGGGTTCGGCCACCGCCATCCACCGCGGCGGCTCGCGGGCGAGATCGCCGGTGTGCCCGTGACCGTCCGTCTGGGCATATCCGTGCCGCCCTCACTCGCGCGCGACACGGTCCGCGCCATGGCCCCGCTGGGGGCCGGTGTCGTCGAGGTGGCTCCCGTCTCGGCGGCCGATGTGGCGACCGTGCGCGATGCCGCCGCGGGCCGCTCGATCCCGGTGGTCGTCGGGGCCTGCGCCCCGGAGGTCGAGGCCGCCCTCAGGCCGCACGTCGACGGGTTCACCGGCGGCGACGACCCGCACGTCATCCACGTGTGCGACCCGTCGGTGTCTGCGGCGGCGACGGCGCTCGAAGAGCCGGCCACCGTCGTACTCGCCCGCCCGGCGGTGCTCGTGGCCGCCGGACCCGGCTGGTTCGCGCGGGTCACCGAAGCCGCCACGCCCACCACATCCGCTCCGGCGCTGCGTGACGTGGGCCGCGATCCGCGCCGCTGGCCCGCCTGGTGGTGGGCGCTGCTCGTCGGGCTCGGCATGACGGGCGCCGGGCTCGGCGCCGCGGCGATCACGCTGGGCCCGGTGCTGCTCTGGTACGACCGCGACTACCTCGGCATGACGCTGCACGAACTGCACGCCGCCAACCACCACCTCGTGCACTTCCTCCAGCACGACCGGATCACCATGGCCGGGACGATGGTGTCCATCGGCGCCCTCTACACCGGTCTCGCCGTGGGTGGCATCCGCCGCGGCCGGCCCTGGGCCCGCGAGGTGTACCTGCTCTCGGGGGCCATCGGCTTCCCCACCTTGTTCTACTTCCTGGCCACCGGCTTCGTGGAACCTCTGCACACGGCCACCGCCCTCGTGCTGTTCCCGATGTTCGTCGCCGCGGTCCGCCGCACCCCGCACGCGCCACGGTGGCGCCAGACACCCGAGGGACCGGAGCCGGAGCGCAGGCGGGCGCTTGTCGGCCAGCTGCTGATGATTCTCACGGGTGCGGGTCTGTTCGTCGGCGGGGCGGTGATCTCGGTGGTCGGCCTGACCGACGTCTTCGTCCCGACCGACCTGACCTTCCTGGGCACAGACAGGGACACCCTTCAAGCCGTGAATCCCCGGCTCGTGCCGTTCCTGGCCCACGACCGCGCGGGCTTCGGCGGGGCCCTGATGTCCGCGGCGGTGGCGATCGTGCTGCTCAGCGCCTGGGGCTGGCGGCGCGGCGAGGCCTGGGTGTTCTGGAGCCTGGCCGTGGCGGCGGCCGCGGGTTTCCTGCCCGCTGTCGTGGTGCACGGCTCGATCCACTACACCGATCTCGTCCACCTCGCGCCGGTCTACTTCGGCATCCTGCTGACCGGCACAGCGCTGCTCTTGGCGCGTCCGTACCTGTGCGCCAAGACATCTGAGACCGGCCCGGGGAGCTGACGGCCCGTCCCCCTCACTCCGTCGGACTGCCGCCGAATCCGATCTCGTTGCCGTCCGAGTCGCGGAAGGTCGCCTTGCGGACGCCGTTCGCGTACGTCTCGCGTGTGTCAGGTTTCAGGCCCCGCTCGGCGATCGCGAAGATGCGGGCGTCGAAGTCCTCGACGAACACGGTGTGCAAGGCGTGCCCGGCGTGCTCGGGCCGCACCTCGATGAAGACGTAACGGTGTTCGGCCAGTTCCCACACCGCCTCGGTGTCATTGGGCAGGAAGGCCGGCGGCCCGCCGAGCAGTCGCTCGTACCAGGCCACCGCCGTCGTGTAGTCGCGGACGGGAATGCCCGCGAACAGATCTACGGTCATGAGGCCATGCTATGCACGCGGGCGTCCGCGCGGAGGTCCCTCGCGGACGCGGCGGGTCCGCTCCGCACGCTTCCGCGGCGGGCCGGGCGTCGGCACGAAGTATCCAAATCGTGCCTTGTTCCGAAGATCATTTCGTTGGAGGCTACCGGCATGCAAAATCAGCCGACATACGTATTTGTGCATGGCGCCTTCGCCAACTCGTTCTCGTTCGCGCCGCTGCAGGCCGAGCTCGGTCTCCTCGGGCACCGTTCGGTCGCGGTCGACCTCCCGGGGCACGGCTTCGAGGCGACATACGCCGCGGCCTACCAGGCACCGCAGGACCTTGAAGCGCTCGCGCAGGAACCCGGGAGCATCAAGGGGGTCACGCTCGCCGACAACGCCGCGCGCGTCATCGAGGTTCTTGAGCGGGCGAAGCAGCACGGGCCGACCATCCTCGTCGGCCACAGCAGGGGCGGCATCACGCTGACCGCGGTCGGCAACGCCCGGCCCGACCTGGTCGACCGAATCGCCTACGTCTCCGCCTGGTGCCCCGTCGACCTGGATGTCAACGACTACTACGCCCAACCGGAGATGGCCGGTGTCGACCCGGGAGCCTTCGCTCCCGCGCTCGTCGGGAACCCGGCGGAGCTCGGCCTGCTCCGGGTCAACTTCCGGACGGCCGACCCGGCGACGTACGCCGCGCTCAAGCAGGCCTTCGCCGTCGACCTCACCGACGAGGAGTTCCGTACGTTCCTGAACACCTTCCAGCCCGACGAGAACCTCGATGTCGGCACGCCCGCCGACCGGACGCAGGCCGCCACGTGGGGCCGTATCCCCAAGACCTATGTGCGCCTGACCGACGACGCCAGCATCCCGCTCGCCATGCAGGACCGCCTGATCCGCGAGGGCGATGCGCTCACCCCCGACAACCCCTTCGACGTGGAGACCCTTGAGGGAAGCCACCTGCGCTGGCTGGTCCACCCGAAGCCGGCCGCTCAGCTGCTCGCGGGCCTCGCGGCGCGCTGACGGTCCGTCCGCCACGGCCGCGTCCGCCTGACGCTCAGGCCATCAGCTCCGTCTGCGTGGCCTGAGTTGCCCGGCCGGGGATCAGTTCGTGGCGGATGTACCACTCGGTGGAGAGCAGTTGTTCGCGGTCGGTTGGCCCAAGGCCCGCGATCAACCCCGGGGCGGCCCCGCGCTCCACCTCGGTGCGGTGCGCCAGCACCGCGGCCACCTTCTGCTCCAGCCACGGCCTGACGTCGACTGCGGCGGTGACCCACGCGTCCGGCACGGTGCGCGTGGCCTTGCCTGTCGCGGCCAGGCGTGAACCCCACTCCCGTACGGCCGAGTGCGGATGCGTGGCCGCGTACAGGGCCTTCGGCTGCCAGGGAGCACCCGCGTCGGGATAGAGGCGCTCAAGCCCCGCCGCCTGGCACGCGAGCAGGGTCACCCGGTGTGTGTGCACGTGGTCCGGGTGGCCGGTAAGACCGCCGTAGGCGTCATGGGTGAGCACGATGTGCGGGTGGAACTCCCTTATGTGGGCGACCAGTTCCCGCACCGGATCGTCGATCGGCGCGTCGCAGAACCGTGCCGCGCCCGGGGCCGACTGCGGTACGCGCGCGTCGGCGTAGCCAAGCAGTCGCGGTGGGCCGGCGCCGAGGATCTGCAGGGCCTGGGCAAGCTCGGTGGCTCGCACCGTGTCCGCGGCCCAGGTCGCCGTGACAACTGCGGTGCGGGCGCCCGCCGTTGCGTGGCGGGCGAGGACTCCGCCCGCTACCAGGGACTCGTCGTCCGGGTGGGCGAAGACTCCGAGCAGGGGCCGCGTCGGGCGGCCGGGCGTTCACGGGTGCGGGTGCTGACCGGGGCCTACCCGAACGTTGTCGGCGAGGCGGCTGGGAGAGAGGTCCGTCGGGTCCTCGTCCGCCTCCAGCAGTGTGTCGGCCGGGCCGATGATGAGCGGGTCCGCCTCGCCCACCGCGTCTTTGTCCATCGACGCGTAGTCGACCCGCAACAGCAGATGCCGCATCGCTTCGAGACGCCCCCGGCGCTTGTCATTGAACTTGATCACCGACCACGGTGCATGAACGGTGTCCGTGGCACGGAACATCTCCACCTTGGCGCGGGTGTAGGCGTCCCACAGATCGAGCGAGGCGAGGTCCGTGGGCGAGAGCTTCCACTGACGTACGGGATCCACCTGGCGGATCGCGAAGCGTGTGCGTTGCTCCCCGCGTGAGACGGAGAACCAGAACTTGACCAGGATGATGCCGTCATCGGTGATCATCTTCTCGAACAGCGGCGCCTGCTCGAGGAACTCCTCGTGCTGGCGTGGGGTGCAGAAGCCCATGACCGGCTCGACGCCTGCCCGGTTGTACCAGGAACGGTCGAAGAAGACGATTTCCCCGGCGGAGGGCAGTTGTGCGACGTAGCGCTGGAAGTACCACTGTCCCGCTTCGCGTTCGGTGGGCTTGTCCAGCGCCACGATGCGGGCTCCGCGGGGATTGAGGCGCTCGGTGAAACGCTTGATCGTGCCGCCCTTGCCCGCAGCGTCACGCCCCTCGCACACGACCACGATGCGCCGGCCCTGCTCACGCACCGACCTCTGCAGCTTGAGCAGCTCGATCTGCAGGATCCGCTTCTGGCGCTCGTACTCCTTGCGCCTCAGCTTCACCGAGTAGGGATAGTTCTCCTGCCAGGTCCGCAGCGGCTCCCCCTCCGCGTCGAGCAGCACCGGGCGCTCCGGGCGGGCCTCATCCACCGAGAGTCCGTCCAGCAAACGCTCCGCGTCCTTGTCGTCCGCGTCCGACGCCACATCGTCTCCTCTCATCGCCCTATGCCACCTTTCTACCCGCAACGATCGCTACTCCGCTGAAATCGCCGTATACCCACAAGTGCCCTGTCTCCACATCGCAGCAGGTCCTCCAGCCGGCGAAGGCACTGCTCCCCCTCCCGTCGTACACCCGTCGGCGTCCACGCGACACGCCCCGGCACGCACGCCGATGTCCGGCGCGGTTGCGCTCACGCTCCCCCGCCGAGGTACGCCTCCAGCTCGGCGGCGCCGGTCAGCATGGCTCGTCCCCGGGTGGTCAGCCTGTCGCGCCAGTCGCTCAGCGCGGCCTCCAGGGGTTCCAGGCCACCGGCGGCCCGCACTTGGGTGATCAGGGGGGCGATCTGTTCCAACAGGTAGCCGCCGCGCCTGAGTTGGTGCACCAGCCGGGCATCGCGTACGTCCGCCTCGTCATACACGCGGTAACCGGTGCGTGGGTCCCGGTGCGGGTGCACCAGACCGGCCAGCTCCCATTTGCGCAGCGTCGCCGGCCGGATCCCGAGCTTTCGGGCGAGCGGCCCGACGAACATGCCTTCGGGCCCGGTCCCGGACGTCGGCAAGGGCTCCAGGTCCTGGAGCGCCCTCTCCACTGCCTGGAGGGTCCGGCGGTCCTCAAGGAGCTGCACATGACTCTCGTCGATAAGGCGGAACGCCTCATCGACCGCGCACTGGTTCACGGCCCGCATGATCGACGTCGCCGTCCGGTGGCCGTGGCCAGGCACCAGGGCCAGGAACGCGCGCAGGGCCCGCGCGTGCAGCGAGGTGTAGGTGCGGTAGCCGTGCGGTGTGCGTTCGGCGGCCGGGAGGATGCCGGCGTCCTCGTAGTTCCTGACCGCCTGCGTGGACAGGCCGTGCCCGCGCGCCAGGTCGACCGGCCGCAGCCGTTCCCCGCTTTTAAGGTTTTGCCCCATGCACCCGCCTCTACCGCGGAAAAGTTTCAACCGAGTGTTCAACGATAGCGTTTAAGGCATGGCTATTGACATCAAAGACACCGTTCATGCCGTCGAGGCCGCCAGTGTCATGAGGCTCCTCCGCACCCGCCCCCAGGTGCTCGCCCTCGGCGAGCCCACCCACGGCGAGGAGACTCTGCTCGAAGTGCGCAACGAGCTCTTCCGGCAACTCGTCGAGCAGGAGGGCTACCGGACGATCGCGATCGAGAGCGACTGCATGGCGGGCCTGCTCGTGGACGACTACGTCACCTCCGGCACGGGCACCCTCGACGAGGTCATGGAGCACGGCTTCAGCCACGCCGACCTGGGGTTGGGGGCCTCCGCGGCCAACCGCGCGCTCGTACGCTGGGCGCGGACGTTCAACGTCGGCCGATCCCCCTCCGAGCACGTCCGCTTCGCCGGTTTCGACGGCCCGCTGGAGATCACCCACGCCGCGAGCCCCCGCCAGGCCCTCACCTCGCTGCACCACTACCTCTCGGTCCACCTGGCGGACACAGGCCTGCTGCCCTGCACCGCCGAGACCCTTGACCATCTGCTCGGCGACGACGGCCGGTGGGTCGATCCCGCCGCGATGATGGACCCGGCCCGGTCCGTGGGGCAGTCGGTCGACGCGAAGGAACTGCGGCTGCTCGCCGATGATCTCGCGGCCCTGCTCGACGCACAGACCCCGCACCTGCTCGCGGTGACCTCGCGGGACGACTGGGACCGGGCCCGCCTGTACGGGCGCACCGCCACCGGCCTGCTGCGCTACCACCACTGGATGGCCGACACCTCACCGAGCCGCATGGCCCGCCTGGTGGGCCTGCGAGACCAGATGATGGCCCACAATCTCGTCGCGCTCGCCGAGCGGGGTCCGACACTCGTCCACGCCCACAACAGCCATCTCCAGCGGGACACGAGCACGATGCGCATGTGGGATCAGCCGCTGCTCGCGTGGTGGAGCGCGGGCGCACTGGTCAACTCCCGCCTGGGTGAGGGCGAAGGGTATGCGTTCGTGGCCACGGCTCTCGGCACGCTCCCGCATCAGGGAGTGGACGCTCCGCCGCCGGACACCGTCGAAGGACTCCTCTACGCACTCCCGGAGGACCGCTGCGTCATCGACGCCCCGCGTCTGGCCGCCGCCCTCGGCGACACCCTGCCCGCGCCCCGCGCATCCCCTTGGTTCGGCTACGCCCCGCTCGACCCGGCCCAGCTGACCGGGACCGACGGGCTGGTGTTCCTCGGCGATGTCCGACGCGGCTGACGCCCGGCGGAGTTGACGCCGGGCTGCCTGCCGACCTCAGAAAGCAGCCGCCCGAGCTACCGGTGCGAGTAGTGGGTGAAGCGGCTGCCAGCCGTCCGGAATTCCAAAGGGGTGGTCGATGTGCGCCCATATCAGTGCTCCATGCACGACCCCGGGCAGACGCCGGTCGGGATCGCGGCCTCGTCGCCGGAGACTATCCAGAGACAGATGACCAACCGACTCTCCCCGCATCGTGTGGCGTAGGGCACACAACGCCTCGGTGGCCGAGGGGAGCTGACGAGGCCTTGGTTAATCTGCTCGGGTGACCATCGAACTGACCCTGCTGCCGCGTGTCGCGCATCGCGGGCAGGAGGTCACCGCGCCCCGGCTCCGCGGTCTGCTCGCGCTCCTCGCGGGTGACCTGCGCGCGGGCTGCGGCGTCGAGCGACTGGTGGCGGGGCTGTGGCCCGACGCGTTGCCGGAGCGGCCGGGAAAGGCGCTGCAGGTTCTTGTGTCCCGGGCGCGGGCGCAGTTGGGCGCCGACGTCATCGCGAGCACGCCTACGGGATACCGGCTCGCCCTCGCCGAGGACCAGGTCGACAGCTCGGCGCTACTGCTGCATGCCGCCGTGAGCGCGGAGCGGGCCCGGGCCGGGGATCACGCGGGAGGGCTGGCGGCGGCCGAAGCCGGGCTCGCCCTGTGGGACGGCGCCCACGGCGGGTCGGGCGGCGTCGACGACGCCGTCGCCGCGTTGCGCGCCGAACGCGCCCCCATCCGCGCCGCTCTCGTACGCGCGCAGGCGCTCGCGCTCGCCCGCATCGGACGGCATGCGGAGGCGGCCGGCCCGCTGGCCGTGGCCGCCGCGGAGCATCCGCGCGACGAGGAAGTCCTCGCCGAGGCGCTGCGCGGACAGGCGGCGACAGCGGGCCCGGCCGCCGCCCTCACCCGCTACGAGGCGTACCGCCGCGACTTGCGTGAGGCGCTCGGCACCGATCCCGGCCCCGCACTCAGGGCCGTCCAGCGGGAGTTGCTGGGCGCCGGGGCGCCGGTGGTGCGCCACGGTGTGCCGCACGAACCGAATCCGCTCCTCGGCCGTGCCGAGGACATCGCAGCGGTGGAGCGGCTGTTGGGCGCCTCCCGTGCCGTCACCGTCGTCGGGCCCGGCGGCCTCGGCAAGACCCGGCTCGCCCACGCCGTCAGCCGCCGGGCCGCGCAGCGCGTGGTGTACTTCGTGCCGCTCGCCGCCGTCACCGCGGACGCGGACGTGGCGACCGAGGTGGCCTCCGCGCTGGGCGCGGGCGAGGGCCGGCACGGCGTGGTGAGCGGCCACACCGCGGGCGACGCGGTGTCCGGCATCCTGGGGGTGCTCGGCTCCGGGCCCGCCCTGCTGGTGCTCGACAACTGCGAGCAGGTCATCGGGGGCGCCGCCGCCCTCGTGCAGGCCCTGGTCGCTTCCTCCAAGGAGCTACGGGTGCTCGCCACCAGCCGGGCCCCGCTGGACCTCACCTCCGAGACGGTGTACGCGCTGCCGGAGCTCGATCTCTCCACCTCGGTCGAACTGTTCACCCAGCGCGCCCGGGCCGCCCGGTCGGGGGTGGAGCTGCCCCCGGACGCGGTGGCCGGGCTCTGCCGCCACCTCGACGGGCTGCCCCTCGCCGTGGAACTCGCGGCCGCGCGGGTGCGGGTCCTTTCGGTGCCGGAGATCGCCCGCAGGCTCGGCGACCGGTTCGCGCTGCTGCGGGGCGGGGCGCGGGACACCCCGGAGCGCCACCGCACGCTGCACGCGGTCGTGGAATGGAGCTGGAACCTGCTCACACAGGACGCGAGGGCGGCTCTGCGCATGCTGTCGGTCTTCCCCGGCGGCTTCTCCGGGGCAGCGGCGGAGCAGGTGCTCGGCGAGGACGCGCTGCTGCTCCTGGATCAACTGGCCGCACAATCGCTGCTCATCGTTGTCGACACCCCGGCCGGTGTGCGCTTCCGGATGCTGGAGGCCGTACGGGAGTTCAGCGCGGCCCGCCGTACACAGGCCGGCGAGGAGGACGAGGCGGTGGCCCGATTCCTCGCCTGGGCACGGGACTTCGGGGTCGGGGCCCACGATGCGCTCTTCGGACCGGAACCGTCCCCCGGCTCCCGGATACACCACCCCCGGGGCGGCCCCATCGATGCCCGGGAGCGGATCAGGGCCGAGCAGGACAACCTCGTGCCGGCCCTGCGGCACGCCCTGGCCCGCGCGGACTCCCCCACCATCGCCACCCTGACCGCCGTACTCGCCGCCCTGTGGTCCACCGACTCCAACTACCCTCGCCTGGCCACCCTCGCCGCCGACACCGGCCCACCGCTTTCGCACTACTACCCCGGGCCCGCCTACGTCGAAGTCGCGCGCACAGCTGCGGTGTTGTGTGCGGGCGGCCTGTTCATGAACTACGGACCGCACGGCATCCGCCAGCTCGTCACCCTGCGTCGGCTCCCCGCGGCCCCGCCTGACACCCTGCCGCGCGCCACCGCGGCGGTCCTGAGCGCTCTCCCCGAAATGCGCCCGCCCGACTACGCCGTGCTGCGCGCACTCTGCGCCGACGAGCAGCCCCTGGTCGCCGGGATCGCCGAGTGCGTGGCCACCTACGTCTGGGAGTACGAGCACGACATCGACCGCGCACTCGCCTCGGCCCACCGGATGATCCGCGCGCTGGCTCCGGTCGACCAGCCGCCCCTGCAGCTCATGGGCCATTCCCGGCTGAGCGAACTGTCCTTGCGGACGGGACACGGCGAGACCGCCCACGAGCACCTCAGGGCGGCTCTGCGGGCGCTGCCGCGGCTCGGTGACGAGCTCGACCACATCGGCATCCGCTCGGCCCTGGTCCTCGCCTGCCTGCAACTAGGCGACCCCGACGAAGCCGAGTACTGGCTGCGGCAGACCGAGGGTGTCACCACCCCGCGCGACGACGACTTCTACAGCCCCGCCCTCGGCGGCCGTGCCGAGATCGCCCTCGCCCGCGGCCACACCGAGGCCGGCCTTGGCCTGTGGCGCGGCGCCGTGGAGCGGATGCACGAGGCTGGCTCGATCCACGGCGGCGATCCGTGGCTCGACCCGTGGGCGCTGCAGATCCAGTCCGCTGCGGTGACGGCACACGCGCACGCCGGCCGGCTCGATCTGGTCGCGGAGCCGGTCGACCGGCTGTGGCAGCGGCTGCGGACATTGCTCGACGGGCCGCCCCGCTCGCCCTTGGAGCTGCCCGTGTTCGGGACCGTGCTGCACGCGCTCGGCATGGCCGCGCTCGCCTCCGGTGACACCGTCGACATGGCCGTCGCCGTACGGATGATCGCGCTGGCCGAACGGCTGCGGGTGCTGCGCGAGTTCCAGCCGACGATGTCGGCGGCCCGCGCCCGGCAGGCGGCCGAGGGCGCGGACCGGGTGGCGTACGCCGACGCGGTGTCGCGGTACGCCGCCCTGGAGCGGGACCAGCTGTGGGAGGCGGTTCGTGGGCTTACTTCGGGTCGCGGTGGAACAACGCCGTCGACCAGCGGTAGCCGAGCGCGGCAAGGCCCAGGCACCAGGCGATCGTGATCCAACCGCTGTCGCCGATCTCGCTGCCGAGGAGCAGACCCCGCAGGGTCTCGATGGCCGGGGTGAACGGCTGATGTTCGGCGATCGGCTGGAACCAGTCCGGCATCGACTCGACCGGCACGAAGGCGCTGGAGATGAGCGGCAGGATCATCAACGGCAGCGCGTTGTTGCTGGCCGCCTCGGCATTCGGACTCGCCATCCCCATCCCGACCGCGATCCAGGTGAACGCCAGCGCGACGAGAGCGAGCAGTCCGAACGCCGCGAGCCACTCCAGGACCGTGGCGTCGACCGACCTGAAACCGATGGCCACGGCGACGGCACCCACGAGCAGCACGCTGAGCAGGGCCTGCAACACGCTGCCGACGACGTGTCCGACGAGCACCGAGCCGCGGTGGATGGCCATCGTGCGGAAGCGGGCGATGATCCCTTCGGTCATGTCCATCGAGACGGACACCGCCGTTCCCGCCGGGGTAGCTCCGAGGGTCATCAGCAGGATGCCCGGGACGAGATAGGCGACGTAGTCCGCGCGGTCGGTGCCGCTGCCGCCGATGCCCGCGCTCATCGTTTCGCCGAAGACGTAGACGAAGAGCAGCAGCAGGACGATCGGTGTCAGCAGGATGTTCAGGGTGAGCGAGGGGTAGCGCCTGGCGTGCAGGAGGTTGCGGCGCAGCATCGTGGTCGAGTCGCGTACGGCAAGGGGGAGAGAGCTCATCGGGCGGACTCCATGGCCTGGTGGGGGGCGTCGGCACGGTCGGCGGTGAGGGCGAAGAAGACGTCGTCCAGGTCCGGTGTGTGCACGGTCAGTTCGTCGGCCTCTACGCCGACCGCGTCCAGCCGGTCGAGGACGGCGCGCAGCTCGCGCTGGCTGCCGTCGCTGGGGAGTTGCAGCGTCAGCGCCCGGTCGTCGCCGGTCACGTCGTGCAGGGCGAGGGCGGCGAACCGGTAGGCGGTCGGGTCCGTGAACCGCAGCCGCACATGGCCGCCCGGAATGAGCCGCTTGAGCTCGTCGGAGCTGCCCTCGGCGGCGATCCTCCCATCGCTCAACACCGCGATGCGGTCGGCCAGTTCATCGGCTTCTTCCAGATACTGGGTGGTGAGGAAGACCGTCACGCCGCCCGCGACCAGCCCGCGGATGATGGCCCACATGTTGTGGCGGGAGCGGGGGTCGAGCCCGGTGGTGGGCTCGTCGAGAAAGATGATCCTGGGCCCGCCCACCAGGGTCATGGCGATGTCCAGGCGCCGCCTCATGCCGCCGGAGTAGGTGGAGGCGGGCTTCTTCGCCGCCTCGGTGAGATCGAGGCGCTCCAGGAGTTCGGCGGCGACCCGCCGGCCCTCGCCCCGCGACAGGTGGTGCAGGTCGGCCATGAGGAGCATGTTCTCCTCGCCGGTGATCAGTCCGTCCACCGCGGAGAACTGTCCGGTGACACCGATCGCGGCACGCACCGCCTGCGGGTCGGCGGCCAGGTCGTGGCCGCCGACCCGCAGGTCACCGGAGTCGGCGGTGATGAGCGTGGAGAGGATCTTCACGGCGGTGGTCTTGCCCGCGCCGTTCGGGCCGAGGAGGGAGAAGACGGTGCCGGCCGGCACCGTCAGATCGATGCCGTCCAGGACCGTCTTGTCCCCATAGGCCTTGCGCATCCCCGTGGCCGCGATGGCGAGTGGGGACGATGTCGTCGTTGTCGTCATGCCGCAGAGGTTGCGGCACGGCGCATTCAGCGCGGTTTCACGAGGGTTTCAGCGCGCGGCGTCAGCCCGTCGGAACCCTCACGATCAGGCCGCCGGTATCTCCTCGATCCGCTCGCGGTTGAGCAGGTACGTCGGCAGGTAGGGCTGCGGCATGTCGACGGGGAAGCCGTAGTCGTACGCGAGGCTCGCCATCGCGAGGACCCCCAGCGCCACCCGGGCGCGCGGTGCCGCCGAGTCGCCCCAGTAGGCGCGGTGGTGATCGACGGCGTCGGCCAGGGCCTTCGTGAACGCGTCGTGGTCGCGGGCGATCAGGCGGTGGAAGAGGGCGACGGGCTGGTAGTCGATGAGGTCCGAGAAGTCCTTGGGCGTGTGGGTCAAGGAGTCCGGATGAGAGGTTTCCATCGTGGCGAGCAGCTTGGCCACGACGTCGTCCATGGGGCGCTCGGACCAGTAGGTCTGCAGGGTGTCGATCCAGTGCAGGACGTACGCGTCGACGGAGTCGTCCTGCCGCAGCACCTCGAGCGGCACCTGGCACAGCCGGTCGGCCCGGTCCTTCTGACGGCAGGCGACCGCCACGTAGAAGGCATCGAGCCAGGCGCGGGCCTGGGCCGGCGGCGCGGCCGGGGTCGCGGGCAGCTGCGGCACCATGTCCTCGCCCAGCCAGCACTCCTGTGCCCGCGCACCGGTGAACAGTGCCGTGCCTAGCTGTACGGAGGTGGCCCAGGCGTCCCAGGTGCCGGCGTACGACGCCTTGGGGTCGGCGGCGCAGTGGGCATGGGCGAGTGTCAGAGTCGAGGCGAAGGCGTCGCCCAGTCCGGCCGGGTCCTCGGCGAGACCGGCTATGGCATCGGCCGTGGCGCGGGTGAGAGCAGCCACGTCGGGTGCCTCGGCCGCGGTGGCGGTGTCGAGCCGTCCGGCGCGGTCGAGGCGCACCAGGCCCTTCAGGCGGCCGAGCAGTTCCGGCGGCGGCTGCAGGGAGAAGGAGAGGGTGTCGTGGTCGATGACCGTGATGGACGTCAGGCGGCCCTGATGCCACCAGTAGACCCGGGGAGACAGGGAGCCCGGTCCGTCCTCGTACGCGCCGAGGCCGTACGCGGCAAGGGCGTTGATGGCGTCGGCCACCGAACCGTCGGCGATCGGGTGGTAGGCCAGCAAGTGCCGGGTGGGTACGACGACGAGGGCTCCGGCGTCCGGGAGCGGCTCACCGGTGACCTGCCGGACCGTTTCCGACAGGTACAGCGCCTTGCTCGCGACGAACGGGGATTCGCCGTACAGGGAGTGCAGCACCGCCCCTCCCTCGACGGGCACTTCGTCGTGCTCGACGGGCACGCGCATCAAGTTCGCGTACGCCGCCTCCCCCAACTCCTCGATCCCGGCGCGCTCCACGTCGGGGTCGGTGAGCATGCGCACGCTGGTGGGCATGTCGAGTGCGTAGGCGAAAACGAGGCCCTCGGCCACCACGCGCGCGTAACGCATGGCACCGGCGATCTCCTGCGTGAGCGAATCCGTCGGGAGCAGCCGCGCATGCACACCACGAAGGAGTTCAGCGGCGCTCTCGTCACCCCTGCCTGCCTCCCCCAAGCGGCCGAAGTGGCCCGCGACCATCTCGGGCCAGTGCTCTTGCGGCGCCTGTCGGCACCTCTGCGCCAGGTTGTACAGCGGGTGCGTGTGACCCTCCTGCGCATATGGGGCGGCGAGTGCCCGCAGGTGGTTGGCCTGGTCGGTGGTCAGCATCGGCAGCTCGTGATCGGGAGCGTCCGACATGCCAAAGGTGTTGTTTTCGTTCACCGTTGCGACTCTACGATCTGTGTGGGGGCGGATCTGACGCCGGGTCGGGAGCCTGGAGTTGGGCAGTAAAGCCGAGCGCGGGCCCGTGGTCAGGGAGTGTCGCCGGACCAGTCCCAGCGACGACGGCGGTCACCGGGCCGTGGGTCGTACATCGCTCGCCCGCCGGCACCGAAGTGCCCGAGCTCCGTGGGCAGGGCGACACCGGTTTCCTTCTCGCCCTTGGTCCAGCCGGTCACGTCGAGCAACAGGCCGTCCAGGGGGCCACCGACCAGCTCGCCGTAGTCCCGCCCGGGCTGTGGGCCCTGGCGGGGGTCGTCGTGGTCCTGGCCGTAGACCCGGCCGCGCAGCAACTCCTCATCCCTGTCCATGACTCCCACCCTCCCAGCCGCCACTGACAATCCGGCTTCTGCGCGTCTGTGCACGGCGCTGCTCACTCCCCACCCGGCAGCGGCAGCTCCGGGTGGTGGCGCAGGGCTTCCAGGACCGCGCGGACCGCCGCGCGAGGCGGTGAGCCGTGGCGGATCGCCGCGGTGATGGTGCGCGTCACGGGAATGGCGAGTTCCCTGGTGGCGACGTCGTAGCGGCGGTCGACCGCCAGGCCTGGCAGCAGCGCGATCGAGAGTCCGGCCTCGACGTGTTGCAGGGTCATCATGTAGTTGCTGAACCGGCACACCACGCGCGGCTCGAAGCCGGACCGACGGCACAGGGGCAGCGCGAGATTGGCCATGTACGACTGCGGGATGTCGAACGCCCACGCCTCGTCCGCGTACGCCGCGAGGTCCACGGCGCCGCGGCCGGTCGCCGGATGTCCGGGCGGGACCACCAGCAGCACCGGGTCCATGGCCAGCGGGACAATGTCGAGGTCCGGTCCGAGCGGCAGCTCGTCGAAGTCCGTGGTCGTGATGATGATGTCCGCGTCGCCGCCGCGCAGGGCGGGCATGCTCGCGTGCGGCTCCAGCTCGAGGAGCTCGACGTCGAGGTGCGGATGCTCGCGTGCGAGGCGGCTCACCGCGGGCACGGCCATGGTGTGGATCGCGCTCTGAAACGCGCCGAGCCGCACCAGGCCGGCCGGTTCCTCGCCGAAGCCGCGCAGCTCCGCCTCCACGCTGCTCATGTGGTCGAGGATCGCCCGCGCCCGGCGGGCGAGGATCAGTCCGGCCGGGGTCAGCCGCACCCGGCGCCCCGTCCGTTCGAGCAGCTGGGTGCGCGTCTCCCTCTCCAGCACGGCGAGCTGCTGGGACACGCTCGACGGGCTCAGG
This sequence comes from Streptomyces sp. NPDC033177, assembly GCF_055577715.1. NCBI lineage: Bacteria > Bacillati > Actinomycetota > Actinomycetes > Kitasatosporales > Streptomycetaceae > Streptomyces > Streptomyces sp. NPDC033177. Next base: position 19,865 of record NZ_JBVIPS010000004.1, on the reverse strand, counting down.
TTGGCGGCCTGGGCGACCGCCCGCACGGTGCCGAGGGTGTCGAGCTGGCTCAGCAGCCGCAGCCTCCAGGGATTCATCACGTATCTCATTGTTGTGCGGTTCTACCGAACAGGAAAGCCGGAATCGTGAGATGGACGTGTTGCTCGGGTGCCGCCTACCGTCGGCGACATGACCGCTTCGACCACAGCCCTGCCGTCCACCGACACCTTCTGGGCCGACGCCGAGAGGCATCTCGTGCGCTACGGCGGCGAGTTCACCCACGAGATCATCGAACGTGCCGCCGGAAGCTTCGTGTACACGGCGGACGGCCGGAAGATCCTCGACTTCACCTCCGGCCAGATGAGCGCGATCCTCGGCCACTCGCACCCCGAGATCGTCGCGACCGTCCAGCGGCAGGTCGCGTCCCTCGACCACCTCTTCAGCGGCATGCTCAGCCGCCCCGTGGTCGACCTCGCCCGGCGTCTCGCGGAGACTCTGCCCGCGCCGCTGGAGAAGGCGCTGCTCCTGACGACCGGCGCCGAGTCCAACGAAGCCGCCCTCCGCATGGCCAAGCTCGTCACCGGCAAGCACGAGATCGTCTCGTTCGCGCGCTCCTGGCACGGCATGACGCAGGCCGCCGCGTCCGCCACCTACAGCGCGGGCCGCAAGGGCTACGGTCCCGGCGCACCCGGCAACTTCGCCATCCCCGTGCCGAACACCTACCGGCCCGACTTCACCACGGACGACGGGTCCCTGGACTGGCGTCGCCAACTGGACTTCGCCTTCGACCTGATCGACGCCCAGTCGACCGGCAGCCTTGCGGCCTGCCTCGTGGAACCCATTCTCAGCTCCGGCGGCATCATCGAGCCGCCGCCCGGGTACTTCGCGGCCCTGCAGACCAAGTGCCGGGAACGCGGCATGCTGTTGATCCTCGACGAGGCGCAGACCGGTCTGTGCCGCACCGGGACCTGGTACGCGTTCGAGCGCGACGGCGTCGTGCCCGACATCCTCACGCTGTCCAAGACGCTGGGCGCGGGACTGCCCTTGGCGGCCGTGGTGACCAGCGCCGAGATCGAGCGTGAGGCGCACGAGCGCGGGTTCCTGTTCTTCACCACGCATGTCGCCGACCCGCTGGTGGCCGCGGTCGGCAACACCGTCCTGGACGTCCTGACCCGCGACAGGCTCGACGAGCGCGCACGTACGCTCGGCGCGTTCCTCCACCAGGGCCTGACGGACATCGCCACGCGGCACGCGGTCGTCGGCGACATCCGCGGCCGGGGCCTGCTCGCGGGGCTCGAACTCGTCGTCGACCGCGAGACCAAGCAGCACTCGGACGAGCTGGGCGCACGGGTCACTCGTCGCTGCCTCGAACTCGGCCTGCACATGAACATCGTCCAACTCGCCAACATGGGCGGGGTATTGCGGATGGCGCCGCCGCTGACCGCCACGGAGGAGGAGCTGTCACTCGGCCTGACGATGCTGGACCAGGCGATCGGCGAGGCCTGCGCCTCGCTCTGAGGTTCAGCGGCCGAGGCCGCCGGCCTTGGCCGCGCGTCGCGCGAAGACGTCCTCGCGGCGTTCTTCCATCTGCCGCACGGCGTCCTTGCGGTCCCGCTTGGAGAGCCGGTCGAGATACGTGTGCCCGACGAGGTGATCGACCTCGTGCTGGAGACACCGGGCGAAGTAGCCCGTGCCCTCGATGACGAGAGGGTCGCCGTCCTTGTCCAGGCCCCGCATCACGGCGCGATCGGTGCGAGGAACCGCCATCGTGGCACCGGGCACGGACAGGCAGCCCTCGGAGTCGTCGACGAGTCGGCGGCTGCCCGGATCGGGCAGCTCCAGGACGGGGTTGATGATGTGGCCGACATGCCGGACCCCGTCGTCGTCCGGGCAGTCGTAGACGAACAGCCGCAGACCGACGTCCACTTGGTTGGCGGCGAGTCCGGCGCCGTCGGCCACGTACATGGTCAGGAACATGTCGTCGATGAGTGCGGACAGCTCCGCGGTCCCGAACTCGGTCACCTCCCGGCACGGACGGCTCAGGATCTCCTCGCCCACCACCGTTATCCGGCGAACCGAGCCTCGCGCCGCCTCCGGCGACAGTGCGGGGAACGTGTCCACGGGTCGCCCTTGTACACGCACACGCCGGTCCACTTGACGGCTTCGCCCTGGGCCGTCGGACCAGTCCTGACGCACGGACATCTCGGTCTCCCCCTCCGCTGGCAGCAAGCGGGCGGGACCCGCTTGCCAAGTGCTTTGCAAAGTAGCAGACTTTGCAAAGTGACCGAAGATGACCTCAACGCGCACTACGACCGGACGCAGGACACCGGCGACGCCCTGCGCGAGCACGACGTCCGTACGGCCCTGATGGGCCTGCTCGCCGAAGTCGGCACCGTCACGGCGACCGAAGCCGCCGCACGGCTGGGCTACAGCTCGGGGCTCTGCTCGTTCCACCTCCGGCAGCTCGCACGTCACGGCCACATCGAGGAGGCCCCGCACCACGGGGGCCGCGCACGCCCCTGGCGCCTGCGGCAGGACGACCCCGCCGCGGGCAGCTCCGCGGCGGAGGAGTTCGGCGATCTGGCTCGGGGCCTGGAGGACGAGAGCTGGCAGCGCTGGCTCGCCCAGCGCGACCAGGCCCCGGCCGCATGGCGCCGTGACGAGGCGTTCAGCGCCATCGCCTACCTGACGCCCGAGGAGATGAGCCGGGTCGCTGACACCGTCCGGCGGGCCCTCGCCCCCTACCAGGACCGCGAACAACGCCCCTTGGCCCGGCCCGACGGAGCCCGCCCGGTGGCGCTCATCACCCGGCTGTTCCCCCTGCTGCCGCAGTCCGGTTCCGGCCCGGATGACGGAGACACTCCCCCGGCAGGTACCTAGTTGGTACCTTGGACGTATGCCGTCTCTGAACGTGACTTTCACCGATGAGGAGCTCAAGGGTGTCCGCGCGGCCGCGGCGGCCGAGGGCAAGAGCCTCAAGCAGTACCTCCACGACCTCGGAGTCCGCGAGATGGAGCGTCAGAAGTTCGTCGCGGGTGCCTCCGCCTGGGCCGACCGGCTGCGGGCCGAGTTCGACGCGGCCAATCCGGAGGAGATCCCGCCCTCCGCACGTCACGAGGGGTCCGCGGCCGCCTGATGGTTCTGTACGTAGACGTGTCCTGGCTGTTAGACGTCCAGGAGTTCGCGGTCGCCCCCGAGGACATGACGGTCTCGGACTACTCCGCGCTGGTCGCCGCGGTCGCCCGCCACAAGACGAAGCTGCCGACCCTGGAGTCCGCCGACCCGGACGCCGCCTGGCGCGCCGCCGCCCTGCTGCACACCATCGTGCGCCTGGAGCCGCTGCCCTACCGCAACAGCCTGTACGCGGCGTTCGTCGCCGCCCAGTACATGGACCAGTCGGGCGAGGGCATCGACCCGCCCTACGGCGCGCTGTCCGACCTCATCCGCAAGATCCGCGACAGCCGGCTCAGTGTCTATGCGGTCGCCGACCAGATCAGGTCCTGGAAGGTCTGATCACCGGGCTCGGGTTCGCTAGAGCTCGTGGGCGCGGACCAGGTCGTTGGGGCGGTTGCGAGCAGGCGAACCCGCAGGGGTCGTACACGAGCGTCTGCCCGCAGGGGTCGTACACGAGCGTCTGGCCGTGGGGTCACCCTGTCACGGCGGCGTCAGCCGGCCGGCCGCCGTCAGGTGGACCCCTCGGGCGCGAGGGCGCGACCCCTCACTGACCCGCGAACGCGCTGCTCTTGAGCGACGCCAGTAGGTGGGCGGTGTCGTCGTACACCTCCGCCGCTCCGGCCTCGGAGAGGTCCTCGCGGGGGATGCCGCCGCTGAGCACGGCCAGGGGTGTGACGCCCGCGCGCCGTGCGGCCTTCATGTCCCAGACCGAGTCGCCGACGAACACGCTGTCCTCGGCCCTCGCACCGGCCAGTTCGAGCGCGTGGGCGACGGGCTCCGCCGCGGGTTTGCCCTCCTCCACGTCGTCGGCGCTCGCCGTCGCGGTGATGACGTCGTCGGCGTCCACGGCGGCGCGCAACGCGTCGAGCTCGGCACCGCCCGCAGAGGTGGCGAGGACGATGGTCCACCCCTGCCCAGCCAGGGAACGCAGCAGCTTTCCCGCGTCCTCGAAGGCTTCGAGGCGGTCGAAGTGCGTGCCGTAGAGGGTCTTGTGCGCGGCACTGATGGCGTCGTCCTGGTCCGGATCGCGGTCCTCGCCGAGGAGGTGCTCGATCAGGTCGGCGCCGCCCAGGCCGATGGCGTGGTGCACATCGGGCATCGCCACCCGGTGTCCGGCCTGCCGAAACGCCTCCCACCAGGCCGTCACATGCAGGTAGTTGGTGTCGACGAGCGTTCCGTCGACGTCGAACAGGGCGGCACGCGTCACGAGGGTTCCCTTCATGGTCGTCCTTGGGGTTTCACCGTAATAGCCCTACCGACGGCACGCATGGCCGCCGTCTGCGCGCGCGCAGGCGGGTGAGGCTGCGACCCTGGCCTGGGTCTGCCCGCGGCCCTGCCCACCACCTTGGTCACCGGGCGACACAGTGGCGCAAATGTGGCGGTCTGCCATTCCGCTTCTCGGGTACCCGGCGCCTCGCCCTACCAATCGCCTTATCGCTCGTGCCACCCGTTCCCGCCCGTTTTCCCGCCCTGGCGCCGAGGAGTCCCGGATGACGATGACGTTCCAACCCCATGAGCAGCAAGGCGTTCCGTCGGAGTGGCCCAGGGGCGCGGACCGGTGAGGGGGCGCTCCCTGCTCTCCGGGGCGCTGGTGGGCGTCGGGTTCGCCGCGTTCATCGACGAGATGGTGTTCCACCAGTTGCTGCACTGGCATCACTTCTACGACAAGGCGTCGAGCGAGGCCGGCCTCGTCTCAGACGGGATCTTCCATGCCTTCGGCTGGCTCGCGATGGTGGCGGGTCTGTTCCTGTACGCGGATCTGTGGCGCCGGGGCGCCCGGCACCTCACCGCCTGGTGGGCGGGACTGTGCCTGGGTCTCGGCGGCTTCCAGCTGTACGACGGCACGTTCCAGCACAAGGCGCTTGAACTGCACCAGATCCGCTACGGCGTGGACCTCGCGCCCTATGACTGGACCTGGAACGTGATCGCCGTGCTGTTCCTGCTCGCCGGCGCGCTGCTGCTGGTCCGGGCCCGCCGATGACGGTGGTGGTGTTGCTGGTGACCGCGGGCTGCCTTGGCTATGCGGCGGCGGCCCGGCGCTTGCGTCGGCGCGGCGACCGGTGGCCGCATCGGCGTGACGCGGCGGTGTGCGCGGGCGGCGCGGTGCTCATGGTCTCGCTGATCGCTCCGTGGGAGGGGTGGCCGCCGTTCACCGGGCACATGGTCACCCATCTGGGCGTCGGGATGGTCGCGCCCCTGCTGTTCGTGCTCGGCCGCCCGGTGACGCTGGCGCTGCGCGCGCTGCCGGTCGGGCCCCGGCGGCGGCTGCTCTCCTGCGTCCGTTCGCGGGCGGCGGCGTTGCTCGTGTGGCCGCCTCTGGCCGCGCTCATCCATATCGCCGGACTGTGGGCGGTGTACCGCACGCCGCTCATGGACGCCGCCCATCACCGGCCGTGGCTGGACGCGCTCGTCAGCGTGCATCTCCTGGCCTCCGGCGTGCTGTTCTCCTTCGCCGTCCTGGCCCTTGACCCGCTGCGCCACCGCGCGTCATTCGCCATGCGCGGCGCGGCCCTGCTGGCCGCTTCCGCCGCGCACGGCGTCCTGTCCAAGTCGCTCTATGCCGCGGGCCCGCCCGGCACCTCTTTCGCCGCGGCCGACCTGCATCGGGCGTCGTACGTCATGTACTACGGCGGGGACGTGGTCGGCATCGCGCTGGCGGTGATCCTGTGCCACCAGTGGTACGCGGCCGAGGGCCGGGCGCTCGTGCGGGCCAGGCGCGCCTCGACTGCCACCTGAGGTCGACTGCCGCGTGAGGGGAATCTCATTGGGTACCCGGCGTGCACCCCGTTCCCGGAATCCGGAGGTCCCATGCTGTCCCAGATCGTCACCGTGCCCAGCGGCGAGGGGGCACTCATCGGTGAACTGACCGTGCCGGACACGGTGTTCGGTGTAACGGTGCTCGCCCACGGCAGCGGGGCCTACCTGCGCAGCCCCCACAGCCGGGCCCTGGCCGGCACGCTGCACGACTCCGCGGTCGGGACCCTGGTCATCGACCTGCTCAGCGCCGACGAGGCAGCCGCGGACAGGGCGACGGGGCGCCCGCACGGCGACGTCGACCTGCTGACGCATCGGCTGATCGCATCGGTGGACTGGCTGGCCGCCCACGTCTCCGATCTGCCGGTGGGCCTGTTCTGCGCCAGCACAGGGGCGGCGGCCGCGCTCGGGGCCGCCGCCGCGAGGCCCGGCCTCGTGGACACCGTGGTCTGCCCCGACGGCCGTCCCGACCTGGCCGCGGACGAGGTGATCGGACATCTGCACGCTCCGGTGCTGCTCATGGTCGGGGGGCGCGACACCGAGGTACTGCGGTTGAATCGGGAAGCCGCCAACCGGATGCGCGTGCTCAGCCGACTGCGCGTGATCCCCGATGCCACACATCTCTGCGAGGAGCCGGGAGCGCTGGACGAGGTCGCCTCCCTGGCGGCCCGGTGGTTCGCCGGGATGGGGCAGGCGCAGATCTGAGCGTCCGGTCGGCGCACGTTCCGTAGGGCGGCGGGAGCGGTGGCCGCCGAGTCCCATCCTGCGCCCCGCTCTCGCCACCCACACTCCAGCATGTGACTGGCATCACAGTGCGTCAGGCCACATCCTCAGGTCATCATATGACCCGATCGCCGCACGGATTCAGAGCCGGACCGCGCCCCGAACGGCACGACGCGGCCCGGCACAGCGAGACGAGGATGGGCATGAACGACCAGGACAGGCCGGCACGACCGCGCGTAGGCGTGGTGGGGCTCGGGGCCATGGGGCTCGGCATGGCGCGCAGCCTGCGGGACGCGGGCTTCGACGTAGGTGTCCACGATCTGCGCCCCGAGGTGGCCGCGGCCTTCGCCGCGGACGGGGGCACCGCCTTCGCGTCCGCCGGTGAGTTGGCGGCCTCCGTCGATGTCCTGGTCGGCGTCGTGGTCAACGCCGACCAGGTCGAGTCGGTCCTGTTCGGCGACGGCGGTGCGGCCGAGCGGCTGCACCCGGGCTCCGTGTACGTCATGTGCTCCACGGCCGACCCCACCTGGTCCGCCGAGCTGGAGCGGCGCCTGGCCGAGCACGGCGTCCTCTACCTGGACGCGCCCATCTCGGGTGGTGCCGCCCGCGCGGCAACAGGGCAGCTCACCATGATGACTTCGGGCGCCCCCACCGCGTACGCGATCGCCGATCCGGTGCTGGAGGCCATGAGCAGCACCGTCTACCGCCTGGGCGACCAGGCGGGGATCGGCTCCAAGGTGAAGGTCGTCAATCAGCTGCTCGCGGGGGTGCACATCGCGGCGGCGGCCGAGGCCATGGCGCTGGGCATCAAGGCGGGCGTACCCGCGGAGGCGCTCTACGAAGTGATCACGCACAGCGCGGGCAACTCATGGATGTTCGAGAACCGCATGGCGCATGTGCTCGCCGGTGATTACACGCCGCTGTCCGCGGTCGACATCTTCGTCAAGGACCTGGGTCTCGTGCTCGACGCGGCACGCCCGGAGAAGTTCCCCCTCCCCCTGGCGGCCACCGCCCATCAGATGTTCCTGCAGGCGTCCGCCTCCGGTCTGGGCGGCGAGGACGACAGCGCGGTGATCAAGATCTTCCCGGGGATCGAGCTGCCCGCACAGGAGGAGAACTGACATGGGGATCCGACTCGGTTGCGTCGCCGACGACTTCACGGGCGCCACGGACCTGGCCAACAACCTGGTGCGCGCGGGCATGCGCGTGGTCCAGCTGATCGACGTACCGCCCGCAGGCGCCAAAGGGCCCACTGATGCCGACGCCGTCGTCATCGCGCTCAAGTCCCGGACCACCCCCGCCTCCGAGGCCGTCGCGGCCTCGCTGCGAGCACTGGCGTGGCTGCGCTCCACGGGTGCCGAGCAGATCTACTTCAAGTACTGCTCGACCTTCGACTCGACGCGGGCCGGCAACATCGGCCCCGTCACCGAGGCCCTGATGGACGCCCTCGGCACCGACTTCACGGTCGCGACACCGGCGTTCCCCGACAACGGGCGCACCGTGTTCAAGGGACATCTCTTCGTCGGTGACGTACTCCTGAGCGAGAGCGGCATGCGCCATCACCCGCTGACCCCCATGACGGACTCCAACCTGGTGTCCGTGCTCGGTGCGCAGACCGCGCGCCCGGTCGGCCTCATCGACCACACCGTGGTCGCCGCCGGCGCCGAGGCGATCCGCGAGCGCGTCGGCACGCTGCGCAAGGAAGGTGTCGGCGCCGCGATCGTCGATGCCGTCTCCAACGACGATCTTCTGCGGCTCGGTGCGGCGGTCAAGGATCTGCCGCTGGTGACCGCGGGGTCGGGGCTGGCGATCGGTCTGCCGGCGAACTGGGGGTTCGAGCCGTCCCCGGCCGCCGCCCAACTGCCGCCGCCCGCGGGTCATCAGGCCGTCGTCTCCGGATCGGTGTCCAGCGCCACCAACGGTCAGGTCCAGGAGTTCCTGGACAGCGGACGGCCCGCGTTCAGTGTGGATCCCTTGCGGATCGCGGCCGGTGAGGACGTGGCCGGGCAGGCGCTCGCCTTCGCCGCCGAGCGGTTGGCCCAAGGGCCGGTCCTCGTCTACTCCACCGTGACGCCCGACGCGGTCAAGGACGTCCAGGGCCGACTTGGCGCCGCCGAGGCCGGTGAGCTCGTCGAGCAGACTCTGGCCCGCGTCGCCCAGGGTCTCGTCGAGCTGGGCGTCCGCCAACTCGTCGTCGCCGGTGGCGAGACCTCGGGCGCGGTCGTGCAGGCGCTCGGCCTGACGGGTCTGCGCATCGGGCCGCAGATCGACCCGGGTGTGCCGTGGTGCGCGGCGGCCCTTCCCGACGGCGACCCGCTGCACATCACGCTGAAGTCGGGCAACTTCGGCGGACCCGACTTCTTCACCGCCGCCTTCGCCCGCCTCGACGGGGAGCCGGCATGACCGAGCCGCTGAGCGCTGAAGTGGCCGCGGCGCGCGCCGAGATCGTCCGGGTGGGCACCAGCCTGTTCGCCCGGGGGTACGTCCACGCCAGCGCGGGCAACATCAGCGCGCGGATCGGCGACTGCCGAAGCGACTCCCGAGGTGACTCCCGAAGCGGCTCACACCTGATCACGCCCACCGACGCCGCCCTGGGCTTCCTGGAGCCGGAACGCCTCGCGCTGGTCGACGCCCAAGGCGATCAGATCGCGGGCGACCGCGCCAGCAAGACCCTCACCCTGCACCGCCGGATCTGTGCCGCCGACCCCGCGGCACGGTTCGTGATCCACACCCACTCCACGCATCTCGTCGCGCTCACCCTGGCCGGCGTGTGGAGTCAGGACGACGTGCTTCCACCCCTCACGCCGTACTACGTCATGAAGGTCGGGCACGTCCCGCTCATCCCCTACCACCGGCCCGGCGATCCCCGCGTGGCCGACCTGGTGACCGGCCATATCGCTGATCGCGCGGCGGGACGCACGCCGATCAGGGCCGTGCTGCTCGACCGTCTCGGCCCCGTGGTCTGGGGCCCGGACGCCGCATCCGCTCTCGCCGTCCTCGAAGAACTCGAGGAAACGGCGCGCCTCTGGCTCCTGACCGACCGTCGCCCCGAGCCGCTCCCCTCCCCCGCTCTCGACGAACTGAGGTCCGTGTTCGGCGCCTCTTGGTGACCGCACACCGCACCACGCACCGCCCGTCGGAGAATCCCCTGAGCCGCAGTAAGGATTCCGCATGTCCACGCCCACCGCGACGGCCGAGACCCCCGAACTCGCCCGTGAGAACGCCGTGTTCCGCAAGGTCGTCCTCCGCATCGTCCCCTTCCTGATCCTCTGTTACGTCTTCTCCTACCTGGACCGCGTCAACGTCGGCTTCGCGAAGCTGCAGATGTCCGACGACCTGGGCCTGAGCGAGGCGGCGTACGGCCTCGGCGCCGGCCTGTTCTTCATCGGCTACTTCCTCTTCGAGGTCCCCTCGAACCTGATGCTGCAGCGCGTCGGCGCACGCACCTGGATCGCCCGGATCATGATCACGTGGGGCCTGGTGTCGGGCGCGTTCTCCTTCGTCACGAACGAGACGACGTTCTACGTGCTGCGCTTCCTCCTCGGCGCCGCGGAGGCGGGCTTCTACCCCGGTGTGATCCTGTACTGCACCTACTGGTTCCCCTCCCACCGCCGGGCCCGCGTGATCGCGATGTTCATGTCGGCGATCCCCGTCGCCGGCATCTTCGGCAACCCGCTCTCCGGCTGGATCATGGACACCTTCGACGGGGTCAGCGGATGGCACGGCTGGCAGTGGATGTTCCTGCTCGAGGCGATTCCCGCGCTCCTCATCGGTGTCGCCACGATGTTCTACCTCGACAACGGCGTACGCAGCGCCAAGTGGCTCTCCGAGGAGGAGAAGGACATCGTGGAGACGGCGATCGCCAGGGACACCGCCCACCAGAAGCACGGCCGGGTCTGGGACGGCTTCCGTGACCCCAAGGTGTGGCTGATGTGCCTCATCTACTTCTGCTTCGTGATGGGCCAGTACGCCCTGACGTTCTGGATGCCCACCTTCGTCAAGTCGACCGGCATCGACGACAACTTCACGATCGGTGTGCTCAGCGCCGTGCCGTTCGTGGCCGCGCTGATCGCCATGAACCTCTTCGGGCGATCCGCGGACAAGCGCCGCGAGCGCCGCTGGCACCTGGTCGTCCCGAGCCTCATGGGCGCCGTCGGCTTCTCCCTGGCCGCCGGATGGAGCGGATCGACCGTGCTGTCACTGGTCGCCCTGTCCTTCGCCGCGGCCGGTGTACTGACCTGCGCCCCGCTGTTCTGGTCACTGCCCACCGCGTTCCTCGGCGGCACCGCGGCGGCGGCCGGGCTCGCCCTGATCAACTCCGTGGGCAACCTGGCCGGGTTCGTCAGCCCGTACATGATCGGCGGGCTCAAGGACGCCACCGGCTCGACCTCCATCCCGATGTACGTCCTGGCCCTCAGCCTGGTGATCGGCGCCGCCGCGGTGCTGACCACCAAGAAGGACGTCGTCAACCGTTGACCGGGCTTCGGCCCGGCCCCACCGCAGGAGCAAGCATGCCGAGGTTCGCCGCGAACCTGTCCATGATGTACACCGAGCACGCCTTCCCCGACCGCTTTGCCGCCGCGTCGGCCGACGGCTTCGAGGCCGTGGAGTATCTCTTCCCGTACGCCTACAAAGCCGATGAGCTGCGCCGTCGGCTCGACGAACACGGCCTGCGGCAGGTGCTGTTCAATGCCCCGCCCGGCGACTGGGACTCCGGGGAGCGGGGCATCGCCTCGCTGCCCGGCCGCGAGGGCGAGCTCCGCTCCGGCATCGAGCGGGCGCTGGAGTACGCCGCGGCGCTCGGCTGCGGCCAGGTGCACGTGATGGCCGGTCTCCTGCCGCCGGAAGCGACTCCGACCCAGCGGGCCACGCATCGCGCCACCTACCTGGCCAACCTGGCCTGGGCCGCCGAGCGGGCCGCCGCCGTGGACGTCGACCTCCTGATCGAGCCGATCAACGGCCGCGACATGCCGGGCTACTTCCTGCACCGGCAGGCCGAGGCGCACGCTCTCGTACAGGAGGTGGGCGCCACGAACCTCAAGGTGCAACTCGACCTGTACCACTGCCAGATCGTGGAGGGCGACCTCACCACGACACTGCGCCGCGACCTTCCCACCGGCCGCGTCGCCCATCTGCAGATCGCCGGCGTGCCCGACCGCCACGAGCCCGACCGGGGCGAACTCAACGTCGGCCATCTCTTCGACACCGTCGACGAGTTGGGCTACGACGGCTGGATCGGCTGCGAGTACATCCCCCGGGCCGGTACGAGCGAGGGGCTCGGCTGGCTCAAGAACCACCGCACGCTCAAGAACGACCGCCTGCTCAAGAACGAACGAGGAGACCACGCATGAGGATCGTCATCACCGGCGGCTTCGGCTTCCTGGGACAGCAGGTCGCCGACGCCCTGCTCGAGAGGCGGACCCTGTGCGGTGCGCCGATCGGCCAACTCGTGCTCGCCGATCGCTTCGTGCCCGACGAGGCGCCGGTGGCGGACGACCCACTGGTGGACATCGTCCAAGGCGACCTGAGCGAACGCCTCGACGCGATCTTCGCGCGGCCCGTGGATGTGTTGATCCACCTGGCGTCGGCCGTCTCCGCCGAGTGCGAGGCCGACTTCGACCTCGGCATGAGCGCCAACCTGGACACCACCCGCGCCCTGCTCGACGCCGCCCGCGCCCAGTCGGCCGCGGGCGGGCCGGTCCCCCGGGTGGTGTTCTCCAGCAGCGTCGCGGTCTACGGAGCCGATGCCGCGCTGCCGTTGCCGCCCGTGGTCAGCGAGGCGACGCTGCCGACGCCGCAATCCAGTTACGGGACGCAGAAGCGCGTGTGCGAGCAGCTGGTCGCCGAGTACACCCGGCGGGGCTTCGTCGACGGGCGGGTGGCGCGCCTGATGACCGTCGCGGTGCGGCCGGGCAAGCCGAACGCGGCGGCCTCCGGCTTCCTGTCCGGCATCATCCGCGAGCCCTTGGCCGGCCTGCCGGCCCTCTGCCCGGTCAGCCCTGACCTTCGGGTCGCCCTCGCCTCGCCCCGGCGCACCGTCGAAGGCATCCTCCGTATCACCGAGGCCGAGCGCGGGCCCGGCGGCCTCGAAGGCGGGCTTCCGGTCAACCTTCCGGCGCTGACGGTCACGGTCGCCGAGATGCTGCAGACGTTGCGCGAGGTGGCCGGTGACGCCGTCGCCGACCGGGTGACGGTGGCGCCCGACCCCGCCGTCGAGGCGATCGTCGGCTCGTGGCCCGCCGCCTTCGACAACGCGCGCGCCACGGCGCTCGGCCTGCGGCCCGACGAAAGCTTCGAGTCGGTCGTCAGGGCGTACGTCGAGGACCACCCCGGGGCCGTCGCGCCCGCGGACCTGCCCGCGACCGGGGCGATCAGGCCCTGACGGATAGACTGACGAGCATGTTCTCCAAGGTGAGTGGCCCCATTCGGCTCGCGGACCGGGTCGCCGCGATCCTCTCGGAGGAGATCGAGTCCGGCCGTCTGGCCGAGGGCGACAAGCTGCCGACCGAGGTCGAGTTGGTCAAGCAACTGGGCGTCAGCCGCACCGTGATCCGCGAAGCCGTCTCCCGGCTGCGCAACGCCGGCCTGGTCGAACCGCGCCAGGGCCGGGGCGTGTTCGTCATGCCCCGGCGCACCCGGCCGCTCGACCTGGAGGCCGAGGCATCCGGCACCAAGTCCAAGGTGCTGCAGATCGTGGAGGTCCGCCGCGCCATGGAGGGCGAGGCGGCCTCGCTGGCGGCCGTCCGGGCCGCCCCGGAGGACGTCGCCCGGATGCGGCAGTCACTGGCCGCGATCGACAAGGCGGTGGCGGACGGCGGTGACGGGGTCGACGAGGACCTGGCCTTCCACCAGTCGATCGCCGAATCGACCGGCAACGCGGTGATGGTCTCGACCGTGCGGTATCTGGGCGAGGTCATGCGCGGCGGCATCCGCGTCACGCGCGCCAACGAAGCACGGCGTGACGACTTCATCGAGGCGGTCCGGGTGGAGCACCACGCGATCCTGGCGGCCGTCGAGTCGGGCGACGCGGAGGCGGCCCGCAGCGCCGTACGCCGTCACATGAAGCACGCGGCGTCCCGGCTGCAGGACGCGGACGACGGCTTTTGGACACAGACGGACGAGCTCCGGGTGGACTTGGACCGCCCCTGAAAACGCGCCCCCGTCACCCGACCGGGGGACGGGAGAGGACGATCAGGGACCGCGGCTCCACGCTCAGCGTCGTCTCGGCCTTGTGCTCCGTCTCGTCCGGCGGGCCACCCGTTTCGTAGGTGTCGAGCAGGGTCGTCCAGCACGCTCCGTACGAGACGTCGGGGAGCTTGAATTCCATCGGCTCCCAGTAGCAGTTGAACAGCACGAGGAAGGAATCGTCGACGACGGTTCGCCCGGCGCGGTCCGGTTCCGCGATGGCATCTCCGTTGAGGAAGACGGCCACCGCGTGTGCGTCGGGCCGGTCCCAGTCCTCCGTCGTCATCTCCGCGGCGTCCGGGCGCAGCCAGACCAGGTCCGGCAGCGGCTGTCCCTGGCGCGTGACGGTGTCGCCGCGGAAGAAGCGGCGGCGGCGCAGGATCGGGTGCTCGGTGCGCAGCGCCACCACCCGGCGGGTGAAGTCAAGGAGTTCCGCGCGTTCCTCGTCGAGGTCCCAGTCGATCCACGTCGTCTCGTTGTCCTGGCAGTACGCGTTGTTGTTGCCGCGCTGGGTGCGGCCCAGTTCGTCCCCGTGGCCGAGCATCGGAATGCCCTGGGAGAGCATCAGCGTGGCCAGGAAGTTGCGCTGCTGCCGTGCCCGCAGTGCGCGCACCTCGGGGTCACGGGTGGGTCCCTCCGCGCCGCAGTTCCAGGACCGGTTGTCGCTCTCGCCGTCCCGGTTTCCCTCGCCGTTGGCCTCGTTGTGCTTGGTGTCGTACGAGACCAGGTCGCGCAGGGTGAATCCGTCGTGGGCAGTGATGAAGTTGACGCTGGCGCGCGGGCGGCGCCGGTCGTGCTGATAGAGGTCGGCTGAGCCCGTCAGGCGTGAGGCGAACTCCGCGAGTGTCCGGTCGCCGCCGCGCCAGAAGTCCCGGACACAGTCGCGGTACTTGCCGTTCCATTCGGACCACAGCGGCGGGAAGTTGCCCACCTGGTAGCCACCGTCACCGAGGTCCCACGGCTCGGCGATCAGCTTGACGCGGCTGATCACGGGGTCCTGCTGGATGAGGTCGAAGAACGCGGAGAGCCGGTCCACCTCGTGGAACTGCCGGGCCAGGGTGGCGGCCAGGTCGAAGCGGAATCCGTCGACGTGGCATTCGGTGACCCAGTAGCGCAGCGAGTCCATCAGCAGCTGAAGGACGTTGGGGTGGCGCATCAGCAGGCTGTTGCCCGTCCCCGTGGTGTCGTAATAACGGCTGAAGTCCTCGTCGGACAGCCGGTAGTAGGAGGCGTTGTCGATGCCGCGGAAGGAAAGGGTGGGGCCGTTCTCGTTGCCCTCGGCCGTGTGGTTGTAGACCACGTCGAGGATCACCTCGAGGCCTGCCGCGTGCAGGGCCTTGACCATGGTCTTGAACTCGGTGACCTGCTGGCCGAGTGTCCCGTGGGCGGCGTACGTGTGATGTGGCGCGAAGAACCCGATCGTGTTGTAGCCCCAGTAGTTGGACAGCCCCTTGTCGAGCAGGAACCCGTCCTGGACGTACTGGTGCACCGGCATCAGCTCGACCGCGGTGACCCCCAGGGAGGTCAGGTGGTCCAGGACCGCCGGTGCGGCCAGGCCCGCGTAGGTGCCGCGGAGCTCTTCGGGGACGCCGGGGTGGGTGCGGCTCAGTCCGCGTACGTGCGTCTCGTAGATGACCGAATCGGCGTAGGCGTGCGAGGGCGGGATGTCACCCGTCCAGTCGAAGGCCGGATCGATCACGACACCGCACAGGGGTGCCGGCCCGGTGCTCCCGGTGCCGTCGCGGGACGCCTTCCCTCGAACGGGTGCTTGTGTCGATGCCCTGTCGTCGCGGAGGTCATGGACCGCCCTGGCGTAAGGATCGAGGAGGAATTTCCTCGGGTCGCAGCGGTGGCCGGCGGCGGGCAGCCACGGGCCGTGCACCCGATAGCCGTAGCGCTGGCCGGGCCCGATGTCCGGCAGGTAGCCGTGCCACACCGTGCCGTCGGCCTCCGCCAGCGTGACGCTCCGCTCGGTGCCGTCCGCGTCCAGAAGGATGAGGTCGACCTGCTCGGCCACCTCGCTGAACAGGGCGAAGTTCGTTCCTTCGCCGTCGTAGGTGGCACCCAGCGGAAAAGGTCGGCCGGTCCATACGCGCACAAGGTCTCCCGTCGACGGCCCTTGGTCTCTTGCTTCGACCATCGGGCATACGACGGGTGCGCGCCCTTTCGGGAGCGCACCCGCCGCAACGTCCGGGTCAGGCAGGGCCTGCGACCTCGAGGGGCGTCACCACTTCCGGCGCGCCCACGGCGACCGGCTCCACGACGGCGCGGGGCAGGGGCCGCGCCTCGATCGTGTCGGGCTCCGGACCCTTGGGAACCAGGGGTTCACGAAGCTCCGTGCGGCTGCGCAGCGAGAACCAGACGATGTGCCGGTCATCCGCCGTGCAGCTGCCCCAGCCGTCACTGAGCGCTGCGATCTCGGCCAGCGAGTGCGACTCGACACCGTGCTCACCCATGACGGCCGGATCGCCGTGCGAGACCGCGGTGATCAGGTGCTGCCCCGTCCACCAGGTCTCGATCGCGGTCCGTCCGGCACCGATGTTGCGGGCCGCGGGCTCCAGCAGGAGACCGATCCCGCGTGACACGTCAGAGACGTGCTGTTCAAGGCCCCAGTACCTCAGATGGGCGGCCAGGATGCGCCGGATCTGACCGACGCGTTCCGGCTCCAGATCCACGTCGAGGTGGTAGTAGCGGGGCACTGAGTGGTGCTTCATCGTTCATGCTCCTCACCCGCGGAGCCCACGCTGCGGCGCTTCGGCGCGGAGCCGGGACACGTACGCAGCGTGAGCAGTGATCGCTCGAGAGTCAGCACCAGCGTCACCCCCCTACTCCATTCGTGCAACACGAGAGTGATCGGCCACGCACTCTGCGTTCAACAGGACGGCGAGCGCTTCACCTCGCACCATGGGGGAGGGAGTGAACCCGCCGTGACGGGTCGCTCCCCCTCCGTGAACGGTCCGCGAGCCCGCCAGGGCTCGACGTTGCGGAGGCCCAGGAGGTCGAGTGCGATGCGGGCGGAGCGCGCCACAGAAGACGTCGGTCGGCAACTGGTGAGGTACCGCGCCTGGCAGCGCCGCTTCCTCGCCTCGCCCGGCGACCCCGCGGTGCGCGCGCAGTTCGCGGACGCCGTGGCCGCCCTGTGCGCGGTGACGAGCCGTCGCTGCGGGCGCGAGGCGGCCGAGGCCGCGGAACGCCCGCCCGGCGGCGCTTGACGCGGCACGCGAGGCCGCAGGGAAACGAAGCGAAGACGATCAACGCGCACGGTACGACCCGGAGGTGGACAGCATGTCGGTGGACCCCAGCCACATCCGCATCCCCATCGAGGATGTGCGGCCCTGTGTCCACGGCGGCCTGCGTCCGGCGAAGGCAGTCGTCGGCGAGGCCGTCGAGGTGACGGCCGTCGTGTTCGCCGAAGGCTCGGCCGTGCTCGGCGCGGAGGCGGTCCTGTACGCGCCCGACGGCCGCCCCATGCAGCGCCGGGTCATGCGGGAGAGGGAACCGGGCACGGACCGGTGGGGCACGGACGTCACACCGGACGCGATCGGCCGCTGGACCTTCGCCGTCGCCGCCTGGACCGACCCCATGGCCGCCTGGCAGCGCGACGCGGTGATCAAAGTGCACGCCGACGTCGACACCGGCATCACCCTCGAAGACGGGATCCAGCTCTTCGAACGGGCCGTCGCCCAGGCCCCCGACGATGCCGCGCGCTCCACCCTGGACACGGCGCTCGGTCTGCTGCGCGACGACACCCGCTCCCCGCTGGATCGTCTGGCGGCGGCCACGGCACCGGAGGTGCGCGCGCTCCTGGCGGCCCACCCGCTGCGTGAACGCCTCACCGAGAGCGCCGCGTTGCCGCTGCTTGTGGAGCGGGAGAGGGCCCTGTTCGGGTCCTGGTACGAGTTCTTCCCGCGCTCGGAGGGCGCCGTGGTCCGGGAGGGGCAGCCGCCGAAGTCGGGCACCTTCCGCACGGCCGCCGAGCGGCTTCCGGCGATCGCCGCGATGGGCTTCGACGTCGTCTACCTGCCGCCCATCCACCCCATCGGCACCACCTTCCGCAAGGGCCCCAACAACTCCCTGTCCCCCGGACCCCACGACGTCGGCGTGCCCTGGGCCATCGGCTCCCCCGAAGGCGGCCACGACGCGATCCACCCCGACCTGGGCACCCTGGAGGACTTCGACGCCTTCGTGCGCCGCGCCCGCGACCTGCACCTCGAAGTCGCCCTGGACTTCGCCCTGCAGTGCTCCCCCGACCACCCCTGGGTCGACAAACACCCCGAGTGGTTCCAGCACCGCGCCGACGGCAGCATCGCCTACGCCGAGAACCCCCCGAAGAAGTACCAGGACATCTACCCCCTGGCCTTCGACCGCGACATGCCCGGCCTGATCACCGAGACCGTACGCCTGCTGCGGTTCTGGATGGACCACGGCGTGCGCATCTTCCGCGTCGACAACCCGCACACCAAGCCGGTCGTCTTCTGGGAGCAGGTGCTTGCCGACATCAACGACACCGACCCCGACGTCATCTTCCTGGCCGAGGCCTTCACCCGCCCGGCCATGATGCGCACCCTGGCCTCCATCGGCTTCCAGCAGTCCTACACCTACTTCACCTGGCGCAACACCAAGCCGGAACTGACGTCGTACGTACAGGAGTTGGCCGGTGAGACGGCCGCCTACATGCGGCCGAACCTCTTCGTCAACACCCCCGACATCCTGCCCGAGTTCCTCCAGAACGGCGGCCGTCCGGCCTTCGAGCTGCGCGCGGTCCTTGCCGCGACCCTCGCGCCGACCTGGGGCGTCTACAGCGGATACGAACTCTGCGAGAACACGCCCCTCCAGTCGGGCGGCGAGGACTACCTGGACTCGGAGAAGTACCAACTGCGCCCGCGTGACTGGGAGTCGTCCGATCGTTCCGGCGCCACCATCGCGCCGCTGATCACCACTCTCAACGCGATCCGTCGACGCCATCCGGCGCTGCACCGGCTGCGCAACGTGTCCTTCCACCCCACGGACAACGACCAGGTGATCGCGTACAGCCGTCATGAGCCCGGCGACACTGTGCTGGTGGTCGTGAACCTCGACCCGCACCACACCCAGGAAGCGACCGTCCACCTCGACCGCGCACGCCTGGGCATCACGCCCGGCGCCACCTTCCGGGTGCGCGACGAGCTGAGTGACGCGACCTTCACGTGGGGCGAGGCCAATTTCGTCCGTCTGACACCGGGTGTCTCCCCCGCGCACGTGTGCGCGGTCGAGTGAGGAAGCACGCGCCCCCAGCCGTGCAGCAACGGAGGATGCATGACCATCAACAAGCCGGTATCCGACCTGTTCGAGGACACTCCCGCCAAGGACCGGGACCCCGAATGGTTCAAGCGCGCGGTCTTCTACGAAGTCCTGGTCCGCTCCTTCCACGACAGTGACGGCGACGGCATCGGCGACCTCAAGGGGATCACCGCCAAGCTGGACTATCTGCAGTGGCTGGGCGTCGACTGCCTGTGGCTGCCGCCGTTCTTCACGTCACCCCTGCGCGACGGCGGTTACGACGTCGCCAACTACATCGCCGTGCTGCCCGAGTTCGGGGACCTCGGGGATTTCGTCGAATTCGTCGACGCGGCTCACCAGCGGGGCATGCGCGTGATCATCGACTTCGTGATGAACCACACCAGCGATCAGCACCCGTGGTTCCAGCAGTCCCGCAGCGACCCAGAAGGGCCCTACGGCGACTACTACGTCTGGGCCGATGACGACAAGCAATACCAGGACGCACGCATCATCTTCGTCGACACCGAGGTCTCCAACTGGACCTTCGACCCGGTGCGCAAACAGTACTTCTGGCACCGCTTCTTCTCCCACCAGCCCGACCTCAACTACGAGAACCCGGCCGTCCAGGAAGAAATCATCTCCGCCCTGCGCTTCTGGCTCGACCTGGGCATCGACGGATTCCGCCTGGACGCCGTCCCCTACCTCTTCGCCGAAGAGGGCACCAACTGCGAAAACCTCCCCCGCTCCCACGGCCTCCTCAAACGCGTCCGCGCCGAGATCGACGCCCACTA
>NZ_JBVIPS010000003.1:615923-742804 GCF_055577715.1 Streptomyces sp. NPDC033177 | reverse complement strand
CTCCGGCGCGTGACCTCCCTTACGGCGGGGGGGAAGCGGGGGGGGGACGAGGCGACACCGAAAAGGGGGGGGGGGGGGGTGTGTTCGTCGGGGGGGGGGGGGGGGGGGGGGGGGGGGGGGGGGGGGGGGGGGGGGAGAGCGGGGGTTTCCCCCCCCCCCCCCCCCCTCGCCACTCAGTCCCGCCGCACCGTCTGCCCATAGAAGTCCGGGCGCTCGACCAGCTCCACCGTCACGCGCCCACCCTCCCTCTGGGACGCGACGCCGGCCTCGCACACCGCCGCGGCCGCGTAACCGTCCCAGGCACTCGGTCCTGTGACCTCGCCCCTGCGGGTGGCGTCCACCCACGCCTGCACCTCACGGTCGTAGGCGTCCTCGAAACGCTCGACGTAATCCGGGGGCACATGGCCTCCCCACCGGCCGTCGACGCTCACCCTGGGCCCTTGTTCGTCCCCGATGCGCACGGTTCCCCGCTCGCAGACGGCCTCGGCCTGGACCTGGTAGCCGTAGCCGCAGTGGCCGAAGATCTCGACGTCGACGAGCGCGCCCGCCGCGGTCTCGAACAGGACGAGCTGCGGGTCGTTCATGCCGGCCGGGGCGAGCGACGTCGGTGCCGGCTTGTGCACGGTGACCGCCACGATCTCCTGGTCGAGCAGCCAGCGGGTCGCATCCACCTCGTGGGCGACCGAGCTGGTGATGAGCATGTCGTCGGTGAACCCGGGCGGCATGGCCAGGTTTCGGTGACGTTGGTGCAGCATCAGCGCCCGGCCCAAATCGCCGCTGTCGAGCATCGCTTTGAGCTTCACGTACTCGGAGTCGTAGCGCCGCATGAAGCCCACCTGGATGCGCCGGCGCCCGAGCCGCCGTTCCGCCTCCAGGATCCGCAGGGAGGAGGCCGTGTCCGGAGTCATCGGCTTCTCGCACAGCACCGGCAGGTCATGCTTGAGCGCCTCGATCAATGCCGCCTCGTGGGCAGGGCCGGGAGAGGCGATGAGTACGGCGTCCACCTCCCCCGAGGCCATGGCGGCCACCGGATCGGTATAGGCCGTACAGCCGTCGATCGTGGCGGCCAGAGTCTTCGCCCGCTCCGCCTCGATGTCGGCGACGGCCGCCACCCGCGCCCCGCTGATGACGTCGTGGATCCGGCGCACATGGTCCGCGCCCATCTTCCCGGTGCCGATGACGGCCACACCGAGTCCTCGCTGAGATGGCATGACGGTGGTGTCTCCCCTCCTGGTGGCGGGCTCCCCCGCACTCGTCTCCGGCGAGAGAACCCTCCCCCGCGTCACGCCGTTACCGCCAGACCCCGTTCACCGCCCCGCCCCAGCGGTCAGGGGTGCGGGTGCCCCTGGTCGGGGTCGTCGTCGGGGGTCTGCCAGGTGGTGCCGCGCTGGGCTTCGCCGCTGGGGGGATCGACGTTGTGAGGGGGGGTGGTGGGCTCGGTGTGGCGCGCCGCGCGGCGCCGTCCGCTGACGAACATGGCGAGCAGGCCGATGACCACGGCGAGGCCGACGATGATGAAGATCAGCGAGCCGCCGCCCTCGACGGCCAGAACGGTATAGCTGTGAGTGCGCATAACGCTCATGTACCCCATCTGAGGAGAAAACGCTCCCGCCAGTCGCCTGATGCGTACTGACACCGCTGATGGCCCGGGTTCCCGGCCCGAGATCATCCATGCAGAGGTATGGATTCCCTGTGCCTGGCGCGACGCGAGGCCCCTCTGTGGGGATGATGGAGCCGACAGGGATCACGGGCGCGGGCCGCCGATGCGGGTCGTCTCCCGGCCGCAGGGTCGGGCGCCGGTAGCCCGAAGAGGGTGGGGGCGCCCTTCGACCTCGGAACGGTACAAAAAGATGAGCAGCCAAAAGGCATCCGCAAGCCGCAACGTACCCAGCAGCTCGGTGTTCGGGGCACCCTGTTGGGTCAGCCTGACCACGCGGGATCTGGAGACCGCCCAGGCCTTTTACCACGCCGTACTGGGGTGGGACTGGCGCGTCGGCAAGCTGGGCGACCAGTACAGGTTCGCGAGTGTGAACGGTGTCCCGGTGGCGGGGGTGTCCGCCGTCGAGGCCGTCGGGCAGGCGGCCGTGGCCTGGACCCCCTTCTTCGCCGCTTCCGACGCGAACGAGACCGTGGCCCGCAGCCAGGAGCGTGGCGGGACGACCGCGGTGGGGCCCATCTCCTTCCCGCCGGGCCGGGCGGCGCTGCTCGCCGACCGCGAAGGAGCCGTCTTCGGCATCTGGGAGGGCGAGCTGGTGTCCGACTGGGAGGCGTGGCGCCGCGCGGCCCCGGTCTTCGTGGAGCTCTACACCCGGGACGCCTTCGACGCGGCGATCTTCTACGCGGAGGTCCTCGGCTGGGCGTCCTCGGCATCGGGCTGCTGCGAGGTCCACTACGAGGACGAACGGGTCGTGCTGCGCAGCCAGGGGGATGTCGTGGCCCGCATCCATTCGGGCGCGGTGGAATCGGCGCCCGATCCGGAGATTCGGCCCCACTGGCAGATCCACTTCACGGTCGACGACGTGGACGCCTGTGTCCGGGCCGCGCGCGCCCACGGCGGCAGCGTCCTGCAGGGCGCGCAGGGGGCCACGGAGGCGCTCCTGAGCGACCCCGACGGGGCGCATTTCGTGGTGAACTCCAAACCGGCCCGGTGAGCCCGGTCTTCGGCCTCAAGGCCTGAGATGCAGGTCGGAACCGCACACGCCGGTGGAGGTCACCCGCACGATGACATCGGTCGGCTCCTCGAGCACGGGGTCGGGGACCGTCTCGACACGGACATCTCGCTTGCCGTGCCAGGTGAGTGCACGCATCAGCTTCTCCTCGAGTAGCGGTGACGCTCGGCCTCCTGCGGGTCTCCCGTGCGGGCGCCGCTATGCCTGCGTGCGCTCGCGCAGGCGCCTGGCGGCTGCGCTCACGCCGCGCGCGTGCCTGGCGAGTCCGGCCCAGGGGTCCTTGTCGAGGCGGTCCCCGAGGTCGGCCACCGTCCAGCGGCGGGCGGTCAGCCCAGGTGTGTCCAGTTCGTCCCAGCCCAGCGGCACGGCCACGGGGGCGCCGGGCCTGGACCGGACGGCGAACGGGGCGACCACGGTCTGGGCGTAGCCGTTGCGCGCGACATCGAGGTACAGCCGTCCCTTGCGTGCGTCCTTGCGGGGCTCGGCCGTCAGCTCCTTGTCGTGCCGCGCGGCCAGGGCTTCGGCGGCGGCGCGGGAGAATGCGAGCACGTCGTCGGCGTCGTCGCGCCGGTTCAGGGGCACGACGACATGCAGACCGCGGGAGCCGGTGGTCATCAGGCCCGACGGCAGGTCCAGCTCTTCGAGCAGCTCGCGCAGCTGGTGGGCCGCACTGCGCACGGGTTCGAAGTCGTCGCCGGGCGGGTCGAGGTCGAAGACCAGACGGTCCGGGCAGCGCGGCCGGTCGGCCCGGCTCAGCCAGCGATGAGGGGTGATGCAGGCCTGGCCCGCGAGATAGACGAGCGTCGCCGCGTCCTCGCAGACGACATGCGTGACCTTGCCGCCCTCCTTGGCCACGGTGGCGCGCTGGATCCAGTCGGGGAAGTAGTCGGAGACCTCCTTCTGGTAGAAGCGGTCGCCGTCGATCCCGTCCGGCATGCGCTCCAGCATCAGGGGCCTGCCGCGCAGCTCGGGCAGCATGCGCGGCGCCACCCGCCGATAGTGCTCGGCGAGGTCGGCCTTGGTGATGCCGTCCTGCGGAAAGAGCTCCTTCTCGGCTCGCTTGACCTCGACCTTGCGTCGTCCGACCTGCAGCTCAACAGTGGGGCTCACGTCACCGCCTCCTTCGCGCCGATGCTTCCGCGGTCATCTCGCTCCCCCGGCCGGGTCACGGCAGCGGCGTGCCTCCGGTGGCGTTCATGATCTCGGCGGTGATGAAGCTCGCCTGCTCCGATGCCAGGAACACGTAGGCGGGCGCCATCTCGGCGGGCTGTGCGGGGCGGCCGATGGGGGCCTGCTTGCCGAACTCCTTGGTGTCGGGCAGCGTGGCCGGGATCAGCGGCGTCCACACCGGGCCCGGGGCGACGGCGTTGACGCGGATGCCGTTCTCGACCAGCATCTGCGCGAGTCCCTGGGTGAAGGTGACGATGGCGCCCTTGGTCATGGCGTAGTCGAGCAGGTGGGGGCTCGGCTTGTAGGCCTGCACCGAGGTGGTGTTGATGATGGATCCGCCCGACGGGATGTGCGGCACGGCCATCTTGCACAGCCAGAACATGCCGTACAGATTCGTGCGTACGACGCGGTCGAACTGCTCCGTGGAGATCTCCGTGATGCCATCAGGCTGGGACATCTGATAGGCCGCGTTGTTGACCAGCACGTCGATGCGCCCGAACTCCGCCACCGCACGCTCCACGAGGCGACGGCACTGCTCCTCCTCACGGATGTCGCACGGCACGGCAAGACCGCGGCGCCCGGCCTTCTCGACGAGGCGCACCGTCTCCTGGGCGTCCTCCGCCTCCGTGGGCAGATAGGTGAACAGGACGTCCGCGCCCTCGCGTGCGTAGGCGAGAGCCACGGCCCGGCCGATGCCGGAGTCGCCGCCGGTCACGACCGCCGCCCGGTTCTGCAGCAGCCCGCTCCCCCGGTAGGACTCCTCGCCGTGGTCCGGGGGCGGGTCCATCGGGCCGGTCCAGCCCGGCGGCTCCTGGTCCTGCGAGGCGAAATCGGGCTGCGGGTGCTTGGTCGTCGGGTCCTGCGGGGTGTCACCCATGGGTGTTCTTCCTTCCTCGGATCCACTGTCTCCAGCTTGCTCCGCACCTCTCGGAGGCGCGAACGCCTGACACCGTTCACGGTGGACGACCTGCGCGGACGCAAGCCATCGGTGCATCGGGTGTCCCGCGGGCCGCGGTCCCACACATACGAGTGCGCCCCGGTCGCCGTGCGGGTGGGATCGGAGGTGCATAACCTGGCCGGGCCGAGCCAACCCATACCCGAACGGATCAGCGAACCGACGGAAGGGGCCCGCCGTGAGCGAGAAGGACGGTCTGCGGACCTACCGCGGCAAGCGGCACTTCGACAGGACGAGCGAGCCGAGCGGCGAGCCCTCGGCGCGGGACGCAGCCGACGCGGATGCGAAGGCGGATGCGGATGCGGCCGATGAGCCCACTTTCGTGGTGCAGATCCATGACGCGAGCACGATGCACTTCGACTTCCGCCTGGAGGTCGACGGCGTACTGAAGTCCTGGTCGGTCCCCAAAGGGCCCTCCACCGACCCGCACGACAAGCGGCTCGCCATCCCCACCGAGGACCACCCCTTGGAGTACCGGGACTTCGAAGGGGTGATCCCCTCCGGCGAGTACGGCGGCGGCACCGTCATCGTCTGGGACCGCGGCACCTACCGGCCGACCAGCCACGACAAGCGCCACCGGCCGGTGCCGTTCGGCGAAGCCCTGGAAAACGGCCACGCCACATTCGAGCTGCACGGCGAGAAGCTACGCGGGCAGTACGCGCTCACCCGCTTCCACGGCCGCGAGGAGAAGAGCGGGGGCTCCGCCGCGAAACCGACCTGGCTGCTCGTACGGACCGGGCACCACTCGGGCGGCGGAACGCCCGACCCACGGCGGGCGCGGTCGGCACGCAGCGGCCGTACGCTGCGCCAGGTCGCCGAGGCTCCGGACGCGCCCACATGGCACTCCGACAGCGGTGAGCAATCATGACCGGCCTGCTCGACGGCCTGCCGCCGGGCCTGGACGGCCGTATCCGCGAGGCGAGGCCGGGCATCGAACTGGCCGCCTCCCCGATGCTGGCCACGCTCACCGACCTGCGAAACTTCCCGGACGGCTGGATCTTCGAGCGGAAGCTGGACGGCGTCCGGGCACTGGCGGTGCGCGAGAACGGCCGGGTGACGCTCCGGTCCCGGTCCGGCCGGCGGCTCGACGCCACGTACCCGGAGATCGTCGACGCCCTCGCGGGACAGGACCCCGCGGACTTCACGATCGACGGCGAGATCGTCGCCTACTCGCACGGCAGGACCGACTTCGGGCGACTGCAGCAGCGCATGGGACTCACGCGGCCCGCCGACGTCGCGGCGAGCAAGGTCGCGGTCACCTACTACGTCTTCGATCTGCTGCGCCTGGACGGCATGGACGTACGGCGGCTGCCGCTGCGCACCCGTAAGTCCTTGCTGCGACGCTCGATCACGTTCACGGCCCCCTTGCGGTTCAGCACCCATCGCAACGCGGGCGGGCCCGAACTCCTGGCCGACGCGTGCCGCCGCGGCTGGGAGGGTCTCATCGCCAAACGGGCCGAAAGCAGCTATCAGGCGCGCCGCTCGGGCGACTGGCTCAAGCTGAAGTGCTCCCGGGGCCAGGAATTCGTGGTGGGCGGCTTCACCGAGCCCACGGGCAGCCGGGAGGGCATCGGCGCGCTGCTCATCGGCTACCACGAGGGCGAACGGCTGCGTTACGCGGGCAAGGTCGGCACCGGCTTCGACCGGCGCACGCTGCTGGCCCTGCGCCGCCGGCTCGACGAACTCCGGCTGACGGGCTCGCCGTTCGAAGACCCGGTGGCGGAGCGGACCGCGCACTGGGCGCAGCCGCGTCTCGTGGCTCAAGTCGCCTTCACCGAATGGACGCGCGACGGAATGCTGCGCCACCCCCGCTATCAGGGACTGCGGGACGACAAGGACCCGGCCGATGTCGTCAGGGAGCGCGCCTGAACTTGAGCACGGCGTTGAGCCGCGCGGCCTGGCGCGTCAGATGGTCGCGTTCGGGCAGGTTGGGCGCCTTGTGGGCCGCCTCGGCGTACAGCTGTGCCGCCGTCGCCAGGTCACCGTCCCGTTCGTGGAGGTACGCCGCCACGGCGGCGTGGCGGGGCAGGGTGTCGTCGAGCGCCGCGAGTGCCGCCAGGCCTGCGCGCGGTCCGTCGGCCTCCCCGACGGCCACCGCGCGGTTGAGCCGGACGACCGGGCTGCCGGTCAGGCTCACGAGTTCGTCATACCACTCCACGATCTGCACCCAGTCGGTCTCCTCGGCGGTGGGCGCGTCGGCATGGAGCGCCGCGATGGCGGCCTGCGCCTGGAACTCGCCGAGGCGGTCGCGGGCGAGGGCGGCGTGCAGGATCCCGATGCCCTCGGCGATCGCCTCGGTGTCCCACAGGCCGCGCTGCTGCTCGGCGAGCGGCACCAGGCTGCCGTCGGGAGCGGTCCGGGCGGCGCGCCGGGCGTGGTGGATCAGCATGAGGGCGTGCAGGCCCGCCACCTCGGGGTGGTCGATCGCGGCCGCGAGCTGCCGGGTGAGCCGGATGGCCTCGGCGGCGAGGTCGACGTCACCGGAGTAGCCCTCGTTGAAGACCAGGTAGAGGACACGCAGCACGGTGGCAACGTCTCCGGCTTTGTCGAACCGCACGTCGGAGACGGTTCGCTTGGCGCGGCTGATCCGCTGCGCCATGGTCGCCTCGGGCACCAGGTAGGCATGGGCGATCTGCCGGGTGGTGAGACCGCCGACCGCCCGCAGGGTGAGCGCGACCGCCGAGGACGGCGTCAGTGAAGGGTGGGCGCACAGGAAGTAGAGCTGAAGCGTGTCGTCCACGGAGAGGGCGGGTCCAGGAGCCGGTTCCTCGTCGATGCGCTCCTCACGCCTGCGGCGTGCGGTGTCCGCGCGCGTCGCGTCGAGGAACTTGCGCCAGGCCACGGTGACCAGCCAGCCCTTGGGGTCCCGGGGCTGATCGGCGGGCCAGACGCGGACCGCCTCGACCAAGGCGTCCTGCACGGCGTCCTCGGCCGCCGCGAAGTCGGCTCCGCGGCGGACGAGAATACCGATCACGCTTGGCGTGAGGCTCCGGACCCAGCCCTCGTCCATGTCCGGGTTCACTCCGTGCCGGTGTGCTGCGCGCTCAGGAACGGGCGGACCTCGAGCCACTCGTGGATGGGCTTGCCGCCCGCGCCGGGGGCCGCCGACAGTTCCCCGGCCAGTTCCAGGGCGCGGTCGTGGCTGTCGACGTCGATCACCATCCAGCCGGCGATGAGGTCCTTGGTCTCGGCGAAGGGCCCGTCGGTGACCGGCGGGCGGCCCTCACCGTCGTACCGGACGAAGGTCCCCTCGGGGGCGAGCGCCTGGCCGTCGACGAACTCGCCGCTCTCCTCGAGCCGGGCCGCGAAGTCGTTCATGTACTGCATGTGCGCGGAGATCTCCTCCGGCGTCCACTGGTCCATCGGCACGTCGTTGACCGCGGCCGGGGCGCCCCGGTAGTGCTTCAGCAGCAGGTACTTGGCCATGATGTTCTCCTCGGTGCTGGTGCGACCCATTGTGGTCGCGTTCACCACGGGGACGGAGCCGGTCTGGAGTTCTCGACATCTCCGTGCGACTTTTTTCGGATACGAGGGCTGGTTCGTCCCGCGACCCCGCCCGGCCTGGAGGTACGGACGTGATGATCACGACCCGGACGGTGCCCTACACCACCGGCGGCGACAGCAAACTGCTCGACATCTACACCTCCGGGCGGCACGACGACCGGTGTGTGCTGCTGTGGCACGGGATGGGGCCCGACGAGCGGCACGTGATGGCCGCGCTGGCACGGGAGATCGCGGGGCTCGGTCCCACCGTCCTTGTCCCGGACTGGCGCTCGGACCGGCCCGACGACGGACGGGAACATCTCGTCGACTCCTTGCGGTACGCGCACGCCCATGCCCGCCAACTCGGCGACGGAGCAAGCCGGTTGATCCTCGCGGGATGGTCGGCGGGGGCCGGCGCGGCGATGGGCGTCGCCCTCCAGCCGAAGAAATTCGACGGCCCGGCGCCCGCCGCGGTGGTGGGCATCGCGGGCGGCTACCGGCGCCCGGCACGCACCACGGGCATCGTGCCCCTTCAGGCGGTGGACCGTACGGCGACGCCCATCCCCGTCCGGCTCGTGCACGGCACCGCCGATGAGGCCGTGCCCGTCGAATCCTCGCGCGAGCTGCACGAAGCGCTGCTCTCCCACGGCTGGGACTCCCGGTTGTCCGAGCCGGTCACCAACCACGCCGGGGTGCTCGGCTGCGTGTACGACCCCGCCGCGGGGCACTGCGTGCCGTCGAACGAGCCCGGCGTGTCGGCCCTCGGTCGACAGACGGCTCACGCGGCCGCGAGTGCGGTGCCCTCGCCTGGGCGGGCTTGAGGAACGGCTTGCGCGGCTGAGGGTCCGGTTGACGAGTACCGGCGGTTGCTGGATCGGCGCCCACGAGGCCCGGTTCGCGGTGGCCGAGCTCCACGCATCCGGGGGCGGTCAGTCGCCCCGCTGAGACTTTGGCACCGGCCAGGTCGGGCCCTTGGTCCCAGGGATGGGTGCGGAAGGTCCCGGTACAGCGCCTCCCGTCTGCGGAATTACTGGCGAGACCGCCGGAACCAGATGGGGAGAGGGCGCTGTGCCAAGGGACATCGGTGTGAGCAGAGAGCGTGAGCAGCAGCGGCGAGAGGGGGCCGCCCCGCACGCGAGAGCCCGGGGCCGGGAAGCGGGGCGCGCGGGGACCGGCGTCAGGCCGGTCCGCCGGGCCGGAGGGCTGCGCCTGGTCCCACCGCCGGGCGAACCACGGGCCGCCTCGTACGGCGACGGGCCGCAGCCGGGCGCCGCGGGACCAAAAGGAACGACGGGCAGGAGGCGTGGCGCGCCGTGCTGGCTGAGCCTGGCTTCCGGTGACGTCCTGGCGGCCAAGGAGTTCTACGCCCGGGTCCTCGGCTGGTGTCACGTCCCGCTGCTCGGCCCCCAAGGCAGGGCACGATATCTGGCGCTACGGGCCGGCGCCCCGGTGGGAAGCCTCAATCAGGCCACGTGCGATCTGGGCGTCTCGGCCGGATGGATTCCGTACTTCGGCGTCGATGACGTGGACGCCACGGTGGGCCGGCTGCGTGAGCGCGGCGCCACCGTCGCCGTAGGGCCGCTGAGCACCGAGACCGGGCGGCTCGCGGTGGCGGCGGGCCCGCAGGAAGCGGTGTTCGGCCTGCGCCGACGCGCCCCCGACGACCGCTGGAAGGCGGGCGCGGGCCCCGTCGCCCGGCTTGAGCTGCGCACCCGGGACATCTTCGCCGCCGCCTTCTTCTACGGGGACGTACTGGACTGGGCCGGTACGTCAGGCGACTGCTGCGAGGTGGAGTACGCCCGCGGGCAGATCGAGGTGCGCGACGGGCTGCGCACAGTCGCCGCATTCAGGGACGCCGCGCCGTCCGGCTGGCACCCGTGCTTCCGCGTGGCCGACGTCGACCTGGCCGCCGTGGCGGCCGTCGGCTGGGGCGGACGCGTCATCGCGCCGCCCGAAGGGGCCCCCGATCGGCGCGAGGCCGTGCTGGCCGACCGGGAGGGCAACGCCTTCACGGTCACCGCGAGCTGAGCAGTGCGGAACGAGAGAGAGCGAGGAGTCGGACGATGTTTCTGCAGGCAGCGGCGGACGTGGAGGAAGCCGCCGAGCCGGCCGAGTGGGCGCGGGGCGAGAGCGACCGGCCGCGGGCGAGGGACGAGAGCGACGGGCTGCCCTGGATCGAGGAAGCGGACCAGGTCGCACCGAAGGACGCCCGGGAGCTGTCGAAGCTCTTCTTCGAGGAGCTCCGGACACTTGAGGAGGGCTCCCCCGCCTACCTGTACACGCGCAACACCCTGATCGAGATGAACCTCTCCCTGGTGCACTACGTGGCCGGCCGCTACCGCAACCGCGGCAACGGCCAGCTGGAGGACATCGTCCAGGTCGGGACCGTGGGCTTGATCAAGGCGATCGACCGGTTCGACGTCGACCGCGGCTTCGAGTTCGTCTCCTTCGCCGTCCCCTACATCCTCGGGGAGATCAAACGCTATTTCCGTGACACGAGCTGGGCCGTGCACGTACCGCGCAGACTGCAGGAGTTGCGTCTCCAACTGGTCAAGTCCCAGGAGCGGTTGTCCTCGGCGCACGGCCGCGAACCGACGGTCGCGGAGCTGGCGGCCGAGCTCGCGGTGACGGAGGAACAGGTCCTGGAAGTGATCGTGGCGGCCAATGGCTATGTCGCCGGGTCCCTGGACAGCCCGCGCGGCGAGGGTGAGGAGGGCGGGGCCCACACCACCGGCCGTTCCCTCTCCGACACCATGGGCCAGGAGGACCCGGCCATCGCGGTGTTCGAGGATCTGCACGCCCTGGCCCCGCTTCTGGCGGACCTCGACGAACGCGAACGCCGCATCATCGAGATGCGCTTCGGCCAGGAGATGACCCAGGCACAGATCGGCGCCGCTCTGGGGCTCTCGCAGATGCACGTCTCACGCCTCCTGTCGAGCACGCTCGCCGCTCTGCGCACCGGCCTCCTGTGTCACGAAGAGAGGTAGGCGACTCAACACCTTGGGCCGGGCAGCATGACTGCCAGGCCCAAGGTGCTGAGCCCCCACGGCAGGGAGGCAGGACGGCCGGTCACGTCCGGGACTCCGACGTGGTGAGCTCGGCCAAGTGCTGCAGTGAGTTGGTCAGATGCTCGGGCCCGAACATCGGGAAGTCGAGGTACTCCCGGATGAACTGCGGCACCGCCGTCCAGTCGTAGGTGAGCGTGACCTCGGTTTCGTCCGGGCCGAGCGGCGCGAGGTCGTATCGCCAGATCCAGCCGCCGAACTCCAGGCGGCCGCCTTCCTTCTCCTCGCCCGTCAGCCAGCCGATGGACCGGGGCGGGTCGAGGACCTCGACCCTGTTGGCCACCTGGTAATCACCGTCCGGATGGTTGGGGTGATACATGGCCATCCGGAAGATCTGTCCTTTTTCTGTCAACGGGGCGCGGTCGACTGGCTGTTGGACCCAGCCGGTGCCGTCGATCGCGGAGTGGGTCGTCGGGTCCGCCAGCACCGCGAAGACTCCGGCGGCGGGTGCCTCGACGGTCAGGGTGGCGCTCACGTACTCCTGGTCCACGATGTGCACGCTCCTCGTCATCTCATCGGGCCTCCGCGGACGCGGAAGGGATGCTTTCCCCATACGGACTGCTTCCCCTATACAGACGACCCGGCAAGGCGGAACTCATCGGCGCCCCGGGCCGGTGGGCGGACTCGGCCGCCGTGTAGGACGAGGCGAAGGTGAACGCGCGCGGGGACGGCCCGTGCGCCCGCAGGTCAGCCAGCCGTTCCAGGGCTTCCCCGACCGTCGGCACGTGGCCGGCGGGGACCCACCAGAGGACCATGTGCGACTCGATGTGCCGCTCGAACCACTCGCGGCGCCGCCGCATCACCTCCAGGTGCCCGCTGCGGTAGGTGAAGTCCCACAGGGCCTCCTGGGTCTCCCACACCGACAGGTTGACGATGACGTCCTCGCCCGCCGGGCGCAGGCCGGTGGCGTCGGCCGCGCCCTCCTCCACCAGCCGCCACACGAAGCCGGGGGCGGCGTCGGCGGCGGCGTTGATGGGATTGAGCAGCTCGACGAACGGCGCGATGCGCTCGTCGTCGAAGGGGTGGAGGAGCGTGGCGACATTGAGCTCGGCGAGGTGGGCGGCATGCTCGGATGCGGTCATGGCCTCATCCCAGCACGCCCGGCTTTTCTATGTCAATCATCATTGTTTTTAGAAGAGTCGAGCACCACGCAGCACTCCCCCGGCCGAGCGTCCATCCGCGCGTGAACAGGACCGCCCGCGCCGAGCAGCCCCTCAAGGAGCGCGAGATTCATCCCGCACACGAGCGGCGGAAAACGCTCGGCCACAGCATGGAAGGGGCAGTTGCGCATGCGAACCACCGACACCGCGCCCTCACCTTCCGCCGCCTCCGCGTCCTCCAGGTGCGGTTCGTAGCCGCGCGCGGCCAGCATCTCCATGGCCTCTTCGAGGCCGCCGCAGGGCGCCGCCGCGCCTCGCAGGGCTTCACCCCGGCGCCGCGCGGCCGCACAGAGCCCTGCGTCGAGACCGGCCTGCTCGGCAGCCTCGGCGAGCAGTTCGGCGGCGGTGCGGTAGTCGCGGGCGGGCAGCGACACCGACCGTTCGCCCGGCGCCCGCGTGTACACCTTGGCGGGGCGCCCCGCGCCCGGCCCCGAACGCCCCGTCAGGCGTCGGCTGCCGCTCTCCAGCAGCCCGGCATCCGTCAGCTTGTCCAGATGGTGCGCGGCGAGCGTGCGCGCCACCCCGGCCGCCTCGGCGGCTTCGTTCCGGCCGACTTCCCGGCCTTGCGCCGCCACGTACTCGTACAGTCGGCGCCGCACAGGGTCCTGCAGCACCGCGATCGCATCGATGTCCTCCACTCGGCCATTCTAGGAACAACACAGGTTGGAGATAGAAGTACCGCGCTGGACTCAACGCACCTGAGGGCACGTCCGCCCCGCGCATTCAGTGGGCGACGAGGCGCGACGGCAGGGCCGCTGCATCCACTACACCCTCAACGTGCCCGCGATGACGGCACTGGGTTCGGACCTGGTGTCCGCCGTGCTGCGCTAGGACGCGCTCGCCGCCCACACCCCCGGGGTCCGGCCCGACCACGGACTTGCCTGTTCGAGTTGTCCCGCGAGGCGGAAGAGTCGGTCTTCGCGTCCGTATCCGGCGGCGAACTGCATGCCGATCGGGAGCCCCGTCCCGGCGTCGGCCGTCACGGGAACGGACATGGCGGGTGTGCCGGCCACGTTGAACGCCAAGGTGAACGGCGAGCGGTCGTTGAGCCGGTCGATCCAGCCGAGGCCGTCCAGCGTCCGCGCACCCTCGGCATAGGCACCCAGGGGCATCGGAAGCTCCGGCAAGGTCGGGGTGAGCAGTACGTCGTGAGCGTCGAAGTACCGTGCCAGGGTGCGCGCGACCCGGTTGCGGAGCGCGAGCGCGCCGAGGAGCTGGGGGCCGGTGACCCGCTGCCCGTAGTGGTAGCCGGAAAGGGTCTCCGCTTCGAGGGTCGAGGTGTCGACAGGCCGGCCGAACGCGGCCGCCAGCTCGTCCACCCAGGCGGTCAGATTCGCGGCCATGAGGCGAGCGTTGGCCAGAACGAACTCCTCCCAGTCGACCCCGAGGCCGACCTCGACCTCCTCCACCCGGTGGCCGAGGTCTTGGAGCAGACGCACTGTACGCGCGAGAGCGTCGGCCACCGGTGGGGTCGTGCGGCGCCCGC
Source organism: Streptomyces sp. NPDC033177 (assembly GCF_055577715.1). NCBI lineage: Bacteria > Bacillati > Actinomycetota > Actinomycetes > Kitasatosporales > Streptomycetaceae > Streptomyces > Streptomyces sp. NPDC033177. The sequence continues at coordinate 728,816 of NZ_JBVIPS010000003.1, read as the reverse complement.
CCCACGCCTGGCCGAGAACCCCGATCCGCAAGATGCCGGGATGCCGGGCGACTTCCTCTGCGTACGGGCGGGCCGGCTCTTGGGCGAAGTAGGGGTCGCCCGGCTCGGGTCCGCGTATCTGGTCGAGCAGTACGGCGCTGTCGCGTACGGTCCGGCTGACGCTGCCGTGCACGGCCAGGCCGTTGAAGATCTCGTCGACGTCGGGGCCCATGGAGACCCGGCCGCGCGTCGGCTTGAGACCGAAGAGCCCGTTGTAGGCCGCGGGGACACGGAGCGAGCCCGCGGCGTCGGTGCCGTGCGCGATCGGAACCACCCCGGCCGCGACGGCCGCGCCCGCACCCCCGCTGGAACCGCCCGCGCTGCGCTCCAGGTCCCATGGATTGCGGACCGGCCCGTACAGCACCGGTTCCGTCGTGATGCTGTATGCCATCTCCGGTGTCGCGGTGCGCCCGAACGTCACGAGGCCCGCGCCGCGGAGGCGGCGCATCAGGGAGGAGTCGGTCCGGGCGACGTTGCCGGCCGCGAGGCGGCTGCCCAGCTCCGTGCGCCTGCCGGCCATGGAGACTCCGATGTCCTTGATCAGGAAGGGGACTCCGGCCAGCGGGGAACTGCCGGGCATGGGTTCGTCATCGGCCGGCCACGTCTCCACGACGGCGTTGATGCGCGGATTGACCGCGCGTGCGGCCTCACGTGCGGCTGCCTCCAGTTCGGCGGGGGTCACTTCACCCGCGGCGACCAGTCGCGCGAGCCCTACCGCGTCGAAGTTCACGTACTCGCTGACTCTCACTGTCACTCCCAGCGGAAGAAAAGATACCGTCAAGTCCCGGATGATACCCAACGGTATCGTCCGGAACGGACTGGTACCGTAGCAGCGAATGTGGCAGCAAATGTGGGGCGCCGACGCCCCACGACTGACCGGACGTCACGGAGTAGTCATGGCATTGACCGCCGGCAGGCCGAGCAGGGTGGCGAAGCTGCCGCCCCGCGAGCGCATCCTCGACGCGGCGGAGGATCTCTTCCGGCGCGAGGGGATCCGGCGGGTGAGTGTCCAGGCCATCGCCGAGCGGGCCGAGACCACCAAGATGGCGATCTACCGGCACTTCGAGACCAAGGACGCACTGGTCGCGGAGTGGCTGCGGATCGTCGCGGCCGACTACCAGGCGGCCTTCGACCGGGTCGAGGCAGAACACCCCGGCCGCCCCCGGGAGCAGATCCTGGGCCTGGCCCACTTCATCGCCGAGGGGTTGCCCGCGATCTCGCACCGGGGCTGCCCGTTCATCAACTCCCTCGCCGAGCTGCCCGACCGCGACCATCCTGCCCGGCGGGTGATCGAGGAGCACAAGGCCCACCAGACCCGCAGGCTGGTCGGGATGTGCACCGAGGCCGGTCTGCCCGATCCCGCACAGACGGCGGCCGAGATCACCTTCCTGCTCGAAGGCGCGCAGGTCAGCACGCAGAACGGAAGCATCGACCGGGCGGGGGATCGGCTGCTGAGAATCATCGAGGGGATCATCGACGAGCGGCGGCCCCGATGATGCCTGCGCCCCGCCCCCTGACACCCGCCACGGCATCCGGGACGGTGGCCAAGTGAGCGACTGGTGGGGCCAGTTGGAGGACCAGACCCGCCGCGAGGTCGACGCGGACGTGCTGCGTGACCGCCGGATGGCAGCGGTCAAGACTGTCTGGGAAGCCTTGCGCCCACTGGGGTTGGGGCTGCTCGAGGCACAGTGGGTGGTCCACTCGCGATACGAGGCTCTCGGCGACCAGGTGCGGCGCACGCCCCCCGACCCGCTCGACACCCCCTCACTCGCGGCCCGCGCCGCGGCTCTTCCCGGCCGCGTGGTCGCCGTGGAGGCCCTCTGGGACGGCGACACCGTGCACGACTGGTTCGTGGAGCTGGTCGCGGTCCTGGACGAACCGCGGGGAGAAGGCCGCTTGGCGGTCATCCACCGGCTCCCCGGCCACTCCCCCGCGGGCGCCGCCACCGAGGCCGGGCAAGCGCTGGCCCATCACCTCGGCGTGCCCTTCCACTTCGCTTCACCGGACATCCCTGATGACCGGGCCCCGCGCTGGCGGGTAACGTCCTCATGATGCGCGCCTGGATTCTTCCCCTGCTGCTGGTGATCTGCGGCTCATTCGCCGCGGCCGGCCTGGTCTCCGGGGACGATCCCGGCGCGGCCGCGGCCCTCCTGCTCGTGTTCGTGCTGCTCGCGGGGGTGCACTCGCCGCTGTTCTTCCCGAGGTCGACCGGTTCTCTGGAAGCACAGCGCCGTGCCGCGGCCGACGGTCGGCCGATCGTCTACTGGCGGTCGGGCTGCCCGTACTGCCTGCGACTGCGCATCCGGCTGGGGCTCCGCGCCCGCCAGGTGTACTGGGTCGACATCTGGCGTGATCCGGCCGGGGCCGCCGCGGTGCGGGCGGTCAACGAGGGCAATGAGACCGTGCCGACGGTCTTCGTGGCGGGCCGACCGCACGTCAACCCCGATCCCGCCTGGGTACGCGAACAGGTCCGCCCCTCCCCGTGACGGGGTGCGGCGTGCGGTGGGACGCTGTGAGTGTCCGGCCGCCGCCGCGTGAGTGCGGCAGCGTCCGCGGGCGCGAGGACCGAGGCTCCCCCTCGATCGGTTCTCGCGCAACATGCCCCCGGCGGTGCGAGGTCGCGGGAGTTGTCTCGCCGCCGCACACGGAGGGCGGAGGCTGGGGCCGTATGGTCGGTGATGCGGCCCCAGTCGACCCCGGCAGCGCCGGCGTCAGTCGGTGGAGAACGCGCCGGTGTCAGTCAGTGGACAGCGCGTCGAGAAGCTGCCCGGCCTTGGGGTCCTTGAGGGCCCGTGCGGCATCGGCGAGGGCCACCATGCCGACGAGCCGGTGCCCGTCGATCACGGGAAGCCGCCGCACCTTGTGATGCGTCATCGTCGCCACGATCTCGTCCGCGCTGTCGTCGGCTCCGATGGTGACGGCCTCACCCTGGGCGAGTTCGCCGGCCAGGACGGTGGCCGGGTCCTTGGCCTTGCCCAGCACCTTGACCACGATGTCCCGGTCGGTCAGGACGCCTTTGAGCCGGTCGTCCGTGCCGCAGATGGGCAGCGCGCCCACACCGAGTTCGGCCATCTTGCGGGCGGCGTCGAGCATGGTCTCCTCGGCGCCCACGCAGTGAGCGCCGCCGGTCATGATGTCGCGTGCGGTAGTCATGTCTGATTCCTCCGCTGAACGTATGGGGCTGACCGGGTGCCCTGCGGGGGTGGGTCAAACCCGGGGGCCGAACAGCTTCAGGCCGTTCTCGGACACGCGCGTGGAGGCACCGGAGTCACCCAGGCCAAATCCGGCACATCACCCCCAACCGTCACCGTGCGCGGCTGACTTCCAGGGCCGGTCGTCACATCCTCCACACGTCGGGTTAAGGTCTCTGCTGGTGTGTGAGCAGCGGTCCTCTTCGGCGAACGGAGCCGGGGGTGGGCGGCGTCGGCGACGTCGTGGCACTGTTCACCATGGACGAGGAGTACGGACCAGGGTGCCGCCATGGGAGACAACGTGACGAACATTCCGTCTGCGCCCCAGCCCGAGGACCAGCCCTCGCCCCAGGACTCCCCCACCCTCAGGGCCGAGACCGAAGAGCTGAGAGCCACCGCCGAGCAGCTGCGCGGCCAGGTGTCCGGTTTGGAGGTCCAGGCGCGTACGCGGCCCAGGATCGCCATGGCCGAGGGCGTGCTGGTCGAGCGGTATCGCCTGGCGAACGCGGAGGCGGCGTTCGCGCTGCTGCGCCAGGCGTCTCAGCGAGCCAACATCAAGCTGCACCAGATGGCCGCCGCGGTGGCCCGGACGCCGGGACCGGCACCGGGCGCCAAGTCGTGGTTCGGCGGACGGTCACACCAGCCGGCGCCCGACCTGACCACGCTTGAGGCGGGCACGCTCAACCCCGCCAACCAGGGCGAGATCCTCGGCGCCGCCCTGCAACGCGTCCTGCACATCACCGGTGCGGAAATGGGCAACGTCCAGCTGATGGAGGACGGTGTCCTGCGGATGGCGAATCACACGGGCCTGCCCCGTCAGTTCACCGACTTCTTCGCGTTCGTCGAGGGAAAGACCTCCTGCTCTCGGGCGGCCGTCGCCAGCCAGCAGGTCACCGTCAAGGATGTGGCCCTGTCGGCCGGTTTCGACGAAGAGACGCGGCGTGTGATCCTCGCGGCCGGCAGCCGGGCCTGCCACAGCATTCCGCTGATCGACGAGCAGGACACCGTGCAGGGTGTCATCTCCTCCCACCACGCCGGCCCCTTGGCCGGCTTCGCCCAGGCGCAGTTGCAGTCCCTGGAGGCCACCGGCCGCGCCGTCGGCACCTGGGTCAAGTGGCACCAGCACACCGTCCTCGTCGACGCCCTGGAAGACCTGCACCGACTGGCCCTCGCCTCCCGCCAGTAGCGGCCGGAGGCGTCGGGGCGGGTGGACCGGTCAGTCGACGCGGGGCTTGACGAACTCTTCGATGAGTACGGGATATTGCTCGCCACCGTGGCCCGCTGCGATCGCACGGTCGGCCATGGCCTTGATCAGCCGCGGCAGTTCGGCGTTGACTCCTACCGCTTCGCTCTCCTCGATCAGATGGGTCATGGCCCGCACGTCGGTCTCCAGAGCCGACACCTCGGCCGGAAAGGACCCCTTGTCGATCTGCTCGGCGTACCCCGGCAGCCATTCGGCCACCCCGGCGGCGATCTGCTGCGCGAACGGCGCGTACGTCGCGGCGTCGACACCGGCCGTCCTGAGCATGGCGGTGCCCTGGAGCCAGGCGTTCAGGATGCTCCACATCATGACCAGGCCCGCCACGTCGTACAGGGAAGCGAGACCGTGATCCGCGCCGAGGTAGCTCACGGTGCCGAGTGCGTCGAGCGTCGGCTTGTGCGCATCGAAGTCCGACTCCGGCCCGCTGTGGAGGATCACCGCGTCGGCGGTGCCGATTCCCGCCGGGATGGCCATGATGGCGCCGTCCACGTAGTGCGCACCGCGCTGCTCGGCCAGGCGCGCGGCTTCCCGTGCCTGGGCCGAGTCACCCGAGGTCAGATTGACCAAGGTCGTGCCGTCCAGGGTGACATCACTCGCACCGAGCAACTCGTGCATGGCCTGGTAGTCGGTGAGGCAGATGACCGTCAGGGGACTCGCCTTGATGGCCTCCCCGACCGTGGGCGCCAACTGCGCCCCTTGGGCGATCAGTTGGTCGGCCTTGGAGGCCGTGCGGTTCCATACGGTGGTGGGGTGGCCTGCTCTCAGGAACGCGCCCGCGAGGGCTTGGCCCATCAGGCCGAGTCCGATGACGGAAACAGGTGCTGCGGTTTCGTTGTTCATGGCAGCATCGTCAACGTTCATACCGGTATGAAGGTCAAGTGAGGTTCGATGCGCATCGGGGAACTGAGTCGTCGTACGGGCGTCAACGCCCATCAGTTGCGCTACTACGAGGCCCAGGGCCTCCTGGAGGCGGAACGCAGGGCGAACGGCTACCGCGACTACGACGAGAACGCCGTGCTGCGGGTGAAGCAGATCCGGCACCTGCTGGGTGCGGGCCTGTCCTCCGAGGACATCGCGTACGTGCTTCCCTGTGCGGTCGGAGAAGCACCTGAGCTGCCCGGGTGTTCTGAACTCCTGTCCGCGATGCGGTCGCGGCTGGGGCGCCTCGATGATCAGATGCACCGCCTTGCTCAGTCCCGTGACGCCCTCGCCGTCTACATCGAGGCGGCGGAGCGGGGCAGCGAGAGCTATCCGCCCTTCGACGAGGTGTGCCAGGAGCCCGTCCCCGCCTGAAGCCTTTCGCGGCCGGGGCGAGGACGGGCGGCCCCAGGGTCAGGGCTTGAGCGGCACCTTCCAGCAGCAGGTGCTGTTGACCAGGGAGTTGGTGTCCGTGAGTACGCCGAGTCCCTTGGAGACCTCGGTGACCCGCCGGTGGATGTGGCGGTGGCTGTCCGCGTCGCCGCCCGACGGCCAGTGCAGCGACACGGAGTCGGTGGAGGCGTCGTACCGGAGGCGGCCGCGGTCGGGGCTCACCCCGAAACCGACCTCGAGGTCGTAGCCGCCCCGCGCACCCGCTCGGCGAACACCCGGGCCACCGTGTAGTTGGGGCTGGCGATCAGCGCCTCGGGCGCCGTTGCCAGCCGGAGCGTCTTCGCCACCCGCGGGTAGTGGATCTCGTTCATGCGGCGGCGGAGGGGTTGCCTTACTGAAGCCCGACAGCCCAACAGGCCAACGAGAGGCGAGAGGCGGCGACTCCGGGGGCGTGGTGCACAAGTGCTGGTTGTCGCCTCCGCATCCAGCATGCGAGGGTGAGCGGCCGTGATCCACATGGTCACGCGCCCCGGAAGGAGTCTGGACCATGCTGGACGGCTGCACCCCGCACCTGCCCGAGACCGTAGGCCGCCACTACGACCGTGGTTACTACCGGGGCGCCGCCCTGCCCCAACTCCTCGCCGAACACGCCCGCACCCACACCACCCGCACCGCCCTCGTCCACGGCGAACGTCGCCTCACCTACCGCGAACTGAACCGCCGTGTCGACCGCATGGCCGCCGGACTGACGCTCCGGGGCGTACGCGCGGGCGACCGGGTCATCGTCCAGCTCCCGAATGTGCCCGAGTTCGTCATCACCGTCTACGCCCTCATGCGCGTCGGAGCCTTCCCGGTGTTGGCGCCCACCTCCCACCGCGCCGACGAGATCGCGCACCTCGCCCAGGTCACGGAAGCCGCCGCCTACATAGGCCCCAGCGTCCACCACGGCTTCGACCACGCCAAGATGGTTGCGACGCTCAGCGACGACCATCCGCGTCTGCGCCGCGCCTTCACCCTCGACGGCCCCGACGGCGCTCAAGGCGGCTTCTTCACCGCGCCCAGCGGATGTCTGTTCTTTCCCCTCGGTTCCCTGGACGCCCCGCGCGACCCGGACCGCGCGTACGACCCCAACGACGTCGCGTTCCTCCTGCCGTCGGACGCCGCCGCGACCGCGCCCCGGCTGGTACCGCGCACCCACAACGACTACGCGTACCAGTCGCGCGCCGCAGCCGAACTCATCGGCCTCGGCCCCGAGGACGTCTACCTCGTGGCCCTCCCGGCCGCGACCAACTTCGCCTTCGGCTGTCCGGGCATCGTCGGCGCCCTCGCCGCCGGGGCCACCGTCGTACTGATCGACGACCCCGTCGGCACATCGCACGCGGCAGAGCCGGCCTTGCGCGCGATCGAGAAGGAAAAGGTCACGGTCGCTTCGCTCACCCGGGCTGACGCACAGCTGTGGCTCGACGCCCTCTCCCAGGGCCCGCACGAACACAGCCCGTACGAACTCTCCAGCCTGCGCCTCGTCCAGGTCTGCGGCGCGCCTCTCGACCCCGACCTCGCGCCCCACATCGGCTCGGCCTTCGACTGCCGTCTCCAGCAAGTCTTCGAGATGGCCGAGGGGCTGCTGTCCCTCACCCGCCTCACTGACACCGACAACGTCGTCCGTCACACGCAGGGCCGCCCCCTCGCGCCGGACGACGAGATCCGCATCACCGACGCGGACGGCACCGACGTACCTGCGGGGACACCCGGGCACCTCTGGATGCGCGGCCCCTGCACCCTGCGCGGCTACTACAAGGCCCCCGAGGCGAACGCCCGCGCCTTCACTGCCGACGGCTTCCTCAAGTCCGGCCACATGGCCCGCCTCACCGAAGACGGACACCTGGTCGTCGAGGACCGCGTCCAACACATGCGTCCCTGAGCCCCGGCGTACTGAGCCCCGGGCGCAGAGCCGTCAAGAAACAGTAGCCATGTACATAGTAGCCATGTACCGTACTTCACTGTGAGTACAGCAACTGAAGGCGCCACGGCGGGATTTCTGGTCTGGCGCCTGTCGACCAAATGGCGGGTGGCCGTCGACCGGGCGGTCGGGCCGCTCGGCCTCACCCATGCGCAGTACGCGCTGATGGCGTCGCTGTACGGCATGTCGCGCTCCGGGCAGCAGCCCAGCCAGCGCCGGCTCGCCGACCACACGGGGCTTGAGGCGCTGTACGTCTCCAAGCTCGCCCGCGCCCTGGAAACCGCCGGGCTCGTCGCCCGTACCCGCGATCCCAACGACCCACGTGCCATGCAGCTTTCGCTCACCGAGCAGGGGCGCGAGGTCACACTCCGCGCGATCAAGGTGGTCCAGGGTCTGCTGGACCAATTGCTCGCGCCGCTCGGAGGGCAAAACAGCCCGCGCACACGGCAGTTCACCCACGAGCTGGCGATCCTGCTCGACGCACCTCTTGATCCACACACCGAGAACAACGAGGAGCAGACATGACTACCACCGCGCCCATACCAGCCTCCGCCCCTGCACCCACGGTCAACGGCCGCGTCGTGGCCCTGGCCCACTACGCATCGCGCGCTCTCCTGGAGCGCGCTCTGGCCCGCCATGGCGCGACGTTCCAGCAGAATGTGACGCTCCAGTTCCTCGCGACCGCGGGCGAGTCCATCGGCCACGATGAACTCATCGGCAACGTCACCGGCTCGCTGAAGGTCGACGAGTCGGTCGCGCGCGGCGTCACAGAGGACCTGACGGCCTCGAAGCTGCTGGAGAAGGACCCGGCGGACGCGTCCCGGATCCGCCTGACGGACTCAGGACGGAAACTGCACGACACCACCAGCGCCGAGGCCGCACAGATCGCCGCTCGCCTGTACACCGGCATTCCGGCCGAGGATCTCGCGATCGCGGGCCAAGTGCTGACCCTGGTCACCGAGCGCGCGAACGCCGAACTGGCGGAAGCCTGAGGCTTGACCCCGGCCGAGACTGCGCCCAAATGGGTCCCGCCTGACTACAGTTGGCACCACGGGGATGGGTGACGACGACTGACTTGCGCCTCCCGATCGTCGGGTACGGCAGCGAGCACCGCATCGTCGTCGGTATCGCCGACCCCCCGCCGCCGCTCACCTCGCGGTGAGTCCGTGATCGTACTCCTGAGCGGACCGGGTCCTGCCGAGTTCTTCGTACGTGGCCTGCGTGCACCACATGCACGCGTCTCCCGCATAGACGAGGGAGTCCATCCAGTAGGCGCCGGTGAGGAGTTGACCTTGGGGCTGCGCGGAGTGCGGGTCTCTCGTGTCATCGTCCATGTTCCGCCCAACGAGGCCTGCGGGCCGGGGTATCGGGAACGCAAACGCGGCACCCCCGCAAGCCGTCCATACGCCTGAAGTTCCCTCGGTGGTGTCTTCAGCCGGAAAGGAGTGGGTAGAAGCGGCGCTTTCCGATCTGACCGGGCGGTTCGAGGGTGGTTGTGGCCCCCGCCGGGGTGTCGTCAGGCCGGGCACGCCGATTCGGCGGCACGCTGGCGGGAAGCCGCAGAATGACCATGAAGAGTTGGTCAGCGCAGGCAGAACACGCACGATCCGGCGAGTACACGAAGGAGACAGCAGATGCTGTTCGGCAAAGAGCACGTCGAGCGTTACGTCGCGACCGATGGCGAGGAGGGCCATGACTGGCAGAACACCACAGTGCTGATCCTCACCACCATCGGCCGCAAGAGCGGTGAGCAGCGCAGCACCCCCCTGATCTACCAGCCCTACGGCGACGACGTGCTCGTGGTTGCCTCCAACGGCGGAGCCGACCAGCCGCCCCTGTGGTTCCGCAACATCGAGGCGAACCCCGAGGTGCAGGTGCAGATCAAGAGCGACCGCTACACCGCCCGTGCGCGTACCGCGACCCCGGACGAGAAGCCGGACATGTGGCGGACGATGGCCGCGACCTGGCCCGCCTACGACGAGTACCAGAGCAAGACCGACCGGGAGATCCCGGTGGTGGTCCTGGAACGCGTCTGAGGCACGGGCCGACAGGGCGGATACGTGAACGAGCTGCCGGAGTCGCGCGGGGCACGGCCCGGTCCTTCTTACGTATCCCCCTGGCGTCCCGGCTACCTCAAGTGGGCGAGCAGGCCGTCCAAGGCTTTGTCGAGCGCTTCGGAGTTGGCCGGGTCGAACCACGTGGTGCGGATGCGTTCGTTGTTACCGCCCGGGGTCTCATGGTCGGCGGCGAGTTGCTGCAGGGAGCGGCTCTCGTCGCTCAGTGCGCGGCCGACGGCCTGAAAGAGCCCGCGGACGTAGCGGTCGGCGTCGTCGGAGGCGATGCCGTGGCCGGCGGCCCATGAGGTGAGCGTGGCGAGGTAGGCGTAGTGGGTGGTCAGCGTTCCCGTCAGCGCGGAGAAGACGTTGAAGGCCTCCTCGTCCGCGACCGGCTGCGCCCCGCCCAACCGCTCGAAGAGCGCGTCCGCCACCGGGTGGGAGGGGAACGTCACCGTGACGGAGCGGCGTTCGCGTATGGAGGGCAGGGGGATGGCCCGCACCAGCGGAGCGTCGGTGGCGAGTATGCGGCGCAGGTCGTCGTTGGCGACGCCGGCCATCACGTTGATCACCGTCTTGTCGTCGTCCACTCTCAGGCCCGCGAGTGCTTCGTGCCGGTCCTTCGCGCGTACGGCGATGATCACCACCTCGGAGCGGTCCACCACCTCCTGGTTGTCGGCGCAGACCTGTACGTCCTCGTGGCGCGCGGCCAACTCGTCCGCCGTGCGGGCTCCGCGCGGGGAGAGGAACACCTGCGGCGCCTCGTCGGCCCCGTCGCACAAACCCGTCACAAGGGCCCGGCCGATCTCGCCGACCCCGATGATGCCGATGCTCTTCACTGCGTCTTTCTCCTGTCCGGTCACGTGGGAGAGCCTCGCAGGTGTCCCGGCCTCTTGCACGCCTTCGGCGTAACGGCGGCAGGTCAGGTTCCACGCGCGTATCCGCGGCTTGACGCAATCTGGCCCGCCTACCTGCCGGTGACGAGGGCAGGCATGCCGGCGAGGGCAGCCTCCCAAGTGCCGCACCGACCGGGAGTCGCGCGAGCTCCTGGGCACTTGGTCGAGGGAGCGGGCCTCGCCTCGCGAGGAGGGAGCACTCCGGGCGGGGCCCGCGCAGACGCACCGTATGATCCGGAGGTCTGCCCACCCCAGCACGGCACCGACTCCGCCCGGGGTGTTCCTGGAAGCAGCGTTCCACTTATGCCGCGCGTGCGGCGCAGCTTTTCGGGGCATATTCATGCGCGACGGAGGAGTAGCCACCGACCGACCGGTCCACGTCCTGAGGAGACCACGAAGCATGGCTCCTGCTACACCCCAACCACTGCATGTGGACGCGGTCATGGGCCTCGAACCCGTACTGATCCGTGTGTGCGGGGACCTGGACATAGACAGCGTGCCGTCGCTGACGACGGTGCTGGAGCCCGTGATGGCCAAGAGGGTCGAGCTGGATCTCGCCAACGTCACCTTCATCGACTCCTCCGGGGTCAACGCACTCCTGTCGCATCACGAACGGAGCCGAGCAGCGGGGGGCCGCCTCGTCGTGCTCCACCCCTCCAGGGCCGTACGGCAGATCCTGCAGCTCCTCGGCGTGGACAGACTCCTTGCGGAGCAGCCGAGGACCGAGGGCCGGCACGACCCGGGGGAAGGCGCCCCAGGCATGCCGTAGGCCCGTCGGCGGGCCGTGGTCCGACGGTGACGTTCAGGACAGCACCTTGCCGGGGTTCAGCACGCCGTACGGATCGAGGGCCTGCTTCACGGCCCGCTGCATGGCCATCACCTCCGGCGTGAGTTCCGCGGCGAGCCCCGGGCGCTTGAGCAGGCCCACTCCGTGCTCGCCGGTGACCGTACCGCCCAGGGCGATGGCGTCGGCGATGATCTCCTCGAAGGCGGCCTGGGCGCGCGTGCGTGCGACGTCGTCGCCGGGCTCCGTGATCAACAGAGGATGCAGATTTCCGTCACCCACATGTGCGATGTTGGCGATGAGGATGTCGTGCCGGGCGGCGGTCTTCTCGATGCGGCCGAGCATCTCCGGGATGCGCTCCTTGGGCACGCAGACGTCCTCGGTGAGCACCGGGCCCAGGCGTTCCAGCGCGGGATAGGCCAGCCTGCGGGCCGCGAACAAGGCGTCGGCCTCGTTCTCGTCGGTGGACCGCTCGGCCCAGGAGGCGCCCGCCCCGCGGAAGCAGTCGACCATGCGCTCCGCCTGGGCGGCGCCGGTCTCGCCCGGCTCGTCGATCCGGCCGAGGAGCACCACGTCCGCGTCGAGCGAGAGCCCCATGTTCTTCCACGCGTCCACGGCACGCAGGCAGTGCCGGTCGATCAGTTCGAGCGCCGAGGGGGTCAACCCGGCCTCGGCGACCGCGCGTACGGCGGCTCCCGCGTCCACGACGGAACCGAAATGCCCGGCGACGGTGACCGCGGCGGGCGGCAGGGGCCGCAGGCGGACGGTCACTTCCGTGATGATGCCCAGCGTCCCCTCCGACCCGACGACGAGACCCGTGAGGTCATAGCCCGCTACGCCTTTCGCGGTACGTCGGCCGAGCCGCACGATCTCACCGAGTCCGTTGACCATCTCCAGGGCCAGTACATAGTCACCGGTGACGCCGTACTTGACGCAGCAGACGCCGCCGGCGTTGGTGGCCACGTTGCCGCCGATGGTCGACCACGGAGAACTGGCCGGATCGGGCGGGTACCAGAGCCCGTGCTCGGCCACCGCGCTCCGCAAGTGGTCGTTGATCACCCCGGGTTGGACGACCGCGAGCCGCTCCAGGGGGCTCACCTCGACGATCCGGTCCATGGCGTCGAGCGCCACGACCACATGCCCTTCACCTGAGTTGGCTCCCCCGGAAAGGCCGGTGCCCGCCCCGCGGGCCACGACCGGGGTGCGGTGACGGATACAGGCACGGACCGTGTCGGCGACGTCTTGGGTGGATGTCGCGCGGACGACGGCCGCGGGGCGACCGCTGGGCGCCCATGCCGCTTGGTCACGGCGGAAGGCCTCGACGCTGTCCGGATCGGTGAGCACCCGGTCGGCGGGAATGTGCTCGAGGATCGCTCGAACGACCGTGGTACTCATCGTGTGTCCTCTCGGTGGGTTCGCCCCGAGGCGGGCCTTCCGGTGGCGTGCATACCTGTATCCGTCCCCTCGGCGCAGTACCGCCGGGCCGGCGCGGGCGGTGCTGCTGATGTCGATCGAAACACGGCGGCACGGCGATCCGTACGGAGACAATCTCCATGCTCCGGCCCCTGCCGCGGAGAGACCCTCCACAGTGGGCTTGCGGGGCCCCCTGCATCATGAGGGGGTGCACACGAGTGAGAACCGCTGGCTGCGGCTGCTGTCCGAGGCTCCGTCGCCCGACGAGATCGACGCGCTGCGCCTCGCGCTCCTCGCCGAGGGGCGGCCCGCCGGGGAAGTCGAGGACTCCGCAGCGCACGCCCGCGAGATCCTGCGTCGCATGAACCGCCAGCAGCGCGAGTCGGCCGAGCTTTCGGCGCTCAACGACCTGGCCCGGCGGCTGGGGGCACTGACCGCGTCCAGCGGGGTACTGCGGGAAGTGGCGGCGCACGCGCGGCGCCTGCTCTCCGTGGACCTCGCCTACATCATGGTGCTTCACGACGACCGGCGGCTGCGGATCGAGACCGTCGACGGCTCGATGGGCTCGACCCTGCGGGGCATCGAACTCGATCCGGACACGGGCCTCGGGGGGCTCGTCCTGCGCAGCGGTGCCCCGCAGTCGACCGTCCGCTACCGCGAGGACCCGGCCATCAACCGCTCCCCCGCCGTCGACAGTGCCGCGGCCGCCGAGCAGCTCGGCGGGATCCTGGGCGTGCCGATGATCGTCGACGACGAGCCGGTCGGGGTCCTGCTCGCCGCCGACCGCAGCCCGCGCCGGTTCACCGACCGCGAGGTGGAACTGCTCGCCGCCCTGGCGGCGCACGCGGCGGTGGCCCTCCGTAACGCCGCGCTCATCGCGGATCTGCGCGAGGCCAACCTGACGCTGCGCAGCAGCGATTCACTGCGCCGGGCCGAGGCCGAGCTGCGTGACCGGCTCACCGACGTCGTGGTGGGCGGAGGCGGCTATCGCGAGGTGGCGCAGGCCATCACCGGCGCCACCGGTCTCACGGTGTCGGTCCTCGACTCGCACGGCGAACTGGTCGCCGGGCCGCGGTGCGAGCGTCCGCGGCCCTGGACAGACGACGAGCCGCAGACCCCACGCCGGTTCGAACACGACGGCCGCCACGGCGTGGCCCTGCCCGTGGTGGTCCGCGGCGGGCACACGGGGTCGCTCGTGGCGACCGGGGAACGCGCGTTCCACGACGAGGACGTACGGCTGCTCTCGATCGGCGCGGTCACCGTCGCGCTGGTGGCCGCGCTGGAACGCTCGGTCCTTGAGACGCAGTTGCGCACCCGCGGCGAGGTGCTGACCTCGCTGCTCTCCGCCGAGGCCGACGAGGCCGGTGTACGCCGCCGGGCGCTGGGCGCGGGCATGGACGTGGACTCCGTGGCTGCTGTCGCCGTCGTGGACGCCCGCGACACCGACCACACGGCCGACCAGATCGCCCGGCTCGCCCAGGAGACATCGGGCTGGAGTGCCCAGCTCGGCGACCAGATCACGTTCCTGGTGCCGGGTCTCGACCTGGCCGCGCTCAGGGCGCTCGTGGAACAGCGCGGTCTCGCCGGGCCCGTGGGCCTCGCCGCGTGCGGGCGGGGCGTCGCGGAGATCCGCCGGGCGCACCGGGAGGCCAGGCAGACGGCGACGATGCTGCGGGCCCTCGGCCGGCAGGGTGTGGTGGCCGAGCCGGCCGAACTGGGCGCATACCGCTCCCTGTTCACTCAGGCCGGGGCCGACGAGGCCCAGGTCTTCGTCCGTACGACCGTGGGCCCGCTGCTCGATCACGACCGGGTACGGGGGCGGGGCGGCGACCTGGCGGCCACGGTCGGGGCGTACCTGGCCAACGCGCAGCACCACGCCCGCACGTGCGCGGACCTGCACATCCACGCCAACACGCTCTACCAGCGCCTCAACCGTGCCGACGGCCTGCTCGGCGCGGGCTGGCGCGGCGTGGACCGGGCCCTGGACATCCAACTCGCCCTGCGGCTGCACGAGCTGGCGGGTCGGCTCGCCTAGGCTCCCGCCCATGCTGAAGCTCGGAATTCCCGTCCTCGGAGTCACCGACATTCCTCGCGCTGTCGCCTTCTGGACGCAGGCCCTGGCCCTGGTCGCCACCGAGGAGTGGCAGAGCGAGTCATGGCGGACGCTCGACCACTCCGACGGAAGCGGCCGCGCCCTCGGCCTGATGCTCAGTGCGTCGCCGGCGGAGCCCCGGCCGCGTCTGCACCTGGATCTGTTCGCCGAGACCACCGGGGAACAACGGACAGAGGTCAGGCGGCTGATCTCCCTGGGTGCGCGGGCCGTGGACTGGGACCTGTATCCGCCCGACCCCGACTTCGTCGTTCTCGCCGACCCCGACGGCAACCTCTTCTGCGTGGTCGACCTGAGCCGTGCGCCCAGCGGCAGCAACCGGCCGCCTACCTGACGCTCGCCCCTCCCCCGCCCCCTTGGGTGGCCGGCCTCGCAAGGACGGCCGCCTCGCCGTCCTTGACCCGGGGCCCGTCGCGCAGCACGGCCGCGCCCACCCCGGCGGCGACCATCACGATGCCGACGATCCACAGCCCGGTGTCCATGTCCCCGGTCGCGTCGCGGGCCCACCCCGTCACGTACGGCGCGAGGAAACCCGATGCGTTGCCGAGGGTGTTGATCAGCGCGATGCCCGCCGCAGCACCGGCGCTCGTCAGGACCGTGGGCGGGAAATGCCAGAAGACCGGCAGCGCGCAGAAGATGCCCATCGCCGTGACGGTGACCATGAGCATGACCGCGTACGGCGAGTCCAGGTACAGGGCGACCGGGATCGTCAGGCCGCCGACGACGGCAGGTCCGGCCAGGTGCCAGCGCCGTTCCCCGGTGCGGTCCGAGTGGCGGCTCCACAGGACCATGGCGATCGCTCCGGCCACGAAGGGCACGGCCACGATGGCCCCGGTCTGCACCAGGCTGAACTCGGTGTCGAACCGCTCGGAGAAGCCCGCCACCAGGGTCGGTCCGAAGAACGACAGGGCGTACAGGCCGTACACGACCCCGAAGTAGATGCCGCCGAGTGCGAGCACCTTGCCGCTGAGCAGGGCCCGCCAGACGGAGCCCTCCGCGGCGGGCGCGAGCTCGGCCCGCTCGGCCTCCAGGGCGGAGGTGAGTGCCTGGCGTTCGCCGTGAGTGAGCCAGGCGGCGGTCTCCGGCCGGTCGGTGAGGTAGAACCAGCAGACCACGCCGAGCACCACAGCAGGCACGCCTTCCAGCAGGAACATCACACGCCAGCCCTCAAGTCCGAGGAACCCGTCGAGGTAGGTGATGATCGCCGTGGACAGCGGTGCTCCCAGGGCGCTGGACAGGGGGATGGCGACCAGGAACGTGCCGATCAGCCGCACCCGTTCGGCCCTCGGCAGCCACCACGTCAGGTACAGCATGATCCCGGGGAAGAAGCCAGCCTCCGCGACGCCGAGCAGCACGCGCACCGCGTACAGCTGCCCGGCGGACTGCACGAAGGCCAGCAGCATCGCGCACAGGCCCCACGTCACCATGATGCGGGCGATCCAGCGGCGCGCGCCGAAGCGGTGCAGGGCGAGGTTGCTCGGCACCTCGAACAGCAAGTAGCCGATGAAGAACAGCCCCGACGCGAGCCCGAACATGGTCTCCGTGAGCCCGAGGTCCTCGCTCATCGTCAGCTTGGCGAAGCCGATGTTCGTGCGGTCGAGGTAGTTGACGAAGTACACGAGGCCCAGGAACGGGATGAGCCTCCGGGCGATCTTGCGCAGCGCGCTGCGGCGCAGTGTCTCGGCTTCCGTCATCGACGACTCCTCAGGTCCCTGTGCCGGGTGTACGACCGTCTCGCCAGGTGAGCCCGCTCACCGTAGGCAGGCGATGGTGACAGGCACAGGGAGAAGTTCTCCGGCCTCACGGAGTGCCGATGGAGAAACCGTCCATCCCGAAGGCGGAGCCCTTGGTGGACGTCAGGAACACGGCGCACCGTGGCCTGTCGACGACCTCTCCGGTACCGGTGGCGGACCCGTTCACGCCGGATGGCAGGCTGGGCACCGCACCCGTACGGGAAGGTCGGCCCGAGCATCCATGGACAGCAGCACCGTCAGCACCACCAGCGCCTTGGAGCGTGCCGCAGGCCACCGGCGGCGGTTCGACGCTTCCTTCGAGAAGTACTTCGCCGAGCTCGCGGGTGACCTCAACGGCGCACAACTCGGCCGCTTCCCGCCTCGCTGTCTGGAACTTCTGGCGCAGTTGTCACTGCGTGGCGGCAAGCGGATCCGGACCACCCTGCTCTACGAGGCTGCCGCCCTGGTAACCCGGGACGAGATTCCGGGGCTCACGGAAGCCGCGCTGAGTCTCGAACTGCTCCACAGCCACGCGCTCATCCTCGACGACATCATGGACGACTCGCCGATGCGGCGTGGTGGCCCCTCGACGTACTACGCGTGCCGCGAAGATCTCCCCGACCACCCGCAGTCCGCACTGGGACTGGCCATGATGGCGGGGGATCTCGCCGGTTTCCTGGCGCTGCGCGTCCTGTTCGGCGCCGACCTGCCCGCCGACCGCAAGCAGGCCATGCTCGACGTCCAGCTCGGAGTGAGCACCGACACCGTCATCGGCCAGGTCCTCGACCTCGAACGCGACGTGAACCCCTCAGCCGGCGAAGGCGAGGAGGGCGAGGGCGACGAGGCGCTGCTGGAGACGGTGTGCGAGTACAAGACCTCGCGCTACACCATTCTTGCGCCCATGCGCCTTGGCCTGCTCGCCGCCGGCCAGGACCTGTCCGAACATGAGGAGAGCCTGCACCGCTACGCCCGGCTGGCCGGCCTCAGCGGCCAGATGCGCGACGACCACCTCGACCTCTTCGGCGACCCCGGCCTCACCGGCAAGCCCCGCGGCACCGACCTGCGGGCAGGCCGCCACACCTACCTGACCCGCGAACTCCTTGCCGCCACCGACGGCGCCGATCACGACACGGTCCGAGCCGCCCTCGCCGACCCCGACTGCACCCCGGAGATCATCGACCGCATCCGGGACATCGCCCTCCGCCACGACGTCCACACCCGTCTCCAGGCGGCCATCGACCGGCACGCCCACGCCGCGGCAGCCGAAGCCGCCTCCTGGCACCGGCACTGGAACGGCGAGGCCGTCGCCCTCTTCGAGCAACTGCCGCTGTGGAACACCCGCAGGACCCGGTGAGCGACACGCCGGCTACAGCATCCGCACCTCGCCCGCGGTCTCAGGAAGCTTGGCCCACCAGTGGTGGTATCTGCTGTAGACCGTCACCTCGCGCTCACCGAGAAGGGCCTTCAAGGACTGTGCCTCCGCAGCAAGTTGGTCCCAGGTATCCGGTGGCAGCGCGTGGAAGGCCGTGGCCTCGATGCCGTCGTCCAGCGGACGCCACACACCGGCGACATGACCGTCGACCAGCAACGTGGGCAGTACGTCGCCGTTGCGCCGGATGACCCATGGCCGGTAGGCCGGGGGTATCACCCGGCCGCGGTCTGAGTAGGCCAGCAGAACGCTGTCCCACATGGCCATGAGACGGGGAGGAGCAGGTGTTTCGGCGGGTGGCCGGGAGGCGCCCGGGATGTCGAAGAGTACGTCCCCGTCCGGTCCCTTGAGTTGCTCGACGGTGTCGCCCAGCGCGAGGAACGCCGCGCGGAGGGGCGCCCTCTGCACCATGGCGAACTGCGCCACGTCCGCGACCGACGCGGGCCCGAACCCCGCCAGATAGCGCAGGATCAAGGTCCGCAGCGCCTGCGGGTCCGTCGCCCGCCCCGTAGGGACGAATCCGTGCGGGGCCGCGACGAAGGACGGCCGGTGACCGAAGGACCAGGGATGCTCCGTCGGGGCGTGATGCAACGGCGCGTACGCCTTCAGTCCCCACCACGCTCCCTCCTTCTTCTCCGCGCCGAGGCGCTCTTCGACCCACGCCTGCATCTGTGCCGACGTCCGCGGCCGTTCGGCGAAGTCGAGGAGCTCCGGCACCAGTTCGTCGGCGTCGTCCGGGCTCAGCCCCGAAGCGGCGAAGCGGAAACCGAGCCGGGAGGCGTACAGCGTGGGCTGCAACGCGGCACGGAAGACGGGGTAGTCCTCGGCGTGTACGGCGTGCAGCGTGATCCGCATCAGGGTGGCCTTGACCAGCGAACGCTCACTGAACGCCGCGTCGAGGTCCGCCGCGGTGAAACCGGTGAGCCGGTTCCACAGGGCGACGTAAGGAGAGGCCGGCTGCTGCGCCTGGAGCGCGACCACGCGCCGCATGCCCTCCTGGACGGTCAATGGCTCACGTTCAAGGAGCAGTTGGCGGCTGAGGGTCGCCCGGTTCAGTTCGCGCGCGGTGATCGTCACGGTCAAGGATTCTGCCCTTCCCGCACTCCCGCGTCATACGCGCTCAGCGCGGCCCGCAGTGTCAGCAGATCGGTGTGCGCGGCGAGGTCGAGGCCCGTGAGGACGGCGATACGGCGCAGGCGGTAGTCGACGGTGTTGGGGTGCACGTGCAGGCGGGCCGCCGTCTCGCGGCGGTCCAGGTTCGACGTGAAGTACGTCCGCAGGGTCCCGGTCAGGTCCGGGCCGTCCGCCAACGGGGTCAGCAGCGCGGCCAGGAGCGCGCGGGCTGGGCTCGCGCGGGTGAGCTGGTAGTCGAGGAGCAGCGCGGTCAGGGGGTAGACGCCCGGTGGCCGACCGGTGCCCGTCGCGGTGTCGCGCAGCTCGGTGGCCAGGCGGACGGCGTGCGGGACGTCGGCCGGGGCGGATGCGGCGACACCCGCGACCAGGGGCACTCCGCTGGCGGTGATGAGGGATGCCGTCAGCTTCTCCAGGCGGGCCCGGTCGCCGTCGGCCGCCCGGTCCGGCGCAAGGTCGGAGGGGATGAGCGCGAGCCCCTCGTCGGCGGACAGACGGGAGAGGACGGGGTGCCCGAGGGCGCGGTCGAGCTCCGTACGCAGGCGTCTGATCTTGCGCCGGGAGGCCACGGTGGCGTCGACGTCCGCGCGGTCCTCGTCGGGGTGGCGGCCGATGGTGAAGGCGAGCACCAGATAGCACGGCGGCAGGCGTATCCCCAGCTGGGCGGAGTCCAGTTGCGGGCCTTCGCCGTCGAGCAGGGCGGACAGGACGGTGTGACGGGCCGCGTCGCGCTCCCCTATCAGCGACTGGCTCTCCTCCACGTATCCCGATGTGACGGCGGCCGTGATCTCCCGCAGGCAGTCGAGCAGCAGCCGGTGGGCCTCGATCAGGTCCTGCGGTTCGGCCCTCGCCGTCACCTCTTCCACGCAGATGCGGGCCCCGTAGTAGTAGGCGCTGACGACCGCCTCCACGGGGATGCGTTCCTCCGCGCGTCTGGCCGCCGAGCGGCGCACCGTCCCGAGGAACTCCGGGGGCGGCATGCGCTCGGTGCGCAGCACATCGGCGAAGACGCGGATCGTCATGGCGACGATGGCACGGACGTCCCCGTGCAGTTCCTCGGCGGGCAACCGCCCGTAGACCGGCAGGTCATCCGCGAGGCGCCGGGTGACGGTCGCGGCCAGCCCCGGTACGTCGGCGATCAGGAAGCGGCCCACGCTTTTGTCACCGGTCACAACTGACCCCTCGGAAAGTCTGGTTGCGCGCCTAGAACACCAAGGCGTCGATGGCCCGGATCATAAGGGCGTCCGTTACCCCCGGTACACCCCACTCAGGAGAGCCCGTGCGCCCCACACGTGCCCGTACCACCGCGGTCATGGCCGCCGCCCTGTCCGCCTGCGCCCTCGGCGTGTCTCCGGCCGGCGCGACGTCTTCGGCCGGCGCGACGTCTTCGGCCGGCGCGACGTCTTCGCAGGCCGAGGAGCCTTTGGAGTACGTCGCCATCGGCGATTCCTTCGCGGCGGGACCCCTCATCCCCGACCAGAGCCAGTGGTCCTGTCTGCGCTCCGCCCGGAACTACCCGGCCGTCGTCGCCGAGGCCCTGGGCGCGCGGCTCACCGACGTCAGCTGCTCGGGCGCGAAGGTCGGCGACTTCTCCGGCCGCCAGTTCGGCCTGCTGCCGCCCCAGTACAACGCCCTCAAGCCGAGCACCGACCTGGTGACACTGACCATCGGCGGCAACGACGTCAGCCTCGTCAGCACCGCGCTCGGCTGCGTCAATCTCCTGCCCAAGCCCGCCGGCATCTCCTGCTCCGACACCGCCGCGGCCAAGGGCGACCCCACGGCGAAGGCCATCGAGGCCTGGCGTGCCTCCTTCGGCCAGGCCCTCGACGAGGTCCACCGGCGCGCCCCGAACGCCCGCGTGGTCGTCGCCGGGTACGCCACCTACATCCGCAAGGACGGCTGCTGGCCCACCCAGCCCATCTGGGACAAGGACGGCAACTACCTCCAGGCACGGGTGAGCCAGCTCAACGGCGTGCTCGCCGAGCAGAGCAAGGCCCACGGAGCCACGTACGTCGACACCGCTGCCGTCAGCGCCGGGCACGACACCTGCGCCGCGCCGTCCGACCGCTACATCGAGGGCCTGATCCCCACCAGCGTCGCGGCGCCGCTGCACCCCAACGCCCGCGGCATGGCCGCCTTCGGTGAGGCCATCGCGAAAGCGGCGGCGCGCCCGTGACGGCCGGCACCCCGGGCCGGGAGACCCCCATGCCGATGAACCACCGCACGCGGCAGTCCGCCGCCGCATCGGCCTCCTCCGCAGTGCGGCGGTATGCCACCGTGCTGGCCGCGTCGCTCGTGCTGTCCCTCGGGCTCACCGGCCAAGGCCTGGCGCAGTCGGACGGCACCGGCCCGGCAACGGCCGCCCGCGCGTCCGGCAGCTGTCCTTCGGTCGGCGGCCACTGGGCCGACGAAGGACCCTTCGCCGTGACCAAGGAGCGCGCCGGGCTGAGTCACACCATCCTGCGCCCCACCGAGCTCGGCAGCCAGGACTGCGCCAAGCACCCGGTGATCATCTGGGGCAACGGTTCGTTCGTGACGCCGGTCATCTACGACGGACTCCTGAAACACCTCGCGTCGCATGGGTTCATCGTGGTCGCCGCGAACACCACGCAGGCGGGGACCGGCAACGCCATGCTCGACGGACTCGACGTACTGAAGAAGGCCGACGCCGACCCCCGGAGCCCGCACTACGGCAAGGTCGACCTGGACAAGGTCGGAGCGTCGGGGCACTCGCAGGGCGGCGGCGGAGCGATCAACGCCGGCGCGGACTCGCGCGTCGACGTGACCGTCCCCGTCGAGCCGGGCCCCCAGGGCCGGATCGGCGACCTCAAGGGACCCATGTTCATCCTGGGCGGTGAGCGCGACCTGGTGGTCGTCCCCGAGCTCCTGGTGATCCCCCGTTACAACAGCGCCGATCATGTCCCCGCCGTCTACGGCGAGTTGGCGGGTGCCTCGCATGTGACGCCCGCGGGAGACGGCGGCGGGTTCAGGGGCCCGATCACCGCCTGGTTCCGCTACTTCCTGATGGGCGACCAACAGGCGCGCGCCGAGTTCTTCGGCGCCGACTGCGGGGCCTGCTCCTCGCCGGTCTGGTCGGACTTCCGGCGCAACGCCAGGGCGATCGGTCACCAGGACGTGGGAGGTGGCAATAGCACTTGACCGCTGAGCCGGTTGTCCGGAGATACGGAGAACGTGATTGATCTTGGGTCTCCCCCACGAACCACACCCCTCCAAAGTCGCATAGCGTCGCACGCATGCAACTGAGGAGGAGTCGAAGGTGACCGAAGATCTGCCCAGCCGAAGCGACACGACACAAGGACAGCCGGCGCCCCACCTTCCGGCGATGCTCGCGGACCTCGAGGAACTGGTGGTCTGCGAGTCCTTCTCCTCCGACCTGGACGCGGTGGCACGCAGCGCGGACGTCGTGGCCGCACAGGGAACCCGCCACCTGGGCGTCCCGCCCGAACGCATCGTCGTCGACGGCGTCACGCACCTGCGGTGGATGTTCGGCACCCCCCGGGTGCTGCTGCTCGGTCACCACGACACGGTGTGGCCGATGGGCTCGCTGACCACGCACCCGTGGTCGGTGACCGACGGCGTCGCACGCGGTCCTGGGATCTTCGACATGAAGGCCGGGCTCGTGCAGATGTTCCACGCGCTGGCCTCGCTGCCCTCCCTGGAGGGAGTCTGCGTCCTGGTGACCGGCGACGAGGAGGTCGGTGCGGACGCGTCGAAGCCGCTGATCGAGGAGGTGGCGCGGCAGTGCGCGGCGACCTTCGTCCTTGAGGCCGCGGCCGACGGCGGCGCGCTGAAGACGGCCCGCAAGGGCACCTCCGCCTACGAGTTGGTGGTGCACGGCAAGGCGGCCCACTCCGGCCTTGAGCCGGAGAAGGGCATCAACGCGGCAGTGGAGGCGGCGCATCTGATCCTCGCCCTTGAGGGGCTGGCCGAGGAGATCAACGTCGGCGCCCCGCAGGACTGGTGCACCACCGTGGTCCCCACGGTGGTCGGCGCCGGCACGACGACCAACACGGTGCCCGCGGAAGCACGTGTCTCGGTGGACGTCCGGGTCCCGACACTCAGGGCGCAGGAGCGGGTGGACGCGGCGATGCGTGCGCTGAAGCCCACCGTGCCCGGAGCACGCCTCGACGTGCTCGGCGGCCCCAACCGGCCGCCGCTGGAGCTGACGTCCTCCGCCGAGCTGTTCGAGCGGGCCCATCGCCTCGGCGCGGAACTCGGACTTGAGCCGTTGTCGTCGGCGGCGGTCGGCGGAGCGTCCGACGGGAACTTCACCGCCGGGCTCGGCTGCCCCACCCTCGACGGCCTGGGGGCGGTGGGCGGTGGTGCGCACGCCGACCACGAGCATCTGATCGTCTCCGAGATGGCCCCCCGCGCCCGCCTGCTGGCGGCCCTCGTCGAAGAGGTCGCCCGGTGAGCGCCGGCAACGTGCACGAGCCACCCGCGACGCACGGCCTCGTCGTACGGGAACTGCATGATCTGAGTGAACTGGAGGGCGTGAACGCCCTCTTCGAGGAGATCTGGGGCAGCGCCCCCGGCGCCTCCCCGATGGGAGTCGAGCAGATGCGGGCGCTCTCCCACGCGGGCAACTACGTCGCCGGAGCCTTCGACGACGGCCACCTGGTCGGCGCGTCCGTCGCCTTCTTCGCGGCCCCGGTCGGCGAGACCCTGCACTCGCACGTCACCGGCGCCCTGCCCGGCCACCGGGCGGGCCTGGCCCTCAAGTGGCATCAGCGGGCGTGGGCCCTGGACCGTGGGCTGCGACGGATCACGTGGACCTACGACCCGTTGGTCCGGCGCAACGCCCACTTCAACCTGACCAAGCTGGGCGGACGGCCGGTGGAGTACCTCACCAGCTTCTACGGGCCGATGGACGACGTGATCAACGGCGGTGACGACACCGACCGGGCGCTCGTCGCCTGGGAGTTGAACGATGCCGCGGCGATCGCCGCAGCCACGTCACGCCCCGTACCAGTGACGGTTCCCCACGACGCCGCGACCGCGCTGTCCATGCGTGACGGCCTGCCCGTGATCGGCCGCGGTGTCGCCGAGACCCTGCTGGTCGAGGTTCCGCCGGACATCGAAGGGCTGCGTCGCACCGACCCCGGCGCGGCGAAGGCGTGGCGTCTCGCGATGCGCGACGTCCTCGGCGGCCTGCTTGCCGACGGAGCCCGCGTGACCGGCTTCCACGACCGCCGCTTCTACGTCGTCACGCGCGCCACCACCGCGTGACGCCCGAACCACTCCTCCAGGAGCCAAGCAGCATGAGCAACATGAAGATCAACGGAATTGAACTGCGCCGCATCGCGATGCCCCTGCGGGCGCCGTTCCGGACCTCATTCGGTGTCGAGACCGCACGCGACGTCCTGCTCGTCCGCGTGGTCACGCCCGACAGCGAGGGCTGGGGCGAGTGCGTCGCCATGTCGGAACCGCGCTACTGCTCCGAGTACGTCGACGGGGCGGCCGACGTGCTGCGCCGCTTCCTGATCCCGGCGTTGCCCGCCGTGGCGGACGCCCACGCGGTCAAGCGCGCCATGAAGCCCTTCAAGGGCCACAAGATGGCCAAGGCGGCACTGGAGACGGCCGTTCTCGACGCCCAACTGCGCGCCGGTGGACAGTCCTTCGGATCCTACCTCGGCGCCGAGCGCGAGCGCGTTCCGTGCGGTGTCTCGGTCGGCATCATGGACTCGATCCCCGAACTCCTCGACACCGTCGGCGGTTTCCTCGACGAAGGCTACGTACGCATCAAGCTCAAGATCGAGCCGGGCTGGGACATCGAGCCGGTCCGCGCGGTGCGGGAACGCTTCGGCGACGACCTGCTGCTCCAGGTGGACGCCAACGCCGCCTACACCCTGGCCGACGCACGTCAGCTCGCCAAGCTGGACGCCTTCGACCTCCTGCTCATCGAGCAGCCGCTGGCGGACGACGACCTGGTCCAGCACGCCGCGCTCGCCAAGCAACTGCGTACGCCGGTGTGCCTGGACGAGTCCATCGAGTCCGCCGAGGACGCCGCCGCGGCCATCACCCTGGGCGCGGGATCGATCATCAACGTCAAGCCGGGCCGGGTCGGCGGCTACCTGGAGGCCAAGGCCATCCACGACCTGTGCGTGGCCCACGGCGTCCCGGTGTGGTGCGGGGGCATGCTGGAGACCGGGCTCGGCCGCGCCGCCAACGTCGCGCTGGCCGCGCTGCCCGGCTTCACACTGCCCGGCGACACCTCCGGCTCCAGCCGCTACTTCGCCACGGACATCACCGAGCCCTTCGAACTGGCCGACGGCCATCTCGACGTGCCCACCGGACCGGGCCTCGGCGTCGAACCGCTCGACGAGATCCTCGAGCGGGTGACCACGGCCAAGGAATGGATCCAGCTGTAACGGCGCTAATGCATCAACCTCAGCTGGAGCATGAGCGCGAACCGCACCGACGGGTCCCGCAGGTCGATCTCCGCCACTTCGGCGACCCGGCGGATGCGGTAGCGGAAGGTGTTGGGGTGGACGAACACGCTCGCCGATGCGGCGATGACGTCGCCGAAGGCGTCCAGCCACGCGCGCAGCGTCTCGACGAGGTGTGAGCGGTGCCTGGTGTCGTACTCCACCAGCCGGGCCACCGGGCTCAGCAGCTCGTCCCCCTGCACCGCGGCCAGATCCCGCAGGTCGAGGAGCAGCGCGTCGATGTAGACGTCGCCGATCGACGCCACCCGACGGCGGCCCAGGTCGCTCGTCAGCACACGCAGCGCGCGGTCCGCCCTGGTGCGTGAGCGGCCCAGGGCGGACGGGTCGGTCGCCACCGAGCCGATGCCGATCACCACGCGCGACCGCTTGCCTGCCCGCTCCAGGAAGTTGGCCGCGATCTGCTCCGCACGCTCCCGGCCCGCCACCGGGTCCGCCGGCACCGGAACCACGGCGTAGGCCACGTCGCCGAGGAGCGCGAGCGCCGACCGTGGCTGCACCGCGTTGAGGTGGATGCCCAGGGCGCTGGTCAGCCGTTGGCGTTCCGCCGCGAGCTGAGCGTGATCGCCCTTCTCCCCGGCGAGGCCCATGGCCATCACCACCGTGGGTTCCTTCACCAGGCCGAGCCGGTCCAGGGCGTCCACCGCGCCCGTGCCCCCTTCGAGCACCGTGCTCACGAGGTCGGCCCGCAGCCGGTTCTGCGCGTCGGCGCCCGCCCGGTGACGCAGCAGGTGCAGGGCGACGAGCTTCGCCGCGTCCTGGAACGCCTGTTCACGGTCGGGGGTCAGCGGCTCCTCGACCGCGGCCCACACCGACCCCAGGAACTCGTCACCGGCACGCACCGCGACGGCGACCCGCGGGATGGCCGTCTCCCCCTGCTCGACCGTCGCCGGGGCGATGTGCACGGGGCGGTCGCTGCGGTAGAGCTCGCTGAAGACGCCCCGGCTCTCCAGGATGCGCAGATATCCGTCCGGCACCTGGCGGGCCAGGATCGTGGCGACGCGCGACTGGTCGGCCTCGTCCTGACGGCCCGAGAAGGCCAGGATGCGCTGACGGCGGTCCTCGATCGTGATCGGCGCGTCCAGCAGGGTCGCGACGGCGTTGGCCAGCGCGAACAGATCACCGGAAGGGACTCCCCCGAGCGACTCGACGCCCGCGTCACCGACGTCCCCTTCGGTGAGCAGCGTCCGCAGGAGTGCCGTCAGCTGCGACCACGAGGCGCCCTGCGTAAGGCTGATCAGGACCACCGACGAGGCCGCCGACGCCTCGGCCAGCGCCTCGTCCCGCTCCACCGGGCCGCGCACCACCAGGGCCGCCGCACCGTGCTCGCCCAACTCGCGCAGGAGCCGGGCGATCTCCTCGGCCCCGTAGACGCCGACGCCCAGCACGATGGCGCGCGGCGGGTAGGCGACCGCGTCCCCCGGGTCGTGGATGACGACCCCGCCGACCTCGTCGGCCGGCCCGGGGCTGCCGTGCACGAGATCGAGCAGGGCGGGGCTGAAGTCCTCGAGCACGCGGGCAAGACTGGTGCGAAGGTTCGCGGGCACGTCACTGATCACCACCTCAGGCTAAGTGGGTGACTGTCACTGACGTTCGCGCGGGGACACAAGGCGCTGCGATGTATGTATCGCGGCTCGGGAAGGGGCAGGTGAGCGGGAAACTGAAGGGGCAGGTGAGCGGGAAACTGACCGGCGCGCTCAGCGTCCGCGCAGAGCCTTCCAGTCGTCCTCGAGGATCGAGTACTGGACGATGTCGTGCCACACCCCGTCCACATGGCCGTAGTGGCGCAGTCGCCCCTCACGGACCATGCCGGCCTTCTCGATGGCCCGCTGCGCGGCGACGTTCGACGGCATGAAGCCCGACCAGACGCGGTGCAGGCCGAGCCGGTCGAAGCCCAGGACGCCCAGCAGGAAGCCGATCTCGACGCTGTGGCCCACGCTGACCCGGTCGGCACGCAGGGCCAGGCCCACCTCCGCGCTGCGGTAGCCGACGCGGACCATCCCGCCCTCGCCCGACTGGTCCTCGACGATCAGCTTCGCCGAGCCAATCAGCTCGCCCGTGGCGATCTCGCTGACGGCCAGGCGGTAGTGCGTGCGGGGAGTGCGGCGGGCGCCCGCCCTGGCCTGCTCGACCAGCGCCGCGGCGTCGGCGTGCCGGAAGGGCGGCATACCGAACTCCCGGGTCGTGCGGGGGTCGCCGAAGATGCCGAGCACGGCCTCGACGTCGCCGGGCAGGAACTCCCGCAGGCGCAGTGTGCTGCCTTCCACGAGAACCGCACGCTGCTCCGGCACCGGCGGCGGCCGCTCCTCGACCCGCGCCTGGGGTGATGGTCGCGGAGGCCACAGGTGGGCCTGCTCCCGCGCGGCTTCCAGGCGTTCGGTCATCGGTTGACTCCTTGGGGCTGATTCGTCGGGCCGAACGACACGCGCGTGACCCAGAGTGGTTTTCGCGTACGGATTGCAGGAAGGAAGTTGGCCAGCGGCAGGAGCCATCCGCAGAGGAAACCCCGGCCCCGGGGTTCGCGGACCGCCTGCACGGCGGTGATGTTCGGGTGGACCGTGCGCAGCTTGCGCTGTTCCGTCGGTGTCATTCCCCAGACCATGGGCGGCGGGCGGTATCCGGCGGGGTACTTCCAGCGGCCGCGTTCGGTGCGGGCCGCCATCCAGGCGGGCGGGGTGTCGAACACCAGCTCCGCGCCGGGGAATCGGGCGGCGCAGGCCTCGATGAGCCGGTGCACCACATCGCGCGGGAGGTACATCAACATCCCCTGGGCGATGATCAACACCCCGCGCGATGCGTCCACTTCGTCCATCCACCGGGTGTCGGTGGCCGAACAGGGCAGTGTGCGGTGGCGTGGCTCGTCCGGCAGCAGTCGTTGGCGCAGCTCCGCGACCTCGGGCAGGTCCACGCCCAGCCAGCGCACCCTGCCGTTGTCCACCCGCCAGAACTGTGTCTCCAGACCCTCCCCGAGCGAGACGACCGTGCCGTCCGGGTGGTCCCTGAGGAAACGTCCCACCTCACGGTCATAACAGCGTGCCCGTACGGCCATTCCCTGCGCGTAGCCCCAGTTGCCGGTGCCGAAGCGCCCCTCGAAGGGGTAGTCGACGGCGTCGATCACCTCGATCGCCTTCGGGTCCCGCAGTGCCGAGCCAGGGTCCTTCGCGGCCAGAGCGCGGTGGTGCAACGTCCATAGCGTCGTCTCGGCGACGCCATCCAACTCGGCCTTCCGCTTCTGTCCGTTCATCCGGCGATGGTCACAACACTGTCGGCGCCCCAGCAAGGAGCGTCACTCCTGCGAGCAGATAGATCACTCCTTCAGTTGGGATTTTCGGAATGCGGACCCTTTGCCGACCTCGAGTCCGCCACGGAGGCACCAAGTTGACCCCCGACGACTTGCGAACAGGGCATACGATGCTGCTCATGACGCAAGACAATGGCGAGATGGACAGCCTGGTGCGCAAGCGGATCCGTGCCCTGCGGGTGGCGCAGGGCTGGTCCCTGGAGGAACTGGCCACCCGCGCCTCGGTCAGCCAGTCCACGCTCAGCCGCATCGAGAACGGTCAGCGCCGCCTGGCCCTGGACCAGCTCGTCACCCTCGCCCGTGCCCTGGACACCTCCCTGGACCAACTCGTCGAGACCGCCACCGACGACGTCATCGCCAGCCCGACCATCGACGCCGCCCACGGGCAGATGCGCTGGCCGATCAAGGCGGAACCCGGCATGAGCGTCGTACGCCAGCGGATGACGAACCCGCCGCCCGACAACCCGGCACGCATGCGCGCACACCCCGGCCGCGAATGGCTCGTCGTGCTGTCCGGCACGGCGGTCCTGCTGCTGGGCAACCGGCGCCTCCGCATCGAGACCAACCAGGCCGCGGAGTTCCCCACGATGCTTCCGCACGCGATCGGCGCCGAGGGCGGACCGTGCGAGATCCTGGGCATCTTCGACCGCGACGCCCGCCGAGGTCATCAACGCGCGGAAAAGGCGGACGAGACCGTCAAGGGCGACGGCGAGCACTCCGGTCTGTGACGCTCCGGCCTGATGCGGGACGCGAGGAGGCAGCCGATTGCGCGGACGGCAGCGCCGCGCGCCATCTTCTTGCGCATTCCGGGATACTTGCTGCCCCCAACGCATGAGCGTCCTAGCGTCGGGGGCATGAACCATTCTCCCTCGCACGCAAGCCACCACGGCGCCGACCATCACCCCCAGCACGCACCGGACACCGAAAGCCAGGCCGAGATCCTCGATCTGGACGCGGAGGTGCTCGCCGAGCACATCGCGTCCATCACCGCATGGTTGCCCGTCGAGAAGGCGCCGCGGCACATCGTGGACCTGGGGTGCGGTACCGGTGCGGGCACCTTCGCTCTGCTGGCCCGCTTTCCCGAGGCGGAGGTGACCGCCGTCGACGCGTCGGCCGAGCACCTGCACCGCCTGCGAGCGAAGGCGGACGAGCTGGGGATGGCCGACCGGGTGCGCACGGTGGCGGCCGATCTCGACGCGGACTGGCCCGCCCTCGGCCGGCCCGAGCTGGTGTGGGCGTCGGCGTCGATGCACCACATGGCCGACCCCGACCGCGCCCTGAAAATGGCCCACGACCTGCTCGCGCCCGGCGGCCTGTTCGCCGTCGTCGAGCTGGCCGGCTTCCCGCGCTTCCTGCCCGCCGACGCTCCGGCGGACCGGCCCGGCCTCGAAGAGCGCTGCCACGCCTCACTCGATGATCAAGCAGCCGAGCACGTGCCGCACCGCGGCGCGGACTGGGGCCCCAAGCTGACGGCCGCCGGGTTCACCGTCGAGGGCGAGCGCACGATCAGCGTGCACGTCGACGGCTCCCGCAGCCCGGCGGTCGGCCGGTACGCGCTGAGCAGCCTGAAGCGTCTGCGGGCCGGCGCCCAGGCGCTGACCGCCGAGGACCTCGCCGCCCTCGACCAACTGCTCGACACCGAGAGCCCGGCCTGCGTCCTGCGCCGCGGCGACCTCGCGCTGCGCACCGAGCGCGCCGTCTGGTCCGCACGCCGCGCGTGAGCCGAGCACCCGCATGAAAAGGGGTGGGCCCGTCACGTGCGAACGGAGACGGGCCCACCCAACAGCGTCCTCGGGAACGCCTTCGGCCACCGTACGATCACTCGCGCCCCCGCGCCCGCTGGGCAGGCCACTGGGGAGGGCTGGTGGCCTGCGGACGGTGAGTTCACCGCCCTTCGATGTCTCGGGCCGCGCCCCTCCGTGCCTCAGCCCACCGGCACGGGTGCTTCTCCGGTCGGACCGCTGTCCTCGGACGACTCCCCTTCCGGGCCCAGCGGACGCCCCTCCCACACCAGGGCCTGCCAGCCCTCGTCGGGTGAGCCGTCGAGAATCACCACGCCCGTGTTGGCCAGCGGGTGATTCGCCGCGTACTCCACGTCGACGTTGACGGCCCGGGCCGCCACCCACGTACGGATCACGGCTCCGTGGCTGACCAGCGCCACCGTCTCGGCTCCCGTCGCGGCAGCCTCCGCGACGACGGCGTCGAAGCGTCCCAGCGCCTCACGGCCGTTCTCGCCGCCGGGCATCCGGCGCTCGAGGTCGCCCCCTGACCAGGCGAAGGCGGTCGACATGTAGACGGCGGCGGCCTCCTGGTCACCCCGCATCTCCAGGTCCCCGGCGGACAGCTCCCGGATGCCGTCCCTGATCTGCGGCTCAAGGCCCGTCGCGGCGGCGAGCGGCGCGGCCGTCACCTGGGTGCGCAGCAGCGTGGAGACGTACAGGGCGTCGATCTTCTCCGCCGCCAACGCCTCCGGCAGCGCGGCCGCCTGGTCCTGCCCCAGCGGCGTCAGCGCCGGGCCCGGGACCCCGGTGTCCAGGAGGTGCTTGAGGTTGGACGGGGTCTGGCCATGGCGTATGAGCAGCAGGCGCATGCGGGGACTACCTTCCCTGGGCGGCGACGGAACAAGCTCTTCCACTCTGCCACCGAAATCCGGCATCACGGCACCACGGCATCGCGCTCGTCCTACGCCGTCCGGGCGGGCCTGATCACACCCTCCCGGACGGCTCGGCCGAGCCGCGAGGCGATACCTATGCGCGAGCGATGCGGTAGACGCTGCCGCCGATGTCCAGCACGTACAGCTCGCCGTTGCCTCCTTGCACGAACGAGACGACCTCCCCTGCGCTGACTCCGAGGTCGCTCACGCCGGTCACCTTGCCGTTCTGCATCCGCAGAGAGCGGATGGTGCCGTCGCAGTAGTCACTGAACACGTACTCGCCCCTGAGTTCCGGGATGGCCTTGCCCCGGTAGACGTACCCACCGGTGACCGAGCAGCCCAGGCCGGTGCGGTCGTACTCGTGGACCGGCGGCACGTGGTTGGCGGGCTCCGTGCCGCCCCGGAAGGGGTGGGTGCCCTCCATCTGGGACCAGCCGTAGTTCTCGCCGCCCTTGCTGTTCGCCGGCGCCCAGTCGATCTCCTCCCACGCGCTCTGGCCGACGTCACCGATCAGCAGGTCGCCCGTGCCGGCGTCGAAGGAGAACCGCCAGGGGTTGCGCAGCCCGTACGCCCAGATCTCGCCCCTCGCCTTCGGGTCGTCGACGAACGGGTTGTCCCGCGGGATCGCGTACGGCTCACCGCCTCTCGGGTCGATGCGCAGCAGCTTGCCGAGCAGGGTGTCGAGGTTCTGGCCGTTGCCGTGCGGGTCGCCGCCCGCGCCACCGTCGCCGAACGCGATGTACAGGTAACCGTCGGGGCCGATCTTGATGTCACCGCCGTTGTGGTTCGGGTAGGGCTGTGGCTGTGTGAGGACGGTGCGTCGGGTGTCGGGCCGTATCTTTCCGTGCCGCACGGCGAACTCGTCCACCGTGCTGGTGCCTTCGAGGTTCGTGTACGAGATGTAGAAGTGCGCGAACTTCTTGTCGAACGCGATGCCCAGCAGGCCGCGTTCGCCGTCGGTGGTCGTCTCCTTGGAGATGTCGAGGACGGGCTTTCCCAGCCCCTTGCGGTCCAAGATCCGTACGGTGCCCGCGCGTTCCGCAAGCCAGACCGTGCCGCCGGGTCCGGCGGTGCCCGCGGTCGGGTTCGTGGCCGTGGTCACTTTCTCGAGCGCGACCGTGGGGGCCTGTGGTGGGGTGGGTTCGTCGGCGGATGCGTCGGCCAAGGCGAGGGAGGCGACGAGGCAGAGGGTGCCGATGATCGCCGAGCTTCTGGTGCGAACTTTCACCGTGATCCTCCTGGAGGCGGCGAAGGGGGAGGTCACCCGGCTGCTGAGGGCAGAGTTCGGAGGGTGTTCGCCCGCGCCAGCACGCAACCTGGGTGGGGGGCGGTGTGCCACTGGCACGCATGAGGATACTGGGGCCGCGGTTGCTGGTATAGACCAAGAAGTAGCCTTCTGGAAGCGGATGTTGAAGGCTGAGTCGAAGAGGAGGGAAACTCTTCTGTGCCGTCTTGCGCACTGCTCCGCTAACATGATCGAACTCACGACGAGTGCCCTGATCGACCGTACTTCACCAGGAAACAACGTCATTCAGCACGAAGAGTGACTTATTACCCACAACTAACAAAACGGCCAAAACAATTGATATCTAGAGACTCGCGAGACTCTTCGCGCATCGATTACCGGGCAGTGCTCGCGGCATGGCGCCGGCCCCGCGCGATGGCGTGGACCGCGGCGGCCGTGGTGGCCCTCGGGTTCCTCGTCGCGCTGGAGATCGCCGCGCGCCACTACGGCGTGGCCGGACCGATCACCAACCAGGCGCGCGAAGTGATCTTCGCCCCCAAGTCAGGGCCGCTGCTGTACGCGGGCATGGCGTTGATGATGGTCGTGTTCACCTGGCGTCAGCGGTTCATCGCGCTGGGTGTGGCGGTCGGCATCGACGTCGTCTTCTTCCTGGTGCGATGGGCAGTCGACGCCAAGATGATGTTCGGCAACGGCGCGTTGTGGGTGATCTTGGGCTGTGCGGTGATCGCCTTCACCCGCCGCACCGGCCAGGAACGTGTCCTGCTCCTGAAGGGCATCGGTCTCAGCCTGCTCCTCGTGGCCGGCCGCAAGACGGGCGACACCTGGCTCCTCATCACGTCGAAGACCCGCCCCGCGGTGCTCGACCAGTACGTGGCCACCGCGGACCACGCCCTGGGCAACCCCTCGTGGCTGGTGGGCCGGATGGTCTCGGCCACCGGATCCGTCGGCGCCCATGTGCTCGACTACGTCTACATCCAGCTCGCGGTGGCCGCGGTCATCGTCGCGCTGTACCAACTGCGCAACGTGTCGGTCGAGCGTCGCTTCCCGGCCCACCACCTGGTGCGTACGTTCCTGGTCATCGGCCTGCTCGGACCAGCCATTTACATGATCTTCCCGGTGGTCGGGCCGATCTTCACCTACGGCGACGGCGCCTTCGGCACCGGTGGCGAGCAATGGGCCCTGGCCAATCTGTGGCCGCACACGCCGCCGCCGCTCGCCACCCCGGAATCGATGCCGTTCGACGAGATCACCCCGCGCAACTGCATGCCCAGTCTGCACACGGCGTGGGCGACCACGATCTTCATCCATTCCCGCCAGGGCCCCCGGGCACTGCGCTACGCGGGTGTCTTCTGGCTGCTCGCCACGCTCGGCGCGACGCTTGGATTCGGCTACCACTACGGCGTGGACATCATCGCCGGCGTGGTGTTCGCGTTCACGATCGACGCGGCGCTCCGCTCACTCGCCCGTGGCTGGGACCGGGCGGGAATCCAGCTCGTTGCGTACGGCACGACGGTATTCGCGCTGCTCCTGGTGTCCTATCGCTTTCTGCCGATGCAGATGGCCAGGCACCCGTGGATATTCGGTCCGCTTCTCGTTCTGGCAATGATCTCGGTGGTCCAGGGTTATGTGCGGACCACCAAGTTGTGGGAGCCGAAGGTCGTGCCGGCGCAGCAACCGGAACCCCAGCCCGAACCGGTCTGAGTCGGACGGCGGACTGATGTCGGCGGGTCCTGGGCCGGGCGCGGTCAGCGGCCGGTGGACCCGTCGATTTGTTCGCGGAGGATGTCGGCGTGACCGGCGTGCCTGCCGGTCTCCTCGATCATGTGCACCAGGGCCCATCGCATGGACGGCGCCGCTCCTCGGCGCCGGGCTCGTGGGGCGGGCCCCGCCAGGTCCGGGCAGGCGTCGATGACCTGGTTCGCCCGTTCGACCGTCTCCCGGTAGTCGGCGAGCAGGCCATCGACGGAGTCCTGAGCCGATGGCCGCAGCGTCGCGGGCCAGTCGCCGGAATCCTCCCCGAGGAAGTAGAAGCGTTCGACGCACGCCAGGTGCTTGAGCAGCCCGAGCAGGCTGGTGCCCGAGGGCACTCCGGCCGTCCGCACCTGCGGTTCCGGCACACCCGCGACCTTGTCAGCGACCGAGTTCCGCAGATGGTCGAGGGCTCCTCTCAGGGTGTCCCTCTCGTTTCCGGTCATCGGGTCACTCCGTCCCGACGTGCTGTGCCGGGGACGTGCTGTACGAGCAGCACGTTGTCGATGACGGTGGCGCTCTCACCGGCGGGTCCGGTGGCCCTGCGCTCCGGCATGTCGGCGCGCAGGACGGACCAGCGCGCCGGATCGAGAGCGAGTTCGGCGGCGATCTCGGCGGGGGTGGGGTGGTGGATGTCGGGGTCCTGGTTCCAGGACCAGGGCGCGGTGGAACCGTGATCGACGATCAGCAGGAGCCCACCCGGCCGCAGGGCACTCGCGGCGGTGCGCAGGACCCGGGCGCGGGGCAGCTGGAGCGGGGTGTGGAAGTACTGGGCGGAGACGAGGTCGAACCGCCCGGCCGGGAAGCTTTCGGCCAGGTCGTGCTGCTCAACGGTGACCCGGCCCGCGACGCCGAGCTCCCCGGCCCGTTCCCGTACTCGTTCGACGGCGGTGGTGGAGATGTCCACGGCGGTGACCTGCCAGCCCTGCCGGGCGAGCCAGAGGGCGTCACCGCCCGCGCCGCAGCCCAGATCCAGGGCGGTGCCGGGAGTCAGTGAGGAGACGGTCTCGGCGAGCAGCGGGTTGACGCGTGTCGCCCCGGGGCGCCGGGAGCGGTAGTGCCGCTCCCAGAAGACTTCGGCGTTTTCGTCCGCCGCGCCTTGCTCCTGGGCGCCCCCGGCGGTCGTGTCAGCCACGGCCCGGCGGTCTTCGGTGGAATCCATCTCGGTCCCCTTCTTCGGCCGACGTCGCCGAGCGCGATGCGATGTGCGCCCTGACGCCGGTGGTGTACCGACAGCATCGGCACCGCCGTTCCACCCTTGCAAGAAAAGTTGCGGATCCGCATGATCGGGGCATGGACACCACGGACAGCGGGAGCAACCCCGCGGAAGACGTCTTGGCCGGGGTCGGGCCGCGGCTGCGGGCCCTGCGCCAGGCACGGGGCGCCACACTGGCGGCACTGGCGGAGGAGACCGGCCTCACGGCGAGCACCTTGTCCCGCTTGGAGAACGGCAAGCTGCGCCCCACCCTGGAGCAGCTGCTGCCCCTCGCGCGGGCGCACGGCGTCCCGCTCGACGATCTCGTCGCGGCACCACCCACCGGCGACCCCCGCGTCCATCTGCGGCCGGTGCGGCACTCCGGGCTCGTGATGGTGCCGCTGACCAGACGGGCCGGAGGCATCCAGGCGTACAAGGTGATCTACCCGCCCGCGGGCCGGGCGCCCACCTCGAACCTCCAGACCCACGAGGGGTACGAGTGGTTCTACGTCCTCAACGGGAGCGTCAGATTCGTGCTCGGCGAGCAGGAGTTCCAGCTCGGCGAGGGCGAGGCCGCGGAGTTCGACACCCGCGTACCGCACTGGATCGGCAGTGCCGACAGCCGGCCCGCGGAGCTGCTCGCCCTGTTCGGCCCGCAGGGAGAGCGCGCGCATCTGGCACCGTCAAGCCACTGACCGAAGCGGCCCCGCGGACTGACGGCTCGCGACTCAGGCGGTGCGCCTCGGCTTTCTCGCAGCGGGCTTCTGGGCGGTCGCTTTCTTGGCGGTGGTCTTCTTGGCGGTCGCTTTCGTACCGGTCGTCTTCTTGCCGACGGTCTTCTTCGCCGCTGAGGTCTTGGCCGCCGAAGACTTGGCCGCGGAGGTCTTGGCCGCCGTCTTCTTCGCGGCCTTCTTGGTGCCCGCCGTCTTCTTCTTGGGCATCTCGTGGACGGTGGCGTCCTTGCCGGTCTCGCCCCGGGACGACTGAGCCTTCTGCACGGACTCCTGGAGCGCGGCCATCAGGTCGAGAACCTGCCCGGCCGGCGCTTCCTCCTCGTCCGGCTTGGGCGGCTTCTTTCCGCCTGCCTTCGCCTCGATGACCTGCTCCAGGGCCTCGGTGTAGCGGTCCGTGGCCCAGTCCTGGCCCGCGATGCCGTCCGTGGTCATGGAGTCGATGAGGAGGATCGCCCGGTCGATCTCGTCGTCGTCCAGGTCCATCTCCTTGGGGGCCAGCTCCTGGGGGCTGCGGACCTCGTCGTCCCACTTCATGGCGTGCAGCAGGATCACGTCGTCCTGCACGCGCAGCAGGCCAAGGCGCTCACGCCCGTGCCACGCGAACTTGGCGACGGCGGCCTTGCTGTTCCGCTCCAGGGCCTTGCGCAGCAGCGTGTAGGGCTTGTTCGCGACCTGTCCGTCGGCCTGCAGGTAGTACCCCTCACCGATTCTGATCGGATCGATCGATTCGTAGGGCACGAAACCGGCGATCTCGATGGCCTTCGCGGTCGGCAGCGGCATCTCGTCGAGCTCGTCGTCGGTGACCGCGACGATCGTGTCCTTGCTGACCTCGTAGCCCTTGCCGATCTCGGCGCTCGTGAGCTGCTTGCCGTCGAGGTCACAGATCTTCCGCGTACGGACCCGGCCCATGTCCTCCAGGTGGTACTGGTGGAAGCTGATGCTGTGGTTCTCGGTGGCAGGCAGAACCTTGATCGGGATCGTGACCAGGCCGAACGAGATCGCGCCTGACCAGACGGGTCGGGGCATGCGGTACCTCCGTGACAGCCCCGAGGACACCAGCCTAGGAGCGACTCCGGCGGGCGGCACGTGGAGCGCACCCACACGCATCGCATCACGTCGCCTCGCGGGATCTTCAGGTCGTTGATCTTGGGCACACGGAGACAAGTGATCTTCGTTTTCGTGCTCCGCAAGGGAGAACAATGACCGTACCCACGCGCCCGGTTCGACGTGTCGACCGTGAGCGGCGCTTCAATCTGCGGGCGACCGCCCTGTTCTTCGCCCTCCTCGCGATCATCCTGTGCGTCCTGGCATTCGTGGTCCGCACCGCGGCGGACATCGTCGAAAGCCGTCCGCTGTGGGCAGGGGCGATCATCGTGGTGGGCATCGCGGCCGCGCACCTGTGCCGTTCCAGGTGGCGGCGCTTCTCCGCCGCGAGATACGCGCGCCGGGCGGCCCAGGCGCTGGAGGAAGCGGCTGAGCGAGCCTCCGAGAGCCTCGGCGACGCGACCACGGCCGGCGAGGCGCGGCCGGAACCGATACCGGCGACCCCTCCAGAACGGGAGATTCCTCTCGACGTGCCACAACCCGGCCTCGCGGCAAAGGTGTTGGACGGGGAGGAGGCCACGGTCGTCCTCGATGCGCCGGACGACTTCACCGACCTCGACCCCGACGGCTTCGAGCACGCCATAGCCGAGCTGTGCGCCCGTGACGACTGCCGCGAGGTGGAAGTGGTCGGCGGCGCCTGTGACTTGGGCGCCGATGTCCTGGCGATCACCCCTGACGGGCTCCGCGTCGTCATCCAGTGCAAGCGCTACGGAGACGACAACAAGGTCGGCTCGCAGGACCTGCAGCGTTTCGGCGGCACGTGTTTCACCGTCCACGAGGCCGACATAGCGGCGCTCGTCACGACGAGCGATTTCACCGCCCCCGCCCTGGAGTACGCGCAGCAGTGCGGCATCGTGTGCGTGAACGGCGAAGAACTGCGGGCCTGGCTCGACGGCACCGGCCTCAGCCCCTGGGAGGCAGCAGGCGTCGAGGTCTGACTGGGGCCGGGGGAAGCCCCCCCCCGGCCTGCTTCTTGGCACTGCCTGCGTGCCGCCGTCAGCGCAGCTTCACCTTGCTCAGCGCGGCGACGCCCAGCGCCGCCAGACCGATCTGGATGAGCCATTCGATCCAGTCGACGCCGTCGGTGTTCGCCACGTCCAGACCCGCCGCGACGGCCGTACCGATCAACGCCGCCACGATGCCGACGACCAGTGTCCAGAGAATGCCGATGCGCTGGCGCCCGGGAACGACCAGTCGCCCCAGTATCCCGATGATGATTCCGATCACCACAGCACTGATGAGACCCGAAATCTCCACGATTTCCCCTTTGTTGGCGTCCTGTCGCCAACCGAGTGCCCCTGGGCCGGACGGATAGGCCCCGCTTCCGCACGCCCGCTCATCGACCGCCGTAACCGATCTTGTCCAGGCGCCTGAGCACGGGCGAAGCCGCGGTGCCGTGCAGTATCACCGACAGCAGGACGATGAACGTCACCACCGCCCACAACTCCTCCTGGAACGCCTTGAGATCCCCCTCCCCCAGCGCGTACGCGAGGTAGAAGACGGACCCGATCCCCCGGATGCCGAAGAAGGAGGTCACCGCGCGTTCCCCGGGGGTCGTCCGCCCCCGCAGCTGGGCGATCCAGCCGGTGAGCGGACGGATCACAAGCAGAACAAGGACGGCCGTCACCGCGCTGCCCCAGGAGAGCGCGGAGAGGCCGCCGCAGGCGATGAACCCTCCGATGAGGAGCAGCACACCGGCCGTGAGGAGCCGCTCCACCTGTTCCATGAAGGTGTGCATCACCAGTTGGTAGCCGTGGGCGCGCTCGGCGGCCCGGATCGCGCAGGCCGTCGTGAAGACCGCGAGGAATCCGTAGCCGTGCAGTACTTCTGTGAGGCCGTACGAGATGAAGGTCGCCGCCAGTGCGACGAATCCCTCCCGGTGTTCGGACAGCCGCAGCGCTTCCCAGCCTGCCCGGAAGAACATCCACCCGAGCAGCCGGCCGATCAGCAGGCCCACCGCCACGCCGACCGTGACGCGTACGAGCACGTCGCTCCACAGCCAGTGGCCCACCCACTCGCCGGACCAGCCCGTCTGCGAGGCGGCGAACATCGCGAGGGCGGCCATGACCAGCGGGAAGGCGAGACCGTCGTTGAGGCCCGCTTCCCCGGTGAGGGCGAAGCGCACCTCGTCCTCGTCGTGCTCGGCGTCGGTCGGCTCACCGACCCGCACCTCCGCCGCGAGCACCGGGTCGGTGGGGGCGAGCACCGCACCCAAGAGCAGGGCGACGGCCGGCGGCCAGCCCACCAGGCCCCAGGCGACGAGCGCGGTGATCACGACGGTCAGGGGCATCGTGATGCCGATGAGACGCCACGCGGTGGACCAGGACCGTCGGCCGAACGGCCGGTTGATCGCGAGGCCCGCGCCCATCAGGGCCACGATGACGCACACCTCGGTGAGGTGCTCCAACCACGCCCGGTGCTCGTAGGGGTCGAGCTCGGGCAGCCCGGTCGGCAGCAAATAGACGAGGAAGCCGACGGCGAGGAAGACCATCGGCATCGACATGGGCTGTCTCGCCACCAGCCGGGGCAGCACGGCGGCGAGCAGTGCGCCGACGCCCATGCAGGCGTATCCGATGTCCGCAGCCGTCACGTCCATCTGCCGGCGCCCGCCTTCGTGATCATCTCCCGTCCTTCCGCCGCCCGGTTCAGGGTGCCGGGTAGGGCTTGCCGGCGAGGAGCTCGGCCAGGTGGAAGGCGTTGACGGCGAGGGAGTGTGTGGCGGAGGCGACGGACTCGGGCGTCTCGTCCAGATCCTGGTAGTCCGTGCCCTGCTTTGCCTCACCCACCCAATAGGTGACGGCGTAGGGCGCCAGCGAGAAGCCGAGGTCGTTGAAGCCCTGGAAGACGTCCGCGCTCACCTTGTGGGCGCCGTCCTCGTTGCCGACCACGGCCAGCGCCGCGACCTTCCCGTACATCAGAGGGCGGCCGTCGTCGTCGGTCTCCGACATGTCCGCGTTCAGCCGCTCCAGGACGCGCTGGCAGACACTCGACGGGTGGCCGAGCCAGATCGGGGTGGCGAGGAGCACGATGTCGGCCGCCAGCACCTTCTCGCGCAGGGCCGGCCAGGCGTCGCCGTTGCCCAGGTCTGCCGCGATGCCGGGGTGGATGTCATGGTCGGCCACGCGGACCGTCTCCACCTCGACCCCCAGCTTGTCGAATTCGGCCATGACCTGATCGGACAGGGTATGGCTGCTGGATGCGGTGGGCGAGGAATTCAGCGTGCATACCAGGGACAGCGCGCGCATGTGATGCTCCATTTTTCGGTGCCGGGGCGGGTGTATCCCTGGAGGCGTTCCCGATTGGATCAACCCTAATCAAGCGGGCTTTAAAGAACGGAGTCGTCGCGGCATGCGGACCCCGTTCAAAGCGGCTCATGTTTTCGCCGTCATTCACAGGGCAACCGGTAGAGCACAGCCGAACGGCAGTTAACGAACTGTCGGCCGGCAAGAAGCGCAGCACCGCAAGACGAGCAAGTTAAGACGTTCTTTGGAGGTCCCTCATGCTGAAGGCCATTGCAGATGTACTCCGAGCCATCGGTGGAGCCATTGCCACGGTGGTCACCCTTCCCTTCCGCGCTGTCGCGCGGCTCTTCGGCGGCGCCTCCTCCAGCGCCCACGGTCACCACTGACCGCGGGGTCACCCGTGACCACGGGGTTTCGTCACGCCTCTTGATCGACGTACCGCTGAAGCACGTCACAGGCGTACTGGAACTCCTCCATAAGCCGGGTGGACTCCACGACAAGGACCCCGTACGGACGAGCCGGGTCGGCCAGCGGAAGGCCGGCCCGGCTCGCTCCGTCCCGCACCTTGCGGCAGCATTCCTGGGCCTCGTCGGCCAGCCGGCACAGCTGCCGGGCCTGCTCCGTGAGGGAATCCTCGTCCAGCTGGGCGAGCAGTTCAGCGACCTTCTCAAGGGATTCGAGGAAGTTTGCGTAGTCCTCGAGGAAGGCCCGGTCGTCATGCCGGCCCCCGTCGTCCTCCTGCCACTGATGCAGGCCGCGCGTCAGTGACGCCACCTGGTACAGCGAGCGTTCCAGGGCTCCGAGCACCGCGCCGTACCCCTCGAACGAGGTCCGGCCCCGATGCCTGCGCAACAGACGACGAGGGTTGAAGTAGAGGCTCTCCTCCGCCGTACGCAGCCCTTCCCGGGCCTGCGTGATCTGGCCTCCGGTCTGCTCGGCCCGCCGGCGCCACTGACTGCAGCGCTCCTCGTCCACCTCGCCCTCGCGCAGCGCCGGATACATGTCGCCCACCAGCTCGCTCAGAGCGGTGGACAGCGTGCGGATCCCGTACTCCGCGCTGCGGTAGCGCATCGGTGGGGCCACCGTGACGTTGACGACGACGCCGATGCCGCAGCCGATGAGGACCAGCAGGATGATCTCCCCGAGCTGGGTGATCTTCTGCGACGCGGTCGTGGCGGCGGCATAGGTAGAGAAAGCGAAGAAGGCCGCCGTGGCGACCTGTGAACCTTGCGCACCGAGCGCAGGCCAACGTCCGATGAACAGGGCCACCAGCGCGACCAGGATGAACGTCAGCAGGTCAGGCCCGCCCAGGAAGCCCAGGGCCGCCACCATGGCCACACCGACGGCCACCGCGCCGAGGTAGCGCAGCGACTGCAGCAGGGACTGGTACACCGTCACCTGCATGATCAGCACCGCGGAGAACGGTGCGAAGGCGGGTGACGGTGCGTTGAGCAGGTAGTAGGAGACCACCCAGGCCAGCGTCGCGGCCAGTGTGCTCTTCAGGACGAGGAGCAGGGTGTGGCGTTCATAGCCCGGTGTGTCCCAGGCTCGCTGCCACCATTGGCGCACACGGTCAAACCACCCCTGGGCCGCGGACTGCGTCCGCTGCCCTCCGCCCTTGCCGGCCATGCACCGACTCCATTCCGTCCAACAGGTTGATCGAGTTCAGCCTGCTACCCGGAGGAGCCGTCCGCATGCGCGCTTCGGGCCGTGGGGCCCGCACGGCACATCGAGGATGCGCCTACCAGTAATGCTTTCGCCCGCCCACCGCGTGGCCGACAGACCCGAGAATCCACAGGACCACACCGATGACGAGGAGAATGACACCGATGGTCCACAGGATGGAGATGCCTGCCACTAGACCGATGATGAGCAGGATGACTCCGAGTGCGATCATTGCGCCTCCGACCCTCAGAATTATTTCAAGTATGCACCTTCCGAATGCCGATGACAGCTTCAGCGCCGGTGCCGTCGAGCGGCGGAACAATCCCTGAGCGCAGACCATTCGGACACCGATGTGACGGTGTGTGATGCCGGACCACTCATTCGTGCATTCACATCCGTGTCGATCTTGTGCATCTTTCCAGTCCGTGGCGTCGAATCCGGACGAGACCTCTCATCTTGCTGAGCTGTATTTGCCGTCGGCGTGATAACACGGAGTGATCAAATCCGAAGGAGACGACGCGACATCATGGGTATCTTCAGCCGTCGCCAGACCCCGACCCTCGAGCCGATACCGGCGGTCGGCCCCAGCACGCCCTTCTCGGCATCCTCCGGCGCCGCCCTCGACCCGGCGCTTCGCGCGCTGACTGGGGAGTGGACCATCGACCGCCCGCACAGCCGCATCGGATTCTCCGTGCGGCACGCGATGGTGACGACGGTGCGTGGCGCCTTCGGTGACTACGACAGCACGCTGTACTTCGACGGAGCCCGGCCCTCCCAGTCTCGGGCCGAGATCGTCATCCGGGTCGGCAGCGTCGACACGGGCGTGGAGCAGCGGGACGCGCACCTCGTGGGCGGCGACTTCTTCGACGCGCGCCGCCACCCGGAGATGTCGTTCCGCAGCACCTCCACGGTCCATGAGGGCGGGGAGACCTTCCGGATGGCCGGGGAACTGACCATCCGCGGTGTCGCCCGGCCCGTCGAGCTGCAGCTCGACTACCTCGGCTCGGTCGTGGACCCCTTCGGCTTCGAGCGGGCCGGCTTCGACGGCACCACCACCATCGACCGCACCGACTGGGGCCTCGTCTACAACCAGCGCCTAGAGACGGGCGGCGCCATGGTGAGCGAGAAGGTCCGGCTGCAGTTCGACATCTCCGCGATCCGGGCCACGCCGCTGAGTTAGTCCTCCGCCGCGAAGGCGGGCAGGGAGGGCACGGGGTGCGGCCTGCCCGCGCGGGCAGGCCTCATGGCAGCCTTGTCCCCCTTCGCCGTGCCGC
The DNA here is from genome assembly GCF_055577715.1 of Streptomyces sp. NPDC033177. Classification (NCBI taxonomy): domain Bacteria; kingdom Bacillati; phylum Actinomycetota; class Actinomycetes; order Kitasatosporales; family Streptomycetaceae; genus Streptomyces; species Streptomyces sp. NPDC033177. Next base: position 684,874 of record NZ_JBVIPS010000003.1, on the reverse strand, counting down.
ACTACCTTGACGCCGTGGATCTCTTCTCGCGCTCATGGACGGCCCTGCGCACGGTGGTCGCCGAACTCCCCGACGAGTCCTTCGCGCGGCCGTCCGGCTGTACGGGCTGGCTCGTGCGGGACCTGGTGTGTCATCTGGTCGTCGACGCCCAGGACGTCCTGATCACCCTCGTGACCCCCGCCGAAGGGGAGCCGACCCGCGACGCGTTGACCTATTGGGACGTCTCGGCGACGCCGCCGACCGGCGAGGACCCGCTCGACGCGTTGACCGTCCGGCTGGCCGCCGCGTACGAGGAGCCCTGGCTGCTCAAGTTCCACCTCGACGACGTGGGTTCGGCCGCAGGACGCGCCGCCGCGCTCGCCGACCCCGACGCCCGGGTCAGCACGCGTGACGAGGTGCTCACCACGGGCGACTACCTCACCACGTACGTCATGGAATGGACCCTGCACCACCTCGATCTGACCGCCCACCTCCCGAACGTGGCCGGACCGCCCGCCGAAGGGCTCGCCCGCAGCCGCGAGATGCTGGAGCAACTCGCGGGCGCCGCCTTCCCCGCGTCGTTCTCCGACGCGGACGCGCTGCTGGTCGGCACCGGGCGGCGCGTCCCGACCGACGCGGAGAAGTCCGCACTGGGCGACCTGACCGAACGGCTCCCGCTCGTCCTGGGCTGATCACCTCACCCGTGCTGGGCTGGTCACTGCACCGGCGAACTCCAGATACCGTTTTCTGCGGCAAGGTGCCCAACTGGCGCCACACCCTTGAGTGTTCGCACACGGCCATGCTAGAAACCGCTTACCACGCGAGCCCCTCCCCCACTCCCAAGGAGCTCCCATGCGCAAGCGAACCGGCACGCTCACGGCCGCCGCGTCCTCCCTGGTCCTGCTCACCGCCGCACCCGCCGACGCCTCCGTCATCTGGGACGGCGACGCCTCCGGTGGGACCGGCGTGTTCTCCTCGACGCTGTGCGACTCGCCCGGCAGCGTCTCCGCCCAGGACAACGACGACGGCCGCGGGCAGGTCTTCAAGTTCAACAAGCCGCTCGGCCTCGAACGTTGCGAGGCCCACGGGATCAGCGTCGGCGGCTCGCGGTACACCTTCAAGAACAACTCGACGTACTGGATCGGCTGGGACACCTCCACCAACACCCCGGACGCGGGCACGATCTTCCAGTGGAAGTCGTACGGCACCAACGACCAACACCAGCAGAACTACCCGGTGTTGATGAAGGTCGAGGGCGGCGCTCTCAAGCTGTTCCACATCGAGACCGGCGAGAAGTGGACCCTGAAGTGGTCCACGCCCGTCACCACCAGCACGTACAAGCGCATCGTGCTCGGCATCCACACCTCCTCCGACGCCTCCGCCGGGTGGGTGTCGGCCTTCTACAACGGCGCCAAGGTCGCCGAGTTCTCCGGCCGCACCTGGGACGACCTGGGCAATGACACCCGGTTCGGTTCGTACGGCTCCGAGGTCCAGGACAAGCGCGTCATCAACTGGATCGACGGGCTCAAGGTCGGCACGACGTACGGAGACGTGGACAACTGAGGGAGGCGCCGACCGGCCGGCTTCAGGCCTGCCCGATCAGCCGCCCCCCGGACAGCTCCAACAAGCCTTCCCGATGTCGTTCACGCAAGACCCGGTCGTGGGTGACCATCACGACCGGGCCCGTGAACTGCCCGACCGCCTCCTGGAGTTGCTCGACCAGCGCCAGGCTGAGGTGGTTGCTCGGCTCGTCGAGCAGCAGGAGCTGAGGACGCCGCGAGAACAGCAGCGCGAGTTCGAGGCGCCGCAACTGTCCCACGGACAGCCGGTTGACCGGGACATCGAATTCCGAGGCCGCGAACAGACCGAACCTGGTCAACTCCCGTGCCGCGTCGTCGACATAAGCCGCGCGGCGCGCCGCAAAGGTGGCCAGCACGCCGCGCTCCTCCCGGGAGAAGTCACTCTCCTGTGGCAAGTAGCCGACGCGCAGCCCCGGTTCACGTACCACCACCCCCGCATCGGGCTGCCGTAGACCGGCCAGGACGGTCAGGAGGGTGGTCTTGCCCGCGCCGTTCGCTCCGGTGATCACATGCAGCGCACCGGGAGCGAGCTCCAGGTCCACGCCCCGCAGCACATCGCCGACGACCAGACCCTCGGCCCGCAGCAGCACACCACTGGTCTCCGAAGGCTGATCCGGCGTCTGCCCCGTCGCCGGGAACGGCGCCCGGAAGGACAGCGGCTCGGGCGGGCGTCGCACTTCCTCGTCAAGGAGCCGCCCCAGTTGCTGTCGGGCCGCGCGGGTGGCGCGGGACGCGGCGGCCTGGGCGCCGCCACCGGCGAGGTTGTACGACAGCTTGTCGCTGTCCCGCATCGCGCCGAAGGTGCGGCCGGACCGGCCCGCCCTGTCGAGTCGGCGCCGCGCCTCGGCCAGTTCCTGGCGCCAGTCGCGGTACTGCTGCCACCAGCGCGCCTCGGCCGCGGCGCGTTCGTCCAGGTAGTCGCGGTAACCGCCGCCGTAGCGCACGGTGGAGCCGCGCGAGCCGTCCAGGTCGATAATGGCGGTGACGGCGGTGTCGAGCAGCAGGCGGTCGTGCGACGCGATGAGGCAGGGCCCCTGGTACTCGCCCAGCCACTGGACGAGCCAGTCCACCGCGCGGTCGTCGAGGTGGTTGGTCGGTTCGTCGAGGAGCAGCCCGGCGGGTTCGGCGAGGACCAGTTCGGCGAGCGCCAGGCGGGATCGCTCACCTCCCGACAGTGTCTCGGTGGGCCGGCGCCGGTCCAGGCGGCCGAGGCCGAAGACATCGAGGACCTCGCCGACGCGGGCGTCGAGTTCCCAGCCGCCGCGTCGGGCGAATTCGTCCTGGAGACGACCGTAATCGCCGAGCACCTCGCTCAGGTCCTCCGAGCCGGATGCCATCAACTCCTCGGCGGCCCGCATCCGTTCGGCCATTTCGGCGAACTCGGCGGTCGCCCGCTCGATGACGGTCTCGATGGTTGCCCCGGCCGGGAACCCGGGCTGCTGCGGCAGGAATCCCACGTGGCCCGCGACCGCCCGAACGACCTGGCCGCGCTGCGGCACGAGGTCACCGGCGAGGGCGCGCAGCAACGTCGACTTGCCCCGGCCGTTCTCGCCGATCAGACCCACGCGCTCGCCACGGGACACCTTCAGGGAGACATCGCGCAGGACCATGCGGTCCCCGAGGACGCAGTGCACGTTCTCGGCGAGGAGGTGCGCGGAGCGGTGGTCACCGGCCAGGACGTCCTGCACACCGGGCTGTTCCGGCCGCCCTGCCTTCGCTTGCGCCATGCGTCAGCCCGCCAACGGCGTGCCGCAGCGGACGCAGTACCGGGCGTCACCTTCGGTGGCGAGGCGGCCGCAGTCGGGGCAGACGCGGCCGAGCAGGCAGACCGGCTCACCCGCGTCGGAGCCACCGTCCGGACCTGCGCCTACGGCCGGGCGTCGGCAATGGGCGGTCGTGTAAATGAGCCCCTCCTCCCCCGCGTCCACGCAACGGGTGAGGCCCGCGGGGAGCCAGGCCAGGGCGCCTGGTGCGAGCGGCCAGGAATCGTCAGGCGTGCGGAGTTCACCCGTACCGGTCAGGACGCTGAACAGGACCCCGCACTCCTCCGTGTGGTCGCCGAGGCTCGCACCCGGGGCCAGCCGGACGACGGCGGCGTCCAGTTCCCTCGTTCGCTCGCCGAGCGACCACAGGACGCTGATCTGCCCCCGCCCGACGGCCGCGGTCTGCTCCGGTCCGACGAACACCGCGGCGGCGGGGACGGGCGTGCTCATGCGAACTCCAGTCAACGGAGGCGGACGTACGGCTCTGATACGGGTCGGCTGCGGCACCGGCGGGATTCGAACCCGCGCAAAGGGAGAGGCAAGGCCCGCCCGGCTCCCCTCAGTCGACGTGCGGGGGGGCTTCCCGCACACCGATCGCATTGGGCCGCTCTGCCACGGCGCCGCAACCTGCGGGACCGCGCGGTCCCGCTTCGCCGAGGATAGGTTCGGCGCGCGGCGCGAGCGAGTCGTTTATCGCGGTGGACCCGGCCCGGCAGTCCAAGATCATCGGGTGGAGAATGCCCCGTATGTCAATGACGACTACGCCCAAGACGGCCACCATCGAAGATGCTTCGCGGATCGGCCGGACCCTGGCCCGCGCCTTCGACGACGACCCGATGATGCGCTGGTTCTTCCCCGACGACGCAACGCGCGAGACGGGGCTCGACCGCTATTTCTCGACACTCTTCACCCGCCAGTACGTCCACCACGGCGTCTGCGAGCACACCGCGTCGGCGGCCGCGTACTGGGTGCCGCCGGGCGCGCAGGACAAGGCCGTTCCCGACGCGGAGACGATCAAGGAGCTGGTGGGGATCCTCGGTGACCGGGCCGCACTGTTCCAGGAGGCCGCGGCAGCCGCCGCCGGGCACGGCCCCCAGGAGCCGCACTGGTACCTGGCCGTGGTCGGCGCGGACCCGGCGGCCCAGGGCCAGGGGCATGGCGCCGCACTCCTGCGCTCGGGCCTCGCCAAGGCCGACACGGACGGTCTGCCCGCCTACCTGGAATCCTCCAAGCCCTCGAACCTCCCCGTCTACGAGCACTTCGGCTTCACGGTGCTCGGCGAGGTCCAACTGCCGGGCGGCGGACCGACCTTGTGGTCCATGCGACGCGAGCCCCGCCGCCCGGCAGGCGCCTGAGCCAGGTCCCTTCTGTCAGAAGGGGCCTAGTCGCCCGCGCGCATCAGGAGGTGGCCGCGGCGGAAGCGTTCGTCTTCGCCCGGCTCGCGCAGCATCCGTCCGATTTCCACGAATCCGGCCTCGCGGGCCAGTTCCGCGAGGCCGTCGACCGGCCAGCGGTAGGCGGTGGTGACCTTGTGGTCGAACGCCGTGACCGGGCCGCCCTCCGCCTCGAAGAACCCGAGCAGGAGGTGGCCGCCGGGGGCGAGGACCCGCCGGAACTCGGCGAAGTACGGAGGCAGGTCCGTCGGCGGGGTGTGGATGACCGAGTACCAGGACACGATGCCGCTCAGCCCGCCGTCGGCCAGGTCAAGGGCGTCCATGGAGCCGACCTCGAACCGCAGGTCCGGGTGGTTCTCGCGGGCGAGGTCGATCATCACCGGCGACAGGTCGATGCCGAAGACGTCAAGGCCCAGGTCCCTCAGGTGCGCCGTCGTCCGCCCGGGGCCGCAGCCCAGTTCGGCGACCGGCCCGGCACCGGCGGACGCGAGTTCGGCGAACGCGGCGAGCACCGCGCGATCCAGCGGGAAGGCGTCGAGCGCGCCGCGGGCGAGTTCGTCGTAGAGGGGGGCGATGGCCCCATAGGCGTCCGCTGTCGTGGCGAGGTAGGAGGGGGAGGTCTCAGTCATGAACGAGAAATCTACTGGCGACGCGGCAGGCGTACCACCTGCACGAAGAAGTCATCGATCTGCCGTACCGCGGCGATGAACTGGTCCAGGTCGACCGGCTTGGTGACGTAGGCGTTCGCGTGCAGTTTGTAGCTGCGCAGGATGTCCTCCTCCGCCGCCGACGTGGTGAGCACCACCACCGGGATGTCCTGCAGGTCCTGGTCCGACTTGATCTTCTCCAGGACCTGGCGCCCGTCGTACTTGGGGAGGTTGAGGTCGAGCAGGATCAGATCGGGACGCGGCGCCGAGGTGTGCTCACCGCGCCGGTAGAGGAAGTCGAGGGCCGCCTCGCCGTCCCGGACCACGTGCAGGTTGTTGCGGATCTTGTTGTCCTCGAACGCCTCGCGCGTCATCAGCTCGTCGCCCGGGTCGTCCTCCACGAGGAGCACGTCGATCGGCGCGGCATCAGGGGTGGTCATGTCAGGGCCTTTTCCTCGTTGCGGGATGCGGTGTTCTCGGTGGCGTTGTCGGCGGTGTCATCAGCGGCGTCGGCGGCGGCGTCTGCACCGGTCCCGGCGTCGGACGGCAGAGTGAAGCAGAGGCGGGTTCCCTCGGCCAAACCGCTGTCGATCCAGATGTGTCCGCCGTGATGCTCGACGATCTTCTTGCACAGCGCCAGGCCAATGCCGGTGCCCCCGTAGGCATCCCGGCCGTGCAGGCGCTGGAAGATCACGAAGACCTTCTCCGCGAACTCCTCGGGGATGCCGATGCCGTTGTCGGTGACGCTGAAACTCCAGTTGCCGGAGTCCTCGTCCTCCTCGCACGTGATCCGGATCCGCGGGGTGCGTTCGGGGTGGTGGAACTTGACGGCGTTGCCGACGAGGTTCTGCCAGAGCATCGTCAGGAGCGTCGGGTCGCCGACGATCTCGGGGAGATTCTCGGGGCGCTCGACGATCGCGCCGGTGTCACGGACGGCAGTCTCCAGATTGCCCAGTGCCTTGTCGAGGGCCTGGTCGAGGTCGACGGGCACCCTGGCGTCGTTGAGGCGTCCGACGCGGGAGAAGGTGAGCAGGTCGTTGATGAGGATCTGCATGCGCTTGGCTCCGTCGACCGCGAAGTCGATGTACTGCTTGCCGCGGTCGTCGAGGGTGTCCCCGTACCGCTTCTCGAGGAGCTGGCAGAAGGAGGCGACCTTGCGCAGGGGCTCCTGGAGGTCGTGGGAGGCGACGTAGGCGAACTGCTCCAGCTCGGCGTTGGAGCGGCGCAGTTCCACCGCCTGGGCGTCCAGTTCGGCCGCCTGCTGGGTCAGCTCGTCCCGCTGACTGCGGGAGGCTCCCAGTTCCGCGACCATCTGCTGCCGCATGCCCTCGACGTCCGCCGCCACCGCCCGGAGATCCGTGGGCCCGTCGATGGTGATGACGTGGTCGAAGTCGCCGCGCGCCACCTGCCGGGACGAGACGCGCAGCGCGTCCAGGGGCCTGGCCACCAGCGCGCGCACCAGGAACGCCAGGACGATCCCGGCCAGCAGGAAGACCACGACCATGGCGCCGAGGATCACCGTGCGCACCGTGCGTGAGCTGTCCAGTTCGTCCTTGCCGTCGTCGACGGCCTCGGCCAGGTCGGAGTTCTGCGTGGCCCATGCGGTGCGGATCTGGTCGAAGACCTCCTTGCCGCGCTCGGTGTCCTTCTCGGCGACGGCACGCGGCCGGCCGGGGGTGACCTCGTCCACCTGCGGTTGGGCGTAGGCACGCCGCCAGTCCGCCGCCTCCCGCTGGACCGTCTTGAGGTCCGCAAGGAGCCGGGGCTGGTCCGCGAGAAGCTTGCGGAGTTCGGCGCCTGCGCGGGCCTCGTCCCGCTTGCCCTGGGTGTAGGGCTGCAGGAACTGCCGGTCGGCGGTGATGGCGTAGCCCCGGACGCCGGTCTCCTGGTTCACCAGGGCGGCCTGCAGGCGGTAGGTCTGCGTGCGGGCCGGCTCCAGGCGGTCGACCAGCTCGTCGGTCACGTCCGCGGTCTGCCCCAGCAGGCGGGCGCCGATCACGGTGCCGGCCACCACCAGGAGCACCATCAGGGCCAGCACCAGCTGGAACCAGCCCTGCACGGTCAGCCGCCGGCTGATCCATGTCCTGCTCGTCGTCTCAACCACGGCGTTGTTCTCCGATGCTGCTCTTGTACCGGCCCTCGACGACAGATCTCGTCGGGCCCTCTCCGTCCCCGTGCCAGTGCAGGTGGACCACGGCCACGTCGTCGGCCAGGCCGCCCTGCTCCTCGGCGAGGTCTTCGGCACGCTGGATCAGCGTGTCGACGAATGCCTCGGGCGCCACATCGCCCAGCTCGCGCGCGAGGCCCAGCAGTCCTTCTTCGCCCAGTCGCTCCCGTCCGTTTCCTATGTGCCCCTCGAAAAGGCCGTCGGTGAACAGCACCAGTGCCGAGCCCGCGGGCAGGGACAGTTCCTCGACCGGCCAGAGCGAGACACCGGGTGCGACGCCCAGGGCAGGACCGCCGGGCGTCTCCACCCACTCGACGCCGCCCTCCGCGGTGCGCAGCAGCATTCCGGGGTGGCCCGCGCGCGTCACGTGCGCGTGCGCTGCCCCGACGGGTACGGAGAGGCTCGTCAGCGTGGCGAAGACGTACGGCTTCACGCGCTCGGCCAGCATGATCTCCTCGAGCCGGCCCACCTGCTCGGCGCCGGTGACGCCGCTGAGCACCAGGGTCCGCCAGGCGATGCGCAGGGCCACGCCGAGGGCGGCCTCATCGGGCCCGTGGCCGGAGACGTCGCCTATGAGGGCGTGCACGGTGCCGTCCGCGCCCTGGACGATGTCGTAGAAGTCGCCGCCCAGCAGAGCCTGGGCGCGGCCGGGGCGGTAGCGGGCCACGACGTCCACGCCCGCGCTGTTCAGGAGCGGCCTGGGCAGCAGTCCGCGCTCCAGGCGGGCGTTCTCCTGTGCCTGCATCTGGCTGGCCTGCAGGGCGACGGCCGCCTGCTCTGCCTGCTTGCGCTGGATCGCGTAGCGCACGGCCCGGCCGAACAGCTCCGGTTCGACGCGGCCCTTGACGAGGTAGTCCTGGGCTCCGGCGGCCACGGCGGCGGAGCCGGTCTCCTCCTCGGCGAGGCCCGTGAGCACGACGACCGCGACCTGTTCGGCGCGGGACCGGATCATGGAGACGGCCTCAAGGCCCTGGGCATCCGGCAGGTGCAGGTCCAGCAGCACGCAGTCCGGGACTTCCAACGTCAGTGACTCGCGCGCCTCGGCCATGGAGCGCGCCCACTGCAGCCGCATCTTCAGGGCACTGTCGGCGACGAGCTCCTCGACCAGGAGTGCGTCGCCGGGATCGTCCTCGACCAGCAGCACCAGCGGCGGCGACAACTGACGGGTCGCCGCAGCATCACTTGCACCGGCCGAACGCACGCCGGAAGTCCATGGCTGTGACGCCACCGCTACTCTCCCGCCCTTCCCACCCGGTAAGTTCGCCTGACCCTGCGGCCGTTGCCGTCGGCACTTCCACAGTGACTATGCCGCAACGACCCTCAAACGGTCTCCGGATCTTCGCACAATGCGCACACCACTCGGTAGCCGACCGTCAAGGACGAGGGGCTGCCACCGAGCGGCGAATGTGGGCGGGACGCGGGCAGGCAGTACACAAGTTCCACATGCCGCAAAACCCTACGACCAGGGCAATTCCGTCACTGGCCCACCCTGCCGTCGATGCACTCGCGCAACAGGTCGGCCTGCCCGCAGTGGCGGGCATACTCCTCGATCCTGTGCACCATCAGCTCGCGGACGGCGAAGCCGTCCTTCCCCAGCCGCTCGCCCAGGTCGGGGTGTTCGGCCAGTTCGGCGTCGAGTGCCGCCTGCTCGCGCGCCAGGTCGGCGTACGCGCCGTCGACCACAGTCTGCTCGCCGACGGCACCGTGGAAATCGGCGTCGCGCTCGCCGTACAGCTTCGGCAGGGGCTCGCCGTCCCTGATCCAGTTGCGCCAGTCCCGTTCCACCTCGGCGAGGTGCCGCAGCAGGCCGAGCAGCGAGAGCGTCGAGGGTGGGACCGAGCGCCGGGCCAGTTGCTCCGGGTCCAGGCCCTCACACTTCATCTTCAGGGTCATGCGGTAACTCGCGAGGAAATCCTGCAGGGTCGCGAGCTCACCGTCCGGGCTGACTCCGTCGCTGTTGCGCGGGTCGTCTTCCGGGTCCGCCCACATGTCGGGGTAGGTGGTGGCCTGGCTCCAGCGTTCGGGTTGGTCGCTCATGCGGGACATGGTCGTCCGCGTGGGCCCGCCGCGCCACCGACTTACCCGCCGTGCTGGATCTGGATGAGGTTGCCGCAGGTGTCGTCGAACACCGCGGTGGTGACCGGGCCCATCTCCGTCGGCTCCTGGGTGAATGTCACGCCGAGTTCACGCAGCCGGTCGAACTCGGCGGTCACGTCCTCCACGGCGAAGGAGGTCACCGGGATGCCGTCGGCGACCAGGGCCGTCTTGTACGGCTGCACCGCGGGATGGCCGGAGGGCTCGAGGAGCAGTTCGGTGCCGTCCGGGTCCTCCGGCGAGACCACGGTCAGCCACCGGTCCTCGCCGACGGGGACGTCGTGCTTCTTCACGAAGCCGAGCACGTCGGTGTAGAAGCGTGCGGCCTTCTCCTGGTCATCGACGAAAACGCTGGTCAGGTGGATCCTCATGGGGTGCGCTCCGATGCTTTGGGCCTGAGCCATCGGGTCACGATGTGCTCAAGCGGTTCGGCGTTCAGGTCGTGGAACTTGTAGCGGCCCTCGCGTCGCGAGCGGACCAGGCCGGCGGATTCCAGTACGGCCAGATGCTGGCTGATCGCCTGTCGGGACAGCCCGAGACCGTGCTTGTTCAGCAGCCTGGCGCATATCTCGAACAGGGTCTGACCGTCCCGTTCCACCAGCTCGTCAAGGATCCGCCGACGGGTGGGGTCGGCCAGCGCCTTGAACACATCGTCCGACATGACCACCACCATAGGCAAGTAGCCGCTTGCCTATCAAGTCGGAGCCTCGCCGCCGCCGATCGGACCGCGACGGGCGGTCAGCGCCAGTCGGGAGCGCCCGAAACGGGTGACAGGAGACTTTCGATCTTCGCCTGGATCTCTCGCATGACATCCACGACGCGGCTCTGGTGTGCGTCGGTGAGCCGGGCCACGGGCACCGAACAACTGATGGCGTCGACGGCCGGGACGTTGTACCGCAAGGCGAAGCCGAAGCCCGCGATGCCGGTCACCGTCTCCTCACGGTCGATGGCGTAACCGCGTTCACGCACCCGGCCGAGGTCGGCGAGCAGGGCGGCGCGGTCGGTGTGCGTGCTAGGGGTACGGGACTCCAGCAGGCCGTCGGGGAGCGGGAGTTCACCGTCCAGGCGTTCGGCGAGCAGCGCCTTTCCCAGGGCTCCGGCGTGCGCGGGAACGCGGCGGCCGACCCGGCTGATGGTGCGCGGGTACTCGTGCGACTCACGGGTGGCGAGGTACACGACGTGCGGGCCGTCGAGCCGCGCCAGGTGGATCGTCTCACCCAGGGCGTCCGACGCCTCGTCCAGATACGGGCGGATGGCGCGCACTCGCGCGTCGCCGTCCAGGTAACTCGTGCCGGTGAGCAGGGTGCGGATCCCGATGCCGTAGAGGGATCCGGTGGTGTCCGTGCGCACCCAGCCGCAGTCGACGAGGGTCCGCAGCAGTTGGTACATGCTGCTGCGCGGCACGCCCAATTCCTCGGCGAGTTCGTCCAGGCGGGCGGGCCGGTCGGCGCGCTCGGCGAGCAGTTCAAGGAGCGCCACGGTGCGCAGCGCCGACTTCACCCCGCGAACACCCGCGCCCGTCCCGGGGTCCGTCTCGCTCTGTGACATGCGCCCATCGTAGATCCGCCGTAGATCCGCGGGCGCCTGGCCATTGACCCCGATCGTTCATGACTCTAGCCTCCATTCTCATACGTGGACGCCATCTGCATATAGAGATGAGATTCGTGAGCGAGCTCAGCAGGAACAAGCTCAGTACGACCCCCCAGGGCATCGCCCGCCGACTGCGGGAAGGCATGGCACGCGGCGTGCTGTCCTTCCCGCTCACGAGCATGGGAAGTGACGGCAGCCTCGACGCGGAGGCCTACCGGGCCTATCTGACGGCCCAGTTGGCGACGGAGCCCGGTGCGGTGTTCCCCGCATGCGGCACCGGCGAGTTCTTCTCACTCGACGAGGAGGAGTACCGCACGGTCGTCAGGGTCACCGTCGAGGTCGCCGACGGCCGCCTGCCGGTGGTGGCGGGCACCGGATACGGGTGGGCCCAGTCGCTGCGGTTCGCCCGGATCGCCGAGGAAGAGGGCGCGGACGCCCTCCTGGTGATGCCCCACTACCTGGTGGAGGCCTCGCAGGCCGGCCTGGTGGAACAGCTGCGCCGCATCGCCGCCGGCACCCGGCTGCCGCTCATCGCCTATCAGCGCGGACAGGTCACCTTCACCGCCGACGCCCTGCGAGAGGTCGCCGACATTCCCACCGTCGTCGGCCTCAAGGACGGGCACAGCGACCTCGACCGGCTGCAGCGCCTGACCCTGGCCGCCCCCGACGACTTCCTCTTCTTCAACGGCGCCGCCACCGCGGAGATCCAGGCCCGCGCCTACAGCACCGTCGGCGTACCCGCCTACTCCTCCGCCGTGCACGCCTTCGCCCCCGAGATCGCCGACGCGTTCTTCGCCGCGCTGCGGCAGCGGGACGACGCGGCGGTGGACCGGCTGCTGCGGGAGTTCTACGTCCCGCTGGTCGAACTGCGCGACCGGGCGCCGGGATACGCCGTCGCCCTGGTCAAGGCCGCCGCCCGGCTGCGCGGACTGCCGGTCGGCCCGGTGCGCGCGCCCCTCACCGACCCCGGCCCGGCCGACATCGCCGATTTGGAGAAGGTCCTCGACGCCGGCCTCGACCTGGTCTCGGCCCCTCGCAGCAGAGCCTGAGCGCTCTGCCCCGCCCGGCCGTCCTTCCTGACTCCCCACCCCCCACACCGACTTGACCCACAGTTCAAAGGGGAACTGAAATGCCGCTCGTCGTAGTCGGGGTCAGCGTCTTGATCCTGTTGTTCCTCATGACCCGCCTGAAACTGAACGGCTTCGCCGCCCTCCTCCTCGTGGCCGTCGGCGTCGCGCTGGTGCAGGGGATACCGGTGGCCACGATCCCGGACGTCCTCTCGGAGGGCATCGGCGGCCAGATCGGCGACACGATGCTGGTCATCGGGCTCGGCGCCATGGTCGGCCGCGTCATGGGGGACTCCGGTGCCGCCCAGCGCATCGCCAACAAGATGCTGGACGCGTTCGGACCGCGCTGGGTCCAGGTGGCCATGGTGGTCACGTCCATGCTCATCGGCGTCACCATGTTCTACGAGGTCGCCTTCATCATCATCGTGCCCATCGCGTTCACCCTCGTACGCGTCACCGGCGCGAAGCTGCTGTGGATCGGGCTTCCGATGTCGATCACGCTCTCCACGATGCACAGCTTCCTGCCGCCTCACCCCGGTCCCACCGCCGTGGCCGCCACGTTCCACGCCTCCGTCGGACTGACCCTGGTCTACGGCCTGTTCATCGCGATACCCGCCGGCGCGCTGATCGCCCTGACGTGGCCCCGGCTCCCGTTCGTCAGGGCGATGAACCCCACCATCCCCACGGGCCTGGTCAGCGAACACGAGTTCACCGACGAGGAGATGCCCGGCCTCGGCTGGTCCCTTACCGTGGCCCTCTTCCCCGTCGTACTGATCGCGGGCGCCTCCGTCACCGAGATGGCCACCTCCGGCGAGAGCCCGTTCCTGCACTTCGTCGCCTTCATCGGTTCGGCACCGATCGCCCTGCTCCTGACCCTCCTCCTGGCGATCTGGGCATTCGGGCCGCGCATCGGCCGCAGCCTCTCCGACGTCAGCGCTTCCTGTACGTCCGCGGCCAAGGCCATGGCCATGATCCTGCTGGTGATCGGAGCGGGCGGCGCCTTCAAGAACGTCCTCGTCGAAGGCGGCATCTCCGACCACATCAAGGACACCACCGACGGCTGGGCCATCTCGCCGCTCATCCTCGCGTGGCTGATCGCGGTGATCCTGCGCATCGCCCTCGGCTCCGCCACGGTCGCCGTCGTCACCGCGTCCGGCGTCGTCCTGCCGCTCCTGGCGGGCAGCGGCGTCCACCCCGAGATGCTCGTGCTCGCCGTCTCCTGCGGATCGATCGCCTTCTCCCATGTCAACGACCCCGGATTCTGGCTGTTCAAGGAGTACTTCAACCTCTCGGTCATCGAGGCGATCAAGGTACGCACCACCTATACGACCGTGCTCGCGATCCTCGGCCTCGGCGGCGTCCTCGCGGTGGAGTGGGCGCTTGACGTCCTGAGCCTCTGACCCCCGTGCCCGTACCCCCGTTACATCCCACACCCGCTCTCACACCTGAGGAATCGCCGATCATGAACAGGCAGCCGACCGTCACCGCGTTCAGCGTCTACCCGGTCGCCGGCCGGGACTGCATGGAGCTCAACCTCTCCGGCGCCCACGGTCCTTACTTCACCCGCAACATCGTGGTCCTCAGGGACTCCGACGGCCGCACCGGCCTGGGCGAGGTGCCGGGTGGCGAGAAGATCACCCAGACCCTGCGCGACGCCGAGTCCCTCGTCGTCGGCGCCCGCGTCGGTGACTACAAGCGCGTCCTGCGCGAGATCGGCGACCGCTTCGCCGACCGCGACTCCGGCGGCCGGGGCGCCCAGACCTTCGACCTGCGCACCGCCGTCCATGCCGTCACCGCCGTCGAGTCCGCGCTGCTCGACCTCCTGGGCCAACACCTGGAGGTGCCCGTGGCGGCGCTGCTCGGCGACGGACAACAGCGCGACTCCGTGCGCGTACTCGGATACCTCTTCTACGTCGGCGACCCCGACCGCACCGACCTCGACTACGTCCGCGAGCCCGACGCCTCCGTCGAGTGGCACCGCATCCGGCATGAGGAGGCCCTCACCCCCGAGGCGATCGTCCGGCAGGCCGAAGCTGCCTACGACCGTTATGGCTTCCGGGACTTCAAGCTCAAGGGCGGTGTCCTGGCAGGCGCCGAGGAGATCGCGGCCGTACGTGCACTGAAGGACCGCTTCCCCCAGGCCCGCATCACCCTCGACCCCAACGGCGCCTGGTCCCTGCGCGAGGCGATCGAGCTGTGCGCTCCCCTGACCGACACCCTCGCCTACGCCGAGGACCCCTGCGGCGCCGAGGCCGGCTACTCGGGCCGCGAGGTGCTTGCCGAGTTCCGCCGGGCCACCGGACTGCCGACCGCCACCAACATGGTCGCCACCGACTGGCGGCAGCTGACCCACGCCCTGGCCCTGCAGTCGGTCTCCATACCCCTGGCCGACCCGCACTTCTGGACCATGCAGGGCTCCGTGCGCGTGGCGCAGCTGTGCAACGCGATGGGTCTCACCTGGGGGTGCCACTCCAACAACCACTTCGACATCTCCCTGGCCATGGTCACCCACTGCGGGGCCGCGGCCCCCGGTGACTACAACGCCCTGGACACCCACTGGATCTGGCAGGAGGGCCTGGAGCGCCTCACCACCACGCCGCCCCGCATCGTCGACGGGGAGATCGCCGTACCCCAAGCCCCTGGTCTCGGCGTCGAGCTCGACATGGACCGGCTGCTTGCGGCCCACGACCTCTACAAGGAGAAGGCCCTGGGCGCACGCGACGACGCCACCGGCATGCGCTACCTCATCCCCGACTGGCGGTTCGACAACAAGCGCCCCTGCCTGGTGCGTTGACCGTCCTGCTCAGCGCTTGGCGATGAGTGCCTCGACCCCGTCCAGGAAGCGCTGGAGACCGAACTCGAAGAGCGTGCCCAGTTCGAGATCGAAGTCGTCGTCGCCGAAGAGGTGAAAGAGGACCGGATAGGCCCCGCTGGACTGGATCGCGTCCATCCGGGGCTCGTTCGACGCCATCCACTCCTCGGGGGTCATGCCGGTGTCCTGCCGCGCCTGGGACTCCAGCTCCATGGCCAGCGTGACGCCCTGGGCGTATCCCAGCAGCGTGAGATGGACATGGATCATCTGGTACGGCGAGAGACCGAGCCCGCTCAGGGCGCCCAGGACCCGCTCCGTGTACCGCATCGCATGAGGTGAGGCCATCGGCCGGGTCAGCCCGGCCATGGCCCGCCCCAGCCAGGGGTGACGCTCATACCGGCCCCACAACCACCGTGCCTCCTCTGCCAGTTGGGCACGCCAGCCGTGGGGCCGAGGCCCCGACGGCTCCTCGCTGAACACCGTCTCCGACATCAGCCGTACGAGTTCACCCTTGCTCGGTACATGCCGGTACAGCGCCATGGTGGAGGCCCCGAACTCGGCCGCGACGCGGCGCATGGACAGCGCCGCCAGGCCCTCGGCGTCGGCGAAGGCGATCGCGGAGCGGATGATGCGCTCCCGCGTCAGCCCCTG
Organism: Streptomyces sp. NPDC033177; assembly: GCF_055577715.1. Classification (NCBI taxonomy): domain Bacteria; kingdom Bacillati; phylum Actinomycetota; class Actinomycetes; order Kitasatosporales; family Streptomycetaceae; genus Streptomyces; species Streptomyces sp. NPDC033177. Next base: position 669,130 of record NZ_JBVIPS010000003.1, on the reverse strand, counting down.
CCCCGATGCGGCACGGCGTTCCCGCACGGGCTCCGCCACGACCGTGCCGACACCGGGCACGGCGCGCACCAGGCCCTCCTGCTTCAGTGCGGCGAGCGCCTTCGTGGCGGTCGCCATCGCGACACCCCATTCCTGGGTGATGTGCCGAGTGGAAGGGACACGGTCGCCCGGGGCGAGAGCGCCGGAGTCGATCCGGTGACGGATGTCGCGCGCGATACGGAGATAGGGCGGGTCGGCGGTCATGACCGCACTGTACTAGTGCGCTCCCCCGCCACTACCCCAGTTCAGCAGGTCTACCAGCAGAGGTGCACTAGGCCATTGTTTGCGGCGTACGCGTCGACCCGATTCCGTGACGGTCATGGAGAACACACCCGGCCCCCTCGCGGGCCGCAAGGAATGGTCCGCCCTCGGCGTCCTGATGCTGCCGCTGCTGCTGGTCTCGATGGACGTCTCGATCCTCTACTTCGCGATTCCCTACATCAGCCAGGACCTGGAGCCCAGCGCCACGCAGCAGTTGTGGATCCTGGACATGTACGGCTTCGTCCTCGCCGGACTGCTCATCACCATGGGCGCCCTCGGCGACCGGATCGGCCGGCGCACGCTGGTGCTCGCGGGCGCCGCCGTGTTCGGTGTCGCCTCGGTCGCCGCCGCCCACGCGCACTCGGCCGAACTGCTCATCGCGGTAAGGGCGTTGCTCGGGCTCGGCGGCGCCGCCCTGATGCCCTCGACGCTCGCCCTGATCCGCAACCTCTTCTGGGACGAGAAGCAGCGCCGCAAGGCGGTGACCGTGTGGACGGCCGTCATGACCACCGGCATCTCCCTGGGACCGGTGGTCAGCGGTCTGCTCCTGGAACACTTCTGGTGGGGGTCGGTCTTCCTGATCAATCTGCCCGCGATGGCGCTGCTGCTCGTCCTGGTGCCGTTCCTGGTGCCGGAGTTCAAGTCGCCGCAACAGGGCCGCTTCGACATCCTGAGCGCGGCACTCTCGCTCGCCGCCCTGCTCCCGGTCATCTACGGCATCAAGGAGATGGCCCAGCACGGCTACGAGCCCCTGCCTGCCCTCGGCATCACCTCGGGTCTTGTGCTCGGCTACGTCTTCGTGCGCCGCCAGCAGCACCTGGCGCACCCGATGATCGACCTCGGGCTCCTCGGCCGCCGTGCCTTCGGCGGCCCGATGGTCGCCAACCTCCTCGCCATGTTCGCCACGGTGGGGATGGCCGTCTTCCTCACGCAGTATCTGCAGTCCGTCCGCGGCATGAGCCCCTTCGAGGCCGCCCTGTGGAGCATGGTGCCGGCCGCGGGTATGGCCGTCATGGCTCCGACCGCGGCGGTGTTCGCACAGCGGGTCGACCGCGCGTATGTCATGGGCGGCGGCTTCCTCGTCTCCGCCTGCGGCTTCCTCTGGCTGACCCAGGTGCACACCGACACGGCTCTCTGGGTCACCCTGGGCGCCGCCTCGGTCTACGCGGGCGGCCTGGTCGCCGCCATGACACTCGCCAACGAGCTCGCCCTGGGGGCCGCCCCACCGGAGCGTGCGGGCTCGGCCGCGGCCGTCCTGGAGTCGGGCCAGGAGCTGGGCGGGGCCCTGGGCATGGCGATCCTCGGCTCCATCGGTTCGGCGGTCTACAGCCGCGACATGGCCGACGCGCTCCCGGCCGGTGTCCCGCAGGCCGACGCGGTGCGCGAAACCCTGGGCGGGGCGACGGCCGTGGCCGCGCACCTTCCGGCCGAGACGGCACAGAGGGTGCTCTCTGCCGCGCGCGACGCCTTCACCCACGGGATGGGCTACGCCGCCATCGGGGCGGCCACCGTCATGGCGGCGGCCGCCTTCTTCTCCTTCGCGCGGCTGCGGGGCGCGGGCAGCACCGGAGCTGGTGCCGGAGATCCTGGCGAGCCGCACAGCGCGCCCGCAACCGCGGAGCCGACCGGGACGGCACCCCACTGATTCCGCGTCACGCCTGGTCAGAAAGGTGATCACGGGACCTGGCCGCAGGTCCCGTGACCGGGCTTCGTAGGATCTTGGGTGAGTACGCGGACGCCCCGACCCCGGGCCGCCGATGCTGCCCGCACCCCTGCCGACCGCAGGGGTGGCCGAGGCGACTCCTGCCCTTTGTCATCCCGCCGGCCGGGTTCCCCGTCGGCTGAAGTCCGGAACGTCCTTACTTGAGCACCGTCGAAATGATCGAGGCGCCGCCCGCGCCTGCCCCGCCGGGCCCCACTCTCCCCGTCCGTCCCCGCATCTTGCCCCGCCGCCTCGTGGGCCGCGCCCCCGCCCCGCCGCCGACGAGCACCACCCTGCACAACATCAGCGCCGTCACCGCTGTGCTGCTGGCCCTGGTGGCGGTCGGTTCCGTCGTCCACGAGCCGGTGCTCATACCGCCGCTGGCGGCATCAGCGGCGATCGTGCACAGCGTCCCCGGGCTGCCGCTGGCCCAGCCGCGCAGCGTGATCGCGGGCCACCTGCTGTGCGCCGGTGTCGGATACGCCATCCTGGCGGCGCTCGGCAGCGCCCCATGGGCCGCGGCACTGGCCGCCGGCATCGGCCTGGCCGTGATGACCGTGGCGCGCACCCCGCACTCGCCGGCCTGCGCCACCGCGGTCGTCATCGTCCTGCACCACCCCCGGCCTGCGACGTTCCTGCCGCTGCTCGCCGGGGCGGTCGTCGTGGTCGTCCTGGCGGGGTGGGCGGCCTCGTGCGCCCGGCCCGGCGCGCCGCGCTACCCCACGTACTGGTGGTGATCGCTTGTGCGTCGGCGCAGGGCAGTGTGAAGTTCTCTGCGTGACGTCCGTGACCCGCACACGCGGACGTACACACAGTGAAACGAGAAGGGACATGCGATGACAGCGGCCAAGACGGTGACGTTCCCCTCCGGTGTGAGCGTGCCCGCCCTGGGCCAGGGCACCTGGCGCATGGGCGACGATCCCTCGCGCCGCGCCGAGGAACTCGCCTCCCTCCGCAGGGGCCTGGACCTGGGCATGACGCTGATCGACACCGCCGAGATGTACGGCAGCGGCGCCTCGGAGGAGCTGGTCGGCGAGGCGATCCGCGGGCGGCGCGACGAGGTGTTCCTGGTGAGCAAGGTGCTGCCGTCGAACGCGGACGCCCGCGGCACCGTGGATGCCTGTCGGGCCAGCCTGCGCCGCCTGGGCACCGACCGGATCGACCTGTATCTGCTGCACTGGCGGGGCGGGGTGCCCCTCGCCGAGACCGTCGAGGCCCTCGAAGGTCTGGTGAGCAGCGGCAGCATCGGCGCCTGGGGCGTGAGCAATCTCGATGTCGACGACCTCTCGGAACTCCCCGAGGGCGCCCTCCCGCAGACGAACCAGGTGCTCTACAACCTCACCCGCCGCGGCCCCGAGTACGACCTCTTCCCCTGGTGCCGTGAGCGTGCGGTGCCCCTGATGGCGTACTCACCGCTGGAGCAGGGCCGCCTGCTCGGTCAGCGTGCCCTGGAGTCCGTGGCATCCGCGCACGGCTGCACGCCGATGCAGGTGGCGCTCGCCTGGGTGCTGCGGCACGACGACGTCCTCGCCATCCCGAAGGCTTCCACCCCGGCGCACGTGGAAGAGAACCACGCCGCCCTCGACGTCAGCCTGACCGAGGCGGATCTCAAGGCGCTGGACGCCGCGTTCCCCGCGCCGGTGCACAAGGAGCCGCTGGAGATTCTCTGATCCGCCTCGGGCGGGGGGAGTGTGCGCTCCGCATGTCAGGGCACCCGCAAGTCCTGCGCATGCTTCCCCGCGCGGGTCGCTCTAGGGTGAATTCGGAGGCCGTACATGACCCTCGCCGCAGGCGGAGCCTCGTCACTGTTGCTGATCATCGGCGTGGTGATCGTCCTCGTGCTGCTCGCCCTCTTCTGGTTCGGGCGGCGGCAGGTCGCCCGACGCCCCAACCCACCGCAGGAGCCCCAGCCGCGCGCGAGTTCCTGGGAGAAGCCCCACCAGGGCCCCTCGCACTCGCGCCAGGCGTCTTGAGGAGGAACGGTATGCCCATCGCCACGGTTAATCCCGCCACCGGCGAGACGCTCGAGACCTTCGAGCCGCTCGAGGACGCCGAGGTCACACGCCGCGTGGCGGCGGCCCACGCCGCGTTCGGCGAGCACCGCACCAGCAGCTTCGCCGAGCGTGCCCGGCTCATGAACCGGGCGGCCGATCTGCTGGAAGAGGACAACGCGTTCATCGCCCGGACCATGACCACCGAGATGGGCAAGCCCATCAAGGCGGCGAGGGCCGAAGCGGCCAAGTGCGTCAAGGCCATGCGCTGGTATGCCGAGCGCGCCGAGGGGCTGCTGGCCGACGAGCACCCCGCGCAGGCCGACGTGGAGGACTCCGGAGCGAGCCGGGCGATCGTCCGCTACCGCCCGCTGGGCGTCGTGCTCGCGGTGATGCCGTGGAACTTCCCGCTGTGGCAGGTCGTACGGTTCGCCGCCCCCGCCCTCATGGCGGGCAACGTCGGTCTGCTCAAGCACGCGTCGAACGTGCCGCAGACCGCCCTGTACCTCGAAGACCTCTTCCGCCGCGCCGGGTTCCCCCAGGGCTGCTTCCAGACGCTGCTGATCGGCTCGGGCGCCGTCGAGGCCATCCTGCGCGACGAGCGGGTGGTCGCCGCGACCCTCACCGGCAGCGAACCGGCAGGACGCTCGGTGGCCTCCACCGCGGGTGACGAGATCAAGAAGACCGTCCTGGAACTGGGCGGCAGCGACCCCTACCTCGTGCTGCCGAGTGCCGACGTCGAGCGTGCCGCCGCGACCGCGGTGACCGCCCGGGTGCAGAACAACGGGCAGTCCTGCATCGCCGCCAAGCGCTTCATCGTGCACGCCGATGTCTATGACGCCTTCCGGGACCGTTTCGTCGCGGGCATGCGGGAGTTGACCGTCGGTGACCCCGCGAGCGAGGACACGGACGTCGGTCCGCTCTCCACCGAACAGGGCCGCGCCGATCTGGAGGAGCTCGTCGACGACGCGCTCGCCCAGGGCGCCACCGCACTGTGCGGCGGACAGCGCCCCAAGGAGCAGGAGCGTGGCTGGTACTACGCCCCCACCGTCCTCGCCGACGTGACCGAGCGGATGCGCATCCACCGTGAGGAGGCGTTCGGCCCGGTGGCCACGCTCTACCGCGTGGCGGACCTGGACGAGGCCGTGACCCTGGCCAACGACTCGCCGTTCGGGCTCAGCTCGAATGTGTGGACGCGCGACGACGCGGACATCGACCGCTGCGTACGGGACCTCCAGGCGGGCGGCGTCTTCTTCAACGGCATGACCGCCTCCCACCCCGGCCTGCCCTTCGGCGGCATCAAGCGCTCGGGTTACGGACGTGAGCTGGCGGGCCACGGCATCCGCGAGTTCTGCAACGCCACGACGGTCTGGTACGGCCCGACCGATCAGTGACCGGCGGTGATGCCGGTCAGGATGAGGTCGATCCCGGCGAGGAACTCCGTCCGGTCGTCGTGCACGCGTAGCTGGTCGGCGACGCTGCGCAGAAACGCGTACTCCTCGGGGTCGAGGTCGGACCAGGCGGTCGCGGCGGCGTCGAGGAAGTCGGTGCGGCTCGTGTCGGGTCGGCGTGCCTGGTGTGCGCGGGCGTCGGCCGCGTTCTGGCCGCCCACGCCGAGGATGTAGTTGAGGAACGCGGACGCGGCCGTGAACTGGGCAGGACGGGGTACGCCGAGCGCCTGGACCTGGCGTCCGATGTGTTCGAAGACCCGCAGCATCGGCGACTGCCCCGGGGCGCGGGAGAGCTGTGTGCCGACCCACGGATGTGCCTCGATCGCGTCGAACACGCCGAGTGCGAGGGCGCGGATCGCCTCCTGCGGCGTGATGTCGGTGGGGCCGGCGGCCACGGTGTCGGCGATGACGGCGTCGGTGGCGGCGTTGAGCAGTTCCTCTTTGCCCGCGACGTGCCAGTAGATCGCGCCGGGCCCCGTGGCGAGGCGCTTGGCCAGCACGCGGAAGGTGAGCCCACTCTCGCCCGCCGAGTCGAGGAGCTCGATCGCCGCCTCGACGATGCGCTCCCGGGAGAGCGGTTCCTCTCGTCGCTCCGCACGACGCGTCCTCGTTGCCATGCACACATCCTGGCATATCTCTGGAACCTCGTTCCAGCTTGACATCTCTGGAACGCAGTTCCAGTGTGGTGGTGGAACGTCATTCCAGAGGTGCCCCGTCGGGCCCACCCGGGAGGCGTATGACCTGAGGACCTGAGGAGCCACCATGAACACGCACACCACCGACATCGCGATCATCGGGGCCGGCCTTGGCGGGCTGACCCTCGCCCGCGTCCTGCACGTCCACGGCATCCCGGCCACGGTCTACGAGGCGGATGCCTCACCCACGGCCCGCTCACAGGGCGGGATGCTCGACATCCACGACGACACCGGCCAACCGGCACTTCAGGCCGCGGGCCTCATGGACGAGTTCCGTGGCCTCATCCTGGAGGGCCGCGAGGCGACACGGGTCCTGGCCACGGACGGCACCGTTCTGTACGACGACGACAGCGCACGCGGACGTCCGGAGGTCCAGCGCGGGGCCCTGCGCCAGTTGCTGCTCGACTCCCTCCCGGCCGACACCGTCCGGTGGGGACACAAGGTCAGCGGCGTCCGCTCCCTCGGTGACAGCCGCCACGAGGTGACCTTCGCCGACGGCACCACCGCCGTCACGGATCTGCTGATCGGCGCGGACGGCGCCTGGTCACGGGTGCGCCCGCTGCTCTCCGACGCCACACCCGAGTACATCGGCAGATCGTTCGTCGAGACCTACCTCTTCGACGCCGACGCCCGGCACCCGGCCGCCGCGAAGGCGGTGGGCGGCGGGTCGATGTTCGCGCTCGCGCCGGGCAAGGGGATCCAGGCACACCGGGAGAGCGGCGGGACCCTGCACACCTACGTGGCGCTCACCGAGCCGGCGGAGTGGTTCGCCGCCATCGATTTCACCGATGCCCCGGCGGCCACCGCACGGATCGCGGGGGAATTCGACGGCTGGGCGCCCGAGCTCACCGCGCTGATCACCGACGGTGAGACCGCCCCGGTCCTGCGCACGCTCAACGCCCTGCCTGCCGAGCACCGGTGGGAGCGTGTGCCGGGCGTGACCCTGCTCGGTGACGCCGCCCACCTCGCGGCGCCGAACGGCGAGGGCGCCAACCTGGCCATGTACGACGGCGCCGAACTCGGCAAGACCATCGCCACGCACCCGGAGGGCATCGAGGCCGCCCTCACCTCGTACGAGCAGGCCATGTTCCCCCGCAGCGCCACCGCCGCCACCGATGGCGCCCAGCTCCACGAGCTCCTCTTCGGCGACGACGCGCCCCACGGCCTGGTCGGCATGTTCGACGGAGGCGCATAGCCCCCGCCAGGGTCTGCGCTGCCGCTCAGTGGCCCGGCAGCGGCGGTTCGCCCTCTTCGGCGCCCGTCAGGCGCAGTTGGACCTGCACCTCCTGGTCGCCCGACACGTTGCCCTTCGGCGAGACGACGAAGGCTGATTCGAGCGTGGCCCGCAGCCGGTCCACCGCCACCGGGCTGCCTTGCAGATCGGCGGTGACGGGCCCCGCGAGCAGCACACCGCGGACCGGCCCCGGGCTGTCGGAGGCGAGGAAACCGCCGGTCCAGACGGCGGGGCGGGGCTGTTCCGTGCGGTGGGGCGCGTCCTCGCCGCGGTCGGAGGGGAAGTGGGTGCGCAGCACCCCGAAGACGGCGTCCGCGTCGGCCGCGGAGCACTCGCCGAGTACTACTTGCACCAGGTCCGGGGAGTCGGACTGAGCGGTGGGGGTTGACGGGTCGGGTGTGTCGTTCACGCTGTGCTCCAGTGGGTCGCGGGGCCTGATGTGTGATCACGGGTACCCGATGTGCGGGCAGGTATCTGAGGTGACGGCCGCTGTCCGGGACAGGACCGTGACCGGTGGCGGTACCCGAACTGCTCAGAGGTCGCGCAGCGCGGGCAGCAGTTTCTTCTCCGCCCAGTCGATGAAGGGGCGCTGCTGGTCGCCGCCGACCTGGACGAGGGCGACCTCGGTGAAGCCCGCATCGACGAAGGGGCGTACGGCGTCCACGAACGTGTCGACGTCGTCGCCGCACGGGACCTGCTTCGCCATGTCCTCGCGGGTGACGAACTGGGTGGCGCCCGCGAAGCCGGAAGGACCGGGGAGTTCGGAGTTGACGGGCCAGCCGCCGACCGACCAGCGGAACTGGTCGTGCGCGCGGGCGATGGCCGCGTCCTTGTCGGTGTCGTAGCAGACGGGCAGCTGGCCGACGCGGGGCTTGCCGCTGCCGCCGTGCCGGTCGAAGGATTCGACCAGGTCGGCCTTGGGCTCGGTGGCGATGACCAGGTCGGCCTTGCGCCCGGCCAGCGCGCAGGACCGGCCGCCGGAGACGGCCACCCCAATGGGCGGCAGCTTGTCGGGGACATCCCACAGACGGGCGTTCGACACGTCGAAGTGGGTGCCCTGGTGGTTGACGTTGTCGCCGGTGAACAGCGCGCGGATGATGTCCACGGCCTCCTCCAGCATCTCCAGGCGCACCTGCGGCGACGGCCAGCCCGCGCCGACGACGTGCTCGTTGAGGTTCTCGCCCGAGCCGAGGCCCAGCCGGAATCGACCCTCGGAGAGCAACTGCATCGTCGCGGCCTTCTGCGCCACCACGGCGGGGTGATAGCGCACCGTCGGGCAGGTCACGTACGTCATGAGCGGGATCCGCGAGGTCGCCTGCGCGGCCGCGCCCAGCACGCTCCACGCGTAGGGCGCGTGCCCCTGCGAGTCGAGCCAGGGGAAGTAGTGGTCCGAGGTGACGGAGAAGTCGAACCCGGCCTGCTCCGCCGCGACGAGGTCGTCGACGAGCGCACGGGGGCCTGCTTGCTCGGTCATCATCGTGTAGCCGATTTGCACCATATTTGTACGCTTTGCCGAACTGCCCTCGCTGAAACCTCACCGTCCGCGCACGCGTAAGACCGCGGCCCGCCCCATGTCAGCACTCGGGCTCGGGTGCCCTCCCGTCTCACTTCCAGTCGTACGCGTAGGCGGCGACCCAGGTGATCTCCAGCTGCGCGCTGCTGCCGGGCGCCGCGCCCGGGCCTTCCAGCGCGCTCTCGTTCTGCAGGATCCAGGACAGCGGCCGGTCGGGGACGCCGCGGGTGTCGTGTCCGGTCTCCCGTCCGTCCACGAAGAAGCGCACATGTCCCGGGGTCCATTCGGTCGACACCGTGTGCCATTCGGTCCACGTGTCGGCGCCGCGGAAGTAACCCTGTTCGCCGCCGCCGCACGGATGATGGAAGGCGGTGAGGGATCCGGACCAGTTGCCCTCGGGGTGGTCCATCTCGCAGCCTCCGCCGTAGTGCAGCCAGGCCGACTTGTATCCGGGAGCCGGCTTGGTCACCTTGATGCGGGCGCTGTACTTGCCGTACTTCATCTGCATGACGGCGCGCGGTACGACAGCGGCAGCGTGCACCGGCCCTCCGTCGGCGGGCCGCCACATCCGGATGCGCATCCGGCCGTCGCCGTTCTCCGCAGGGCCCACGCTCACGGTGTCCTCCGGGTGGTAGACACCGACGACGTCACGGTCCCGGTCGTTGGAGGTGTCACGCCAACCGGTCGGGTAGGCCCACCAGTTGGCGCGATAGGCGCCGTCGAGCCCGTCGCAGTACGCGGCGGAGGTGTCGGCATGATGGTCACAGTCACTGAACGCACCCAGCGGCACCCGGTCACCGTTGAAGTCCTCGGCCACGACCTGCCAGAACGGCCCACAGTCGCCACGCGGCAGCTCGTTGCCGACGCTGCCACAGGCATCGTCCGAACGCGGCGCTCCCCCCGCGCTGGGAATGGACAACAGAGCAGCAAGCAACGCACCACCAAGCGCCGCAACCACAACGGGCCTCCGCCGCCCGCCCGCCTCATGTGCTCCCATGGCGATGCCCTCCCTCCCGGACGCCCGGGTCCCCAGAGCTGGCGGGGCACCCGCGCGACACGAAGGGGACATCCTCGCGGAGGCCAGAGGGTCCCGCCATAGGGATCGCGCCGAGAGCATGAACTGTTGTACGCGGCCGGACGGTTGGGACGTAGGTTGTGTGTTGAACAGTTCTCGCCTCGGTGGAAAGACGGACGCTACCCATGACCGACCACGCCACGACGCCCGGACCTGCGGCGCATCAGAAGATCGACTCATCGGTGCCGCACTCGGCCCGGATCTGGAACTACTGGCTTGGCGGGAAGGACAACTACCCCGTCGACGAGGAGGCGGGGGACGCCTACAGCGCCGTTTTCCCCGGCATCGTCACCGTCGCCCGCAGCAGCCGCGCCTTCCTGCGCCGCAACATCACGTATCTGGTGTCGGAGGCGGGCATCGGGCAGTTCCTGGACATCGGGACCGGGCTGCCGACCGTGGACAACACCCATGAGGTGGCCCAGCGGCTCGATCCCAGCACCAGGATCGTGTACGTCGACCACGACCCGATGGTCCTCGCGCACGCCCGCGCCCTGCTGACCTCCACGCCCGAGGGCGCGACCGCGTACGTCGACGCCGATCTCTCCGACCCCGACCGCATCCTGGCGGCGGCGGCCGAGACGCTCGACTTCTCCCGCCCCACCGCGCTGATCCTCAGCAACATCCTGGGCCACGTCGCCGACTACGACCAGGCGCGCGCCATCGTCACCCGCCTGGTGGACGGCCTGCCCTCCGGCAGTTACCTCTCCATCAACGACGGCTCGCGAGGCACCGACGCCACCTACGAACAGGCCCAGGACGCCTACAACGAGACCGGCGCCGTCCCTTACTTCCTGCGCCCCGTCGACCAGATCACGGCGTTCTTCGACGGCCTGGAACTCCTTGACCCCGGTGTGGTCTCGGTCCCCTTCTGGCGCCCGGCCCCCGACTCCCCCACTCCGGAGCCCATCGGAGAGCACGGCGGTCTCGCCCGCAAGCCGTGACGTGACGCGAGGTGATGTGAGATGACGCGTCCGCGGGCCGCCGCACACACGGCCCGCGGGCGCGCACGACATGCCGGAACGTGTCTCCTGACCCACGCTGGATACGCGGTCAACCGCAGATCCCGCTTCGACGAGGGAGCAGAGCGCCATGGGGACCGATGTGTACCGGTCGGAAGTGCCCCTGACGGTGAACGGCACGCCCTGCCGTCCCACCGTCGACCACCGTTCGACGCTGCTTGACGTCCTGCGCGAGGACATGGGTCTCACCGGCGCCAAGAAAGGCTGCGACCACGGCCAGTGCGGTGCCTGCACCGTCCTCGTCGACGGGAGGCGCGCCAACAGCTGTCTGCTGCTCGCCGTCGCCCACGAGGGGTGCGACATCACCACCGTCGAAGGGCTGCACCCGGATGACGGCGAGGGGCTGCATCCGGTGCAGCGTGCCTTTCTGGAGCGCGATGCCTTCCAGTGCGGCTACTGCACGCCGGGCCAGATCTGTTCGACCGTCGGCGCCCTGGCCGAGGCCGCGGCGGGCCACGCCTCGCACGTGACCGATCCGGGCGCGGACACCGGCGCCCCCGTGGAGCTGACCCGGGACGAGATCCGTGAGCGGCTCAGCGGCAACCTGTGCCGCTGCGGCGCCTATCCGCACATCGTCGAGGCCGTCGAGGACGTGACCCGGTGAAGCCCTTCAGGTATGTGCGCGCCTACAGCGTCGAAGAGGCGACCGCCGCCCACGCGGGCCGCCCCGGCTCCTGTTATCTGGGCGGCGGCACCAACCTCGTCGACCTGATGAAGCTGGGCGTCGAACGCCCCGGGACGCTGATCGACGTCAGCAGGCTGCCGCTGGACGCGGTGGAGGAGCTGCCCGACGGGTCCGTCCGGGCCGGCGGGACGGTACGTAACAGCGATCTCGCCGCCCACCCCTTGGTGCGTGAGCGCTACCCGGTGCTCGCCCAGGCCCTGCTCGCTGGAGCGTCGGGCCAGCTGCGCAACGTCGCCACGACCGGCGGCAATCTTCTCCAGCGCACCCGCTGCCCCTACTTCCAGGACCTGGGAAAGCCGTGCAACAAGCGCGAGCCCGGCACCGGCTGCGGCGCACGCGACGGCGTCCACCGCGACCACGCGATCCTCGGCCACTCGCCGCAGTGCATCGCGACCCACCCCTCCGACATGGCGGTCGCGCTGGCCGCGCTCGACGCCCAAGTGGAGCTGCACGGCGTACGGGGCCGTCGCACCTTGCCCGTCGCCGAGTTCCACCGCCTGCCCGGCGGCCGTCCGGAGCAGGACACCGAGATCGCGCCCGGCGAGCTGATCACCGGAGTGCTGCTCCCGCCCGCGACGGCGGGCCTGCCCTCGGCCTACCGCAAGGCCCGCGACCGCGCCTCGTACGCCTTCGCGCTCGCCTCGGTGGCCGTGGTCCTGGACGTCGAGGACTCCGTCGTACGCCAGGCGCGCATCGCGTTCGGCGGTCTGGCCCACCGGCCCTGGCGCGCCCGGCGTGCCGAGGAGGAACTGCGCGGCGGCGCGCCGAGCGACCAGGCGTTCGGGGCGGCCATGGACGCCGAGCTCGCCGCGGCCGAGCCGCTGCACGACAACGCGTTCAAGGTGCGGCTGGCCCGCAACCTCGCGTGTGACGTCCTTCGGCACCTGGCGGACGCGCCTCCCGTCGCCTGAACTCAGCCCGCCTGCCCTCCGCTTCCAGGGAGATTGCCATGCCGGACCCCGTCAGCGCCCTCGGAGCGCCCGCCGAGCGCAGGGAGGGCCCCCAGAAGGTGACCGGGGCCGCCCTCTACGCCGCCGAGCACACCCCCGAAGGGTGCGCCTACGCCTGGCCGGTGCCCGCCACGGTGGCAAGCGGCTCGGTCAGCTCCGTCGACGACACGGCCGCCCGTGACGTGCCCGGCGTCGTCGAGGTCCTCACGCACCTGAACGCCCCTCGCCTGGAGGAGCCGGACGACGCGACGCTCGGTGTGCTGCAGGACGCGCGCGTGCCGCACCGGGGCTGGTACGTCGCGCTCGTCGTCGCCGACAGCCTGGAGGCAGCGCGCGAGGGCGCCGCGGCCGTCCGCGTCACCTACACCGAGGAGCCGCACGACGTCACCCTCAAGGCCGACCACCCCGATGCCGTCGTGCCCGAGGACGAGGACGGCACATCGGGAGAGCACGTCCGCGGCGACGCGGAAGGTGCCTTCGACTCCGCGCCCTCCCGCGTCGACGTCACCTACCGGGTGCCGCCGCTGCACAACCACCCCATGGAGCCGCACGCGGCCACCGCTCAGTGGCGGGACGGGCGGCTGACGGTGCACGACAGCAGCCAGGGCGCCACCACCGTCCGCGATGTCCTTGCGTCCCTGTTCGCGCTGCCCAAGGAACAGATCACCGTCATCTCCGAGCACGTCGGCGGCGGCTTCGGCTCCAAGGGCACGCCACGCCCGCATGTGGTGCTTGCCTCCATGGCCGCCCGCGCGACCGGACGGCCCGTCAAACTCGTCCTGCCGCGGCGCCAGTTGGCGGCCGTGGTGGGCCACCGCTCGCCGACCCTGCACCGGCTGCGGCTGGGCGCGGAGCGGGACGGCAGGCTGACCTCCGTGATCCACGAGGTGACCGCGCACACCTCCCGCATCAAGGAGTTCATGGAGACGGCCGCCGCCGCCACGCGTGTCATGTACCCCTCGCCACACGCCCGCACCACCCACCGCGTGGTCCCCCTCGACGTGCCGAGCCCCTCCTGGATGCGCGCCCCCGGCGAGGCGCCCGGCATGTACGCCCTGGAATCGGCGATGGACGAACTCGCCGGAACCCTCGGCATCGACCCCGTCGAACTGCGTCTGCGCAACGACACCGACACCGAGCCCGACTCCGCCAAGCCCTTCAGCAGCCGCCACCTCGCTGAATGCCTGCGCGAGGGCGCCCGCCGCTTCGGCTGGTCCGAACGCGACCCGCGCCCCCGCTCGCGTACGGAGGGCCCCGTACTCATCGGCAGCGGAGTCGCCTCGGCCACCTACCCGGTGGTCGTCGCACCCAGCCGGGCGAGCGCACACGCCTACCCCGACGGCAGCTTCGTGGTCCGCGTCAACGCGACCGACATCGGCACGGGCGCCCGCACCGTGCTCGCCCAGGTCGCCGCCGACGTGCTCGGCGTCCCGCTGGACTCCGTACGCACCGACATCGGCAACAGCGACCTCCCGAACGCGCCGCTGGCGGGCGGCTCCTCCGGTACCGCCTCCTGGGGCTGGGCCGTCCACGAGGCGTGTACGCGACTGGCCGCACGCCTGGCCGGACAGCGGGACCAGCAGCTGCCCCCGGAGGGTGTCGGCGCCACCGCCGACACCAAGGGCGAGGCCGACGCGGACAGCGACTACGCCCGCCACGCCTTCGGCGCCCACTTCGCCGAGGTAGGCGTCGACGCGGTGTCCGGTGAGGTCAGGGTGCGTCGGCTCCTCGGGGTCTACGCGGCCGGGCACATCCTCAACTCCCGTACCGCGCGCTCGCAGTTCATCGGGGCGATGACGATGGGCCTGGGCATGGCGCTGACCGAGGGCAGCACCATGGACGCGGCCTTCGGCGACTTCACGGAGGCCGACCTCGCCGCCTACCACGTACCGGCCAACGCGGACGTGCCCGCCATCGAGGCGCACTGGATCGACGAGGACGACCCCCACCTCAACCCCATGGGCAGCAAGGGGATCGGAGAGATCGGCATCGTCGGGACGGCCGCGGCCATCGGCAACGCGGTGCACCACGCCACCGGTCTGCGGCTGCGCGAACTGCCCCTGACGCCGGACCGGCTGCTGGCGGGCGGTCTGTAAAAGCGCAGACACTGAGCGCCTTGCTCAGGCCGCCGCCCGCTTCTCCCTCGTCCAGGCCAGCACTTTCTCCGCCGTCCAGGTCGTCACCACGCGTTCGGCGGGCACCCCGCACTCCTCGGCCCGCTCGCACCCGATCACCTGCCAGTCCAGCTGGCCGGGCGCGTGCGCGTCGGTGTCCACCGAGAACAGCACTCCGGCATCCACGGCCCGGCGCAGCAGCCTGCGCGGCGGGTCGAGCCGTTCCGGGCGGCTGTTGATCTCCACCGCCGTGCCCGCGGCCGCGCACGCGGCGAACACCTCGTCCGCGTCGAACTGCGACTCCGGTCTGCCGCGCCCGGTGACGAGGCGGCCGGTGCAGTGACCGAGCACGTCGGCCCGCGGGTTGCTGACGGCGGCGACCATGCGCCGCGTCATCGCGGCGGCGTCCATCCGCAGCTTGGAGTGCACGGAGACGACCACCACGTCCAGACGGTCGAGCAGCTCCGGCTCCTGGTCGAGCGAACCGTCGTCCAGGATGTCGCACTCGATGCCCGTGAGCAGCCGGAAGGGGGCCCAGCGTTCGTTCAGGTCCGCCACCACCGCCAGCTGCTCGCGCAGCCGCTCCGGCGAGAGGCCGCGCGCGATGGTCAGCCGGGGCGAGTGGTCGGTGAGCACGGCCCACTCGTGGCCGATCGCCTGGGCCGCACGGCCCATCTCCTCGATCGGGCTACCGCCGTCGGACCAGTCGGAGTGCAGGTGACAGTCACCGCGCAGGAGCGCCCGCAGCTCGGCGCCGCCCCCGGAGAGCGGGGCGTCCGCCTCACCTTCGAGCCGCTGCAGATACCCCGGAACGTCGCCGCCCAGCGCCTCGCTGATCACACCGGCGGTCTTGGGGCCGATCCCCTTGAGCGACTCGAGGGATCCGTCGGCGACGCGCCGCGCGGCCTCACCCTCGGCAAGACCGCCCACCACGGCCGCCGCGGTGCGAAAGGCCCGCACCCGGTAGGTCGGGGCACGGCCGCGCTCCAGCAGGAAGGCGATCCGTTCCAGCGCCTCGACGGGATCCATCAGCACCTCCGGCCGTCGGGGACCACGACGGCATACGTGTGCTTCCAGCGTCGCCCACAAAGGGCGGCGGGGCATGTGAGGGCCGGGGCCCTGTCCGCCCCGGAGTGACGCCTACGCCGCGGGTTCGGCGGACGAGGCGTCGGGCACGACGGTGATCGGCCCCCTGAAGTCCAGCACGGCCTCGGCTCTCTGCTGGGTCTCCTCGGCTGCCTTGCGGGCTGTCGCGAGGACGTCGCCGTGCTCCTGGACGAGGGTTTCGTAGATCGGCGCCTCAGCGGCGTCATGGGCTGGCATGACCAGCGGCTCCTTGTTCGGGTGGCGGTAATGGTTCAGATCGGCCGCATGCGACCGGTCCGCGACCTTACGCTGCGCGTGCGGGCCCCCGCGGACCGGGGTCGAACGCTGAGACGTCCGCCCCGGGGCACCGGGGAAAGCCCGGGGAGGCCGGGAATCCGGCGGGTGTAGGCGAGATGGGCGCCCCGCACGCCCGAGGCCGGGCGGGATCAGTGGGCCGATGTGAGACTGCTGGTGAGGCGGTGATCACACATGGCGAGCCATTCCAGGGAACCCGGACCCGGGAACCCGGACGCGGGACTTCCGGCACCCGGAAGTCCCGGCCCGGATAGCCACGGCCCCGGAGCCCCCGGCTCGGGGAAGTCAGGCCCGCGGCAGCCCGGCCCCGGGGAGCAGCTGTTCGAGCAGTTGCTCGCCTCGGCGCACGCGGCGGCGCCGATGGAGCTCCCCGCCCTGGCGCAGCGCTTCGCCGACGCCGTCGGGCTCGACCGGATCGACATCTACCTCGTGGACATCCAGCAGCGGGATCTGGTGCCGCTGTCCGACGGGCCGCCCACGCTCGGTGTGGACGCCTCCGTCGCCGGTTCGGCCTACCGGGCGCACGCACTCCGCGTCGAGGAACTGCCCCACGGCCGGATCGTCGCCTGGCTGCCCCTGATCGACGGCGCCGAACGCCTCGGCGTGATCGGGGCCACGGCCGCGGCCCTCGATGTGGCGTTGCTGCGCCGCTGCCGCATGCTGGCTTCGGTCCTGGCCATGACGATCACCTCGAAGCGGGCGTCGAGCGACAGCTTCGCGCGCCGGACCCGGTCCGAGACCATGCAACTGCCCGCCGAGATGCTCCGGGCCTTCCTGCCGCCCAGGACGATCGGCAACTCCCATGTGATCTCGACGGCCGTTCTCGAACCGGCGTACGAGATCGGCGGCGACGCCTTCGATCACTCGCTGACCCCGTCGACCCTGCACGTGGCGATCCTGGACGCCATGGGCCACAACCTCGCGTCGGGTCTGACGACCGCGGTGGCCATGGCCGGCTGCCGCAACGCCCGGCGCGCGGACGCCGAACTGCCCGAGCTCGTCGACACCGTCCAGCGCGCACTTGCCGAGTGGCTGCCCGAGCAGTTCTGCACAGGGGTCCTCGCTCAGCTCGACCTGGCCCAGGGCATCCTGCGCTGGTGCAACTGCGGTCATCCGCCGCCCCTGCTGATCCGGGACCACCGCGTGCTCGACCGCGCGCTCGAGCGGCCGTCGCAGCCGCCCATGGGGACACCCGCTCAGCTGGCCGGCGTGACGTGGGAGGTCCACGAGCAGAGGCTCGAACCGGGTGACCGGGTGCTGATGTACACCGACGGCGTCACCGAGTTGCGTACCGGTGGCGGGGCCCAGTTCGGCCTTGAACGGTTCACGGACAGCATCATCCGCGCGACCGCCGCGGGTGAACCGGCGCCCGAGGCCCTGCGTCAGCTCATCCACTCCATCCTCGACCGGCAGGACAACCAGTTGCGCGACGACGCGACACTGCTGCTCCTTGAGTGGCGCCCACCGGAAACGCGCTGACCTGCCGCTGCCTCACGCTTGCCCCGCTGCCCCGCGACTCTCCTCACGGCTCTCCCGCGTGCCGGAACGTGTGTTCTGGATCAGGGTGGATACACGGCAGGACACCAGCGACAGTCGCGCATGAAGGAGGACGAGCACCGTGGGAAACGACGAGGTCATGGGCGACGAGGTCTACCAGCCCGACACGGACGAGGCGGAGGTCCGCGAGGACGAGGGCATCCTTGACGCGGAGGACACTCTCAACGACCGCGGGGCGGATCCGTACGACGAGGGCTGGTCGCCGCCCGAACGCCCTCTTGGCGTGGGCCACACGGGCACCACCGCCCAGGAGCAGCAGGAGGGCGAGAGCCTGGACGAACGTCTCTCCGAGGAGCGGCCCGATCCCGCGCTCGAGGTTCGCGATCCCGCCGAGGAGGACGACGGCATCGGTGACACGACCGACACCGACGGCGAGCCGATCGAGGACGCGGAGGTGGGAGACGCCCGCGCCGGACGGCTGTTCACCCCGGACGACGGGGCGAGCGTGGACGCGGAGGACGACGCCGAGCAGGACATGATCGGCGAGGACATGGGCATCGACGGCGGGGCGGCGTCCGCCGAGGAAGCCGCGGTGCACGTCATCGACGGGGACTCCGACACGGCGAGGTGACCGCCGCTGCCTCACGAACGGCTGAGCGGCGGGGAGGTTCAGGCACACCTGCCCCCCGCCGCAGCCGGTGATGCTCCGTCAGCGCAGGTCGAGCCGCATCAGGACGCGGGGGTGACCGGCCAGCACGGAGGTGGTGTCGGCGGCGTGGATGAACCCGGCGCGCTCGAAGTTCTTGCGGATCCCCGCGTACGCCATCGTCAGGTCGACCTTGGCCTCACCGTTGTCGAGCGGGTACGCCTCGATCGCCGGTGCGCCGTGGGAGCGGGCGAAGTCGACCGCGCCGACGATGAGGGCGTGCGAGATCCCTTGCTTCCGATGGCCGGGACGCACTCGAATGCACCACAGCGACCAGACCGGCAGATCGTCGACGTGGGGGATCTTGCGGTTGCGCGCGAAGGACGTCTCCGAGCGCGGCGCCACGGCAGCCCAGCCCACCGGCTCGACCCCGTCGTAGGCGAGCACTCCCGGCGAGGGCCGCACACGGCACAACTCGGCGACGTACTCCCCCCGCTCCGGCCCGCGCAGCGCGTTGTTCAGCTTGGACGGAATGCGATAGCTCAGGCACCAGCACACATTGGCGCCGGGCGACTTGGGCCCCACCACGGCACGAACGTCCTCGAAGACCGAGGCGGGGCGCACTTGAACGGTCATGGCGACAGAGTGGCACGCGGGCGGAAGTTCCCGCTCATCGCGCCTGCAACGGAACGTGAACGGAACTGCCCCATGTGCTCCACATGATCTCCACGTGAACCCTTGACCAACGGTTGAGGTTTCGACTAACTCGCAGCTCAGGGGCGTTTATTACTCAATCTTTGGCAGAATTTTGCTCTGTCATCCGCGGTTAATGTAATGGCAAAGTGAGAGACACAGCTGCCGTTCAAGCTGTTACCGGGGCGACGTGGTGCCCGCTGTCCTTCAGCGGTCCGCGCCGCCTCACTGTCACCATCGACCCGACCACACCGCGTCCCGGCTCCGCCGCAGCGACGCAGGAGGCAGGCCAGCATGAAGTCCCTGATCGACAACGCCCGTTCCTTCGCCGCGACACACCTCGCGGCCCCAGAGAACGCCGCGGCCTTCCAGGCCCTCGGCGCCGGGCAGTCGCCCGAAGTCCTGTTCGTCACGTGCTCCGACTCACGCGTCGTACCGTCCCTGATCACCGGCGCACGTCCCGGCGAGCTCTTCGAGCTCCGCACCGCGGGCAACGTCGTACCGATCTACCCCTCCGGCAACGACGCCGGCCGGGACAACCACCCCATGAGCGAAGCAGCCACCATCGAGTACGCGGTATGCGTGCTCGGAGTCCGCGACATCGTCGTCTGCGGACACTCGCACTGCGGCGCGGTAGGCGCCCTGGTGCGGGGCGAGGACCTGTCGGCCGTACCAGCGGTACGCGACTGGCTGAACCACTCCGTCGCCCCCGACGCCGCCCTGCGCTCCCTCGGCGAGGCCTCCCAGGCCGCCTCGGACGTGGCCGAAGCCGTGCAGACCCACGTGCTCGCCCAGGTGCAGAGGCTGCGCGCCTACCCCTGCGTGAGTGAGCGCCTCGCCGACGGCTCACTGAACCTGCACGCCTGGTACTACGAGGTACACACAGGCGCCGTCACTGCCCACGGCCCGTCGTTCGACGACCGGCCGGCTTTCGGTCCCTTGTGAGAGCTGCCACGCCCCACCAACCGGCCCGCTCCCACGACAGGACCCCCCACCCTCATGTCCTCTTCCCGTTCCTCCCTCTCTCCCCTTTCTTCCCTCCGCTCCTCCTTCAGCCCGCTACGTGAACCCGGCGTCCGGCGCAAGGACTTCCTCGCCTCGCTCGTCGTCTTCCTCGTCGCCCTGCCGCTGTGCGTCGGCGTGGCCGTCGCCTCCGGAGTGCCCGCCGAACTGGGCCTGGTCACCGGCATCGTCGGCGGCCTGGTCGTCGGGTTCCTGCCGGGCAGCGCCCTGCAGGTGAGCGGGCCCGCCGCCGGCCTGACCGTCCTCGTCTTCGAGGCGGTACAGGAGTTCGGGCTCGGCATGCTCGGCGCCATCGTGCTCCTCACCGGTGCCCTGCAGATCATCCTCGGCCTGCTGCGCTGCGGCCGATGGTTCCGCGCCATCTCCGTGTCCGTCGTGCAGGGCATGCTGGCGGGCATCGGACTCGTACTGATCCTCGGCCAGCTCTACACCATGGCCGGGGCCGAACAGCCGCGCTCCGGGATCGACAAGATAGCCGGGCTGCCCGGACTGCTCGTCGACGTGCTCGGCGACACCGCCTCCCTGACCGCCGCGGCCCTGGGCATCGGCACCATCGCCGTGCTCATGCTCTGGCCGAAGCTGCCCGCCGCCGTGCGCGTGGTGCCCGCCCCGCTGGCCGCCGTCGCCCTGGCCACGGCCGTGGCCGCCGGACTGCGCCTGGACGTCGCCAACGTGACGGTACGCGGCCTGGTCGACGCCATTCAGCCGCCAGGGCTCGGCGATCTGGCGGCCCTGGGCAGCGTGGCCGTGCTCGGCACGGTCCTCGCGTTCACCCTCATCGCGTCGGCCGAGTCGCTGTTCAGCGCCGCGGCCGTCGACCGCATGCATGACGGGCCCCGCACGCAGTACGACAAGGAGCTCGTCGCCCAGGGCATCGGCAACGCCACGTGCGGCGTCCTCGGCGCGCTGCCGATGACGGCCGTCATCGTCCGCAGCTCCGCCAACGTCCAGGCCGGCGCACGCACTCCGCTCTCCCGCATCCTGCACGGCGCTTGGCTGCTGCTGTTCGCCGTGCTCTTCCCGGCCGCGCTCGGCATCATCCCGCTGGCGGCGCTGGCCGGCGTCCTGGTCCACGCGGGCTTCAAGCTGATTCCCGTCAAGGAGATCGTCCCGCTCGCCCGCGCCCACCGGGGCGAAGCCCTGGTGCTTGCCACCACGGCGATCGCCATCGTGGTGACCAACATGTTCGAGGGCGTGGTGCTCGGCCTGGTGCTCGCGGTGGTCAAGTCCGCCTGGGACACCTCCCATGTACACCTGGACGTACGGGAGTTGACCGGCGGCCGGATGGTCGTCACCCTCACCGGCAACGCCACGTTCCTGCGGCTGCCCCGCATCCTGGAGACGCTGGAGGCCCTGCCCAAGGACCAGCCCATCGAGCTGGACCTGACGGCCGTACGGCATCTGGACCACGCCTGCCGCACGACGCTGGAGAACTGGGCGCTGCGGCACAACGACAGCGGCACGGAGGCGGTCCGCATGAAGACCTCTCCGGTGGCCTCTTCCGAGGCCGATCCGGTGGCCGATGCCGGGGCCGAGAGCTCCGACACGCGGGCCCGCACGCGCCTTTGATGCCGGGAATCCGCCGGCACTGACGCCGGACGCCCATCCCTGAACGCCGTCTGCCGCCCGCCCCGGTGGCAGACGGTGCGGGCCGGTGGGCCCGTCGGCGTGCCCACCACCGCGCAACAGCCGGGCTCGGCATGCGGTTACGCCATCCAGTCCGCCCCCATTGACACTCCCTTGACCATCTCTTTACGTTCAAGGGGATGGGGCGAAGGCTCATAAACCCATCGTTTCGTCAGCTATCGCCAAATAGCCACCATGCATGGAGGTTTCACCGTGGAGCAGCTCATCAAGCGCATGACCGAGGAGTCCGTGTGGCAGAAGTGGGTCGCCGCCAACTCCGCCCAGGCGGGCCCCGGGCAGGGTTCCAAGGACGGCTGCATCAGCTCAGCGCCCAAGAGCGGCTGCATCAGCGCCACCGGCAAGAGCGGCTGCATCTCCTGAGCCACTGAGGCCGCGGGGCCGCCGCCGCACCCTTCTCGGCGGCGGCCCCGCCCCGCTCCCCCCACCCCCACCTGCACCGGAGCCGCCGTGAATCGCCTGCCCAGCGCCGACGTCCTGGACCGCGTACGCGACATCCCCCTCTACCGCGCGTCCACCGAGCGCGGCGACTTCCCCGTCCTGGAGAAGCCGGACATCGCCCGGGGCTTCCCCGACAACTGGATGACTCCCGAACTGGCCAGGGCCCTGAAGACGGGCGAGGCCGAGTTCGTGCTCTCCACCGGGACCAACCACGCCCGTATGCAGATCATCCGGCCGCCGTACTTCCTGCTCCGCTCCTACTACCGACTGTGGAGCGAGCACCCCGACCTCGGCGCCTCCTGGCACTCCGGCGCGCGGCGGGTGTCGCTGACCACCGTCCTCGCCACCGAACACGTCGCACGTGTCAACGCCCGCAAGCCGGGTGCGACCCCGGGAGAACGCTGGCTCGACGACCGCACCCTGTACCTCAACCAACAGCTTGACCCGGCCAGTTGGGAGCGACCCGAGGTCGAGCGGATGCTCGCCGAGATCCGGGAGGCGAGCGCCGCACACCCCGACGGCTCATATCTCCTGGACTGCTCCGGCTATCACCTGGCGCATCTGGTCCGCAAAGTGACCGAGTGGGATCTGTGGGACGGCTTTCCGCGGCCGACCGGCATCGTCCACGCCTACGAGTACACGCCGTTGAACGTCCGGGCCTACCTGCGCGCCCACTTCGACTGCCCCGTCGTCGACCTCTTCGGCAGCACGGAACTCGGTTACCTGTTCTACAGCGACGCCGAGGGCCGCTATCAGCCCTATCTGCACGACATGAGCGTGGAGTTGATCCCGGTGGAGGAGGGCAGCGGCATCCACAGCCTCATCGTCACCAGCATCCGCAACCCCTACATGCCGCTCGTGCGCTACAGGTCAGGCGACTGTGTCCGCACCCGCGACGGCGGCACCGACCCGCAGCAGATCGTCTCCTTCTGCGGCCGCGAGAAGGAACTCCTTCCCGCGCCCGGCGGCCCCGTCGCCCAGGCCGACCTGGACACCCGCATCGCAGCCATCTGCCCCCGCGTTTTCCTGCACCAACTACAGCTGACCGGCGATGACCAGTGCCGACTGTGGTGCACCACGTTCGACGGCGCGCCCCTGACTCCCGGCGAGGAGGGCGAGTTGGCGGCCTCGGTCAGCGCCCTGACCGGCCGTGCCTGTCACGTCGAGCACCGCGCCCACGTACCGATCGGCCGCTCGGGCAAGTACGCCTGGCTGGCCGCGCCGGACCCCGCCTGACTTTCCTGCTCCCGCACGCACGCCCCCACGCCCGCCCGCAGCGCCACCGCCGACAGGACAACGCCATGCACACACCTGCCGCCGCACCCTCCTCCTCTTCTCCCTCCTCCTCCGAAGCAGCCCCCACCGCCCGCGAGTTGCTCGGCAGCGCTCTGCACGACGAGGTGGTGGCACACTTCGCCGCGAAGCCCGGCGCCCCGGCCGCCTCCGTCGTCACCCACCAGGTCCGTGAGTGTCTGCGGTATCTCTACCTCGTCTCGCGCCATCCCGACCGGCTCGGCGGCCTCTTCCTGCCCGTCGAGCAGGACATCGACGAGATCTGGCACTACCTCATCCTGCAGACGCGCGAGTACCGCCGGCTGTGCGAACAGCGGCTGCCCGGCGGCCACTTCATCCACCATCGCAGCATCTCGTACGACGCCTACCAGGCGGACCCGGGGCGCGAGGCGGCCGCCGAGGAGGCCCTGCGGTGGATCCCCCTCTACACCGCCGCGTTCGGCCCCTTCGACGAGGCCGCGCTGCCGCACTGGACGGTCGTACGGTTCCTGCACGAGGAGCTGGAGTTGTCCCTGACGCAGATCGCGGACCTCGACGTCGGCGAGCAGGCGCCCGCGGCCGGCCCTCGCCCGCTCGCCACACCGTGACGGCCGCTCCAGCGACGACAGCGCCGGAGCGGGGAACGGCATGAGCGCCACCGTCACGCGGACCGGAGAAGAGGCTTCGCCCCGCGTGCTGCGGCGTGTGTTGACCGTTCTCGTCCTCTCGCAGGCACTGGGCGGCGCGGGCATGGCGGCCGGCATCACCGTCGGTGCGCTGCTCGCCGAGGATCTGCTCGGTTCCACCGGCCTCGCGGGGCTTCCGGTCGCCTTGTTCACCGCGGGCGCCGCCCTGGGGGCCGCGGTCATCGGGCGGGTCTCGCAACGCCTGGGCCGACGCCCCGGCCTGGCGCTCGGGCACGCCGTCGCCGCGCTGGGCAGCGTCGGAGTCGTGGCGGCGGCCGCGGGCGAGCGGGCGGGGCTGCTGCTGTTCTCGCTCTTCGTGTACGGAGCGGGCACGGCCACCGGGCTGCTCGCCCGGTACGCGGGCGCCGACCTCGCTCCGCCCGAGCGGCGGGGCCGCGCCACCGGCACGGTACTCATGGCCACGACGCTGGGCGCGGTCGCAGGCCCCAACCTCGTCGGCCCGACCGGCGCACTCGCGCACGCCTACGGACTCCCGCGGCTGGCCGGTCCCTTCCTCCTTGCGGCATTCGCCTACACGGCCGCGGGTCTCGTGCTGCTGGTGTGGCTGCGTCCCGACCCCCTGCACCTGGCCCGTCGCCGGCCTGCGCACGGCGCCCCGGCCACCACAAGGGAGCCGGAGGAGCGGGAGGAGCGGGGGCGCTTCTCCCCCGGTGTCGTCACGGGCACCACCGTGATGATCACCGCCCAGTTGGTGATGATCGCAGTGATGACGATGACTCCCCCGCACATGACCGGGCATGGCCACAGCACGCAGGCCGCGGGGTTCGTCATCGCCCTGCACGTGGGCGCGATGTTCCTGCCCTCCCCGCTCAGCGGTCTGCTCACCGACCGGCTCGGACGGCTGCCCGTGGCGGCCGCTTCCGGTGCCGTCCTGCTGAGCGCGGGTGTGCTCGCCGGTATCGCCCCGCCGGGCAGCGTGCCGCTGCTGTCCTGCGCTTTGGTCCTGCTCGGCCTGGGCTGGAACCTGGCGCTGGTCAGCGGTACCGCCCTGATCACGGATGCCGCCCCGCCCGACAGCCGTGCCTCGGTGCAGGGCCTGGCCGATGTGGGCATGTCCCTGGCCGGCGCGACGGGTGGCATGGCCTCGGGCCTTGTGGTGGCGGGCGGCGGTTATCCGCTCCTGGCGGTGGCCGCGGGCACGCTGGCCGTCGCGGTGATCCCAGCGGTGGCCCATCGGGAGAATCGCGCAACCGTGCGACGATGCCCGCGAGTTGACCGCGATCACAGCGAAGGACCGCGCGACGTGTGACGCACAACCAGGCCATCGGTACGCGTCACACGCACTTCCTTCGCTGACCTCGCCGACGGCTGATCGTCGGCGAACGCGGCGGAATCCGGGCGGAATCCGGATGCGTGACACGGATTTTCCGGGGCACCCGCCTTCTAGGCCCCGCCGCGTCCCCCCGTCGCGGCGGGGCCGCTGTCCTTCATCGGCGGCTGCGCACCAGCAGGTACACGAAGTACGGCGTCCCGATGGCCGCCGTCATGAGCCCCGCGCCCAGTTGCGCCGGGGCGATCACGGTCCGGCCCAGCAGGTCCGCAAGGCAGACGAGCGTCGCGCCCAGCATCATCGCCACCGGGACCACCCGCAGATGGCGCCTGCCCACCAGTGCGCGAGCCGCGTGCGGCGCCACGAGTCCCACGAAGCCGATCGTGCCGGCCGCGGCCACCGCGGTGGCGCTGAGCAGCACGCTCAGGACGAGGAAGCCGAGGCGTCCACGGGCCAGATCGAGGCCCAGGAGCCGCGGGGTGTCCTCGTCGAGCGACACGAGGTCGAGTTCCTTGCGGCGCGAGATCGCCACGACCGCCCCGGCCACGAGTACGGCCGCGACCGGCAGGACATCGGTGCCGGTGCGTCCGTAGGTGGAGCCCGAGAGCCAGATCAACGCCTTGGTCGCGCTGAACCGGTCGGTGAGAACGATGACCAGGCTGATCAGCGCCAGGGACCCCGAGGACACACCCATGCCGACGAGGACGAGCCTGCTGTTCTGGAAGCCGCCCCTCGCCGCGAGCCCGAAGACGACCAGGGAGCTGACCGCCGCGCCGGCGAACGCGGCGCCCGCGATGCCCCACGATCCGACGCCCGGTGCCGAGGTGACAAGGATGATGGCGCCGAGCGCCGCTCCACCGGACACGCCGAGCGTGCCGGGTTCCGCGAGCGGATTGCGGGTCACGGACTGCACGAGCGTGCCGGACAGCGCGAGCGCGGCGCCCGCGAGGAGCGCGGCGAACACGCGTGGCACGCGGGTGTCGAGGACGAAGGTGATGGCCTGACCCGACTGGCCACGGGCCCAGTTGACGACGTCGCCGAGCAGGAACGTGCTGTCGCCGATGAGCACCGCGGCGATCGTGACGCCGACCAGCGCGACGACGAGGAGGACCACGGTGATGACGTAGGCCGTGCGGCTCGGGATGCGCAGCCGGTCCGGCGCGGCGGCAGTGGCGCCGTCGCGGGTGCGCATCGCCATGACGACGAGGAACACGGCGCCGACGACGCTCGTGATGACGCCCGTGGGCACGGTGACGGCGGTCTGGGAGGACGTCACCGCACGGAGGAGCACGTCGGAACCGAGCACGAGGGCGGCGCCCACGAGACCCGCGACGGGGATACGGATGCGGTGGCGCACCAAGGCGCGGAAGCGACCGGCCAGCGGCCGCACCAGGGCCGGGGCGCACAGTCCCACGAAGGCGATCGGCCCCGCGAGCGTCACCGTCGCGGCAGCGAGCAACGACGCCAGGACGACGGACGTGACGCGCGTACCGCGGACCGGGATACCGAGTCCGTGCGCGGCGTCATCGCCCAGGGCCAGGGCGTCGATGCGGCGTGCGATCAGCAGGAGGCCGGCGAGCGCGGGCACGATGACGGGCGCCATCTGGACGACGCCGTCGAAGCCGTTCTGGCTGATGCTCCCCTGACCCCACTGGTAGAGGCCCTCGGTCCGTTCGGGGAAGAGCAGGAGCAACGCCTCGGTGAGGGCGTTGAGTCCGAGGGCGAGCGCGCTGCCCGCCAGGACGAGGCGAACGGTTCCGGCGCCGCGTCCCGACACGGCGAGGACGACGGCGGCCGCCGCGAGACCGCCGAGGAACGCCACTCCCGATGAGGCGAGCAGCGGAGCCGTGGCGCCGCTGGCGACCAGGATGGTCACTGCGAGGTAGGCACCGCTGTTGACGGCGAGGGTGTCAGGTGCGGCGAGCACATTGCGGGTGACGGCCTGCAGGGTGGCGCCCGCCGCGCCGAGCGCGACGCCGATGAGTATCCCGGCGACCATGCGCGGCATGCGTGAGGCGATGACGACGGAGGAGTCGCCCTGCTCGGCCTGGCCGGTGAAGGCCTTCCACACCTCGCCGGGACCGACGGACGCGGTGCCTTGCGTGATGTCGATGACGGCGAGAACGGCGACCAGGAGAACCAGACCGGCCGTCACCGCGACCGCGCCCGTCGGGGACGACGTGACGGCGCGCTCGGATGTGGCTGGGGGCGTTGCGGTGACGGCCACGGTCTCCTACTTCTTCAGGCTGTCGATGAGGGCGTCGATGTACGCCTCCATCGCCTGGGGGCCGCCGAACATCCAGATGCCGTCGGGCAGGCGGTGGACCTCGTCGTCCTTGACGAACGGCAGCGACTTCCAGACGGAGTTGTCGGCGAGTTCGTCGGTGAACACGTCGGAGCTGTCGTCGCCCTTGTTGCCGATGTAGACGAACTTGACGTCGTCGGGGAGCTCGGTGAGGCCCTCGACGTCGGTGGTGGCGAGCCCGTAGTCCTTGTCGCCCTTGATCTTCCAGGCGTTCTTCAGGCCGAGGTCCTCGTTGACGGCGCCGAGCAGGGAGTTGCTGGTGTAGCCGCGCAGGGAGACCTGATTGGAGGCGGCGTAGCCGTCGGCCATGGCGATCTCCGAGCCGTCGAGCTTGGCCTCCTTCAGCGCCTTCTTGCCTTCGGCGACCTTCGCCTCGTACGACTCCTTGGCCTTCTTGGCCTCGGCGGTCGTGCCGGTGGCCTTGGCGATGACGTCGAGCGTGTCCATCATCTGGCCGACCTGGTCGGAGCCGTCGGCGGCATTGACCTGGAGGACGGGGGCGACCTTCTTCATCTGCTTCACCGCGGAGGCCGACATGTCGGTCGTGGTGACGATGAGGTCCGGGGTGAGACCGGCGAGCGTGTCCATGCTCGGCTCACCGCGGGTGCCGATGTCCTTGGGGTCGTTCTTGAGCGGAACGGCGGAGTCCCACGCCTTGTAGCCCTTGACGTCGGCGACGCCAACCGGGTCCACGCCGAGCGTGACCATGGACTCGACGACGTTCCACTCGGTGCCGACGACCTTCTTGGCCGGTCCGTCGAGCTTCACCTCGGCGCCGTTGGCGTCGGTGACGGTGATCGGTTCGGCCTTCTTGTCCGAGCTGGTCTCGGCGGGCTCGGAGGTACCGCAGCCGGACAGGACGAGGGCTACGGCGCCTGCGGCCGCCGCGGCGATGAGGGGGCGTCTCATGAGGAGTGGAGCCTTTCACTTCTGCTGTGGTGGCGGCCTATCGCGCGGGTGCGCAGCCGGCCGGTGAGGGGGTCTGTGTCGACCTCGATGCGGATGCCGTACGTCTCGGAGAGGCGCTCGGGACTCAGGACGTCCTCGGGAGCGCCGTCGGCCACGATGCGCCCGGCGTCGAGCAGGGCGATCCGGTCGGCGACGGCGGCCGCCTGGTCGAGGTCGTGCAGGACGACACCGACGGCGATGCCGCCGTCGTCCGCGAGGTCACGCATGAGGTCGAGGAGTTCGATCTGGTAGCGCAGGTCGAGGTAGGTGGTCGGCTCGTCGAGGAGGAGCACGCCGGTCTCCTGGGCGAGACAGCTGGCGAGCCAGACCCGCTGCAGCTGTCCGCCGGAGAGCTGGTCGACGGCGCGCCCGGCGAGGCCTTCGACGCCGGTCATGGTGAGCACGCGCTCCACCACGGCCGCGCCCTCGGCGTCGGCCTGACCCCAGCGCCCCCGGTAGGGGTAGCGGCCGAATTCCACGACGTCACGGACGGTCAGACCGCCGGGCGTGGGACGTCCTTGGGTCAGGAGCGCGACGCGCCGGGCGAACTGGCGCGCGGTGAGGTCGAAGCCGTCGGCGGCCTCGGTCGTGCCGGAGTCGAGGGTCAGCGTGCCGAGCCGGGCGCCCTGCAAGCGGGCGACGCTGCGCAGCAGTGTGGACTTGCCGCTCCCGTTCGGGCCGACGAGGGCGGTCACTTCGCCGGGCCTGAGCTGGAGGGCGGCGTCGTGCACGACGTCGACGCCGTCGTACGACACAGTCATGTGCTCGGCGGACAATTCGTGACCGCGCGGACGTGTTGCGCTACCTGCGCGTTCACCTGATCTCACGGCGTGCAGGTTAGCCTAACCTTAGTCTGGCTGGAAGTAGGGGGTCCCACCCCGGGCGAAAAGCACGCGCGGACCGTTGCACGGCAGGTCTGTTGAACGGCGATGCCGCCCATCGGTGGAGCTGATGGACGGCATCTGCCGGTGGCGCTGATTCGCCCTCGCCCTTGCCCGCTCAGTAGAGCTTCGCGACGGCCTTGATGGTCGTGGTCTTGAAGTCGCCCACCTGCGCGTGCGCGAAATTGCCCATCTGTCCCCAGTGGACGACCGTCACCGTGCTGCCGTCACGGCCGACCGAGAACATGTTGATGTCCGAGGAGCCCGTCGTGGCCTCGGTGTGGACGCCGTAGACGTGGGCGCCCTCCTCGATGTTCAGCTTTCCGTAGTACTTCTGGGTCGCGGTGACATCGGGGTTCTCCTTCATCACTTTCGCCGAGCAGCCCTGGAGGTTCTTGCGCAGCAGGGCCGCGAAGTCCTTGGCGCGCTGCTCGCTGCGCTCGACCACCGTCACCTGGAGGGCACCGGTGTCGTACTCCGTGCGGTAGGCGCGGTGCACGGAGGTCGACGGCAGGGCCTCCCCCACACACATCGGCAGCGGGTCGGGCTGCCCGGCCGTCACCGGCCCCGCGGTCCACGCCGACGACGCGTGCGGCGGCAGTTCGGACGGGGCCAGAAACCGGGGCGAACCGGCGGCGGCCGCCGGACTCGTACCGGCCACCACGCCCGCCACGGCCACCGCGGCACCCAGCGCACACAGACCTCGGTTCATGCGAACACTCGTCATCGTCAACTCCCCGTTTCGAGAGGGTCAGCTTGCCTGCCCCCACACCACGTACGACCCGCGACACCCCGTGGTCGTTGCCCTCGCCCACGTCACAGCCCTGTCCGCGATGTCACAGAATGGCTACCTCCGCTACTGGCCGGGCGTGGGCAGCCCCGCGGACCCGTCGTGAGCCACGGGTGACGGGAAGGGGAAGATTGCTTTCCGCCCGCTTCCGCGTGACGGACCCGGGCAGGACGTGTCCAAGGGGTCGAACCGGGAAGACGGCGCAGTGCGCCGCCCGCAGGAGACAACGAGGAGTAGCCCCATGGACAGTTCCGCTGCGCCCGAAGGTGCGGGGCACACTTCCATATCGGGCGGGTCCGGCGCGCTTGCCGCCCCCGCCGGGCCGACCGGGGCGCCCTCGGCATGGGCGCGGCGGGGCGACGCGCTACGGCGCACCCCGGTGGCGATGTGGAACGACGATGTCTCGGACTGGGCCGCGGCCCTGACGTACTACGCGATTCTCGCCCTGCTGCCCGCGCTCCTCGTCACGGTCAGCCTGATCAGCCTGGTCAGCCCCGACACCACGCAGGAGCTCATCGCCGAGGTCACCGACTGGGCGCCCGCGCAGTCGGGCAGCGCCTTGAACGAGGCGCTCACCGAGATGGCCGACGCGCATGCGGCCGCCGTGACGGTGGTGATCGGTGGTGGGGTCAGCGCACTGTGGTCCGCCTCCAGTTACGCGGCCGTCTTCCGCCGGGCGCTGCACGCGATGCACGGCGTGAAGGACGCCCGGCCCGTGTGGCGCAAGGCGCATCGGGTGCTGATGACCGCCCTGGCGCTGCTGGCGCTGCTGGGTGCCAGCGCTCTCCTGCTCGTATTGAGCGGCTCACTGGTCCAGACGGTCGGGCAGCGCGTCGGGGTCGGCGACGCGGGACAAACCGTGTGGACCATCCTGAAGTGGCCCGCTCTGGTCTGCCTGGTGGTCCTGCTCGTCCTCGTGCTCTTCCGCAACGCGCCCCCCTCGGCGCGCGGATGGCGCCGCAGCCTGCCGGGCGGTCTGCTCGCCGCACTCCTGTGGCTCCTGTCCTCGGGCCTCTTCACCTTGTACGCCACGGGGTTCGGCACCTACGGCAAGCTCTACGGCTCCCTGGCCGGAGTGGTCGTCTTCCTGGTGTGGCTCTGGGTGTCCAATCTGGCGCTGCTGGCCGGAGCCCAGTTCACGGTGGAAATGGCCCGCGCCCCGGCCGCGGTGGCCGCCCGGACCTGAGGCTCCCCCCGAGGCGCGCCCGCTACCAGGGTGCGATCGGTTCCATCCCCGTGCGGCGGCCCTCGTCGTCCAGGAGATGGCCCATCCGCTTGACCGTCCGCAGGCCGACGATGCGGTCGGTGACGGTCAGCGAGGGCAGGCGCGCGCACAGGGCCGTCTCCCGGCGCTGGATGTCCGCGATGTCGTGGACCCACAGGGTGGCGAGGACATTGGCGGGGCCCGTGACGCCCGCGACCAGGCGGCATTCGGGGAGCGCGGCGAGCGTGCGGTGGAGCGCGCCCATGTCGCGCGCAGGCACCTGGGCGAGCAGAGTCAGCGGCACCGGGTGCCCGGCCAGCGGGGCGGCGAGATCGCAGCGGAAGGTCAGCACGCCGGCGTCCGTCAGGCGGCGCAGCCTACGGCGGACGGTGGCGGGGCTGGTGTCGGTGCGGTCGGCCAGTTCGGCGAGGGCCAGGCGGCCGTCGCGTACCAAGCCGTCGAGCAAGGTCCGGTCGACGGCGTCCAGTTCGAGCACACGGATCTGATCGGCGGTCCCTGAGGCGGAGTTGCCCAGCGCGGAGAGCTGGGCGGGGGCCAGGGAGCGCAGCCGCCAGCGGCTCCCCTCGACGTACAGCGAGGTGGCGAAGAGGCAGCGGACCGAGGTGATGCCGGGCAGCGCGTCCAGCGTCTCGGTCACGAAGCGGCCGAGCGAGGGGAGGTCCGGAGCGAGCACGTCCAGGAACAGGTCGGCGCTGCCCGGCGCGGTGACCTCGATCGTGGCGGCCTCCGGGAACGCGCTGAGCTCGGCGATCAGCCGCGACCGGGCGCCAGGGGCGCAGCGCAGCAGCACGAAGGCGGTGCACCGGCTGCGGGCGAACTCCCTGCCCGGCACCGCGTACACCCAGGCGAGTCCCGCGCCGCAGAGCCGCTCCCAGCGGCGCGCAAGGGTGCTCGCCGTGACGCCCAGGAGGGGCGCCAGCTCGGACCAGGAGGCTCGCGGGCGCAGCTGAAGGGCGTTCACGAGGGCGAGGTCGAGTTCGCTGGCCGTCGTCTCCTGTCCCATGCACCCCGCTCCCTCACATGACCGTTTCTCGCATCGGGCGCGCTTCGTACGTACGAATCCTTCGATCTGCACGGCCGAAGACGCCCCGGCCCGCACAGTAGCCACCACTTCCGGTTCCCGGCCACCAGATGAGGTGAGTCTTTGTCCACGCACACATCGCGGTCACGGCTGCGACCAGCGGGTTCAGGCCCAGGGATGCTCCCGGCCATGGCCGTCGTCGTGCTGTTCAGCGGCATCGTGCAGGGCTACCTCACGCCCCTGCTGCCCGAGCTCGGACGTCAACTGAACATCGGCGGCGTCGGCCAGAACAACATCTACCTGCTCTCCCAGCTCGCGTTCGCCGTGCTGACTCCCCTGCTCTCACGCCTCGGCGACCTCTACGGACACCGCAGGCTGCTCCGCGTGGCGCTCGCCATGGTCGCGGGCGGCTCGCTGCTGATGGCCGCCTGGCCGACGGCGGTCACGCTCGCCGTCGGAGTGGTGCTGCAAGGCGCGCTGGTCGGCTTCTTCCCGCTGCTCGTCGGGATCCTGCGCTCCCGGGCCCCGGAACGGAACCGCGCCGGGATCTCCCTTCTCGTCGGCGTGCTGCTGATCTCCATCGGGGTGGGCGGCCTCGTCGCGGGCACGCTCAGCGAGCGGCACGCGGCGGCCGGACTGTGGACGGCCGTGCCCGTCGCCGCCCTTGCCCTGCTCGCCGGGGCCGCGCTGCCCGACAGCGACGTGCCGCGCGGCGGGCGCTTCCACTACGGGGCGGCCGCCCTGCTGACCGGCGGGCTCGTCGCGCTCGTCCTGGTCCTCGCGCAGGGCAGCTCCTGGGGGTGGGCCGCGCCTGTGACGCTCGGGCTCGCGGCGGCGGCCATCGTCCTGCTTGCGGTGTGGGTGGCCGTCGAGCGGCGATCCGCGCATCCGCTGGTGAGCGTGCGGATGCTGCGCGATCCGCAGCTGGCCGTGGTCAGCGGCCACACTTTCTGCGCCGCTTTCGGCACCATCGGCTTCCTCGGCGCCAACGCCCTCTTCCTGGGCGCCTCCCCGGACGAGACGGGCTACGGCATGGACATGGGTCCGCGGACGATCGCCACCGTCTCCCTCGCCATGGTCGTCGCCGGGTTCGCGGGGTCCACGCTGACGCCGCGGCTCGCGCGCCGTGCGGGTGACCGTGCGGTACTCGTCGCCGGGGGCGGCCTCATCGCGCTCGGCTTCGTGGGGATGGTGCTCTTCCACGACACCCTCGCGCAGTACCTCGCCGCCGCGCTCGTCGTCGGGTTCGCCACCGGGCTCTTCGAGTCGATCACGCGCACGCTGTCCGCGGAGGTCGTCGCGGACCACGAGACCGCCCTCGCCGTCGGCCTCAACGAACTGGCCCTGTCGCTCGGCGCGGCCATCGGCGCCGCTGTGATCGGGGCGTTCTTCACCGCCCACGTGGTGCCCGGCACCGGGCACATCGGGATGGCCGGTTTCCTCTGGGGCTGGGGCGCGTGTGCGGCCGTCGCCGCCGCCGGGTCACTCCTCGCCCTGCGCTATCGCGCGCCGGGGACGGCGGACAGCCACACCGTACGACCGTCGTCCGCACGCATGGCGGAGAAAGAAGGGATGGCATGACCGAGGTGACCGGCCCCCGGGCGAAGGACGCCAATGAGGCGCGTGAGGCGGTGACTTCCGCCGCGCGCGGCTGGGGCGACCGGCTCGTCGACCTCAGCCACAGCCTGCACGACGAGCCGGAGACCGCGCTTCTGGAACACCGCTCGGCCGCGAAGATCGCGGCCCTGCTCGCGGAGGCCGGATTCGACGTGACCCAGGGCGTGGGCGAGCTGCCCACCGCACTGGTGGCCACCTATGGCAGCGGAGAGCTGGTGATCGGGTTCTGCGCCGAGTACGACGCCCTGCCCGGCATCGGCCACGCCTGCGGACACAATGTCAACGGCGCGGCGGCGGTCGGCGCCGCCGTCGCACTGGCCGCCGTCGCGGACGAACTCGGCCTGACCGTCAAGCTGATCGGCACCCCGGCCGAGGAGGACATCGGCGGCAAGGTGCTGCTCATGGAAGCCGGGGCCTTCGACGACGTCGCCGCGGCGATGATGGTGCACGCCGCACCGGAGGACTCCGTCGGCGCGTCTTCGCTGGCCATCGGCGCCTGGGACATCACGTACACGGGCACGCCTTCCCACGCGGCCCTCGCACCCTGGGAGGGCGTCAACGCCCTCGACGCGATGGCCCTCGCGCACACCGCGATCGGTCTGCTGCGCCAGCAACTGCCGCCCGGCGCGCTGGTGCACGGCATCGTCACGGACGGCGGCCAGGCCGTGAACGTGATCCCCGCGCGCAGCGCCGCGCGCTACGAGATCAGGGCGCCCTCCTCGGAACTGCTCTCCGAGGTGCGCGACCGGGTGCGCCGCTGCTTCGAGGCGGGCGCACTCGCCACCGGCGCCTCCCTCGAACTGCGTCTCCACGGGCGGGACTTCGCGGATCTGCGACAGGACCCGTACCTCACCGAGGCCTACGTCAGGGCGGCCCAGGGCCTCGGGCGCACGGTCACCTCACGCCAGGGCGAGACGCTGGCCTCGACGGACATGGGCAACGTCTCGCGGCTCGTGCCCACCATCCACCCCACCATCGGCTACGACACCGGGGGCGCCCACCAGCACACCCCCGAGTTCGCGGCCCACGGCAAGAGCCCCGGGGCGGACCGTGCAGTACACGACGGCGCGACGGCCCTCGCTCTGGTGGGCGTCGAGCTCGCGGCCTCGGCCGGGCAGCGCCGCAGACTGCTGGACGGGGTCGCTCGACGGCGTCTTTGAACGGCGCTCGGCGGGGAGCGGTCGGGGCGGGGCCGTGTTGTGCGCCCCCGGGCGGAAATCCGGGGCGCCGCGCCCGCGTTCGTTCTTCCCTGCGCGCCGCGTGCGCTCCCCCCATGGGGGTTCGGGCACGGCACGCACCGGTGATACGCCTGAAGGACGAACTACTCGTGTGCGTGTTTCCCCACGCGGCATCGAAGAGGAGTCATCCCATGGCCTCGTTCGACACGGGACGGTTGTGCGCGATCGTCAAAATACTGGACCAGGCAAGCACCCACCTCCGACTGGCCGCCCGCGAGCACTCTCTCGCAGGCACCGCGACCGGCATCCCGTCAGCCGGTCCGACCGACTCCGGCATCACCGCGCTCCTGAGCGTTTCGGAAGAGGCCTCGGGCAGTGTCCGGCGCGCTCTCGTCCACATCCGCAACGGTGAGGATCAGCGCGCCCAGCACGAACTCGACTGGGCCCGGACCCAGCCCCCGTGTGTGGCGGCCCTCGCCACTCCCGCGGGACTGCCGCGGCCCCTCCCCCGGCGCGTGAGCACGGCGCTGCGCCTCATGCAGGGGATCACGAACTTCTTCCCGTCCGAGACGGAGCAGGTCCTTGTACGGGCGGCCCTGCCGTAACAAGGCCACGTATCCCGGCAACGTATCCCGCGTACCCCATGGAGGGTCACCCGAATGGGCTAGTACGAGGAACAGTGGGCCAAATCGCTCCGATCGCCCCAAACAGCCCGTTCAGGGGCCTCGATCGTGCTCTCCGCACACGCTCAGTGACTCTCCTGGTTGCGTCACCCACCAGTACGGCGCGGGATGGAGGGGACGCGTGCGGCGTCCGTGGCGAAATTCGATTCTGCCCGTCGCGCGCTGCGAGGGAGTGATCACCCATGGCTCAGGGCGAGGCCTTCACCAGCGCCGACGGGCTCGCGGGCCTTACGGCCTACGACCGCACCGGCGAGAAGATCGGCAGCGTCGAGCAGGTGTATCTCGACGACCGAACTGGGCGTCCCGAGTGGGTGACCGTCAAGACCGGTCTCTTCGGCATGAAGCAGAGCTTCGTGCCGCTCGCCGGAGCCCGCCGCCAGCAGGACGAGCTGCACGTGACGGCCACCAAGGAGGCCGTCAAGGAGGCTCCGCGCGTGGACGCCGACCAGCACCTCGAGCCGGGCGAGGAGCAGGAGCTCTACACCCACTACGGGCTCACGCGGCCCACTGGGACGCCCCGCTCCGCCCCGGGCGCCGGTGATCGTGCCGGTGCCGCGGGCATGGCCGGAGCCGGTGCGGGTGCCGGGATGGGCATGGGCGCCGGCGAGGGACGCAACGCGGGCGCGCGGGAGTTCGCCACGCGCTCCGGCGCGGGCGACGACAGCAAGCACGACGACATGATCCGCTCGGAGGAGCGGCTTCGTGTCGGGACGGAAGAGCAGGAGGTCGGGCACGCCCGACTGCGCAAGGTGGTCGTCGACGAAGACGTGAAGACCTCCGTCCCCGTCTCCCACGAGGAAGTTCGCGTCGTACGCGAGCCCATCCGTGAGGGTGACCGCACGCGGGCCAACATCGGTGAGGAGCAGACCGAGGTGACCCTGCACGCCGAGAAGGCGGTGGTCAGCAAGGAGTCCGTGCCGGTCGAGCGTGTCCGTCTGGAGACCGAGAAGGTCACCGAGACCCAGGAGGTCTCCGACACGGTGCGCAAGGAGCAGATCGAGTTCGACGACGCCAAGGGCGAGCGCGGCGCGAAGGGCGAGAACTGGCGTGACCGGAAGCAGGGTCCGCGCCACTGACGCCCCTCAGGGCGCCCCGTTCGAGGGCAACTGACGGTGGAGGGAGGGAGCACTCACCCCGAGTGCTCCCTCCCTCCATGCGTCCGCGCACGCGAGGCAGGCCGGCCTGCCGTCGATCAACGCCCCGTTCTCCGATGCCGCTTCGCAGATGCCGGGGCGGTCGGGGTGGTTGGCCTGGCAGTGACAGGTGCAGGTGTCCGTGACCGCTGCCAGGGAGGAGTCGCGTTGGGGGGCCAGGCCCATGCGGATGTCGTGGCAGTTGCGGCACATCGGTACGTGTCGGGGGTCGCCGGTGGGCGAGTCGAGGACGCCGGTGAAGCCTGGTTCGGCGCGACCGATGCAGGTACCGGGGAACTCGGGGTGGGCGTCGCACGGACAGTGGCAGGCGCCGGGCCGGGGGTGTCGGGCGGAGGCCTGGAACTGCTCTGCGTGCGTGTGGGATTGCTCCGCGCTCGTCTGGAACTGCTCTGCGTTCGTGGCGGGTGCAGGCTTGGTCATACGTTCATTGTCCAGCCAAGTCGCTCCTGCCCGTCGGGCGAATGTGTGGTGATCCCCCGAAGGTCTGCCGGCCCGCGATCCGGGCCGATCAGCACAGTGCCCCCGCCCGGTCCGGGCGGGGGCACTGTGCTGGTCAGGCGCCGGTTCCGGCCAGGGTGACGGCGCCCGTCCGGCACGCCGCCGCTGCGGTCGTGATGACCTCCTCGTACAGCTCGTCGTCGAGCAGCACCGTGAGCCCGCAGGCGATCCCCCACGCCACGTGCGCCGCGTCCTCACCGAGGGTCTGTTCCCGCTCGTGGAGCTCCCGCCCGAGGTAGTGGCTGTGGAGGTCCTTCGGGCCCTGGCTTTCCGCGCGCCGCCGGACAGCTTCGACGGCGCTCTCCGTGAACGTCTCGTAGTCGGTGTCGCCGAGCAGTCTGCGCAGTTGTTCGAGCTGGGCGTGAGCGGCGCGCAGGCGCAGCGGCCAGTCTCTGCTGATGCCGAACCGCTCTTCCATGGCCTGCGTCAGATCGATCCGCCGGAACATCTCGTCGAGTGGGTCGTAGGTCATGATCTCTCGGTAGCCGTTGCCGGGGCCCCGGCGGCGAAGGCTCGCTGCGCGCTCCCCCGTGTGGCCGCACATCGGCCGGCCGGGTCCGCGGCTGCCCCGCGTGTGCGACGTGGTCATCACTCACACGCGGGGCACCTCCATGCTCAGGCGCCCGGCACCGAACCAGTGGCGAAGTACGGCTTGCAGACCGAGCCGGACCAGTCCGTCGCGATTTCGAGGAGCCTGTTGCCGTCGGCCGAGGGCAGCAGGCTCGAGCTGTAGTTGGGGCAGTAGTCGACGGTCGTCGACTCAACCGCTACGGGCGCGGGGATCTCCCGCCAACTCCCCGCACCCCCCGCACTGTTCACCCAGACGGTACGTCCGCTTGCGGCAGCCTTGCTGCCGTCGCGGTTGTACATCACCTGGCCGACGAGGAAGAGCCTGCCCTTCGGGTTGCCCGCCTCCGGCGCCCACGCCAGGTTCGGCGCGTGCTTGAAGTACTTGCCGTCGGCGGTCTCCGGGCGGATGCCCAAGTAGGTGGGAGAGCCCCAGTTCCAGCCGTCGGACGAGGTCCGGTAGTGCACGACGCACTGGAACTGGCCGGCGGCCGCGCAGATCTCGAACGACATGAAGTAGGTCCCGTCGCCCATCTTGCGCACCACCGCCATGCCGGGCCGGTCCGAGGCGAGGGTGCTGGCGACGGTGTCGTGGTGGCCCGTCCAGGTCACCCCGTTCGCGGTGCGGGCGGCCACCAGCTTCTGGCTGTGCCCGGCGTCGGTCTCGTCGGAGTAGTGCGCCACGAGCTGACCGGAGGCGTCGACGGCGAACTCCGGTTCCCACAGACCCTTGTCGTTCGACGCGGTGGCGATCGTGGAGAGGTAGCTCCAACTGCGGCCCACGTCCGTGCTCTTGAAGACCCGCAGGGCCATCCGCCGGTTCGGCTCGTCCTGCCCGACCGACGCCGCCCACAGCAGTGTCCCCGCGGGCAGTTTGCCGATGCGCCGCGGCAGTTCATAAAGCGTCGAGCAGCACAGTCCCTGTCCGCCCGCGGCCTCGGGGTCGCGCACCGTGCCGACCTCTCGGAACGAGGCGCCCCCGTCGGTGCTCTCGTGGATGGCGCCGAGTCCGTTGTTCCCGTCGAACGTGACCACGGAGGCCAGGGTGCGGCCGTTGGCGTCGCCGTTGTGGGCGAGTCTGACGGCGCGCGGGTACAGACCGGTGCCATCACGCAGCAAGGTGCCGGTCGCGGCGTCGGCCGGTGTCCCGGACTGCGTGACGAACAGCGCCGCCACGAGGGCGAGCAGCAAGGGGATCAGGGCGGTGGGGCGGAGGAGACGTGGTCGTGCGGGGTGGTGCGCTGACATGGGCCTCTCCTGACTCTGCGGGGGTGGGGAGCGAACGGCGAGCTGTCGTCAGTTCTGTTGGGGTGCGAGCCGGATGACGTTCCAGGAGACCGCGGGCAGCTCGGCCGCCAGAGCGCCCTCGGCGGTGATGTGTGTTCCGGACGCGCGGCGCGGCACCACGCGGTCCGGCGCCGCCTCGGTGTTGACCGCGTCCGGGTCCTGGTCGGACAGGACCAAGTGCTCCACCACGCGGTACCCGGCGGCTTCCCCGCGCAGCGCGGCCTCGAGGAGCAGTGGCTGCTCCTGGTCGCGGTTGACGGCCAGGACGGTGAGCGCGCCGGTCTCCTCGTCGTGCGTCACGACGGTGTCGAGCGCGGACACGTCCCCGTACTGCGGTGTGTCGATGCGCGGGCCGGTGGTGTCGGTGCGCAGGACGCGTCCGGTGGCGTAGCGGGCTGCCTGGGCGAAGGGGTGGAAAATGGTCTGGCGCCAGCTGGCACCGCCGGGCTCGGTGCGGATGGGCGCGATAACGTTGACCAGCTGGGCCAGGCAGGCGATGGCCACCCGGTCGGCGTTGCGCAGCAGCGTGATGAGCAGCGAGCCGACCACGGCGGCGTCCGTCACGCTGTACGTGTCCTCGATGAGGCGGGGTGTCTCGGCGGTCTCCAGATTGCGCTCACCGACGAAGCGGGCGGCGTACCAGACGTTCCACTCGTCGAAGGAGAGCTTGATGTGCTTCTTGGCGCCCCGCACCGCGCGCACGTGATCGGCGGTCGACACGACGTCGCGGATGTACTGGTCCATGTGCGCGCCCGAGGCGAGGAAGCTGGCGCGGTCGCCGTCGAACTCCTCGTAGTAGGCGTGCAGGGAGAGGTAGTCGACCTCGTCGTAGGTCTGCTCCAGGACCTCGCGCTCCCAGGTGCCGAAGGTCGGCATCCGCGAGTTGGAGCTGCCGCACGCGACGAGCTCGATGGACGGGTCGACCTGGCGCATCGCCTTGCCGGCCTCGGCCGCGAGCCGCCCGTACTCGGTGGCCGACTTGTGGCCCGTCTGCCAGGGCCCGTCCATCTCGTTGCCCAGGCACCACAGCTTCACGCCGTGCGGGTCGCTCACGCCGTGCTTGATGCGCAGGTCCGACCAGGCGGTGCCGCCCGGGTGGTTGCAGTACTCGACCAGGGCGCGGGCGGCGTCGATGCCGCGCGTCCCGAGGTTCACGGCCATCATGGGGTCGAGACCCAATTGGCGTGCCCAGCCCAGGAATTCGTTGGTGCCGACGCGGTTGGTCTCGATGGAGCGCCAGGCCAGGTCGAGGCGGCGCGGGCGGTCGGCGACCGGGCCGACGCCGTCCTCCCAGTGGTAGCCGGAGACGAAGTTGCCTCCGGGGTAGCGCACCAGGCCCGTGCCCAGTTCGCGGACCAGATCTGCGACGTCACCGCGGAAGCCGTCGGCGTCGGCGGTGGGGTGCTCGGGGTCGTGGATGCCGGTGTAGACGCAGCGTCCCATGTGCTCGACGAAGGTTCCGTACAGGCGCGGGTCGACGTCTCCGACGCTGAACTCCGGGTCGATGACGAACCGTGCGGTGTGCGGCATGTTCGGGTGCCTCTCTGTGGTGCGGTCTCTTGACGTGGGCGAGGTGGGGCTATTTGAGGCCGGTGCCTGCGATGCCCTCGACGATGCGGCGCTGGAACAGCGCGAAGACGGCGAGCAGCGGGATCGCGCCGAGCACGGCGGACGCCATGAGCTGGGCATAGGGCACGCCGAACACGTCCTGGACGGAGGTGAGTCCGACGGGCAGCGTCATCATCTCGGGGTCGGTCACCACGAGCAGGGGCCACAGGAAGTTGTTCCAGACGCCGACGAACACGAAGATCGTGACCGCGGAGACGGCCGGTCGGGAGATCGGCATCACGATCTGCCAGTAGGTGCGCAGCCAGCCCGCACCGTCCGCGCGTGCCGCGTCGATCAGCTCCCGCGGAATCCCGTCGAAGAACTGCTTGAAGACGAACACGGCCACCACGTTGGGGACTTGGGGCAGCACGACACCCCAATAGGTGTTCAGCAGGCCCGCCGACTGGAGCGCGAGGAACTGCGGGATCATCAGGACCTGGTTCGGGATCATGATCCCGGCCAGCAGCATCACGAACGCGACGCGACGCAGCCTGAACCGGGTCTGTGACAGGGCGAACGCGGCCAGGGACGCCATGATCACCGTGAGGACCGTGGTGAGGGTCGAGGTGATGAAGCTGTTGGCGTACCAGTAGGGCAGCTTGCCCGCGTCGAAGATCTCTCCGTACGCGTCCAGTGTCGGATGCGCGGTGAACCAGCCGGTGGGATTGGTGACGACCTCCTGTGCGGGGCGCACCGAGGTGGCCAGCGCCCACGCGAGCGGCACGAGCCACAGCAGCGCGAGGGCGATGAGCGTGCCGAGCGCCACCCGGTTGAAGAGGCGCTCGGAGTCGTGGCGCCGGGCCGGTGGCGCGGTGGCACTCCGCTGTTCCGTGTCTGGCCGTGTGGCGATCGCGGTCATGGTCAGCTCTCCTTCTCGGCGCGGCGTACGAGGGCGAACCAGACGAGGGAGACGAACAGGATCACCAGGAACAGCAACAGCGACACGGTCGAGGCGTAACCCACGCGGCCCTCGACGAAGCCGGTGTCGTAGATGAGCTGCAGCGACGGGCGGGTGCTGCCGTCGGGGCCGCCGTTGGTCATCATGTAGATCTGGTCGAAGACCTTCAGCGAGGCGATGATCTGCAACACCGTCACCAGCGTCGTCGTACGGCCCAGCATCGGCACGACCACGTGCCGGATGCGCTGCCAGGGCCCGGCGCCGTCGATGGCGGCCGCCTCGTGCACCTCGCGCGGCACGTCCTGCAGTCCGGCCAGGTAGAGCACGAAGTTGAAGCCGATCGTCCACCACACCGTGGCTGCCGCGATGGAGATCATCGCCCAGTCGGGGTCGCCGAGCCAGGACGGCGGAGTGTCGACGCCGAACCACGTCACCACCTCCTGGGCCAGGCCCAGTTGGTCGGCGTAGATGAACATGAAGAGCAGCGAGATGACCGCGGAGGGCAGCACGAACGGGGCGAAGAACGCGAACCGGAAGAACCAGCGGCCGCGCACGAACCGGTCGGCGAGCAGAGCGAGGGCCAGGCTGAGCAGCACCAGGGGCACGGTCGTCAGGACGGTGAACCACAGCGTGTTGCGCAGGGTGCGCCAGAACTCCGCGTCGCCGAGCACCGCCGTGTAGTTCGACAGGCCCGCGAAGTCACCGAGTCCGCTCTTGAGCAGGCTCGTCTCGAAGAAGCCGGCGACCACGGTGTAGATGAGCGGCCCCACCAGGAACACCAGGTAGAAGAGGGCGAAGGGCAGCAGCATCCCCGGTCCTGCCCAGCGGTCGCCTCTGCTGGACGTCGAGGTGGGAGCGGTTGTCGTGGCCACGGTTCGGCCTTTCGGTCAAGGCGTACGGGATCCAGGGGCAGGTGGGGCAGATGGAGCAGGCGGGGCAGGCGGAGCTGGGCGGCGGCGGACAGGGGCGGGCCGGGTCATACCGGAGCGGGGCGTGAGGCCAGGGTCCGCAAGTCGCGGCGCAGCCGCGCGGCGCCCGCGGTGGGGCTGGTGTCTCCGGTGAAGACTGAGGTCACGGCGTCGCCCACCACGTTCTGCAGGGTGCTTCCCGCGCCGCCGTACCAGGCGGCCGGGTCATAGACCGCGCCGTCGGCGGCCGTGGCGTAGTGCGATTGCGGGACGAGTTCCTTGTACGCGCGTGAACGCTGGGTCGGCAGCCATGCCGGGACATGGCCGCCCTCCGACCACAACTTGCTTGAGTGCAGCATCGACGCGACGAAGCCGAGCGAGAGGTCGAGACGCTGGGCGCTCTCGGTGGGAGCCTTCGGCAGCACGAGGGCGTGTGAGTCGGCGGCGCAGGCGTAGGGCGCGTCCTTGAAGACGCGCGGCAACGGCCGCATGTCGAACTTCACCTTCGCCGACTGGACCGCGAGGACCTGCCAGACACCGTCCATCAGGAACCCCGCCTTGCCGGTGGTCAGCAGCGTGATGGCGGCCTTCCCGTCGGTGTTCGCCGGGATCACCTTCTCCGCGCTGAGCCGCCGGATGTAGGCGAGCGCCTCGGCCGCGGCGGCGGTGTCGATGACCACGCGCTTGCCCTGGTCGGCGACGAGATCCCCGCCGCCGACCTGCCGGTAGAACGACCAGAAGAGACGGAACTGCATCGAGGCCTC
The DNA here is from genome assembly GCF_055577715.1 of Streptomyces sp. NPDC033177. Classification (NCBI taxonomy): domain Bacteria; kingdom Bacillati; phylum Actinomycetota; class Actinomycetes; order Kitasatosporales; family Streptomycetaceae; genus Streptomyces; species Streptomyces sp. NPDC033177. Next base: position 625,475 of record NZ_JBVIPS010000003.1, on the reverse strand, counting down.
CTTCACCGAGGCCACCGAACCTCCCCAGGCGCCGGTCACCTCCTTCGCCGCACGCAGCGCGTCGATGAACGCGTCGGGCCCGTCCACGTCCACCAACTGGCCCTGCTTGTCGAGCAGTCCGGCCTTTTCGGCGATGTCCGTGCGGAAGAAGAGCACGAAGGGGTGCGTGTCCAGCGGCACGGCGTGCGGCGCACCACCGAACTGGGACTTCCGCCACGGCCGCGCGTCGAACTTGTCCTCGGTCAGTCCGTGCCGCGCCAGATCCTCGGTGCGCAGCTCGCTGAGCAGGCCCGCCTCGGCGAGCGTGGGCAGCTTCGACAGATGGATCACCGCGACCTGCGGCGGCCGGTCGCCGAGCGTGGCCAGGGTGAGCTTCGTGTAGTACGGGTTGCCCCACAGGAAGGTCGCCGATTTCAGATCCGTCGAGCGGTGCGCGGCCCGGTAGACGTCCTGCATCGCCAGCATCCGCTCGCCGTCGCCGCCGGTGAACGGGTTCCAGAAGTTCAGCCGCGACGGCGAGGGCGCACCGCCGGTGAACCCCTGCGCGAGGGTGCTGCCGCAGCCGCCGACGGTGAGGGCGGCGGCGCCGGTCGCCCCGAGCGCGAGCCCTCCGCGCAGCAGACGGCGGCGGGACGGGGCGGGCAGCGACGGGGTCGGTATGCGGTCCCGCATGGGCATGCGTCCTTCCACGGCGAACAAGGTGGGCAGGCAAGGCGAACAAGGCTGATACGGGTACAACGTTGGAATGTGCACCGATGGCAACCGCACTTCGTGGCTGCCCGCTGCGTTTACAACGTTGTACTAAGCTGGCAATACGGCGTCAACACCTAGGCACGCATTACCTGTTCATGTAGTCGTTCCCGCCCGCGACCGGCGTACGTCGACTCCCCCGGGTTACAACGTTGGACCATGACGTACGCTGAGGCTGTCGGGGAGGTCAGGGGGAGGGAGAAACACCGTGGCAGGCACCCGCCTGAAGGACGTCGCGGAGCGCGCCGGGGTATCGATCAAGACGGTGTCCAACGTCGTCCGGGGCGAGACCAGAGTCGCCGACCGGACACGTGAGCGCGTCCTGCGCGCCATTGCCGACCTCGACTACCAACCCAACGCCTCCGCACGCCACTTGCGCACCGGGCGCAGCGGCATCATCGCCCTCGCCGTGCCCGAACTCGTCGCGCCGTACTTCGCCGAACTGGCCGCTCAGGTCATCGCCGCCGCGAAGAAGCGCGGCTGCACGGTGCTCATCGAGGACACCGGCGGCAGCGCGGACGAGGAACTGCGGATCGCCTCCGGGCTCAGCGACCCGCTCATCGACGGCGTCCTGCTCAGCCCGCTCCGCCTCGACGAACAGGTCCTGGCCGCCCGCGAACACCGCGTACCCCTCGTCCTCCTGGGCGAGCAGTCGTACGAGATCCCCGCCGACCACGTCCTGATCGACAACTCGGCGGCGGCGCGCGAGGCCACCGACCATCTCCTGTCCCTCGGCCGGCGCCGCGTCGCCGTCATCGGACAGCCCTCCGGCCCCTCCCATGCGACGACGGTCCAGCGCATGCACGGTTACCTGACCGCGCTGCACGCGGCGGGCGTTCCGCATGACCCGCAACTCGCCCCGGACACAAGGTCGTTCACCCGCGCCTCGGGAGCCGACGCGATGCGCGCGCTGCTCGCCCTTGACGACCCGCCGGACGCCGTCTTCTGCTTCAACGACCTGCTGGCCTCCGGCGCCCTACGGGTGGCGCACGAGCACGGGCTGCGGGTCCCGCACGACCTGGCCGTCGTCGGTTTCGACGACGTGGAGGAGGCCCGCTACAGCGTGCCCAGCCTGACCACAGTCGCCCCCGACAAGCGAGGCATCGCGGAACTGGCCGTGGACGCCCTGCTCCGCAGGATCGACGCGGGCGCGATGGCCCCGCACACGCGGCTCACGGAGGGATACGAACTGATGGTGCGGGAGAGTTCGATGGCGCGGGAGAGCACACGCCCGACCGACTGAGGGCGCCCGCCGGGACTGCCGCGGGACGTCTACCGACGTGGCCAGATCCTTGCACTCCCTGGCCATCTGGCCACTCGTCCACCACCGGCCAGCGGCGCAGGATCGATGGCATGAAGATTCTTTGGGTATTCGCACACCCCGAACCGCAATCCCTCAACGGCTCCCTGCGCGCCGACGGGATCCGGGAACTGCGCGACCTCGGGCACGAGGTCCGCGAGTCCGATCTCTACGCGATGGACTGGAAGCCCGTGGTGGACTCCGGCGACTTCCACCGCGAGAACGTCGACCGGCTGCTTGTCGGCGCCGCGCAGGAACACGCCTACGGCGCCGCCAAACTGACGGACGACATCGCCGCCGAGCAGGAGAAGATCGCTTGGGCCGACGTGCTGGTGTTCCAGTTCCCCCTGTGGTGGTTCGGGCCGCCCGCCATCCTCAAGGGGTGGTTCGACCGGGTGCTCGTGCAGGGCTTCGCCTTCGGGCTCCAGGACCATGCGGGGCGGACCCTGCGCTACGGGGACGGCGGGCTCGCCGGCAAGCGCGCCATGGTCATCACCACGGTCGGCGCGCGGGAGTCGGGCTTCGGGCCGCGCGGCATCCACGGACAACTGGACGAGGTGCTGTTTCCCGTACTGCACGGCACCTTCTGGTACACGGGGATGGACGCACTCCCGCCGTACGTCGTCTACGGAGCCGACCGCCTCGACGCGACCGGCTACGGCGACCGCGCGGCCGAGCTGCGCGAGCGGCTCCGCGCGCTGCCGGTCACCGAGCCGCTCCCCTACCGCCACGAGCACGGCGGCGACTACGACGAGGCACTCGTCCTGCAGCCCGGGATCGAACCCGGCCTCACCGGCGTCGCGGCCCACCGCTCACGAACTCAGGAGCACTGACACAGCCCTCCCCGACACTGCCCTCTCATCCCCGGATGCGTTCGATCATCTGCCGCATGACGTCACCATTCGGCGAGTTCGTCTCCCCCAAAAGTCATGGGACGTCATCCTGCCGCACCCACTACGTTCGATGACCATGCAGCTCTTCGGCCCCGATGTCCTCGCCCTCGCCGACCGCCTCACCGATACCTACGTCGAGGTCTTCACCGCCCCGCCCTGGGAGCACAGGTACCCCGACGCCACCGGGAAGGCGTTCCGCGAGCGTCTGGAGACCGACACGCGACGACCGGGTTTCCGCGCCGCCCTCTCTTTGTCGCCCGAGGGCGAGGTCGACGGCTTCGTCACCGGCTGGGTCACGCAGGCCCCGTTCCCCGCCGACCGCGCCTACGGCAAGGCGACGCGACTGCTCGGCGCCGATCGGGTGGACGAACTGTTGGTGGGAGCCTTCGAGATCGACGAGCTGGGGGTACGAGCGAGGGCACGCGGCACTGGTCTGGGGCGGCAGTTGTTGTCCGCACTCACCTCTCCCGCCACTGTTCCCGGCGGGCGCGCCTGGCTGCTGACGTGGGATCAGGCCCACGAGACGCTCGCGTTCTACCGCCGTCTGGGCTGGACCGAGCCGGAGCCCCTACCGGGTCACGACACTGACGTCGTCGTGTTCCTGTCCTCGCCAGGGTCCGCGTCGAGGACCACGAGCAGCGCGTAGGCGCATCGCGTCAGAAGGGACGGGTCGGCCGGGGCCACCTCCCGGAACTCCAGGGACGCCGTGCCGTAGGGGTTGCGGTGGAGGGGCTCACCGCTCGGGGAGCGGCCGACGAGGTCCCGCGCGGGGTCGAAGGCGACTCCGGCGGTGAAGTACAGGTCGTCGCCGTCGTACCCGACGGTCACTTGCGCTTCCGCGTGGCCGTCGTCGTAGAGGGTGAAGTCCGGTTCGCCCGACCCCCGTTCGAGGGTGTCCAGGATTCCCTCGGCCAGCGCGCGCACATCGGCGGGACGCGCAATGCCCAGCAGGTGGGGGCCCAACTCCATGAGCCAGGTGCCCTGCCGTGTGCCCCGCTGTGTGTCCTGCGGGGGATGGTGCCGCACGGCGAAGCGGACCGGCTCGCCGCGTAGATCCGCGAGCCCGCGGAACTCCGCGACGGCCACGCTCGCATCCCGCATCGCCTCTTTGGTCCAGCCCTCGGGGGTCACCCGGGCACGCCGGCCAACCCCTGGGCGCCGCCTGCGACCCCCGCCAAGTACGCGTCCACCAGGGCGATCTGCCGCTCCGCGGGAAACTCCCGGGGCGCGAACAGTGCCTGGACCACCAGGCCGAGCACGAAGCTCTGGGCCGCGGCGGCGGTGTCGGCGGGCCGTGCGCCGGGCGGCAGTTCGCCCAGTTCCTGGGCTTGCGTGATGTGCCCGGCCATCCGCTCGCGCGCACGGCGGTAGCGCTCGGCGTGTTCCTGGGCCAGCTCCGGGTCGGCGAGCGCGACGTCCCAGGAGGCCACCCAGATGCGGTTGCTCGCGGCGCTTTCGGCGTCCAGCGGGAGGATGTCGAGCAGCGTCGCCCGCAGCATCACCAGGCCGGACGCCTCCCCGGCCCGCTCAGACGCGGGGCGCGGGCGGCCGGCCGAGTGCCGGTCGAGCACCTCAAGGGCGTGCCTCAGCAGAGCGCGCTTGCTGGGGAAGTAATGCGTGAGCAGGCCGGTGGTGGCCCCCATCTCCGCGGCGACGGCACGCAAGGTGAGACCGCCGAAGCCATGCGCGGCCAGCACCCGCCAGACCGCCTGGGAAACCTCGGTCCTGCGGGCGTCATGATCTGTACGGGCCGGCGGCGTCATAGCCGCTAGAGTACATACCCAACGTTCGTTACGTACCTGGTCGCGTGGCACGAACACCCGCACGCGGCCGCCCGGACAACCGCATAGGACCAGTCATGTACGCCATATCGCTGACCGAGAATGCCGAGCTCCGCATGCTGGAGCCCTGGCAGGACGCCGAGTTCCTGGCCCACATCGACCGGGCCCGCTCCCACACCGACCCGTGGATTCCGTGGGCCTCGTTCTCCACCGACCTGGAATCCGCCCGTGCCACCCTCCAGAAGTACGCGGACAAGCAGGCCGCCGACGCCGGGCGGATCTACGGGATCTGGCGGGACGGCGTCCTGATCGGCGGCGTGATGTTCGTGCGGTTCGACGCCAAGGCAGGCACCTGCGAGATCGGCGTGTGGGCGGAGCCCGCGGGTGAGGGCCACGGCCTGATCAGTGCCTCGGTGCGGCACTTGATCTCGTACGCGTTCGGCGAGCGCGGCATGCACCGCATCGAGTGGTGGAACAGCGCCGGGAACGCCCGCAGCCGGGCAGTCGCCCAGCGCATGGGCATGCACCTGGACGGCACCCTGCGCGAGCAGTCTCTGTACAAGGGCGTCCGCCACGACATGCAGATCTGGTCCCTGCTGGCGCACGAGTGGCGGGGCGAAGAGGGCGAAGCCGACGAGGGCGTGGCCACTCAGCAGGGCGCGGCCTGACGCGCGCGCCTCAGGCCGCGAGGCGTTCCGCGATCAGGAGGACGCCGATCACGATCATGGCGGCGCCCGAGACGCGGGTGACGGCGCGCGCGGCCGCGGGGCGTGCCCGCAGGATGGTGCGGGCCAGTACGCCCACGCTCAGGTAGATCGCGGCGCAGCTGAGCGTGTGGACCAGGCCGAGCGTGCCGATCTGGGCCGCCAGTGGCCAGCTGCCGTGCGGGGCGGTGAACTGCGGAAGCAGGGCCAGGAAGAGCAGGAGCGCCTTGGGGTTGAGGCCGCTGATCCCCACCCCCTTGAGGACCCGGGCCCGGGCCGCAGCGCCGTCCTTCTCCTCCGACGCGGTCCCGGCGACCGCGGGCCGGGCCAGCGTGGTGGCACCGAGCCACACCAGGTAGAGGGCGCCGAGCAGGGTCAGGGCGGTGAGGACGGACGGCGTGCTCGCCACCACGGCCGCCACCCCGGCGGCGACGACGGCGGTCAGTGCGAGGTAGCCGAGCAGCAGACCGCCGACGGCCGGGACCACGGACCGATCTCGCAGCCCGGCGTTGATCGCATAGGCCCAGTCCGCCCCCGGCACGAGGATGAGCAGGACTGAGACCGCCCAGAAGGCGGTGATGGAGCTGACGGCCACGACGTACTTCTCCCTCTCAAACAGGTTCTGAGGAGGAGATTAGTTCGGAAGAGCCCAAAGGTGTTTCCAAGTATTGCCAGCTCAGGAGGTTACGGTGGCAGAATCTTCCCCATGGATGATGTGGACAGGAAGATTCTTGCGGAGCTTCAGGACGACGGCCGTCTGACGGTCACGGAACTCGCGGCGCGCGTGCGGCTGAGCCTCTCCCCCTGCCACCGCCGCCTGCGCGAACTCGAACGCAGCGGTGCCATCCGCGGATACCGCGCGATCCTGGACGCGGGCGTCGTCGGTCTGAGCTTCGAGGCGCTGGTCTTCGTCACCATGCGCCAGGAGGACCGCGACACCGTCTCCGCCTTCGAGCACGCCCTCACCGAGATCCCCGAGATCCTGCAGGCCGAGCGCCTCTTCGGTGATCCCGACTATCTCGTACGCATCGTCAGCAGGGACCTGCCCGCTTTCCAGCGGCTCTACGACAACAAGCTGGCCACCCTGCCCGGCGTGCAGCGCCTGAGTTCCACGCTCGTCATGAAGCACGTGGTGAACGAACGCGCGCTGCCCCTGTGAGCGTCAGCAACGGTTCCGCGGCGGGGACGCCGCCAGGGGCAGCGCGCGCTCTTGCCCTGGTCAGCAGCAGAACCAACGGGTTCCACCCGGCTGTTGGGGCGGCGTATCCGTGAATCAGCACCAGAGCGGGCGCGTCGGGCTTGGTCCCCGCGGGGTCATGGCTGCACATGGCCCCACCCTCACCGGCTGCGGCGCGTCACGTCTTGGACGAATGTTCCGCGCTCTGTCAGGTGTCCGCGGGCGGCCCCAAGGCGCCCGGCGTGCAGCCGGCGAAGGCCAGGACGTCGCGATGCAGGTGGGACTGGTCGGCGTAGCCGCACGCCACGGCGACCTCTACCGGGTCACGGCCCGCCGAGAGACCGCGGACGGCGCGGTCGAAGCGTACGAGCATCGCGGCGCGCTTGGGCGTCAGGCCGACCTGGGCGGTGAACCTCGACCACAGACGCTTGCGGCTCCACCCGCACGAGACCGCCAGGTCAGCGACCCGTACCTGGCCCCGGCGGGAGACGATGCGCTCCCAGCTGGCGACGACCTCCGCGTCCATCGACGGCGACAACGCATGGCGGCGTACCAGGAACTCATGCATCAGCGCGAAGCGGTCGTCCCACTCGACGGCGCACGTCAACTGCTCGCGCAGGAGCGGCTCATGGCGCCCCCACAGCTCCTCGAGACCGAAGACCCGGCCGTCCAGGTCGGCGGGTGGGACGCCGAGAAGTGAGTAGGCGCTCACCGGAGACATGTGTACCTCCACGCAGTCCACGCGCTCGGCGCGGACGCGGGCCTCCCCCGGCGCGAGACCGGCGGCGAGACTCCTCAACTCCCGGCTGCCGCCCCTGTTCTCGACGGCCAGGGCGCCGTCCCCGAGTTCGATGACGACCGTCACACTGGGCTGCGGGATGACCCGCATGTCCAGGCCGGCCGCCGACCGGTCACGGAAGCCTGCGAGCAGCACGCCGTCGAGCGGCGCGGCGCGACGCGGGAACGCGACTTCCCATCCGCGCATGCGGTCGTACTCGTGCAGAACCGAGTCCACACCGTCCAAAGTACCGGCTCAACCTCCGGGGCGCCCTTGCCGCCCTCTCCCGCGGACCTGCTGCCAGCGCGCGCTCACCACTCGGCGAACGAGCCGTCCTCGTGCCGCCACACCGGGTTGTGCCAGTCGGCCTCGCTGTCGTCGGCCGCACGCACCGCCGCCTCGTCGATCTCGATGCCGAGCCCCGGCCCGGTCGGGCGCAGGATGTGCCCCTGATGGAAGCGGAACACCTCGGTGTCGGCGAGGTAGGAGAGGACATCGGCACCCTTGTTGTAGTGGATGCCGATCGACTGTTCCTGGATGAGGAAGTTGGGGACGCTGACCGCGATCTGGAGGCTGGCGGCCAGCGCCACCGGGCCCAGCGGGCAGTGCGGGGCGATGAGGGTGTCGAAGGTCTCGGCGAGGGAGGCGATGCGCCGCACCTCGGAGATGCCGCCCGCGTGGGACAGGTCGGGCTGCAGGACCGCGACGCCTGCCTGGAGGGCGGGCAGCACGTCCTGGCGCGAGAACAGCCGCTCGCCGGTGGCGATCGGCACGGGTGAAGAGGCGACCAGGGCAGGCAGCAGGTGCCCGTACTCGGGCAGGAGCGGTTCCTCTACGAACATCGGCGCGAGCGGGGCCAGGTGCGGCAGCAACTGCCGGGCGTTCGCGGCGTGGAAGCGGCCGTGGAAGTCAAGGGCGAAGTCCCTGTGAGGGCCGAGGACTTCGCGCGCCGCCGCGGCACGGCCGACGATCTCGTCGACGTCGGCGACGGTGGCGAGACGGTTCATGTGCCCGCTCGCGTTCATCTTCACCGCGGTGAAGCCCGCCTCGACCTGCGCCGCCACCTGCTCGGTGATGTGGGCGGGGCTGTCACCGCCCACCCAGCTGTAGGCCCGTACCCGCTCGCGGACCGGACCGCCCAGAAGGACGTGTGCGGGTACGCCGAGCCGCTTGCCCGCGATGTCCCACAGCGCCTGGTCGAGCCCGGCCACCGCGCTGGAGAGGACAGGGCCGCCCCGGTAGAACGACCCCTTGGTCATCACCTGCCAGTGGTCCTCGATACCCGAAGGGTCCTTGCCGATGAGCAGTTCGGCCAGCTCCCCGACGGCCGTACGGACGGTTGCCGCGCGCCCTTCGACCACCGGCTCACCCCACCCGACCACTCCCTCGTCGGTCTCCACGCGACAGAGCAGCCAGCGCGGCGGCACGGCGAACGTCTCGATACGGGTGATCTTCAACGGATGAACCTCCTTGTGCCCTTGTGCCCTTGTGCGGCACGCAGATGACGGCCAGTGGGGGTGGCACGGGCGTTGACTCAGGCGGACGTCTTGTACACGCTCCAGCCGCCGTCCACCACGAGGCTGGCACCGGTGACGAAGGACGCCTCGTCGCTCAGCAGGAACGCGGCGCTCGCCGCGACCTCGTCCGGGCGGCCGAGGCGGCCCGCGGGGGTCTGCTCGATGCTGCGCGCCCGGTCGTCCGCGCCGATCGTGTCCCAGGCCCGGGTCAGGATGGGGCCCGGCAGAAGGGCGTTGACCCGTACGACGGGTGCGTACTCCACGGCCAACTGGCGTGCAAGTCCGGTCAGGCCCGCCTTCGCCGCCGCGTAGGCGGGGCGGCCGGGCAGGCCCATGACGGCGTGCACGGACGAGACGAGGACGACCGCGCCGTGCGTGGCACGCAGGTCGTCCAGGCAGGCCCGTACGCCGAGGAACGCGCCGGTCAGCATGACCGACAACTGCAGGTTCCAGTCCGCTGGTTCGATCACGTCGGCAGCACCCCCGCGCACCGCGTAGGCGTTGCTGAGCAGGCCGGAAACCGGGCCGAAGCGGGCGCGGGGGGCCGCCACCGCCCGCGCCCAGGAACCCCCGTCCGCCCCACCCCACGCCCCGAAGAACGCGCGTCCCCCCCTCTCGCGGACGGTCTTTGTGGTGTGTTTCCCCTCCTCTA
>NZ_JBVIPS010000003.1:299362-615913 GCF_055577715.1 Streptomyces sp. NPDC033177 | reverse complement strand
GGGTCTTAATTTCGTGGGTTCGCTCACTGGAACAACACCCCTGCACACTGGGGAGTGGTTAAGGAGAGGAAAAAAAACTGAACGAAAGGGGGGGGGGTCCCCCCCCCCCCCCCCCCCCCAGGACTCCTCGTCCGCCACATCACACGCCTCGAAGACCGCGCGTCCCCCGCTCTCGCGGATGGCCTGTGCGGTGCGTTCACCCTCCTCGACATCCACATCGGCGATGATCACCCCGGCCCCTTCACCCGCGAGCCGCCGGGCGGTCGCCGCGCCGATCCCGTGCGCGCCCCCGCTGACGACGACGCAACGGTCGACGAAGCGCCGACCGGGACTCGCCGTCCGCGACGGCTCCTCCGACTCCGGCGAACCCGATGACTCAGCGCCCACTGGCAACTCAACTCCCGCCTCTCGCACGGCAGACACGCCACAACCACATCAGGCACCTCCCCGCCAACACCCCGTCCCTAACCCCTCCCTGTGCGGGCCTGCCCGCGGAACGAAAGGCGGTGGACGAGACCGTGCCACGTGCTGGACGATCACCGGGTGAAGCGACTCATCGATCTCGACCAGGCGGCCGCCCAGATCAGCGCCCGCAGGCAACAGTGGACCGCCGCGGGCCTCATGGTCGGGCCGCTCACCTGGCGGGACGGGGAGGCGGCATGGCCGCAGCGGCTGGAGACGAGCCGCTCAGAGGTACGGGACCCGGACTCGGTCGGCGTCCATGTCACCGGCCCCTCGGACGCCGAACTCCTCGTGGTCCTGTTCCGGGGCGGCTGGGCTGACGTGGACTTCGTCGCGGCTCTCGACACGAACGAGGAGCTGGTGAGCGAGGCTCCTGAGGTCCTTTCGCCGCAGGTGTTCGGACAGCTCCTCGACGGCTATGTGCTGCGGGCGTTCGGAGTTCAGTGAGGCTCGACTTCCTGGGTGCTCCCCGGCTGTCTAGGCTGCCGGTATGTGGAGAGAAGTCGCGGAGCTGGCATTCCCGGAGGCCGGGTTCAGCGCGCCGGTCGAGCCAGCGGGCGTGGCCGCTGCGGAACGGCGGCTGGGGAGTTCACTACCTGCGGGCCTCGTGAGCCTGCTGCAGGAGACCGACGGCATCGTGGGGCACTACGGCACGGATACGTCTGGCAGCACGAGGACGACAGCCGCCGCTGGGTCGCCCGGGATCGGACGGACTACCTGAAGCGGTCGCTCACGGACGGGGAAGACGACTGGTACGAGTAGGCGCGCGCGTGGGGCCGATCGAGAGTCACTTTTCTGCCTCCTCGAGGTGGTCCCGATGCTCGGCAAGGTCGAGCGTGAACGCCACCCGGTCAAGTCCGGGGCCGTCGTAGTCCGGCTTCAAGGACGAGACCGAGAAGCCGAGCCTGGCATGGAAAGCCTGCGACGCGGAGTTCTGCGGGCTGGTGATGCAGTGCACGTACCGGCGGCCGTGTGACCGGGCGAGAGCGAAGAAGGCCCGGTACAGGGTTCGTCCCACGCCTTGCCCGTGCAGTCGCGGGTCGACGCCGACGAAGTGCACGTAGGCGGTGTCGGGTTGGGTCTGGGACAAGAAGCCGACAAGGAAAGCCGCGACCTGCCCCCCGTCGGCTGATTCCGCCTGCTCCCCGGTACGTTCGACCACGAAGCTGGTGGTGGTGAAGTGCTGGAAGTACAGCCTGGGCAGGAGCAACGAACGCTCCAGCGCACCCGCCGGTCCCTTCATGCCGCCCCACCACACGTCCAGCACCGCGAGCACCTGCGAGTGGTCGCCCTCGGCAAGGTGTCGAGCCGTCAGGCCCTCAGGAAGATCGTCGATCATCGGTGCAGTCTGTCACCGGCGTCACGCGCGCCGCTATGGCCGCGAACGCCCATCTCACCCGCGAGGCGGGTGGCCGCGCCGGTGGCGAGATGGTCCTGAGCGCGGGTGCGATCGACTTCACCCGCGAGGCGGGGCGGTGGACCGTCGATGACATCAGCAACCAGTCGACCGGGTACTGCCCCGACGTCAGCTCTTGGCAGGCGGTCGCCCGGGTTCTCGACCACACGGGGCTCGGCCGCCCCTCCCGCTTCACGCACGACTATTGAATGCTCCAGCGATGCGGGTGGCCGGGGTCGGCGGGGCATGCGAAGACGTTGAGCTGGCCGGCGCGGCCCACGATGACCTTCGTGGGTGTGCCGAACGGGTGCGGTGGCAGGTCCGCTTCCTCCATGGGCTTCCAGCTACCACTGCCGCCGTCCCACTCGGAACTGGCGATGGTCAGCAGCAAACGCATGGGTGTGGTGCAGGTCAGGCAGTCCATGGGGGAAGCGTCGGTAGTGTGCCAGGAGGCGAAGCCGCCGACGCGCCAACCGGGTGGGATGGACAGGTCGTACTGGTAGTACACCTGCTTGTCGCCGCCGTCCTCCGCGGCCCGCTCGTCCTCGCCCTTCTCCCCGGCATGTTCACGCTCGTTCGCTTCCCACGGCGAGTCCCACTCCTCGTCGGCCTCTTCGTCGAGTGCCTCCTCGCGGGCGTAGATCCTGTCGCACAGGTCCGTGGGCAGAAGGCCCGCGAAGGGGTACGTGACCACCTGCTCCGGATGCAGCACACAGGGCTCGGGCACGTATCCGTCGGAGCCGACGACTTGCGGCTGAGGCGGCGCGGCGAGCACCTCGCCGACCTCCTCCGACCTGCGCCAACGCAGGTGGAGCAGCATGCCGTAGCCGCTCGGGCCATGCGCGTCGAAGGGGCAGCAGAACACCTGGAGCAGGTCGCAGCCGTCCGGTCCGGCCGGCAGGTCGGGGATGTCACGCCGGTACAGCTGCGCGAGCGCGATCAACGGCAGCGGGTCGGTGTCGGTGACGTCGGGGATCCGGTGTCGCCGATGCAGCTCGTCCAGGAGCGCCCTTTCCTCTGCCGTGGGGCCCGAATAGGGTGCGCGGGCCCACGCGTCGTCCAGGACCTTGCGCCTTCGGCGGATGTCCGCGGGCCGTCGGCCACTGCTGCGACGGTGGACCTCGGTGCACACCGGCCATGGCTCGTCCGCCGGCCACAGGAGCGGGCCGCCCACGGAACTGGCCGACACATCGGGGTTTCCCGGCCTCGGGTGCAGTCGGGTCGTGGTTCCCCGGTATGCGGTGAGCTCAGGGAACAGCGCCTCGACATCAAGCGGCCGCGGCGGAGTGGTCCTCGTCATGGGCACGACCCTAAGCATCCGGCGGCCTGGCTGACCTGGCACCCCCGCCCATGGCTGAGGGCACCAACTGACGCCCACGGACACCCACGGACACCCACTGGCTAGCGAGGCCGTGCCGGCATTTTCCCCGTCACTTCGGCCCGCCCTGCAGTGAATTGGGGTCGCTCGCCGAAACCCTCACCAGGAAATTCCCGAGGAAGCCTCTGCCCGACCGGCAGCGGGGCGGTGGAGCAGCAACCAGCTTCGGCGTACCGCTCCGCGTCATCGCCGCGCCGGGTCGCGTCAGTTGAGGGCTCCCGGTTCTTGCCCTTCGCTCCCTGACCCCTCTCCCTGGCGTCCATCGGCGGCCCCGGCTTCTGCTTGCGGGGCGAGGACGGCTCGCAGGTCGAATGGGCGCAGGCTTGGCCCCCGCCCCCACCCCCGCCCCGACGCTTGCGAGGCGCGTCACCGCCACCCTTGACGCCCCGGACACCCTTGACCTTCTTCTCACCCTCCGAGCCTTCCGCGCCCTCTTCGCCCTCTTCGCCCTTCCCGCCCTTCGCGGACGGCTCACCCCCGCCCTTGATCGAGCGGGATTTCGGGTCCGCCGACGACGAGTCGAGCATCCAGCGCTGTTCCGGAGATCCGTCGCGGACCTTCACCACGGCTTCCGCGCCCTTGCGCGCGGAGGCAGGAGCGACCGCCAGCCGTTCGTGCCACCGGGGCAGCAACTCCCCCAGCACGGTCAGGTCGTAGCGCACCTCCTCCGCGCGCGCGGCCGAAGGCGCGACACATGCACCGAGGACGAGCACTCCATCGTTCCGGTGGGAGTCGAGGCAGAGGTCGGGACGGGCGACGGTGCTCAGCAGTCCGTTCTTGTCGTACGACCACTGCTGACTCGCCGCATCCGAGCACTTCGCCAGCTTCGTCTCGGCGCCGGGCTTCACCTTCCCCCGGATGTCGAGGCACAGATCCGCCGCGGCATTGCGGAGCGTCCCCTGGTCGGTCCTGTCGGGGTAGCCCGCTGAAGTGGGCGCGGGAGACCCGGTGGGCGGCGTCTCGGAACCCGTGCTCGGGCCGGTGCCATGGCTTCCGGTCATGCCGGTCGGTGGCATGGCCTCGCCACTGTCGCTGTCGCCGTCGCCCGAAGCGAGGGTGATGACGAGTACGGTCGCGAGCAGGACCGCTGACCCCAGGGCCGCTCCGGTGCGCAGCGCCCTGGAGTGTGCGCGCGCCTGCGCGAGCGAGCCGCCGACCGAGGGGTTGGGGGACGACGGACGATGGCGTCCGCCGCCGCCCGCGCGCCTGCCGCCCTGCGCGGGGGCTCCCGCGCCGCGCTTCACCACGCCCCCGCGCCCCGGGCGCGACTCCAAGTAGCGACGTGCGCCCCAACCGAGCACCGCTTCGGCGAGCAATGTCCCCAACTCCTTGTCCACGTGGACGAGTTGATCGGTCACATCCCGACAGTGACGGCACTCCGACAAGTGGTGTTGCGCATCGGGGAGCAACGTGCCGCCCCGGCGAATCGTGACATCGAGGATTCGGTTGTATAGGGGGCATTCCTTGGTCGGCGCGAGTTCGCGGTGGCCGCGAACGATGCCTGCCCGGAATTGTTCGCGTGCCTGCGCGAGTGCGTCGGCCGCGAGATCGGGGCTCAAGCCCGACATACCTGCGGGTATGGATATGTGCTCGGCCTCCACCGCCGTGTGCCACAGCAGACATTGGGCGTCCGCGGGAAGGTCCCAGAAGGAGCGCGCGGCGAGTCGACGCTTTTCGGGTGTCATGGAGGTCGCCGCCCGCATGCCGCGCCCACCGGTCGGTTTACGGAGTTCCGGCATGAGGGCGGATATGCGCTCGTCGACGGTCCACCCCCTGACCGTCTCCCTGACAGTCACCAGGAGGTACGGCCGCAGGGCCCCGCCCGGCTCGGCGCTCCCCAGCTGTTCGAGCATCTGGTGGAAGGATGCCGTGGCGACCATGGAGGCCGAACTCGACCAAGCGGCCAGGCAGATGGCCGCGTAGTCGTATGTTGCCTGCCAGTGCCGTGCGAGCAGCAGCGCGATGGGTTGGTCGGACTCACCCTCCGACCGGCCACGCAGTCGGGCGGCGAGATTTCGGTCTGATTCCTCGGGGGGCACGCCGGGATGAGGGGCGTGAGTCGGACGTGGGGGGTGAGGGGATGGCACAGAACCTTTTCCTTCCGAGCCGATAGACGGCACACGGAAAACACACCCATCGAAATGGGGCGCCTGATTGGTGCATACCTAAGGCTCACCGGTACGGAAAAACGGATCAACAAATCGTGGGATCGCCCGTGTACGGCCGACGGAAGACCTTTTGGGTCGGCGGCACGAATCCCGGACGAGAAAGGCGATCCTGATCATTGCCTCGGCGCGAGGAAGCTCACCTTGGCACAGCCGACTCGCGGGAAACAAGAAGTTCGAGGGACTTCCATTCGGGAAGAGAGAGGAACCTCGGCGTTACCTGCGGTACTCGCACCTGTTTTCGAAGTCTACGGCGAATCACCCAGCGGAGCGGATACGGCGAAGCCCTCGTCAAGGGTCGCGACCAAGGCGCCCGCGACTGGCGCGAAGCCACAAGAAGCCCATCGCTCAACGCACTTGAGGAAGCCGGTGAGGTCGTCCTGGACAGAGCTGAGGAGTTCCCGCAACCGCTCCCGGGGGATCTCGATGGGCCGTCCCTCCTGACGGGCGGCGTCAGGCCACATCCGGATGGTCGCGCCCACGTGCTCGACACGCGGTCCGGGATCGTGGCCGAGCCACGGCTCTTCCCCCTCCAACAGGCCCTGCCAGTCCCGCCAGTTCTCCAGCCCGAAGCAACAACCGGGCTCCACCGTGACCCCGCTGTCGGTGTCCCTGACCCGCAGACCACCGGGCGCGACCACGCACTCGGCGGTCACCAGCCGGTTCACCATCGCGAGCCCGTCCATGGTGTGCCGCTCGCTGCGCCTGCGGGGCCTGTTGTTATATCCCGTCAGCACCGCCATGACCGTGCCGACCTGAGGTGACGACAACTCACCGGACAGCCGCAAAAGCCGGCCGTCGGCGGGATCAGAGACGGGCCACAGCGCGAACTCTCTGGCCTCGCAGGTCTCCACCACGGCATCCATGATCAGCACACCCCCAGTCTCCCGCACCGCCCTCCGCGTACACCTGCCCTCTTCCTCCTGCCCGGCCCGACCATTGATGCCCGCGACGGCACACGATCCGACATGCTGTGGGGCAGGTGGGGAGGAGACCGCGATGGCAGAGGGACCGGTGTCGAGGCAGGAACTGATCCGGCGACGGCGCGGCGGTGGTTTCGTCGGGCGGCGGCGCGAGCTGGCGGTGTTCCGGGAGAACCTGGCGCAAGGGGCCAGTGCCGACACCTATCAGTTCCTCTTCCACGTGAGCGGTCTCGCCGGGGTGGGCAAGTCGACGCTCATCAGACGGTGGGAGGCGACGGCACGCGAAGGGGGAGCGGTGACCGCCGTCGTCGGGGACGACGTACACAGCGCGGTCGAGGCCATGGCGGCAATCAGCGAGCAACTGGCGCGTCAGGGCTTCCCGTTGAAGCAGTTCGACAAGCACCTGTCCGCCTACCGGCAGAAGTGTCACGAGGCCGACGCCGCGTTCACGGAACAACTGATGTGCGAAGGAGGCAACGGGCAGCGCAGCGGGCCGGGGCCCTCGCGTCGGACAGACCCATCCCCCTCCAGCGCGTTCGCGGCGCAGATCAGCGTGGCCGGGCTCAGCCTCGTGCCGGGGGTCGGCGCATTGAGCGGTGCGGTCCGCCCGGAACACGTCGCCTCCGGTCTCGACCGGGCGCGTGCGGCGCTCAGTTCACGACTGCACAGTCACGAGGACGTACAGCTGGTGCTGTCACCGCTCAAGACGCTGACACCGCAGTTCCTCGCCGATCTGGGTGGTGTCGCAGAACGCCGTCCGTGGGTGCTCCTGTTCTTCGACACCTATGAACGTACGGCACCACTGCTGGATGTCTGGCTGCGGGACATGCTGGTCAGCGAGGTGTACGGGCCGGTGCCGGTCAACGTGCAGGCGGCACTGGCGGGACAGGGGCCCCTGAACTCCGCGTGCTGGGGTGACAGCCTTGACCTGATCACGGAGGTCGCACTCGAGCCGTTCACGGAGGACGAGGCGCGTGCGCTGCTCTCCGCCCGCAGTGTGACCGACGTGCACGTGGTGGACGTCGTCCTGCGCCTGTCCGGCCGGCTCCCGGTGCTCCTCGACGCTCTCGCCAGGAGTCGCCCTCAACAGGTGGACGCGATCGGCGACCCGTCCGACACGGCCGTCGAGCGCTTCCTGAAGTGGGAGACGGATCCAGCCCGCCGGGACACGATCCTTGCCTGCGCGCTTCCCCTGCGTGTCGACGCGGACATCTACCGGGCTCTGGCGCCCGCCTCCGGTGCCGACGGCTTCGGATGGCTGAGCGGGCTCCCTTTCCTCACCGGCCAGGCGGGACGCCACCGCTACCACGACGTCATCCGCACCCCGATGCTGCGCTTTCAGCGCTCCCGCTCCCCCGTTCAATGGCGCCGCAGCCACGCCCACCTCGCCTCAGTCTTCCGCGCATGGCGCCGCGAGCAGGAGGAGAGGCTGTCGCCGGACGGTTACTGGGACGACTCCGCCTGGCGGGATCACCGGCTCGATGAGACGTACCACCTGCTCTGCGCGCAGGGCCACGGCGCGCTGTCCGAAGCCCTGCGCGACACGGTGCTCGCGTGCGGCCACAGCACCGAATCCCTGCGCCGCTGGGCCCAGTTGCTCATCCAGACCGGGACGGACAGCGACGGCTCCGGCGGCAACGGCGACCTCGTCCGAACCGGGCAGCGCCTGCTGGACTTCGCCGGGCAGGATTCCGGCGACGCGGAGACGCTGACCTTCCTCCTGACCACACCTGGTCTGGACACGGACGGGCGGGCGCTGGCCCATGCTCTCCGCGGCCGCGAGTACCGGCGCGGCGGCCTGCACAGCCAGGCGCTCGCCGACTACACAGCAGCATTGACCCTGGACCCGGATCTCCCTCGGGCCTATGCGGGCCGGGGACACACCCACCTGGCCATGCGCCAATTCGAGGCTGCGCTGGCGGACCACAGCCATGCCGTCCGGCTCGCTCCGCGCTCCCCGACGCACCGGATCAACCGCGGCACCGTCTACTACCGCATGCGCCGCTACGAAGAAGCCACAGCGGATCTCGACCACGCCTTGGGCCTCGATCGCCATAACACCTGGGCCCTGGAGTTCCGCGGCTTGCTCCACCACCACATGGGTCACCACGACAAAGCGCTGACCGATTTCACCGACGCGGTCACAGTCGACCCGCAGGCGGCGTGGGCTTACGGCGCCCGCGGCGATCTCCATCTCACCCTCGGCCACTTCGAATCCGCCCTCGCGGACCTCGACCACGCCCTCGGCCTGGCACCACAGGCTCCCTGGCCGCACTGCTGGCGAGGCGAGACCTACCGCGCCCTGGGCCGGCACGAGGAAGCTCTCGCGGACTTTGACCGTGCCATGGAGCTCCTCCCCCGCTGCGGCTGGTTCCCCTATCAGAGCGCTCTGGCCATGCGGCTGTCGGGAACGCCCGGCGAAGCAGCCATGTGGCAACGCGCGACGGACATCTACCAGGCCGAAGTACGCAGGGCGCCCGACTTCGCCGACCTGCCGCGCAGCAATCTCCTGGTGCTGTGGTGCGCCCTGCCCGACTGGGACCGCGCCGAGGAGCATCTGCGGGCCTTCTTGTCGTACGCCCCCTCACCTCACCAGATCGTGGAAGCGCTGGACGACCTGGCGGATCTTCAGCGGGCCGTGCCGGTCAGTCCCGAGAGGCTGGCGCCGGTCCTGAGACGACTGCGGGACGCCTTGGGAACGTCCTGAGGTGTGGGCCCGCATGTCTGCCGGTGCCTTCGCTCACGTCAACGTGACCCGCATGCCGCCCTCCGCCAAGACATCGAGTACCTCGGCGAACAGGTCGTAGCGGCGGCCGTCCGGTGTCAGGGAGCGTGACAGGTGTGCGCGGGCCGTTTCGGCGTTCCGCCAGAGCAGCGTCGCGGGAGCCGTGTAGCCGAAGGCGCCGCGCAGGCAGTCGTCGAGGGCCGCGAGGCAGCCGCCGAAGTAGCCGCCAGGACCGTTCACCGCTTCGCCGAGCGCCAGGCAGATGCTCGGTTCGTCGGTGATGTGCCCGCCGTCCAGTTCGTAGGCGTGACCGGTCGACCCGGCGGGGTGGGTGCGTCGGCAGCCTCGCTCCCGGACGAGATCGAGCCAGGCATTTCGGTGTCGGGTGTCCAGCTCGGTCCAGGCGCCCGGAGCCCGCGGAGGCCCGGCGTACCACTGCTCCCAGATGCGGCGGACGTACTCGGGCTCGGGCGTGAAGCGCTCCGCGTCGAGTTCCAGGTCGATCAGGTCCGGGCCGTAAGTGGAGGCGTGCCAGGATCTGACCTCGGTCCACAGCAGTCGCTCGGTGAGCAACTCGCCCTGGTCATCGTGTATTTGCAGGGATGCTTCCTCCAGGTCCAGCGCCCGCCGGGTGCCCTTCGCCAGTGCCGCCCGCAGTTGCTCACTCTGCGCGAGTCCCCGCAGGACGAGCGGAGGGGCCGCCCGCTCGGGTGGCAGGACCAAGGCGAACTCACGGCAGGAACCCAGCCACCGGGACCCGTCGTGCACACGAACGGAGCCCCGATAACCTTCGGGTGGGCCCTCGTAGTCGTCCAGGCCCGTCAGCACGAGGCTGTCCGTGCCGTGCGGTTGCCCCAGGCTCTCCGCGTCCTCAAGCAGCCAGGGATCGAGTGTCCGGTCCTCGGGCACCAGCCACACCCTGGCGCCGAGCCACCCCTGCACCTCGACGCCCTCGGGGACCCAACCGAAGAGTTCGTACGTCCCACGCAGGGGCTCCCCGAAGAGACCGTCCACGGCGGCGCACATACCCCATGCCCGGTCGTGCTCCGTCTCTGTCAGCGTGTATCGCCCGTACCCGCGGGCTTTTTCGTCCTCATGCACGCTGGGAATCATGCCTGGGCGGCGGCGAGCGCCTCGCGCCAGACGGGGCTGTCCACGTAGTGGTTGTCGTAGCGCTCCGAGGACTCCGCGATCTTCTTCGGGTCGGTCTCGCCGCGCATCACACTGCCGAGCAGGCGCAGGTAGTCGAAGCGGGCCATGCCGGGGGTGAAGACGAACAGGACGTCCGCCTCGCAGCCCGGTGCCGCGGCGAAGGCGTGCGGGGTGTGCGGGGGCACGGCGAGGAAGTCACCCGCCTGCAGGACGGTGATCTCCTCGCCCACGAGGACCTGGAGGGAGCCGCTGATCACGAAGAAGAGCTCCGTGGCCTTGGTGTGGAAGTGCGCGGGGGCGCCGACGGCCCCTTCGGTGAAGGTGGACCGGTAGGTGGTGAAGCCGCCGCCCGGTCCGTCCGTGTCGGCCAGCAGGGTCATGACGCTGCTCGGGTCGGCGCTGGTCTCGGCCTCCGACGCGCGGGTGAGGACAGCGGCGAAGTCGGCGTTCTTGCTGTTCATGGTGGTGTTCCCTTCGGTTCTGCGGCGCGTGCTCGCGTCGTTGTGATCACCACTCTATGAGCCCGATAGACCCTCACAGGAGTGCAATTCAGCGCCGAAAGGGAGGGTCAATTTCCGAGCTGATCGCGCTGGATCGCGTGGGCGAGAGCCCGGCGCGCGGAGGCTGATCCCGCGGCGGTGCCGCCCGCGGTCACGTCCGCGGGGATGTCGAGCCGGCGAGCGATCTCGTCGTACGTGTCCCGGTGGGCGCCCGGCAGTCGAGCCTGGTGCCGCCTCAAGTCCTCTTCGAGGAGCCGCCGCAGCTCGTCGACGCTCTGGGGCGTGAAGCGCTTCCGCCCGCGGCCGAGGGCGTTCACGTGACGTGTGCAGTGGGCGGCCTCGCCCAGCGTCTCCGAGACCACCTCGGCGAGGCCCCACAGGCGCCCTTCGAGCCACGGCAGGTCCCGCTGGTCGAGGTGCAGCTCCATCGGTGGCGGCCGGTCACCCGCCTTGCGTTTCGCCACCTGCTTGGACACGGCGGGCTGGCTCATGTCCGCCAGCTCGGCGATCTTGTCCTGCGTCCAGCCGAGATCAACGAACAGTTTGATCATCTCGGCGCGGAGCTTCCGCATCTCCTCGCCCGCGCGGATGACCTCGTTCATGCCGGCGAGCATCCGCGCGGCCTGCCCCTCGGTCAGCACCCCGGGACCCTCGCGAGAGCCCTCATACATGTCCTCCGCACCTGCCATGCCTCGGTTATACAGCTAGGCACACCAGTCGACATAACCGGGTTGTATAACCTGGTTATGCCGTGCCAGGATCCGACCCATGCCCACCTACTCCGCACCTGACGGAACCCAGCTCGCCTATCACGTACACGGAGACCTCCATGAAGGCGTCCCCCTCGTGTGCATCCCCGGCGGCCCCGCGGCCTCCCGCTACCTCGGCGATCTCGGCGGCCTGTCCGCGCATCGGCGACTCATCGTCATGGACAGTCGCGGCACCGGCCGGTCAGCGATCCCCGAAGACCCCTCCTCCTACCGGTGTGACCGCCTCGTCGATGACGTCGAGGCCCTCCGCCGCCACCTCGGGCTCCCCGAGATGGACCTGCTCGGCCACTCCGGCGGCGCGAACGTCGCCACGCAATACGTGGCCCGCCACCCCCAGAAAGTGCGCAAGCTCGCACTGATCGGCCCCGGCACCCGAGCCGTCGGCATCGCCGTCCCCGGTGCGATGCGGCGTGAGCTCGCGCTGTCGCGCAAGGACGAGCCGTGGTTCACCCCGGCGTTCGCCGCGCTGGAAGCGATCACCGAGGGCACGGGCACCGACTGGGACGCCATCAGTCCCTTCTTCTACGGCAGATGGGACGCCGCCGCCCGGCACCACTGCGCCATGAGCCAACCGGACAACAAGGAAGCCGTCACCTGGTTCGCGGCGGAGGGCGCCTTCGAGCCCGAGACCACGCGTGCGGGGCTCGCGGCCTGTGAGATGCCGGTGTTGCTGCTCACCGGAGAGTTCGACATGAACAGTCCCCCGCGGGCGGTGGCCGAGTTCGCGGCCCTGTTCCGCGACGCGAGTTTCGTGGTGCAGCCGGCGGGCGGGCACTATCCCTGGCTCGACGACGCCGGGCGCTTCGTGGCGGCCACAGCGGAGTTTCTGGATCACTAGGCACGTGTGACCAGCTGAAATCAGGTCACACGACGTGCATGACGCGTTTCGTGACAGTGGGCCTGCTGATGGCCTGCGCAGTGGGCGGTGTGTTTCTCGCCCTCCTGGCATCCCCGTGGTGGTGGTCGGCCGCGGTGCCTCTCCTGTGCGTGGCACTGACCGGTGTGTACGACCTGGCGCAGAGGCGGCACTCCGTGCTGCGCAACTACCCCGTGCTCGGCCATCTGCGGTTCCTCATGGAAACACTGCGCCCGGAGCTGCAGCAGTACTTCGTGGAACGCAACTACGACGGCAGGCCCTACGACCGCGACACCCGCAGCATCGTCTACGAGCGGGCCAAGGGCGTCGCCGCCGAGGAACCGTTCGGCAGCGAGCGTGACATGGACGCCCGCGGCTACGAGTTCCTCGTGCCGTCCATGGCACCGGTGGCCGTGCCCGACGAGCCACCCCGCGTGCGGATCGGCGGCCCGGACTGCACCCAGCCGTACGACATGGCGCTGCTCAACGTCTCGGCGATGAGCTTCGGCTCGCTCTCCTCCAACGCCGTCGTGGCGCTGAACACGGGTGCGGCGCGCGGCGGTTTCGCCCACGACACCGGCGAGGGCGGCCTCTCCTCCCACCACCTGCGGCCCGGTGGCGACCTCGTCTGGGAGATAGGCACCGGCTACTTCGGCTGCCGCACCCGCGACGGGAACTTCGACCCGCGGCAGTTCGCCGAGAAGGCCGCCCACCCTTCCGTGCGCTGCGTGTCGCTCAAGCTGTCGCAGGGTGCGAAGCCGGGGATCGGCGGCGTGCTGCCCGGCAGCAAGGTCAACGCCGAGATCGCCTCGGTACGGGGCGTTCCCGAAGGCAAGACCGTGGTGTCGCCGCCGTACCACCGCGTCTTCTCCACCCCTCGCGAACTCGTCCGCTTCCTCGCCCGGATGCGGGAGCTGACGCGCGGCAAGCCGGTGGGGTTCAAGCTGTGCCCCGGGTCCCGGGTCCAGTTCCTCGCCGTGTGCAAGGCCATGGTCGAGGAAGGCGTCACCCCGGACTTCATCGTCGTGGACGGCGCGGAGGGCGGTACGGGAGCGGCGCCGCTGGAGTTCGCCGACCACCTCGGCATGCCGCTGCGGGAGGGGCTGTTCACGGTGCACAGCGCGCTCACGGGCGCGGGCCTGCGGGACAGGATTCGTCTCGGCGCCAGCGGCAAGGTGGCGACGGGCTCCGACATCGTCAAATGCCTCCTCCTGGGCGCCGACTACACCAATGCGGCCCGCGCGATGATGTTCGCCGTCGGCTGCATACAGGCCCAGCGCTGCCACACCAACCGCTGTCCGACCGGCGTCACCACCCAGGACCCGCGCCGGGCCCGCGCCCTCGACGTCATCGACAAGGCCGCGCGCGTCACGCGCTACCAGCGGGCCACCGTGCAGAGCGCGCTGCAGATCATGGCCGCGATGGGCGTCCGCGACGCGGCGGACCTCGGCCCGCATCTCCTGCGCCGCCGCGAGGACCACGGTGATTTCCGGTCCTACGCCGAGCTGTACGAGTGGCTGTCCCCCGGCGAGCTGCTCACCGCACCGCCCGCGAGCTGGGCCGCCGACTGGCAGGCGGCAGATCCGGACAGCTTCGCCGTCGTCCGGCCGGCCTGACGCCCGGACCGCCACCTGCCGACACCTCCACTCCCCCTGACTGCCGTATCGAGAGGAAGACCTGATGTCCCGCACCGTTGCCCGCGTGATGATCGACGCCCTGGAAGAACTCAAGGTGCGCCATGTCTTCGGCGTGGTGGGAGATGCCCTGAATCCCTTCACCGACGCCATCCGCGCAAGCGACTCCGTCGAATGGGTGGGCTGCCGCCACGAGGAGGCCGCCGCATTCGCCGCCGGAGCCCAGTCACAGCTCACCGACACCCTCGGGGTGTGCATGGGCACCGTGGGACCGGGCTCCGTACACCTGCTCAACGGTCTTTACGACGCCGCCAAGAGCGGCACCCCGGTGCTCGCCATCGCGGGGCAGGTGCCCCTCTCGGAGGTCGGCACCGACTACTTCCAGGAGGTCGACAACGACCTCCTCTTCCGTGACGTCGCCGTCTTCCGCGCCACCGTCACCTCCCCGGAGCAGATGCCGGGCCTCCTTGAGATAGCCGTACGCAACGCGATCGGGCGCCGCGGTGTGGCGGTCCTGACGGTGCCCGGCGACATCGGTGACCTGGAGCTGCCTGCGGACCGGCCGGTCCGGCTCTCCGTCGCGGAGTCCGCCAACCGGCCCGACGACCCGGTCCTCGACGACGCGGCCTCCGCACTCTCCGACGGCGGCAAGGTCACCATGCTGGTCGGCCGCGGGGCGCGCGGTGCCCGCGAGGACGTCCTGGCCCTCGCGGAGCGCCTTGCGGCGCCCATGGTGCTCACGCTCAAGGCCAAGGAGGGCTTCGAGGGCGACAACCCCTACCAGGTCGGCCAGACGGGGCTGATCGGCAACCCGGCCGCCGCGCACGCGATGGACCACGCCGACACCCTGCTGCTGCTCGGCACCGACTTTCCGTACCGGGACTGGTATCCCCAGGGCAAGAAGGTCGTCCAGGTCGACCGGGTCGCCGAGCACATCGGCCGGCGCGTCCCGGTCGACGTGGCCCTCGCCGCCGACGTCGGCCCCACCGTGCGTGGGCTGCTGCAGCGCCTTGAGCGGCGCCCGGAGCGCGACCACCTGGACGAGGCGCGGGAGAAGTTCATCAAGTGGCAGGAGGGCCAGCAGCGGCTCGCCTCGCCCGGACACGACCACGGCCTCGTCGGCAAGGTGCGCTCCGCCCTCGACAACCGGGACCACCTGGTACGCCCGGAAGCGCTGGCCGCTGCGGTGGACGCGCTGGCGGCCGACGACGCCGTGTTCACCTCCGACACGGGCATGGCCACCGTGTGGCTCTCGCGCTTCGTCGAGATGCGCGGGTCCCGCCGCCTGCTCGGCTCGTACAACCTCGGATCAATGGCCAACGCCATGCCGCAGGCGATCGGCGCGCAGCTCCTCGACCCCGAGCGGCAGGTCGTCGCCTTCTGCGGGGACGGCGGCCTCGGGATGCTCCTGGGCGACCTCATGACCATCCGCAGCCGACAGCTGCCGGTGAAGCTCGTCGTCTTCGACAACCAGCGGCTGGGGATGGTCAAGCTGGAGCAGGAGCAGGCCGGGCTCGCGGAGTTCGGCACCGGACTCGACAACCCGGACTTCGCCGCGGTCGCCGAGGCCCTGGGCATCACCGGCATCCGGGTGTCCCGGCCCGAGGACCTCGCCGAGGGGGTCGGCAAGGCCTTCGCCACGCCGGGGCCCGTCCTCCTGGACGTCCTCACCAACCCCGAGGAGATCGCCGTGCCGGGCAAGCCGACGATCCAGCAGGGCTGGGGTTTCGCCATCGCCAAGATCCGCGAGAACCTCACCAGCCCCGGCGGCCACTGAGGCTCGGCGGGAAACGGAAGGGCTCGCCACGTATCGGCGGCGCCAAGGCGGGCACTCGGTCTCTGTCCGGTGAGAGATCCACGTGCACGAGCACAGACGAACAAATGGCCACATCAGTCGAAAAGCCGCAATATGGACTCGACGCGAGCACGCCGCCGAATCCGCCACGCCACAGACAGGTCCTCGACAGACAGCCCTTCGCAGCTGCCGGCCCAGGCCGTCGCGGCGCAGAGAACCACACCCACCGAAAGGCATTCGTACCTCATGAGCGACGTCACAGGTAAGGCGACAACCAACGACGCCGGCGCGCCGGTCGAAAGCGATGAGCATTCGCTCACCGTCGGCGCCGGTGGGCCGATCCTTCTGCAGGACTCCTATCTGATCGAACAGATGGCGCAGTTCAACCGGGAGCGGATTCCCGAGCGGCAGCCGCACGCCAAAGGCAGCGGCGCCTTCGGCTTCTTCGAGACCACCGGAGACGTCAGCGCCTACACGAAGGCCGCCCTCTTCCAGCCCGGCACCCGTACGGATCTGGTGATCCGTTTCTCCACCGTCGCCGGCGAGCGCGGGAGCCCGGACACCTGGCGTGACCCGCGCGGATTCGCGGTGAAGTTCTACACGACCGAGGGCAACTACGACATGGTCGGGAACAACACCCCGGTCTTCTTCGTGAAGGACCCGATGAAGTTCCAGCACTTCATCCGGTCCCAGAAACGCAGGGCGGACAACAACCTGCGCGACCACGACATGCAGTGGGACTTCTGGACCCTCTCCCCCGAGTCGGCCCACCAGGTCACCTGGCTGATGGGTGACCGAGGCATCCCGCGCAGCTGGCGCCACATGAACGGCTACACCTCGCACACGTACATGTGGATCAACGCGGAGGGCAAGCGCAGCTGGGTGAAGTACCACTTCAAGACGGACCAGGGCGTCGAGAACTTCACGCAGCACGAGGGCGACCAGATGGCCGCCGCCGACACGGATTACCACACCCGGGATCTCTTCGAGCACATCCGGGACGGCGAGTACCCGAGCTGGACCCTGTACGTGCAGGTCATGCCGTACGAGGACGCGGCGACGTACCGCTTCAACCCGTTCGACCTGACCAAGGTGTGGCCGCACGGCGACTACCCGCTGATCGAGGTCGGCAAGATGACGCTGGACCGCAACCCCACGGACAACCACGCCGAGATCGAGCAGGCGGCCTTCCAGCCGAACAACCTGGTCCCCGGCATCGGTCCGAGCCCCGACCGCATGCTCCTCGCGCGGCTCTTCTCGTACGCCGACGCACACCGCTACCGCATCGGCGGCAACTACCAGCAGCTGCCCGTCAACGCCCCGATCGTGCCCGTCCACACGTACTCCAAGGACGGGGCCATGGCGATCCACAAGCGACAGGACCCGGTCTACGCGCCGAACTCCAAGGGCGGCCCGGCCGCCGACACGGCCCGCTACGGCTCCCCGCCCAGTTGGTACGCCGACGGTGACATCACGCGCGCCGCCTACGTCGACCATGCCGAGGACGACGACTGGGGCCAGCCGGGCACGATGGTGCGCGAGGTCCTCAACGACGAGGAGCGCGACCGCCTCGTGGACAACGTGGTCGGGCACCTGCTCAACGGCGTGACCGAACCCGTGCTTGTCAGGGCCTTCGAGTACTGGTCGAACATCGACAAGTCGATCGGTGAGCGCATCGAGCAGGGTGTGCGCGCCAAGGCGAGCGAGAAGGACCCCAAGGCCGCGGAGCAGGCCAACCCGGCTCGCAGCAGCATGCAGGACAAGGCCTGACCGACACGGCCTGAGCGACTCCGGACGACCGGCCCGTCGGCCGCTGCCTGTGGGGCAGCGCCGACGGGCCTTCGCGTGCGTTCAGCCCGGCGTCATGCGTTCAGTCCGGCGGCACCGCGAAGTCGCACCAGACCGCCTTGCCCTCGCCCCGCGGCTCGATGCCCCAGCGCGTGGCGACCGCCTCCACCAGAAGCAGGCCGCGGCCGGAGGTGGCGGTCTCGACCGGGGACCTCATGTGGGGCCGGGTGCTTGAGCGGTCCTTCACCCAGAGACGGACATGGCGGGGCGGCCCCGTGAGCACCTCCAGCGTGAGGATGGCGCCCCCCTCGGTGTGGACCAGGGCATTGACGAGGAGTTCTCCCGCCGCCACCTCGACGTCGTCCGCGACCGCTCCAAGGCCCCACGACGCGAGGTGTTCCCGCAGCGCCGCACGCGCGTCGGCGAGCCCTTCCGGGTCGGCCTGGTGGACGTAACGGTGGATGCGCGGCTCCTGGAGCGTCCCGGGGTCGGGGAGCCGGCGCAGGACCAGGAGCGCCACGTCGTCGCTGCTGCCCCACCTCTTCCACAGTGCGCGGGAGAGATGGTCCGCGAGGTCCTCCGCGCCCTCGGGGCCGGCGGACAGCACCTCGGCGAGGTTCTGCATCCCGGTGTCGAGATCGAGACCGGCGTCCTCCACGAGCCCGTCCGTGCACAGGACCATCGTCTCGCCGGGCACGAGGTCGAGCCGCACCTCCGGGTAGTCCTCCATGCCGAACTCGGTGGCGAGGCCCAGCGGCAGCCCGCCACGGACCCGCGGCACGCCCACGCGGCCGTCGACATGCCGCACGAGGGGCGGCAGATGCCCGGCCCGCACGGCGCGCACGATGCCGGTGGCGGGGTCGAACTGGGCGTAGGTGCACGTGGCGAAGCGCTCGGTGTCCAGTTCGGCCAGGAAGCGGGAGGCGCGCGAGAGCACCGTCGCGGGCGGGTGCCCCTCACCCGCGAACGCCCGCAGGGCGATACGGAGCTGCCCCATGATGGCCGCCGCGTGGGTGTCGTGTCCCTGTACGTCGCCGACGACCACCCCGATACGCCCGCGGGGCAGGGTGATGACGTCGTAGAAATCGCCTCCGACGTCGCGACCGCCCCAGGCGGCGTGATAGCGCACGGCGACCTCGGAGTCCGCGACGTCGGGGACGCCGCGCGGCAACATCGTGGCCTGCAGGCTCTTGGCGAGGTCCCGTTCCTCGTCGAACAGCATGGCCCGCTGCAGTGACTGGGCGACGATGCCGGAGAGACCGATGCAGAGGTTGCGGTCCGCGTCGGTGAAGTCCTTGCGGCCGCGATAGAAGAGGGCGAGTCCGCCGATGGCCCGGTCCTGCGCCACCAGGGGCAGGAACGCCGCCGAGTCGAGCTTCATGTCCTCGATGTAGGGCCTGAGGCGGGTGAAGCGCCGCCCGAGGTCGGGCAGGGAACCCACGAAACGGGGCTGCCGTGTCATGACGGCCTCGGCCAGCGGCAGCGATTCGTCGACCTTGTGCAGCTTGAGCTCGTCGAGGGCCTGCATCGTCTGTCCCACCAGGGCGATCATCTTCAGGTTGTCCCCGTCGACGAGGCCGAGAACCAGGCCGTCGGCGGCGAACCGGTCTAGGCCGCTCGCGCCGGAGAGCACGGCCACCACGTCGTCGACCGTCACGGCCCGGGAGAGGGCCTGTGTGGTGCCCTGCACCATCAGCGCGACGCCCTGACGGCGCTCCTCCCTGGGATCGGTGGCGGCGAGCTGGGACCCGTCGTCCGCGGCCGTCCGCAGGACGCCGATGACGCGTACGGCCCGGCCCGCGTCGTTGCGCAGGATGCGTCCACGGGCGTGACTGAGGTGCAGGGAGCCGTCGCGATGGCGGACGCGGAAGTAGACGCCGTAGAGGTCCTTCCCCGCAGCGGTCGCCTCCGTGACGGCGAAGGTGATCCGCACCATCTCCTCGGGAGGTACGCGCCCCTGCAGGGAAGTCACCAGGCCGTGGAACTCGTCGGGCCGCAGGTCGAACACGCCGAGCGCACCGGCATCGAGTCCGAGCTCACCGCTGTCCAGGTCCCAGTCGAAACTGCCCATGCCGGTCAGGTGCAGGAACTGTTCCGGATCGAAGTGTGACTTCTTGGCTGAGGTCATGGCTGTCTCCGTATGCCGCTCGGTCACCATAAGCGCCACGGGCCCCGGGCGCGCGGCGCCCGCGCCCTGCCGAAAGTGGAGATCGACCTTCCGGTGATCTCCCCCGACAACGGGGTATCCGGGTGTTTCCGCGGCCCCGACGGCCGCGGGACAGCGGACGGGGCGCAGGTGCGTCCTCGGGAGGGAGCAGACGTGGTGAAGGGCAGCAGAAAGATGGCGGCCGTGGTGGCCGGGGCGGCGATGGTGGCCCTGTCGGGATGCGGCGGCGACTCGGGCTCGGACTCGAAATCCGGCGACAAGCCGTTCGCGGGCAAGAGCGCCGACCAGATCGCCGCTGACGCGGTCAAGGCCACCGAGCAGGCCGACTCGATGCACATGAAGGGAACGGTGCAGCAGTCGGCGGGTTCCACGACGACCGTCGACCTGTCCGTCGACAACAACAGGAACTGTGACGGCAGCATCGAGGCGGACGGCACCTCGGCGGAAGTGCGGAACACCAAGGGGACGTTCTATCTGCGGGGCGACGAGAAGTACTGGCGGACCGCCCTCAAGGGCCAGGCCGGCGGCGACAAGATCGTGCCGAAGATTGCCGACAAGTGGGTGAAGGCACCGGCCGACGACCAGACGGCGAAGAGCCTGTGCGACAAGAAGGCGCTCATGGCTTCCATGGACAAGAACAAGTCGGAACGCAAGGGCATGAAGAAGGGCGCGACGGCGGACGTCGACGGTACCGAGACGATCAAGCTGACGAAGAAGACCTCCGGCGGGGAGACCCTCACGCTGTACGTGGCCACCGAGGGCAAGCCGTACATCCTGCGCTCCACGTCGACGGGCGGCAAGGAACCCAACACCGCCACCTTCAGCGACTACGGCAAGACGGTCAGCCCTGAGGCGCCCGCGCCCGGCGAGACCGTCGACCTGCAGAAGCTTGCCGCGTCCGGCCAGAAGGCGTGACGTCGGCGCAGCCGGGTGCCGGGTGCGCCCGTAGCCACTCCCGTTCAGAAAGAGGTGCGTAATGTCCGCGTCCCTGCTCGAGTCCGTCGATGTCCGGGCGCCGGTTTCCGTCGCCTGGCAGCTGTGGAGCGACGTGGCCCGCTGGCCCTCCTTCCTCAGCCACGTACGGCTGGTCGAGCCGATGGACGAGCGACGCTTCGCGTGGCAGCTGGAGCTGCCCGGCGCGGAGAAGAACTTCGTGGCCGAGCTCACCGAAGTGGTGCCCGAGAAGCGGATCGCCTGGCACACCGTCGAAGGGGTGGATCACGCCGGTGTGGTGACCTTTCACCGGCTGAGTGACACCACGAGCCGGGTGACACTCCAGATCGAGTACGACCCCAAGGGCTTCGTCGAACACCTCGGCGCTCTCACGAACCTCGACTCAACCCTGGCCAACTACGACCTGGGTGAATTCCAGAAACTCGCCGAGAAGACGGCGCACTAGCCCCAGCGGGGCCATTGACGGCAAAAGGGTGCCGCGCACGCTGCTCAGCAGCATGCGCGGCACCCTTCGTGGTGCGTCGGACCGGGCTCAGGCCACGTCGCCGCGACGCTCCGCGGCGGGCGCTCGATGACGACGTCCCGTGTGGCCGTGCCCGTGGACGAGGCGCAGGTGGCGTACGCGCCGATCGGTTCTCGGCTCCGCTTCCTCGTTCAGGCTGTCCTCGATGCGGTCCATGGCGATGATCAGGAGTCCCATGACCGGTAGGAGCAAAAGAGCGACAACTAGCATCGGCAGCGTCCTCCTCGCGGCTTCTCTTCTCGCCTGCCCCTGACTGACATGCCCACGGCCCCGAAGGTATGGAGAGCCTGCAACGCTCTCTTCACATCTCCAGAGCGGACCGGGTTGCGTCCGGGCGGCGACCAGGCGTCGACCGGGCTGCCTTCACCCGGTCGGCTGGCAGAGGAATGACCTTTGTCCCATGGTTGATGACCTTGGTCCCGAGTGCGATGTCCGCGGAGGGACATTGGTCCCAGTATCAGACGGCACAGCACTTGCCGCGACACGTACACCAAGGTGCACAAGAGAAAGGACCATGCTCGTGGGCATCATCGCCTGGATCCTGATCGGTCTGATCGCAGGGGCCATCGCCAAGGCCCTCACCCCCGGCAAGGACCCGGGGGGCTGCCTGGTGACGATGCTGATCGGCATCGTGGGAGGCCTGCTCGGCGGGTGGTTGGGGAAGGTGATCTTCGGCGTTCACTCGATCAACGGGTTCTTCCACCTGTCGACCTGGATCGCCGCCATTCTCGGTTCCGTGGTCGTCCTGGTCATCTATCGCCTGCTCACGGGAGGGCGGTCACGCTGAATTAGATCGAATGTTCGAATCAGTGGGTACACTGGCCCCATGGCAACGCACCAGCTCCAGGGATCGCTCTTCGATCAGGGCGACGACGTACGCCTGGGATCCCTCGACGGAATCCGTCGGACCGTCCTCGGTGACGGTGCGTGGATCGACCTCCTGCCGGGCTGGCTCGGCGGCGCCGATGTCCTGTTCGAACGACTGGCGGCGGACGTCCCATGGAAGGCCGAGCGCCGCCAGATGTACGAGAGGGTCGTGGACGTCCCTCGCCTGCTCGCCTTCTACCGCGCAGGCGAGCCACTCCCCCACGCCGTGCTCGACGAGGCCCGGCAAGCTCTCTCCGAGCACTACGCCGCCGAACTCGGCGAGGCCTTCACGACAGCCGGCCTGTGCCACTACCGCGACGGGCGCGACAGTGTGGCCTGGCACGGCGACCGCATCGGCCGGGGCGCCCGCGAGGACACGATGGTCGCCATCCTCTCCGTGGGGGCGCCCCGTGACCTGGTGCTCCGTCCGCGCGGCGGCGGCGACGTCGTCCGGCGTCCGCTCGGGCACGGCGATCTGATCGTGATGGGCGGTTCCT
The DNA here is from genome assembly GCF_055577715.1 of Streptomyces sp. NPDC033177. Taxonomy (NCBI): domain Bacteria; kingdom Bacillati; phylum Actinomycetota; class Actinomycetes; order Kitasatosporales; family Streptomycetaceae; genus Streptomyces; species Streptomyces sp. NPDC033177. The sequence goes on along the minus strand of NZ_JBVIPS010000003.1, from coordinate 593,361 downwards.
GCCAGCGCACTTGGGAGCACGCCATCCCCAAGTCGGCCCGGGCCGCCGGTGGCCGCATCAGCATCCAGTTCCGGCCGCACGGGGTGCAGTGACGGATCGCAGCCCCGAGAGGCGCGGACGCGATGTGCTCCGAGCCGGCCCCATGCGCTACAGTCGATCTTGCGCCCACAGCCAGAACTCCGGCCGGTGGGCCCCGCGTTGGTCGTCCAAGGAAAGACACCCCGCTTCCTGTGGGGAAATGTAGGTGCAAGGCCTGCCCAGCGCTCGCGACAGCCCCGGTCCCTCGTCAGGGACCGGGGCTTTTTCCTGCCCGGACGAACTCGAGGAGACGCACGTGCACCCACTGGCGGTCGAACAGAATTTCCGGGCACGGGCCACCCGCCTGCAGAGCTGGGGAATCGGGCTGCTGGCCTGCGCCTTGCTGCTCTGGCTCCATGCCGCATGGCAGCTCTTCACGTCGTACGACTCCACGTACAACGCCGTGGACTGCCCCGCCCCGGTCGACGCCGAACCCAGGGACCTCTACTACGAGGACTCCGATGACGCCCACAGGGACGCCCTGCAATGCGCCTCCGACCGAAGCTGGCCCCAGCCGCTGGCGGCTCTGGTGTTGTCCATACCGCTGACCGCGGCAGGCAGCGTGCTGCTCACGACGGGCATGGTCAGCATCAGGCTGCGGCAGCACCACGACGACATGGAGAGCGCTCAGAAGTAGGACCGCGCCAGGTGCGCGGCGGCTGACTCCGCCAGGGGGCGGACCGCCGGGTGCCAGGAGCGGGTACGGGGTCCGGTCAGCACGAGGTGGCGGGATACCGCGGGCCTGAGCGGCAGCAGGGACAGGTCGGCGGGGAGCAGGGAGCGAGAGACCTCGGACAGCACCGTCACGCCGATGCCCGCCTGCACCATGCTGATCAGCGTCGTCAGGTCGCGCACCCGGTGGGTGGGCGTGAAGGGCAGCCCGGCCCGGGTGTGGATGGCGCGGATGCGGGTCTCGCAGTTGTCGGGCGAGATCAGGAACCGGTCGTCCGCCAAGTCCCCGATGTCCACGCATGGTTCGCCCGCCAAGGGGTGGTCCCGCGGCAGGACGGCACGGTAGTGGTCCTCGGCCAGGTGAACGCCCGGCCCCGGTGGCGGGTCGATGAGGATGGCGGCGTCGGCCACGCCGTCCGCCAGCCAGGTGGTCACTTCCGTGCTGTCACCCTCGAAGGCCTTGACCGTCACCCGAGGCTGATCTTCGGCCCAGTGCCGGAGCAGACCAGGGATCAACCCCCGGCAGACCGTCGGCGTGCAGGCCAGCCGCACGGTGCCGGTCATCGTCTTCGCGGCTTCGGCCGCGACTTGTTCCACGAAGCGCGCCGCCGACAGGGCGGTGCGCGCGTGCGGCAGGATCCGCTCGCCCAGGGCCGTGGTCCGCACCGGCGCGGCGCGGACCAGCAGCGGAGCCGTCAGCTCGCGTTCGAGGGAGGCGACGGCGTGCGAGACCGCGGACTGGCTCATGCCCAACTCGTCGGCGGCCGCACTGAATCCGCCCGCTTCGACCACGGCCAAGAAAGCCTTCAGCTGGGGAAGATTCACGGTCATGCGGCGGCCTCATAGAGCTATGACTTCAGTGCGTTGGCTCCATTGTCCCAGGTTGGCGAGGCTTGCTCCGTGCCGCCGCCTCCCGACGGCACCCACCGAGTCGTCCAAGGAGAGCCATGCCGTACATCCGCATCACAGTCACCGACACCGACCTCCCCGTCACGACTCAGCACGCGCTGGCCGAGGGACTCACCGGCCTCGCGGTCTCGGCCCTGGGCAAGTCCCGTGCGCGCACGATCATCCACATCGACCTGGTACCCGGCACCCGGTACTTCGTCGACGGCACACCCCTGACCGGCGCACTCGACGCGCATGTCGAGGTCAGCATCACCCTGGGCACCAACAGCGCCGCCCAGAAATCGGCGTTCATCGCGGGAGCCGATCAACTCCTGGCCGACGTGCTCGGACCGCTCGCCCGCTGCGGGGTCGCCCTGCACGAACTGCATCCCGAGAGCTACGGCTACGGCGGTGTGACGCAGTTCGACCACTACCGCTGACCAACTGGTTTGATCTGCGTGCGCATCGCTAAGCTCACTTATCAGGGCACAACTGGGGGCACGTTGCCGAGGACCCCCTCGACGGCCGCCCTGCTCCGGGGATGACCGAGCGAAGGCTCGCCGCCGACATCCGAGTCTTCCTCGCGAGTTGCCCCGCCGATTGGGGCCCCGAGCTGGCTCATTCACGCTCTGTGCATCGACGCTGCCCAGCAGTACCGTCCCCGCCCATGAGGGGGATCTGGATGTACTGGGGCTACATCGCAGCGGCGGCGCTTGTCGTTGCCTGGGGCAGCGGAGCTGGCAGCGCTGTGATCGTGGTCCTCTCGCTGCTAGTCGTTGCGTACGCGACGTTTCAGCTTCCCGTGTGGTGCGGAGCAGTGAATCGCAACGGAACTTACTGCCGACGCAACGCCTCGGGAATCTTGATGGGTTGCGGTCTCCGCCAACATCGGTGGCAGAAGATGAAGATGGTCGTTCTGCGGAGCAAGGCCGGAGACGTCTCAAGGGCGGTCTTTCCGTCCGCCAAGGAGAAGTTCGGGGCGTTCATCGCCGTCGGCGGTCTCGCATCCGCCGTCGCGGCCGTGATCGTGCCAGTGATGACAGGCTGAGGTCGACTGAAGCCTCTCCCAGGTGAACCGCCTTCCGCCTTCCGCCGCCCCGAACGTCGAGCCATTTTCGAGGGCACGCGGCCTTGAAGCTCGCGAAGAACCTCGGCAACTACCGGCAGGCCCCCGCAACGGTCTGGCCGTGCAGCACCGCCGGTGTCGGGCCGTCGGGGCGGACGGTGATGCTGTGGACGGCTCCCTTCGGGGTGGAGCGGAAGCTTGGGGTGTGGGCCGGCAGGAGGAGTTCGAGGAGCGCGGTCGACTCGCGGAGGGCGAACTGCAGGCCCAGGCAGGCGCGGGGGCCGATGCCGAACGGGAAGTAGCTTCCCGGGTGGGTGGGGCGTCGCCCCGGGACCGTGAAGCGCGTCGGGTCGAAGCGGGCCGGGTCGTCCCAGAGGTCGGGGTCCCAGTGCGTGAGGTAGGGGCAGACCAGTACGTCGGTGCCGGCCTCGATCTCGTACCCAACGAGGATGTCGTCCTGTGCCGCGCTGCGCGGCAGTATCCAGGCGGAGGGGTAGAACCGCAGGGCTTCGTGGACCAGTGCCTGGATGGCCTGGCGCCGCTCGGGCGAGCCCTCGGCGCCCGCGGCGAGGGCCTGTTCCCGCGCCTCCGGGTTGCTGTCCAGGAGGAGGTAGAGCCAGGTCAGGGTCGTGGCCGTGGTCTCGTGCCCGGCGACGAGGAGGGTGACGAGCTCGTCGCGGATCAGTCCGTCGGTGTACTCGGGGCGCGTCGCGGACGCCTCCAGCAGGACGTGCAGCAGGCCGGGGCCGTCGGGGCCCGGCTCGTTGTCACGTGCGGCGGCGATGGCGCGGCTCGCCACGGCGTCGATGCGGACCAGCTCGGCGGCGACCGCTTCTTGGGCGGCGGCACTGTCGGCGGGCAGGCTGGGCAGGGCGGCCACCACGGCGGGTACGGCGGCCAGTTCACGCTCCGTCGACGGGTCGAGGGAGTGCCCGGTCAAGGAACGCCAGATGGTGTCGAGGGCGTAGCGGCGCATCTCGTCGCCCACGTCGAAGACCTCGCCGGTGCGCGCGTACTCGGCCCAGCGCGCCGCCACGGTCCGCGCGGAGTCGGTGATCCGCTGCTCGAAGCGGCGCATCCCCGGCCCGGTGAACTGGGACTGCAGCAGACGCCGTTGACGCTGCCACGCCTCGCCCGTCGCCGCCAGGACTCCGTCGCCGATCAGCAGGCGCGCCCGGTGCGAACGCTTCACGTACCGGCCCGGCTGGAGCGCGAGCACGTGCTGCACGGCGTCAGGGTCGGTGACGAGCACGGTCGGACGCGGCCCCAGCCTGAACGCGGCGACCCCGCCGAGCTGTTCGCGCGCCCGGCCGAGGAGATCGACGAGTTCCCCTCCCCCGGCCTGCCACTGGGAGACGAGGGCGGGGTCGAGCTCGGGGACGCGGCGGGTGGCCACAGGGCTGCTCCTGGTCGGCGGCTTGTATGTCGTCTTCTCGGGCGGACGGGGCGGGCGTCACGCACTGTAGGGGAGCTGACGCGGCGCACAACAGGGCGCCTGACTCACGCAGTTGGCACGCCGAAGGGGCCGGGCCGCCGGATGGCGGGCCCGGCCCCTTCGCGGAGAAGCGCTCAGACGCGGTCGGCCGCGATCAGGACGTACTGGAACGAGCCGTCCTTGTACGAGTTGATGAACGCCTCCTCGATGCCGGTGACCAGCGACGACGTGGCCCGCAACTCCCAGTAGGGCAGGGTCTCGGGTGTCAGGTCGATGACGGCCTGCGGGACGAGACGGTTGTCGGCCATGGCGCGCAGATACTCGCGGCGGGAGTGGATGTTGCACTCGAAGTGCGCGTTGATCTGGGAGACCCACTTCGAGGGCTGGCCGTACCGCGGGTTCCAGCAGCCGGTGATGGTCACATAGCGACCGCCGACCTCAAGGATCCGTGAGTGCTCGGCGAACAGGTCGTGCAGGTCGACGTACATGCTCGACTCGTTGTTCCACGAGCCCGCGGCCTGCCCGGTCTCGAAGGGCATGTCGAGCATGTTGCACACGCGGGCGCGGACGTGGTCCTCGATGCGGAGTTCTTGGGCGCGCTGGTTGGCGAAGTCGGCCTGTTTGGCGGACAGGGTGACGCCCTCGACCTTGCAGCCGAAGCGCTGGTGGGCCATCACCATCGAACCGCCCCGGCCGCAGCCGGCGTCCACGAGCGTGCCGTCGGCTCCTGGGGAGCCGAGGTTGTCCAGGAGCACTTCGGCCTGTGCCGACTCCAGGCGGTGGAGCTCGGCGATCAGCCTCTTCTCGTGCTCGCTGTCGTCGGTGTCGCCCAGGGCCTCGTGGTCGATGTCACCGATGCCGTAGTGATGGTGGTAGAGCCCGTCGACGTCGCCGAGGCGCAGGTTCACCGGCCGCGCCTCGTTGTTCCAGTAGCGCGCGATGTCGTCTTGGTAGGGCGTCGCCGGGGCGGGGACGAACGCGGAGGCACCGCTGACGGTGGAGATTTCAGTGCTGGTCACAGATGATTCCGTCCTTACCAGAAATCGGGCAGGCTGTAGCGGTAGGTGTTGGTCTGGTGCCAGTAGTGGTTGCCGTCGACCCACACGGCCACGCCCCGCAGGAAGCGCAGCACGCTGGGTGCGGGACAGGCCTCGGCCACGGCGGCGGCCTCGGCCTCGAAGTCGCGCATGAGGTCGTTGTGGACCTCGACCGCCTTGAGGTAGCCCTCCTGGTCGGAGACGTCCTCGCGGTCGGCGATCACCACGGGCAGGTTCAAGTGCCGTCCTGGACCGGCGAGTTCCTTGGTGTACGAGTACAGGTCGTTGACGATGGTGCTGGCGTTGCCGGCGAGCGCGAGGACCCGCTGCATGTCGGGCCGGGCATGCAGGTCCGCTGGCAGCTCATAGCCGCCGATGGTGTCGGTGATGGTGGGGCACGGGCGGAAGTTGTTGAACTGCCGCATCGCGAGGTACTCCCACACCTCGGGGGTGTGGTCCGTCTGGGCCCAGGCGCCCTCGGCGAGATACCCCAGGTGCAGGCGGGCCATGTCGTGCCGGTAGCGGTCGGCCTGGGAGGGGGTGGCCTGTCGGACGAAGTACTCCATCGCCGAGCGGTAGGCGCGCCGCGGGGCGTCCGCGTGGAGCGACTCCGCCCACTGTGGTTGGTACTCCTTCGGGGCGTGGAGGGGGTCGAGGGCGGTGTGTGCCAGAAGAAGGCGTCCTCCGAGGCCGATGGGCGAGCCGCCGTGGTCCTCGCAGTAGCAGTCGTCGACCGCGTTCTCGGCGACCATGAGGCGGGTGGCGACCATCAGGTGGTCGACGGTCGGGGCGTCCGGGTGGCAGGCGACCATGTAGCGCCCGACGGAGAAGCCGTCGAACTGGCCCTCCCACTCCTCGGGATACAGCTCGACCTCCTCCAGCGCCCAGTCCTTGATCCTGCGGCTGACCTCCTCCACCCGCGCCGGGTCCGGCTCCGCCACCGGGTGGTAGTAGAGGCCGGGGATCTGCAGTCTCTCCGCCGGCGCCTCGGTCTCCGGGGGTGTCGGCGGCTCCTCGCGCCGGCCCAGGTGCAGGCCCGCGGTGCCCAGGCCGCTGGGGCCGCGCAGGATGCGCTCCAGGGCCGGGCTCGCCTGTCTCACCACGTCAGCTGCCTGGGTGGCAGGGGTCCCGAGGATGGCCGCGACGGCAGGCGGGCTCGGTGGCAGAGGGGAAGACCCGGGTTCGGGCATCCGTGACTCCTTGATGGGATGAGGGGGCTTTCCCGGAGCAGGGCATGGGGGCCCGGCCCGGGGAGTTCCGGGCTGTCGTGGCCGTGCCGGGATTCCGCCGGGACCTGGTCTGCTGAGACCGGGTCTGCCAGGACCTGGCTCTGCTAGGACCTGCGGGCGATCTGCACGTTCTCCAGCACGCCGAGGGCGTTGGGCACCAGGATCGCGGCGGAGTAATAGGTGCTGACCAGGTACGAGGTGATGGCCTGCTCGTTGATGCCCATGAAGCGCACCGAGAGGCCCGGCTCGTACTCGTCCGGCAGTCCGGTCTGATGCAGACCGACGACGCCTTGGTTGTCCTCGCCGACGCGCATGGCGAGGATCGAGCTCGTCTGTTCCTTGGTGATGGGAATCTTGTTGCAGGGCAGGATGGGGACACCGCGCCAGGCCGGAACCTGCTGGCCGCCGAGGTCGACGTGATCGGGGTAGATTCCGCGGGAGTTGAGCTCGCGCCCGATCGCCGCGATCGTCCTGGGGTGGGCGAGGAGGAGCCTGGTGCCGCGGCGGCGGCAGAGCAGCTCGTCGAGGTCGTCGGGGGTCGGCGGGCCCGAGTGGGGCTGGATCCGCTGCTTGAAGTCGGCGTTCTGGAGGAGGCCGAACTCACGGTTGTTGATGAGCTCGTGCTCCTGGCGCTCGCGCAGCGCCTCGATGGTGAGCCGGAGTTGCTCCTCCATCTGGTTCATCGGGCCGTTGTAGAGGTCGGTGACCCTGGTGTGGATCCGCAGAATGGTCTGGGCTGCGGAGAGTTCGTACTCACGCGGCTTGAGTTCGTAGTCGACGAAGGCGCCGGGCAAGGCGACCTCGCCGGTGTGGCCGGCCGACATCGCGATCTCGGCCTCGCCGTGCTTGTTCTGGCGCTGCTGCGGGATTCTGCGGAACTCGTCCAGGTGGGACTGCAGGCTCGGCGCGTTGGACAGCACCGTGGCGAAGTCGGCGCGCGACAGGGTGAGCAGGGTGCCTGCGGTCTCGGCGGTCGCGGTGCAGTCCCATCTGGCATCGCTGTCCAGAAGGGCGCTTTCCCCGAACCGGTCGCCGTCGGCGAGTACGGCGACGCCGACCTCGTCCCCGTACTTGCCCACGGACTTCTGACTGATCCTGCCGTGGGCAATCAGGTGGAGTTCCTCGGCGGGGGTGCCGCGCTCGACGAGGACCTCTCCGACCCGGAAGTCGCGCTGGACGCACCGGTCGGCGATCTCGGTCAGCACCTCGACGTCGTCGAAGCCGCGCAGCAGGGCCAGTTCGCCGAGTTCCCGGGGGATCACGCGGACGTCGCCGCCGTCCTGGACGAACTCGATGCGCCCGTCTCCGACGGTGTAGCTCAGGCGGCGGTTCACTCGATAGGCGCCACCCTTGGTCTCCACCCAGGGGAGCATCCGCAGCAGCCACCGAGAGGTGATCTCCTGCATCTGCGGGGCGGACTTGGTCGTGTTGGCGAGGTTCCTGGCAGCCGCGGTACCCAGGCTGGTCTGCCGGGGCGGCTCCAGCCGTGCTTCCGGGCCGGTCTCAACGGTCATCGGGCGAGCTCTCCTTCGCGGGGGTGCTAACCGGCATAGGCGTGCCAACCGGCGAAAGTGGAAGTAGAGGCGTAATCCCAGGGATTTCGTCCAGATCCGCAGACCATTTAACGGCTCTTGCGCCCACCTCGCCCGATAAGCCCGACGGCTGCACTCGAAGCGGTGATCTTGCTCGGAACGGGGTTTATCTGAACAACCCACCGGGTTCTGGCCAGTTGGCCGGAGGATGCTCGCCCCACGTATCCACCGTCACTCCAGGGTCGTTTGATGACCCGTCAGGCCCGCCCTCCGGGGATTCGGCGACGAATGTCCTCCAGCAGGTTCCGCATCGCCCCACGGAAGATCTCGGCCTGGTGTTCGCCGAGGAAGGAGGTATGTCCGAACACCTCCAGGACCACGAGCCCATGCAGGTGCCCCCAGGCGCTCAGGAAGAGCGCGGTGGCGGCCGGAGGCAGACGCCCCCCGCCGAAGTGCGGCAGCTGTTCCAGGTGTTCCCTCAGCGCGGGCGAGAGCGCGGGGGCGTCGGCCGCGGCGAGCTGTTCCTCGCTGTACCCCGCGAACAGTTCGCGCTCGAAGATGGCGCTCATCCTGCGCGTCGCCTGGGTGGTCGTGCCCTCCGCGGGTGCCGCGTAGTCCCGCAGAGGTGTGCCGTAGAGGAGCTGGAAGTGCTCGGGGCGTGCGATGGCCCAGCGGCGGTAGCCCTCGGCCGCGACCACAAGGCGCGGCATGCCCGAACCGTCCTCCGCGGAGTCGACGGCGGCCTGTACGGCATCGGCCAGGTCGTCGTACGCCTTCGTGACGAGCGCCGTGACGAGCGCGTCCCGGCTCGGAAAGTAGTGGTAGAGCGCCTGCACGGTCATCTGGAGGCTGCGGGCGACCGCTCGCAGGGACAGGGCCGCGGGCCCGTGTTCGGTGATGTGGAGCTCGGCGGCGTCCAGGATCTCTTGTGTGGCGGCGGCACGGCGCCGCTCGCGCAGGGAGAGCGTGGCCATGGCGTCCTCCTCTGCGGGTGGGCGGTGACCGGACGTCGATCACCCGTGTGAGCGCCCGGAGTTGATGGGCGTGAGGAAAATCTAACACTGCCAAATTTCTTGCCGTCTCACTAACGTCGTTCGCGGCGACGAAGAGTGCGACACCGCACCTGTTCCGGCCGCTTCGCGTCCCCTGATGCAGGCCGCTTCGCGCCGCTTTCACCGCATGACACCAAAGGAGAGCGGACGTGTTTGAACGCATGGCCGAACTGGCGATCCGCCGGGCCCGGCTCATACTCGTCGTGGCCGTCGTCGCCATGGCCCTCATGGGTGCCTTGGGCGCCGGCGCCTTCGGCAAGCTGCTGGGAGGCGGCTACGACGACCCGAGCTCGCAGTCCACCCGGGCCGGGGAAGTCATCGACGAGAAGTTCGACGGAGAGACGAACCTCGTCCTGCTGGTCCGCGCCTCCGAAGGCCGCATCGATGCCCCGGAAGCCCGACAGAGCGGCAAGGCCCTGGTGGCCGACCTCAAGAAGGAACAGAACCTCGAGAACGTCATCTCGTACTGGGACACGGCAAGCCCCGACCTGCGCTCCAAGGACGCCCGGGAAGCCATGGTGCTCGCCCACGTGAAGGGCGACGACCTGGAGCGGGACGAGAACGCCAAGAGCGTCATCGACGCCTACGCCGGCCCGTACAAGGGCGCACTCACCGTCCAGGCGGGCGGTGGCGCCGCCGTGACCAGTGAGATGGGCACACAGTCCGGCGAAGATCTCCTGCTGGCCGAGGCCATCGCCGTGCCGCTCACCCTCGTACTCCTCCTGCTCGTCTTCGGCAGTCTGATCGCGGCCCTGCTGCCGCTGATCATCGGTCTCATCGCCATCGCGGGCACGTTCGCGGAGCTCTTCGTCCTCGGCAGCATCACCGACGTGTCCATCTTCGCCATCAACCTGACCACCGCCCTGGGACTCGGCCTCGGAATCGACTACGCCCTGCTCATGGTCAGCCGCTTCCGCGAGCAACTCGCGGCAGGGGCAAGCGTGGAGGACGCCGTCCGCCGCACGGTCAGCACTGCGGGCCGCACGGTCGCGTTCTCCGCCGCGACCGTGGCTGCCGCGCTCGGGGCCCTGCTGGTGTTCCCGCAGTACTTCCTGCGCTCGTTCGGCTACGCCGGGGTCGGTGTCGTCGCCATCGCCGCCATCAGCACCCTGTTCGTCATGCCCGCCCTCTTCGTCGTCCTGGGCCACCGGGTCAACAGCGGACGTCTGCCGTGGGCGAGGCGTGGGCGGCCCACCGGCCGCGCGCCCCTGTGGGGACGCCTCGCCGGCACCGTCATGCGACGCCCCGCGCTCACCGCGCTGCCCGTGCTCGCGGTGCTGCTCCTCGCGGCGAGCCCGCTCCTCGGCATCACCTTTGGCACACCGGACGAACGCGTGCTGCCCGAGGACGCGCAGAGCCGCCAGGTCTCGTCCGTAATGCAGGAGAAGTTCAACGGCAACGACGATGCGGCCCTGCACGTCGTCATCGACGACCCCCTGAGCAAGGCCCCGCTGAAGACGTACGCCACTGAACTGTCCGGCCTCAAGGACGTGGTCCGCGTCGAGACCAGCCAGGGCACCTACGCCGACGGACGGTCCGAGGCGGCCATAACCGGCAACAAAGCCCTGGGCCGGCCCGACGCGCAGCAGATCACCGTCGTGAGCACCTTGCCACCGAAGTCGGACGCGGCCCAGGACCTCGTGACGGAAGTGAGGTCGATCGACCCGCCCGCCGGAGCACAGCCCATGGTGGGCGGAGTCGACGCCGAACTGGTCGACTCCAAGGACTCCATCGGCAGCCGGCTTCCCCTCGCCGTGGCCCTGGTCGCCCTCACCACTTTCCTCCTGCTCTTCCTGTTCACCGGCAGCATCGTGCAGCCACTGCGGGCACTTCTCCTCAACATGATCAGCCTGGGCGCCACTCTCGGCGTGATGACGTGGATCTTCCAGGACGGCAACCTCTCCTCCCTGCTGGGCTTCACGGCGCAGCCCATGGAGGTGTCCATGACGGTGCTGATGTTCTGCATCGCCTTCGGCCTCTCGATGGACTACGAAGTGTTCGTCACCAGCCGTATCAAGGAGCTCCACGACCTGGGCGAGGACAACGAGTCCGCCGTGACCAACGGCCTGGGGCACACCGGCCGCATCGTGACCGCGGCGGCCTGCCTGCTCGCGGTGAGCTTCTTCGCCTTCGGCACGGCCAAGCTCAGCTTCATGCAGATGTTCGGCCTGGGCAGCGGCCTTGCCATCCTCATCGACGCCGTCGCCGTCCGCGGCATCCTCGTACCCGCTGCGATGCGTCTGCTCGGCCGCTCGGCCTGGTACGCACCCGGCTTCCTGCGCACGTTCCACGAACGGTTCGGCCTCAGCGAAGGGGGCCCAGCCCCCGAACCGGCTGCCGCGCCGCAGCTCGTGAACGAGTCGCCGTACGAGAAGTCGACGCAGGTCTGACCGATCGGAACGCCTCGCTCGCCCCCGGCACAGCGGTGGGCGAGCGAGGCGCGCGGGCGCGGGAGGTCAGGACAGGTAGGCCTCCACCTCGCTCACCTGCGCTGCGGGCCAGCCGGTGTTGGCCGTGACGCGCAGCCGCAGATGACGGACGTCGGGAGAGGAGGCGGGCAGCGTGATGGTCACCTGGTTGCCGCTCGCCGGGTCGAAGCGGTAGCCCTTCGAGTCGGCCAGCGTGCTGAAGCTGGTGCCGTCGGTGCTGCCCTGGACGGAGAGGGTCTGGGTCCTCGCCCCCCAGACAGCGGGCGGCGGCAGCTTCAGGACGACCCTGCGCACCGGTTCCGCCTTGCCGAGATCGACGGTGATCGACTGCGGGAAGGAGTTGTTGGTGGATTCCCAGTACGTCGCCGCGTCACCGTCGACCGCCTTGGCGGGTGTGTAGACGTCGGCAGAGCCGGTCGCGGTCGCCGGTCGGCCCTTGGCGAGGTTGCGGTCCGGGTCGGGGTCCGGGTTGCCGCCGCCGGGCTTCGGCCACGTCGAGCAGTCGTCCCAGGTGCTGTCCCAGCCGGAGTTGCCGCCGCCGTCGGTGAGGGTGAAGGTGCCGGAGCCGGTCGGGTAGGGGCAGTTGTAGATGCCGGCCGCGCCGACCCCGGTGGCCTTGACGTTCGACATCTTCACCGCGCCGGGCGTCTCGGCCTGGACGACGACCGTGCCCACCTTGTCGATGGTCGAGCGGTCGACGCTGACGTTCTTCACGGCCTTGCCGGTGCCGCTGCCCGAGACGAATTCGTACGCGCTCCAGGGGCTGTCGGTGATGGTCGTGTCGGTGATGTTCACCGTGGCCTCGATGGCGCTGTCGTATGCGTCCACGCGCAACGCCCCCATCGGGTGCTGCCAGTTGGGGTTCATCGCCCCCGTGCGTACGAGGGTGTTTCCGGAGACGGTGATGGTGCCTGCCAGCGGGAAGAACGGATCGAGGAACTTCTGGTTGGAGATGGCGATGCCGCTGCCCAGGGCGTTGGTGTCGAGGATCAGGTTGTCCTTGACGGTGATGTCGCGACCGCCGTAGATCGCGATGCCGTTGGCGAGGTTGGGCTGCGAGATGGTGTTGCCGGAGAAAGTCGAGTTGCTGTTGGTGGAGTTGAGGGACCACATGGCCAGAGCGTCGTCGCCGGTGTTGCGCAAGAAGTTGTTGCGTACGTCGACGCCCTTGGCCGTGCCGTTGAGGTTGAGGCCGTCAGCGGTCATGTCGAGGATGCGGTTCTTCTCCACGACGAGGTTGTCGTTGTTGCCGGTCAGCCAGAGACCGACCTTGAGGTGCTGGAGCCACATCCCGGAGACGGTGGAGTTCGGGCCGAGTGATCCGTTGACGAAGTTGTCCGGGTTGTCGTCGACCCGCTCGGTGACCTCGCCGATCACCGCGAAGTCGTGCAGACCCACCTTGCCGGTGGGCGCGCTCGACTGGTCGATGAAGCGTGAACCGCGCACGACTGAATGCCAGTTGCCCGCGCCGCGGATCGTGACGTTGTCGACGTTGTTGAGCGACTGGGTGAGCCTGTACTCACCCGGCGGGATCCAGACCGTGCCGCCCTTGGCCGCAGTGATGGCCTCGCGGAACGCCTGGGTGGAGTCACCCTGGCCGGTGGGATCGGCGCCCTTGTCGGTGACGGAGAGCGCGCCCGACGGCTTTGCCGCGGCCGCCGCGACCTGCTCGAAGTCGGCCACGTCGACGGTGACCTGGGTGGAGACGGCCTCCAGTTTCACCTTGTCGCCCGACTGCAGGTTCTGGCCGAGCTGCAGCCGTGCGTTGTCGAAGAGGTGGTGGGTCTTGGAGCCCGCGATCCAGGAGGTGTCGACGTAGCTGTACTTCGACGTGACGGCGAGCGTCTTGGAGATCTTCTGGCCGTTGACGTACACGGCCATCGTGCCCGACTGGCCGTCGGGCACGTTGTAGGCGACGTTGAGTGCGTTGGCCGCCTTGGGGAGGGTGAACTCCACGCTCTGGCCCGCCGCGAGCCGTACCGCCTGCCGACCCGAGGCCTCGGAGGCGACCGTGCCCTGGGTGTAGTCGGGACCGATCTTGGCGCCGTTGGTGGTCGCGCTCTCCGCCTCGACGGAGGTGAAGGGGAGGGTGGCGCCCGCGGCTGCCTCGGCGGCCTGCGCGCCGGGGGCCGCGAGGCCGGTGACGAGGGTGCCGACGAGGCCGGCGGTGGCCACGGCGGCGTACCACTTGCGCGTGGTACTCGTTCTCGTCCTTGTAGTGCTCCTGTCAGGTCTGGTCATGTGGTGGTGCACCTTCCTTGTGAGTGGGGAGGTCAGTGCTCGGTCCGGGGAGAAGGGCCCCGGGAGGGGGCCCGGGGGTTCAGATGCGCAGCCAGGCCGCCGTGTCCTGCGGCAGGCGGCCCGACTCGTCCAGCGGGCCGCTTGCCAGCAAGAGGCGTGTGTGGGCGGGGAGTTGGCGGGGTGTGGGGGCGAGGTTGACGACGCAGGCCAGGCCCGGTTCGCGTACGAAGGCCAGCACGCCGTCGTCCGTCGGCAACCAGGTCAACGGGCCGTCGCCGAAGCCGGGTTCGATGCGGCGCAGGCGCAGGGCGGTGCGGTAGAGCGTGAGCATGGAACCGGCGTCCGCCGCCTGGAGGTCGGCGGCGTATGAGGGCCAGCCGTCGGGCTGGGGGAGCCAGGGTCCTGTCATCGACCCGAAGCCCGCGTGCGGTTCGGCGGCCGTCCAGGGCAGCGGCACCCGGCAGCCGTCGCGGCCCGGGTCGGTGCCACCGGAGCGGAAGTGCATGGGGTCCTGGATGTGCTCGCGGGGGATGTCGGCCTCGGGCAGGCCCAGTTCGTCGCCCTGGTAGATGTAGACCGCGCCGGGCAGGGCGAGGGCCAGCAGGGCCGCGGCGCGGGCACGGCGGGTGCCGAGCGCCAGGTCGGTGGGGGTGCCGAACACCTTCGTGGCGAAGTCGAATCCGGTGTCCGAGCGGCCGTAGCGGGTGACCGTCCGCGTCACGTCGTGGTTGCAGAGGACCCAGGTCGCCGGGGCGCCGACCGGAGCGTGCTCGGCGAGCGTGTCCTCGATGGATGTACGCAGCTTCGCGGGGTCCCAAGGGCAGGACAGGAAGCTGAAGTTGAAGGCGGTGTGCATTTCGTCGGGGCGCAGATAGCGGGCGAAGCGCTCGGCGTCGGGGAGCCAGACCTCCCCGACGAAGACACCGTCGTACTCGTCGGCGACGGCCCGCCAGGAGCGGTAGATGTCGTGCAGTTCGTCGCGGTCGATGAAGGGATGCGGGTCGACGCCCTCGGTGAAGTCGGGCAGGGCAGGATCCTTGGCGGGCAGCGCGGCGGAGTCGATCCGTACGCCCGCCACTCCCCTGTCGAACCAGAACCGAAGGACGTCCTCGTGTTCCTGGCGCACCGCCGGGTGGGCCCAGTTGAGGTCGGGCTGCTCGGGGGCGAAGAGGTGGAGGTACCACTCGCCGTCCTCGACACGCGTCCAGGTCGATGCGGTCGCCGAGAACTGCGAGGGCCAGTCGTTGGGCGGCAGTTCGCCGTCGGCGCCGCGGCCGGGGCGGAAGTGGAAGAGCTCGCGTTCGGGCGCGCCGGGGCCCGCGGCCAGTGCCGCCTTGAACCAGACGTGCTGGTCGGAGACGTGGTTGGGGACGATGTCGACGATGGTGCGGATGCCGAGCGCGCGGGCCTCTGCGATCAGCTTCTCGGCTTCGGCGACGGTGCCGAAGGCCGGGTCGATGACACGGTAGTCGGCGACGTCGTAGCCGCCGTCGACCATGGGCGAGAGGTACCAGGGGCTGAACCACAGGGCGTCGACGCCGAGTTCGGCGAGGTAGGGCAGCTTGGCCCGGACGCCCGCGAGGTCGCCGGTGCCGTCGCCGTCACCGTCCGCGAAGCTGCGTACGTACACCTGGTAGATGGCGGCCGAGCGCCACCAGGAGGCATCGGTCGGGGAGGTGACTGCCACGTGAGGGTTCCTTTCGGGCAGGTGGGACCCCGCCGCCGTGGCTTGGAGCGGTGGCGGGGTGGGTACGTGGGACGGGCGCGGGGGTCAGCCCTTGAGGCCGCCGGCGGTCAGGCCGCTCATGATGTTGCGCTGGAAGATCAGGAAGATGATCAGGGTCGGCAGCGAGGCGATGGCCAGGGCTGCCAGGAGCCAGTTCTCGGAGACGCTGGCGGCCAGGGAGTAGATGCCGACGTTGACGGTCTGCTTGCCGGGGTCGGGCAGGGTGAGCATCGGCCAGAGGAAGTCTTTCCAGACCGCGACCACCGCGAAGATGGACACGACGCCGAGGATCGGCCGGGACAGCGGCAGGACCACCGAGCGCAGGGTGCGCATGGTCGAGGCACCGTCGATGGCGGCGGCGTCCAGGAGCTCGCGCGGGATGGAGTCGAAGAACCGTTTGAGCAGGAAGATGTTGAAGGCGTTGGTGACCGAGGGAAGCCAGATCGCCCAGGGTGAGTTGATGAGGTTGCGCTCCACGACGGGCACGTCGAGGACGGTCAGGTACTGCGGAACGACCAGGACGGTGGCCGGGATCATCAGGGTGAGCAGCATCGCTCCGAGGATCGCCTTGCCGAACACTGGCCGCAGCTTGGAGAGCGAGTAGGCGGCCGCCACGTCGAAGATCAGCTGAAAGGCGAGCGCGCCGAACGCGTAGTACAGGGTGTTGAACAGGAGTTTGGCCAGGTCCATCACGCCCCAGGCGTCCGCGTAGTTCTGCGGGTGGACGGCGTCGGGGATCAGGGTGGGCGGTGTCTGGGCGAACTCCTGCGGGGATTTGAGGCCGCTGGTGACCATCCAGTACAGGGGTCCGATGAAGACCAGGGTGAAGAGGACCGTCACCACGGTGAAGGCCGTCCAGTACAGGAACTTGCCGCGTGGGCAGGCCAGTTGGGCCGGGGAGATCAGGGTGCGTGTGCTCATGTCCGTCGTCTCCCCCGGTTAGTCTTCGCTGCCGGCGCGGCTCAGTCGCGCGTACGCCGCCGAGAATCCGGCGAGCAGTACGAGCAGGACCAGGCCGAGCGCCGCCGCGCTGCCGTAGTTGTTGAAGGTGAACGCGTACTGGTAGATGAGGTGGACGACGGTCAGGGTCGCGCCCTCGGGGCCCGCGCCGCCGGTGAGCAGGAACGGCTCCACGAACACCTGCATGGTGGCGATGATCTGCATGAGCAGCATCAGCGAGAGGATCAGCCGGGTCTGCGGGATGGTGACGTGCCAGATGCGGCGGAAGATGCCCGCGCCGTCCAGCTCGGCCGCCTCGTACAGCTCGCCGGGGATTGACTGCAGTGCGGCCAGGTAGATCAGTGTCGCGCCGCCCATGTTCATCCAGGTGGCGGCGACGACCACGGAGAGCATCGCGGTGTCGGTGTCCTGCAGCCATGCCTGCCCTGGCAGGCCCACGGCTTCCAGGATGCGGTTGAAGAGGCCGTGTCCGGGGTCGTAGAAGTACTTGAAGAGCAGCACCGATGCCACCGGCGGCAGCATCACCGGGAGATAGACGAGCAGCCTCAAGTAGCCGCGCCCGTGCCGGAATTCATTGAGTATCAGGGCGATGGCGAAGGGCACGGCGAAGCCGAGGAGCAGCGCGAGTCCGGTGAACAGGAAGGTGTTGCGCCACGCCTGCCAGAACGCCGGGTCGTTGAAGATGTAGGTGAGGTTGGACCAGCCGGCCCAGACGGTCTCGCCGTTCTCGGTCTTCTGGAAGGCCAGGATGAATTCCCTGACCATCGGATACCAGGAGAAGATCGAGAAGCACAGGAGAGCGCCGATCAGGAAGGCGTGGGCGGTGAGGTTGCGCTTCAACGCCCGGCGGAACGCGCCGTGTTCGGGGCCGGGGGCCCGGCCGTCCGCCGGGAGGGACGGCCGGGCCTTGTTCTCGGAGAGGGTGGGAGCGGACATCACTGGTTGGCCAGGACCTGGTTGACCTGCTGCTCGGCGGTCTTGAGTAGCTTGTCCGCGTCGGCGTCCTTGTTGGTGAGGACGGCCGACATCAGCGTGTCGAGGACCTTGTAGACCTCTTGCGCCTTGGGCGGCTCGGCCTTGCCCGTGACCGGCTTGTCGGTGAAGGCCTGGAAGTTCTCGACGGGCATCGTCGCGCTTTCCTCGCGGGCCTTGTCGTCCTTGGCCTTGCTGTCACCGGTCCAGAAGTTCGGCTGCGGCAGGCCGACGGGCAGGCCGTCCGCCTTCGTGCGGGCCCAGTCGAACTGGCCCTTTCCGACGCTGAGGAACTTGAAGTTGATCCACGCGATGGCGGCCTTGATCTGGTCGGGCGAGCTGCCCTTCTTGATCATGTAGTCGTTGCCGCCGAAGAGCGTGGCCTTCTGGCCGGGTATCGGACCCATCCCGAAGTCGTCGTACTTCGCGCCGAGGTTCTGCACCATGTACGTGATGTCGTCGGGCGCGGCGAGGAACATGCCGAGCTTGTCGGAGGCCATCTGCTTTTGCAGGTCGCCCCACTTGAGCAGCTGGGTCTTGCCCATGCTGTTGTCTTCCCAGCGCATGGCCTTGAGGTTGTCGACGATCTGTTTGCCGGTGTCGTTGTTGAAGGCGGCCTTGGTGCCGTCCTCGGTCACGATGTCGCCGCCGAGGCCGTAGGTGGTGGCGGTGAAGTGCCAGCCGCCGTTGTTGCCCGCGCTGTACTCGCCGAAGCCCGAGACGCCGTCGCCCAGGGCGGCGATCTTCTTGGCGGCGGAGCGGACCTCGGCCCAGGTCTGCGGAGGCGAGTTGGGGTCGAGTCCGGCCTTCTCGAAGAGCTTGCGGTTGATCAGCAGGCCCATGGTGTAGTTGCTGTAGGGCAGGCCGTAGAGCTTGTCGTCCTTCTTCAGGACGCCCAGGACGTTCGGGTCCATGTCCTTCAGCGCCGGTACGGACTTGTCGTTGACGTACGCGCTGATGTCCTGGGCCCCGTCGTTGTCCAGGACCTGCTGCAGATCGGTGAAGTAGGTGTAGAAGACGTCCGGTTGGGACTTCGCCTTCAGCATCGCCGTGAAGCGGGGAGGCTCCAGGCAGGGGTCGGTCTGCTTCCCCTCGATCGTCACGTTCGGGTACTTCTTGTTGAACGCCTTGACGTCCTCCTTCCACTGCTTGAGCTCGGCCTTCTCGGCGGCCGGCGGCATGCAGTCGATGGTGAGCGTCACCTTGGTCTTCGGGTCCAGCGGAGCCGCGGCGTTGGCCGCGTCGGCACCGTTGTCCCCGTCGGAGTCGCCGTCACTGCTGCTGCTCGTGCCGCAGGCGGCCAGGGCGGTGAGGGCGAGCGCTGAGGCTACGGCGATCGTGCCCGTACGACGGCGGACGCCGGTCGTACGGAGAGTGGTGCGGCGGCGGATACGGCGAAGTGGCATCCGGGAGCTGCTCATCGGTGGACCCCTTTGGACAGCGCCGCCTGCCCGTGGAGGCAGGGACGGCATGGCAGGAGCTGGGAAGCCCACAGCTGCGCGGACTGTGTGGCGGCGCTTACTCAAGCACCGCCGACAGAACAACGCAATATCTCGCGCGATGATTGAAAGAAATTGACAGCCAGAAGGCAATGATTTCCCGTCAGCCGCCCCAGCCCTCCTGCGGGCGGTCCAGCACCTACGCCTGCGGAGGCTGCCCTGTCGAGCCGCGCACCACCAGCTCCGGTTCGAAGAGCAACTCCTCGGTGGGCACCGCACTTTCGGCGATCTGCAGCGTGAGCAGCTCGACCGCCGCGCGGCCCATGGCTTCGATCGGCTGGCGCACCGTGGTGAGCGGAGGATCGGTGCAGGTCATGAACGCGGAGTCGTCGTATCCGACCACCGAGACGTCCTGCGGGACACCCAGGCCGCGGCGGCGGGCGGCGCGCACCGCGCCGAGCGCCAGCGGGTCGCTCGCGCAGACGATGCCGGTGACCCCCTCGTCCAGCAGGCGCGCGGCGGCGGCCTGGCCGCCCTCGATCGAGAACATCCCGCGCGAGACATGCCGCTCGGGCAGCTCTTCGCCGGCCTGCTCCACGAGCGCACGGGCAGCGGCGAGCTTGCGCTGCGAGGGCATGTGGTCGGCGGGGCCGAGCACCAGGCCGATGCGGCGGTGGCCGAGCGTGGACAGATGCCGCCAGGCCTGCTCGATCGCCACGGCGTCGTCACAGGAGACCGCCGGGAACCCGAGCCGCTCGATCGCCGCGTTCACGAGAACCACCGGGATCTTGCGCGCGGCGAGCCGCTTGTAGTGCTCGTGCGGGGCGTCCGCCTGCGCGTACAGCCCGCCGGCGAACACGACGCCGGACACCTGCTGCTGCAGCAGCAGCTCGACGTAATCCGCCTCGGAGACCCCGCCCTTGGTCTGCGTGCACAGCACGGGGGTCAGCCCCTGCTGGGCGAGCGCGCCGCCGATCACCTCCGCGAACGCCGGGAAGATCGGGTTCTGCAGCTCGGGCAGCACCAGGCCCACGAGCCGGGCCCGCTCGCCGCGCAGCTGAGTGGGACGCTCGTACCCCATGACGTCCAGGGCCGAGAGCACGGACTGCCGGGTCGCGTCGGAGACTCCCGGCTTGTTGTTGAGCACCCGGCTGACCGTGGCCTCGCTGACCCCGACCTTCCGCGCCACCTGAGCAAGTCGTCGCGTCATGGCCGCAAGAATACTGCAATTCTTGCGTCCTGTTTGCGTGCTCGCTAAATCCGTTTCGGAGGGCGCACCTGACGCGCGCCGAACCTCGGACGGGACCGAACGGGTGAGGGCGGATCGTTTCGGCGGCTCATCTTTGCCGATTCAGGTATCACTGCTGGTCGGCTCGGGAATGCCGGGATGCGTTCACGTGCCGGTCGCCGTTCCGGCACGTCCAGCAGTTCAACAAGCACGTCCAACAAGCACGTCCAGCAAAGGAAACGACCCATGCGTCTTCGTCACTCACTGGCCGCCGCGGCCGGTGCCGCCGCCTTGCTCCTGACCGTACCCGGCTCCGCCCACGCCACCGAGGGCGACTTCATTTACACGTACGTCGACAGCACCGGCCAGGAGGGGCAGGCCACACTCCACGACCCGAGCAGCGGCGAGTGCGTCACGTTCGACGAGGCGGCCCGGGAGTACGACCAGCCGCCGGCCCACTCCCCCAGGAACCGCACCGCTTCGTACGCGATCGCCTTCACGAACGCCGACTGCACCGGCGAACAGTTCACCCTGCGTCCCCACACCGGCGGCGCGAGCGAGCGGCTGCAGATGCGGTCGGTGTTGTTCTCCTGACCTGACCTGACCTGACCTGGCCCGACCTGACCTGATCGGTCCGCACTCCGAACTCAGGGCACGCGGGCGACCGCGACGTAGAAACCGCTCAACTCGGCCTTCGGTGCCGGCGATCCCTTGTACCAGTGCGTCGCCGTCACCAGGCCGGGCTCGACCAGTTCCAGCCCCTCGAAGAAACGCTCGACCTCCGCGCGGCGCCGCATCCGCAGCGGCACCTGACCCTTCTTGTAGGTGTCGGAGACGGAGTCCGCGAGCTTGGGGTGTTCGTCGGTGGTGCCGTGGGACAGCACCAGATAACTCCCGGACGGCAGAGCGCTCACGAGGGTGCGCGTGAGGCCGTAGGGGTCCTCCTCGTCGGTGATGAAGTGCATCAGGGCGATGAGGGAAAGCGCGATGGGCTGCTCGAAATCCAGGAGTTCGCGAGCATGGTCGAGGATCGCCTCGGGCCGGCGCACATCCGCCTGGACATAGTCCGTGGCGCCTTCCGGGCTGCTGACCAGCAGGGCCTCGGCATGTCGCAGCACGATGGGGTCGTTGTCCGCGTACACGACCCGGGAGCTGGGCGCGATCGTCTGCACGATCTGGTGGAGGTTCGGCGCGGTGGGAATGCCGGTGCCGATGTCGAGGAACTGCCTGACACCGTTGTCAGCGAGCCAGGCCGCGGCGCGCTGCATGAACGCCCTGTTCCGCGCCGCGTTCGCACGTGCCTCGGGCGGCAGCTTCTCCCCCATCTCCTGATCGACCAGGTAGTTGTCCTTGCCGCCCAGCAGCCAGTCGTAGACACGCGCGGGGTGCGGCCTGCTGGTGTCGATGGGGGCGTTGGTGTCGTCTGTGGTCATCCGTGACTCCCCTACGTGTCTGACCCGTTCGGCAAGGATCTTCCGACCCTACAGGTCACGAGGTCAACTGTATTGGCTGGTAGGAGAGTTACTCGCGGCTGCTGAGGGAGTCACGCGCGGTGGCGGTCAGAGCTGCCGGAGGTGGTCGCGCAGGCTGCGCGCGACCTGTGCCATGAGGGCATCGGCGCCGGGTTGCGCGCCGGCCGGCACGAGGGACTCGGTCAGGGCCGCGACGGCGAAGGTCTGGCCGTCGGAGTGCTCGACGACGCCGATCTCGTGACGCAGGTTGAGGAGACTGCCGGTCTTGGAGGACCACGTGCTCGCGTCGGAGCTGAAGTCCGGGGTGAGCCGGTGCCTCAGTACGTTGTGGGCCATGAGGTCGCGCAGCCGCTGGGCCACGTCGGGGTGGACCTTCGACGGCGTCCACAGGGCCTGCAGCAGATCGACGAAGGTGCGGGCGCTGCCCGTGTTGGCCCGGGTGGTGTCGAGTTGCGGCACCCGGTGGCCACGGCCACTGGTGCCCGCGTCGATGGCGAGGGCGTGGGCGAGGTGGACCTGATCGGCGTCGAAGCGCTCCACCGGGGTGTCGGACAGCTCGTCCACGCTGTGCCGCACGGCGATGCCACGGATGTCGAACTCGTGCAGCATGGCGGTGACTTGGGCGGGCGGGGTGAGCTCGAACAACGCTTCGGCTGCCATCCCGTCGCTGAGGCAGGTGCTCAGGTAGAGCAGGTCGTCGATCGCGATCCGGGCGGGGTGACGGAAACGGCTCAGCCCGGTGGGGCCGGGCGTGGTGACCCGCCCCGGCTGCACTTCAAGGATCGTTCCCCCGTCGAGCTCGCCCCGCCGGATCCGCTCGAGCGTCGCGAGCGCGAGCGGGACCTTGACCAGGGAAGCCGACGGCAGGTGGGTGTCCGCATCGATGCCCAGCTCATCCCCCGTGTGCAGGTCCCGCACGAGCAGACAGCCGCGCAGGCCGCCGTCGAGCAATTGCCCGCGCAGTTCACGCAGCAAGGCCTCGGTGCTCGCACCATCGCGCAAATATCCGTTCATGCCGCCCCCACCTCCGTGCCGAGATCGTCGCCCCTGATCATCGCGCCGCTCCGGCCAAGGCCCCGGTTCGGGAGCTCGCACCCAGGCAGCGGGCGATGGCCTCGCCAAGGCGCGCTTCGATGTGCTGCGGATTACCGTCCGCCGCGGCGGCCAGGGCGAACCCCCGGCCGAGCGCGACCTCCCCGATGGGCCGCCAGGTGAGGGCGAGTTCCTCGGCCTGTGCGAGGGAGCACAGCAACAGGTCGTCCGAGCAGAGGACTTCGGCCGCGGCGCTCGTCAGGTCGGGCGCGGCGACGAGCTGCGCGGGCCGCAGGCCGAGCGCGTCGCGCAGGCGTGTCAGGGGGTCGCGGATGCGCGGCACGTCGTCCTCCGGCTGGATCCAGACACGCCGGGCCGGGCCCGTAGAGGCGCGGCCGACCCGCAGCGTCTCGAGGTAGACGCGCCGCACGCCGGGGTCCCGGGCAGCGGCGAGCCCCAGCGGCACGGACCACGTCGCCTCGTCCGCGGGCACCGCGAGCAGCGCGGCGCGCACCTGCTGTGCGTGCAGGAGCTCTCTGCGCTGCGTCGGCGCGGCCACCCGCAGGTCGAGCGTGATGCCGTGGTCACGCGCCTCGGCGACGAGGCGGGCGAGACCGATCGTGGAGCAGATGCCGGGCACCGCGAGCCGCCAGGGCTTGCGCTTGACGGCCTCGGCCTCGTCGATGAGCACGTCCGCCGCCTGCACCAGCTGGCGGGCCGTGGGCAGCATGTCCCGGCCGAAGGGGGTGAGGACGGCGCGCCGTGAGGTGCGCTCGAACAACGGCTCGCCGAAGCGTTCCTCCAGCGCGGCGACGCGACGGCTGGCCACCGACTGGGACATCCGCGCCGCGGCCGCTCCGTCGGTGAAACTGCCGTACTCGCTGACGCTGACGAACGCGCGACACGCTCCCACCAGATCCACGCCCCGGATCCTATGCCAGATCAGCATGGAACCACGCATGAGCGTATTGGACCGCATACGCACCCGACGGCGAGGGTGGCTGCGGCACTCACGACCACGTACCGGGACGGAGCCGTGCCGCCCCGTCCCCTATGCGCCCTGCCCTCGGGGCGCCCGGAGGTTTGGCCCATGCAGCACACCCGAGCCCGTCTGCGGCGCACCCGCGCCCGTCGCTCCGTTCTCGGAGCACTCGCCACGCTCTTCGTCGTCCCGCTCGTGGCCTGCGCGGACGGCGAATCCTCGGCGTCTTCGTCATCGTCATCGTCGTCGTCACCGTCCGCGGCGACCACGAAGCCCGCTGGCACGACCGAACCCGCTGGGGCCTCGAAGTCGGCCACCCGCGAGTTCAAGGCGCTTGAGCGTAAGTTCGACGCGCGACTCGGTGTCTACGCCGTGGACACCGGCACCGGACGCGAGGTGATCCACAACGCCGGGGAGCGTTTCGCCTTCAACTCCACGTTCAAGGCGCTGGAGGCCGGAGCCGTGCTGCGCAAGTACTCGCTGAGCGGCCTCGACCAGAAGATCAGGTACTCCGAGGACGACCTGGTCGCCAACTCGCCCGTGACCGAGAAGCACGTCGACACCGGGATGACGCTGGGCGAACTGTGCGACGCCGCCGTCCGCTACAGCGACAACACCGCGGCCAACCTGTTGTTCGAGCGGCTCGGCGGCCCCAAGGGTCTGGACGCCGTACTGGAGAAGATGGGCGACGACGTCACGCGGATGGACCGTATCGAGCCTGACTTGAGCACCTGGGTCCCCGGCGAGAAGCGGGACACCTCCACACCGCGGGCGCTGGCCAAGGACCTGCGGGCGTTCGTGCTCGGGGACGTCCTGCGCAAGGGCGAACGCGCGCAGCTCACCAAGTGGCTGAAGACCAACACCACCGGCGACCACACCATCAAGGCCGGGGTGCCCGAGAACTGGGTGGTGGGCGACAAGACGGGGACCGGCAGCTACTACGGCGCACGCAACGACATCGCCGTGGTGTGGCCCCCCGACGGCGCCCCCATCGTGATGGCGATCCTGTCGAACCGCGGCGAAAAGAACGCCGAGCCCTCCGACAAGCTGATCGCGGAAGCAGCCTCGACGACCGTCGACGCGCTGCGGTAGCGGGTCGAACGCCTCGCGCCGTAAGCGCAGGCACAACGCCTCGCGGTTTCAGCAGAGGTACGTCGTCGGTGCGTGACCCGGTACCGGACAGTCGGGCGCGGCGGATCCTGCCGCCCGCCGCACCCCGGCCCCGCCCTCTTCCTATCCGCTGCCCGCAGCGGAAAGCCATGTCAAGGAGCCCTCGATGACGGATGTCGCACCCCTCACCGACCACGGCCGCGGCCCCGCCGGGAAGGCCACCCGCGTGGTGGTCGTGGCGGGCCTGACGCTCGCACTGGCCGCAGGCATCGGGTACGCCGCGGAGCTCGGCCCGTTCGATCCTGGGCCCGCGATACCCGACCCGGAGGCGACCAGGCAGGCGCATGCGTTCCTCGCCGGCTGGGAGGCGGGCCGCATGTCACGGGCGGCGGCGCTGACCTCGCGCCCGGAGCAGGCGGAGCGCGTCCTGAACAGCTTCACCGCCGGACTCGACATCAGCGAGCCGGACCTGACACCGGGTGCGGCCAAGGCCGGTGAGGACGGCACCGTGACCGTGGCCTTCACCGCGAAGATGCCCGTCACCGGCCTCGGCACCTGGCGTTACGCCTCCGCTGTGCCCCTGCGCAAGCAGGACGACGGCACGTGGAAGGTGGAGTGGGCGCTGTCCCTCGTGCACCCGAAACTGAGCAGCACGGAGAAGTTCCGTCTGGAGCGGGAGGACACCCCCGGGCCCGAGATCAACGACCGGGGCGGGAACGCCTTGTCGAGCAAGCCGCACCCCTCCCTCGGTCCGCTCCTCCCCCAGATCGCCGGGAGCGGCGGCGCGGGCCCGCGCGGTGCGGTGCGGCTCGTCGACCGGGCCACCGGTGAGGTCAAGGGCACGGAAGCCTCCTTCGGCAAGAAGTCCGACCGTCCCGCCGACCGTCCCGTGTCCACCACCCTCGACGCCACCTGGCAGTCCGCCGCGGAGAAGGCCCTCGCCACCAAGGCCGACGGCAAGGACGCCGCGCTCGTCGCCCTGCGGATCGACGACGGCGAGATCCTGGCCGTCGCCAACTCCCCCTCGTCCGGGTTCAACCGCGCCGTCTCGGGCACCTACGCGCCGGGCTCCACCTGGAAGATCGTCACCACCAGCGCCCTGCTCCTCAAGGACGCGGTCGCGCCCGACGACATCGTGGACTGCCCGAAGTACCTCACCGTCGGCAAGCGGTTCCAGAACGTGGAGACCTCGGAACACCGGGGCGCCACCTTCCGCAAGGACTTCACCACCTCGTGCAACACCGCCTTCATCAGCCTGCGCGACAAGGTCGGCGACCAGGAACTCGGCGACGTCGCCGGAAAGTACTTCGGGGTCGGGCAGAAGTGGGGCGTCGGGATCCCCTCGTACGACGGGTCGGTCCCGGCCCCGCGGGATCAGACCGAGAAGGCCGCCTCGATGATCGGGCAGGGCAGAGTGCAGGCCAACCCGCTGATCATGGCGTCCGTCACCGCGACGGCGGTGTCCGGCACCTTCCACCAGCCCAGCCTGACGGGCGCCGCCAAGGACACGACAAGTACCACCCCGCTGCCGCAGGAAGTCGTCACGCAGCTGCGGGAGTTGATGCGCACCACGGTCACCGACGGCACGGCCTCGGTCCTTGCCGACCTCCCCGGCAAGGTGGGAGCGAAGACGGGTACGGCCGAGGTCTCCGACGACGCCCCCAACAACGGCTGGTTCGTCGCGTATCGCGGCAATGTCGCCGTGGCCTGCGTCGTCGAGAAGGGCGTCACCGGCGGCGCGTCGGCCGGGCCCGTCGTACGCAGCCTCCTCGGTGCCGTACCCGACGATCCGTCCTGACGAGCGGCGCGCCCCTGGCCTCTGCGGGTGCCGTGGGCCTCAGGAGTCCCGGCACTCCACGTGACCCCAGCCGTGTGCGTTCTTCGCGATCTTCTCACCGGTGGCGTAGGGCTTCTGGCAGTGGCAGCGGCCGGGGAACTTGGCCTTGATGACGCCGCTCGCGCCGCCCTTGCCCGTCTTCGCGCCGGAGGCCTTTCCCGCACCGGAGCTCTTGCGCGGCCGGGCGGCGGGTGAGGCCGTCATGCGCTCGGGCCGCGGCTCCGGGATCGTGACCGCTCCGTGGACGGTTCCCGCGGGCTGCTGTGTCGTGGCGGCGTCGCTGGCCGCGACGTCGGCGATCGCGTTGAGGTGGTCGCCGTCCGCCTGGTGGGCCGCGACGTGCCGGAAGGTGACCGCGCGGCCCTGCAGGAGTGCGTCGATGCGCACGACGAGCTCCTTGTTGGCGACCGGCTTCTTCGCGGCGGTCAGCCAGCCGTTGCGCTTCCAGGACGCGATCCACTTGGTGACGGCGTTCATCGCGTACTGGCTGTCCATGCGGACCTCCAGCGGCACGGCCGGGTCCGTGGACTCCAACAGCTCGGCCAGCGCGGTCAGTTCAGCCACGTTGTTGGTCGTGTCGCCGAGCGGCCCCGCCTCCCACCGCTGCGGGCGCTCGTCGGAGTCGGCGACCACCCAGGCCCAGGCGGCGGGCCCGGGATTCTTCTTCGCGGCTCCGTCACAGGCGGCGATGATCAAGTCAGACATCCCTCGATGATGCCAGCCCCGGAGACACGCGAAGGCCACCGCCCCTCCGGCATCGGACGGCGCCGGACCCTCAGGCCCCTTCTGACGGACCCTGGACCTCGGGGGCATCCAGCGCCGGGGCGATGACGGCGAACGCCCGGTCGGTCAGCTCGGCCGGGTCCTCGACGCCGTCGCTGTCGCTCCAGCGTTGCAGCACGGCGTCGAAGGCGGACAGCGCCATGCTCGCGGCCAGCCGCGGGTAAAGGTCCACGCCCGCGTCACGCCTCACTCGCCGCGCCACTTCTCCCGTCAGGTCGTCGCCCCATTGCGCCTGGTGCTCCAGGAAGCGGGCGCGCAGCGCCGGCGTACGCAGGATCAGCCGCACCACGGGCAGCACCCGCTCGGAGTGATCACCGCAGGCGGCCAGCGGAACCCACACCGCGTGCCGCAGCGCCACCGAAGGCCGCTCATCGGCGGGACGGGCCGCCAGCTCCGCGTGGATGCCGACGCCCATGTCGGCCAGGAACTGGACGACCACGTCCTCCTTGGACGCGAAGTACCGGAAGAACGTCCGCCGGGAGACCCCCGCGGTGGTCACGATCTCGTCGATGGTGACCGCGTCGAACCCCTTCCGCGCGAGGAGTTGCAGCGCCGCTTCGGTCAACTCGTTCGAGACGAGCTGCCGTTTGCGCTCGGCCATGGTCACTTCGGGGCGGGAACTCACCGGGCCATGGTACACGCCATGCCTTGCATGACACTCAGAATCACTCTTGACACTGAGTGCCACGACCGACAACATGTGCCGCATGACGCAGCAACAGCGCTGGACAGCCGACCAGATCCCCGACCAGACCAAGCGGGTGTTCGTCGTCACCGGGGCCAACAGCGGCCTCGGTCTGGCGACCACCCGGGGGCTCGCCCGGCGGGGCGGGCACGTGATCCTCGCGGTGCGCGACGAGGAGAAGGGCCGCCGAGCGGCCGCGGAGATCACCGCCGCGCAGCCGGACGCGAGCCTGGAGATACGCCGCCTCGACCTGGCCGATCTCGACTCGGTCCGTGGCTTCGCCGACGGGCTGCGCGCCGACCATCCACGCCTCGATGTGCTCATCAACAACGCGGGGGTGATGGCGCCGCCTCGTACGCTCAGCAAGCAGGGCCACGAGCTGCAGTTCGCCTGCAACCACCTCGGCCACTTCGCGCTCACCGGCCTGCTGCTCGACCTGTTGACAGCCGGGAGCAACCCCCGCGTGGTGACGGTGAGTTCGATCAACCACCGCCAGGCGCGCCTCCGATTCGACGACCTGCACGGCGAGCGCAGTTACAAGCCCATGGGCAACTACAACCAGTCGAAGCTCGCCAACGCCGTCTTCGGCAAGGAACTCCACCGCCGCCTCTCCGCGTCCCGCAGCCCGGTGCGCAGCGTGCTCGCCCACCCCGGCTACACCGCCACCCACCTCCAGACGGGCACGCCGACCGGACTGTGGCGGGTGCTGCTCGGGCGCATCGGCAACCCACTGTTCGCCCAGCGCCCGGCCGAAGGCGCGCTGCCCCAGCTGTACGCGGCGACCGAACCGGGCGTGGAGAGCGGCCAGTTCATCGGCCCCGGCGGCCTGGCCGAGCTGCGCGGCGCGCCGACCCGGGTGCGGCTGGCCCCCGTGGCGGCGGACGAGGAGACCGGGCGGCGCCTGTGGGAGCTGTCGGAGCAACTCACCGACGTACGTTTCACGTTCCCGGCCGCCGTATAGACGTCCGGAGCCGACCTCCGGGTTTCCGTGCGACCTCTCAGCGGTGGCTGGGGAGGATCAACCCCCAGGCCTGGAGGGCGAAGTCGAGGGTCATGCCGTGGCGCTCGTACAGGGTGAGGGCGCCGCTTGCTTCAAGTCGGCCTGCACCTCGGCGAGTTCGGTGTCGGCACGACCGATCTCCAGCAGGTCGATCTTATTGAGCAGCGCGCACACCGCCGCCGCGTCATCGAACGTCGCGGGGCGGACGGTCACGCCGGGCGGGAGGGTGGCGGATGTGGTCATGGAGCCACTCTCCGATGCCCGGGAGCGGGCCCGCAACGGACTTTCGGCGCCGTCCGGGCCACTGCCGTGCCGGAGCAACCTGCCGTGCCGGGACCGTGATGGCCCCGGCACAGCGGGCTTCGGCTGGAGGACCCTAGATGCCGAACGGCGCGGCGTAGCGCACCATGCCGCCGGGCAGCGGGTGACCGGCGTCGAGGGCGAGGGCCATCATGGCCTCGTCCGGGACGTCGATGCTGATGCCGATGCCGTGTGTCGAGGCACGGGTGAAGCCGAACCGCGGGTAGTACGCCGGGTGCCCGAGGACGGTGACGAAGCGCTCGCCCCGGTCCTTGGCCGCGTCGAGCGCGGCACGGATCACGGCGGAACCCGCACCCGTCTTCTGGTACTCGGGAAGTACGGCGACGGGGGCCAGGCACAGCGCCGGGGTGTCCCCGATGTGACAGCGGGTCAGGAGCGCGTGGCCGACGACCCTGCCGTCCTGGCCGGTGGTCACGACAGACAGTCCGTCGATCCACGCGGGGTCGGCGCGCAGTGCGTCGACGAGGTCGGCTTCCGCGGGGGTGTCGAACGCGGCGACGACGACGGCGCGAACGGCGGGGATGTCAGCGCTGGTCTCGGCGCGCGTGATCCAGGTGTTGCTCAGGTTGTTGCTCATGATGGATGAGGATCCATTTCATGGTGGGTTCGTGTGGGTGGGTGCCCCGCGAGCTCACGCTCCCGGCGAGGCGAATCCGGCTGGGATCAGGCCACGACCCGGGACGTGAGGGCGGTCCGGGCGGTGCGCATGGCAGTGGCCTCGAGCGCGGTCATCAGCCCCAACTCCCTACATCCTCGATCTGGAACACACGAACGCCGACGATCCTATCATCCGGCCGCTTTCGGCCACCTGGCGCGTGGGGCGCGGGGGGGGGGGGGGGGGGGGGGGGGGGGGGGCCCCCCCCCCCCCCCCCCCCCCCCGCCCCGGTTCCACGTACTCAGGAGAAGATCGCGTGGACCTGGTCGACCGCTTCGGGTCCGTAGCCGACGACGCCCACGGGGACCGCGCCGTCGATGGCCTCGATGATGCGCCCGGCCCACACCGGCCCGAAGCCTCCGCAGAGCTCGATCAGCTGCACCCCCTCGTCGACCAGGCGGCGCGCGGCCGCCACGCCGTCCTCGGGCTTGGCCACCCCCACAAGGACCGTGCGGCACTGCCCCGTGTCGACGACGTTCACGTCGCCCTTCGCGTCGCTGCCTGCCGCGGTGTAGATGAAGCCCCAGCTGGTGAGCGCCATGAGCGCTGCCCCCTCACTTCCGGTCGCCCGGATCCGGTCATCGACGTCGAGGCCGCTCGAACCCCGCGACCTCTTGAATGTTCTATGCCATGACCCATAAGTTACCGAGCAGTATCGGCAGTCGTCCTGTCCGTGGCCGTGCCTTCGCCGCCTCAAGAGCGGCGCTCGTCGGCCCAATCGACCCGAGGGAGCCACCATGCCCACACTCGACCGCCAGGACGACGTCTTCATCCTCGACCTCGGGGACGGCGAGAACCGCTTCCACCCTGACTGGCTCGACTCCGTCGACGCCGCGCTCGACGAGGTGGAGAAGGCGGACGGGCCCCGCGCCCTGGTGACCGCAGCGACGGGGAAGTTCTTCTCCAACGGCCTCGACCTGGACTGGCTCCTCGCCCATGCCGACCAGCACCAGGAGTACGTCACCACCGTCCAAGCCCTGCTGGCGCGTGTGCTGTCCCTTCCGGTCGTCACCGTGGCAGCGCTGCAGGGGCACACCTTCGCCGCCGGGGCGATGCTCTCCCTGGCCCACGACTTCCGCGTGATGCGCGCCGACCGCGGCTTCTGGTGCCTGCCGGAGGCCGACATCAACATCCCCTTCACCCCGGGGATGTCCGCGCTCATCCAGGCCAGGCTGACCCCGCAGACCGCGCACGAGGCCATGACGACAGCCCGACGGTACGGCGGCCACGACGCCCTGGCCACCGCGCTGGTCGACCGGGCGGTGGAGGAGGACGCCGTACGCGGGACGGCCATGGAGATGGCGCGGACCCTGGTCGGCAAGGCCGGACCCACGCTCGGCACGATCAAGACCCGTATGTACGCGCCCGCCCTGACCGCCCTGCGCGACAAGGACAACCCTCTCGGCTGACTCAGGCAGCCGCTGCGCGAAGATGCGTAAATGAACCTCGACCCCGCAGGCGTAGGTCACGCACGCGCCGGCCACTCCCTCGTCGGCCACTCCCTCGTCGGCCACTGGAGCAGCCTCCCGTTCTCCTACGGCGTCATGGAGGCCTCCGAACTGGGGCTGCTCGGCGACGGCCGGGGCTGGAGCTCGTGGTTCAACTTCGAGGCGCTGTGTGTCACTCGCCTCGTCTGGAGATGCCCCGAGCCGGGAGTCGTCGAGCTGCACGCGAAGTGGATCGTGGAGGGAACACTCGCCGACGGCCCCGGCCCTCCGGCGTTCTCCCTGGTGGAGTCGACCACACAGGTGGACGACGTCACCCACTGCCGTTTCGTCATCGGACCGGCCGCACCCCTGCCGGGAGCGGATGCCGTGACGGCGCTCCACTTCGACGACGCGGTCGAGTTCTGCCACCAGTACGCCAAGAAACCCGGACAGATCCGGCCCGAGGACGACCCCTCTCACCACGTACTGCCGTATCAGCGGGCCGGCACCTCGTGATCGACGCCACCGGCCTGCTCCACCTGATCGCCGCCGAGCCGACCCTGCTCGCCGCCGCCCCGCCCGGCTCCCCCGACGAGATCCTGCTGCACCGTGCCCGCGACGAACACCACCCCTGCCTGGCCTGCGGCCGGCCGGCGAACTGCGCCGTCATCGTCCACTCCCCGGCGGGCGACCGCGTACTCGACGTGTGCTCGCCCTGCTGGGACACGGTCCGTCAGGCCAATGAGGCGAGCAGCCAGGCGTAGAGAGGGATGGACGGGGGACTCGGGACCGAGGCAGATTGTGTGCCGCTCGGGACCGAGGCAGATTGCGTGCCGGCATGCACAGCACACGGGCTTCCGCGACGACCACAGGGAGGCGCGATGTCGACGCAGACCCATCGCCTCATCATCCACGAGCTCGCACGGTGCGAAGAGTGTGCTGTGCTGCGTGTGAGCGGTGAACTCGACCAGAGCGGCGAGAAGTTCTTCCTGCGCACCCTCGGCGCCTCCGTGATGGCGGGTCATCGACATCTCGTGCTCGATGTGACGGCCCTGGTGTTCTGCGATTCCCGTGGGCTCAACTGCCTGCTCGGGGTGCGGTGGCTGCTGCGGCGCCGCGAAGGGCAGCTGCTGCTGGCCGGAGCGGGGCGGCATCTCGCCGAACTGCTGAAGGCCACCGGCAGCACGGATATCTTCCCCCGCTACCTCACGGTGGGCCAGGCCCTGTTGACCCTGCCGCCCGCACACCGCCCGACGTGGCCGCCCACGCCCGCACCCCGCTCGGACGGTGCGCCGAGCGATTCCCCGCCGCTCGGTTCCTGAGCACCTCGGTTCCTGAGCATCTCGGTTCCTGAGCATCTCGGTTCCTGAGCATCTCGGTGCCTGAGCAGCCCGCAGCACAACCCTTGACGTGCCCGCTGAGCCGCCGAAGAATGATCGCACTTTGACAACGTTGTCGACGGGAAGGTCGCGCACGATGCCGCAGCACGCCTGGGGAACCACACGCCGTCAAGCTCTGCAGCTGCTCGGGGTGTCCGGTGCCGCGGCGGCCTTCCCGCTCACCCTCGGCACGGGACCGGCCGCGGCTGCCACGGGGACGCGAGCGGACGTGGAGGCGGAGGCGGACGTCGTCGCGGACACGTACTACCGTGTCCTGCTCTCCCACACGCGCTGGTCCGAGACCCAGTGGGACGCCTCCCAAGGCCACTACACCAGCAAGGACTTCGGCTTCGCCGTCGTGCTCGGCAACGCGGTGCTGCTGACCCGCGGCGCCTACGACGCCGAGCGCGCCGGAGTCGCCAAGGACACGCTGCGCACCCGTACGCTCGCGACGCTGAAGCACTTCGCGGCGTCGAACCGGCTGACGGGCGGCACCCAGTGGGGCCGCAAGCTGTTCTTCGACACCACCTTCCAGTCCTACTTCGTCCTGGCGGCACGTCTGCTCTGGGACGACCTCGACGAGGCGACGCGGCGACACGTCGACACCATCGTCCGCGAACAGGCCCAGTACACCGAGGCGTTGGGCACGGGCGATGACCCGGACTCCGGCGACTGGTCCCCGCACGGGCTCACCGGCGGCCACAAGGACGACACCAAGCTCGAGGAGATGGGCATCTACGCCCAAGCGCTCGCCCCGGCCCTGGCCTGGGCGAGCGACGACCAGCGGCAGGACGCGTGGCGTGCCGCCTTCGGCCGGTGGAGCCGCAACGAGGCGGGGCTGCCCGCGGCCGACCTCGCGAACCCCGCCCGGGTGGACGGCGTCGCCGTCAGCGAGAACACCGCGCAGAACCTGTACGACACCTTCATCGTCGAGAACCACGGGTCCTTCGGCCCGCACTACCAGGAAGAGCTCTGGCGCACGTCCGGCCGCAACTCAGCCCACTTCCTCGCGGCCGGTCAAGCCCTGCCCGAAGTGCTGACCGCCCAGCCCAACGCCGCCCCGCTGTGGCGCACGCTGCTCGGCGTGATGAGCGATGCGGGCGAACCCCTGATGCCGATGGTCGCGGACCGCGAACACCTCTACGGCCGCGACATCATCCCCCTCGCCTTCCTGGCCCAGGTCGTCGGCGACCGGGCCGCGGCCGCCTGCGAACGCGCGCTCGCCGAACGCCTCGAGGGGTATCAGCAGTATCCGCCGCAGTACCGCATAGCGAAGTTCTCCGGTGAGCCCAAGTACGAGCCGGAGGCGCGTGCCGAGCTGGCCATCAGCTACCTCCTGCACGAGTGGCGTGACCGGTCCGGGCAGCGACGCGTCCGTCCCCTTTCCCCGGGCGAACTCTTCGAGCAGGCCGCCGGGGTCACCGACCACGGCGCGGGCCCCGGCCTCGTCTCGCACCAGTCCCCCGGCGCCTGGGCCGGTGCCGTCACCAAGCCGGGCTTCGTGAAGTTCGCCTGGCAACCGGCCCACGACGACTGGCTGTTCGCTCTCAGCGGCCCGACGCCCATGTTCCTGCCGAGCACGCGGGCGAAGGTCGTCGAGCGGTCCGCGGTCACCTACACGCGACCGCGGGACGGCTTCGACGGGAGCGCGAGCCTGCTGACCCTTGACCACGGCTTCGCGGGGTTCACCACGCTGCCGTCGGGCGCCGTGGTCTACGCGACGTCCGGCACGGCGGACGGCGAGGGCCACCTGGAGGTGCGCAACCTGTCCATGGACGGCGTACCGGGTCTTGACGGCAGCCGTACCTATCGCGCCGCCGAGGGAAGTACCACCGTCAAGGCGAAGACCGGGGACCACTCGCCGGCCGGGGCGCGCACCGACGAACTCAACTTCCCGCGCGGCCAGTTCCAGCACCTGCGCATGCTGGGGGTGCGCCCTGACCCGGCGTACGGCTACTCGCTGTACGCCTTCGAGATACGTGACGGCGCCTCGGGCGATGACCTGGCCCGCAGTGGTGGGGCGAAGGCCTCCGCCTCCTCCTTCGAGCCGGGCATGGAGCCCGCGCTCACGATCGACGGCAATGGTTCGAGCCGCTGGGCGGTGTCGCGCGCGGACCGGCCACGGGCCGACAGCTGGATCGCCGTCGACCTCGGTTCCTCCCGGTCCGTGGACCGCGTGACGCTGCGCTGGGAAGCCGCGGCGGGGCGCGCCTACCGGCTCCAGGGGTCGGCCGACGGACAGGAGTGGAGCGACCTGGTCACCTGGCCGCGACCGGATCTGACCAGCCGCGGGCAGTGGCTGGACATCGACGGCCGCGCCGGTCTCGTCGTGCGCGGCGGAGCCCATCCGATCGCGGTCTACGGCGACACGGTCGTCCTCTCCGATGGCCCGGCCGAGAGCCTGCTGATCGAAGGGCTCCCGGGCGCGACGACGGGCGAACTGCGCGCGGCGGCCGCCCGCAAGTCGCCCTCGACGGACTCCGGGAGCGTCAAGGCCGCCCTCACCGAGCACCACCTGAGCCTCTTCAACCTCTCCGCCGAGGCCGTGACGACGACGGTGATGATCCCTCGCGCATCCTCCTCCCGCGAGGTCCGGCTCTATGAGGGCACGCAGACCCTCACGGAGTCCGGCACGGCCCTGCGCATCGAACTCCCCGCCGCCTCGGCCGTGTTGGCGCCGCCCCGCATCACCCTGTCCGCGCACCGCCTGCCCGTGGGCCTGCGGGCCGAGGTCGTCGACGGCGGCACCGTGCGGGTGAGCGGTCCCGCCTGCCGGGTCACGGTCTCGGCGCAGGGCAGACGGGTCGGCGCCACGGTGCACGTCGGCCGCACGACCACGGTCACCGTGCCTCGCGCCACGCCGTACCCCCTCTCCGACCTGGCGCTGGGCCGCAACACCTTCCCGACCTCGCCGCTGCCGCCCGGCATGACGGACCCGCGGGCCGCCGTGGACGGCGACGAGACCACCGCGTGGAAGGCCCGGCAGGACGACCGCATGGTCGTCGACCTCGGCAGCGAGCAGCACATCAGCGAGGTCCGCGCCCGGTGGCGCGGAGGCCACGCCCCGTCCTCCCAGGCGGAGTTCAGCCTGGACGGCCGTACGTACGACGGCTCCGCCCGGCTGTCGACGCGCGGCACCCTGCGCGTCGACCGCACGGCACGTTATGTGGCCCTGCGGGTCACCGCCCGCTCCGGGGGTTCCCTGACGGCGTTGACGGTCACCTGACCTCCCGTGTACGCGGCGCTACTTCGCCCTGGCCAGGGCTATGGCTCCCTGCAGCCGCTCCCCCGCCTCGTACATCATGTAGGGCACGCCGTTCTCCGTGCCGAAACTCGGTGACGCGGTGCGCCCGTTGTCCGGGGCGCCGTTCATCGAGTCGTGGAAGATCCCGAGGTGGTCGCGGCGGGAGAAGTCCTTGCCGACCTCGGTGATCAGGATGTTGCCACCACTGCCCTTGTCCGTGTTGTAGACGACGAAGGCGCTGTCACCGCGGGTCAGCAGGTGGGGGCCGCCCACGTTCTGCGCTCCCACGTCGGCGTGCCGGATCAGCGGGGTCTGGTCGAAGGTCCAGTTGCGTCCGTCGGGTGACCAACCCCAGGCGATGTCGCGGTGGTTGGTGGTGTTGTTCAGCATGAAGAGCAGCACGTAGCGGGCGCCCCGGGAGGGCAGGTCGTGACGGAACACGCGGGCGTAGGACGTCTCGGTCGTTCCGCTGGGCAGCATCGAGGTGGAGAGCACCACCTTGTCGTAGGTGAAGTGGATGCCGTCCTTGGAGCGGGCGAGGCGGGTGGTGGTGTTCTCGCCGTGGAAGTACAGCCACATCTCCTTGGCGTCCTCGTTCCACAGCACGTGGGGCGAGGAGACGTGACTGACCTTGTAGTGCGGCTGCCAGTTGTTGGTGACGATCGGGTTGCCCTCGTACTCGGTGAAGGGCCCCTCGATCGAGTCTCCGTAGGCCAGGCAGATGCCGCCGGGCGCGTCGTGCGGCGCGTAGTAGAGGTAGTAGCGGCCGAGGGCTCCGGTGACCCGGCCGGCGGTGCCGCGCAGGCAGGGGAAGATGATCTCGCCCGTGGGGTTGTAGGCGAGGTCCGAGGGCTTCAGGACCGTCTTCACGTAGGCGTAGTCGGGGAACCCGCCGGGTGCCGCCGTGGCCGTGCCCGCCGTCGTGACGCCGGTCGCCAGGGCCGCGCCGGTGACGGCCGCCCCGCGAAGGAAGACGCGGCGCGGGAAGGGGTGGGGGTGCCGAGGGGTGTGCTGCGAGGTGTCGTGTTGCGGCTCGTTCATTTCTGTTCTCCGTCCCGGGAGTTGAATGTCAGAGGTGAGCGGCAAGGTCAGAGGTAGGTGGCGGCGGTGACGCAGAATCCGCCGAGGGCGACGGCCCACACGTAGGGCAGGGTGCGCACCATGACCTGCTGCGGGCCGACGCCCGCGTACTGCGCGCTCCACACGGTCTGGGTGCTGGTGGGGTCCGAGACGCCGAAGACCTGGTTGTAGGAGGCGGCGAGGCCGAGCACGGCGACGGCGGGGTAGATGCCGGCCGCGATGAGCACGCCCGCGATGCCCGCGCCGAGGCCGTAGACGTTCAGCGGCCCCCTGTAGAGGCACAGCGGCACCAGCAGGGTGAAGACCAGGACGAACAGCACCGGGTTCTGCGGGCTGACGGCCTTGACCAGGGGTTCCAGGGCCTCGATGGCGCCGGGGAGTTTCACCGCGGCGAGCAGGATGCCGATGGCGATGAACAGGGCGATCGGAGGTGCGGCGACCTCGAAGCCGCCGTAGAGGGTGCGCAGCAGGCGCTTGTTCATCTCGCGCGGCCGGGTCGTGGTGACCAGGGCGTAGAGCACGCCGGCCAACAGCGAGGGAATGATCGCGAGCTCGAAGCCGAGGGCCAGGACCAGGGGCACGACGGGGGTGAGCAGCGCGTACCAGGGCGCGTCACCCAGCCGTTCGCGGCGCGAACGGCGCTTGTCGACCGTCGTTTTCAGCGCCCAGGTGTGTTCGACTCCGCGGCGGCGGGACTCGACGAGGACGAAGGCGACGGCCGCGACCAGGGCCAGTGGGAACAGCTTCACCATGAAGCCGCGCACCGTGGGGATCGGCAGGTCGAGGGCCGTGGAGAAGAACTGCCAGATGGGGAGTTCGAACGGCACACCGACGGCGATGCCCATCAGGATGGTGCCCGCGGCGGTGACCTTGGGGATGCCCACGGCGACCATCGCGGGGATGCCGATTATGCCGGCCAGCATGGCGGCGGGAGCCGAGCCGGTGACGGTGCCGATCAGCGCGGAGACGGCGAGCACGCCGAGCGCCACGACCGTGGGCCGGTCGCCGCCGAACTCCACGATCTTGCGGACGATGGTCCCTGCGATGCCGGTCTCGTCGAGGAGTTTGCCGAGCCAGGAGCCGAGCAGCACCGCGATCATCGTCGAGGCGAGCATCGGGGCGCCCTCCTGGAGGACGGTGTCGAAGACGCTCTCCTTGCCGGTGAGCGGCGCGCCCGCGACGAGGGCGATGACGACGCCGAGCAGGACCAGGGCAAAGGCGGTGGGGAGCTTGCGGGTGAGCATCGCGGCGACACCCGCCGCCATGACGATCAGGATGACAACGCCCATGGCGCTACTTCTCTCTGTGGGTCACGGCGTCGCCGAGCGCGGCCGTGAGAAGAAGGGGGCTGCGGCCGAGCTTGCAGACGGTCCGGGCGTGGGCGTGGGCGGCGATCTCCTCCGCGCCCGCGACATGCCCGTACAGCCGGAACCGTCCCGCGCGCAGGACGACGTGGCCCAGGGCCCGCTTCAGCGCGTCCTTCGCCGGGCCGTGGTGGAGGTGTTCGTGCACGGATTCGTGGGCGAGGGCTGCCGCGCGCACCGAGCCGGGCGGGTACCAGTGCCGCCAGCCCCGTTCGTCGATGAGCGCCTCGGCTGCCGCGAGGGTGTCGGTGTAGAGCTCCACCGTGGGTGTCGGCCGCGAGGTGTAGCGGGCGAGGAGGCCGCGTTCGAGGCCGTCGGAGCGTTCGACGACCCTGGCCCGGCAGGGCACGGGCGCCAGCGCGGCGCCGAACTCCTCGGCGGTGCATGCCCATTGGCGCAGTAGCTGCGGGTCGCGGCCTTCGTGGGTGGCGGTCGCGGCGAGGAACTGGGCCGCGAGGTCCAGGTCGTCGAGGGTCTCTGGCGGAGGCGCGGTAGGCGTGCTCATGTGCGCACCTCCAGGACGGCTATGACCGGCTCGTCGGCGGCGCGCGCCTGCAGTTCGCTGCGGGCCAGCGCGAGCAGCGGCCCGGGGTCGAGCACGCCTGACAGGTCCGCGATCCGGGAGCCGAGCAGCAGCCGTACGGCGGGGGCGCGGACACCGCCGTCGCCGTACGAGGTGGTCTCGCGCACCAGCTTCGCCAGTACGTCGGGGGCATCGGCGACCCGGGTGGTCTCCACGCGGGCGTCGGGGACGTGCAGGCGTATGACCCCGTCGGCATCGACGATGCGTACGGGATGCCGGGTGGTGCGCAGGGTGCGTCGTACCTCCGTGCCGTACACGGTGTGGGCGGAGGTCTTGGCGAGGACAGTGACCTGGGACTCGTCGGTCTTGAGGCTGGCAGCGGCCGTCCGCAGCCGCTCCTCCTCGTCCGCCCGGTGCGCCCGGTCCTGGGTGCGCAGTTCGGTGGCGCCGGTGGCCACCGCGCGCACGGTGCTGGTCTGCGGGTCGACGGTCACCTCGACCTCGACTCCGTCTGCCGCGGCGCCCTGGGCGACGACGGCTGCCTCGGCCTCGGCACGTACGGCGAGGATCTGTTCCTGTCCGGCGCCGGGGATGGTCCGCTCGATCTGCTCGCGCACCAGCGCGAGGGCGACCCCGATCGGGCTGATCACCTCGCTGTGGCGGGCGATGCGCCCCTCAAGACCGCAGACGTCGGCCAGGTGCGGGGTGACGGAGGCCGCGCCGCCGCCTCCGCCGACGAGCAGCGCGGTGTCCTTGTCGAGCCGGTAGTCGCGGATCATCGTGTCGACGACCCTTTTGACCTGGGCCGTGCCCGCGTCGAGAAGCCGGTGGGCCGCGGTGGCCACGTCCACGCCGAGTGCCGCGGCGAGCGGGGCGATCGCCGCGGCGGCCACTTCCTGGTCGCTGCGGGCGAAGTCGCCCTCGGGCACGCGTCCTGCCGCGTTGGCCGCGCAGGTCATGGTGAGGGCGAAGCGGCCGCCCGCCGCATCGAGGACGGCGTAGTCCTCGGGGTCGCCGGGCATCGGGCTGAGCGTGGTGAGCCGGGCGTCGCGCAGGTCGTCCAGGGTCGCGAAGCACGCATAGGGCAGCCCGGCGATGTGCGCGCTGCGTGGCCCGACGCCGGTCACCTTCCCGCCGCCGATCCGCACCATGGAACCGCCGCCGACGCCGACGGTGCGTACGTCCAGGGCGTTGAGGTACGACTTCTTGCCGAGGATCGTGGCGTGCTGGACGGCCACCTTGCCGCGCCGCACGACGCTGATGTCGGTGGAGGTGCCGCCGGTCTCCAGGAAGACGCCCTCGCTGATCCGTTCCTGCATCAGCGCGCCCGCGACGCCCGCCGCGGGCCCCGAGAGGACCGTCAGCAAGGGCCTGCGCCGCATCTCGTCGAGGGACATCACGCCGCCGTCGCAGCGCATCACCATCAGCGGGGAGTCGACGCCTGCCTTGGTGATGGAGCTGTCGACGAGATCGGCGGTGGCCAGCATGCGCGGCAGGATCGCCGCGTTGACCACGGCCGTACGGGTGCGCTTGTGCAGCCCGTACAGGGAGGTGATCTCGTGCGCGGCGGTGAGCGGAAGCCCGGCGGTTCGTGCCGCCGCCACGACGGCCTGTTCGCCCTCGGGGCGGTCCACGCTGAACGGCTCGGTGGCCACGAGGACTTGGGCGCCCTCCTGCGCCAGCGAGTCGGCGGCGCGCCGGGCGGCGGCCGCGTCGTCGGGGTCCGCGACATGGGCGTAGACGAGCGGAAGGCTCTTGCCCGGGGTGAGTTGGAGCTTGCCGAACGCGGCGAGCCGGCGGGTGAGGGCAGCGGCGGGTCCTGCCCCGATGCCGATCAGGCCGACGGTGGCGACATCGCCCTCCAGCAGGGCGTTGGTAGCCTGGGTCGTGCCGTGCGCGAGAAAAGCGACGTCCTCGGGAGCGCGGCCGGTCTCTTCCAGCAGACGGTCGAGGGCTTCCACGATGCCGTGGGCCACGCCGTCCTCGTGATGGTGGCTGGTGGGGACCTTCACCTGTCCCAGGAGTTCCAGGGTCGTGGCGTCGACTGCCACGGCGTCGGTGAAGGTTCCGCCCACGTCGATGCCGACGCGGATGCGGTGGGTGGTCATGGTTGGGCACCTCCTTGTGCGGGTTGGCGGTGCGCGGGCGGGCCGGGTGGGACAGGTGGAGCTGTCCCGCCCGGCACTTTCCGCGTGGTGCGTGTACCGGCCCTGAGTGATCCGCTCTCAGTAGCCGCGTACGTCGGGCCAGTGGCGCTGCACACCGTCACGGTCGAGCAGCCGGGCGAACTCGTCGAACCGCTTGTCCTCGCCCTGGACCTGGTGCGGTTCGACGCCTTCGGACACACAGTGCGCGGCGAGGGCGCCCGCCACCTCGCCGATGTTCCACTCCACGGGGTGGAGGCGATAGCAGCCGTTGGTGATGTGGGTGGTGCCGATGTTCTTGCCCGCGGGCAGGAGATTGCGGACCCGGCGGGGCACGAGGGCGCCGAGCGGTATCTCGAAGGGCACCGAACCGATGTCGATGTAGTTGTCACCGCCGGTGGAGGGGTGCAGGTCGATGCGGTAGTTGCCGACGCCCACGGAGTCCCGGTACCTGGTACGCCCGTAGGGGCCGACGGCGTCGATCGCGACGTCCTGCTCGGTGACGGTGGTGACGGCCTTGATCCGCCGCGACTCCCGCACGTAGGGGGCCTTGGCGAGGCCGTCCGCCGTGCCCGTGATGTCGGGGCGCAGCCGCAGGCCGGGGAAGCCGGTGCCGCCGTCCTCGCGGGGAGCCTCGGTCTGGAGCCAGTAGAGGACCGACAGCGACAACTGCCGCGCCTCCGCCAGAGCTTGCGCCGAGGTCTGCTCGCCGCCTCCGATCAACGGCTTCAGCCAGTAGTCGTTGAGCGGCCAGTTGACCAGGGTGATGTCGGAGTCGAAGGCGCCCGGCCGGTGCAGCTTGCGGGCGAGGATGCGGCGGAAGCCCCACAGCTCCTTGTCGCCCGCGTCGGCGCTCTGGTCGGCGTTGACGGCGAGCGGGTC
Source organism: Streptomyces sp. NPDC033177 (assembly GCF_055577715.1). Taxonomy (NCBI): domain Bacteria; kingdom Bacillati; phylum Actinomycetota; class Actinomycetes; order Kitasatosporales; family Streptomycetaceae; genus Streptomyces; species Streptomyces sp. NPDC033177. Next base: position 551,457 of record NZ_JBVIPS010000003.1, on the reverse strand, counting down.
GATCTCCGGGTTCGGCACGAACGTACGGGGGACGGCTTCGAGCGAACGCGGGTCCGGGGCGAGGAAACCGAGGAGTGGTCCGGGCCAGAAGTCGGGCTGGTAGGAACGCCAGAAGTCGTAGTCGACGGGGCGCTCGATGACATGGTTCTCGCCCTCGTGGTGGGAGAGGGCGAAGCAGACGGTGATGCCCTGCTGGTTGAGGGGCTGTGCTTCCTCGGGTGCGTGCGGCTCGCCGAACTCGGCGCGCGACTCGGCTCCGACGGCGTGCTCGACGCTTCCCAGTTCCAGCAGTTCGCCGGTCTCGGTGGCGTCGATGACGTAGCGGGCGTGCAGCGTGGTGCGGTCGCCGTCGCGCAGGTTCTCCAGGGTCACCGAGGCGATGACATCGTTGTCCGACTCGGCGGCCACGGGCCGGTGCTCGGTGAGAAGCGTCAGCCGTCCCGCCGCGAGGTGGGGCGCCAGCATGCCCTCCATGACGGCGAGGGCGACGCGCGGCTCGTGACAGAGCTTGCTGACCCGGCCCGCCCCCGGATTGAGGCCGGTCAGGGACAGCGCCTCCGAACGCAGGGGGTACCACTGGCGGTAGTAGTCCCGGATGGACTCGCGCAGGGTGCGGTACGAGGCGGTCGTGCCGAACTGCTCCACCCACGGGTGCTCGTCCGGCGGAACGGCCTGGGAGGTCAACTGGCCGCCGATCCAGTCGGTCTCCTCGGTGAGGACGACGGTCCGGCCGGCCCGGCAGGCGGCGAGCGCGGCGGCCACGCCGCCAAGACCGCCGCCGACGATGAGGATGTCCGGTTCAGGGATCACGGTTCTCCTAGTGCTGCTGTGCTGTCCTGTGCGTTCTGTGGGGTACGTGGTCGTGCCGCGGGGTCCGGCACGCGGTGGGGCGCGGCTGCTCGTCGCGGCGGTCACGCGGTGGCTGCCGTCACGGGTTGTCCGCCCTCATGAGGTGTCCGCGTCACGGGTTGTCCGCGAGCGGCTCGGGCGGCGGTCCCGTGCTGGCGCCGGGCCGGAACGTGCAGGCCACCAGCGGGTCGGGGGCGTCCTCACCGGCGACGAGCGTGGCGAGCAGGCGTACGGCTGCCGCGCCCAGCTGTGCGCGGGGGATGTCGAATCCGGTGGGCTGCGGGCCGTCCGCCAGGTCCGGGGGCGGGCTGCCCAGGAGGGCGAGTGAGATGTCGCCGGGGCAGTTCAGACCGGCCTCGCGGGCGGCCGCGCTCAGCGCTCGCCAGGCGGCTCCGCTGTCGGTCTCTTCGGCCACGAAGGCGGTGACGCCCTCTGCCGCCCACTGCCGCAGGTGCTCCGGCCGCAGCTCGCGTGCGGGGTCGGCACTGCGGAAGACGGCGGCGGGCCCACCGGGCAGCCCTGCCTCCTCCAAGCCCTTCAGGAAGCCGTGTTCACGGTCGGTGGAGGCAGGCGCGTCGTCGTCCTCGCGTACGAGGATGATGCGGCGATGCCCGAGGTCGGCGAGGCGCCGGACGACTTCGCTGCTGGCCTTGATGTAGTCGGCACCGACCCAGGCCAGCCCCTCCGGTTCGTCCCTGCGGCCCAGGTGCACCACGGGGAACCCGTCGTCGACGAGCCTGCGCAGTTCGTCGACCGGGGCGTGGCGGCCCAGGAACAGACACCCGTCGGCGAGGCGTGCCCTGTTGAGCGCGTGCGGCCCGGTGGCTCCCGCGCCGCCGGTGCTCGACCCGGTGAAGAGCACCAAGTCGTAGCCCTGCGCGGCGGCTTCCTGCTCCACGCCCACGAGGAACGGGTAGTACGAGTGCTGCACGTCCGTGGGAAAGGTGGCCGTGAAGCTGAACACCCCGAGCAGGCCGTTGCGTGCCGCCGCGAGGCGCCGGGCGGCCGGGTCGGGCACGTAGCCCAGGCTCGCGGCCGCGTCGAGCACCTTCTGCCGGGTCTCATCAGAGATGGCGATGCCCTGCTTCTTGCCGGCGAGCACCAGCGAGACGGTGGCCTGCGACACTCCCGCGAGCCTGGCGACCTCGGCCTGACGCGGCCGTCCGGTGCGCCCCACCGGGGCGGAAACCCGCCCTCGTCCGGCTCGCTTCTTGGGTTCTTCCACCGCTGCCCCTCATTCGTTAATGCGTATTAGTGATGCGCATTAACGAGTACTGTGCGGGGCGCGGGACCCGCGGTCAAGGGAGGGGAGCGAACTTTCTTGCCTGACACCCGGGGGCCCCGCGACCCGCCCCTAGGGCTCAAGGGCAGGGGTCACGGAGTCCGAGAGTCACGGAGTCACGAAGTCGAAGGGTCAGATCACGATGACCCGCCGCCCCCGCGAATGCCCCGTACGGCTGTCGATGTGCGCCGTCGCGGCTTCGGCGAGCGTGTACGACTTCTCGACCGGGATGTGCAGCTTGCCTCCCGAGATGAGGGCGGCGGCCTCGGCCAGCGCTTGCGGCACGCTGCCGGCCACGCCGGAGAACCGGACACCGAACGCGGGCGCACCGAGATCCGCGATGGAGATCACTTTGCCCGGGTCCCCGGTCAGCTCGACGAGCTCCCGGAGCACACCGGATCCCGCCAGATCGAGGGCCGCGTCGACCTGGCCGAGCTGCCGCACCCGCTCGACCCAGCCGTCGCCGTACGTCGTGGCGTGCGCACCCAGGCCACGCAGATAGTCCTGGTTCGCGGCCCCGGCCGTGCCGATCACCGTGATGCCGCGCTCGCGGGCGATCTGCAGGACCGCCGATCCGACTCCCCCGGACGCACCGCTGACCAGCAGCGTCTGTCCGGAGCGCACGCCGACCTCACTGAGGACGCGCAGCGCGGTTTCCACGACGGAGGGGTACCCGGCCGCTTCCTCGAACGTCAGGTCCGCGGGCATGCGGGCCCAGGCGGAAAGGACCGCGAACTCGGCATACGTACTCGCTCCTTCGCCGAACACGTGGTCGCCGACCGCGACGCCTTCGGCTCCCTCGCCGACCTCGTCCACCACTCCCGCCGCGTCCAGCCCGACGCCGGAGGGCAACTCGGTCGGATGCGCCCCCAGGACCTGGCCTTCGCGGATCCTCCAGTCGACGGGGTTCACCCCCGCCGCCCGCACGGCGATGCGTATCTGGCCGGGGCCCGCGTGGGGCTCCTCGGCATCCAGGAGTTGCAGGACCTCGGGACCGCCGAACTCGGCGAAGCTCACTTTCTTCATGCGGCAGACCGTAACACTAACGGTTAGTGTTACGGAACGGTTAGCTTTTAGGAGCGATTGCAGCTTTGTATTTGATAGCGTCAGGCCATGACCGAGCCGTCCGGACGCCGTGAGCGCAAGAAAGCAGCGACCCGCCAGAAGATCGCTGACGCCGCCCTGCGGCTCTTCACGGAGCGGGGGTACGACGCGGTGGGCATCCGTGACGTGGCCGCCGAGGCCGACGTGGCCGTCACCACGCTCTTCTCCCACTTCGCCTCGAAAGAGGCCCTGGTGTTCGAGCAGGACGAGGACTTCGAGCAGCGCCTCACGCGCGCGGTCACCGACCGGGCCCCGCAGGACCCGCTCATCCCCGCGCTGCGCCGCGAGATCCTGGCCCTGGTGCGGCATTGCACGGCGCACGGCTCCGCCCCGATGTGGCGCATGATCGAGGCATCGCCCGCGCTGCGGGAGTACGAGGAGTCGATGAGGCTGCGCCACGCGGAGTCCCTGGCAGCGGCCATCGCCGCGGATCCCGGCCTGTCACGGACCACGACGGCGTGCCGGGCGATCGCGAGGTTCGTGATCGACGCTCATGCGGTGGCCCGCGAGGCGGCCGAGCCGGAGGCCGCGGTGGAGGAGATCTTCCTGATGATCGAGGCAGCCTGGAAGGTCACCTGACCGAGGGTCAGTTCATCAACGGGCGTCGGGCGGGCCGCGCTCCAGAAGGCGGGCGGGCCGCGCCTCAGGGTTGCGAGATGGCGACCTTGACCCCGAGACCGATGAGGTACTGGCACGGCGACGACACCCCTGAGACCCAGTGGGCCGGACCCGTCACCGACGAGCAGTACAGCGGTCCTCGCAGCTCCGACAGGTAGCGACGAACCGTGTTCGTACGGCGCCCGCGGAGCGGTGACCTGGGAAAATGCGGGGCGATCTCGAGCAGGGCCGCGTAAGGTGCGGCGACATGAATCAGGTTTCTGGTGACGCCGTCCGTCCGATCCGCGCCGACGAGTGGGCCAAGGTCAAGGAGTTGCGGCTCCGTGCGCTCAAGGACCCGGTGGCTCCGATCGCCTTTCTCGACACGTACGAACAGGCCGCCGCCGAACCTGACTCCTACTGGCAGAAGCGGGCCGAGGGCGCGGCCGACGGGACGCGCCTGCGCCAGTTCGTGGCCGAGGGCGGGGACGGGACGTGGAGCGGCACGGTGACCGTGCTCATCGAGGACGCGGACACCGAGGACGTGTTCGGCGGTGCGATCGAGCAGCGTCAGGCGCATGTCATCGGTGTCTTCGTCCGCCCCGAGCACCGCGGAAGCGGAGTGATCGACGCGCTCTTCGCGACGGCGATCAAGTGGGCATGGTCGGTGCCGGACGTGGCGCGGGTGCGCCTGTACGTGCACGAGGACAACGCGCGGGCCGAACGCTTCTACCGGCGCCACGGATTCGTGCCCTCCGGGGCGACCGTCCCGATGAAGGGCGATCCCTCCAAGAGGGAGCACGAGATGGTCCTCCACCCGGCCGACCGCTAGGCCCCTTCTGACGGACCTCAGTGGCGGATGCGCACGCCGTGGCGGACGCGCATGCGGCGCAGTTCCCACAGGGCCACCGCGGTCACAGTGACGGGGCCGCCGAGGACCGCGCACCACTGCGCGGCCGGCGGTCCGTGCGGCAGGCCGCCGTCGAGCGCGACGCTGAAGAGCATCAGCTCCCAGACGAGTACGACGGTGAGCGCGGCCGGCAGCGCGGCGTGCACGTTGGACGTGTTGAAGGCATAGCGTGCGGCGTACGCGGAGGCGAAGAGCAGGAACGGCAGCAGCCAGACGAGGCCGATGAGCAGCGCGAGCGCGATGAGGCCGTTCACGAGCGTGCCGTGATTCTGCTTGAGCACCAGGGTGCTGCCCGCCAGTACGAGGCCGACCCCCACCAGGGTGCCGACGTACCAGGCGACGGTCTTGAGCGGCGCACGCAGCCGGGAGCGGAGCACACGTCGCCGCTCGGCGGGCGCGTAGCGGATGAAGCCGAGGATGACCAGCGGACCGGTGAAGATCAGCAGCAGCGGCGCGAGGATCAGCTTCACGACGCCGTCGTTGGCGACGCCGCTCCAGCCGTCGTCAGCGCCGTAGGCGTAGATCAGGCCGAAGCTGGCGGCCGCACCGACGATCGCGCGCCCCAGCTGCACCTTCGACACGAGCGGGTCCGCGACATGGCCGGCGCCGGGCTGGTTGAAGATCGCCTCGGCGCGGCGGCGGGCCGAGCGGATGAACGGGATGAGCGGCGAGACGAAGAAGAGCGCGCACCCGGAACGCCGCCGCCGGACGGGCTGCGGCGGGAGCGGGTACGGATACGGCTGCGGGGGCAGGTACGGCCCGGGTTGCGGCGGCCCGTACGGATTCGGGCCGCCGCCTCCTTGCGGGTCGTACGGATAGGGGCCGCCGCCCTGCGGACGGCCGTTCCCCGGGCCCCAGCCCTGATATCCCCCGTGTGCCACGGTTCCCCCTAGCCTCCTGCGACGCATCTGAGCGCGCGCAGTTTACTGGCCGGAACCGGTCGGGCGTGACCAGGACCGAGGACCGGGAACGGGCCCATGGACCCCCGCGTCCTCGGAGCTAGGCGACCTGCTGCTCGTAGCCGACGAGCCGTACGCACACGGCGAGCCCGGCGATGGCCTGCTCCAGCTCCGCCAGACTCGGGTAACTCGGCGCGATGCGGATGGTGGCGTCACGCGGGTCGTCGCCGTACGGGTGGGTGGCGCCGGCCGGGGTCAGCACGATGCCCGCCTCGGCGGCACGGCGTACGACCTCCTTGGCGCAGCCGTCGGTCACTTCGAGCGTGACGAAGTAGCCGCCCTTGGGGTCGGTCCAGCTGGCGAGACCGGTCCCGCCGAGCTCTGTCTCCAGGATCCGGGCCACGGCCTCGAACTTCGGCTGGAGCAGGGCGCGCTGGCGCTCCATGTGCGCGCGCACCCCATCGGCGTCCCGCAGGAACATGACGTGCCGCAGCTGGTTGATCTTGTCCGGACCGATCGACCGCTTGGCGTTGTTGGCGAGCAGCCACTTCAGGTTCGCGGGCGACGAGCCGAAGAAGGCGACACCCGCGCCCGCCGCGGTGATCTTCGAGGTGGAGCCGAAGACGAAGACACGGTCCGCGTTCCCGGCAGCCGCGGCGGCGGCGAGCAGGTCGGCGATCTCGACGGGCTCCGCGGTGAGGTGGTGGGCGGCGTACGCGTTGTCCCAGAAGATCCGGAAATCGGGCGCGGCGGCCTGCATCGAGGCGAGCCGGGCGACGGTCTCGTCGCTGTAGCAGACGCCGTCGGGGTTGCTGTACTTCGGGACGCACCAGATGCCCTTGACCGACGGGTCCTCGGCGACGAGCCGCTCCACGACGTCCATGTCCGGGCCCTCGGCGGTCATCGGCACGGGGATCATGTCGATCCCGAACCGCTCACAGAGGGCGAAATGCCGGTCGTAGCCCGGAGTCGGGCACAGGAAGGCGATCCGCTCCTGGTCCACCCAGCGCGACTCGGCACCCGGCACCACGCTCAGCAGCGCGTGCACCAGGCAGTCGTGCATCAGCTCGAGGCTGGAGTTACCGAGGGCAAGGAGCTGGCCTGCCGGCACCTGGAGCACGTCGGCGAAGATCTCCCGGAGCTCCACCAGACCCTGCAGACCGCCGTAATTGCGTACGTCCGTGCCGTCGGCGGAGGTGTGCCGCCCGCCCGGCAGGCTCAGCAGGTCCTCGGAGAGGTCGAGCTGCTCCGGCGACGGCTTGCCGCGCGTGAGGTCGAGCGAGAGCCCGCGTCCTGCGAGGTCCTGGTAGTCCTGGCGGGCCCGCTCAAGGAGCCCGGTCACGGCGTCGGGGCTCAGCTCGGTGGTCATCATGTGTCCTTACGTTGTCGGCACTGCCCGGGCCTGTGAGCTGCACGGGCGCGCGCCGGGGGCATCGGCACTGCCCGCCGAGGATACAAAGCAATGCCCCTCCCATGCCCAGCCAGGTGGCGCGCGTCACTCTCCGGGGGCGCGCGCCGGGCCTCGCGCGGGGCGGGGGCTAACCCCCGCAGGCATCGGCCGGGTGACCAGATGTTCCGTCGCGTTCCGTGCTCATAGCGTCGGCCCCGTCCCTGTTTCTCGCGCCAGTTGATCTCTAGGAGCACGATGCGCCGCCCCACCCCCTTACTCGCGGTCGGTCTTGGCCTGGCCGGGTTGCTTGCCGGAGCGGTGCCTTCGGTGGCGCAGTCTCCCCTTGGAACCCGCCCCCTCTCCACGCACCACCAGCAGCGGCTCAGCTGGGGGCCGTGCTCGAAGGCGCAGGAGGAGCTGAACGCCGCCGGGGCGCAGTGCGCCGAGGTGACCGTCCCCCTCGACTACTCCGCTCCCGGCGGGCGCACCCTGCAGATCGCGGTCTCGCGCATCAAGGCCAAGGCCTCCTCGCAGCGTCGCGGCATCCTGCTGTCCAATCCCGGCGGGCCCGGTGGCAGCGGGATCGCCAACACCCTCGCGTTGCGACCCGCGTTGAAGGGGTCGGCGGACGGCTACGACCTCATCGGGTTCGACCCGCGGTTCCTCGGCGAGAGTTCCCCGATCACCTGCGCACCGGCCCTGCCGCCGGCCCCGCCCGGGCACTCGACCTCACCACGCGCGGATTTCGACGCGTCGGTGCGCGGCGCGCGGGACTCGGCGCGGCGTTGCCACGAGCACGGGGACAACGCGGAGCTGCTGCCCCACGCGTCCACCCGGAACGTGGCCCGGGACATGGATGTCATCAGGGCAGCCCTCGGCGAGCGGAAGCTCTCGTACTACGGCATCTCCTACGGCGCCGATCTGGGCGCCGTCTACACCCAGATGTTCCCCCGCCGCACCGACCGCATGGTCATCGACTCCTCGACGGACCCGGCGGCCACCCAGTACGAACTGTTCCAGAGCTCCGGCGAACCGGCCGAGGAAGCGCTGGACGAATGGGCCGCCTGGACCGCCCGGCGCCACGACACCTACGGGCTCGGCCGCACGGCCTCTCAGGTGCGGACGCGCGTCGAGCGACTCCTCGTACAGGCCGAGCGCCGGCCGATCGATGTCGACGGGCACCGCCTCAACGCGCCCATCCTGCGGCTGCTGTTGAAGCAGCCCGTTCAGCACGAGGAGAACGACCCGACGCTGGCCGCGATGGTGCGTGACCTGGTCGACGCCGCGGCGGGCAAGCCCATCGAGCCGGGCCCGGAGCTCGCCGCGTGGCTGGAGCTGCTCGCTTCGCCCGACCTGGCGGACAGCATGGTGGGCGGCGCGCTCTTCATGTGCGGCGACGGCGGCTGGCCCGCGGGCGGCTGGCCCGAGGACCCGGAGACGTACTGGCGGAACAGCGAGCGCAGCCGCAGCACCCAGCCCGTGTTCGGCCCCTACGTCAACGGCATGATCGCCCCCTGTGCGTTCTGGCCCGCCGCGCCACGCGAACCGGGCACGGCCATCGCCAACGACGTACCCGTACTGATGCTGCAGGCCCGTCGCGACAACAACACCCCTTATGACGGGGCTCTGGCCCTGCACCGCAAGCTGACCGGCTCCCGCCTGATCACCGCGGACATCCGCTCCCACGGCGTCTACGGCCGCGGGCTCGAAGGCCTTCGTCCCGTCCCCTGCGCCGACCGCGCGGTCAACGACTACCTGCGCACCGGCGCCCTGCCCGCTCAGGACATCGACTGCGCCCGACGGTAGAGGCAACGGGCACGACCCTGTTCACGGCAAGTGCCTCATCTCCCTCCTGTGCCCGCCGCCGACTCTGGCCTACCATCACTCGGACATGGCCACACGGGAGACGCGACCTCAGGGCGGTGCGGTGCGCACGGCCCTGTTCGCCATGGCCTTCCTCTTCCTCGTCCCCTTGCTCGGGATCGACGGACCGTCGGGCACCGCGGTCGCGTCCGTCACCGAGGACCGCGGCACGACCGCCGTCGCCTTCGGCCCGTATGCCGAGCGCGCGGCCGACAGCCGTGACAGCGGCCGTGACCGGTCCCGCGACGGTGGCCGTGGCTGTCACGAGGGCGAGAACAGGACTCCGCGCGGGGCGTTGCCCGCTCCCGAGCGGACCAGTTCGCCCGCCTTCGAGACAGCGCCCGCGCCGTACGAGCCGCCGGACGAGGCCCCGGCCCTGCCCGGCGCAGCTCCACCGGACGCGACGTCCGTCGACCTCTACAGAACCCAGGTCATCAGAACGTAGACGGGATCTCTCCGCCCGCACCCCCGCCGACAGGACCGGTCGGCAGCACCACATCGCCTTCATCGACACCAGGAGAGATCCGCATGCCCCTTTCCGCTTCCACCCGCACCTACACCGCCACTCCGGGCGGTCCCAATTCCCCGCTCGCCTCCGCGCACTCCGGCGGTGACATTGGTCTGCTCCTGCTGCGCTGCGCGGTCGGTCTGACCATGGCCGTGCACGGCAGCCAGAAGCTCTTCGGCTGGTTCAACGGCGCGGGCCTCGACAGCACCGCGGGCTTCTTCGCGAGCGACGGCTACTCCGCCCCCAAGGCCATGGCCACGGTCGCCGGTCTGACGGAGACACTCTGCGGCCTCGGTCTGGCCATCGGCCTGCTCACCCCGCTCGCCGGGGCGGGCATCGTCGGCATCATGCTCAACGCCATCGCCATGAAGTGGGGCAACGGCTTCTTCAACCCGTCCGGCATCGAGTACGACCTGATCCTGCTCACCGCGGCCGTGAGCCTGGCCCTCGCCGGCCCCGGCAGGTTCGCCGTCGACCACGTCCTGCCGGTCCCGCGCACCCACCGCCTCTCCCACGGCATCGCCGCGGTGGCCCTCGGCGCCGTCTCGGCCGCCGTGGTCCTGGTGGCCCTGCACGACTGACCAGGAAGAAGCCCGTGACGTCCCCGCCGGGACGGGCCTTCGGCCCGGACCGGTGGGGGCCGGGGGAGCACCCCGCTCAACAGTCGCGCGGTCTCGGACAGTAGCGTGCGGGCCAGGCGGGGGCAGGTGCCGGCCCGTTCGGACACTGGACAGCGAAGAGACCGGAATCAGAGCCGTGGTCAATCAGCAGCACACCCCCGCCCATAACCGCACCCCCACCCACGCCCCCACCCGTGTCGAGCTCCCCTCGCAGGCGCGCAGAGTCACGGCAGCGGTCATCGACGCGCTGTTCGCCCTGGTGTGTGGCATCGCGGCAGGCGCGGCGACCGGTGTGAAAGTGAGTGACGGAGTGGTCGAACTGCGGCCGCAGACCCCCGCGGTGTGGGGGCTGGCCCTCGGCGTGGCCGCCGGAGTGTCCTTCGTCAACCACGTCCTGCTCACGCAAGCGGCCAGGGTCAGTCTCGGCAAGCTGATCACGGGACTGCGTGTCGTACGCGCCTCCGACGGCCGGCGCCCCGGCCTCGTCCGGCTCACCGGCCGTTGGCTGTTCGGCTTCTACTGGATGATCGTCTTCGTCCCTCTGCACGTGGCGACGGACAGCGATGTGGAGCAGCAGGACGCGGTGGGAGTGCGCGTGCGGCGTCGGACGGTTCGTTCCGAAGCCGGCACGCGCACCGGCCGCTGATCCGCTGCCCCGGCCTACGGCGAGGCTTCCCCCGCGTCACCCTGGCCCGGCGCCGCCAGAAGGTCGCGTACCTCCTCCGCGGTGGTCTCCACCAGGTCCTCCCCGACCAGCACCCAGCGGGTGACACCGACCGACTCCAGGAACGTCAGGTCGTGGCTGGCGATCAGGAGCGCACCCTCGTACGACTCCAAGGCACCGGTCAGCTGGCGCACGCTGGCCAGGTCCAGGTTGTTGGTCGGCTCGTCAAGCATCAGCAGTTGAGGGGCCGGCGCGGCGAGCATCATCGCGGCGAGCGCGGCACGAAAGCGCTCGCCGCCCGAGAGAGTGCCCGCCAGTTGCTCGGCGCGTGCCCCCTTGAAGAGGAAGCGCGCCAGCTGCGAGCGGATGTGGTTGTCGGTGAGCCCGGGAGCCAGGCGGGCAACGTTCGCCGCGACACTCAGACCGTCGTCCAGGACGTCCAGGCGCTGCGGCAGGAACCTCAGCGGCACCGATGTCCTGACCTCGCCCGACAGGGGAGCCAGCTCCCCGGTGAGGGTGCGCAGCAGCGTCGTCTTGCCGGCGCCGTTGCGGCCCACCAGGGCGATCCGTTCGGGCCCCTGCACATGCAGGTCGCCTTCCTTCAACTTGCCGAATCTGGGGCGCAGTTCGGTCACGCTCAGTACCGTGCGGCCCGCCGGGACAGCGGTGTGCGGCAGGCTGACGCGGATCTCGGCGTCGTTGCGGATCGCGTCCGCGGCCTCCTCGCGCCGCTCGCGCGCCTCGTTGAGCCGCTCCTCGTGCAGGCCCCGGAGCTTGTCCCCCGACTCCTGCGCGGAGCGCTTCTTCTCCCCCGCCACGATGCGCGGGGCACGCCGCTGGGCGTCCATCTTCTTGCTGTGCCGCTGGCGGCGGGCCACCTTGACCTGGGTTTCCTCCAGTTCGCGTTTCTGGCGGCGTACGTCGGCCTCGGCGGCCCGCAACATCCGCCCCGCCGCTTCCTGTTCGATGGCCAGCGCTTCCTCGTAGGCGGACCAGCCGCCGCCGTACCAGTTCACCGATCCGGCGCGCAGTTCGGCGATGCGGTCCACGCGTTCGAGCAGGTCGAGGTCGTGGCTGACCACCACCAGGATGCCGGAGCGCCAGGAGTCGACGGCTTCGTAGAGTCTGCGGCGCGCGAACAGGTCGAGGTTGTTGGTCGGTTCGTCGAGGAGAAGCACGTCCGGGCGTTCCAGGAGCAGCGCCGCCAGGCGCAGGAGCACGGTCTCCCCGCCCGACATCTCACCCACGGTCCGGTCAAGTCCGATGTCGCCGAGGCCGAGGGTCCCCAACTGGGCCAGGGCCCGCTCCTCGACGTCCCAGTCGTCGCCGATCGTCTCGAAGTGCTCCTCGCGCACGTCTCCGGATTCGATGGCGCGCAGGGCGTCACGCCGCTCGGCGATGCCCAGGGCCTGGTCGACGCGCAGGCTCGTGTCGAGGGTGATGTTCTGCGGCAGGTAGGCGAGGCTGCCGCCGACGGTCACCGACCCCTGGGTCGGGCGCAGTTGTCCGGCCAGCAGGCGCAACAGAGTTGATTTTCCGGTGCCGTTGGTGCCGACGAGCCCGGTGCGGCCCCGGCCGATGCTGACGGACAGGCCGTCGAAGACGCTCGTGCCGTCCGGCCACTGGAACGACAGGGCGGAGCACGTCAGGGAGACGCTGGGGGTGGTGGGTACAGACATGATGGATCTCGCAGTCGCAGGCGCGGGCGGGGGGCGTCGTATGCGAGCACCACGCGGCGACCGACCGGCAGAAAAGGGGTGCGGCGGTCCGGGAGACAGAGGGACAGCTCATGCACCGAGGTCGCATCCACGCGGGGTCACGGGCAGGGCGGCAAGGCCGGCTGCGGCGTGACGGGCGTACGGCGAAGGCCGTACGGCGCGATGATCGCGAACCTCAGATGCGCAACGTCCACCTCTATCGGAGACAACAGGACGCTGGAAACGATAACGACCGCGCGAGGGAATGGCAAAGCTTTGAGATCACCGCCGTGCTCACCGCCGTGCTCACCGCCGCGCCTGGATGAGGGCGCGGGTGCCGCTGGTGCGCCAGCCCTGACCGTGTGCCGCGTTCAGCTCCGCCTCGGTCCGCCCGTCGAGTCCGACGATCACGTCGGACTTCAGCGTCCGCAGGGCCGCCACCGGTCCGGGGAAGTACGCGGTGGGCTCCTCGAAGGGTGTCGTGGCGGGCCAGAGCCGGTCGCCGACCAGGCGCCGGTAGTTCAGGTCGCCCTTCATGACGGTCACGTCGGCCTCGGCGAACTCCTGGCGCAGGTCGTCGGGCATCCGCTCGTACGGCAGCGGGGCGCAGGAGAAGACGTGGCTGCGGACGGTGAGCCGGCCGGTGCCCATGGCCGACCACAGGCGGTCACCCACCTCTGCCGCGGCGCCCCGCGCGCCGGTCAGGCGGCGCAGGCAGTCGATGACGTCGGCGGTCATGGCGTCCGAGACGTAGTACGGGTACGGCTTGACGTGCAGCACGACCTGCTCGGCGCGGCGATGGCGCAGGAGGTGGTCGGTGAGGATGAGGTCGGGCAGCAGCTCACGTCCCGCGTTGTCCGCGACCAGGCACAGCGTGGCCGCGCCGCCCTCGGGCAGCAGGGACCACAGCACCTCGGAGTCGTCGGCGACGAGGCGTGAGTCGGCGGCACCGGCCCCGCCGCCGCCCACGGCGAAGCCCAGGTCGGCGCGGTTGCCCCACAGCGAGCCCAGGAGCAGGGCCTGTCGCTGCTCGTCGAGGGGCCGCGGGGCCAGCCGGTCGAGCGCGGCCAGTTCCTGGTCGGCCTCATCGGTGTGGAGTTCCGCCTGCTTGAACGGACGGAACGGGTCGATCCCCTGCCAGGTACCGTCCCCGAAGTACCCGACAGCTGCGAGGAGTTGGCGGTAGAAGTAACTCTCGGCCCACAGGAAGGGGGCGTCGAACCAGGACAGACCGACGTACTCACGCCCCCATTCCTCCCACAGGTGACGGTCGTGCGCCTCGGGTCCCGGCGGCTCGATCACGCCTTCCGTGGCCTGGGCGAGGAGGGCGTCGAGGGCGCGATGCTGCCGCGGCCCGTAGGGGAAGGCGTCGCGCACCTTCTTGATGAGCGCGGGGTGGCGCTCGGCGAGCACGCTCCTTGAGAAGGAACCGGGTACGTCGCTCAGGATGACGGGGGCTTCGACTGCGTCTGGCATGAGTACTCCTTCACCTTTTCTTCTCACTATTTGACGGCTTGTGGGCACGCGGGTCTACGGTGACCCGCCCTCTATCCCCCACGTTCCAGAGGTTCAGCTCCATGCCCGCATTCAACCGTCGACGCTTCCTCCAGGCAGCGGGTGGCACCGCCGGCGTCGCGGCTCTGTCCGCCAGCATCATGCGCGCCGTCGACATCCCCGCCTCCACCCGGTCGGGATCGATCGACGACGTCGAGCACATCGTGGTCCTCATGCAGGAGAACCGCTCCTTCGACCACTACTTCGGCACGCTGGGCGGCGTTCGGGGATTCGGCGACCCCCGCCCAATGGTCCTGGAGAGCGGAAAGCCCGTATGGCATCAGTCCGGTGGCGGCGAGGAGGTCCTGCCCTACCATCCCGAGGCCGACGACCTGGGAATGCAGTTCATCGCCGGGCTGAGCCATGACTGGGAAACCGGCCATCAGGCGTGGAACAAGGGCAAGTACGACGACTGGATCGCGGCCAAGACCTCCGGCACGATGGCCCACCTGACCAGGGCCGACATACCGTTCCACTACGCGCTGGCCGACGCTTTCACGGTCTGCGACGCCTACCACTCCTCGTTCATCGGCGCGACCGACCCCAACCGCTATTACCTCTACTCCGGTCACACCGGAAATGACGGCAAGGGCGGCGGCCCGGTCCTCGGCAACGAGGAAGTCGGCTACGACTGGACCACCTATCCCGAGCGCCTGGAAAAGGCCGGGGTGTCCTGGAAGATCTACCAGGACACCGGCGACGGACTCACCGAGGACGGACTGTGGGGCGTCCTGGAGGACGCCTACCGCGGAAACTACGGCGACAACTCGCTGATGTTCTTCAACAAGTACCGGAACTCGAAGCCCGGTGACCCCCTTTACGAAAAGGCGCGCAAGGGAACGAACATCAAGAAGAGCGGCCACCTCCTCGACGACCTCCGCGCGGACGTCAAGTCCGGGAAACTCCCGAAGATATCCTGGATCGCGGCTCCGGAAGCGTTCAGCGAGCACCCCAACTGGCCCGCGAATTACGGCGCCTGGTACATCTCGCAGGTCCTGGACGCACTGACGTCCGACCCCGAGGTGTGGAGCAGGACCGCCCTGTTCATCACCTACGACGAGAACGACGGCTACTTCGACCACGTGCCGCCGCCCTACCCCCCTGCCGACTCCTCCTGGGGCGCTTCCACGGTCGACACCGAGCTCGATTTCTTCCCGGGCGACAGCGAGTACAGCTCGGGCCCCTACGGGCTCGGCATGCGGGTCCCCACCCTCGTCGTCTCCCCGTGGTCCACCGGCGGCTACGTCTGCTCCGAGGTCTTCGACCACACCTCCGTCATCCAGTTCATGGAGCGCCGCTTCGGCGTCCACGAGCCGCACATCTCCCCCTGGCGCCGGGCCATCTGCGGCGACCTCACCTCGGCCTTCGACTTCGGCCTCAAACACACCGGGCGCGCGGACCTGCCGAGCACCGACGGCTATGAGCCACCGGACCAGGAACGGCACGACAGCTACACACCCTCGCCACCCGCGTCCCCCGCCCTGCCCAAGCAGGAGAAGGGCGCGAGGCCCACCCGCCCCCTGCCATACACCCCGCTGGTCACCGCAGCCGTGAAGCCCTCCGACGGCACCATCGAGCTCACCTTCACACCGGGCGACGAAACCGGCGCCTGCTTCCTCGTCACCTCGGGCAACCGCGACGACGGGCCCTGGACCTACACCGCCGCGGCCGGCAAGAAGATCTCCGACACCTGGAGCACGGACCCTTCCGACGGGGCGTACGAGCTGAGCGTGCACGGCCCCAACGGCTACCTGCGGACGTACGAGGGCACCGCCGCCACCCCGAGCCCGGAGATCACCTGCCGCCACGACCAGGACACCGGGCGCGTGAAGCTCACCGTCACCAACCCGGCCAAGACGGCCTGCCGCCTCACCATCACCAACGCCTACGGCGGCAAGAGCACCGAACTCACCGTCGCGGCAGGCGGCCGGCAGTCCCGCTCGGTCGATCTCGGCCACAGCAAGCGCTGGTACGACCTGCGTGTCCGGTCCGACAGCGACAGCGCCTACCTGCGCAGGTTCGCGGGGCACGTCGAGACGGGCAAGCCCGGCACCAGCGACCCCGCGCTCCGCACCGGCTGACCGGGCCGCGGAAGCGCGCTAGACCCCGCCCGCTTCCTCGTCGCCGCCCGGCCTGACGCGTACGTGCATGCGCTCACCCTGGGCCCCGTACAGGGCGAGGAACTCGACGGGAATGTCACCGGCGTTGGCGAAGCCGTGCGGGGTGCGGGTGTCGAACTCCGCGGCCTCGCCCGCGGTGAGCACCAGGTCATGCTCACCCAGGGCGAGCAGCAGCCGCCCGGAGAGGACGTAGATCCATTCGTAGCCCTCGTGCATGCCCTGCTCGGGACGTGCGGCCTGCCGCGAGCCGTTCCTGGGGACCGGCATGACCTGCTTGTACGCGTGCATTCCGCCGAGGTAGCGGGTGAGGGGTACCCACGTGTTGCCGTGGCGCGTGAACGGCCGCGGGTGGATGCGCGGATCGCCCGTCTGCGGCGCGCCGACCAGCTCGTCGAGCGGTACGCCGTACGCCTTGGCCAGCGGCAGCAGGAGCTTCAGGGTGGGCTCCCGCTGTCCGGCCTCGAGGCGCGAGAGCGTGCTCAGGGAAATCCCCGTCTCCTCGCTCAGCCGGGCCAGGGTGGCGCCGCGTGCCTTCCGCAGCGCCCGCAGCCGCGGCCCGACGGCGGTCAGCACATCCGTGAGTCGGGCGTCGTCGCTCATCTCTCCATTTGCCAGCTCAGCAAACAACTTTGTCAAGCCGCCCCCGCCGCGCGCAGGGTTGCCGCAGAGCAGAAGGAGCCCCGCATGAGCGACCACACCGCTGACCACGCCACCGTCTCCGCCGACGGCGCCCGTACCGACGGCGCCGGCATCCCACCCGCCGCGGATTCGGCCGCCGCGTTCTGGGACGAGCGCTACAACCAGAGCGGCCGCCTGTGGAGCGGCGAGCCCAATGCCGCACTCGTCCGCGAGACCGAAGGGCTCGCCCCGGGCAGCGCCCTGGACCTGGGCTGCGGAGAGGGCGGCGACGCGATCTGGCTCGCACGGCAGGGCTGGCGCGTCACCGCCACCGACATCTCCCGCGTCGCCCTCGGCCGTGCCGCCGAGCACGCGGACCGTGCCCAGGTCGCCGACCGCGTCGACTGGGTCCACCACGACCTGGGCGTCTCCTTCCCGGCCGGCAGCTACGACCTGGTCTCCGCGCAGTTCCTGCACTCCCTCCACGAGATGCCGCGCGAGCAGATCCTGCGCGCCGCCGCCGCGGCCGTCACCGAGGGCGGCACCCTCCTGATCGTCGGCCACATGGGCTTCCCCGCCTGGGAGACCACGTCGCCCCCGGGTGTGGATTTCCCCAGCCCCCAGAAGGTCCTGGCCTCGCTCGACCTGCCGACCGGGCAGTGGGACGTGCTCGTCTGCGACACCCATGAGCACTCCCTGACGGACCCCGACGGAAAGCCCTCCACGCGGACCAACTACACCGTCAAGCTGCGGCGCCGCCGGCCCAACGGGTGACGGTCAACCCGCCGACGGACAGGGGGTCTACCCGTGTTGGGGCAGGCGCACGGTCAGGGTCACCTTGCTGCCGGTGGGGCCCGCCGAGATCGTGAGTTCGTCGGTCAGCAGGCCTGCGAGCCACAGTCCCCGGCCGCCCGGGTGACCGTCCAGGCCGGGAGCCAGCTCGGGGATGACGTCGGCGCTGAAGCCGGGGCCCCCGTCGTGGATGTGGCAGGCCAGATGGCCGTTGCTGCGTTGCAGGATCAGCATGCCGCCGCCGCCCGCGTGCTCGACCGCGTTCACCGCGACCGCGTCCAGGGCCACGATGAAATCGCTGCGCCGCGGTTCGGTCAGTCCCTGGTGGTCGGCGTACTGGTCCACGAGCATCCGCAGCCGGGGCAGATCGTCCTGGGTGAAGCGCGATTCCAGGAGGGTGACAGGGGGGATCTCGCGTGGGTCCGAGGTGCTCGTCATCAGCGGTCCACCTCGCTGATCACCATGTGGGGCACCTGGTCGGCACCTGCTCGGCGCAGTATGCGGGCCGGTGTCGGCGGACAGGTGACCTGGACCGGGCCGTGCGGGTGTTCCAGGACCAGCCGCAGCAGGTCCACGGCGCAGGCGACGCCGAGGAACACGAGTCCGTTCAGGTCCACGACGAGCGGCCGGCGGGAATCCGCGCCGTCCCTGAGCCCCTGGCGCACGGCGGCGATGAACTCCTCCCGGGTGGCGACGTCCGCCTCGCCGACCAACCGCACAAGGCCGTCCGCCTGTTCCGCGTGCAGAGCCCCCAGGCGGGGCAGCAGCCGACAGGGGTGCGCCTCGTACATCGCGGTCAGGACGTTCGGGGCGAACCAGCGGCGGTCGTAGGCACAGATCTCGGTGTAGGGGCGGTCGGTGAACAGATGCTGGGCGTGCGATTCGCGGTGCATCATCACCTCGACATCGGCGCCCAGGTGCCCCACCCAGTGCATGTCGATATAGGTGCGCAGCCCGCTGTAGCCCTCGGCCAAGGCCCGGTCGGTCTCCTCCGTGATGCGCTCCCACTGCCGCAGGGGAGTGAACGCGTCCTGGGGGTGGATGAGGGCGCGCATGCTGCTGAGCACCAACTGCCCGTCTTTCCGGGCGGATCCCAGCAGGGCGCCCGGAGCATCGAGGCGGCCCCACACCTCCTCGTCGTCCATGTGCGGAGCGGCGAAGACCATCACCTTCTCCCGCTTGACCAGACCCGCCCACGCGAAGGCAGACACCACGTCGCGGCCCGCATCGTCGTCGTCGTAGCTGACGAACGCGTGGTCGCCCGCCCGTAGATGCTGGACCGGGATTGTTCCGCCCGACGCCGAAGCGGCATCCGCCATCTCTCACCTCCGGGGCCGAGACGACGACCCGACGGGAACAACTGCGGGCCACACGCTAGCGGTCCGTACCTCACGGCGGCATATTCCCAAGGAGGGCGACAGTTAGCCGACGAGGCGCACTCTCTTGACGACCGGGAGTGCGCCCGGACGATCCCTTGGGTGCGGGTTTTGTTCGTCGGATGCCGTCATGTTTTTGCCTGCCGTCGACCGCCGTCGGGTACGGGTGCGCATGCGGATGCGGGTGGGGATGCGGGCTCAGGATGTCGCGAGGGACCGGTCGACGAGTGCGCGCGCGTAGGCGGCGTCCAGTTGGCTGGGGCGGAAGAGGATGCGGTACATCATCGGCGCCACGACCTGGTCGATGACCCGCTCCGTGTCCGGTACGGCCTCGCCCCTCTCCGCCGCGCGCGCCAGGACGATGTCGATCTGTTCGGCGGCGTAGGCGGAGCACTGGCCGGCGTTGCTCCCGTCCGGGTCTCCGAGCAGAGCGTCCCTGATGTACGCGCGCCCGGGCGGGGAGGCCATCTCGTCGAGGAACTGCTCGGCCCACGCCCCGAGGTCCGCCCGCAGGGCGCCGAGGTCGGCCGGGGGCGCCTCGGGGCGCAGGTGCTCCACCGCGACGTCGGACAGGAGTTCCTGGAGGTCGCCCCACCGGCGGTAGACCGTCGACGGCGTCACCCCGGCGCGCGCCGCGACGAGGGGGACGGTCAGCGCCTCGCGCCCCAGCTCGGTCTGCAGCTCGCGGACCGCCGCGTGGACTGACTCCTGGACGCGGGCGCTGCGCCCTCCGGGCCGAACCATGGGCTTGGGACTCATGGCTCCACCCTAACGCCTTAACGCGAATTCGTTGCTTCTAGCTGGGGTCACGCTCACGCCACGATGGGGGCCAGCCGGCCCGCCCCGACACCGGTGGCGGCACCGGAGTCAGCCACCTCGTAGGCGCGGCCGACCCGCAGCACGGTCGCCTCGTCGTGCGGGCGCCCCATCACCTGCATGCCGATCGGCAGGCCCGCGCCGTCCTGGCCCACGGGCAGCGTCAGCGCCGGCATCCCCGTGATGTTGGCGGGCGCGGAGAGACGGACGTAGCTGTCGGAGACGGTCTCGGCCGTGCCGTCCGCCCACTCCACGCTCTCCTGGTCGGCCTTGGCAGCCGTCATCGGCACCGCCGGAGCCGCGATCACGTCGACGCGGCCGAGCAGCCGCGTCCATGCCTCGCGCATCAGCGTCCGCGCGCGCTGGGCTCGCAGGTAGTCACCGGCGGACACGAATTCGCCCGCCTCCAGCAGTACGCGGACCTCCGCCGTATACAGATCGGGTACCGAGCGAAGCGTCCGCTCGTGGTTCGCGGTCGCCTCGGGGACCATCAGGCCCCACTGGGTGGCCTGGATGTAGCGCGCCAGGGGGATCTCGACCTCGACGAGTTCGGCCCCGAGTTCCTGGAGCTGCCCGATGGCCCGGCGCACGCTTTCCTCGACCTCCGGGCTGATCCGCTCGAAGTAGTAGTTACGGGGCACGCCCACCCGCAGCCCCGTCAGGTCGCCCTCCGGGAGGGCTTCACCCCCCGGGGCGGCGGAGGCGGGACGCTCCCGCCCCGTCAAGGCGGCGAGCACGAGCGCGGCGTCCTGCACCGTGCGGGTGAGGGGGCCTACATGGTCCAGGGACCAGGACAGGGAGGTCACCCCCTGACGGGAGATCAGGTCGTACGTCGGCTTGAGGCCGACCACGCCGTTCAGTGCCGCGGGCACGCGGATCGAGCCGCCGGTGTCGGTGCCCAGCGCGAAGGTGGCCTCCCCCGCCGCGACGGCGACGGCCGAGCCCCCGCTCGATCCGCCCGCGACGCGGCCGTGGTCCCAGGCGTTGCTCGTCTGGGGGGTGGTCAGTCCGTAGGCGAACTCGTGGGTGTGGGTCTTGCCCAGCAATACGGCGCCTGCCTCGGACAGGCGTGCGGCGACAGCACTGTCGCGTGCGGCGACGTGGCCCGCCCTGACGCGCGAACTGGCCGTCGTGGCAACGCCCTTGGTGTCGATCAGGTCTTTCAGGCCCATGGGTATGCCGTGCAGGGGGCCGCGCGACTCCCCCTCGGCCATCTCGCGCTCGGCCCGGACCGCCGCCGCGCGGGCGGAGTCCGCCACGACGGTGACGTACGCCTGGAGGCGTTCCTCCACGGCTCCGATGCGATCGAGGACGGAATCGGTGAGCTCCACCGGGGAGAGATCCCCCGCGGTCATGGCACGGGCGGCATCCGCCAGGGACAGCTCAAACGGCTGCATCGGTGCCCTCCTGTCCTGCCGTGTAGGAGATCGCGGGCGGGGTGTCGCCGAAGTCCAGTTCGCGCAGCGTGGCGATCACGGACTGGATGTACGTGGCGGTCGCCGCCACCACCTCGTGACGGTCGCTCCCCAGTGGCAGGCCCGCTCGGAGCGCGCCCCGGGCGGCCTCCTCGGGGGTGAGTTCGGCGGTATTCATGTGCGGCCTCTCGACTCGTGGCGCTGTGCCGGGAGGGGGGCCCGCCCCGGCGAAACTCAAACGCAAACGGTTTGCTTTAACGAGACGATAGGACCTACGCTGCGTTAACGCAAACCCGTTGCTTTTAGCTCCGGGCCCGCCACTCGGCCGACCAAAGGATCACCGCATGGCCATGACCGCCGCACACCACGCCACGTCCAGCCCCCACCCCGGCGCCCCGGCCTGGACGGTCGGAGACCTCACCGTGCACCGCATCGACGAGGTGTCCCTCCCCTCACAGACGGGACCGTGGCTGCTGCCGGGAGCGACCCCGGAGATCGTCGCCCGGTCCCCCTGGCTGCAACCGGATTTCGCGAACGAACAACGCGTCCTGCGGCTGGCGAGCCACAGCTTCGCGGTCGAGGTCAACGGGCTGCGTGTGCTCGTGGACACCGGCATCGGCAACGGCAAGCAGCGGGCCAACCCCGCCTGGGACAACCTGAACAGCGACTACCTCACGCGCCTGACGCAGGCCGGCTTCACCCCCGAAACGGTGGATCTCGTCGTCCTCACCCATCTGCACACCGACCATGTCGGCTGGAACACCCGCTCCGACGGGACGAGTTGGGTGCCCACCTTCCCCAACGCCCGCTACCTCACGGCCCGCACAGAGTGGGACTACTGGTCCGGCGTCGACATGGACGAGCCCCGACGCCAGATGTTCCGGGACTCCGTGCACCCCATCAGGGAAGCCGGCCTGCTCGACCTCGTCGACGTCCCTGCCGGGGGCACCGACATCGCCCAGGGTGTGCGCCTGCGCCCCACCCCGGGCCACACACCTGGCCAGGTGGCGGTGGAACTGCGCAGCCACGGCGAGAGCGCGCTCATCACCGGCGACTGCATCCACCACCCCGTCCAACTGGTCCACCCGGACCTGGGCAGCTGCGTCGACATCGACCCCGCGGCAGCGACCAGAACCCGCCACCAGCTCCTGAGCGAACTCGCCGGCACCCCAACTCTCCTCCTGGGCAGCCACTTCCCGCCCCCCACAGCAGGCCACGTGATCACCGACGGCGACTCCTACCGGCTCGTGCCCTCGTCCTAGGGGCGGCGGCTCGCTAGGACGCAGGACCCGTGCCCCTCCGGGTCGGCAAGGCTTTCAGGTGGCCCCAACGTCAAGACCCTTGCGATTTGGCCCTTTCGACCGGGGAGGATGTTGCTGACGACGGTGACGTACTCCGTGCGCGTGAAGGCGCCACACTCCTGTCCGCCGTAGGCGTCGTGCACGGTGTCGGCGCCGTAGTGTGCTGCGCCCGGGATGTACCGGTGCCAGATGTACTCAATCCGTGCCGGCCAAGCTGACGCCAAGGAGCTGTGGCGCCCATGACTCTCGTCGCCTACCTCCCCGACGCGGGGACCATCCCGCCGTGGATGCGGATCACGTTCGGCGTGGTGGTGCTGGTGCTGATCGCCACCCGCATCTGGCTGAGCCACCGGTCTCACCGCCGCCGTAGGCGGTAGAACTTCGCCCGGTTCACGCCCTACGGCGACGATCCGCTTGACGAGGCAGCCGACGGCCGCGATCGGTCCGGTTGAACACCGCAGAGGTGGAGCGCCGGGCAAGGCAGGACGTGGGTCCGCTGCTGGACCTGACCGTGCTCACCGGGCTGATGCAGCTGCCAGCTGACCTGCCGGTGCCTGAGACATCGTTGACGTCGAAAGAGCGGTGGCACCTGCGGAACTGGCGTCGTAGCGGGGGTACGTGGGAGGGGCGACGCGCCGTCAGCCCGGGCCGGATGATTCGCGGGGCCGTGTCAGGCCCTGATTCAGCCCCGTTCGAAGACGGCGACCGTGCGGGCGGGGACACTGAACGTGCCTGAACCGCGCTCGTACGAAGCCGCCTTGACCACCGGGTCGGCGCCTTGCGCCTGGATGGGGTGCAGCCCGTACGCGGTGTCCTTGAGGCCCGTCATCCGCTGGTCCTGTGCCTGCGGGGTCGCGTTGAAGACGATCACGAGGTTCCCGAGCTGCATGGTGATGACGCCGGGGGTCTCGGCGGATGTGCCCGAGAGCGGGAACGAGAGCCGAGACTGGACCTGGTCGGCCGTGGCCAGGGAGAAGGCGGGCTCGGTCGCGCGCAGCTTCACCAGGTCCTGGTACGCGGCCGAGGTCCCGTTGATCTCGGCACAGCCCGGGGTCAGGTTCGGAGACGTCAACAGGGGCTTTCCGTAAGCCCACTTGTCCTTGTTGTCGGCGGCCGGGGGCAGGCCGCGTCCGAAGCCGTTGCCGTCCTCGCAGTCCCAGTGCAGGGCGTTGAACCAGTCGCCGCTGTCGTAGGAGTTGCGGTCCAGGGACTTCGAGCGCAGCAGGTCGCTGCCGGCCTGGGACAGGGAAGGGCCCTGGGCCAGGGTCGAGGTCGCCATCGCGAGCACCTGCATGCGGGAGCGCTCGGCGGCCGTGGTGTCCGCGGGCAGCTTGAAGGCGAGTGCGTCGTAGAGGGATTCGTTGTCGTGCGCGTCGGAGTAGGACAGCGCGTCGCCGGGGGCGTCCGCGTATCCGGCCGGTGCGCCGTTGTAGTCGACCTCGGAGCCCTTGACCCTGCGGCCGGAGGAGTCCGTGAAGGTGTACGCGGAGAGGTTGCCCGTGAGCGCCACCTTCAGCAGGTCCTGGTAGTGCAGCAGCCTCGTCTTCTGCTCGGCCACAGTGCCGTTCGCCTTGGAGGCGTTGGGGTCGGTGAACAGGCCGCTGGCGAAGCCCTGGACGCCGGGGTCCTCGTCGAAGGGGCCGCCGCCGCGCAGCGCGTCGCGGCCGCGGTCGGAGAAGGTGGCGATGCCCGTGCCCGCCATGTTCTTCTGCGTGGCCTGGACGAAGCGGGCATCGTCGGCTATCTCGCCGAAGTTCCAGCCCTCTCCGTAGAGGACGATCTTCTTTCCGTCGACGCCGTCCTTCTTGAGGGTCAGCGCGTCGAGCGCCTTGCGGACGGCCAGGATGTTGGCCTTGGGGTGGTGGCCCATCAGGTCGAAGCGGAAGCCGTCGACCTTGTACTCCTTGGCCCAGGTGACCAGCGAGTCGACGACGAGCTTGCCCATCATGGCGTTCTCGGGCGCGGTGTTGGCACAGCAGGTGGAGGTGGCGACCGTGCCGTCCGCCATCAGCCGCTGGTAGTAACCCGGCACGATCTTGTCGAGAACCGACTTGTCGGCCTGGCCGCTCGCCACGGTGTGGTTGTAGACGACGTCCATCACGGTCCGCAGGCCGGAGCCGTTGAGGCCCTGGACCATCTGCCGGAACTCGACCGTGCGCCGGGTCCCGTCGGGGTCGCTCGCGTAGCTGCCCTCCGGCACCGTGTAGTGCAGCGGGTCGTAGCCCCAGTTGTAGGCGTCCTTGGCGGCGGTCTTGGCGACGCAGGCCTGCTGCTCGTCGGAGTCCGGGGCGGGCGCCGTCAGGTCGCAGCCGGGCGTGGCCTGGTCGGCTTCGCGCTCGGGGATGGTGCCGATGTCGAAGGCCGGCAGCAGGTGGACGTAGGAGGTGCCTGCCTTGGCCAGTTTGCGCAGGTGCTGCACGCCGTCGGACTTCGTGTCGGTGAAGGCCAGGTACTTGCCGGGGTGGCGCGCTGTGCGGTCCTCAATGGAGAAGTCACGGATGTGCAGCTCCTGGATCTGCGCGTCGCGCAGGGGCTCGGCCTTCGGCTTCCTCAGCTGCTCCCAGCCCTTGGGGGCGAGCTTCGGGTCGCCGAGGTCGACGGCGATGCTGCGGCGCGAGTCGGCCGTGAGCGCCGTGGAGTAGGGGTCGGTGACCTTGTTGGTGACGACCTTCTGGACGCTGGGCGCCCACACCTTCACGACGTACCGGTACTGCTTGCCCGTCCAGCTCCTCGCGCCGGCGACGGACCACACGCCGCTGGCGTCGTCGCGCCGCATCGCCACGCGCTTGCCGTCGAGTTCGAGGCTCACGGACTGGGCGGTGGGGGCCCACAGGGCGAGTGTGGGGCGGCCGTCGCGGAACTGCGGACCGAGGGCGGCCTTGGTGGCGTTGGCGCTGTAGAGGTCGTCGAGGATGCCCTGCGTCTGGACGCCGGTGGCAGTCAGCAGGGTGCCGTCGGCGCTGCTGCGGGTGGCGATGAGCTGGCCGATGAGGGCGTGGCGGATGCGGTCGCGGTCGCGAGGGTCGACGGTGAAGGCGGCGTAGCTCTTCAGGTGCGGGTATTTCTTGCGCTGGGCGTCGGTGAGGCCGCCTTCGGCCGGGGTGAGGCGGATCCGCCTCACCCCGCCGGTGAGTTCACCGTCCTTGACGGCGAGTTGCCCGTCGCGGGCGTACACCAGCTCCTGCGAGGCGGCGTCGCCCTGGACCTCCCAGGCGAGTGTGTTCTTGTCGATCCACTGGGCCCGGGAGGCGGACAGGTCGAGTGCGGCGGGCGCGTCGGCGGCGGCCGATGCCCGGGGAGCCGCGACGGCCGAGGGCGTCAGGGGTGCGACCGCGGCGAGCAGGGCGAGGGCCGTGGTGACGAGGGTGCGGCGGGGGGAGCCGGTCAAGGGGAACTTCTCCTTGTGCGTTGCGGGGTGCGGAAAGTGAGCGCTGGGGGCAGATATCAGCCCCTCCGGCGTTTGAGGAGCGGGGTCCGGGGCGGAGCCCCGAGTCGGGGGTGGGCCGCCCGGCGGCGGGGAAGCGGATGCCGGGCGGCCTGCCTCGGTGGGTACGACAGTCAGGCGGGGCTCAGCAGCTCCTGGCCCCGGTGTGCAGGGCCAGGGCGGTGTTCGGCGCCACGGTGGCCGTGAACTGGCCCGAGCCGTTGACGGTGACGCTCCTGCCGCTCTGGATGTCGCAGTAGCTGCCCGCGGCGAGGGACGTCTGGAAGGTCCGGCCGACCGAGGAGCCCTCGTGGTTGATGACCACGTACGCCTTGTCGCCGCGGCCGAACGCGATGGCGTCGTTGCCGTTGTCCCACCAGTTGGTCATGCCGGTCCCGCGGGCGGTGTTGCGGAACTTGACCATGCTCTTGATCTCGGGCCAGGCGTGCTGGCACTTCCAGCCGTCGCTGTAACAGGCGTTCACGTGGCCGCCGTTGGGCGATCCCGCGTCGTTGCTGCTGAACTCGTAGCCGGAGTGCACGTCCGGTGAGCCGTAGGGCAGTGCCAGCATGAAGACGTGCGCGAGGGTGTAGTTGGCACCGTCCTTGTAGTTGAGGGTCTGGCCGTGCCGTTCGGTGTCGTGGTTGGCGACGAAGACGGCGGCTGAACCGCCGGGCATGTAGCCCCAGCCCTCGCCGAAGTTCTTCAGGTAGGCGAGCTTCTCGTTGTTGAAGACCCGCTTCAGGTCCCAGCCGTAGCGGAACTCCTGGGCGTCGCCGGTGGCGGTGTACTCGCCCGGGGAGACCGCCTCGCCCGCCCCGTAGATCGTCTCCTGCTTGAAGTAGGCCCCGGGGTTGCTGAGCCGCGACTTGATGTTCTTCAAGTCGTCTACGGGTATGTGCTTGGCCGCGTCGACCCGGAAGCCGTCGACGCCCAGGGACAGCAGGTCGTTCAGGTAGGCCGCGACCCGCCCCCGGACGTAGTCCTCACCGGTGTCGAGGTCGGCGAGGCCGCCCAGCTCGCAGTTCTGGACGTTCCAGCGGTCCTGGTAGTTGCTGATGTTTGAGCGGCAGTTGTCCATGTCGGCGCCGGAGTATGTGCCCGGGTAGTCGTACTTGGTGAAGGACGATCCCGCCGAGCCGGTTCCGTTGGCGTTCGTCATGTGGTTGATCACCGCGTCGGCGACGACCTTGACCCCGGCGTTGTGGCAGGTGTCGACCATGTTCTTGAACGCGGCCCGGTCGCCGAGCCTGGTGCCGATCTTGTAGCTGACGGGCTGGTAGGCGGCCCACCACGCCTCGCCCTGGATGCGCTCCTGGGGCGGCGAGACCTGGACGTAGCCGTAGCCGTCGGGGCCGAGCTGCTGGGTGCACGCCTTGGCCACCGAGTCGAATTTCCACTCGAAGAGTACTGCGGTGACGTCCTTGCCTCCGGGCGGGGCGGCCTGTGCCTGCGGTGCTCCGGCGACGATGCTGCCCGCGGCTCCCGCGACCAGGGCGAGAGCGGCGGCGAGGGGTCTGCGGGCGGGTCTGCGGACTCTGGACTTCCGGCCAGCCATGAGGGCCTCCTGCATGAGTGAGGTGTGACCTTTGCCTGAGTGAGGTGTGACCTTGTCCGGCAACGCGCCGTGCCCGTAAGGCCGTTGAAGGATGTTGCAGAAACATTTCAACGCCGTTTTCGGTCGAGACCGTACGACCCTCAAGAACCCCGGTCAACCCTCGGCGCACACTCTGGCGTCAGATGCGTGATCCCGGGAGTTCACGCCCCGCAAAACCTTTCGCAAGACATTGCGACGGTGTTACGTTCAACCACGACTCCGGTCCGGACGGCCGGGGGACCCGGCAACGGGCCCCACGCGCCCGGCCGTCCGGACCGGAGTCGTGGGACGGAGAGGCCCCGGCGCCACGTCATCACCCCGCTGCCCCGTCCGGGGCCGGCACCGGGGACCTCCCTTTCAGCGCCGCGCCTGCGCTGTCGAGCCACGCACCACGAGCTCGGGCTGGAAGACGAACTCCGTGTGCTGTACGGGGTTTCCGTGCAGCTCCTCAAGGAGAGCGCCCACCGCGGCGCTCGCCATCGCCTGCACCGGCTGGCGCACCGTGGTGAGCGGCGGGTCCGTGAAGGCGATCAGGGGCGAGTCGTCGAAGCCGACGACGGAGACGTCGTCGGGCACCGACAGGCCACGCTCACGCGCCGCCCTGACAGCCCCGAGCGCCATCATGTCGCTGCCGCAGACGATCGCCGTACACCCCTGGTCGAGCAGGACACTGGCCGCCGCGTGCCCGCCCTCGACCGTGAACAGCGTGCGCTGCACGAGCTGTTCGGCCTCCCCCTGTTCCAGGCCGAGCAGCGCGTGGAGTGCCGCCGTGAACCCCTCCGCCTTGCGCAGCGAGGGGACGTAGCGGGTCGGGCCGATGGCGAGTCCGATCCGCCGGTGCCCCAGGTCCACGAGGTGTCGCACCGCCATCCGCGCGGCCGCGCGGTCGTCGGGCGAGACGAAGGACACCGGGATGTGCTCGTTGTAGCCGTTGATCAGGACGAACGGCACACCGCGGGCGTGCAGTTCGAGATACCGGGTGGGGTCGGCCGTGGTATCGGCGTGCAGCCCGGACAGGAAGACGATGCCGCTGACCCGGCGCTCCTCCAGCTGCTCGACCAGCTCGTCCTCGCTGGCCCCGTCCGGCATCTGCGTGCACAGCATCGGTGTGTAGCCGTGCCCGGACAGGACCTGTTCGACGACCTGCGCGAAGGCGGGGAAGATCGGGTTGCTGAGCTCGGGGATGACCAGACCGACTAGACCGGCACTGTGCCGCTTGAGTCGCATCGGCCGCTCGTAGCCAAGGACGTCCAGGGCGGCGAGCACCCGGCGCCGGGTGCCGGCAGCCACCCCTGGCCTGCCGTTGAGCACCCGGCTCGCGGTGGCCTCGCTGACACCGGACTGGGCCGCGATGTCCGCGAGCCGCGGGACGCCCCGGTCCGACCGGTCTCCCCCGTCTCCCCGATCGGCGGACCGCGGCAGGGAAAGGGTCACACCGCCCACCAGACGGTGGTGTCGGCGGGCAGCTCGACCTTGCCGTCCGCCGTCTCCACCTCGGCGTTGGCAAGGAGGATCCGGCCGGGAGCCGGGATCCGCACCGCTTCGCCGGTGGTGTTGGCCGTGCACACGAAGCCCTCGCGCCGGAAGGCGAGCACGCCCTCGGGGGCATCGAGCCATTCCAGCGAATCGCCCGCGCCGAGCCCCGGCACCTCACGGCGTACGGCGAGCGCCCTGCGGTACAGCTCCAGGGTGGACGCCGGGTCGCCGGTCTGCGCCTCGACGCTGAGCTCGCCCCATCCCTCGGGCTGCGGCAGCCAGCTGCCGCCCGCGCCGAAGCCGTGACTGGAGCCGTCGATGGTCCACGGGATCGGCACCCGGCAGCCGTCGCGGAACCCGTCCTGCCCGTTCGCGCGGATGAAGGAGGGGTCCTGGCGCACCTCGTCCGGCAGCTCCGTGACGTCCGGAAGGCCCAGCTCCTCACCCTGGTAGACGTACGCCGAACCGGGCAGCGCCAGCATCAGGAGCGAGGCCGCGCGGGCACGGCGCAGGCCGAGCTCGCGGTCGCCCGCGGTGCTCAGCTGCGTGCCGAGCCCCGGCGGGTTGGCGAACCGCGTGGCGTGTCGGGTGACGTCGTGGTTGGAGAGCACCCAGGTCGCCGGGGCGCCGACGGGACGCATCGCGGCCAGGGACACGTCGATGACCTCACGCAGCTCCGCTGCGTCCCAATGGGTGCCCAGGTACTGGAAGTTGAAGGCCTGGTGCATCTCGTCCGGGCGCACGTAAGCGGCGGCACGCTCGACGGTGGGCGTCCACGCCTCGGCGACGAGAATCCTCTCGCCCGCGTACTCAGTGAGGACCTTGCGCCAGCTGCGGTAGATCTCGTGCACGCCGTCCTGGTCGAAGAACGGCATGACATCGTTGCCCAGCAGCTTGAGCTGGTCGCTGCGGCCGATGTCGGGCAGCCCCTCGGCCTTGACCAGGCCGTGGGCGACGTCCACGCGGAAGCCGTCGACGCCCATGTCGAGCCAGAAGCGCAGGATCGAGCGGAACTCGTCGTGGACGGCGGGGTGTTCCCAGTTGAAGTCGGGCTGCTCGGGGGCGAAGAGGTGGAGGTACCACTCCCCGTCCGGTGTCCGCGTCCAGGCGGGGCCGCCGAAGACGGACTCCCAGTCATTGGGCGGCAGTTCACCGTTCTCGCCCTTGCCCGGCCGGAAGTGGTAGCGCTCGCGCAGCGGGGAACCGGGGCCCTCGCGCAGGGCGCGCCGGAACCAGTCGTGCCGGTCGGACGAGTGGTTGGGCACCAGGTCGACGATGACGCGCAGGCCCAGGCCGTGGGCGTCCCGCAGCAGGGCGTCGGCGTCCAGGAGGCTGCCGAACATCGGGTCGATCGCGCGGTAGTCGGCGACGTCGTAACCGGCGTCGGCCTGCGGCGAGGAGTAGAAGGGGCTGAGCCAGACGGCGTCGACGCCGAGGTCCCTGAGGTAGGGCAGACGGGCACGGATGCCGTCGAGGTCACCCATTCCGTCACCGTTGCCGTCGGCGAAACTGCGCGGGTAGACCTGGTAGATCACCGCGCCACGCCACCAGTCCGTGTGGGTGCCGGAGGCGGGGGCTGCAGGGGCAGCGAGATGCTGGGTCATGTCTTCCCTGAGATCGAGAGGTCGAGTGCGAGGGGGGTGTGTGCCGTAGGAGAACTTCGTGTCAGGACTTCGTCGCGCCGGCCGTGAGACCGGAGACGAGGTGGCGCTGCACGAAGCCGAAGATCACCGCGGCGGGCACGGCGACGATCACGGCCGCGGCCGTCAGCGAGCCCCAGTCGCTGGTGTACTGGTTGACGAAGGTCTGCAGGCCGCCCGCCAGGGTGAGGTTCTCCTCGCCGGTCATGAAGGCGGAGGCGTAGGCGACCTCGGCCCAGCCGGTGATGAAGCTGTAGAAGCCGGTCACGGCGAGGCCGGGCTTGGCCAGCGGCACGATGAGCCGCCAGAACGTGCCGAACGGATTGAGTCCGTCCACCCGGCCGGCCTCGTCGATCTCCACCGGGATGGTGTCGAAGTACCCCTTCATCATCCAGGCACAGAAGGGCACGGCGATCGTCAGATAGGTGACGACGAGTCCGATGGGCTGGTTGAGCAGGCCCAGGCTCGCCAGGAGGTTGTAGAGCGGCACGATGAGCACCGCGACGGGGAACATCTGGGTGATCAGCAGCAGCCACATCAGCGGCCGCATGCCGGGGAACTTGAAGCGGCTGACGGCGTATCCGGTGGTCGCCGAGATGAAGACGCCGATCACCGTGGTGAGGCCCACGACGAGCAGGGAGTTGGCGAGCCAGCTCAGGAACTCGGTGTCGTTGACGACGTGGTCGTAGTTGCGGAACGTGAAGTCCTTGACCAGGTCGGTGGAGAACGCCTCGCTGGTCGGCTTGAACGAGGTGACGAGCAGCCACAGCGGCGGCAGGATCGCGGTGGCGGAGGCGATCAGGAGGCCCACGTGGAGCGCGACCGAGGCCAGCGGCCCGCGTTCGCCGCGCTCCCTGACCTTGGCCTTGGGCCGGCGCGTAGTCGACGTCTTCTTGTCGGTCACGGTGGTCACCACACTTCTCCCTGCTTGCGGAGCGCGCGGCGGTAAACGACCGCGAAGAGCGAAAGGAGCAGCAGAATGATGACGCCCCAGGCCGCGGATCCCGCGAAGTCGCGCGGACTGACGACGAACGAGAGCCGGTAGGCGTACGTCACCAGGATCTCGGTGGCGTCTCCCGGACCGCCCCGGGTGAGCAGGAAGATCACCGGGAACATGTTGAAGGTCCAGATGCCGCTGATCAGGATCACGGTGCTGCTGACGGTCCGCAGGCCCGGCAGCGTGATGTGCCGGAAGCGCTGCCAGGCGTTCGCGCCGTCCATCTCCGCGGCCTCGTAGAGCTCTCCGGGGATGGACTGGAGTCCGCCGAGCATGGCGACCAGCATGAAAGGGACGCCGAGCCAGACGTTGACCGTGATCACCGAGAGCTTGGCCCAGGTGGGGTCGTTCAGCCACGGGATCGCGTCGATGCCGCCGCCGGCGAGGATCTTGTTGAGGATGCCGTTCTTCTCGTTGAAGAGCAGCCGCCAGGTGAACACGGAGACGAAGGCAGGCACCGCCCACGGCAGGATCAGCGCCATCCGGTAGAGGGAGCGCCCCGCCAGCTTGCGGTTGAGCATGTTCGCGAGGACCAGACCGAGCGCGAAGGAGATCGCGACGCAGGAGACGGTCCAGATGATGGTCCACGTCAGCCGGTCCCAGAAGACGCCGTCCTGGAGGACCGCGGTGTAGTTGTCCAGGCCGACGGACTTGTAGGTCGCCGGGATGTGGTTCATGCCGATGGTGCGCTCGACGTTCGCCTCGTTGGCGTCGGTCGTCGACAGGTACAGGCCCCGCACCAGCGGGTATCCGATGATCACGCCGATGACGGCCACCACGGGGGCGACCATGGCCCAGGCGTACCAGTGCGTGGACAGCGACCTGCGCAGCCGTCCTGGAGTCTTGCCGGTGTCGCCGGTCCGCCGGCCGCGGCCGCGGGCGCCCTGGGCGTCCGCGGCCTTGGCCAGAGACTGGCTGCTGTCAACAGCCATCTACTTGTAGTCCTTCAGCAGCTTGCGGTAGGCGTCGCCGACACTCTTCGCCCCGTTCTCGGGCGAGGTCTTGCCGCTGAGCACCTTCTCCATCTGCAGGCGGATCGGCTCGAACAAGGCGTTGGCCTGCGGGATCCACGGCCGCTCCACGGACTTGTCCACGGCCGGCTTGAAGAACTGCACCATCTGGTTGTCCTTGACGGACTGCACGTCGTACACCGAGGTGCGGGTGGGCAGCAGGCTCAGCTTCTCGGTGGTCTGCTGCTGCACCTTGGCCGAGCTCATGTACTTGATGAACTCGTAGCTCGCGTCGAGGTTCTTGGAG
The DNA here is from genome assembly GCF_055577715.1 of Streptomyces sp. NPDC033177. Lineage (NCBI taxonomy): Bacteria > Bacillati > Actinomycetota > Actinomycetes > Kitasatosporales > Streptomycetaceae > Streptomyces > Streptomyces sp. NPDC033177. The sequence continues at coordinate 518,691 of NZ_JBVIPS010000003.1, read as the reverse complement.
CCCGCGTAGGCCGCGAGGTTCCAGCCGCCCTGCGGTGAGGCCTGACGGTCGCTGCCGCCGGGCACCGGGGCGATGCCGAGGTTGCCCTTGTCGCCCTTGAACGACTTGCCCTGCAGCGCGCCTTCGATGGACCAGGGTCCGTCGAGGGCCATCGCGACGTCGCCGTCCTTGAAGGCGTTGAGCTGGTTGTTGTAGCCGTCGCTCGCGTCGGTGGTGGCGGCCTTGGAGTCGACCAGGTCCTTCATGACCTTGAAGGCCGCGGCGCCCTGCGGGTCGTCGACGGTGATCTTCTTGCTCTTCGTGTCGAGGAGGTCGCCGCCCTCGCCGTAGAGGTACGGGAGGTAGTAGTACGGGTCGTCGCCACGCAGGTAGAGGCCGGTCTTGCCGGACTTCGACTTGATCTTCTTGGCGGCGGACTTCACCTCGTCGAAGGTCTTGGGGGCCTCGACGCCGGCTTCCTTGAGCATCTTCTTGTTGTAGAAGAGCGCCAGGGTGTCGATGGTCTGCGGGGCGGCGTAGGTCTTGCCCTTGAACTTGGTGCTGGCCGCGGCCTGCGGGAGGTAGTCGTCCGCCTTGTCGAGGGCGGGGGTGCCCTCCAGCGGGGCGAGGTAGCCGAGGTTGGCGAAGTCCGCGACCCAGGCGACCTCGGTGCGCATCACGTCGGGGGCGCCGGAGTTGCCGCCCGCGGCGTTCTTGAACTTGGCGTTGGCCTCGCCGAACGCGACGCTCACATAGTTGACCTTGACGTCCGGGTGGAGCTTCTCGAAGCCCTTGGCGAGCTTCTCGTAGGTCCCCTTCTCGGCGTCGTTCGAGGTGTCCCAGAAAGTGACGGTTCCGGACAGCTTGCCCGAACCCTTGCTGCCGCTGTCACTGTCATCGCCACCGCACGCTGCCACCGTCAGGGACAGGGTCGCGACCAGTGCGGTGGCCGCTATGCCACGCCGCATGTGAACTCCTTCAACTGATCCCGGAACAAGGGGGAGGCGAAACCCCCAACAGAGCTGCCTCCTACGAGCCGCACTCGACGCGGCGCCGGGTTGCCAGGGAACGTAACAGGATTGAAAAGCGCCCGAAAGACCTTGCGGGAAATTTCTGCAAGGACTGCTGATCGTTACCGCCGTGTGTCCTTACGGTTGCTCTTGCCGCACTGGACAGGCTCCTGAGGTGGCAGGGGTCGCCCCCACTTGGCCCCAGATGTCCCGCAAGCTCCTTGCAGAACCGGAACTTTCTGCAAGCTTTCACAACCGGTGTGCAATCCGGCGTATCACCGGTACAGTCCCCGCATGACCGCACGGCTCGTCGACATCGCAGCGCAGGCGGGGGTGAGCGAGGCCACCGTCAGCCGCGTCCTCAACGGCAAGCCAGGCGTGGCGGCGGGCACCCGCGAATCCGTACTCGCCGCCCTGGACATGCTCGGCTTCGAACGTCCCACGCGGCTGCGGCAGCGCAGCAGCGCCGGCCTGATCGGTCTGATCACGCCCGAGCTGGACAACCCGATCTTCCCCGCCCTCGCCCAGGTCATCGCCCAGGCCCTCACCCGCCAGGGCTACACGCCGGTCCTGGCCACCCAGACGCCCGGCGGCTCCACCGAGGACGAGCTCACCGACATGCTGGTGGACCGCGGCGTCTCCGGGATCATCTTCGTCTCCGGCCTGCACGCCGACACCACCGCCGACATGGAGCGCTACGAAGTACTGCGCGGCAAGGGCGTGCCCTTCGTCCTCGTCAACGGCTTCTCCCCCAAGGTGCAGGGCCCCTTCGTCTCCACGGACGACCGCGCCGCGGCCCGGCTCGCCGTCACGCACCTCGCCTCGCTGGGTCACACCCGTATCGGACTCGCGGTGGGTCCCAAGCGTTTCGTGCCCGTACTGCGCAAGATCGAGGGCTTCCAGCTCGGCATGCGCGAACGCCTCGGGATGTCGTCGGCGGATTCCGAGCAGTTGATCGAGCACTCCCTCTACACCTTGGAGGGCGGCCAGGCCGCGGCGGGCACGCTGATCGGCCGTGGCTGCACCGCGATCGTGTGCGCCAGCGACATGATGGCGCTCGGCGCCGTCCGGGCCGCGCGGGAACGGGACTTGCGGGTGCCGCACGACATCTCGGTGGTCGGCTACGACGACTCGCCGCTCATCGCGTTCACCGACCCCCCGCTGACCACCATCCGCCAGCCGGTCCAGGCGATGGGACAGGCCTCCGTGCGTACGCTCCTCGAAGAGGTCGGCGGAACTCCCGCCCCGCACAGCGAGTTCCTCTTCATGCCGGAGCTCGTGGTCCGCGGCTCGACCGCGTCCGGCCGGTCCGACCCATCATCGGACCAGCACTGACGAGCAGGAGCGCCCGTGCCCACTGAGACCGAGATCGACGTCCTGGTGCTCGGCGGCGCAGGCGTGGACTCGATTGTGTACGTCCCCGAGCTGCCGCTCCCCTACGCCGACAGCTACATGGTGCCCGCGATCGACATGCGCGCCGGGCAGACCGGCGACTTCGTCGCGCTGGGGGTGCAGGCGCTGGGGCTGCGCACCCACCACATCGACCTCATCGGCGACGACCACGAGGGCGACCTGGTCCGCGCGCTGCACCGCGAGCGCGCGATCCCCTTCACCGAGGTGCTCCAGCGCGGCGGCACCAAGCGCGCGGTGAACCTGGTCGGCCCCGACGGGCGGCGTCTCTCGCTGTACGACAACAGCCGGGCGCAGGGCACGGACCGGCTGCCCACGGCGACGGTCGAGGCCCTCGCCGCGGCGAGCAGGCACGCCCACGTCTCCCTCACCCATCCGTGCGCCTTCGCCCTGCCCACGCTGCGGGCGGCCGGTGTGAGCATCTCGACCGACCTGCACGACTGGGACGGCGCCGAGCCGTATCACGAGGCCTTCGCCTACGAGGCCGACATCGTCTTCCTCTCGGCCACCGCGCTGAGCGACCCGGAGAAGACCATGCGGCAGATCGCCGCGCGAGGCCGGGCCGAGGCGGTCGTGGCGACAGCCGGGGCCGAGGGCGCCCACCTTCTCGTCGACGGCGAGCTGTCCCACGTGCCGCCCGGCACGCCCCCGGCGCCCGTGGTGGACTCCAACGGCGCCGGTGACGCCTTCGCCGCGGCCTACCTCTTTGGCCGCCTTGCCGGTGAGTCCCCCCTGCGGTGCGCCCGCTACGGCGCGATCGCCGGGGCGTATGCCTGCACCGTCCCGGCCACCGGCACCGACGTCATCACCAGGGAACAACTCCTCTCCCTGGCCGCCGAGTCACCGGGAGGGCCGCCCACCGAACCACCTCGGGCCTGAGCGACGATGGCGGGGTCCACCACGCAGCGACACGGAGGAAGAGACATGGCATCGCGGACCGACGTGCACACCGGTCGTGTGCTGTACGGATGCATGGGGCTCGGCGGTTCCTGGGACACCACGCCGTACGCCGCCGAGGACATCGCCACGGCCGAGGCCGCCGTGGAGGCCGCGCTGGAGGCCGGCATCACGGTGTTCGACCAGGCCGACATCTACCGGCACGGCAAGTCGGAGGCGGTCTTCGGGGAGGTGCTCGCCAGGGCGTCCGGACTGCGCGAACGCATCGTGCTGCAGACCAAGTGCGGCATCCGCCTGGCCGACGGTGACCGGCCCGGTCTGTACGACCTGCGCGGGCCGAACATCGTCCAGCGGGTCGAGGAGAGCCTCACCCGGCTGCGCACCGACGTGATCGACGTCCTGCTGCTGCACCGGCCCGACCCGCTGACCGGGCCGGAGGAGATCGCGAAGGCGCTGGCCTCGCTGCACGGACAGGGCCTGGTGCGCCGGTTCGGCGTGTCGAACATGAGCGCCGCGCAGATCGCGCACCTGCGGGCGCACCTGGACGTACCGCTGGTCGCCAACCAACTGGAGATGAGCCTGGAGTGCCGCGACTGGGTGGAAGCCGGGGTACTGGTCAACACCCCGGCCGCGGCCGACAGCGGCTTCCCGCACGGGACGCTCGAGTACTGCGCCGCCAACGGCATCCAGCTGCAGGCCTGGGGAGCCCTCGCCCGGGGCCGCTTCACCGGCGGCGGCGAGACCCCGACCGCACGGCTCGTCGCCGACCTCGCCGCACGCAAGCGGACGACCCCGGAGACGATCCTCCTGTGGTGGCTCCAACGACACCCGGCACGGATCGCCCCCGTCATCGGCACCAGCCGCCCGGACCGCATCCTGGCCTGCCGCGACGCCGTCCACCGCGAACCCGACCTCACCCACGAGGAGTGGTACACCCTGTGGACCACCGCCCGCGGCGGCCCCTTGCCGTAGAGCTGCCGAAACGCCCGGTCCCGCCCCTACGGCCATAATCGACGGCGTGACCGAGCCTGCCGTCGAAGTCCAGCCCCTCGTACGCCAGAAGGCCCACAGCCTCGGAGATCTCGGCTACCGGTGGCTGGCTGAGTTGCCCGGCCTCATCGGGGAACTGGAGCGGCGCTGGTCGATCGAGGTGGGGGCATCGTTGCCCGGCGGGACTTCCTCGTACGTGGCGCGGGTCCGGACTCACGACGGTGGGGGCGCGGTGCTCAAAGTCGGGCTGCCCGCAGCGGACTTCGACGGCCAGGCGCAGACCCTGCGTCGGGCGGAGGGCCTGGGGTATGCGCGGCTCCTGGCCGACGACCTCGACCGGCGCGCGATGCTTCTGGAGGCGCTCGGGCCGTCGATGGACCGGCTCGGTCTCGCTCCTCGGCAGCAGATGGAGACCCTGTGCGCCATGCTGCGGAGCGCCTGGCGAGTGCCGCGCGCCGACCAGCCGGTCGTCGATCCGGCCCAGGAGAAGGCCCGTTGGCTCGGCGAGATGATCGGGCGGTCGTGGGAGAGCCTCGGGCGGCCCTGCTCGGAGCGGGTCGTGACCAAGGCGCTCACCTTCGCCGAGCGGCGCGCTTCCGCGTTCGACCCCGGACGCTGCGTCGTCGTGCACGGCGACCCCCATCCCGGCAACGCGCTGCGGGTCCCCGCGCCCCGGGCCGGGGCCGAGGCCGGTTTCGTCTTCGTGGATCCGACGGGTTCCTCGCTGATCCCGCGTACGACCTGGGAGTCGTACTCCGTGACTGGTGTACGGAGTTGAAGGGCCGGGACAGAGCTTCGGCCCGCGGTCTGATCCGTTCGTACTGCGGGCTGCTCGCAGACTGTACGGGCGTGGACGAGCGGGCGATCTGGGAGTGGGGATTCCTTGAACGGGTGTCCACCGGGCTCTACGTGCTCGGCTTCGGTGCGGAGGAGCTCGGTCGGCCGTTCCTGGACACCGCGGAGTTGCTGGCCTGAGCCTGTCTCCTTCCCTCAACTGACGCACAGGGACGCGGATTTCACATCGGCCTTACCCTCTGGGGTCGTAAGGTCGAGGGGCGTGAATGTGGCGGGCGCCACACAATCCGAGGCGTGCGACTTAGGTTAGCCTAAGCTAAGTTATCGAGTGATCGCCTCCCCCGGAGGCGCCTCAGTCAAGGAGATTGACGCAGCATGTCCTCACTCACCTGCCGCATCCGCCGTACCGCCGCAGTCGCCGTGGCCCTCGCCGCCGGCAGTGCGCTGGCCCTGACCGGTACCGCCTCCGCGCAGCCCGGCAAGGCCTCCGGCAAAGCGTCCGGCTCGACCGTCGAGTCCGCGCCGCTCGTGAAGGGGCTCTACCAGTCCGCGTACTCCGAGCGGAACAACGTGCTGTGGGCCACCTCCGCGGTGGGCCGGCCGCCCGTCACCAACTCCAGCCTGCTGAAGGTCGACCCGCGCACCCTGAAGGTGAAGGCCACCTACACGCCGCCGGTCACCAACGCCACGACCGGCGCCGTCGAGGCCGTCTACGGAATCGCCGTCGACGACGAGCACAACACCGTCTGGACGACGAACACCCGCGACAACTCCGTCGCCGTCTACGACCAGCGCACCGGCAAGCACCTCACCTCGCTGCCCAACGTGAACCACGCCCGTGAGGTCGTCGTGGACGCCAAGCACAACACGGCGTGGGCGAGCGGCTTCGGCGACGGCACCGTGGTCGCCTTCGACACCCGCACCCTCAAGGAGAAGAAGCGCGTCACGGTCGAGGGGGCGGGCCCGACCGGCCTCGCCGTCAACGCGCGGACCGGCGCCCTCTACGCCGCGGACCTCAACGGCGACCGGATCATCGAGATCACCCCGAAGGGCGAGAGCCCGCGCCTCATCCCGACCGGCGACGGCCCGATCTCCATCGCGCTCTCCAAGAACGGCCGCACCGCCTACACCGCCGACCAGGCCGCGGGCGGCCTCTCGGTCGTCGACCTCAAAAAGGGCACCGTGACGAAGTCCGTGCCGACCGGCGCGGGCGCCCTGTCCGTCGCCACCGACCGGCGTTCGGGCAAGGTCCTGGTCGCCAACCGGACCCCCGGCACCGTCACGGTCGTCGACCCCGCCAAGGGGGCCGTCATCGAGACGCTGGCCACCGGCGCCAACCCCAACCACGTGCAGGTGACGGGCGGTACGGCCTTCGTGGTCGACAAGTCCGGCTCCGGCCCCGAGGGCCAGGACAAGGCGCACCGCATCCGGATTGGCCGCTGAGCTCGCGCGCACGCCGCGAACCACTTGACGCCCCGTCCGCCACGCGATCGTGGCGGGCGGGGCGTCCGCGTACGCAGCGACGGGTCACGAGGTGAGCCGTTGACCGCGGTCTCTCGCCGCGCCGGGCGCATCCACCGGACCGCTCGCACGAGCAAGCCTCTTGCGTACGAGGTGGCTCTGCGCCGCGACTGTCGCGATCACACCCGCGCCGAGCACCGGCCAGGCCAGAGGACCCGCGGCGATCACCGCCGTGACCAGGAGCGGTCCCCCGCTGCGCTGGGCCGACGAGGAAAGGCCGTGCACGCCGAGGTAGGCCCCCTGGGCATCGTCGGGGGCGAGCGCGATGGAGAGTTCCCAGGACGCGATGGCGTGCAGTATCTCCGCGAAGGTGAAGGCGATCGCCGCGGCCACCAGGGCGGTGACGGACAGCCAAGGGCCGCCCGCCACCGATGCGGTCATCGCGGCGCAGCCGACGACGAAGCAGGCGGCCAGCGGTACGAGGAGTGCGCGGGCCGCGTCCGGCGTGCTCCCGAAGCGGGACAGCGGGACCTGGCAGCAGACGACCAGCACGCAGTTGAGGACCATGAGCAGCGGCGCGAGGCCGTGCGGGGCATCCGTGGCGTGCACGATCCACAGGGGCATGCCGACCTGGAGCACGGCGTCGTCGAGGAAGAGGGCCGCCTCGGTGGCGGTGAAGAGCAGATAGGGGCGGTCGCGCCACGGGTTCGACGGCGGAGCAGGACGCTCGGACGCCGTGGAATCGGTGACCACCCGGGAGGGCGAGTGCGGTTCCGCGCACCGCAGGGTGAGGAAGGCGGCGACGAGGAAGCTGAGCACGTTTCCGATGAGCAGGCCCTGGTAGGCGTGGTCCGTGCCGACGGCGAGGGCGAGCGCTCCGGCAAGGCCGCCGATGGCCCAGCCCGCGTTGGACACGGTGCGCTGCACGGCTTGGTACCTGGTGCGATCGGGGCCCGCGATGCGGGCGGCGTACAGCTTGGTGAGGACGTTGGCCCCACGGTCGGCGAGGCTGTTCACGGACGAGTACAGCAGGAGCAGGGAGAAGTTGTCCGTCGTCAGCAATGCCAACAGTGCGATGGCCTGCTGGAGTTGGGCGCCGAAGATGACGCGGGTGACGGGGAACCGGTCGGCGAGGTGACCCGCGAGCGGCGCACCCGCGATGCCGACGGCGCCCGAGACCCCCATGAGCACGCCGACCTCGGCGACGGAGAGTCCGGTGACCAAGGTGAAGTAGAGGGCGGCCGCCCCCATCCACAGTCCGGTTCCCATCTTGTTGATCAGGGCGATCCAGAGCATGCGGCGGCCGTCGAGACCCCCTGGTATGCGTGCGTACAGCGCGGCCCGCCGATGGCTGATGCCCACCGCTCCCCCTTGGTTTCCCACTTGCCCCGACTTCCCGCTTGACTCCGACTTTTGTACTGATACATAATTATTTACGTGGCAGCACAATATGCGATCAAGGGCACGACCGCCAAGGGCATTACCTCGTCGGTCGAACAGGCCGTATCCGAAGGAGGGTTGGGTCCGGGCGACGCCCTGCCTCCGGTGCGGAGACTGGCCGATGACCTCGGGGTCAGCGCGGGGACGGTGGCCACGGCCTACAAGGAGCTCCGGCAGCGCGGGATCGTGGTGACGCGCGGACGGGGCGGGACGGTGGTCGCGCAGGCGCCCGCGGTCGGCGCGCGTCGGCCCCCGAGAGTGCCGCACGGAGTGTGCGATCTGGCGGGCGGACATCCGGACCCGGCACTGATGCCCGTACTGCTGCCGCCCGAGCACGTGGCCCCCGTTCTCGGGTCGCACCGCAGCTCGCCGCGCCGTACGGGGCTTGAGGAACTGTCCCGTGAGTGGTTCGCCCGCGACGGGATCCCCGACAGCCGGGTGACCTTCGCGCACGGGGCACTGGACTGCATGGCGCGGCTGCTCTCCACAGAGCTGAAGCCGGGCGACGCGGTGGCCGTGGAGGACCCGGGATTCCACCATCTCCTCGATCTCGTACCGGCGTTGGGCCTGCGCATGCTGCCGGTCGCGGTGGACGACGAGGGGATCAGGCCGGACGCGTTGACCGTCGCGCTGCGGGCCGGGGCCAGGGCCGTGGTGTGCAGCCCGCGGGGGCAGAATCCGATGGGCGGCTGCTTCTCGGAGGCGCGACGCGACGCTCTGCTCGAAGCACTCGGTGACGTCCCGGACGTCCTGGTCATCGAGGACGACCACAACGCGGAGGTCGCGGGCGCACCCTCGTACTCGCTGGCTTCCGGCGGGCTCGCGCGGTGGGCGCAGGTACGGACCGTGTCCAAGCATCTGAGCGTCGACCTGCGGTGGGCGGCGCTGGCGTGCGACGCGACCACGCTGGCCAGGCACGAGGGCCGCATGCTGCTCACTTCGGGATGGGTCAGTCACCTGCTGCAGGAGACGGTCGAGCGCACGCTGCCCGATCCCGCCGCGCGGACACTGGTCGCGCGGGCCGAACAGGCCTATACCGAGCGGCGCGAGGCGCTGATCGCGGAGCTCGCGCGGCACGGCATCGCGGCACGCGGCGTGAGTGGGATGAACGTGTGGGTACCGGTGCGGGACGAGTCCGCAGTGGTCAACGGCCTGCGCTCACACGGGTGGTGGGTGGCCGCGGGCTCACGCTTCCGCATCGCCACACCCACCGCCGTACGGATCACCACAGCCACGCTTGAGGCGCCGGACGCGGCTCGGTTCGCCGGGGACTTCGCCGCGGTGCTCGACGACTCCGAGGCCACGTACGGAGGTTGAGTTCACGGTAGGACAGAATGCGAGAGACGAAAGGCAGGAGGCAGACGGTGGATGGCATGCGGATCATCAGCTGGCGTCGGCTCGGCGAAGCGGACTTCCCCCTGCTGCGGCGGTGGCTCGAGCAGCCGTTCGTCGCACGCTGGTGGAACCACGAGACCTCGCCCGAGGCGGTGGCACGCGACTTCGGCCCGGCTGCCCGTGACGAGGAGCCGTCGGAGGACCTGCTCATGCTGCTTGACGGCGTACCGTTCGGCCTCGTCCAGCGCTGCCGCTTCGCCGACTACCCTGAGTACGGGGACGAGTTGGCCGGACAGGCGGAGGTTCCCGAGGGCGCCATGAGCATCGACTACCTGATCGGGGAACCCTCGTACGTCGGCCAGGGGCTCGGCACGCGCATGATCCGGGCGATCGTCGAGGCCACCTGGAGCGACCACCCCGATGCCACCGCGGTCCTCGTCCCTGTGCACGTGGGCAATCACGCCTCCTGGTGCGCCCTGGAGAAGGCGGGCCTGCGGCGGATCGCCGAGGTGTCGCTGGAGCCGGACAATCCCCTCGACGACCGCGCCCACCACCTCTACCGGATCGACCGGCCCGCTCCGTGAACGGGCCGGTCCCGCCTCAGCCCTGCGCGGGGAACGCGATGCGGTCGAGACGCTCCCGCTGCTCCGCGCTCAGCCGGATATCGGCCGCGGCGACGTTCTCCGCCAGGTGGTCGAGCGAGGCGGTGCCGGGGATCGGCAGCACGACGGGCGAACGGTCGAGCAGCCAGGCCAGGGCGATCTGCGCCGCGGTGGCGTCGAGCTCGGCCGCGACGGCCGCGATCTCGGCCGCCCCGGTCGAGGCCGCCGGGTGGACCGGCCGCCAGGGCAGGAAGGCGATCCCCGCCGCGTCACAGGCGTCGAGCACGGGCTCGTGCTCCCGGTCCAGCACGCTGTAGCGGTTCTGCACGCTCGCCACGTCCACGATCTGCCGCGCCTCGCGCAGCTCGTCGACGGTGACCTCCGACAGGCCGATGTGCCCGATCCTGCCGTCGAGTTGGAACTCCCGCAGCGTGCCGAGCTGATCGGCGAGCGGCACCTTCGGGTCGAGGCGGTGCATCTGAAGGAGCCCGATCCGCTCGACGCGCAGCCGGCGCAGGGCCTGCTCGACCTGCTCACGCAGGAACTCCGGCCGTCCGTTGGTCTGCGCCTCCTCGCCGGGACTCGGGCGCTCGATCGCCACCTTGGTCGCGATGAGCAGGTCGTCGGGGTACGGATACAGCGCTTCGACCAGAAGTTCCTCGTTGGCGCCCCATCCGTACATGAACGCCGTGTCGATCAGCGTGACGCCCAGCTCCACGGCCCGCCGGGCCACCGCGACGGAGGCGGTCCTGGCCGCTCCGGCCTCGGTCGCGAGCCGCATCGCCCCGAACCCCATGCGGCGGACCGGGATGTCACCGCCGATACGGAAGGTGCTCGATGTCATGCTCCTCCTCGCTCAACAACTGTCACCACGACGACGAACCGCATGCGTGAACGGTTCCCGCCTGTCCCGCCCATCCCACCGGGAATTGCGCACCCCCGTGCATTGACGGCTCACCACACCCGGTTCAGGGTGTTGCCTCCCGAAAGGTCTCAAGCCGCAAGCCTCTAGAAGGGTTCCTTCATGCGAAGACGAGTCTTTGTCCGCGGTCTGGCCATCACCGGCGCGGGGCTGACCCTGCCCGTCCCCTTATCCGGCGCCGCCACCGCACGGCCCGCCACCCCACGGCCCGGCGCCTCGGCAGGAGCCTGGCAGCACGTCACCGCACCGGCCGCGCAGGAAGCCGCCCACCTGCTCGCGGTCGCCGCCACAAGCCCCCAACTCGCCTGGGCCGTGGGCGAACAGGGCCGCAACGGAGGCACGCTCGGCACCCCGCTCGCCCTCAGCTGGAACGGCACCGCCTGGTCACGGACCGACCTCTCCCACCTGACGTACAGAGGCGGACTGCGCGCGGTCGCCGCCTCACCGGACGGCATGTCGGCGAACGGCAGCGCCTGGGCCATCGGCACGGACACCGCCGGGCGCGACCAGCTCCTCGCGTGGGACGGCGCCACCTGGCGCGAGGCGGACTTCCCCGGTCGGGGCGAACCGGGGACACAGCTGACCGACGTCACCGCTGCCCCCGACGGCCGGTTCTGGGTCTCGGGGCGGCACGGTGACCGCGCCGGCCTGATGCGCGGTGACGGCACGACCTGGCGCTGGTGCCGGCCGCTGCCGGACGAGGCCGCGCCCACGCCGACCGGCGTTCACGTGACGCCCGGCGGTGAGGTGTGGGTCTACGGCGACATCATCGCCCGCTGGGACGGCAGCTGGACGGTGGTGCCCCGCACGCTCGGCATCCGCGGCTCGGTGACGGGACTGCTCCCGGTCGCGCACGACGACATCTGGCTCACCGGATTCGCGTACGGCCCGGGGGGACCGCCCGGCAAACCGCCGGGCGTCACGCTGCAGCACTGGGACGGCACCCAGTGGACCAACGTCCAGGCGCCGTTCACCGTCGGCCTGTTGAGCGGCATCGCGGGGGACGCCAAGGGGCAGCCGGACCGGATCTGCGGCTGGGACTTCTGGGACCAGAAGCGCGCCCACTACCTGCGCTGGGACGGCACGGCCTGGCACAGCGAACGCGGTCCGGAGACGCCGTCCACCTATCTGCCCCAGGCCATCACCCCGATCCCCGGCACGGACGGCGGCCACTGGTCGGTGGGTACGACCTCGTTCTCGCCGTACCCACCCGCCCAGCTCCGCGTGGAACGCTTCGGCTGACCCTTGTGCCCGCCGCCCCCGCTCTGGCTTCTAGGCCCTCGGCGTGATGCTGAAGTCGAAGGCGGAGGTGCCGGGGTCCACCGCCGTCACCCCGCCGTCGACGGTCAGCGTCGCGCCGTTGACGAAGGAGGCGGCGGGCGAAAGCAGCCAGGAGATCGCCTCGGCGACCTCTTCCGGCTCTCCCGGCCGGCCCGCCGGGACGAGGCGCGTCGCTTCCTCGTACGCCGCGTCGGCCCCGCCGTCCCCCAGGCCCGCCTCATCGGCGAACCGGGTCATCCGCCGGTCTGCCATCTCGGTGCGCACCCAGCTGGGGCACACGGTGTTGGCGCGAAGGCCGGCCTTGCCGTAGTCGACGGCTAGGGAGCGGCACAGCTGGAGCAGCGCCGCCTTGGACGTGGCGTACGCGGCGTTGGCCACGCCGTTGCGCAGCGCGGCGACCGAGGCGACCGCGACCACCGAGCCGCGCGTCTCCAGGAGGTGGGGAAGCGCGGCCCGCATCAGCAGGAAGGGACCCGTCAGGTTGGTGCGCAGCACGGCGTCCCAGTCCTCGTCGGAGAGATCGCCGACCGCCCCGCTGCGCCCGATCCCGGCGTTGAGGACGAGCCCGTCGACGCGGCCGTAGGCCTCGACGGTCGCCGCGACGAGGCCGGCGACCTCCGCGGGATCACCCGCGTCCGCGGGGTGGGCCAGCGCACCGGTCTCCTCGGCGACGCGGCGCAACGGCTCGGGGCGCCGTCCGGAGACGACGACACGGTGCCCGGCAGCACGCAACTGCCGGGCGGTGGCGGCACCGATGCCCGTCCCGCCGCCCGTGACGACGACAACTCGACTCTCCGTCATGCCTGTTCAGCCTCCGAACGCGGTCGTGAGCGATAGGCCGCGATCATACGTAGGCTGCTCACGACCGCGTTCGGTCGACCTGCCCGAAGGCCCTCGCGGGCCGTCGGACCTTACTCGTCGATCGCCGCGCCGAAGGCCGCGCCCGTGCCCGGCGCGCCCAGCGACTCCGCGCCGTAGGTCCACGACCCGGACGCGGTGACGCCGCCCGCCCCCGCGGACAGGACCCACACGATGCCGTCACCGGCGTTCTCGCGGGGTGCGGCGGCCAGGAGACCGAATCGGCCGTCGCGGTTCGGGTCCGTCAGGCGCACCTGGGCGCCCCACTTGTCGCCCTTCTCGGCCGCGCCGGGGATGTCCGTGGAGTTCTGGTCCCACGACTTGGCGCCGACCCCCGTCAGACCGTGCTCGGAGCCACGCAGCACCCAGGCCGCCCCGGCGTCCGCGACCGTACCGATGTCCTCGCCGGGAGCGCCGATGGCGACGTCCGCGTATCCGTCGCCGTTCGTGTCCGCCACGGACAGGTCGGCGCCCCAGCCGTCGCCGCGCTCGGCGACGCCGGGCACGTCCACGCTGTCCTGCGTCCACCACTTGGCCTCGTCCTTGAGGCCGCCCGCGTCGCCGTAGCGGACGCCGACCAGGCCGCCGGTCTGCGTCTCGCCCCCGTCGTCCGGGGAGTTGGGCTCGCCGGTCACCAGGTCGTCGAAGCCGTCGTGGTTGATGTCACCGGACGCGGCGACGGGTCCGCCGCGCAGGTCGTGCTCGTACTTGAGGCCGTCGGCGTTGCCCGAGAAGTACGCGGACCAGCCGTGCCCCGGCTCGTCGCCCACGGTCACACCGGACACGACGAGATCCGCGTATCCGTTGTTGTCGTAGTCGCCGGTGGTGAGCGACTTCGGCGTGATGTCGCGCTCCTCGGCCGCCGCGGAGAGCCGCTTGGTCTCCTGGCGCCGCAGCGGGGCCTGCCCGTCGGCCTGCGGAGCGGCGTCGTACGCGAAGAGTTCCAGGTCGTCGCGGTCCAGTACGCCGAGGATGTCGCCCGGCGTCTCGTCGGTGTGGTGCGCGGCGGAGAGGCTCAGGCCGAACTGCTCGCCCTTGGTGGGCTCCTGGGTCTCAAGCCAGTCGCTGTCGGCACCGCTGAGGCCGTCCTTCGAGCCCCACAGGATCGCCACCCCGCCCGCGTCCGCCGTGTCGCCGATGTCCTCGCCGGGGATGCCGACGATCGCGTCGTCGAAGCCGTCGGCGTCCAGGTCACCCGTGGCGACGGCCGTCCCGAAGCCGTCGGCCGCCTCCGCGGCGCCCGCGACACCGGCCGTCGACTGGCTGAACCGGTCGACGGAGGTGGTGTTCATGCCTCTTGAGGAGCCGTACTGGGCGGTGACGAGACCGGCGCCCTTGTGGCCGCTCACCGTCGCCCCCGGGGCTCCGACCAGCACGTCCTCGTATCCGTCGCCGTTGAAGTCACTGTTGCGGTCGTCGGCGTGCGTACCCCCGGGGGTGCCGGCGACGGCGGAGGGGGCGGCGACGATGCCCGCTCCGGAAAGAAGAAGGAATGAGGCCGCGGCGAGGGCGGCCGAACGGTTCTTGCGCACGAGCGGCTCCTGAGAAGGAAAGTGGCCGGGCAGGCGCGAGGGTGTCCGGAAAGGGCCCGTTCCTTGTCCGGCGTCCTGTTCGACACCGCATGAGGCACAAGGGTTGTACGCGACCTCCTGGTCAGAAGCGGGGCGTGTCATTCCCTCTGGGCTCGTGGCCGCCACAGGACCGCCGCAGCACGGATTCGCGGCGTAGACGCCATCCGTCTCTAACTCGCTTGCCGTGTACAGGGTTTGTGTCTACTCCGTTGGCAGAAGCACTCAACGGGCCTTGTGAGCAGTTCATATGGCTCGGCGCCCGGCGATTACCGCGTTCGGGTGTTGTGGCGGGCCCGGTGCAACCGGAGGGGCCCCGGACCGCTTCCTGACCGACACAGGCATTGCCCGCACGTCGTGAGGAAGCCGCCATGACTTCGCCCGCCACCATCCTGCCGACCGTCGACTGGGACGCGGAGGCCGACTTCCTGCTGCCCCCGCCCGACCCGACGCAGCGCCTGGACATGGCCGCCCCGACCGTCCTCGCGCCCCGCGACCGACACCGCCTGAGCCTGCACGCGACGCTCACCACGGCCGGCATCCCTCCCCACCCCGACGACGCCAGGGCCATCGACGCGCTGAGCACGCTCGACGACACCGTCGCCCTCGCGATCCGCCGCTGGCTCAGCAACGCCCAGCCGGCGACCCCGCTCACGTGACGCGGCACGGCCGTTCACCGCGCCCTGCCCGCGGCGGCAGCGACAGCGGCAACGGCAACGCAGCCGGTCAGCCCCGGTGGAAGAGGTCCTGCGGGTCGACGCGCTCCCAGCGTGAGCGCGTGGTGGCGGGCGCCCGCGGCAGCTCGCGGTTCTGTGCCTGCCACTCACGTACCAGCGCGTCATAGATCGGGGTCTGCGAAACAGGCCCCCCGCCGCCGGTCCTGGTCTCGGCACGGGGCGGCCGCGGCGAAGGGACCCCGTTCCCCGCATCGCTCATGCGCAGTCCAACGATCCTTTCGCTCCCGGCACTTCAAGAACTGGTCCGCGTCCGGCATGAAGCCCGCGGCACGCGCATGCCGCGGGCTTGATGGAGCGTCGGAGACAGAACACTGTCCCCATGGATCGTCTGGGCGCGGTCCTCGAATTTGCTCGCACCCATTCAACGCCGACCTCCGGCGTCAGTGTCGCTCTTGAAACTGCGGCACACGTTTGAGTGACAGATCCGTGCGAGTCAGTCGCGCGGAACCTCCTCGGGTCCATACTCTCCGCCCGGCCTGGTGGTCAGCCGACGTACGCCGCGAGGTGTTCGCCGGTGAGCGTGGAGCGGTCGGCTACGAGATCCGCGGGCGTGCCCTCGAAGACGATCTTGCCGCCGTCGTGTCCCGCGCCGGGGCCGAGGTCGATGATCCAGTCGGCGTGCGCCATGACCGCCTGGTGGTGCTCGATCACGATGACCGACTTCCCCGATTCGACGAGGCGGTCGAGCAGCCCGAGCAGTTGCTCCACGTCCGCGAGGTGCAGACCGGTCGTCGGCTCGTCGAGGACGTATACACCGCTCTTCTCCGCCATGTGGGTGGCCAGCTTGAGCCGCTGCCGCTCGCCGCCGGACAGCGTGGTGAGCGGCTGGCCGAGGCTGAGGTAGCCGAGCCCCACGTCGGAGAGCCGCTCAAGGATCTTGTGCGCGGCCGGGGTGCGCGCCTCGCCCTCACCGAAGAACTCCTCCGCCTCGGCCACGGACATCGCGAGCACCTCGCTGATGTCCCGGCCACCGAAGGTGTATTCGAGGACCGCAGGCTGGAACCGCTTCCCCTCGCAGTCCTCGCAAGGGGTCTCGACGCTGGCCATGATCCCCAGATCGGTGTAGATGACGCCCGCGCCGTTGCAGGTCGGGCAGGCCCCCTCGGAGTTGGCGCTGAACAGCGCCGGCTTCACGTCGTTGGCCTTGGCGAACGCCTTGCGGATCGGTTCGAGGAGACCGGTGTACGTCGCCGGGTTGCTGCGCCGCGAGCCCTTGATCGGCGCCTGGTCGACCGAGACCACCCCCGCGGACGCGGGGACGGAGCCATGGATCAGGGAGCTCTTGCCGGAACCGGCGACACCGGTGACCACGCACAGCACCCCGAGCGGGACGTCGACGTCGACGCCCTGCAGGTTGTGGCGGGTGGCGCCGCGGATCTCCAGCGTGCCGGTGGCCTCGCGCACCGTCTCCTTGAGTGCGGCCCGGTCGTCGAGGTGGCGGCCGGTGACCGTGTCGCTGGCCCGCAGCCCGTCGACGGTGCCCTCGAAGCAGACGGCTCCGCCGGCCGTACCGGCGCCGGGCCCGAGGTCGACGACGTGGTCGGCGATCGCGATGGCCTCCGGCTTGTGCTCGACGACGAGCACCGTGTTGCCCTTGTCCCTCAGTCGCAGCAGGAGCTTGTTCATCCGCTCGATGTCGTGGGGGTGCAGGCCGATGGTCGGCTCGTCGAAGACGTACGTGACGTCGGTGAGCGAGGAGCCGAGGTGGCGGATCATCTTGACGCGCTGTGCCTCACCGCCCGACAGCGTGCCCGCGGGCCGGTCGAGCGAGAGGTAGCCGAGGCCGATCTCCACGAACGAGTCGAGGGTCTGCTGCAGCGCGGTGAGCAGCGGCGCCACGGACGGCTCCTTGAGGCCGCGGACCCACTCGGCGAGATCACGGATCTCCATCGAGCAGGCGTCGGCGATGCTGATCCTCTTGATCTTCGAGGACCGGGCCCCCTCGCTGAGACGGGTGCCGTCACACTCCGGGCAGGTGGTGAAGGTGACCGCGCGCTCCACGAAGGCCCGGATGTGCGGCTGCATCCCCTCCTTGTCCTTGGAGAGGAACGACTTCTGGATCTTGGGGATCAGCCCCTCGTAGGTGAGGTTGACGCCGTTGACCTTGACCTTGACCGGCTCCCCGTAGAGGAAGTCCCGCAGTTCCTTCTTGGTGTACTTGCGGATCGGCTTGTCGGGGTCGACGAAGCCGGACTGCGCGTAGACCTGCACGGTCCACTGGCTGTCGGACTTCCAGCCGGGGATGGTGAAGGCGCCCTCGGCGAGCGACTTGGTGTCGTCGTAGAGCTGGGTGAGGTCGATGTCGGAGACCGTGCCCCGGCCCTCGCAGCGCGTGCACATGCCGCCGGTGCGGTTGAAGGTCGCCTTCACGGTCTTGGTCTTGGCGTCACCGCGTTCGACGGTGATGCCGCCGCTCGCCCTGACCGACGCGGTGTTGAACGAGTACGCGCTGGGCGGGCCGATCTGCGGCTTGCCGAGCCGGCTGAAGAGGATGCGCAGCATGGCGTTGGCGTCGGTGGCGGTGCCGACCGTGGAGCGGGGGTCGGCGCCCATCCGCTGCTGGTCGACGATGATCGCGGTCGTGAGACCGTCGAGTACGTCGACCTCGGGGCGCGCCGGCGTCGGCATGAAGCCCTGCACGAAGGCGCTGTACGTCTCGTTGATCATCCGCTGCGACTCCGCGGCGATCGTGCTGAACACCAGTGAGCTCTTGCCCGACCCGGAGACGCCGGTGAACACCGTCAGGCGTCGCTTGGGGAGCTCGATGCTGACGTCCTTGAGGTTGTTCACACGCGCGCCGTGCACACGGATCAAGTCGTGGCTGTCGGCGGCGTGGAGCGCAGGCGACTGCGTGGTCTTTCTCTTGGCCGGGCTCATGGTTTCTCCATCTGTCGGGCGGAGCCGCCCGCGCGGTCTCCGTCGTTGTCGCCTGGCCCGATCCGATCTTCGTCGAGCACTACGTCAGGTTCTACTTCGTCGGCGTGATCGCGGCAACGGGTCGCTGTCCTTCCGCTTGGCGGCGTCAGGGGGGAGGCAGCTCGCGTGGAGGGTGACGTCCATGGGATGCACGCTAGGCGCGGCTCGGGGGCCGGCGCTTCTCGATTCCTGACCGGTCTGGTCAGGTCAGGACATGCTTCGGGGGCGGCACCGCATGGTGCCGCCCCCGATCGCCGCGCCCGTCGTCAGGACTGGGGGCGGCTGCCGTGGTTCGCGCCGTTCTTGCGGCGGGCCTTCTTCTTGCGACGTCGCTTCGAGGACATGGGTACCTCCGTGGTTCCGGTATTGCTTCCCGGGCGCGAGCCCAGGCGATCATGCACTCCCTACCCAGGACGACGCCGGGTAATGACGTGTCCTACGACACGATGTGCACCACTTGTGGCATACCGCGCCCCACAGGCCCGTCACTCAGGCAGGCAGCGCCTCGACGGTGGGTACGACGGTGCCGAACAGGTCCGTGATGGTGGTCAGCGCGGCGCTCTGGAGCGCGGCGGCGGGCAGGACGGTGCCGTCCGGGGCGGTGAGCGCGCGGGTGGCGGTGGCCTCGGCGACGACGGTGGGGCGGTAGCCGAGGTTGAAGGCACCCTGGGCGGTGTAGTTGACGCACATGTGGGTCATGAAGCCGGCGAGGACCAGGTCCTTGCCGCTGCCCGGGGCGATGCCCAGATCCGTCAGCGTCTTCTCCAGTTCGGTGGCGTGGAAGGAGTTGGGGAACTGCTTGACCACGACCGCCTCACCCTCCACCGGGGCGACCTCGTCGCTGATGGCCCCGATGCGGGCGCGGATGTCGTAGGGGGAGCCCTCGCCGCCGTCGTTGAGGATGTGGACGACCGGCGTGCCCGCGGCACGGGCGCGCTCCAGGAGGCGGGCCCCTGCCGCGAGGGCCTCCTCGGCGCCGTTCAGTGCCATGACGCCGGTGCGGTATGTGTTCTGGAAGTCGATCAGGATCAGTGCGGATTCGCTCAGCCGGGGCGGCTGGTCGTCCAGGCCGATCACGGCGCGCAGGGGGGTGGAGGGCTGGTGCGTGTGCGTGCTCATGAGGTGCGGAACCTTTCGTGAATGAGGCATGGCGAAGCCGCGGGGTTCGCCCGTGTGCCTGTGTGTTGTGTGCCTGAGGGGTGGTGGGATCAGGTGGGCTGGATGCGGAAGCGGCGGCGGTAGGCCGCCGGGGTGGTGGCGAGCTGCCGGTTGAACGCTCGGTGCAGCGTCTCCACCGAGCCGATCCCGGCGGCAGTCGCGACCTGGTCGAGCGGTCTGTCGGTGGTCTCCAGGAGGCGGCGCGCCACCTCGACGCGGGCGGCTTCCACGTAGTCGGCGGGGCTGGTGCCCGTCTCCTGCTTGAACACCCGGGCGAAGTGCCGTTCGCTCAGGCACATCCGGGCCGCCAGTGCCGCCGCCGACAGGTCCTCGTCGAGGTTCTCTGCGATCCACAGCCGCAGTTCATCGATGTCCCGGCGGGCGGACGCGGGGCGGCTGAGGGGTACGGAGAACTGGCTCTGACCGCCCTGGCGCTTGAGGTACATGACCAGTTGCCGGGCCACCGAAAGGGCCACTTCCTCGCCCTGGTCCTCGGCCACGAGCGCCAGGGCGAGATCCAGGCAGGCACTGATCCCGGCCCCGGTCCACAACCGGCCCCGGTCGGTGCGCACGAAGATGGGGTCCGGGTCGACGACGACGGCCGGGTGCTCGGCGGCGAGCTGGGCGGCGGTCGACCAGTGGGTCGTCGCCGTTTTCCCGTCGAGGAGTCCGGCCGCGGCGAGCACGTGCGCGCCCACGCACACCGAAGCCACCCGGCGGGCCTGCGGAGCGGTCGCCTTCACCCACTCCACGACGTCCGCGTCGATGCGGGCGACCGGGCCCCTGTCGGTCATGTCGACCGCGCCGGGCACCAACAGGGTGTCCACCTGGCCGCGGACCTCGTCGAACCCCAGGTCGGCCATCAGCCGCACCCCGGCCGACGTACGGACCTCGCCGGCGACCGGTCCCGCGAGGCGGACCTGGTAGCCGGCGCGGCCCGCGGTCTCCCGGCCGGCCAGTGCGAAGACCTCGGCCGGTCCTGTGACGTCGAGGAGGTCGACATCGGGGAAGACCGCGATGACGACACGGTGCGGAGTGGGCATGCCCCCATCCTCACCGCGTCGGCCGATGGCCGCAATGACGGTTCTCTGTCACATCCGGACATCCCCCTCGGCGGCCGGCTGCGCCGACGGGAACATTCGTCCAATACGGCCGCTTCCCGTTCGGCAAGCCTGAGGGCACACGACCGAGGGGCTTCAGCATCAGTCGAAGGGAAGCAACGATGGCGTACGACGACACCACGACGAACGACAACGACTCCGAGGGCGTCCGTGAGCTGGTCGCACAGCTCGTGTTCGGAAGCCTGGCCGCGCAGACCGTGCGCGCGGCCGTCCGGCTGCGGGTGATGGAGCTGATCGGCGACAAGGAGCGGTCGGCAGCCGAGGTGGCCGCCGAGGCCGGGGCGCGCCCCCAGCCGATGACCAGGCTGCTGCGCGCCCTGGCGAGCCTGGGGCTGCTGCGCGAACACACCGCGGGCTCGTTCTCGGTGACCCCCGCGGGCGCCACGCTGGACCCGGGTCGCCCCGACTCGATCACTTCGCTCGTACGGATGTTCACCGAGCCGACGATGCTGCGTGCCTGGGAGCATCTGGACGACAGCGTGCGGACCGGTGACGTCGCGTTCGACGCGATCTTCGGGAAGGACTTCTTCGCCCACCTCAAGGAGTCCCCCGACCTGTCCGCGGAGTTCAACGCGGCCATGAGCCAGGCCGTCAGGGCGACCGCCGCGGTCCTGCCGCACGCCTACGACTTCGGCCGCTTCACCACCGTGACCGACGTCGGCGGCGGAGACGGCACCCTGCTGAGCGCGGTGCTCCGCGCACACCCCTCCCTGACAGGCATCATCTACGACACCGAGGAGGGGCTGGCCCAGGCTCCGGCGACGCTGGAGCGACAAGGGCTCACGAAGCGTTGCTCCTTGGTGGCCGGGGACTTCTTCCGCTCGGTTCCCGAGGGCGCCGACGCCTTTCTGATCAAGAGCATCCTGCACGACTGGCCGGACGAGCAGGCGGTCGCGATCCTGCGCCACTGCCGCGAGGTGCTGCCACCGTCGGGGCGCGTGCTGATCGTGGAGCCGGTCCTGCCCGAGGTCGTCGACGCGGAGACCGCCGGGCTCACGTATCTCACCGACCTCAACATGATGGTCAACGTGGGCGGCAGGGAGCGGACGCGGCCCGACTTCGAGGACCTGTGCCGCAGGGCGGACCTGACGCTCACCTCGGTGACCCCGCTGACGCACGCGGAACCGTTCTGTCTCATCGAAGCGACGGCGACGGCGGGGGCCACTGCGACGGCGACACGCGTCACGACCTGATCACGTACTCCACGTTTCAACCGTAGGTGATCTACCGTGTTCCGCCTGGCACAACTTTGGGGGGACATATGCGCGTTCGCGCTACCGCGGCTGTGGCCGCCATGCTTCTGGCCGCTCTGACCGCGTGCGGCGGAAGCGACGGCGGGGACGGCGACAAGGCCGACTCGAAAACGGTGAACGACTCGGAGGGCTCGGCCTCGAAGAAGGTCGACTGCGCGGACGAGAACATCAGTCAGGCCGACTGGACGAAGCACTGCTCCGACGAGGGCGCCGGCACCGAAGCGGACGGATCCGAGAAGAAGGCGACGGGCCTGAAGTTCGGCGAGTCCTACACGTGGCCCGACGGCCTGAAGGTCTCCGTCACCGAGGCGAAGGTGTTCACGGACCACGACGCCGAGTTGATGGAGTCCGCCGAGCCCGGCAACACCGACTTCCGCGTGCGACTGAAGCTGACGAACTCCGGTAAGTCCGCCGTCGCCCTCGACGACCTCTCCCTCATCGTCGAGGGCGCCACGAAGGGCGGCGAGGCCTCGCAGACCGCGTTCGAGAAGGGGGCGGAACCGCTCGAGGGGCGCCTGGCCCCGGGGGTGTCCGCGACGAAGACCAACGACAACGTGCTGGAGACGAAGTACGGCAAGAAGATCATCGTCACGGTGCAGCGCAGCAGCGAGGCCGCGAACCTGGACTTCCCGGAGTACACCGGAGCCATCACCGGCTGACCTGAAGCAGCGGGCCCGCGAAAGCCCGGCGTCCCCGGATCGGCCTCGTCAGAGGAAGCGGCGGATGGGGCGTACGGACAACTCGAGGGCCCGTTGCAGCATCGAGCGTCTCTTCCAGCGGCCAGGACGGATCAGGTCGCTGGCCGTCACGTCGTCGTCGAAGTGTGCGTCGAGCGTGGCGGTGAACCGCGGGTCCAGGACCGCGAGCATGACTTCCTCGTCGTGATCGAGGGAGCGGCGGTTGAAGTTCGTCGAGCCGATGAGCGAGGCGACGCCGTCGACCGTGATGATCTTGGCGTGCATCATCGTCGGCTGGTACTGGAAGATCTTCACCCCGCACGCGGTGAGGTCGTCGTAATAGTGCTGGCCTGCGAGGTGGCTGACCCTCTTGTCGGTGTGCGGCCCCGGCAGCAGGATCTCCACCTCGACGCCGCGCCTCGCGGTGTCGCACAGCAGCTCGATGAAGTACGCGTCCGGGGAGAAGTACGCGGTGGACAGCCGGAAGCGTTCCTCGGCCGACTCCAGCATCACCCGGATCAGGGTCTGCATGTCCTGCCAGCCGAGGCTGGCCGAGCCGCGGACCACCTGCACGATGGCGTCGCCCTGCGGCCGCTGCTCGATGAACCGGTCGCGCTCGTCGAAGAGCTCGTCGTGGCTCTCCGCCCAGTTCTGCGCGAACGCCGCGGCGATACCGTCCACCGCGGGCCCGCGGACCTCGACATGGGTGTCGCGCCACTCGTTCTCATTGCGCGCGTTGCCGCACCACTCCTGCGCGATTCCCACCCCGCCGGTGAACGCGCTCTCCTCGTCGACGACGAGAACCTTGCGGTGGCAGCGGTGATTCTGCTTCAGCGGGGAGAGGTACAGCGGCTTGCGGAACCACGCCACCTGCACCCCCGCCCGGTCCATCGCGTCGAGCTGCTCGCTCTCGATCAGCCGACTGCCGAACCCGTCCAGGAGCAACCTCACCCGCACCCCGGCACGGGCCCGCTCCGCGAGCGCCTCGGCGAACTGGTGAGCGATGTCACCCTTCCAGTACACGAAGGTCATCATGTCCACGGTGTGCTCGGCCCGGCGGATCCCGGCGAGCATGGCCGCGAAGATCTCGTCCCCGTTGCGCAGGGGCGTGAGCGAGTTGCCCTCGGTCGCCGCGATGCCTATCAGCCGCTCCAGGCGCCGTCGTATGCGCGTGACGCGGTCCTCCATGGACGGCGCGCCCGCCCCGTCCCGCGTCGCCGGAGTCAGCTCGGGCGGTTCCTGCGTGCTGGTCATGGTGTCACCTGGCCGGTACGCGAAGGGAGTCCTCTGGCCGCGGCGCCCGGTCCGGCACGGGCTGAGCGGCGAGCCGACTGTACCGGTCGGATCGCCGGGCCGGTCGGGCCCCCGCGCATACACCTCGCCCGGCCGGGCACACGGCACTCACGCCTCGAAACAGGGAGCCTTTCGTGATCATTGTCGGCATAGTCGCTGTCTGTATCGTTCTGGCCGTTCTCGCGTTCTTCGTGCCGCGTCTTTCCCGGCACCCCGAGCGAGGAACCCAGCGCACTTTGGGAGCCGGTTCCCGCGCCGGAAGCAAGGCCCCCGGGATCCTTGGCCGGCTCTTCAGCAAGCCGTTCCGCAGCAGTTCCAAGGCCGTGGGCCGCAGTGGCTCGGCCGGGCGGCGGACGCGTGGCCGCATGCCCTTCTGACCCGGCTCGCAAGGGCCCGGCTCACAAGGACCCGGCTCACAAGCTCGTGAGGAGGTCGTCGAGCGGGGCCGGTGTCATCTCCGGGCCGAGGGCATCGACGAGGAGGCGGCCGTAGCGGATCTTGCGGCCCTTCTTCGTGCCGAGGAAACGCCTCAACTGCTGTTCGCGGGGGCGGTCGTGCTGGGCCGGCTGGCGCAGGAAGGTCTGCCAGGCCCGCAGGTCGCCCCCGTCCCGGACTCTCTCCTCGACCCGCGCCGTACCCAGTGCGCGGATGAGTTCGTCCTCCAGATCCGAGACACAGACGAAGAAGTCCCGGCGCGGTGCCCGCGCCCGCTCCAGACCACGGTCGTAGAAGGGCTGCTCGTTCGCGTCGCACAGTCCCGCGAGCCGCAGGTCGAGACCGGGCGGCCCGAGGAGTTCGGTGTAGCGTCCGATGCTCATCGCGCCGCCCATCGAGACGACGCACACCCCTTCGGCGGCGAGGTCCCGGCCGCGCCGCGCGGCCAGCGCCTCGACGGCCTCGCGGTCGCTCGGCCCTTCGAGCAGCACCGCCGTCCGCACCCCGACCCGCACGGCCAGCTCACGCGCCGCCCCGCCGGGCCCGCCGGCCGCCCAGTCGGTGACCGCGTCCCGGAACGCCCCCATGTCCGCCATGGGGCGAGTCTGCACCGTCGTCGACGACAGGGCACGCGATATTCGACGGCGGGGTCATCCGGCCTGGCCCGCCTTCATCAAGGTCTCGTAACCCGCGTCGTCGCAGTAGGACATGACGCGTCCCTCGGCGGCCGTGTCGCCGTCGACGGCCCGCGTGGTGTCATCGAGGATGTGGCTGCCGTCCCGGTCGAGTCCGTTCTGGTTCAGCTGTTTCGCGGCGGCGACGACCGTATATCCGCCGAAGCCTTCGTTGTCTGCCGCCTCGTTCCTTTCCTGCTGCCAACTCCCCAGCGCGGAGCAGTAGGTGTGCCGCCGCTCCTCGTCCCGCGCGGTGTCGGAGTCGTGTGCCGAGCAGCCGGCCATCAGGCCGACGACGGCGACAGCCGTCACGGTTCGCGTGGCTCTTCGCATGCTTGATGTGCCCCCTCGCCCTGTCGCAGCGCACACTGTCACCCGACGCCCGCCCCCGCGTCCAGCCGCCGGGGCGCAAGCCGCGCCCACGTCGCTCAGTCCTGCCAGGTCCAGTCCCGTACCTCCGGCAGGTCCACGCCGTGCGCACGCACGTAGACGTGGTGGCGCAGCCGCGCGTCCTTCATTCGCTGGCGTACTTCGACCGCACGGACGCCGAGGCCCGGCACCCGGTCGACGACGTCCATCACCAGGCGGTAGCGGTCCAGGTCGTTGGCGACGACCATGTCGAAGGGCGTGGTCGTGGTGCCGCGTTCCTTGTAGCCGCGGACATGCATGTGCGGGTGGACCGCACGCCGGTAGGCGAGGCGGTGCACCAGCCACGGATAGCCGTGGAAGCCGAAGATGACCGGCTTGTCGCGGGTGAACAGCGCGTCGAACTCCGCGTCCGGCATGCCGTGCGGATGCTCGCCCTCAGCCGCGCGATGTCCACGACGTTGACCACGCGCACCGCGAGCTCCGGCAGGTGGCTGCGCAGCAGGCTCGCGGCCGCGAGGACCTCCAGGGTGGGCACGTCCCCTGCGCAGGCAAGCACGACATCCGGCTCCTGGTCGGGGGCTTCCGTGCCGGCCCAGGTCCACACTCCGGCACCTCGCGCGCAGTGGGCCCGCGCGTCGTCGAGGCTCAGCCAGTCGAAGCCGGGCTGCTTGCCGGCCACGACCACGTTCACGTAGTCACGTGAGGCGAGGCAGTGCTCGGCGGTGGACAGCAGCGTATTGGTGTCCGGGGGCAGGTAGACCCGTACGGCCTCCGGGCTCTTGTTGAGGACGTGTCCGATGAAGCCGGGGTCCTGGTGCGAGAAGCCGTTGTGGTCCTGGCGCCACACATGGGAGGTCAGCAGGTAGTTGAGCGAGGCGATCGGCGCCCGCCAGGGCAACTCGCGGGTGGTGCGCAGCCATTTGATGTGCTGGTTGACCATCGAGTCGACGATGTGCACGAACGCCTCGTAGCAGGAGAACAGTCCATGACGCCCCGTCAGCAGGTAGCCTTCGAGCCAGCCTTGGCAGGTGTGCTCGGAGAGGATCTCCATCACCCGCCCGTGCCGGGTCAGGTGTTCGTCGACGTCATAGATCTCCTCCTGCCAGGCCTTGCCGGACGCCCCGTAGACGTCGTCGAGCCGGTTGGAGGCCGTCTCGTCCGGGCCGACGAGCCGGAAGTCGCGCCGCTCGGCGGTGTCCGCCATCACCTGGCGCAGGTAGCCGCCGAGGACCCGCGTCGGCTCGTTCAGGGTGGCGCCCGGCTTGTCCACGTCGACCGCGAACTCCTCGAGCGGCTTCAGCGGCAGCGAGCGCAGGAGCAGCCCGCCATTGGCGTGCGGGTTGGCGCCCAGACGCAGCTTGCCCGACGGGGCGATGTCGACAAGTCCGGCAGCCGGGCGCCCTTCGGCGTCGAACAGTTCCTCGGGGCGGTAGGAGCGCAGCCACTCCTCCAGCTGCCGGCGGTGCTCGGCGCTCTCCCTGACGTTGGACAGCGGTACCTGGTGCGCGCGCCACGTGCCCTCCACCGGCTTGCCGTCCACCGTCTTGGGGCCGGTCCAGCCCTTCGGGGTACGGAGCACGATCATGGGCCAGCGGGGTGCCGGGGCGTCCTTGGCGCGCTCGGTGTCCCCGGCGGCCCTGGCCTCGCGCTGGATTACCGCGATGCGGTCGAGGCATCGGTCGAGGGCGACGGCGAAGTCCCGGTGTACCGCCATGGGGTCGTCGCCGGTGACGTGCACGGGCTCGTACCCGTATCCGCGCATCAGGTCGTCGAGCTGGTCCTGGGGCAGCCGGGCCGGGATCGTCGGGTTGGCGATCTTGTAGCCGTTCAGGTGCAGGATGGGCAGCACCGCGCCGTCGTGCACCGGGTCCAGGAAGGTGTTGGAGTGCCAGGAGGCGGCCAGCGGTCCGGTCTCGGACTCTCCGTCGCCGATGACGCACACCGACAGCAGGTCCGGGTTGTCGAACGCGGCTCCGTAGGCATGCGAGAGGGAGTAGCCGAGCTCGCCGCCCTCGTGGATGGAGCCGGGCGTCTCCGGGGCGACATGGCTCGGCACTCCGCCGGGGAACGAGAACTGACGGAAGAGGCGGGTCATCCCCTCCTCGTCGCGCGTGATGTCGGGGTAGGTCTCGGTGTACGTCCCGTCCAGCCACGAGTTGGCCAGGACGGCGGGCCCGCCGTGTCCCGGGCCCCAGATACAGATGGTGTCCAGGTTCCGCGCCTTGATGACCCGGTTGAGGTGCGCGTGCACGAGGTTGAGGCCGGGCGAGGTGCCGAAGTGGCCGAGGAGGCGTGGCTTGATGTCCTCGACGGTGAGGGGGCGCCGCAGGAGGGCGTTGTCCATCAGGTAGATCTGGCCCACCGAGAGGTAGTTCGCTGCCCTCCAGTACCGTGCCAGCTCCTGCAGTTCGGCGTCGGAGGGTGGTTCGGCGGGTGAGGCCGGGTGCACCGCGGGGTCGCCCATGGCTGTTCCTTCCGATAGATGACCGGCCACGCTCAACGTAACGGCGCGCAGGATCACACGCCTCCCGGAGTCGGCCGGACGCATGTTCAGCGCCCCCGGGTTCCCACTGGGAGAGATCTACACAGCTATCGTGCTCGGGCGAAGGGGCCGTACGGAAAGCGAAGGGTCCGTACGGGAGAGCGAGCCCGGCGACGTACAGGCAAGGGGTGAACTGGTGGGGGCACCGGAAGCGCAGGACACGGCCAAGAGGCTGCGGGCGATCAGTGACGAGCTGTCTGACCGTTTCTACGAGCGGGCCGACGTGGTGCGGACGCTGGTGGTGACGCTGCTAGCCGGACAGCACTCGCTGATCCTCGGCCCGCCGGGCACCGCGAAGTCCGAGATGGCCCGCGAGCTCACGGGCAGGGTCGACGGCGCGTCGTACTGGGAGATCCTGCTGTCGAAGTTCACCGCGCCGACAAGGATGTTCGGTCCCGTCGACGTCGCCGCGCTGGCCCGGGGTGAGTACCGCCAGGTGTACGAGGGCCGCGCGACGACCGCGCATGTGGCGTTCATCGACGAGATCTTCAAGTGCTCCACGGCGGCCCTGAACGAGACCCTTGGCTTCCTCAACGAGCGGATCTACCACCCCGAGAGCGGCGGCGAACCGATCCGCTGCCCGCTGATCGGGGCCATCACGGCGAGCAACGAACTGCCCACCGGGGAGGATTCCGCCGCGATCTACGACCGGCTCCTCGTGCGGATCGAGGTCGGATACCTCGCGGACCCCTCGAACTTCGCCGCGCTGGTGCGCTCCGCCGTCGGCCGCCCCGCGGCACCGCATCGGACCACGGTCGACCTGGGCGCGTTGCAGCACGCCGTGGCCGAAGCCGTCCCGGCCGTGGAGGTCCCCGACGTGATCGTGGACGCGGTGTGCACGCTGCGGGCCGCCCTGCGCCGCAAGGAACTTGTCGCCTCCGACCGGCGCTGGCGGCAGGCGGTGGGCCTGCTCCAGGCGTCCGCGTACCTCGACGACCGCACGGCGGTGACCGAGAGCGACCTGTCGGTCCTGACCCATGTGCTGTGGGACTCCCCCGCCGAGCGTCCGACCGTCGAGCGCGAGGTGCTGCATCTGGTCAACCCCGACGCCAAGGAGGCGCTCGACCTGGCCGACGCCATCGAGGAGATAGAGACCCAGCTCGACGCGATGGCCGGGCAGTCCCGCGAGGCGCTGAGCGACTGGGTCATCAAGAAGGCCCACAACAAGCTCGCCATGGCGGGCAAGCGGCTGGAGACCCTGCGCGCGGAGGCGGCGGGAGCGGGCCGCTCCACCGCGGCCATCGACCGGGCCGCCGGCCGCCAGCGTGCCGTCCGCGCCCGCGTTCTCACCGAGGCACTCGGCGTGGACGCCAGCATGGTGCAGACCCAGTTCTGACACCGGGGGGCGGACGCATGGACGGGATACCGAGCAAGCTCGGCGAGCTGACGAACCAGGCCGGGAGGTGGCTCGGTGCGGCGGCCGCCGCTCCCGAGCGGCACACCGCGGCCGTGGTCGCGGACCGGTTCGAACAGATCGCGTGGCGCGACACCCTTGAGCAGTCGGCGGGACTGCGCGAGCTCGCCGAAGAGCTGAGCCGGCGGCACGACCACGCCACGGATCTCCTGACCGACGTGTTCCTGGCCGCGTACAAAGCAGGACCACGTCTTCGCGAGCGCACGCGGATGGCCCCGTCCCGGCTGGTCAACCACCAGGTCATCGCCTCCCTGATGGAGTCACCGGAGTTCGCCGAGCTGCACCGGGAGACGAACGGGGACCCTTACGCCGCCGCCATGGCCGTACTCGCCCAGGCCCCTGCGCTGCGCCGACTCCTCGACCGCTCCCGCGAGGCCCAGGAACAGGCCGAGCGGGCGAACGACGCCGAGCAGGACGCCGGGGAGACGGCGGCCGCCGTGGGTGGGGCCTTCCAGCAGGCCGCGGAAGGGGCAGACGAGGACGGCACCGTGCCCGCCCCTGCTGCGGACGCCCTCCAGCTGGCGATCGCGGCCGCTGAGTCCTCCGAGGCCGCCGCGCGGGAGGCATCCCGGAACGCCGAGCAGGCTCTCGGCGCGGCGGCTCCCGGTGTCCGCGCCGCCACGCGGGGCGCGGCGGCGCAGGCCGCCCGGACCGTGCGGGACGAGGCCGCCCTGATGCGGGCCTGGGGTGTCGGCCCCGGCGATCTTGAGCGGCTGCCGTACGAGCAACGGGCCCGGCTCGCCGAGCGGCTGCGCACCAGCCGGCTCGCGCAGTGGGCCGAACTGATCGGCCGCTTCCGGCAGATGGCCGACGGCGAGCGCGCCCGCAAGGTGGAGAACGCCACCGGTGAACTGATCGGCGTCACCCTCGGCGACGATCTCTCCCGCGTGATCCCCTCCGAGCTCGCCAACCTGGGTCTGCCCGCACTGCGGGCGGTGTTCGCCGCACGCTACGCCGCCGGGGAACTGATGCTCTACGACAGCCAGGGCGAGCAGAGCACCGGCAAGGGCGCCGTCATCGCGTGTGTGGACACCTCGCACTCCATGTACGTGGAGGGGCCGGGCGGAGTCACCCGGGAGGCGTGGGCCAAGGGGTGTGCCCTGGCCCTCCTCGATCAGGCCCGCCATGCCGGACGTGACTTCGTCGGCATCCTGTTCGCCGCCGCCGACAAGCTCCAGGTCTTCCGCTTCCCGGCCGAGGAGGGCGCCGACATCGCCCGGGTCCTCGACTTCGCGGAGACCTTCCTCGGCGGCGGGACCAGCTACCAGAGGCCGCTGTCGGCGGCGGTCGGACTGCTGGAGGAGGAGTTCGACGACGCCGCCCGTGCTCGCGGGGACATCGTGATGCTCACCGACGACGAATGCGGCGTCACCGAGGAGTGGATGCGCGGCTGGAACAGCGCCAGGCACCGCCTTGGATTCCGTGTCTTCGGCGTGGCCGTCGGCGCCCCGCCCGCCGCCGAGGCCGGCTCGGTCCTCGATGCCCTGTGCGACAACCTCCGCTCCATCGAGGACCTCACCGATGTCCACGCCGCCGCCGATCTGTTCCGCGTGATCTGACCGCCGTCACGTACGGGCGGTATCACCGAGCGTCGGCGCCCGCTCCTTCATCGGAGATCGTCGAAGCCGTCGCGGAGGGTGGGCCGACCGGGGTGGTCCAGGGAGTGATCGCCACCGTCGCGCCGGCCGAGGCCCGCTTGCCGCCGGTCCGGTAGGTGGCGGTCAGGTCGACGCTGCCCGAGGCGTCCGACGGCACGGTGACCGGGACCTTGACCGTCGCCCCCTGGCCGGGGTGGAGCGCGGGCACGGTGACCTGACGCGTCGTCCACCCGCCGGGCACCGTGAGATCGAGGGTGCCCTGGGCGCTCCGCGTGTCCATCCGGTTGGCCACCCGCACCTCCACCTTGCCGTTCGCGCCCGCCTTCAGGGTCTGGGGCGGGGCGATCGTGATGTCGGCGCAGGTGCCGCCCAGCCAGTCCAGGTCGAAGGAGGCGTAGGTGAGGTGGTCGTAGCCGCCGCGCTCGTAGAGCAGTCCGACGCGCCCGCCCGGCAGCCTGGTCAGCGTCGAGTAGGCCGCGCTGCCCGGGTCGACGACCTTTCTGATCGGCCACGTCCTGCCGTTGTCGCAGGACATCTTCACGGTGAGGTTGCGCCGCTCCGTGGTGTCCTCGGTGTTGCTGAACAGCAGCCACGAGGACCGTGGATGCGAGGCCGGGGCTCCGGGCTCGTACCGCATGATCGAGGCGTTGTTCGCCGGGTCGGTGAGCCGCTTGTCCTGCTCGAACGGGGTGTAGTTGACGCCGCCGTCGGTCGAGTACGCGATCGTGCGGTAGGGCTTCGAACGGTTGTTGAGCATGATCCTGCCGTCGGACAGTTCGACGGTCTTGTTCTCGTCCCCGCCGGGACCGACCGGGTTGCCCATCGTCCAGGTGGCCCCGTGGTCGTCGCTGTGGGCGCTCGCCGCGTAGTTGGCGCCGTCGATGCGGATCGCGTACTGCTGGATGAGCCGCCCCCTGTGCGGGCCGTGCCGCAGCTGGATGCCCTCGCCCGACGCCGCGAACATGCCTGCCCAGGACGGGTCCTTGAGCTGTTCGGTGATACGCCGGTGGGTCCAGGTCACGCCGTCGTCGTCCGAGTAGCTGTAGTCGGCCTGCAGGATGTCGGGGTCGCTCTCGTCGTTGCCGGTGCCCGAGCCGGGGAATCCCTGGTTCACCGAGGATGCGTAGAAGACGAAGATCCGGCCGGTCGTGCGGTCGACGAGCAGGCTCGGATCGCCGTGGCCCTTGGGCGCGGGGTCCTTGCGCACCACGTGCTGCGCCTGCCACGTCCTGCCCCCGTCGGTGCTCCGGCGCAGGACGACGCCGATGTTGCCCGGCAGGTCGCCCAGGGTGGGCCTGGCGTCGTAGGCGGCGAGCAGCGTTCCCTTCACCGAGGTGGTCAGGGCGGGGATGCGGTAGTAGGGCGACCCCACTCCGTTGGTGGTCAGGTCCTGGGAGGTCAGCTCGCCCGGGGCGGCGGGGTCGCCGTGCGCGGTGCCGGTCGCGGTGACGACGAGCGCTGCGGCGGACAGCAGGGCAAGGGGGATTCTTCGCTGCATGGACGATCCATCCTCGGGTTCCGCGTGGGGTCGTAGGCGCTGGAGCAGGGGGAGGGCAGGCAGATCGCGTCCATCGTCGCGATCAGGAACGGCGCCGGAGCGATGACGCGCGCGGCCGACCGAGCGGCGTCGAAGCACGACGGAAGCGCCGGGGTCCCGCCTTACCGGTGACGCACTCCCCCAGGGCAGCGCGAAGGGCGTACGACCCGGTCAGGCCTGCGCGGCGTCCCGTGCGTGAGCCTCGGAGATCCGGCGCCGCACCGGCGCGGAGTGCTCGCCCAGCGCCTTCGTGAAGGCGGCGGCGTCTCCGGCCCGCGCGGGTGAACTCCCCGCCACGTGACTCTCACGCCAAAAAGGGCGGCGTCCTAAGCGGAGGGGGTCGCGCTACGGCCCATCAGGCGTATGAGGTGGCGCGTCACGCCCCAGGCGACCAAGAGGGAGAGAGCGAGGAGAGCGACGTCCGCCGCGACGCGCACGAGGCCGGTGCCCGCGGCCCGCCCGATCACGATCGACCCGGCAAGGCTGGTCAGCCAGCCCACCACGGTCAGCAGGGTCGCCGCCACGGCGACCGGCACACCGCCGAGCCCCACCGCACCGGCGTCGACGTCCGCGTCGAAGCTGTCGGCATCGGCGCCGCCGAGCGCGACGAGCAGCCAGAAGCACAGGACCACGGGAAGAGCCGCACTGAAGAGGATGGCCGGGAACCCGGCCACGGCATGCAGGAACTCCCCCATCGCTCCCCCTCGCCTCCGCCACGGCTCAGGTCCTGGTGCCGGATCCCGCTCACGCGACCCGGCACCAGGACCGGCCCCCCGTTCCTGCGCTGCTCATCCTGGTCGGCGGGGCAGGTACGGCGCATTGCCGTATCCCGGCAGTCTTTACGCGTTATTGATGCCGGGCGCCCGGAATCTTGGGCGCCGTCCGGGGCACGGAGCGGTGCATCGTTCCTCGAATCACTGACCGGCCAGCGAAGCTGAGGCCGGTTTCCACTATGCTTCGTCGCACAACCGCCTGCGCCGAGACGCGATCCGGTGCGCATACCCCACCGGCGCCCCCTCGTCCTGTGCCCCGTCAACCGGGAGAAGCTCGCTGAGGCCGACGCGGTCTGACGGAGGGAGTGTCATCGATATGGGTCTGAGTCCCGAACCCGATCGCTGGTCCCGGGATGCAGCTCATGCGGGTTCCGAGTTCATCGAACTGCTCGAAGTCATGTGGGAACAGGGACGTGAGGCCGTCCCGACCGGACCCGTCTCCCCGTCCCAGTTGCGCGTGCTGTACGCACTGGACCGCGAGGAGGGCATCAACCTGCGGATGCTCTCCGAGACCCTTGGATCGGCTCCCCCCTCGGTGAGCCGCCTGTGCGACCGCCTTCAGGCCACCGGCCTGATCGAGCGCACGCCCAGCCCGGTCAGCAGACGGGAACTGGAGCTCCGCCTCACCGGCCACGGCAGGACCTATCTCGCCGACCTGCGAAAGCGGCGCGAGAGCATCCTGATGGCCACCATCGAGGCCATGCCGCCCAAGGCGCGCCGCGCCCTGCTCGAAGGACTCAGGGGCTTTCGTGAGGTGGCGACGGCATCCGACAAGGACGACGAGGGGGCCAGAACCTGGCGCTCGGTCGGTTAGACCACACCGCTGAGCGCTCAGGCCGGCTCGTCCTCGACCCCTACTGCCGTCCGAACCAGTCGAGGCAGACCACGAGAGCGTCGTCCTCCAGGGGCAGAGTCCCCCGGTACTCCCCGAGATCACGCAGCACCGCCTGCGGCACCTGCGCCGCGGGAAGCAGGCGGTGCGCCGACAGGGACCGCGCCAGCGCCCGCTCCCCGTACCGCTCCCCCGCCTTCGAGACGCTCTCGTAGACGCCGTCGCTGCTCACCAGAATGCGGTCACCCGGTTCAAGGCGCAGACGCTGCGCGACGTAGGCCGTCTCCTCGAACATGCCGAGGGGAAGCTGCGCGTCGAAGTCGACGGAATCGACCGTCCGGTCCCGGTACCTCCACATGCGGGGCGACCCGGCGTCGACGACCTCCACCTCGCCGGTGGCGAGGTCGAAGCGCAGCAGCAGGACGGAGGCGTGCAGCTCGCCGCGGTACTGCGCGTAGACGGCCTGGTCGGCGAGGCTGGCCTGACCGGCGAGGTCGAGTCCCGCGCGGCGGGCATTGCGCAGCGCGCTCACCACGAGATTGGTGAGGAGCGCCGCCTCCATCCCCTGGCCCATTCCGTTGGTCACGGTGAGCGTCAGGTGCTGCGAGGAGACCGACCAGTCGAAGTTGTCGCCGAAGATCGCGTACGCGGGCTCGAGGTGGGCGCCCAGCTGGAACTCCGGACGCGCCACCGAATGGCCGGGCAGCAGATGCCACTGCATCTCGGCGGCGAGCGTGAGACGGACGGCCCTGCGCGCGAGGAGGTACAGATCGGTGTCGCGTTCGGCGACCAGGATCTCGTGGCCCAGCGCCTCGCAGACGCGCTGGATCTCCGGCAGGTGCGCCAGCTCGAAGCGCGTCTCGGGGAGGGTGACCGTCAGTACGCCCATCCGGTCCCCTCGGACCGTCACCGGCAGGTGGATGGTCGCCGTGCCCTCGCCGCCCTTGGACTCGACGCGAGGTTCCTGGGCGCCGAAGGCCCTGCCCTGCGGACTGTCATGGATCGGCACCGGCTCGGTGGTGTATGGCACTTCCTCCACCATCTGGAGGGTGGTCAAGCCGTAGTCGGCGAGCCGGAGTTCCACCCTCTCGGCGCCGTACTCCTCGTGCAACGCCCCCGTCACGACATCGAGCAGCAAATCGGGCGCCGCGTTGCGCAGCGCCCGCTCGACGGCAGCGAATCTGTCCACGTGATCCTGCTTCTCGTTTAGCCACGCCGAATTGAGGGCCCGGCCGACAGCGTCCCCGCTCCGTCGGCCTTCGGCGTTTGGGGACATGCACTCAGTGCAACACGGCCCGCCCGAAGAGTCACTCCGGTGGCTGGGTCTGTCAGGTTTGGGCGTATGCCAGGCTGAAGCCGGGCAACCTCCCCTTCCACATCGTACGATGCACGGAGACAACTATTTCCCCACAGCAAGAAAATTTGGGTCAACGCACATGCCTGGCTTGAGCCGGGGCAGGGGCGGTACGAGGAAGCTTCGTAGACCAGGGGAGGTAGAGACATGTCAGTGATCTCTGAACAGGCTGCCGAGACCGCGCGTGGCAGAACGTCAGCCGCGCTCGATACGCATGCCTCGACCGAGGCGTCCGCCATTGAGGGTGATCTGCCGTGGATCGAGGACACGGACAAGGTCGCCCCCAAGGACGCCCGGGCGCTGTCGAAGATGTTCTTCGACCGGCTGCAGACCTTGGAAGAAGGCACGCACGAGTACCAGTACGCACGTAACACCCTTATCGAGATGAACCTGACGCTGGTGCAGTTCGCGGCCCGCCGGTTCCGCAATCGCGGCAACGGCGACATGGAAGAGATCATCCAGGTCGGCACCATCGGCCTCATCAAGGCGATCGACCGGTTCGACCTCAGCCGTGAGGTCGAGTTCGCCACGTTCGCCGTGCCTTACATCCTCGGCGAGATCAAGCGTTTCTTCCGCGACACCACCTGGGCCGTGCATGTGCCGCGCCGCCTCCAGGAGTTGCGTGTGGAGCTCGCCAAGGCCAAGGAGGAACTCTCCGCCCATCTTGACCACGACCCGACCGTCAAGGAACTCGCCGAATATCTGGACCTGACCGAGCAGGAGGTCATCGACGGCCTCGTCGCCTCGAACGGTTACACCGCGGGTTCCCTGGAGGCGCCCACCGACGGCGGGGAGAGCGCGGCCAAGCCGACGCGCACCCTGGCCGATGTGATGGGCGGGCCCGACCCGGCCATGGAAGCGGTGGAGAATCTGCACACCCTGGCCCCGCTCCTCGACGAGCTCGACGACCGGGAGCGCCGCATCCTCGAACTGCGTTTCGGCCAGGAGATGACGCAGTCGCAGATCGGATCCGAGCTCGGTGTCTCCCAGATGCATATCTCCCGCCTGCTGACCGGCACCCTCAACAAGCTGCGCAGGGGCATGCTGGCCTGACGCACCGCCGACCGGGCATTTTTCCCATCGGACACTTTTACTGACACGTCCACTGACACGTCACCAACTGCGGGCCCCGGGGCGCCATCAGCGCTCCGGGGCCCTTGCCGCGCCCGCGCTCGCCGCTCCCACGCATCCCAGCGCCAGCCACTGCGTGGCGCCCAGATCCTCGCCGAGGACCAGTACGCCCGCCAGGCCCGCGCTCGCCGGCTCCAGACTGGTCAGCACGCTCACCGTACGGACCGGCAACCGCCGCAGGGCCGCCAGTTCCAGGGAGTACGGGATGACCGCCGAGAGCACGGCCACCACGGTCGCCGGCAGCAGAATCGAAGGGGCGAGCAGGGCGGCCCCCTGGTCCGCCACGCCCAGCGGGAGGGTCAGCACGGCCGCCCACGTCACCGCCAGGGCCAGCGGGCCGCCTCCCGTACTTCTGCCGCCCGCCTTCTTGCTCAGGAGCAGGTAGGCGGCCATCGACGCCCCCGCGGCCAGCGCGAGGAGCACGCCGGGGAGCGGGAATTCGGCCCCGTGCGGCACCTGGAAGAGGAATACACCGCAGCCGGCGAGGGCGGCACAGCCCAAGTCACGCCATCGGCGCGAGGACAGCACGGCCAGGGTGATCGGGCCGAGGAGCTGGAGCGCGCTGGCCAGCCCCAGGGGCAGCAGAAGCAGCGCGGGGTAGATCAGGTTCATCCCGGCGATGGCCGTTCCGAAACCGAGGACCAGGGCCACATCTGTGCGGGTGCGCGGCAGCGAGGGCCGGTAGAGGAGCAGCAGGAGCACCGCGGCCAGGCCGAGACGCAGGGCAACGGCCCCGGACGCGCCTACGGCATCGGCGAGCTGCCGGCCGAAGGCCTGCCCGAACTGAAGGCTCAACACGCTGCCGAGCATCAGCGCGGGAGCGGGAAGCTTCGTCATGCCTCAAGGCTCTGCACTCCGAACGTGCACGTCCAGCGAATGATTGCGTACGAAACCCTTTAGGCTTCCCTTCATGATCGACCATCGGCTGTACGTCCTTCAGGCACTCGCCGAGCACGGCACGGTCACCGCGACCGCGGGGTTTCTGCATCTGACTCCCTCGGCCGTCTCCCAGCAACTGCGGCTGCTCGCCCGTGATCTGGGGGTGGAGTTGCTGCGCCCCGAGGGGCGTTGCGTGCGTCTGACACCGGCCGCGCACATCGTGCTCCGGCACGCCGACGCCTTGCGGGCGCAGTGGGAGGCGGCTCAGGCGGAATTGGCCCAGCACGGCGCGGGGGCCCAGGGAACCCGGGGCACGCTACGGATGTGCGGGGTGTCCTCGGCGCTGGCCGCGCTCGGCGCTCCGGCCGCCGCCCGGCTGCGGGAGACCCACCCGCTGGTGGATTCGCTGATGGTCGAGGAGGAGAGCGCCGACTGCTACCGGATGCTGCTGGCCGACGAGACCGACGTGGCCCTCGTGCTGCCCGGCCCCGACGCGCCGCCCGTCACGGACTCCCGCTTCGAGCAGACCCCGCTGCTGACCGACCGCCAGGACCTGCTGGTTCCCGTCGGGCACCGGCTCGCCCGGCCCGAAGGAGTCGCGCTCGCGGAAGCCGCCGGGGAGTCATGGGTCGTCAAGAAGGCGAACAACGACACCTATCCGCTGGTGCTCGCAGCGTGCACGGCGGCCGGCTTCACACCGCGCGTCACCCATCAGGTCAAGGAGTGGTACGCGGTCTCCGCGCTCGTCGCCGGGGGGTTCGGCGTCTGTCTCATGCCGAGGATCGTGCCGCTCCCCCAGCACGCGGTCACCCGAGTCCCCTTGATGGGCACGGCCGTTCCCGCGCGCCGATTCCTGACCGCCGTACGGCGCGGCAGCGCTTCCCACCCTCTGGTGACGGCCGTACTGCACGCGCTGGGTGATGCGGCCACCGCTCACACAGGGGCGTCGGCTGAATCCTCCGGGAGGTGAGCCTCACCTCACGTGGACTCAGATTGATCTGATCTTCCACGGGCACATGGGCGAAGCGATGGACGCACCGCGCCCCCGAGAGAGGATGCTCATGCTGCTGGCACACCCCGTGGTCCTGGCGGATCTGGTGGAACGTTACAAGGCCCTGGCCGTGCTGCGGGCCGACCAGGGAAGCCCCGAAGGCCGCCAGGAGTACGAAGACGTCGCCTACAGCCTGTGCCTGGCCACCGGCACCAGCGACATCGACGCCGCACTCGTGGCCGCCAGCCATCAACTGCCCGGCGCCCGCCCCACCGACGACTCCCTCCTGTCGGGCGAAGCCCTTCTCTGACGCATCCGAGGGGTGCCGCCCGCCCCGGCGGCCGGCACCCCTCGCTCCGTCTGCATCTCATCTCGGCGACCCCGCCGCCGTCAGCCACCGCGCGCACCGCACCAACTGCCCTGCACGGCCCTGCCGGTAGGCCTCGGCGACCATGAGCCGGTCACGAGGGCCATGCCCGACGCGACAGCGGTGGCGGACGCGGTGAGGACGTGGCTGCCGCGTACGTCCCTGCGGCTCGGGACCTGGCCCGTGGGCCTTCGCAACCGCCTCTGTGCGCATGACCTCAGCTGCGATTTGTTTCCCCACCGAGTCCAGGGGCAGGCGGACTTCGTGCTTCGGACCGGAGGCGCATTCGCGGGGAGCGGTATGTCTTCTCCCGTCGGATGCCCGGCTCCGGGCCACTCCGTTCCTCCGCGGTCACCTGCACGCCCACCGCTTAGGAGCGATTCCTGATGCTTACCGATCTCAACGCACCCGCCGCCCGTCGTCGCCAGGGACCTCGGCACCTCCACGAGGACGCTCCCGACACCGCGGCGGCCTTCGCGCGGCTCGCCACGCTCGACGGCGGACCCGAGTACGACCTGCTCTGCGAGGAGATCGTGACGGCCTGGCTGCCCATGGCGCACCGGCTGGCCAGCCGCTTCCGCAACAAGGGGGAGAACCTCGAGGATCTGCGACAGGTCGCCGCGATGGGCCTGATCAAGGCGGTCAACCGGTACGAGCCGGAGCGCGGCGCCTTCGAGAGCTATGCCGTGCCCACCATCACCGGTGAGCTGCGTCGGCACTTCCGCGACCGCATGTGGGACGTACGGGTGCCCCGGCGCGTCCAGGAGCTGCGCAACAAGGTCCGGGTCGCACGCCGCGACCTCATGGACCGGCCGGGCAGCGACACCGAGCCCAGCTCGGCGGACGTCGCCGAACAGGCGGGGCTGACCGAGGGCGAGGTCCGTGAGGGGATGGAGGCCATGACGAGCTACAGCGCACTGTCGCTGGACGCCGAAATGTCCTTCGACCCCGATGGCTTCAGCCTGGGCGACACCCTTGGGGCCACCGACCCCGCCTACGACTGCATCACCGACCGGGAGGCCGCCAAGACGGGTCTGCGGCGGCTGCCGGAGCGTGAACGGACCATCTTGTACCTGCGTTTCTTCGAGGACATGACGCAGAGCAGGATCGCCGAGGAGCTCGGCATCTCCCAGATGCATGTCTCCCGCCTCATCACCACCAGCTGCGCCCGAGTGCGCGCGGAGGCCGTCCGTGGAGAGGATGGCGCCGGCCACGCTCAGGCCGCGTGACCGCGGGCGCGTGAACCAAGCGCTGCCCGCGCCGAGTCCCTGGGGCGCCAGGGCCGCCCCAGGGGCTCAGCAACACCGCTGAGCCCGAGCCCCCCTTCACGACCACCCCACCCGGAACCACCACTCGAGACCAAGCGGCCGGGATCCGTCCCGGCCAATCGGGCCAAGACTTGTCGACGACCGACTCGGTGCCGGCTTCCGTCCACCGCCCGCCCACGGGCCGACCCGCCCGAGCCAAGTCCAGCCCACGGCCGACACGGCAGTGAACCCCCGCTGCCCACCCGTCCAAGGCCACCCGCCACCAACCCGGTCGGCACACCTCCCCCGCCGATCCGGCCGAGGCCGCCCCTCGGCCAACCCAGCAGCACACACACCTCCTTACCGGCGAGTAGTATCGCGAGCCACGTTGCCCTGTGATGCCGAGCCGTCTGGAGACCCTGTGTCCGTGTCGCCACCTCGTCCCGTTCTCCTCCGCCCCGGGCAAGGAGTTCAGCGATGAGCCGCGTGCAAGTCGGGTCACTCGTCGAGGACTTCAGCCTGCCCGACGAGACGGGCGCGTCCACGTCCCTTGCCGCGCTCCTGTCCGAAGGGCCGGTGGTGTTGTTCTTCTACCCGGCAGCCATGACTCCCGGCTGCACCGCCCAGGCCTGTCACTTCCGGGACCTGGCGGCGGAGTTCGCGGCGGTGGGCGCCAGGCCGGTGGGGATCAGCTCGGACGCGGTGGAGCGCCAGCGGGAGTTCGCGGGGCGGCACACCTTCGGGTTCCCTCTGCTGTCCGACCCGGAGGGCGTCGTGCGCGGCCGGTTCGGCGTGGCACGCGGCTTCGGCCCCCTGCCGACCAAGCGGGCCACCTTCGTCATCGGCACCGACCGGCGCGTGATCGAGGTGGTCCGCAGCGAGTTCCGGATGAGCGCCCACGCGGACCGGGCACTGGCGGCGCTACAGTCCATCGCCGACCAGTAGGTCCGCCTCGGCTCAACCGCCGTATCCCGTCCCGGGGCGGGCTACGGACGGTGGCCAGGCCGCTTCCGCCGCGTGCGCCGTGGGATACGTGGGGAAGACCTGGCTCAGGCCCACCAGCGCGAGGATGCGGCTGATGCGCCCCGGCACCGCTGCCAGGGCGATGGCCGCGCCGGCGGCGAGGGCGTGGTTGCGGGCGGCGATCAGTGCGCTGATGCCGCTCGAGTCGCAGAGGGTGATGCCCGTCAGGTCGACGACGAGTTGTTGCCCCCGCCGCAGGGCCAGTCCGGGCAGGACTCCGCGGAGCTGGGAGCAGCTCTCGTGGTCCAACTCTCCCGTCAGTTCGACGACGGGTCCGGTGGCCGCGGTCCGGGTGCGGATGGCGAGCTGGGTCACGGCTGCTCTTCACTGGTCGGCAGGGGCACGCTGATGGCCAGAAGGGCGGTGTCGTCCTCGACGCCGGCGCCGAAGGTGTCGAGCAGGTCGCGGATCGCGGCGACGGCGGCCGGTGCGGTCGTCGGTGCCAGCGCCTGGGTGAAGCCGAGGAGAGCTTCGTCCCCGTAGCGGTCGTCGTCGCTGTTCGAAGCTGTGTGCGCTTCGGTGAGGCCGTCGGTGTACAGCAGCAGGGTGTCGCCCGCCGCGAGGCAGACGGTCGTCGTGGCGATGTGCGCGTCGGGCAGGACCCCGATGAGCTGTCCGCCGGGAGTGGGCAACTGGTCGGCGCTGCCGTCCGCGCGCATGAGCAGGGCCGGGGGGTGGCCGCCGCTGGCCAGGGTGACGCGGAAGCCGCCCCCGTCGGGGTCGGGGGTGAGCAGTCCGAAGATGACCGTGCAGAAGCGGGGATCGTCACCGTTGTACTCGTGGTTGAGGACGGTGTTGAGGTTGGCGAGGACCGCGACCGGATCGGGATCGTAGACGGCGGCGGCACGCAGGGTGTAGCGGGCCAGGGAGGTGATGGCCGCGGCGGCGGCGCCCTTGCCGCACACGTCCCCCAGGAACAGTCCCCACGTCCCGGCGGCGAGCGGGAACAGATCGTAGAAGTCGCCTCCGACCATGTCCGTGGAGGCGATGTGGTAGTGCGCGGCCACCTCAAGACCTGGCACGCTCACGAGCGCCGGGGGCAACAGCGTCTGCTGGAGGACGGCGTTGAGCCGCTTGAGTTCCTCGCGCTCGCGTTCCGCTTCCTGCCTGGCGCGCAGCAGTTCGGTCTCGTACGAGCGGCGGTCACGCGCGTCGAAGACAGTTGTGCGAATGAGCAGCGGCTGTCCGTCGCTGCCGGTCTTGACCGTGGAGGTCACCAGGACGGGCAGGCGGCGGCCGTCCGCCGTCCTGAGTTCCAGGGCCACACCGCTGAGCTCGCCCTGCATCTGCAACAGGGGCCCGAAGTGCGTCTCGTGGTAGAGCCGGCCACCCACGGTCAGCAGGTCGGAGAACGCCTTGCGGCCCACCAGATCCTCGCGGGCGTATCCGAGCCAGTCGAGCAGCGTCATGTTGATCTTGGCGATGGTGCCGTCGAGAAGCGTGGAGAGGTATCCGCACGGCGCGTGCTCGTACAGATCCTCGGGGCTGTCCTCAAGGAGCGCGGAGAACGCCGCGGAGTCGCCCGCGGACCGCTCCTCTGGCTGCTCCCCGCGCTGTTCTCCGGGCTGCTCCTCGGGCTGTTCCTCCGGCTCCGAGGGCTCGCAGCCCCCGCCGTCGCTGGTCCTGCTCATCATCATCTCGCGCCTCCGACGAAGTCGGTGATCGCGGCGGCCGTCTCCTCCGGTGCGGCGAGCTGGGGGCAGTGGCCGGTCGCGTTCAGGGTGACGAGACGGCTGCCGACGATCCGGTCGTTGACGAAGGCTCCGACCTCCGGGGGCGCGATCGCGTCACGGGAGCACTGCGCGACCAGAGTCGGCACGCTCACCTTGGCGAGGTCCTCGCGGTTGTCGGAGAGGAACGTGACCCGGGCGAAGACGCGGGCGATGTCCGGATCGGTGCGGCAGAAGCTGTTGGTCAGCTCCTCGCCCAGTTCCGGCCGCTCGGGATTGCCCATGATCACCGGGGCCATGGCGCCCGACCAGCCCAGATAGTTCGCGTCCAGCGAGCTGAGGAGTTCATCGATGTCCTCGGCGCTGAAGCCGCCGCGATACCCCTCGGCCGGATCGTCGATGAAACACGGCGACGGGGCCAGCAGCACCAGACCGGCGAACGCCTCCGGCTCCCGCGCGGCGGCGAGGACACCCATCATCGCGCTCACCGAGTGCCCCACGAACGTCACAGGGCCGAGCGCCAGCTCACGGCAGATCTCCAGCACATCTTCCACATAGCCCTCGAGCGAGGAATAGCGTTCCTCGCTCCACGCCGACAGATCGGAACGCCCGGCTCCGACGTGGTCGAACAGGACCACGGTGTACTCGCGCTCGAGGAGCGGCACCACGAGCCTCCACATGTTCTGGTCGCATCCGAAGCCGTGCGCCAGCATCACCACAGGCCCTCCGGGGCGGCCGGTGACCGTCACATGATTTCTGCTCACTGCAACCATGGGCCACATCGTCGCAGAATCCCCGCCGACTGCTTCATCGAAGCCGCCGCACGCCCGCGCCGCGTGTCCGCACGTCATTCCACTCGCGATGGGTACGGGCGTGAAGCACGGGGCGTCCCTGGCGTGCGTCTGTCACCATGTTCTCGACTGCACTCGCTGGTGCGGCGCGGGTCCCGGACGCTGCTCGAACGGATCATCGATCTGGGCCAGATCAGAATGTGACGCGTCCAGCAGGGTAAGGGAGCGGGAAACGGGGACGCGGGGACGAAGGTGGAGAGGAAATGGAGTCAGCCGGCAGTGGCGGCGAGGGGTCGACGGCAGCGCAGCTCGAGGGCCTCGCCGTCCCTTTGAACGACGGCGATTCCTCCATCGCGGAAGCACGTCATCTCGCCCTCGACTTCCTCACCCGCGCCCAGGCGGAAGGGGACGTCGACATCTCCGCCCGCGCGATGGACCTGACGCAACTGGTGGTCAGCGAACTGGTCACCAATGCCCGCAAGTACGCACCCGGGCCGATGCTGATGGAGCTGCGCATCGTGGACTCCGCGGTGGCGGTGACCGTGCACGACAGCGCCCGTACGCGCCCCGTCGCACGCTCCGAGGACCCGCACAGAATCGGCGGGCACGGCCTGGAGATCGTCAAGGCCGTCGCCCAGGATTTCCACGTCCAGCTCGAACCGGCCGGCAAGCGCGTCACCGCCCACATCGCCCTGGCCGGCGAACCAGCCGCCGGTGCCCGCGGAGCCGGCGTTCCTCGCAGCGCTCCCTGATCCGCTCACGGCGCGAAATTCACGGCGCCGAAGCTCTCGCCCTCGGTAGGCCGCAGGAGTGACACACGCGACGGCCGGGTACATGAGGCACCTCGTGGAACTGCGAGCGCGCTAGGTATCTGTACGAAACGTATCGAAACGTAGCTGAGCCCGCTCCCCCTGCCCCCTGCCGAGAAGGAGAACCCCCATGCCGGACAAGGCAACGGACGTCGTGGAGCTGATCCTCGACGATCACCGGCGGATGGAAGAACTGTTCCGCGCCATGCGCAGCGTGGAGGCCGAACGGGCCAAAGCCCTGGAGAAGTTCGCCGACCTGCTCATCGCGCACGCGCTCGCGGAGGAGGCCGAGGTCTACCCCGCCCTCAGGCG
This sequence comes from Streptomyces sp. NPDC033177, assembly GCF_055577715.1. Classification (NCBI taxonomy): domain Bacteria; kingdom Bacillati; phylum Actinomycetota; class Actinomycetes; order Kitasatosporales; family Streptomycetaceae; genus Streptomyces; species Streptomyces sp. NPDC033177. The sequence goes on along the minus strand of NZ_JBVIPS010000003.1, from coordinate 474,240 downwards.
CTACCGGGACATCGACAACGAAGAGGTCGAACACGGCGTCGAAGAGCACGAGGAGGGCAACGAGGCGCTCCTCGCCCTCCTCGAAGTGGACGACGTCGGCTCCGACGACTGGGACGAGAAGCTGGAGAAACTCGTCGAGGCGGTGACCCACCACACCGACGAGGAGGAGCGGACGATCCTCAACGGCGCACGCGAGAACGTGGCCATGGAACGCCGCGAGGAATTGGGCACCGCTTTCACCAAGGAGCGTGACAAACACCTCAAGGCGGGCTGCGGAAGCGTCGACAATGTCCGCCGCATCGTGAAGGACTGACGCTCCTGGGAGCCTTCACCGGGCGCCGTTTCATTCGCGTGGCGGCCAGCCGTCACTGCCGGAACGGTTAAAGAACACTCCATGGAAGAAAACGCGGCCGGCCATTGCGTGCGTGTCCGGGGAGCCAACGAGCACAATCTGCGGAACGTGGACGTGGACATTCCCCGGGACGCGATGGTCGCCTTCACCGGTGTCTCCGGCTCGGGCAAGTCCTCGCTCGCCTTCGGCACGCTCTACGCCGAGGCCCAGCGCCGGTACTTCGAGTCCGTGGCGCCCTACGCCCGCCGGCTGCTGCAGCAGGTCGGTGCGCCGCACGTGCAGGAGATCACCGGACTGCCGCCCGCCGTGGCGCTGCAGCAACGCCGCGGGGCTCCCAGTTCGCGGTCCACGGTCGGCACACTCACCACGCTGTCCAACCTGCTGCGCATCCTTTACTCCCGGGCCGGGACCTATCCGCCGGACGCCGAGCGGCTGGAGGCCGAGGCGTTCTCGCCCAACACGTCGGCGGGCGCCTGCCCCGAGTGCCACGGGCTCGGCGCCGTGCACGACGTCACCGAGCAGCTGCTCGTCCCGGACCCGTCGCTGAGCATCCGGGACGGCGCCATCGCGGCCTGGCCGGGCGCCTGGCAGGGCGCCAACCTGCGCAGCATCGTGAGCGGCCTCGGCATCGACATCGACAGGCCGTGGCGCAGGCTCAAGAAGAAGGACAGGGAGTGGCTGCTCTACACAGACGAGCAGCCGTCCGTGCTCATCGAGCCCGAACCGGGGCGCGTCGACTACGGCTATTACGGCAAGTTCTGGAGCGCCCGCAAGCACGTCATGCATGTCCTCGCCGACTCCAAGAGCCAGCGGATGCGCGATCGCGCCATGCGGTTCGTCCAAGGGGTGCCCTGCCCCGAGTGCGAGGGCAGCGGCCTGCGGCCCGAGGCACTCGCGGTCACCTTCGCGGGGCACTCCGTCGCCGAGGTCAACGCGATGCCGCTCGCCGAGGTCGCGGACCTGCTGCGGCCCGTCGCGGAACTCCCGGAGGCCTCGGCCGCCACCTCGTCCGCCCGGTCCGGGGAGAGCACCGAGGTCGCCGTACGGATCTGCGCCGACGTGGTCGCACGCGTCGAGGTGCTGCTCGGCCTCGGGCTCGGCTATCTCAGCCTCGGCCGCCGCTCGACGACCCTCTCCCCCGGCGAGGCGCAGCGCCTGCGGATCGCCACCCAGCTGCGCTCCGGGCTGTTCGGCGTCGTCTACGTGCTCGACGAGCCGTCGGCGGGGCTGCACCCCGCCGACGCGGAGCCGCTGCTGGACGTCCTGGACCGGCTGAAGGCCGCGGGCAACTCGCTGTTCGTCGTGGAGCACGACATGGACGTCGTACGGCGGGCGGACTGGGTCGTCGACATCGGGCCCGGCGCCGGCGAGGCAGGCGGACGAGTGCTCTACAGCGGGCCGGTCGCCGGACTCGAAAAGGTCGAGGAGTCGGCCACCAGCAGCTACCTCTTCGGACGCGCCGAGCCGGTCGCCCATCGCCCCCGCAAGCCGCAAGGGTGGCTGCGCCTGCGCGGGGTGTCCCGGCACAACCTGCGGGACGTGTCCGTGGACGTGCCGCTCGGCGTGCTGACGGCGGTCACCGGCGTCTCCGGCTCCGGGAAGTCGACACTGGTCACGCACGTGCTCGCCGAGGTCGTGCGCGGCCACCTCGGGCTGGCACCCGACGAGGACGAGGAACACGCAAAGCACGGGACGTCCGACGAGGCGGAGCTGGAGGTCGACGTGCGAGACGCGGAAGGCCTCGAATCCTTCGACCGTCTTGTCCGCGTCGACCAGCGGCCCATCGGCCGCACACCCCGCTCCAACCTGGCGACGTACACCGGGATGTTCGATGCCGTACGCAAGCTGTACGCGGCGACGGACCAGGCCCGGGAGCGCGGCTACTCGCCCGGCCGCTTCTCCTTCAACGTCCCCGAGGGGCGGTGCGAGACGTGCCAGGGCGAAGGGTTCGTCACGGTCGAGCTGCTGTTCCTGCCGGGAACCTACGCCCCGTGCCCGACGTGCCACGGCGCGCGCTACAACGCCGAGACCCTGGAAGTGACCTACCGGGGCAAGCACATCGCGGACGTGCTCGCGCTGTCCGTCGACGACGCCGCCACGTTCCTCGCCGATGTGCCCGCTGCCTCCCGAAGCCTTGAAACGCTCCGGGAGGTGGGCCTGGGATATCTGCGGCTCGGCCAGCCGGCGACGGAGCTCAGCGGTGGTGAGGCCCAGCGCATCAAGCTCGCCACCGAGCTCCAGCGGGCCCGCCGCGGTCACGCGCTCTACCTGCTCGACGAGCCGACCGCGGGCCTGCACCCCGCGGACATCGCCCTGCTGCTCCGCCAGCTGCACCGGCTCGTGGACGCCGACAACACGGTCGTCCTGGTCGAGCACGACCTCGACACGATCGCCATCGCCGACTGGGTCATCGACCTCGGCCCGGGCGGCGGCGACGCGGGCGGCCGGGTGGTGGCGACCGGCACACCCGCCAAGGTCGCCCGGTCGAGACGCAGTGCCACGGCCCGCTATCTCGCGCCGCGGTTGCGGAGCTCCTGAGCGGGGCCGGTGACGCGGGCGGCCCCCGGATGTCTCGTCATCCGGCCCGCCCCGCCCGACGACGGACTGATCAGTTAGAAAGGAGTGATCAGTCACCCCCACCCAGAGGTCGTACGCACATGCCCGCCGCCGCAGCTCCCTGGCTGCTCCTCGCCGTCTTCTCCGGCACCCTGATATCCCTGCAAGCGCGCATCACCGGTGAGCTCGCCGCCGGGCTCGGCGGCGACGGTTTCGCGGCCGCGGTGATCTCGTTCGGCTCGGGATGCGTCGTACTGACTCTTGGGCTCCTCGTCCTGCGCGGGCCGCGCCGTGGGGTCGGCCGGGTGCTCGCGGACGTACGCGACAGGCGGCTGAAGTGGTGGCAGGTGCTCGGCGGCTTCGGAGGAGCCGCCTTCCTGCTCGCGCAGGGACTGACCGTCGGAGCGCTCGGGGTCGCACTGTTCACGGTCGCGATCGTCGCGGGCCAGGTCACCGGGGGCCTGCTCTTCGACCGGATGGGGCTCGGTCCCGCCGGACCGCAGCGGCCCACACGGCGCAGGGTCGTCGGCGCGGTGCTCGTGCTCGCGGCCGTGGGCCTGTCGATGGCGGACAAACTGGGCGGCGGGTTCCCCTACTTGACGCTGTTGCTGCCGCTGGTCGCGGGCGTGTGCGTGAGCTGGCAGCAGGCGGTCAACGGACATGTGAAGAACGCCGCCGGGTCCGCGTACGCGGGGACGTTCTTCAACTTCGTCGCCGGTACCGCCGCGCTGAGCGTGATCTTCCTGGTGCACGCCCTGGCCGCCGGGATCCCGTCCCGCCTGCCGACCGAGCCGTACGTCTACCTCGGCGGCCTCGTCGGCATCTCCTTCATCACCATCGCGGTCGCCGCGGTGCAGAAACTCGGCGTCCTACTCCTCGGGCTGTGCACGATCACCGGCCAGTTGGTCGGCTCACTGGCCCTCGACCTGCTGCTGCCGCACGGCGACACGGACGTCACGACGGCCACCGTCGCGGGCGTCGCGCTGGCCCTGGCGGCGGTGGCACTCGCGGCGCTCACGGGCACGCGGACGGGCCGGGTGGTCGCTTCGGGCAGCGCGGTGCGTACCGCGGACGCGGAGCGAGTGGACGGTCCGTCCGCGCGAGGTTGAAGTGCCGCTTCCCGCACCGGTCAGCCCGGGTCCACATCGGTGTGCAGCAGGTTGTGGTCCGAGTACGAGGTGAGATGTACGCGGTGCCTCAGCGGGGCGATGCCGCGCAGGAAGACGTAGTCGAACTTGCTGAGCCAGTCGGTGGTCGGCTTGCAGGTGCCGACGGACGAGGGGCGGCACTGCTCGTCCGTGTCCGCGGCCAGATCCCATATCCGGGAGAGCTCCGGAGCCTCCGGCACGGCGTTGAAGTCGCCGAGCACGATGGCGCGGTCGTGCCGGGCGACGGCGGTGGCCAGTACACCGACCTGGTCCGCCCGGACTTCTTCTTGCTGCCGCTGGGCGAGGTGCGTGTTGAAGACCCGCACGGACCGCCCACCCACCTTCGTGGTGACCGCCATGTACCCGCGGTCCTCGGAGCCGCCGTCGGGGTACTCCTCGTTCACCCGGTCGGTCATCGGCGCCGCAGAGAGGACCGCCTGACCAAAGCCGCCCGGGCTCCAGGGCACTCCCCCACAGCGGCCCCAACTGCTCAGCACCGAGCCGTACTCGACGTGGTAGACCAGCCCGTGCAGGTGCTCCAGGTAGTCCCGGATCCTTTGGACGTCACCCACACACGCTTCCTGCAGACCGATGACCTGGGGCGCGTACGAGGCGATCTCCGCGGCCCGGTCCACATCGCTCTCCTCGCAGGGGTTGCAGATGTTCCACGTCATGACCCGGTTCGGCACGACATCCCTGACGGCGTCGACGGGCCGTGCCCCGCCGAAGAGAGCATCATGTGGCGCGCTGGGGCCGATGAGCACGATGCAGGCCAGGGTCATGACGCCCGCGAGCCATCGCGTGGTCCTTGCGCGCACCGGCGCCTCCTCGGTGTGGATGCACACGGCATCTGTCGTCTCCACGGATGAGGCTATGGGACGAGGTCGCCGGGTACACGCGCTTCCGCCCCTTCACGGGTAGGGCATCATCCGGTACATGTCCCGTAGGTGTTCGGGAGCACAGCGGGACCTACAGCCTTGACCGGACGAAAGACTAGTGACGGGGGCACAGCCATGGCGGACACGTACTTCACGACGGAGCAGTGCCCGAGCTGCGGTCGTCACACCGACGGCCTCTCCAACCGTTTCACCTGCACTGTGTGTGACACCGTCTGGACCTCCGGGGTCTCCGAATCGGTGGTCACGCTGGGTCCGCTGGACACGACGATCCTCTGTCCGCCGAAGCCCGCCTGACGCTCTACGCCCTGGCCTGCGCGATGAGGAGCGCGATGTCGTCTGTGGTGTCCCCGTCGCACAGGGCCTCCAGGAGGTGGGTGCAGGTGGCCTGGAGGGGGCCGCTGTGCTCAAGGAGGCGGAGAAGTTCGTCCAGGCGTTCGTCGATGGTGTGATGGCGGGTCTCGACCAGCCCGTCGGTATACAGGACGAGGCGGTCGCCGGGATGCAGCTCGACCCCGGTGGTGCGGTACTGCGCGTGCCCGACTCCGAGGGGGGTGCCCTCGGGCAGTGCCAGCAGGCGCGGCGGGCCGCCACGGGGGATCAGCACGGGAGGCATGTGACCGGCGTTGGCGATGTGACACGTGTGGCGGTGGGGGTCGTAGACGGCGTAGACGCAGGTGGCGATGTGGGTTTCCAGTCGGGTGGTGGTCGTGTCGAGGTGGCGCAGTACCTCGTCGGGAGGCATGGCCAGGTCGGCGAAGGCCTGGGTGGCGGTACGCAGGCGGCCCATCGTCGCGGCGGCGTCGATCCCGTGGCCCATGACGTCGCCCACGACCAGGGCGGTGCGGTCGCCGTCCAGGGGGATGACGTCGTACCAGTCGCCGCCCACAGCGCAGGAAATCTGGGCCGGCTGGTAGCGGGAGGCGATGTCGAGGCCGTGCAACGGCGGCGGGGGCCCGGGCAGGAGGCTGCGCTGAAGGGTTTCCGCGGTGAGGCGGATGCTCTGGTGCCAGCGGGCGTTGTCGATGGCGATGGCGGCCCGGTGTGCGAGTTCCCCGGCCAGCAGGACATCGTCGTCGTCGAACGGTTCCGCGTTGCGGGCGCGCACCAGGTCCACGGCCCCCAGGATCTCCTGGTGGGCGGTGAGCGGCACCGCGAGATAGGAGTGGACGCCGGAACGGGCCAGGAGCCGCGCGGCGTCCGGGTCACGGGCGATGTGCTCCAGGTCCGCCGCGCCGACATCGCGCACGAGGACGGGCCGGCCGGTACGGACGCAGCGGGTGATCAGGCGGTCCGCGCGGTACGAGGCCAGGTCGCCGAGCTGGTCGGCGGCCACGGCCGCTTCGGAGGGGTAGGCCCTCGCCAGACCCAGCGCCCTGAACCGGCGCGGTCCGTCGCCGGCGGCGCCGTGCCGCAGCTCGAGTGCCGAGTCGAGGATGTCCACCGCCGCGATGTCGGCCAGGTCTGGCACCATCACGTCGGCCAGTTCCTGAGCTGTCCGCTCCACCTCCAACGTGGTGCCCACGGTCGCGGCGGCCGTGGCGAGCAGGGCGAGTCTGCGGCGTCCCCGCTCCGCCTCGGCCTCGGCACGGTGGCGTTCGGTGATGTCCACCACCGAGTTGGCCACCCCCATCAGCTGCCCGTGGGCTCCCTCCAGGCGGTAGTACGACACCGACCAGGCATGGTCGGTGTCCGGATCGGCGGGGGTGCGGCCCACGGCGTAGCGGTCGATGATCGGTGTCCCGGTGGCGAGAACCTCGCGCAAGCAGGACTCGATCGTCTCGACGTCGAGGAAGGTGAGGATGTCACGGGGGCGGCGTCCGATGTGGTCGGCCGCCGACAGGCCGTTGATCCGTTCCAGTGCGGGATTGACCAGGAGATAGCGCAGTTCGTGATCGAGCAACGCCAGTCCCATGGGCGACTGGGACACCAGCTTCTCGCACAGCGCCAGGCCGGTCTCCATGCGGTGGAGCACCTGCCGGCCGGCCGCGATCCCGAGTGCGTAGACCTCACCGCCTTCGTCGAGCAGCCGCATGTTGCGGAACTCCACGAGTCGGTTGACCCCGTCCTTGTGGCGGACCGGGAAGGCCCCGGCCCAGCTCGTCCCGGTGGCCATCACCTCGGAGAACAGTCCGGCCGCCAGGTCGCGGTGCCGTTGGTCGACGAGCAGGTGCGCGGCGTAGCAGCCAAGCGCCTCCTTGGCCGTGTAGCCGAAGACCTCTTCGGCCTGCGGGCTCCACAGCACGATGCGCCCTGATTGGTCCAGGACGACCGCGCAGACGCCGAGCAGGTCCATGAGCCCGCCCGGCGGCACGGTCCCACCGAGACCATCGGCGCCGGATTCCGCTTCGCTGTCGCGCATGCCGAACGCCTCCCGCCTCGCGCGCCCTGCCCATCGCCGGGACCCGGCCCCTTCCATGCTCACCCGCGCCTGACCTCAGCACGACCTGGCAGGGCTGCGATGGCAGAGGCCGGAGCCGATGAGAGCGGCGCCCCTGGCATATTTCCCAAGCCATAGCGCCTGGCCAGAGCCTTACTGGACTGCGCGGGGCATATGCCAAGGTGTCGCGCCACTTCGCACAGAGAGGCCGAGAAACCGTATGTGATCTAGAGCCGGTACGGTCGATACGGCCGAGCGTCGAGCCGTGGCGCTGTCGTCGAGCGCCGTCGGGCCGCCCGTGTCCGCGAGTCGGTCGGCAACTGCCTTTGCTCGAACGTCAATTCCGGCACGCCGGGGCGAAACTCCTTCAGGGCAGGCGGTGTTGGTAGCGACGGCATGCGGGTGACCCTCCGCCCGCACTGGGCCCGGGAGCAAGGAGACGGAAGATCGCTGCACAAGTCGAGGGCCTCGACGCTCCAGGAGAGACACCTCACGAGAGCCCCCCGGCCGTCCGCCCCCGAACCGCCGCACGCGCCGTGGCGTCGGCAAGGAGCCGCATCATGCTCCTGCGCGCCCTCGGCACGGAGCCCGTGACAGGGGCTGCTCACGGAGGCGGTCTTGGAGCGGCTGCTCACGAGGGCGGCCTCCCACACCAGGCCCTTCCCGCACCCCGTACAGCCGCTCAGGTCCTCACGCCGGAAGACGCGTTCGACGCTCTGTACGTCTATGCCGCCCCCGGGTTGATCCGCCAGGCACACGTACTCACGGGGTGCCTCCGGTTGGCCTTCGAATCCGCAGAGCACGCGTTCCACCGGGCGTGGGACCACTGGCCCGAAGTCGCCCGGGACGCCGACCCGGTGGGATGGGTGCGCGTACAGACACACGCCTACGCCCTGTCACCCTGGCACCGATTCCGCAGACCGTTCCGCCGCCCCTCCCCGGCCCCGGCCGACCCGCTGCTGCGCGCGATACTCGAACTCCCTCCCCGCCAGCGCCGCGCGCTCATGCTGTGCGACGGGCTGGGTCTGAGCGTGTCCGAAGCAGCCGCCGAGACCGAGGCCGGCACCGCCGCCACCCGCAACAGACTGCTGCATGCCCGCACGGCTCTCCGTGAACTGCGCCCCGACGAGCCGTGGGACGCGACGCGGGAATCACTCGCCGCGTTCCTCGAAAGCATGTCGGGCAGCACCGTGAGTCACCCGGCTTCTGTGCGCGAGGACAGCGAGCGGCGCATCCGCGTGCTCACGCACACCGTCTGGGCAGCGGTGGCGGGCCTCATCACCCTTGTCGCGTACACCATCGCGACCACGCCGTGATGGTTCGTTCGCGGCGGCCTCGCGATACTGGGCGTTGAGGCGCTGGGCCTCTTCCAGCTGGTCCTCGAGAATGACGATGCGGCAGGCGGCCTCTATGGGCGTGCCTTGGTCGACGAGTTCGCGGGCCCGCGCGGCGACGCGCAGTTGGTAGCGGGAGTAGCGGCGGTGCCCGCCCGCGGAGCGCAACGGAGTGATGAGACGGGCTTCGCCGATGGCGCGCAGGAAACCCTGGGTGGTGCCGAGCATCTCAGCGGCCCGGCCCATGGTGAACGCGGGATAGTCATCGTCATCGAGACGCCCGAACAAGTCTTCTGCTGTCATCGCACCTCTCTGTACAACGCGTGGAACGCTTGAATGCCTGGACGCGTGGAGGGGCCCGGGTGCCATTTCTGCACCCGGGCCCCGAAGGAACTGCTACACCATCTGCCGACCCTGATACTGCGTCGGCCTTCTGTTTCCGCTGACCCGACCGAACTGCTGTCGGGGATACGGGGATCGCGGTTGCTTGACCGGAGACCACCTCACTATCGATGTCCTGCGGTACCCGGACTCAACATGCCGTCCGGGCGATCCTGATGGCGCCTTGCTCCTCCGTTCTTTCCCTCTGATCTTTCTGAGCGGAACTGCGTACTGCTGATACTGCTGTTACTGCGGGTACTTCGAACTGCATGTACTGCTCGTACTGCCTACTGCTGATACTGCGAACTGCTTGTGGCCTGTCGTAGCACCACCCTTCGGCAGCCAGCCCCGTCGCCCCTCCTGCATCTGCTCTGGCTTAGAACCCCACTGCCGAACTTCCCGGTACGCGCGCCCGCAGCCGACGCCTTTACCGAGGGACAACTGTCCAACACTGCTGATCCTGCAACCTGCGGTACTGCTCACGGCGGCCCCTGATCACTGCGGGCCACCCGGTCCGGTCGTCAGCCCCGTCGCCGTCCTGCAACCGCTCTGGCTTCGAGACTCCACCACCGCACCGTCCTGCGAACTGCTTGTACTGCCTGTACTGCTGCCCGGCAGTTCGTGTCTGCCGGGCCTTGCTCGATCTCGGCTACGAGAGAAACCATAACCACACCGCCACCCAATGTCTACTCCGGCCGACATAGATTTTTGCGTGTCCGTCAGACAGGTAGTCGGCGTCGCTCAGTGACGGGGCGAAGGGTGCGCGGCGTCTTCAGGCTGCGGTCTGCAGGCTGCGGTCCTCAGGCTGCGGGGCCGGCTTGGCGCCGAGGCGGACAGCGCCTACTACTGCTGCGACTCCGAAGGCGGCGACCGCGGCTGCGAGGGTCACGGCATCGGGCGCTCCCGCGCCGATCGTGGCTGCTGTGGTGCCGCCGATCGCGGCCGTCGAAACGGCGGTCAAAGCGGTGAGACGCCTGGGACTGGGGAGAGAGATCATGGGGGTTCCTTCCGTATTCGTGGCGCCGGTGGGCCTTTTGCCGCCACCACGACTCTGGGGTTCGCGTACCCCCCGGCACCATGAACAGGCCACCGCGCCGCATGCCGGCGGATGAAGAGCCAGGACAGCAGTTCCGAGCAGTACCTAGCAGGAGGTCTTCCTCGCCATGCCCCTCGTGCACATCCTCAACTCACCGGAACCGCTGGCCGTCTCGGTGACCGAGGCGATCCAGAAGGGTGACGTCCCCGCGCTGCGTCAGCTCCTGGCCGGCCACCCCACTCTGGCCACCAGCTGGATCAGGCAGGACGGCCCCGCAGCGGGTCGGCGGAGTCTGCTGCACATCGCCACCGACTGGCCCGGCCACCGCCCACACGCCGCGGAGGTCATCGCCACCCTCGTCGCCGCGGGCGCCGATCCCGACGCCCGCTTCGTCGGCGCCCACACCGAGACGCCCCTGCACTGGGCCGCCAGCAATGACGACATCACCGCTCTGGACGCCCTCATCGCCGCCGGCGCCGACATCGAGGCATCCGGCGCCGTCATCGGCGGCGGCACCCCGCTCGCCGACGCGCGCGGCTTCGGCCAGTGGCGGGCGGCCCGCAGGCTTCTGGAGCACGGGGCTCGTGCCGACCTGCAGGACGCTGCCACCCTCGGCCTGCTCGACCAGGTGGAGACCTTCCTCTCCGCCCCGGACTCCCCCACCCCCACCGCCACCGAGAGCGCGATCACCAGCGCCTTCTGGGGTGCCTGCCACGGAGGCCAACTCCCTACGGCCAAGCTCCTGTTGCGCCATGGGGCAGATGTGAACTGGGTCGGCTACGACGACATGACGCCCCTGGACATCGCCCGCGCGCAGGACGCCGATGACGTCGTCCAATGGCTGCTCACCCAGGGAGCCGCGGCACGCACGGACCTCGGGTGAGCCACCTGACCCGGCGGCGCGCCGGGGCAACACCGACCCGAATACCGGTCAGGCCTCTCGGCCCGCCGCGGGGCCGAAGGCGCCCTGGGCCGCGAAGGCCAGCTCGGCGAAGTGTTCGCCCATACGACGGTGAGTGGCGGCGTCCGGGTGCAACTGGTCCGGCAGCGGCAGCTCGGCCGCGTCGGCTTCCCCGTACAGCTCCCGACCGTCGAGATAGTGCAGGTTGGGGTCCTCTGCCGACCGCTGCTCCACGATCCGGGCCAACTCCTCGCGAATGACGCGCAACGTCAGCTTCCCACTGGCACGCTCATCCGGATCGCCCATGGCGCTGAACGTCAGCCGTCCTGCGCTCAGGTCGCCGAAGTCCGGCGCGCTCGGGCCGGGCGTGTCCTCGTGGATGGGACACAGAACGGACGAGACGACCAACAGCGGTGTGTCGGGGTGGCCTTCACGAATGGTGTCGAGGAACCCGTGGACAGCCGGCCCGAAGGCGCGCAGGCGCATCAGGTCGGCGTTGACCACGTTGATGCCGATCTTGACGCTGATCAGGTCGGCGGGGGTGTCCCGCAGGGTGCGGGCGGTGAACGGGTCGAGAAGCGCGCTGCCGGCCAGGCCGAGGTTGATCAGTTCGACGCCGCCGAGGGAAGCCGCCAAGGCGGGCCAGACAGCGGTGGGGCTCGCCGCGTCGGAGCCATGGCTGATCGAACTGCCGTGGTGCAGCCACACCTTGCGGCCCCGGTCCGGCGCGGGCTCGACAGGTGCGTCGGTGCGCAGTTCGACGAGTTCGGTGGTCTCGTTGTGCGGCAACCAGATCTCGATGTCCTTGGCGCGGTCCGCCAGTTCGGCGTAGCGAATGGTGCCGGGCGGGCCGAGCCGGGTCTCGGTCTTCCCGTTCATCATGTCGATGGTCAGGATGTTGCCGCCGCTCACGGATGCCTGATCCGCCAGGCGGCCGTCGACGAGCAGGTCGTACAGGCCCGCCGGGCGGGGTGGGGCACCCACGTAGTCGCGCTTGGTGGGCAGCGTGTCCAGTTCGATGACGGTGGCGCTGGTACGGAAGGCGAGGCGTACACCGGAGGGCTGGGACTCCGCCATGGCCAGCTGCCCGTCGGCACACTGGGCGCGGGCCCATGCGGGCAGCCGGTGCGGCAGGACGCCGTGCTCGGTGCGCTCTAGGTCGAGGGCGCCGCGCAGGAGGTCTGCGGTGATGGGCGTGGTGATCCAGTCGTCGTGCTCGGTGTCCATGGTCGGCCTCCGTTTGCTGATCATCGTGTTACGGGGCCCGAACAGGCCGCGGGCCAGTTCCGCAGCAGTGCGTCGAGGGCATCCAGGATGCGCTCCCACGACTCCTGCGAGTCGGGCTCGCTGTGGCTGAAGCCCCCCGCCATCTCCAGGCTGACGTAGCCGTGGAAGACGCTGCCCAGCATCCGGACCGCGTGGGTCTGGTCGGTCTCCGTCAGGTCGTAGCCGCGCAGGATCGCCCGCGTCATCCGGGCGTGCCTGACGCCCGCGCTGGCGGCCGCCGTCTCCGGGTCGAGCCTCAGCCGGGCCGCGGCATAGCGCCCGGGGTGCTCCCTCGCGTAGTCGCGGTAGACATCGGCGAACGCGGTCAGTGCGTCCTTCCCGGCCCGCCCGGCAAGGGCGGCGGCGCCCCGGTCGGCGAGTTCCTCCAGGGAGAGAAGGGCAATACGCGTCTTGAGGTCCTGCGAGTTCTTCAGATGCGAGTAGAGACTGGCGACCTTGACGTCGAAGCGCCTGGCGAGTGCCGAGACGGTCACCTGCTCGAAGCCGACCTCGTCGGCCAGCTCCGCTCCGGCCTGCGCCAGACGCTCCACGGTCAGACCTGCGCGAACCATGGCTTCCCCTTCCTCCAGCTCAACCGATTATGCATCTACCTAATACCTTTAGGCAAACAGGTAAGGGTTGAAGGAATCGTCGAGCGCGTCGGACACCGGCAGGCCCGTCAGACTGTCTTGACCGTGCCTCCGTCGATCACGTAATCCGCTCCGGTGACATTGCCCGCCACGCCCGAGAGCAGGAACGTGATCAATGACGCCACCTCCCCGGGCTCGGTGATCCGCCCGCTGGTGATGCCGAACGCCGTCGGGAGCTGCGCGAGGAACGCTGCGTGCTCGACTCCGGCACCGGCTGCGATCTTGCCCCCGAAGCCGTCGGGGTCCTCCCAGATGGCGGTGCGCACCGCGCCGGGCGAGACGGTGTTGACCCGTACGCCCCGCGGCCCGAACTCCTCGGCCAGCGACTTGCCCAGCGAGGTGAGCGCCGCCTTGGCGGCGCTGTAGGCGACGGGACCGGCCGCCGGGAGGCGGGAGTTGATGGAGGAAACGTTGACGATCACACCGCCGCGCTCGATCAGGCTCGGCAGGGCGGCGCGACTGACGCGGACCGCGCTGAGCAGGTTGAGGTCGAAGACGCCGTGCCACTGTTCGTCGTCGGTGTCGAGGAAACCGACGGGCTGCACGGCGTCACCGGCGCCGACGTTGTTCACCAGCAGGTCGATGCCGCCAAGCTCGGCGAAGGCACCGTCCATGAGCGTGGCCACCCCGTCCGAGGTACCGAGGTCGGCGGACACGGCGAAGGCTCCCGAATCCTTGAGTTCGGGGGTGATGGTGCGGGCCGCACCCACGACTCGCACCCCCTCCTCGATCAGCGCCCTGACGGTGGCCAGGCCGATACCGCGGCTGGCACCGGTGACGACGGCGGTCTTGCCATTGAGGTCGAGTTCCATGTTCCGAAGCTCCTTCAGACCAGTTTTTTAACTACAGGTACAAAACATAGGTACACGTCAACACGGTGCAGAGATGGGTGGGTTCAGCCGGTTCAGAGAGAATCGATCGTCGCGTCGACCACCCTGGCGAGACGCTCCGGACCTTCCACGACCCGCGCCATCAGCCGCAGGCCGACGACCGTGGTCACCAGCAGGCTTCCGATGGCGCGAGCGTCACGGCCGGGGTCGATCTCACCCGCCCGCTGGCCCTTCTCCACCAGCATGGAGAAGGCCCCTTCGGTGCGGTCGAACATGCGCCGCACCAGGTCGGTCGCCACCTCGTCCGTCCCGGCCAGCTCGGCGGCGGTGTTCACCGCCATGCAGCCGCGCCGGTCCGGATCAGCGAGGTCCATCTCGACGAGCAGCCACAGCGCCGCGCGCAACCGCTCCTTTACTGGCCCCGACTCCTCGAGCATCTCGATCAGAGCCGCGGCCTGACTGTCGCGATAGCGGCGCAGCGCCCGCTCGAAGAGGGCGTGCTTGCTGCCGAAGGTGTTGTAGAGACTGCCCTTGCCGATGCCGAGCGCGTCCACCAGGTCTTGGGGCGTGGTGGCGGCATATCCCTTGCGCCAGAACACGTTCATGGCCTGGTCGACGGCGGCGTCCGGATCGAACTGCTTAGGCCTTCCCATACGCAGGAGACTAGACGGTTCTTGACCTGTAGGTCAAGAACCGTCTCCAGGCGCACCACTACACGTGCGCCCCTACGACCTCAAGCAGCGCGACGTACGCGTGCCGCCTTGCGGGCCTCGGCCAGCTCGCGGGATTCGGCGGACCGGCGTGAGCCGCCACCGGAGCGGCCCGGCTGCCCCGGGCGCGTGCCCATGCCCCGGAAGGGGGCGCCGCCGCGCTGCTTGGGGCGCTCGGTGGGCGCGCTGCCCGCGACGGGCACTCCGGAGGGTGCCTTCGCCCCGGTGATGCGGCTCAACTCGGCTTCGCCGGAGCGCACTTGGGTGATCTGCGGGCGGATACCGGCGGCGGACATCAGACGGCTCATGTCGCGGCGCTGGTTGGGCGTCACGAGCGTGACGACGCTGCCGGACTCACCGGCGCGTGCCGTACGGCCGCCGCGGTGGAGGTAGTCCTTGTGGTCGATGGGCGGGTCGACGTTCACGACCAGGTCGAGGTTGTCGACGTGGATGCCGCGGGCCGCGACGTTGGTGGCCACCAGGACCGTCACCGCGCCGGTCTTGAACTGGGCGAGCGTACGGGTGCGCTGCGGCTGCGACTTGCCGCCGTGCAGCGCGGCGGCCCGTACACCGCTGCCCATCAGATGCTTGGTGAACTGGTCGACGGCGTGCTTGGTGTCGAGGAACATGATCACGCGGCCGTCGCGGGCCGCGATCTCGGTGGCGGCCGCCAGCTTGTCGGTGCCGTGCACGTGCAGTTCGTGGTGCTCCATCGTGGTGACCGCGCCCTTGGACGGGTCGACGGAGTGGACCACCGGGTCGTGCAGGTAGCTGCGCACCAGCAGGTCGACGTTGCGGTCGAGCGTGGCGGAGAACAGCATCCGCTGGCCGTCGGGGCGCACCTGGTCGAGCAGTTCGGTGACCTGGGGCATGAAGCCCATGTCGGCCATCTGGTCGGCCTCGTCGAGAACGGTGATGCTCACCCGGTCCAGACGGCAGTCCTTGCGCTCGATGAGGTCCTTGAGGCGTCCGGGCGTCGCGACGACGACCTCGGCACCGGACCGCAGGGCCCCGGCCTGCCTGCCGATCGACATGCCGCCGACCACCGTGGCGATACGCAGCTTCAGCGACCGGGCATACGGAGTGAGCGCCTCGGTGACCTGCTGGGCGAGCTCCCGGGTGGGAACGAGGACCAGGGCGAGGGGCTGCTTCGACTCGGCGCGCCGGCCGGCGGTGCGCACGAGGAGCGGAAGCCCGAAGGCGAGGGTCTTGCCGGATCCGGTGCGTCCACGGCCCAGCACGTCCCGGCCCGCGAGGGCGTTCGGCAGCGTGGCCGCCTGGATCGGGAACGGCTCGGTCACACCGAGGCCGGTGAGCGTCTTGAGGAGCGGGGCCGGCATGTCGAGTTCCGCGAAGGTCTCCGCCGCCGGGAGGCCCGGGGTGATCGTGACCGGCAGGGCGAATTCACCCTGGGGTGCGGAGGGTCGGCGTCCCTGGCCGCCGGAGCGGTTGCCGGGGCGGGCGCCGCCACCCTTGCGGGGGTTGGCACCGCGGGAGCCGCCGCTGTTGCGGGGATTGGAATATCGGTCGTTCGAGCGTGCTGAACGGTTCATGGAGAACCTTCCTCGATAGGGCACGCATCGAGGAATTCTCGGTGGATTTCAACCGAACGAATTGCAAGCACGAGCCGAAAAAAGACAAAATCTTCTGTAAACAGCAACGAGCTGGCGCCCGCGCCGTAAGGCGCGGACACCAGCGTCGTCTTAACGCTTCAAGCGTCAGGCAGGAACGATGTTCTCCGCCTGCGGGCCCTTCTGGCCCTGAGTGACGTCGAAGTTCACCTTCTGGCCTTCCTGAAGCTCACGGAAGCCCTGGGTGGCGATGTTCGAGTAGTGGGCGAAGACGTCGGGGCCGCCACCCTCCTGCTCGATGAAGCCGAAGCCCTTTTCCGAGTTGAACCACTTCACGGTGCCAGTAGCCATACTAAATTTCTCCTTCGGGGCAAGCTCCGGGACCCGCACTGTGCGAACCCCGGCGTCGCCACGTTGATTGCCCCGTCCGGGAAAACCTCTCCCGGAAATACAAAAGTGCCCGGCGGAAATTTATCCACCAAAGGCACTTGAAGTCTTATGGGAACCACAACTGCAACTACGATCAACAGTAGCACGAGATCAGCTTCGCGGCACGGACAAGCTCTACTTATTTCGCTCGACCGGCCCTGCACCCCCGCCACATTGCGGAAACCTGCGGTCATCTTGCGACACGAGCGCCGTCGGAGCGGCGTGTCGAACGGCAGGGTGCTGGGTGCGCCGACCCACGGAACGTGGGCGTGCCGACCGGCGCGGGCGCGGGCGCGGACGAGGCGGCCGAGCCCGAATGGTCCGCTTCGTTCCCGGCGCCGCCCGAGAGCGTCACGGAGGCCGTTCTCCACCTCATGCAGCCTCCATGCCTCCCCCACCAGCCCCACACGTCTCCGCCGCAGCTGGGCGGACACTTCTGCTGTCACGTGTAAATGCGGGACAGTTCAATACTGAAACGCACATTCCATTGCAATCTCGTTATGCATTGACTCCTTGACGCCGGGAACACTCCGGGGTTGGCTTTCAGCCATCTCGGACCACAACGAAGCGGTCCGATCGAGGAAGTGGGCGAATGAAAACCCGTATGCGTGAAGCCACCGTCGCCGTATCTGTGAGCGCCCTGGCACTCTCGCTCGCCGCCTGCGGCAGCCTGCTGGGCTCGGACGACGGGAAGTCGCAGACCGAGAGGAAGGGTGACGCGGTCACCGTCGGTCTGCTCCTGCCCGAGGCGGAGACGGCTCGCTACGAGAAGTTCGACCACCCCATCATCGAGAAGCAGGTCGGCAAGCTCACCAACGGCAAGGGCAAGCTCGTCTACGCCAACGCCAAGGGCGACGCTGCCAAGCAGAACGACCAGCTCGACCAGATGGTCGCCGACAAGGTCGACACGATCCTGGTGAGCGCGGTGGACGCGAAGAAGCTCGCACCGGCGGTCAAGAGGGCGAAGGAGGCGGACATCCCCGTCATCGCCTACGACCGGCTCGCCGAGGGACCCGTATCCGGCTACGTGGCCTTCGACAACGAACTGGTCGGCCAGGTCCAGGGCCAGGCGATCCTGAAGGCACTCGGCGGCGGCAACCGCCAGACCAGCAAGGTCGTCATGATCAACGGCGCGACGACCGACCCGAACGCCGCCGTGTTCAAGGAGGGCGCGCTCTCCCAGCTGCAGAACCAGGTGGACATCGCCAAGTCGTACGACACCGATGGCTGGAAACCACAGATCGCCGGCGAGCACATGACGGACGCGATCACCGCCATCGGCAAGGACGACATCGCCGCCGTCTACTCCGCCAACGACGGCATGGCGGGCGGCGCGATCAAGGCCCTCAAGGCCGCAGGCCTCACCGACCTGCCGCCGGTCACCGGCCAGGACGCGGAGCTGCCGGCCGTGCAGCGCATCGTCACGGGCGAGCAGTACATGAGCGTCTACAAGCCCTACCCCGAAGAGGCCGTCGGCGCCGCGGAGATGGCGGTCCGCATCGCCCAGGGCCGCATGGTCGAGTACGACGCACTGGCCGGGGACAGGTCCGAGAACGCCACCACGAAGAACATCCCCTCCCTCCTGGTCTCCGTCCGTCCCCTTACCCGGGACACCATCAAGTCCACGGTCATCAAGGACGGCATCTACAAGACCAAGGACATCTGCACGGCCGAGTACAAGGCGGCGTGCGCGACGGTCGGTCTCAAGGGCTGACCCGGTGTGCGGCCGGCCGGCCGCTCAGTGCCAGTAGCCGCGCCGGGGCAGCTTGAGCCAGCGGTCGGGCGGGCCGGTGACGGCGCGGGCGTCGGTCGGGCGCAGGCCCACGAAGGCGCAGGAGTAGGCGACGGCGTTGTGGCGGTAGAGGTAGGCGGCGAGGACCTCCTCCGAGGAGTCGTCCTCGTCCGGGCCTCCTCCTGGGTGCAGGTCCCAGCCTTCCAGGACGCCGTCGCGGGCGATGCTGCCTTGGTTGCCGCTCTTGGGATTGGCATAGAGGCCGTAGCAGACGGTGCCTCTTGAGAGCAGGGTCTGCACGCCGGGCATCTGCGGTGCGTAGCCCCAGGGTTGCGTGACGACGCAGCCGCCCGGTACATCGGTGACGCCGATGATCTGGAGGGACTCGTCCATGTCGTACGACAAGGGGTCCTCCAGGAGTACGTCGAGCTCGGGGTCCTCATAGGGCTCGGCCCCGAGTCGGCGCGCGACCTCGGCGGTGTCTATTTTGGCCACGCACGCCAGGCCTGTGCCATCGGTGTGGAGGTCGCCCAGCGCCGCGGTCAGCCGTCTGCCCTCCGTCGCGGCGGCGGACTCGGCCGGCGTCAGGCCGCGTTCGCCGAACGGAACCATGAAGAGGTCCGGGACCGGCCCCGCCAGGCTGAGCCTCCCCGGGGACCAGTCCGCCAGCACGGTGCGCCACGGGTCGGCCCCGGCGGCGGCCAGCACACGGGCGTTGTCCGCGCGGTCGGCCAGGACCGCGACCCACAGCGCGGTGCGGCCCTTCGACTCGGCGTCGACGTCGTCGACACGGCGGGCCAGTTCGGCGACCACCTCCGGTGAGCCGAACTCGGCCGCCCTGTGCAGAGGGCGGCTGCCGCCCCACACATTCGGATCCGCTCCGCGCTCCAACCGATCGCGTACCAACGCGTGGTCGCGCCAGCCCTCCCAGCCCAGACCCGCCCAGCCGTCGCTCTCGACAACAGGCATGACACTCCCCCCTCGTGGTGGCCGTACCTTCCGATCGTGGCGTCACCGGCCACTCACTGAACGTTACAGACGGCCACTGACAATCGACCCCTCCGAGACTTGACCGGGGATACGCGCACGCGGGCAGTTGTGGCTCACCGTGTCGGCGAACGTCTTGGCCAAGGGAGACAGCGCGTCCCAGCGGCGCACCGCCCAACCGGTCCACAGGGTGGGCAGCTCCGGGATGGGGATCAGGCGCAGGTCGGGGTGGCCGGGACCGCGCCAGCCCGGCAGGTCGGGGACGATCGCATGGCCCAGGCCCAGTTCGGCGAGCAGCAGGGCGGTGTCCCAGTCGGCGACGCTGGTGTCGGAGGCCGGGCTGATGCCGCGCTCGGTGAACCAGGCGTCCAGGCGCGCGCGGGAGGTCGTGCTCTCCGGGAGCCCGATGAGCCGGATGCCGGCCAGGTCGGCGGTGGTGATCCGCGACGTAGCGGCGAGGGGGTCGTCGCGTTGGACGGCCAGCACCCAGGGCAGTTCGATGACGGGACGTTGCTCGATGCCCTTCACCGGTGCGCCGATGGTGATCCAGGCCAGGTCGAGGCCGCCCGCGATGAGGGCGTCGAAGCAGCTGCGGCTGGAGTGCGCGGTCTGGAATTCCAGGCTCACCTGGGGGTGGCGCCGGCGGAAGGCGACGATCGCGTCGGACATGAAGTGCCGCACCGTGGTGGCGCCGGTGGTGATCCGCACCGAGCCGGCCTCGCCGTGCACCAGGTCGTTCAGTCGGCGCAAGGCGTGGTCGATGTCGCCCAGACCGCCGGCCGCCGCGTTCTGCAGGAGCTGTCCGGCCGGCGTGGGGACGACTCCACGCGGGTGGCGTTCGAGAAGGCTGAGCCCGAGCTCTCGCTCCAGGCGCTTGATGTGCTGGCTGACCGCGGGCTGCGTACAGGACAGCTCGCGGGCGACGGCGCTGAGGCTGCCCGTTCGGCAGACGGCGACGAAGACGCGCAGGTCGTCGAGAGTCATGGAGGGTGAAGCTACAGCTTGGGGGTCTGCAAGGAAATCCGAGGATTGACTTGGGTGTCGGGCGGGCGGGACGATCTTTCCGGGCCCAGGGCGGCAACCCGGCCCGGTTCGCACGCCATCCGGAGGGCAAGCGGACCGGGCCGGGTGCCGACCCACCGGCTCAGCACCAGACTTCTGCGTCCCGGGCTGCCCGCACTCCGCTCCGGTACGCCGACCGTCCCGGGGAGGGCGATCCATGCAGGCGCTCGAAACAGTGGCCATAGCGGCCGCGGCCGTCGCGGCAGGCGGCATCAACGCGGTGGTCGGCTCCGGCACGTTGATCACCTTTCCCACGCTGCTCGCCTTCGGCTACCCGCCGGTCCTTGCCAACGTCTCCAACACCATCGGTCTCGTCCCGGGCGTGATCAGCGCGGCGTACGGATACCGCGCCGAACTCAAGGGCCAGCGGTCACGCCTCATCAAGCTCGGCAGCGCATCGCTCCTGGGCGGTGTCACGGGCGCGGTCCTGCTCCTGAAGCTGTCCGCCGACACGTTCCGCTCCGCGGTGCCGGTGCTGATCCTGATCGCCTGCGCTCTGGTGCTGTTGCAGCCGCGCCTCCAGAAGTGGCTGGCCCGGCGCGGCGGCAGCGGCCGCAAGGACGGCGGCGCCCCGATGTGGGCCGGCGTCATGGTCACCGGCGTCTACGGCGGGTACTTCGGGGCGGCCCAAGGGGTCCTGCTCATGGGCCTGTTCGGGTCCTTCCTCCGTGATGACCTGCAGCGCCTGAACGCCGTGAAGAACGTCCTCGCGTCCCTGGTGAACGGCGTCGCCGCGGTCATCTTCATCGCGGTGACGAGCGTCGACTGGACGGTGGCCGGTGTGATCGCCCTCGGCTCGACCCTGGGCGGTCTGATCGGCGCGCGCGTGGGCCGCCGCCTCTCGCCCGCCGTGCTGCGCGGGCTCATCGTGGCCGTTGGGGTGACGGCTGCCGTTGCCGTGGCCGTGTGAGCGCCATGTCGAGCCGCGCCCGGCCACGCCCGACAGGGAGACGCGCGTCACATCCGCCGCTGTCGAAACGGGCCTGGCTGCCACGTGTAGGAGGTGAAACCACCCGTCACGGCAAGGAGTTCACCATGGAAGCCCGCTTGAACCTCTTCGGCAGTCCCCTCGCGGCCAAGGCCCTGAAGCACCTCGGGTCGGCGAGCAAGGCGATCTTCTCGGAGTCGACGCTGCCGACCGCGACCCGGGACCTGGTGATGCTCCGGGCGAGCCAGATCAACGGCTGCGGATTCTGCACCGACATGCACACCAAGGACGCCGCGCATGCGGGAGAGACCCAGCAACGCCTGCACTTGGTCGCCGCCTGGCGCGAGGCCACGGTGTTCACCGAGGCCGAGCGCGCCGCCCTGGACCTGACCGAGGAGGGCACCCGGATCGCCGACGCGGCCGGTGGCGTCCCGGACGAGGTGTGGGCGAACGCCGCCAAGCACTACGACGAGGCGCAACTGGCCGCCCTGGTGTCACTCATCGCCCTCATCAACGCGGCCAACCGCTTCAACCTCATCGTGCAGCAGCCCGCCGGGGACTACCGGCCCGGCCAGTTCGGCTGAGCGGAGCCGACCGCCGCTAGGCCGCCCTGTTCTGGCGTCGGTAGCCGCCCGGCGCCAGGCCGTACTCCCGCTTGAAGGCCTTGGCGAAGGCGAACTCCGAGCCGTATCCGGTGCGGGCGGCGACCGTCGTCAGCGGGGCGTCGGACTCCCGCAGCATGCGGGCGGCGGTCGTCATGCGCCAGCGGGTCAGATAGGCCATCGGCGGTTCGCCGACCAGCGCGGCGAACCGCCGGGCGAACGCGGCGCGGGACAGACCGGCGCGCGCCGCGAGGGACTCGACCGTCCACGAGGCAGCGGGATCGTCGTGCATCGCCGACAGGGCGGGCGCCACCGCCGAGTCCCCCAGGGCCGCCGCCCACCCCTGAGCTGCGGTAGCGGGCTGGTCGTCGAGCCAGGCCCGCAGGATGTAGAGGAGCAGCGAGTCGATCAGGGTCGGCACGATGCCGTCGGAGCCGATCCGCGGGTTCTCCAACTCGGAGCCGAGGAGCTGGACGGCGGCGCTGAGCTCCGGGTGGCGGCCGTGCCGCGTCGGCAGGATGATCACCTCGGGCAGCTGGCGCACCAGCGGGTGCGGGCGCCCCTGGTCCAGGTGGTAGTTGCCGCAGAGCAGGCTGGTTGCGGCGCCCTCACCGCCGAGCGTGACCGAGCCGATGGGTGAACTCCCGTGATACTGCGCGGCCTTGTACTCCTCGGCGGGGGTGGAGGGGTGGTCGGCGAGGATGTGCCCCCGCCCGTCCCGCAGGAAGATCACGTCCCCGGGGTTCAGCTGGACCGGCTCCAGATGCGGGGACGCCTCGGGCAGCGGGACCAGCCAGCACGTCCCGTACAGCACCACATGGAAACCTGCGCCCGCCACGGGTGGCAGGCGCAGGCCCCAGGGGGCGCGGCCGTTGGTCCGCACGGACGCCGGGTACCCCGTGCGCATGGAGGCCAGTGCCTCGGTGAGGATGTCCATCCGGCCTCGCCCTTCCTGATGCCGCCCGTCGCGGTCGGCCCTTGCGGACCGCCCACCTGGGCCGCCCTGTTCTCAGACCGTCAGGACAATCTTGCCCTGTACGTGTCCCGCGGCGACCAGCTCGTGCGCCTTGCCGGCCTCCGCGAGCGGGAGCGCCTCCTCTACGTAGGGACGGATCCGGCCCGCGTCGATCAGCTCGGCGAGCGCTTCGAGCCCGGCGGAGTCCGGTTCGACCAGGACACCGGCGAAGCGCCGTCCGGCGGCCTCGACGCGTGCGGTGAGTTCCGTGTCGCCGTGCTCCAGGATGCTGATGAGTACGCCGCCGGGGCGGACCACGCCGAGCGAGAGGTCGCCCTGGGCCGTCGAGTCGAGGAGGACGTCCACGTCCTTGACGGCCTGGGTGAAGTCGGTGGTGCGGTAGTCGATGATCTCGTCGGCGCCGAGTCCGCGCACGAAGTCATGCCGGCCCGCGCTGGCTATCGCGATCACGTGGGCGCCACGCGCCTTCGCGATCTGCACCGCGAAGTGGCCGACTCCGCCGGCCGCCCGCTGGATCAGCACCCGGTCGCCTTCCTTGACGTCCGCCGCGCGCACAAGGCCCTGCCAGGCGGTGAGCGCCGCGAGAGGCACCGCTGCGGCGTGCACGTGGTCGAGCGAGGCGGGCTTGCGGGCCAGCTGACCGGCCGGAACGGCGACATAGTCGGCGTACGCGGTGGCGGCGTGGGGGAAGTGCGGCATGCCGTACACCTCGTCGCCCACCGCGAACCCGTCACCGGGGCCCGCCTCTTCGACCACCCCGGAGATGTCCCATCCCACGCCGAACGGCGGCTCGCCGAGCAACGGAAGGGCTCCGGACCTGACGGCGATGTCCACGGGGTTGACGGCACTGGCGTGGACCTTGACGAGGACCTCGCCTGCCTGCGGCTCGGGCCGTTCGGTCTCGACGACCTCGAGGACCTCGGGGCCGCCGATGGACTTCTGGATGACTGCGCGCATGGTGAATCTCCTGGGCGGGGTGCGGGTTCAGCGGTTGATGTCCTCAACACTAGGGAGATCGAATGAGCCGCAGAATGGCTTTCTGTCTCGGCTACATGTCTCAGCGTCTTACCTCAGTGCACCCTCGGCCATACGTGGTCCAGGTCACACCACAAACGGCGTTCACCGGTCACATTCCCGCGTCGCGGTCCGTCAGGGCAGTGACGCACTCAAGATGCCAGGCCGGGGCAAGTCCGGCCGGGCGCCCGCCCGATGGGAGCACTTCTGATGTCCACCGCCTTCGTTGTCGTCACCGTCATCGCCGCCGTCATGGTGGGTTTCTCGGCCGTCTCGGTCTTCCTTCGCGCCAAGTGGGTCGTGGAGCCCATGGCCGACTACGGCGTCCCCTTCTCGTGGCTGCCCTGGCTCGGTGCCGCCAAGGCCGCCGGGGCAGCAGGTCTGCTGGTCGGACTGCTCGTACCGGCCATCGGCGTCGCGGCCGGGATCGGCCTGGCGCTGTACTTCACCGGCGCCGTCGTCACCGTCATCCGGGCCCGCTGGTACGCGCACATCCCCTTCCCGCTGATCTATGCGGCGCCGGTGGTCGGGGCCCTGGCACTGAGCTTCGCCGCCTGACCTCACGAGCAACTTCCGCACCGCGAGAAGCACTTCAGGAGTACTTGAAGGGTTGACTGAGCCCTGACAACCAGTATGGTCTAGGCCAATGAGTCGACCGAGGCGCCCGG
Source organism: Streptomyces sp. NPDC033177 (assembly GCF_055577715.1). Lineage (NCBI taxonomy): Bacteria > Bacillati > Actinomycetota > Actinomycetes > Kitasatosporales > Streptomycetaceae > Streptomyces > Streptomyces sp. NPDC033177. Next base: position 449,831 of record NZ_JBVIPS010000003.1, on the reverse strand, counting down.
TTGTCTCTCACCCCTCCTCCCCCCACTCAGAGGGAACAGAGATGAACAAGAAGCAGAAGCTGGCAGCCGCTCTGGGCGCGGGAATCGCGCCCGTGCTCGTCCTGGCCTCCGTCACCCCGGCCAGCGCGCACGGCTACGTATCCTCGCCCCCGAGCCGTCAGGCACAGTGCGCGGCAGGCACCGTGTCCTGCGGAGACATCACCCACGAACCGCAGAGCGTCGAAAGCCCCAAGGGGCAGACGACGTGCAGCGGCGGCAACGCGCGGTTCGCCGAACTGGACGACGACAGCAAGGGCTGGAAGGCCACCGACGTCGGCTCGTCGCAGGAGTTCAGCTGGAAGCTGACGGCACGTCACAGCACCAGCACCTGGCAGTACTTCGTCGGCGGCAACAAGATCGCCGAGGTCGATGACGGAGGCGCCCAGCCGGGCGAGACCGTCACGCACAAGGTCGACTTCGGCGGGCTCAGCGGCAAGCAGAAGGTGCTCGCGGTGTGGAACATCGCCGACACCACCAACGCCTTCTACGCCTGCATCGACGTGAACATCGGGGGCTAAAGCCCTCGCGCGGGTGGGTCCCCCACACCACCCGACCCGGTCTGCCGGGCCCCGGCGTCAGCACGCCGACGGCCCGGCAGGCCGGGTTTTCACGCGGTGAGGCCGCGGGTCGGGTCCCGCCTGAGAGGGTGGAGGCATGGCCGATCTGCGCAGGACTCTGGAGACGCACGTCAGCAACAGCTCCGTGGCGGGAGCGGTGGGCCTGGTGGCCCGCGGTGACCGGGGCGAGGAGGTCGCGGCCGTCGGGTCCGTCGATGTCGAGGGCACCGCCCCGATGGCCAGGGACTCGATCTTCCGCATCGCGTCGCTGACCAAACCCATCGTCGCCGCCGCCGTCATGATGCTGGTCGAGGAGGGCCGGATCGCACTGGACGCTCCCGTCCGCGAGTGGCTGCCCGAGCTGGCGTCGCCGCGCGTCGTCCGTGCCCCGGACTCGCCGGTGGACGACGTGGTCCCCGCGGTCCGGCCCATCACGGTCTCCCACCTGCTCGCCTCCCGTACCGGATACGGATTCCCGTCCGACTTCTCGCTGCCCGCGCTCGCGCCGCTCTTCAGCGAGCTGAAGCAGGGGCCTCCGCAGCCGCAGGCCGTCCCCGCGCCGGACGCGTGGATGGCCGCGCTGTCCCGGATCCCGCTCCTGCACCAACCCGGCGACGGCTGGCTCTACAACCTCAGCTCCGACCTCCAGGGCGTACTGATCTCCCGCGTCGCCGGAATGCCGCTCCCCGAGTTCCTGGCGGAGCGGCTGTTCGAGCCGCTGGGAATGAGCGACACCGCGTTCTCGGTGCAGCCCGGCAAACTCGACCGGTTCACCAGCTATTACGCGGCCGGGGCCGAGGCCGGGCCCGAACGCGACCCCCGCAGCGGACTCGAACTGCTCGACGCCCCCGACGGACAGTGGAGCAGCCTGCCACCGTTCCCGTCCGGCGCCGGCGGTCTCGTCTCGACCGTCGACGACTGGCTCGCCTTCGGGCGGATGCTGCTCGCCGAGGGCGCGGGCGGCAAGGGTCGGCTGCTCTCGCCGGATTCGGTGCGGCAGATGACCACCAATCACCTCACCACAGCCGAGCGGGAATCCGCCGGACTCTTCCTCGAAGGGATGGGCTGGGGCTTCGGAGGCGCGGTGGACATCGAAGCCGTCGAACCGTGGAGCGTGCCGGGGCGCTACGGCTGGGTCGGCGGAACCGGCACGACCGCCCACATCACACCGTCCACCGGCGCGGTCACCATCATGTTCAGCCAGCTGCAGATGGGCGGGCCCAGCTTCCCCGAGCTGATGCGGGACTTCTGGCGGTACGCGGCGGCCGTGGCCCGAGGCAACTCGAGCTGATCCCCGCCCGCTTGACCGTGCCCGCGCACCTCACTGCATCTGCCGCCGCACCAGCTCGTGCAGCCGACCGCCCGTGTCCGCCAGCAACTGTGCGGGCGGGCCCTGTTGGACCACTCGTCCCTCCGACATGACGATGACGCGGTCCGCGTCCATGACCGTGGAGAGGCGGTGGGCGATGACGACGCGGGTGGCGTTCAGGGCGCGGGTGCTGTCGATGACCGTGCGCTGCGTCTCGTTGTCCAGGGCGCTGGTCGCCTCGTCGAAGAACAGGACGCGGGGGCGGCGGATCAGGGCCTGGGCGATCATCAGGCGCTGGCGCTGGCCGCCGGAGACCGCTCCGCCGCCGGAGATCATCGTGTGCAGGCCCATCGGCATGCGTTTGATGTCCTCGGCGAGGCCCGCCATCGCCGCGGCCTCCCACGCCTCCTCCTGCGTGAACGTCTCGGCGCCGCAGATGCAGTCCAGGATCGATCCGGTGAGCGGCTGCGCGTTCTGCAGGACGACGCCGCACTGTCGGCGTACGGCCGCCTGATCCAGGGCCGACAGGTCCTGGCCGTCGTACAGGACGCTGCCGGACACCGGCTTGTCGAAGCCGATAAGGAGGCGGAGCAGTGTCGACTTGCCGCAGCCGCTGGGGCCGACAACGGCGACGAACTCGCCCGGCCTGATGGACAGGGACACGTCGTCCAGGACCAGGGGGCCGTCGTCCGCGTAGCGGAAGGACAGGGCACGGGCCTCGATCTCGCCCTGCAGCTCGCCCGGCTGCGTGCTCGCGCCCCGCACCTCGGGCGTTTCTTCCAGCACCGGTTTGATCTGCTCGAACATCGGGAGGACCGACGCCGCCGAGATCAGCGCGCCGGTCAGCTGCGTGACCGACGTCAGGAGCATCGTCACCGCCGTGCTGAAGGTGAGGAACTCCCCCGCCGTGAGGCTGCCGCGGGCCGGGCCCGCGAGGAGGATGAACATGATGAGAGTGCAGAGCGGGAGGTAGACCGAGTTGAGGACCGTCGTGACGTTCTTGATGCGGCCCGCGCGCTGTTGCAGCTCCCGGCTGCGTGCGAACTCCCCCGCCCACGCCGCGTACGCGAAGCTCTCCGCTCCGGCGACGCGGAGTTTGGGCAGGCCGCGCAGTGTCTGGAACGCCTGGTTGTTGAGCTTGTTGGAGAGCTCGACCAGGCGGCGCTGCCAGCGCAGTTCCCACAGGCCGAGGGCCAGGAACACGGCGGCGATCACCACCAGCATCCCCAGGGCGGCCAGGGCCAGCGGGACGCTGTAGAGCAGCAGCAGGACCAGGTTCATCGCGCCGATCGTGCCCGCCTGCAGCGCGACGGGACCGATGCCCGACAGGACCCGGCGGATCGCGCTGACGCCCATCGCCGCGCTCGCCAGTTCGCCGGTGGACCGGGAGGCGAAGAATCGGGTGGGGAGGTTCAACAGACGGTCCCAGACCGCTGGTTGCAGTGTGCTCTCCATCCGGCCCTCCATCCGCAGGATGGTGAGGTTCTGGAGCAACATGAACGCCGCGGAGACGATGCTCGTGATCATCACCGCCAGGGACACCTGGACGATGAGGCTCTTCTCGCCGTTCGGGACGAACACGCCGAGCACCTGTCCCGTCGCGATCGGCACGAGCGCCCCGATCGCGACCGTCACCAGACCGGCGATCGCCAGATTGCGTACGTCGCCGCCGGTGCCCCGCAGGCTGAAGCGGAAGAGCCGCCACGGCGTCAACGCCCGCTCCGGCAACGGGCGGTAGAACATCACGCCCTGCGGTTCGAACTCCTCCGCGTTGGTCTTGTCGATGCGCGTGCGCCGACCGGACGTGGGGTGCACGGACTCGTAACCGCCGCGCCGCCACAGCAGCGCTACCGGCGCCCCGCTCGCCGCGCGGTGTCCCACGAGGGGGCCCGCGTTCTCGCGCCACCAGCGCCCGTCCAGGCGTACGGCGCGGGTGCGGATGCGCGAGGCCACGGCGACCTGTTCGACCGGGTCGATCCGGTCGCTGACCGCGCCGCCCTGAGCGGCGCCGGACAGCGTGATGCCCGCCGCCTCGGCGACCAGACGGCAGGCCGCGTACGTCGCGTCGTCGCCGCCCCGCGATTCGGTGCGGCGCACGCCGCCCCTGCCGGAGCGGCCGATGGAGGCGATCAGAGTCCGGTCGGCCTGCTCGCGGACGGTCTCGCCCGCCTTGATGCCGGCGGCCGTGCGGTCCTCGTGGGCCCGCTCAAGGCGTTCGATCCAGCGGTCGAGGGTCGAGAGCAGCCGGTACTGCTGGTTGACCATGCGCTGCCACATGGAGGCGTCGACGAGCAGATCGCCCGCGGCCTCCGAGCTGTAGGCGGAGCCGTACTGCACGCTGCCGGGCGCGACCGGCATCCAGAGGATGTCGTCGTCGGTCACCACGTCGTCGGCCATGGTGCGGCCGTCGAGCGGGGCCTCGAACAGGACGCGGTGGCTGCGTCCGATGCCGAGCGCGAAGGCGTGCTCAAGGAGGCTGAGGGACGCGTCCTGGGTGTCGTACTGGCTGGGATACTGCTGTTCGTAGGCCCAGGTGTCGCCGTAGTCGGGGCGGTACAGCTCGCGCAGTGGGATGCGGCGCAGCTCGCAGCCCTGCAGCGGGCGCCCGACGAGGGTGTGCTGGGGGCCTTCGACCGGACCGAGGAGCAGGGTGCCGGGTTCGAGGCGGCCGAGGAAGTGCCAGTGGCCCTGCTGCACGGCGTCGACGGCGAACAGGTCGAGCGCGCCGGCCACGACGAGCCACAGGACCTGTGGGCCTTCGAGGTGGACGCTGCGCAGGCCCGTGCAGTCGGCGGGGGTGCCGAGCGTGCCGAAGGCGGCGGCGACCGCATCGCCGCTGTAGGAGGTGTACTGCTCCGGTACCGAGGTCACCTCAGTGCTCCTTGACCAGGTCGGCGTAGGGTCCGCCGGCGGCGACGAGGTGTTCGTGGCGTCCGCGTTCCACGACCGTGCCGTGGTCGAGGACGACGATCTCGTCGCTGTCGCGCACGGTGCTCAGGCGGTGGGCGATGACGACGCAGGCGCAGCCGCGGCGGCGCAGGTTGTCGATGATGACCTGTTCGGTCTCGGCGTCCAGGGCGCTGGTCACCTCGTCGAGCACGAGGATGCTGGGGCGGCGGACCAGGGCCCGCGCGATCTCCAGGCGCTGGCGCTGCCCGCCGGAGAAGTTGCGGCCGTCCTGCTCGACGCGGCCGTGGATGCCGCCGGGCCTGCGCGCCACGATGTCGAACAGGCAGGCGTCCTTGAGGGCGGCCACGACGGCGTCGTCCGGGATGGAGGGGTCCCACAGCGCCACGTTGTCGCGGATGCTGCCCTCGAAGAGGAAGACGTCCTGGTCGACGAAGGAGACGGAGGCGGCGAGCGCCCCGCGCGGGATGTCATCGAGGCGCTGCCCGTCGATGCGGATCGTGCCCTCCCAGGGGCTGTAGAGCCCCGAGATCAACCGGGAGACGGTCGACTTGCCGCTGCCGGAGCCGCCGACGAGGGCGACCTGCTGGCCGGGCCCGACCGCGAGGGAGAAGCCCGTCAGGAGCGGCTTGTCGAGGGGGCTGTAACCGAAGGTGATGTCTTCGAGGGTGACGTGGCCCTTGAGGCGGCGGGTGCTCGCCTCCGGTTCGGGGCGGGAGTAGAGGGTGTCGACGGGGAAGTTCTCGACGTCCTTCAGACGGGCGACGTCGGCGCCGAAGTCCTGAATGCGGCCCGCGACGCCGTTGAGGCGGGTGATCGGCGCGGTGAAGCGGGTGACAAGAGCCTGGAACGCGACGAGCAGACCGATCGACAGATGCCCCTCGACCGCGCGCAGGCCGCCGATCCACAGGATCAGCGCGCTGTTGAGCGTGGCGAGGGTCGGCGCGACGACGCCGAGCCAGGCACTGGGCACGCCGAGGCGCTGCTGCTGCTCCAGGGTGGTGGCGTGCTGGCCCGCCCACCGCCGGAAGTAGCCGTTCTCGCCTCCGGTGGCCTTCATGGTCTCGATCAATTGAAGGCCGGTGTACGAGGTGTTGGTGAGTTTGGCGCTGTCGGCGCGCAGCTTCTGGGTACCGGTGGCCCGCAGCCGGATGACGATGCGCATCGCGACGATGTTCAGCAGGGCGATGCCGACACCGACGAGCGTGAGCTGGGGGTCGTACGTCCACAGCAGGGCCGCGTAGAGGAGGACCACGATGCCGTCGACGCCCGCGGCCGTCAGGTCGCGGGCCAGGGTCTCGGCGACCGCGTCGTTGGACGCGAGCCGTTGGACGAGGTCGGCGGGGCTGCGCTGGGCGTAGAACGTGACGGGCAGGCGCAGCAGGTGGCGCAGGAAGCGGGCGCTGCTCAGCGTGGAGGAGATGATGCGGCCGCGCAGCAGGTTCGCCTGTTGCAGCCAGGTGAGGACGACGGTGAGTGCCACCATCGCGCCCATCGACGCGAACAGGGCGCCCAGGAGGGACGTCTGATGGCCGATCAGGAACAGGTCGATGTACGTCCGGCTGAGCGCGGGCAGTGCCGCGCCGACCGCGACGAGCAGCAGGCTGGCGAAGAGCGCGGCGAGCATGGTGCCGGTGGTGCCGCGCAGCCGGGCGGGCATCGCTCGCATGATGCCGGGCCTGCGGCCTCCCGGGCGGAAGTTCTCGCCCGGCTCCAGGACCAGGACGACGCCGGTGAAGCTGGTGTCGAAGTCTTCCGAGGGGACGAAGCGGCGGCCCTTGTCCGGGTCGTTGATGTGCACGCCGCGCCGTCCGAAGCGCCGGCCCACGCCGTCGTAGACGACGTAGTGGTTGAACTCCCAGAAGAGGATCGCGGGCGCCTTGACCTCGGCGAGCGCGGCCGGTTCCATCTGCATGCCCTTGGCCGTCAGGCCGTAACTGCGCGCCGCCTTCAGGAGGTTGCTGGCCCGCGAGCCGTCGCGGGACACGCCGCACGCGATGCGCAGCTCCTCCAGCGGGACGTGGCGTCCGTAGTGGGCGAGGACCATGGCGAGGGCGGCGGCGCCGCACTCCACGGCCTCCATCTGCAGGACGGTGGGCGTACGGACGGTCTTCTGCCGTTTGCCCTTCGACGCTGGGCGGGGAGCGGCGCGACGGCGGCTGCGCTGGGATTCGGGACGGTGCCTGCGGCGGCCGCCGGGGGGCGGCAGTTGCTGCTGGTGCGCCGGGGAGGGGTGCGGTGCGGTCACGGAAGCAGCCAATCGATCGGGCGCTGCTCGGCGAGGTGGAAGGCGCCGCTGGTCAGGGTCATGGAGTCGAGGGTGAAGGGCGGGCCGTCGGCGGACGACCACTGGTAGCCCGACCTGGTGGCGGAGGAGTTCTCAAGGCTCACGAGGACCGCCACGGGCGGCCCGTCCTTGGTGAACTGCCCGGCCAGCTCCTTGTCCCCGAGGAACCCGCTGACCTTCTGTTCGCTCTGCGCCGCTCGGCCGATCGCCTTCACGCGGCCACGCAGCTTGCCGTACTCCTCCGTGGGGACGGACTGGACGGTGAGGTCCACCGAGGCGCCGACGGGGACGGTCGCCGCGCTGTCCGCCGGTACGTAGAGCATGGCGAGGAGGGGGTCGTCGGTGCCCGAGACCCGCTCGACGGTCGCGACGTCGGCGCCGGTGGTGACGACGGTGCCGATCCTGGCGACCAGGGTGGTCACGCGACCCGCGGCGATGGAACGTACGACCTTGTCTCCTTGGTCCGTACGGACCTTGAGCACGGGAGCGCCCGCGGCGACCCGCTTTCCCTCTTCGGCGAGGACGCGCGTCACCTGTCCGGTGACGGGGCTCTGCAGGACGTAACTGCCCTGGCCGTGGGTGAGGATGCCGGGTGCGCGGAGCGTGGAGGAGATCGAGCCGGTCACGGCCCAGATGCTCGCGGCGGCCATGACGACGACGGTGACGGCGAGCACGAGCAGGCCCTGGGGTCGGGCGTAGCGGACCGGCAGGTCGAGTTCCTCGGGCGACTGCAGCTTGGACAGGGCCTGTTGGCGGAACTGCACGGAACGCTTCCCTTACTTTGCCTGTGGCGTCCGTGAGCCCCGGAACCAATGGTTCCGGGGCTCACGAATCATGGCGTCTCAGTGAGCTGAGGCTCAGAGACCAGCGGTCAGGCCGGAGGCCAGGCCCGTGACGGCGCCGGTGTTCAGACCGGTGACACCCTCGACGGTGCCGACGACGCCGCCGACGACGCCCGAGACCGGGGCGATGGAGTCAACGGTGCTGGTGACGTTGCCCGCGACACCGGCGACGAGGCCACCGGAGACGTTGTCGAGGTCGGCGTCGGAAATCTCGAGGGTCTCGACCTGGGGGGTGTAGTTCATGGTGTGAGCTGCCCTTCTCATGAATGGTGCAAAGGTGTTTCCAACACTGCGGAACCTGATGTGCGAATTCCGCGGTGGCCAGGATCAAAGCACGTTCGCAGGTCGTACATCCAATCGATGTGGCGACGGTCGGCAGCCCTTGTGGCGTCGAATCACCGCTGCGTGCAGGCATGTTCACTGCGCAGGAGCAGCTCCTTCACAACATTCACAGACGGGAATCCCCTGAGCGGAAGGACTCCCTCCACCAAAGCGGACACTCTCACACCAAAGCGAAAGTTCTGTGGTCAATACACAAGGGCCGCGCGTGGAGTATTCGCCGAATGGCGTGACTGGGCTGCGCATTCGATGTGCAGGTTTATTGAAGGCGCGGCGAATCGTGGCCGAAGGGGACACGGCGTCCGCCGGATCAGACCTCCGCGACCGCCCCGTCCGTCGACGCGCCGGAGGCGATTCCGTGGCCGGGCTCGGGCACCGACTCCGGGGCGAGCAGCACCGAGCGGCGGCCGTCGACACCGATCGGGACGTCGCCGTCGATGGTCACCCGGCGCAGGGTGCGCTCGTGGTCGTCGGAGTCGTCGACGCCGTAGTGCTGCGTCGCGCGGTTGTCCCAGATGGCCACGTCGCCCGCGCGCCACTGCCAGCGGACCGTGTTCTCCGGCCGCTCCACGTGGGACTGGAGTACGCCGATCAGGGCGCGGGAGTCGGCGGCCCGGAAGCCGCTGAGCTTCTGCAGGAAGTTGCCCAGGATCAGGGTGTGTTCACCTGTCTCGGGGTGGACGCGGACCACCGGGTGCTCGGTCTGGAACTTGACGGCGGTGAACACCTTGCGGTGCTGATCGAGTGCCGCGGAGGAGGCTTCGGGGCGGGTGGCCGCGTAGTCGTAGTCGTTGGTGTGCACGCCCCGCACGCTGTCGGCGAGGGTTCGCAACGGCTCGGGCAGGTCCCGGTATGCGGCGGCGGTGTTGGACCACAGGGTGTTGCCGCCGTACGGCGGGATGACCTCGGCGCGGAGGATGGAGAAGGCCGGGTAGGCGGGCACGAACGTGACGTCGGTGTGCCACTGGTTGGCGCGGCCGCCGCGTTCGTTGTCGATGCCGAGGGCGTAACGGCCGTCCACGGACGGCACGGTGGGGTGGGCTACGGGAGTGCCGAGCAGCCGGGCGAAGGCTTCGTGGCTCTCGGGGTCGAGATGCTGCTGGTCGCGGAAGAAGACGACCTTGTGCTCGAGGAGCGCGGCGCGCACGGCGGCCACGGTCGCCTCGTCCAGGTCACCGCCGATGCGGACCCCGGATATCACCGCGCCGATGCGGCCGCCCACTTTCTGGACGGTGAGGGGCTCAGCCGGGCTGAGGGTGGTCTCCACTGCGGGTGCGGAGGTCATGGGTCGAAATCCCTTCGGTGGGGCGGGCGGTGGAAGCCCTCGGAATCAGTACGGAGTCAGCGCGCAGGTCACATGACGCCACGCATGGCGGAGTTGAGGCGTGCGGATGCGTGTGGGTGCCGTGCGGATGCGAGCGAAGAGGGCCAGAAGGTTCGCCCTGCGGCGCTGAAGCGGGCCGGCAGCCACAGCGGACAGCCGCAGCCGCAGAGAACGGAGGCGGCGGTCAGGCCACGCGCAGACGACACGCCGCGGAGGCGAGGCGGCCCAGGTCTACGTGGAGCCGCGGGACGAGAAAGGTCATCGCGGTCATGTCCTGGAGCATGGCCGCCCTCCGGAAGCACGGCAAGGTCTCCCCCGCCCGTTTCACGACCTTGCAACGCGCCCGACATCGCGGAGGCGAGCTCGCGGCGACGACGCCCCCGGGCCGGAGGTGATTCGTACCGTTCAGGGCGGTGCAGCATAATGCGGCCATGCGGATCTCAGCCAGGGCGGACTACGCGGTACGTGCCGCGCTGCAACTCGCCGCGTGCCAGGACGACGGGCCGCTGAAGGCCGAGGCAATCGCGGACGCCCAGGAGATCCCGCACAAGTTCCTCGAGGGCATCCTCAACGACATGCGGCGCGGCGGTCTCGTCCTCAGCCAGCGCGGCGGCAACGGCGGCTACCGCCTGGCCCGGCCCGCCCACCGCATCAGCATCGCGGACGTCATCCGCGTCGTGGAAGGCCCCTTGGTGTCGGTGCGCGGGGTACGCCCTCCGGAGCTGGCCTACAGCGGGCCCGCGGAATCGCTGCTGCCGCTGTGGATCGCCCTGCGGGCGAACGTCCGCCAGATCCTCGAGGGCGTCTCCCTGGCCGACGTCGCCACCGCCGAACTGCCCACCCCGGTCACGGAACTCGCCGCGGATCCCGCGGCTTGGACAAACCCCTAGCGGCCCTAGCGGCGATTGCGCGGGTGGTTGCGTGCCGTGCGTTCGTTGCCGTGCTTGTACGCGCCCGTCCAGCGGGCCATCACCAGTTGGGCGTCGCCCGACTCGACCTCGGCGAGGAACTTCTCGGCGCGCGCGCCGCGCAGCGTACCGGCGTCGCGCCCGTGATGGGTGATCGTCACGCTGGCGTCGGGGCGTTGCTCATAAGTGAATCCTGAGGGTCTTGGCATGGCCGGATGTTAGGCGTGACGGCCGCACCTCCGTAACCGAATTTAGACGTCATCTCATTTGGCGAGTCTGCGGTAGCGGCTTGCAGCCGGAGCGTCACGCTGTCTGCTCCAAGCGGCGCGGCGCAGCCACGGTGCGCCCCGCCTCCTCGGTTCGGCCCCGGTACAGCGCGGCGGCCTCGGTCGCGGCGGCCTGGCGGCGGCGCGGCCTGGCAGTGCGCCTCAATCGCGCGCCGATACCGTCCGGCGGCGGCCTGCGCTCCACCGGAATGGCGGGCAAAGCGGGCGCGGCCGTGGCGGCGGTCGCCGTGGCCGTGGCCGTGGCCGTGGGGCCAGTCTTCACGGGCGCGAGCGCCCGGACGTGCAAGACGCGGACGTTTGCGCACTGCACCCGCTCGTTGGCCACGCCATTAGCTTCGGGGCGCTCCAGCGCAGCTTCGTGCCGACGGCCAGGGCGTCGGGTTCTCCGAACTAGCAGCGGCGGGAGACTCCGAGACGGCACGGCCACGTTGCAGAACGGGAGCAAGCTGCCGAGCTGAGCGAGTCCGACCCGCAGGGTGATCGGGAGCTACACCCCCGCAAGGGGGCGGGATACCGACCATCACCGTTACCAGCGTCCGGTACCGGCAGATCGGGGTCCTGATGCGCCAGGTCGCCGTCAAGCGGCCCATTTCGTGGACCGCCGAGGATCGAGGCGAAAGCAGTGCCAGGGGAGGCAGGGGCGGGCACACTGGGGCTACCGTTCCGGTCGCGTCACGTCGCTGGGGGCGCGCCCTGACACAGGATCGGGAAGCCGCACCTAATCAGGGGGAGGCAGGCGTGCGTTCCGCTGCCAAGCTGTCCGGTACCGCCGTGACCGAGTCCATCGACCGTGCCGTCGGGTGCCTGCGCCAGGCCTTCCGCACCGGCCCAGACGCGGCTGGCTGGTACCACTACCTCGACGATCCACAGCCAGGCACTACCGCCTCCGCCGTCGGCCTGTTCACCTTCAGCCTGGCGGGGCTGCGTTTCGAGCGCTCCGCTGAGGTGGTCTCGTACCTCACCGGTGAGCAGCGCCTCTCGCCAGACGGCAGGCAGGGCGGCTGGTCGGTACGCACGACCAACGGTTTCCCAATAGTCGAGTCCACCGCCTGGGTGCTGCGGGCGCTCAGTCGGCCCGGCACCACGCTGGGCTCCGGAGAAACCTTGAGGCTGGGCATCGAATGGCTCCGGGCCCAGCAGAACGTCGACTTCGGCTGGGGCTCCTACCGCGGCCAGCCCTCCCGGGTCTTCCTCACCGCTCTCAACATGCTCGCCCTGCACGAGGCCGGGGCGGAAAGCGAAGCCCTCACCAACGCCCAGCGCTGGCTGATTGACGTACAGAACCCGCAGGCGCCTGGCTGGGGGCCGCTGCCCGGGACAGAACCGACCGTGGTCCACACCAGCATCGCCCTGATGGCGCTGTCCCGGATTCCCGGCGCCTTGAGCACCAACACCATGCGGCAGACGGCCGAGTGGCTGCTGGAGCGGGTCGAGCCGGGGGTGCACGTTGAGCGCAGCACCACGGTCGAAGAGTACGACGTCCCCTTCGACGATGCCGGAACACCCTCGGTCTTCCAGAACTCCCTGCCGCACTTCGCCGGCCCGCTCGCGCTCTCCGCGATCTGCGCCACGGGCGTTGTCAACCCCCTCCAGCCCAAGGTTTTCAATTTGGTCACCGGCATTCTCGATACCCAACTCGAGAATGGTTGTTGGGAGTTGCCCCGTAGCCCGATGCGACCCTCGGTGTGGGCGGTGTGGCCATTTGTGGCGGCGCTGTCCGCGATCCGGGGTGCGGTGCTCTCCACGCCTCGCAGCCGGGCGGACCTGCTCTACCCGGGCTGCGCCATCATCCAGAGCGAGGACCAGCCCCAGGACCTGACCCGCCAGCTGCTGATCCGCAACGCCTTCTTCGACTGGTTGCGCAGCAAGTGGCTCACACTGGCGCTCTGGGCGGTGGCTCTGCTGACCACCGGTATCCCGCTCGCCCTTCTGGCGACTGGTCACTTTTCCAAGAAGGACTTCCTGACCGCGCTCATCCTGCCGATCCTGTTAATGGTGTTCCAGTACGCCTGGGGCCACCGCAGGCGGCCGGCCCGGCCCCGGGGGAACCCGTGAGCGTGCCTGAGTGGACGGGCTTGCCGTCCCGCCGCCGGCCACCCCGCCGGTCGTCTGCTTACGCGCCCCCGGCCACCGTCTTCGCGGCTCCGCCGGAGCAGTGCGAGATGTGCGAGGAGGTCCGGCTGGTCGGCGCCTTCGCCACAGGCACTCCGTACCCGCTCGGTGCCCCCGACACCGGCTTCTCCCGGCTGATCACCCGCACCGCCGCCATCGACGTGTTCTCCGGTCTAGGGTCCCTGCGCCCGGGCTATCTACTGGTGGTGCCGCGGCGGCACACGGCCAGTCTGGGCGAGCTGGCGCCGGCCGAGCTGGCTGAGGCCTTCGACCTGGCCTGGCTGTACGCAGACCGGGTGGGCCGGGAGCTCGGCAGCCCGGTCGTACTGGTCGAACACGGCTCCTCCGGGGGTGAGACGGCCGGTCACCCCACAGAACACAATCCGGATTACCCCTCCGGTGGCTCCTGCATCATCCACGCCCACCTTCACGTCTTCCCGCTTTCGGATGAGTCCCACGCCATGCTGTTCGTCGCTCCTGGAAGTCGCCGGACCACAGGTCTCTCGGACCTGGTAGACACGGCGCACCGCAATCGGAACTACTACTTCTGCACCTGGAAACGCGACGAGGGGTACCTGTTGTCCGATCCGACCCTCCCCTCCCAGTACGCACGCCGCGTCTGGGCGGGGACCCTCGACGAGCCTGACCTCTGGGACTGGGCCGCCTTCCCGTTCCTGACCCACTGCCAGGAGACCGCCAACCACCTCCGGGGGGCCGCGGACGACCCAGACGAGACCGAGCGCTGGCTGCGCGAGACATTGCTGGCGTACGGGGCCGCCGCCCGCAGTTACGCGGCCGGCACCCAGGAGTACGGGACGGACTCCGCCCTGCCCGGCGAGATCGCCGACCTGGCCGCCGACACTGGCGGAACGGTCCTGGACGCCGGGGCCGGCGCCGGCCGGGACGCACTCTGCTTCGCTCGCACCGGCCGCCGGGTGATCGCCCTGGACGCCTGCCTGCCGCTGCTGTCGGTGATCCCGGATGACGCCCAAGTCCGCCGGGTCGCCGGGGATGTGCGCGCCGTACCGCTGGCGGCCGGGGCGGTAGGGGCGGTGTGGTGCTCAGCCGTGCTGCTCCACCTGCCGCCCGCCGAACTGTTTCGCGCACTGGTCGAATTCCACCGCGTGTTAGGCAGCCGGGGCTCCCTGCACGTCTCAGTGAAGGAGGGCGACGGGCACGCCGCACTGCCGATGGGCGGCGAGAACCCCTTCTGCCGGCACTTCTTCTATTACCGGCACGAGGACCTGGTGCCGCTCGCCCACAAGGCCGGCTTCGAGGTGGAGCGCAGTTGGGCCACGGAGGAGCGGGACTCTTCTGCCGAACTCCAGCAGTGGAGGAAACTCCGACTCCGCCGCACGACGTGAACGGCCCCAGGAGTACGGACACCTCCGCCGAGCGCGGCTGCGGCACCCCCATGGCCCCGGTCCGTCCTCACCTTCACCTCCACACTGAGCCTGAAGAACGTAAGCGTCGCGAACTAGGCCTGACGCTACGCGATTTCAGCTCTAGAGACCGATTCTTCGCGGCGCACCGAACCGACCGCGCGGACCGGACCCGGACCGGCCCGGAGGACTTCGCTCTGTTCCTTGCCCAGGTGCACGCCGAACAGCGCGCCCAAGGCGCGGACCTTGTGGAACTGCGGCTTTCGCCGCGTCGGCTGCTGCTGGACGGGATGACCTGGGAGGAGTTCACCAGCACTGCGCAGCGGGTGCTGGGGCCACTGAGCGACCCGGTGGTTTCGGCGGTGCTGCTGGTGAACCGGAACAGCCCGGCCGATTTCATCGGGGAGCTGACCGACCGAATCGGGGATCTGCCACCGGTCTTCGTGGGTCTGGACGTTGCGGGGGATGAGTTGACACACCCAGACGTCCGGCGATTCGTACCGCTGGCTAGGGCAGCGGCCGGCGCGGGGCTGGGGCGGACGGTGCACGCCGGGGAGTTCGGGCCCGCGGAACATGTCTGGCGGGCCCTGGACCTGCTGGGCGCGGACCGGATCGGCCACGGTCTGTCCTGTGCCACCAGTGCCGCGTTGCTGCGCAGAATGGCAACCGACGGGATCATGGCCGAGATGTCGCTCACCTCGAACCTGGCGCTGGGCGCGGTACCGAAGCTCACGTCTCATCCCCTGCCAGCAGTTCTGGCGGCCGGCGTCCCGGTCTCCCTCAACACGGACGTGCCCCTGCACACGGGGCGCACCCTGATGGACGAGTTCGACCTGGCCGCTCAGGTCTTGAACCTTCCGGCCGGAGAGATCCAAGCGCTCCAGGCACGCGCCGCCGCCTTCCGCTTCTCCCGCCGACCGGCTTGACCGTCGTCGTCGGTCCACGTCTGTATCCGCCCGTGTACGTGGTCGCAGGTGCCGCCGGTGTCCGGGCCGTCGGGGGCCACGGCTCACCGCCGGTTCATGGCGTGGAGTCGGCAGCGGGTCTGGTCCAAACTGCGACTCGGTGAACATGCGGGCCCTGAAAAAGGGGACCTGACGGGTCCGAATCCTGTAGATCGCGGCAAGTATGGCTCGAAGATCTACTTGCGGCCCCGCCGCCGGCGCCCCGCCAAGCTGCACGCCGACAAGGCTTACGACAACCGTCACCTGCGGCAATGGCTCCGGTCACGACACATCACACCCCGGATCGCCCGCAAGGGTGTCGAGACATCGCAGAAGCCGGGCCGCCATCGCTGGACCATCGAGCGCACCATGGCCTGGCTCGCAGGATGCCGCCGACTCCACCGCCGCTACGAACGCCAGGCCATCCATTTCCTGGCCTTCACCAGCATCGCCTGCACACTCATCTGCTACCGCAGACTCGCCGAATGAGATGAGCTCTTAGGCGCGCCCGCGGGCATCGGTGACCGGGACCGCCATCCGGACGGCATTCCCGGTACCAGCCTGCGAGACGGGGTAGTCCGCCCCTTGAACACCCCCTTGTAGTGGGCAGAGTTCAGGACCACTATTCCTATCAATCAGGTAGGGAAACTAGGAATCTGTGAGGCGTCGCCGTGACACCGCTGATCCCCTCCGCCTCGCCGCGCGTCGTCCGGGAACTCGCCGACGATCTCGCCGTCGACGCGGACCTGCGCGACCGGGCGGGCAAACCACCGCTCGACGAGGTCTCGCGGCTGCGTGAGGCGGGACTGCCCGCGCTCTTGTCACCCCCCGGCCACGACGGTCCCGGCAGCCGGGGCGTCGACTGGCGTACGGCCTGTACGGCGATCAGGGACATCGCGGCGGCGGACAGCTCCATCGCCGAACTCCTCGCACATCACCACGCCCTGTCGTGGAGCCCGCGCCTCTTCGCCGCACCCGCGGACGCCGCGGCCCTCGAACTGCGCGCCGTACGCGAACAGTGGCTCTGGGGCGGCGACATCGAACTGCCGGACGCGCAGACGGGAACCGGCCTCGCGCTGACCCCGGCGGCAGACGGATACGTTCTGCACGGCAGACGGCCCTCGACCGCGGGCGTCACCGTCGCGGACCGGCTCGTCCACACGGCGCGGCGCACGGACAGCGGCGAGTGGGTCGTCTTCCAGGTGGACCCGGCCCACCCCGGTGTCAGCGCCGAGCCGGCGCACGATCTGCTCGGGCAGCGGCTGAGCGGTGCGGGCGGCGTCAGCTATGACGACGTACCGGTGGCCGCGCATCAGGTGCTGGGCACTGTTCCCGTCGACGAGCACGAGATCGCGCCGTTCACCGCGCTCGCCCCGCTCGCCCGCCGTCTCCTGCTCGTCCAGGTCGGTCTGGGCAACGCGGAGGGCGCGCTCGCCGAAGCGCGGGACGTCAGCCGTGCGCTGCCGCGTCCCGCCCTGATGGGTGCGCTCGACACCGGCGGGGACTGCGGGCCGCCTCCCACCGACCCCTACCTGCTGCTCGCCTACGGGGAGTTGGCGACGGCCGCGCACACCGCGGCCGCCGTGGTGGATCGCGCGACGGAGGCATTGGCCCGTGGTCTGGAGACGGGGCACGCGCTGGATGCCGACGAGCGTGCCGACATCGCGTTCCTCGTGGCCGCGGCCGAAGCGGTCACCACCCGGTCCGCCCTGCACATCACCACCCGCGTCCTGGAACTCACTGCCGACGCTCCCTCTCCTGCGACCGACCCCGGACTCGACAGGTTCTGGCGCAACGCCCGCGCCCTGACGGCTCACGACTCCGCCGCGCACCGCCTGCGTGACATCGGCGAGCACTACCTCAACGGCCTGCGCTAGCGGGCCGCCCTGCGCCCCTCCCGGGCCGGCCCGCGGTCAGTACGATCTTCGGATACCGGGACCCGCAAGGCCGAGAGGGAAGCACCGTTGAACACCGGCAGCTACTACGAACCCATCGACGCGCACCGCTACAAGCCCACCTCCCACGCCGGTGGCGCCTGGGACACCGACGAGCAGCACTTCAGCCCGCTCGGCGGCCTCACCGTGCACGCCATCGACCGGTACCTGGCCGCCCGGCCGGACAGCGGTCTTGTGATGTCGCGGATCAGCTTCGACATCCTTGGCCGTCTCGCCCTCGACGAGTGCGAGATCCGGGTGGAGACCATCCGCCCCGGCCGCACCATCGAACTGGTCGAAGCCGTCGTGCTGATGGCCGACCGTCCGGTGGTACGGGCCCGGGCCTGGCTCCTCGCCGCCGGTGACACCAGTTCCGTCGCGGGCGGCGGCGCCGACAAGCTTCCCTCTCCCGAGGCGCTGGAGTCCTGGCCCATGGCGTCCTTGTGGCCGGGCGGATACATCGCCTCCGTGGATGTCCGCCCCGCCACTCCCCCGCAGCCGGGCCGTACGACGGCGTGGATCTCCACCCCGCTCGATCTCGTCGCCGGGCAGACCGCGAGCCCCCTCGCTTCGTACGTCGCGCTCGTGGACACGGCCAACGGCATCGCCGTACGCCAGCCGCCCACCGCCTGGATGTTCCCCAACGTCGACCTCACCGTGCACCTGCACCGCCAACCCGAGGGCGGCTGGACGGGACTCGACACCACGGTGACGTTCGGCCCGATGGGTCAGGGCATCACCAGCACCGTCCTGCACGACATCCACGGTCCCGTCGGCCACGCCCAGCAGATCCTCACCGTGCGGCCCGCGCCCTGATATGCACCCATGCGCCGCGCATGTCGTGTCCACGACATCGTCACACGGTCGACCCACAACGTTCATACAGTGATGGGCTCAACCATGCCACTCTCCCGTTGGCCCACTTGTCAACTCGCGTAGAACGCAGGTCCCGTTGGAGGGATCCGCGCTGCGCGCGAGTCTCCGGGAGAGGACACCCCCCACATGCCCGTCCCTCACATACGTCACTGGAAACCGCTGGCCATGACGGCGGCCGCGGTCCTCGTCGGGATCACCGTCCCGGCCGCCGCCGACGCCACGACCACGGCCCCCACGCCGCCCGCCGCGTCCGCCGACGCCTATGACGACACGTACTACAAGGACGCGCTCGGCAAGACCGGTCCGGAGCTGAAGAGCGCCCTGCACACCATCGTCAGCGACCAGACCAAGCTGTCGTACGACCAGGTATGGGACGCCCTGAAGGTCACCGACGAGGACCCGGCGAACAGCAGCAACGTGATCCTGCTCTACACCGGCCGCTCACAGAGCAAGGACAGCAACGGCGGCGACCCGGACCAGTGGAACCGTGAGCACACCTGGGCCAAGTCCCACGGCGACTTCGGCACCGCCACCGGCCCCGGCACCGACATCCACCACCTGCGCCCGACGGACGTCTCGGTCAACAGCACCCGCGGCAACAAGGACTTCGACAACGGCGGCAGCGAGGTCGGCGAGGCGCCCGGCAACTACACCGACGCCGACTCCTTCGAGCCCCGCGACGCCGTCAAGGGCGACGTCGCCCGCATGATCCTCTACATGGCCGTGCGCTACGACGGCGAGGACGGCTTCGCCGACCTGGAGCCCAACGACAAGGTCGACAACGGCAGCGCCCCCGCCATCGGACGCCTCTCCGTCCTGAAGCAGTGGAACGACGAGGACCCGCCGGACGCGTTCGAGAAGAACCGCAACCAGGCGATCTACGACCAGTTCCAGCACAACCGCAACCCGTTCGTCGACCACCCCGAGTGGGTCGGCGCGATCTGGTAGCTCGCGGACGCGGCTGGTGGTGACGGCGTCCCGGCGCTTTCGGGGAGCCGCCACCACCAGTGACCGAGTGGGCGTCAGGAGACGATGTCCGCCAGGGGCTTGCCCTCCAGGTGGCCCGCGACGTTCTGGATCGCGGCGAGGCCGATGCGGACGAGCGTCTCGCGGGTCACGCCCGCCACATGCGGCGAAAGGACGACGTTCGGCGCCTTGAGCAGCCGCAGGGCGGCGGTGGGCGGTTCGGGGTCGAAGACGTCGATGCCCGCGCCGGCCAGCTTCCCGGCCGTCAGTGCGTCGGCGAGGGCGTCCTGGTCGATGAGCGCGCCCCGCGCCGTGTTGACGACGAAGGCCGTCGGCTTCAGGAGGGCCAGGCGCTCGGCGTCCAGGAGATGGCGCGTCCGCTCGGTGAGCGGGGCGTGCAGGCTGACGTAGTCGGACGTGCGGAGGAGTTCTTCGAGTTCGACGTGGCGCGCGCCGCCGAGGCGGGCCTCCGTCTCAGCGTCCCGGGAGCGCGGACCGGCGTAGACGACGCTCATGTCGAACACGACCGCGCGGCGTGCGACTTCCTCGCCGATGTGGCCGAGCCCGACGATGCCGAGCGTCTTCCCGGAGAGCTCCGTGATGGACTGCTGGAGGCGCGGAAGCGCCCAGTCCGCCTCGGTCAGCGCGGTGTGCGCCGGGATCAGCTGCTTGGCGAGGGCGAGCATCAGGGCGAAGGTCTGCTCGGCCACGTTCTGCTTCTCGGCGCCGCTGGAGCCGATCGAGCAGACGGAGATGCCGCGCGAGCGGGCCGCCTCCAGGTCGACGTAGTCGAAGCCGTGGCTCGCGCACTGGACGACTTCCAGGGCCGGGGCCGCCGCGATGTGTTCGGCGGTGACGGGCGCGAGGCCCGTGACGATGACGTGTGCCTCGCGCAGGGCCGCGGGGTCCTCGTCGGCCGACTCGACGACGGTGACACGCGCTGTGGCGGGGAGCAGCCCGGCGAGGGCGCCTCCCGCCGCGCGGCCGCCGACGTGGGGCGACACGATGGCCAGGACGTTCTGCACGGCGGTCATGCGGTCTCCTCGATCAGGTCGTCAGGGGTGAGGGTGGCGGGCCCGGCGTGTCCGGACAGGGCCAGGGTGAGGTCGAGTTCGGCGAGCAGACAGCGGATCACGTGGTCCACGCCCGCCTGTCCGTCGAGGCCGAGCCCATAGGCGTACGGCCGCCCGACGAGGACGGCCTCGGCGCCCAGAGCGAGCGCCTTGAAGATGTCGTCACCGGTGCGGATACCGCTGTCGAACAGGACGGAGAGCCGGTCGCCGACCGCCTCCACGACACGAGGCAGCGCGTCGGCCGCCGCGACGGAGCCCGCGACCTGGCGGCCACCGTGGTTGGAGACCACCACGCCGTCCATGCCCACGTCGGCGGCGCGACGTGCGTCGTCCGGATGCAGGATGCCCTTGAGCACGATCGGGCCGTCCCAGTTCTCGCGCAGGAACGCCAGGTCGGGCCAGGTCTTCGCGGGGTCGGCGAACATGCCGACGAAGTGCATCACCGCCGCGTTCGGGTCCTCGTGCACCGGCTTGGCCAAGCCCGCCTGAAACGCCGGGTCGCTGAAGTAGTTGGCGGTGCCCACGCCGTGCAGGAAGGGCAGATACGCCTGGTCGAGGTCGCGGGGCCGCCAAGCGAGGAGCGGGGTGTCGAGCGTGACGACGAGCGCCGTGAAGCCCGCGGCCTTCGCCCGGTCCAGGAAACTCTTGGTGACGTCACGGTCCTTGGCCCAGTACAGCTGGAACCACCGCTGCGCGTCGCCCATCTCCCCGGCGACCTGCTCCATGGGGGTGCTGGAGGCCGAGGACAGGATGAACGGGACGCCGCGGGCCGCGGCCGCGCGGGCGGCGGCGGACTCGCCCTCCGGATGCATGATCGACAGGACGCCGATGGGTGCGAGGGCGATGGGCGCGGGCAGCCGGTGGCCGAGCACCTCCACGGACAGGTCGCGTTCGTGGACGTCACGCAGCATGCGGGGCACGATCCGGCGCCGTTCGAGGGCCTCGCGGTTGGCGCGGTCGGTGCTGCCGTTGCCCGCGCTTCCGGCGACGTAGCCGACCGGTCCCGGGCCCAGGCGCTGCTCGGTCAGCTCCTCCAGGCGGGTCAGGTCGGTGGGCAGGCGGGGTACGGCGCCAGTCATGCCGTTGAGGTAGATCTCGTACTGGAAGTCCGCCCAGTTCGGCGTCGTCGTCATGTGGTGGGTCCCGTCCGGTGGCCTTGAAGTTCAGCACTGCCTACCCGACGATCCTTGCCACAGTCGCAAGCCCCGTCCATGGTCGTACGCGCCCCTTTTCCGATGGGACCGCCTGCGCCGCCACTCCTCGGCGAGCAGTTCGTAGGAGCGCACCCGGTCGGCGTGGCCGTGGGTGATGGTGGTGATGAGCAACTCGTCGGCGCCGGTGGCTTCCTGGAGTTGTTCCAGGAGGTCCGCGACGCGGCCCGGGGAACCGGTGAACTGGGTTTCGGTGCGGTCCTCGACCAGTGTCCGGTCCGCGTCCGTCCACACGTGCGCGCGTGCCTCCTCCGGCGTGGGGTACGGGATGGCGCCCTCGGCCGTGCGGATGCTGCGGACCCATGGGCCGTAGCCCGCGGCGAGTTCGCGGGCGGTCTCGTCGTCCTGTGCGACGACCACGTCGGCGGAGACACTGACGTAGGGCTTGTCCAGCACGTCGGAGGGTGTGAACGCGGCGCGGTAGCCGTCCGCCGCTTCGAGCACCGTCCCTGGGCTGACGTGGTAGTTCGCGGCGAAGGGCAGGCCGTTTCGGCCCGCTGCGTCCGCGCTCTGCCCGCCGCTGCTGCCCAGGATCCACACCTGGATGTCGGCCCCCTCACCGGGGACGACATGCGCTTCGATGCCGTCCTCGGACCGGTACGTTCCCGCGAGCAGCGCGAGGATGTCGTCGACCTGCTCCCCGTAGTCCTGCGCTGTGGCGTTCGGCTGCTGGAGCAACTTGCGCTGGAGGGCGACGCGGGGTGAGCCGAGCAGATGCTCGTAGGAGAAGCGGGGCGGGATGCGCAGCCCGTTGGGGGCACGGCCGTCGACGACCGGGGTCACGGTCGGCGGCGCGGGGGCGGGCGTTGCGGGCGGCTTGCCCCCGGAGCGGCCGAGCCCCAGGTCGAGGCGCCCGGGGTGCAGCGCGTCGATCAGGCCGAACTCCTCGACCGTGGCGAGCGCGGTGCGGTGCCCGAGCTGTACGGCGCCTGCCCCGAGCCGGATCGTGGAGGTCGCGGCGGCGGTGAGGGCGAGGACGACCGCGGGCGAGGTGCCTGCCACGCCCGGGTTGAGGTGGTGCTCGGCGAACCAGTAGCGGGCGTAGCCGAAGCGCTCGGTCTGCCGGGCCAGGTCGATGGAGCGGTGCAGCGCCTCTGTCGCGGTGGAACCGGAGGAGACCGGAACCAGGTCCAGGACGCCGAGAGGGATCTGTGACATGGGTGTGGTCCTCCTCAGTGGCCGGCCGACGCGGGCACGGGCTCGGGGGCGTCCGCGCCCGCGTCGGGGTGGGCCAGGCCCAGGTGGTCGCGCAGGGTGGTGCCCTCGTACTCCGTGCGGAAGACGCCGCGCTCCTGGAGCAGCGGGACCACGGTGTCGGCGAAGGCGTCGAGACCGCCGGGGGTGATGTGCGGGACGAGGATGAAGCCGTCGGCGGCGTCGGCCTGGACGAAGGAGTTGATCGTCTCGGCGACGGTGGCCGGGGAGCCGACGAAGGACTGGCGGTTGCCGGTCTCGATGACCAGGTCACGGATGGACCAGTTGTTCGCGGCCGCCAGCTCGCGCCACTCCCGGGCGGTGGCCAGCGGGTCGCGGTACATCCGTACCTGGGCCCGGCCGCGGGCGATGGTGTGCTCACCGGGGTCCGGGTCGATGTCGGGCAGCGGGCCTTCCGGGTCGTAGGCGGAGAGGTCGCGGTTCCAGACGAATTCCAGGTGCTTGATGGCGGTGGCTCCGCTGACCTGGAGGCGCCGCACCTCCCGGGAGAGTTCCTCCGCCTCGGCGTCCGTGTCCCCGAGGACGAAGGTCGCGGCGGGCAGGATGAGCAGCTGGTCGTGGGTGCGGCCGTGGCGGGCGAGGCGGCCCTTGACGTCGGTGTAGAACGCCTGCCCTTCCTTGAGCGTGCTGTACCGGCTGAAGATCGCGTCCGCACCGGAGGCCGCGAATTCCCGCCCCTCCTCCGAGTCCCCGGCCTGGAAGATGACCGGCCGCCCCTGAGGGCTGCGCGGGACGTTGAACTGACCCTGGATGTCGAAGTGTTGACCCTGATGGACGAAGGCACCCGCCCGGGCGTCGCGCAGGAAGGTGCCGGTCTCCTGGTCGGCGACGATCTCGTCCCCGCGCCAGGAGTCGAACAACTCGTTCGCCGTGGCAAGGAACTCCTTGGCCCTGGAGTAGCGCTCCTCCTGCGGGAGGAATCCTCCGCGGCGGAAGTTCTCACCGGTGAAGGCGTCCCAGGAGGTCACGACGTTCCACGCGGCGCGTCCGCCCGAGAGGTGGTCGAGGCTGGCGAACTGGCGGGCCACCTCGTAGGGCTCGTTGAACGTGGAGTTGATGGTGCCGGTGAGGCCGAGGTGTTCGGTGACGGCGGCGAGCGCGCCGAGGACGGTGAAGGTGTCGGGCCTGCCGACGACGTCCAAGTCGTATATTTCGCCGCCCTGTTCACGGAGCCGAAGCCCCTCGGCGAGGAACAGGAAGTCGAACTTGGCGCGCTCGGCGGTCTGCGCGAAGTGCGCGAAGGAGCTGAACTCGATGTGGCTGCCGGCCTCGGGGTCGCTCCACACGGTGGTGTTGTTGACGCCGGGGAAGTGCGCCGCGAGGTGGATCTGCTTGAGCGGCTTGTCCGGTGTTTTGCTCATGACGAGGTCCTTCCGGCTCAGGCGGTGGCGGCCGCGTAGCGGCTCGCGGGGCGGGCGAGGCCGAGGAGGCCGCGCAGGGTGCCGGCTTCGTACGCGCGCCGGAAGGCGCCGCGCCGCTGGAGCTCGGGCACCAGGCCCCGGGTGATCGCCGGGAGGTCGTGGCCGACGACGGCGGGGCGCAGCCGGAAACCGGTGAGCCCGGCTCGCCCCAACTCGGTCAGCAGGTCGGCCAGTTGGGAGGCTGTCCCCGTGAACACCTGCGCGTCGCTGGTGTACGGGTGGCCCGCGAGGGCGTCCAGACGCTCGCGGCGGTCCGTGGCGGCGCCCGCATCGTCGTCGAGGAACACGACCAGGTCACCGAAGAGGTGCAGGGGCTCGTCGGCCCGCCCGGCGGCGTCCTGTTCGCCGCGGACCGCCCTGACGAGGGCGCGTGCGTGTCCGGCGTCGCGCGGAGTGACGTATCCGATGTCGGCCGAGCGGCCGAGCAGCCGGAACGGCGCGTGGGTCGGGGACTCGTGGGCAAGCGCGCTGACGATCGGCTGACCCTGTGGTGGCCTGGGTGTGATCGAGGGACCCTTGACCCTGAAGTGCTTGCCCTCGAAGTCGACGTAGTGCAGCTTGTCGCGGTCGATGAAGCGGCCGGTGGCGACATCCCGGATCTCCGCGTCGTCCTCCCAGCTGTCCCAGAGGCGGCGCACCGCTTCGATGTGGTCGGCCGCCTCGTCGAAGAGATCGGCGGTCAACTCCCGTACGTAGGGCCGTTCGAGGTCCTCGGTGCCGAAAGCGGGAAACGTGCGGCGCCCGAAGTGCGCGGCCTCGTTCCGGCGCGCCGACACCTGGACGCGCAGGCCCGCACGGCCCGCGCTCACGTAGTCGAGCGTGGCGATCGCCTTGGATATGTGGAAGGGCTCCGTGTGTGTGGCCACCACCGTCGGCACCAGACCGATGTGGCGGGTCAGCGGGGCGACGCGGGCGGCGATGAGGACGGCGTCGAGCCGCCCGCGGATCTGATCGGTGCGTCCGTCGGGTTCGGTGAAGTGCGAGGACTGCGGACCGAGCCCGTCCTCGATGGTCACGAAGTCGAGGAGGCCGCGCTCGGCCTCCGTGACCAGCTCGGCCCAGTACCGGGCGGTGAACAACTCCCCCGGGCGGGACACCGGTTCACGCCAGGCGGCCGGGTGCCAGCCCGCCCCGTCGAGCGCGACGGCGAGGTGCAGCGCGGCGGAAGGAGCCGAGGAAGCAGAAGAGGGCAGACGGGATGAAGGTGATGACGACACGAGAAGGGTGCCTTCCTGATCGACCGTACGAGAACGCCGGCCCCTCGGCTCCGAGGGTGCGCGGCGGCGGGTGACGGGTCAGGAACGACAGAGCGCGCCGGCGACACGCTGCAGGTCGATGTGGTGCCGGGAGTACAGATGCACCTGGCGGCTCGGGCCGATCGCCAGGACACGCGGACCGGGCACGAGCGGCAACGGCGGCACGGGCGGCAGCAGTGGCACGACCGTCACCTCCGCCCTTCCGGCTCGGCGGGCCCGCGGCCTCGCCGGTCTCGCACTGGTCAACTGCTCGGACGCTACGTGAGGTCGCAGCCGCACGCAACGCCCGTGGATCATGGCGTCCGCCCGCCTTCGTCAGGCACAACCACCGGGCCGCTCCATCTGTTCCGCCCCCGCGCTCTTTTCCGAACCCACGCCGGTGCGGCCGATGGATCGGGACGGCCGCGGCGGAACTGCCGCGGCCGTCCCGGAGATCACCAGATCCTGACGCGGTCCGCCCGGTCCAGCCAGAGGCCGTCGCCTTCCCTCGTCCCGAACGCCTCGTGGAACTCGTCGAGGTTACGGACGATGTTGGCCCGGAACTCCGGCGGCGAGTGCGGGTCGATCGTGAGGTACTGCTGCTCCTGCTCCTTGCGGCGCTTGGTGCGCCAGCAGTAGGCCCAGTTCATGAAGAGCCGCTGGGTGCCGGTCAGGCCGTCCTTCGTGGGCATCGGATCGCCGTTGAGAGCGATCTTGTACGCCGTGTGCCCGATGGTCAGGCCGCCCAGGTCGCCGATGTTCTCGCCCACCGTCAGCGAGCCGTTGACGAACTCGCCGGGCAGGTTCCGGGGCGAGAACGCGTCGTACTGCTTGACCAGCGCCTTCGACTTCGCCTCGAACGCGGTCTTGTCGGCCGCGGTCCACCAGTCGTTGAGGTTGCCCGCGCCGTCGTACTGCGCGCCCTGGTCGTCGAAGCCGTGGCCGATCTCGTGGCCGATGACCGAGCCGATGCCGCCGTAGTTCTCGGCGGGGTCGGCGTCGGGCGAGAAGAACGGCTTCTGCAGGATGCCCGCGGGGAAGCAGATCTCGTTGGTGCCCGGGTTGTAGTAGGCGTTGACGGTCTGCGGCAGCATGAACCACTCGTCGCGGTCGACCGGCGCGCCGATCTTGGCGAGCTGCCGGTCGGACTCGAATGCGTCCGCCGCCTGCGCGTTGCCGAGCAGGTCGTCCGCGGACACCTGGAGAGCCGAGTAGTCACGGAAGGTGTCGGGGTAGCCGATCTTGGGACGGAAGGTGGCGAGCTTCTCGTACGCGCGCTCCTTCGTCTCGTCCGTCATCCAGTCGAGCCTGGCGATCGACTGGCGGTAGGCCTCGAGGAGGTTGGCGACGAGGTCGTCCATCATCGCCTTGGAGCTCGGCGGGAAGTGCCGCGCCACGTACTCCTTGCCGACCGCCTCTCCGATGCAGCCCTCGACGAAGGCGACCGCCCGCTTCCACCGGGCGCGCAGCTCCGGGGTGCCGTTGAGGGTGCGGCCGTAGAACTCGAAGTTGTTCCGGACGAACGCGTCCGTGAGGTAGGGCGCGCAGGAGCGAAGGACACGGATCATCGTCCAGTCCCGCCACTGCTCGATCGGCACCTCGTCGAGGACCGCGGACAGGTGACGGAGGTAGGAGGGCTGACGGACGCACGACTCGGCGATGGTCTCTTCCGAGCCGCCGAGCCCCGCGACGTAACCGCGCCAGTCGAAGTGCGGTGCCAGGGTGATCAGTTCGTGCAGGGTGAGGAGGTTGTAGGTCTTCTGTACGTCACGTGTCTCGGCCCGCTCCCAGTGACCGGCGGCGAGCCGGGTCTCCAGGGCGAGGACCGCTTGCGCGGCCTCGGCGGGCGCGGCGTGCTGCCCGAGCGTGAGCAGCTCGGTGAGGTAGGCGACGTACTTCTCGCGGATCTCGGCGAACTTCTCTTCGCGGTAGTACGACTCGTCGGGCAGGCCGAGGCCGCCCTGGACGATGTTGAAGAGGTAGCGGTCGGAGTCGCGGTCGTCCGAGTCGATGTAGGAGCCGAAGAGACCGGAGCCGCCGATCCGCTCGAAACGGCCGAGGAACGCCGCGAGCTCCCGGGTGTCCCGCAGCCCCTTGACCTCGTCGATCAGGGGCTGTGCCGGGGCGAGCCCGCGGGCGGCGATCGTCTCCTCGTCCATGAAGGAGGCGTACAGCGTGGCGATCTTGCGCGCGTCATCCGGGACGGCGCCGGCCGTCGCGGCCGACGCGAGCTCCTGGATGATCACCTTGACTTGTTCCTCGGCCGTGTCGACCAACTGCACAAAGGGGCCCCAGCTGGAGCGATCTTCGGGGATCGGCTCGTTCTCCAGCCAGTGACCGTTGACGTGGCCGAACAGGTCGTCCTGCGGCCGGATCTCGGGGTTCATGCCCGCGTGGGCGTCATCCAGCATGCTCATTCACGCACCCTACGCGGACACGGGGCCCGAGC
The DNA here is from genome assembly GCF_055577715.1 of Streptomyces sp. NPDC033177. Classification (NCBI taxonomy): domain Bacteria; kingdom Bacillati; phylum Actinomycetota; class Actinomycetes; order Kitasatosporales; family Streptomycetaceae; genus Streptomyces; species Streptomyces sp. NPDC033177. The sequence goes on along the minus strand of NZ_JBVIPS010000003.1, from coordinate 422,214 downwards.
ACGATCGGCCGGTCACCGCCGACCTGACCTCACCCCGCGACGTACTCCCGCAGATGCCGCGCCGTCACGGTCTCCCCCTCGGACACGAGGGCCGCGGGCGTGCCGGTGAACACCACCTGCCCGCCGTCGTGACCGCCGCCGGGGCCCAGGTCGATGATCCAGTCCGCGTGTGCCATCACCGCCTGGTGGTGCTCGATGACGACCACCGAGTTGCCGTCGTCGACGAGCCGGTCGAGCAGCGCGAGCAGCTTGTCCACATCGGCCAGGTGCAGCCCGGTCGTCGGCTCGTCCAGGACGTACGTCGATGACTTCTCGGCCATGTGGATCGCGAGCTTGAGGCGCTGGCGCTCGCCGCCGGAGAGGGTGTTGAGCGGCTGGCCGAGCCGCAGATAGCCGAGCCCGACATCGCTGAGGCGGCCGAGGATGGTGTGTGCCTGGCCCGAGGGGAAGAAGTCGTGTGCCTCGGCGACGGACATGCCGAGGACCTCGCTGATGTTCTTGCCGCGCAGCCGGTAGGTGAGGACCTCGGCCGTGAACCGCTCCCCCTCGCATTTCTCGCACACGGACGCCACCCCGGCCATCATCGCGAGGTCGGTGTAGATCAGCCCGATGCCGTTGCACTTCGGGCAGGCGCCCTCGGAGTTCGCGCTGAACAGGGCCGCCTTGACGCCGTTGGCCTTGGCGAACGCGGTGCGGATCGGGCCGAGCAGTCCGGTGTAGGTCGCCGGGTTCGAGCGGCGCGAGCCGCGTATCGGTGACTGGTCGGCCACCACCACGCCCTCCTGCCCGGAGAGGTAGCCGTGGATCAGCGAGCTCTTGCCGGAACCCGCGACCCCGGTGACCACGGCGAGCACCCCGAGCGGGATGTCGACCTCGACGTCCTTGAGGTTGTGCCGGTCGGCGCCCTTGATGGAGAGCTGCCCCTTGGGCACCCGCACCTGCTCGCGCAGCCGGGCCCGGTGCTCCAGGTGCCGCCCGGTGAGCGTGCCGGAGGCGCGCAGCCCGGCCACGTCGCCGGTGAAGCAGATCTCGCCGCCCGCCGTCCCGGCGCCGGGGCCGAGGTCCACCACATGGTCGGCGATGGCGATGACCTCGGGCTTGTGCTCCACCACGAGCACCGTGTTGCCCTTGTCGCGCAGTCGGAGCAGCAGGTCGTTCATGCGCCGGATGTCGTGCGGGTGCAAGCCGATGGTCGGCTCGTCGAAGACGTACGTGACGTCGGTGATGCTGGAGCCGAGATGGCGGACCATCTTCACGCGCTGGGCCTCGCCGCCGGAGAGCGACCCTGACGTGCGGTCCAGGCTGAGATAGCCGAGTCCGATCTCGACCAGCGATTCGAGCAGCTCGCGCAGGCCCGCGATCAGCGGCGCGACCGCGGGGTCGTCGAGGCCCCGTACGAACGCGGCCAGATCGCTGATCTGCATCGCCGAGCAGTCGGCGATGTTCAGGCCGTCGATCCTGGACGACAGCGCGTCCGCGGTCAGCCTGGTGCCGGCGCAGAGCGGGCACCGGGCGAACACCACGGCCCGGTCGACGAAGGCCTTGATGTGCGGCTGGAGGGAGTCGCGGTCCTTGGCGAGCCAGGTCCGCTGCATCTTGGCCACCAGACCCTCGTACGTGAAGCCGTTCGAGCCGACCTTCACCTTGACCGGAGCCTTGTGCAGGAGGTCGGCCCACTCCTGGTCGGTGAAGTCCCGGAGCTTCCTGTCGGGGTCGTGGAAGCCGGAGTTGACCATGATCTGCCAGCTCCAGGAGTCCACGGCGTAGTAGGGGACGGTGATCGCGCCCTCGTTCAGCGAGAGGTCGCGGTCCACGAGCTGGTCCACGTCGACGGTGGAGACCTCACCAGTGCCTTCGCACTCGGGGCACATCCCTTCGGGCAGATTGAAGCTGAAGGCGCCCGAAGTGCCGATGTGCGGGTCGCCGAGGCGACTGAAGATGATCCTGAGCATGGTGTACGCGTCGGTGGCGGTGCCCACCGTGGAACGCGAGTTGGCGCCCATCCGCTCCTGGTCGACGACGATCGCGGCGCTGAGATTGCGCAGGCTGTCCACGTCGGGGCGGCTCTGGCTCGGCATGAACGACTGGACGAACGCGGTGTACGTCTCGTTGATCAGCCGCTGCGACTCGGCGGCGATGGTGCCGAAGACGAGCGAGGACTTTCCGGAGCCCGAGACTCCGGTGAAGACGGTGAGCCGCCGCTTGGGGATGTCGAGCGAGACGTTCCGCAGATTGTTCGCGCGGGCGCCTCGCACCTGAATCTCGTGGTGGCTGTCGGCGGGGATGACCGTCACTGATGCTCCTTGGCCTGAACGGGCGGAAGGAAAAGCGTACACCGTACTCAGTGACGTGCGTACACCGTACCCACTATTTCTTCGACGTCGATTTCCGGGCCCAATTGCCGCCCCAGAGCGCTCAGTTGGTATGGACATGACCGCCGAGTCGCTCTTATGCTCCGCCTGAACTCATCATGAGAGCGCTCTCATCACCCTGTTCCTCCCCACCTCGACGGAACAACAGAAAGGGCACTGCCATGAGACGCAGAACCGGAGCCCGCATCGCCGTCTCCTCCCTGCTCCTGGTCGGCACCTGGGCAAGCGCCTCGCTCACCTCCACCGCCGGCGCCGCCCCCGCCCCCACTCCTCCCCCGGCCTCCGCGGGCATGCTCACCGCCCTCCAGGACGACCTCGGACTCACCGCGGGCCAGGCGCGCGAACGCCTCGCCGCCGAGAAGACCGCGACCCGCGTCGACCGCGCGGCACAGCGCGCGGCCGGCTCCACGTACGCGGGCTCCTGGTACGACGCGGCCACCGCGAAGCTCACCGTCGCCACCACCAGCGCGAAGAAGGCCGACGCCCTGCGCGAGACCGGCGCCGCCGTCCGCGTGGTCCGCCACAGCGCGAAGGCACTGGACGCCGCCAAGGAGCGCATCGACGCACTGGACGCGCCCAAGGGCGTCAGCAGCTGGCACGTGGCGCCGCGCAGCAACAAGGTCGTGGTGAACGTCGTCGCTGCTCAGAAGAACGACAACGATGTCCGGCGGTTCGTCGACCGGGCCCGGAAGGCGGGCCCCGTCCAGGTCGATACGGTCGGCAAGGCACCGAGCACGTTCGCCGCGGGCACCGTCGGCGGCGACCCCTACTACACCGGCAACGTCCGCTGCTCCATCGGCTTCTCGGTGCACGGAGGGTTCGTCACCGCGGGCCACTGCGGGCAGGCGGGAGCCGGGGTGCGCGGCTGGGACGGCTCGAACATCGGCAGCTTCCAGGGCTCCTCGTTCCCCGGCGACGACTACGCGTACGTCAGCGTGGGCAACGGCTGGTGGACCGTCCCGGTGGTGCTCGGCTGGGGCACCGTCTCCGACCAGCTCGTCCGCGGCTCGGCGGAGGCACCCGTAGGAGCGTCGATCTGCCGCTCCGGCTCCACCACGCACTGGCACTGCGGCACCGTCCTCGCCAAGAACGAGACCGTCAACTACAGCCAGGGCGCCGTCCACCAGATGACCAAGACGAGCGTCTGCGCCGAACCGGGCGACTCCGGCGGCTCGTTCATCAGCGGCGACCAGGCCCAGGGCGTCACCTCGGGCGGCTGGGGCAACTGCAGCGGCGGCGGTGAGACCTGGCACCAGCCCATCAACGAGATCCTCGGGCGCTACGGCCTGACCCTGCACACCGCCTGACGGCGGCGGACCGCGCCGGGCCCGCGGGAGGGCCCGGCGCGTACGCCGCTGCGGTGAGTCCTGGCGGCTGGATGGCCCTAACCGGGTTCACCGCGCTCACCCCGGAGGAAGGACTGCGGCTGCCACTGCCAGGAACGAACTGGTCCCGGAACCGCGCGTTCGGGGACGAACGGAGAACCGCGATGACAGCAAGGGCCTCTCGCCTGGACCGGGCCGGATCGGGGAGCGGGGCCCGCCGCCGCACCCGCGTCGGCACGAGGCTCCTGGCCACGGTCGCCGTGGGCGCGCTCACCATGGGAGCCGCGCAGGAGAGCGCACCGGCCGACGCCGGGGCCCCGGGGCAGGACCGGTCGCCCTTCACCGGGCTGCGGGCACAGCAGGGCCCGGTGCTCGCGGTGAAGTTCGACAACGCGCGCATGGCCAGGCCGCACACCGGCCTCGCGCAGGCGGACATCGTCTACGTGGAGAAGGTCGAGGGCGGCATGAGCCGGCTGATGGGGGTGTACTCCAGCCGCCTCCCCCAGGCCGTCGGCCCGGTGCGCAGCGCCCGGGAGTCCGACGTCGAACTGCTGCGGCAGTTCGGCCGCCCGGCCCTCGCCTACTCGGGGGTGCGCAGCTCGCTCAACAAGATGCTCGGGCAGTCGCCGCTGTACGCCCGCCCGGAAGGCCGCCTCCCCGGCGCCTACTTCCGCGACGGCAACCGGCCGGCCCCGCACAACCTCTTCGCCCGCCCCGAGGCCGTGCTGCGCTCGGCCCCGAAGGCCGACCACGCCGCCGACATCGGCTTTCGCTTCGGGCCTGCCCCGGCCGGCGGCTCCCGCACCGCGGCACGCACCGTCCGCTACGCCTCGGCCAGCCACACCTTCAGCTGGTCCTCCGGTGAGCGCCGCTGGCTCGCGTCCTTCGACGGGGCCCCGGCCCGCAGCAGCTCGGGGGCGCAGCTGGGCGCGCGGACCATCGTCATCCAGCACGTGAGCATGCCCCCGTCGCGCTACAAGGACGTCAACGGCGCGGCGACGCCGTACATCAAGACGGTCGGCAGCGGCAGGGCGACCGTCCTGCGCGACGGCAAGGCGTACCAGACCCACTGGAAGCGGTCCAGCCCCGAGGGCGGCACGACCTTCACGCTCTCCAACGGGCAGCGGATGCCCTTCGCCCGCGGGCAGGTCTGGATGGTCTACGCGGACCGCTGAACTCACGTTCGGCCACCCCGGACAGGCGTCAGCCCGGTGACCGTGATCGGTCACCGGGCTGACGTGCGTACTCCTGGCGGAGCGTCAGGTGCTCAGCCGCGTACGGACTCCAGCTCCCGGTCCTCGTCCTCCCGGCGCGCCGTGGGGAAGTCGCCGAGCTGCTTGTGCAGCTTCTCGCCCTCCACGTCGACGTTCGGCAGCGCGCGGTCGAGCCACTTCGGCAGCCACCACGCCTTGTTGCCCAGGAGGGCGAGCACGGCAGGGACGATCGCCATGCGGACGACGAAGGCGTCGAAGAGGACGGCGATGGCCAGGCCGAAGCCCATCATCTTGATCATGTCGTCGTTCTCCATGATGAAGCCGGAGAAGACGCTGATCATGATGACCGCCGCGGCGGCGACCACGCGTCCGCCGTGCGTGAAGCCGGTGACGACGGCCTCGCCGGGGCGCGCCCCGTGGACGTACGCCTCACGCATGCGCGTCACGAGGAACACCTCGTAGTCCATGGCGAGACCGAAGACCACGCCGATCATGAAGATCGGCATCATGCTCATGATCGGGCCCGGCTGGTCCACGCCGACGATGTCCGCGAGCCAGCCCCACTGGAAGACCGCGACGACGGCGCCGAGCGCGGCGGCCACCGAGAGGAGGAAGCCGAGCGCCGCCTTGAGCGGTACGAGGACCGAGCGGAAGACCAGCATCAGGAGCAGGAAGGCCAGGCCGACGACAAGTCCCAGGTAGGGAAGGAGCGCGTCGTCCAGGGTCTGCGAGAAGTCGATGGTCATGGCGGTCGCGCCGGTGACCAGGACCTCGGAGTTCGTCTTGTCCCCGAGCCCGTCGACGGTCGAGCGGATCTCCTTGACGACGCCCTCGGTCTTGTGGTCGCTGGGACCGGTCGTCGGCACGACGTTGAAGATCGCGGTGTCGTCGGACTTGTTGGGGTTCGCCGGAGTGACGGCGGCGACGCCGTCGATCTTGGCGATCTCCTTGCCGACGGTGCCTGCCGCGGCGGCGGCGCCCTTGTCCGTGTCGACCGTGACCATCAGCGGGCCGTTGAAGCCGGCGCCGAAGGACTCGGACAGCATGTCGTACGCCTTGCGCTGCGTGGTGTCCGGCGCCGATGTGCCCTCGTCGGGCAGGCCGAGCTCCAGGCTGGTGGCCGGTACGGCGACCACACCGAGGCCCACCACGGCGAGCAGAAGCACGGGGATCGGGCGGCGCAGCACGAAGCGTGCCCAGCGCGTGCCCAGCTTCGGCTTGGCGTTCGGGTCCTGCAGCTCGCTCACGGGCTTCTTGCGGTCCTTGCGGCGCAGCACCTTCTTGCCCGCGAAACCGAGCAGCGCGGGGATCATGGTGAGCGCGATGAGGACGGCTATCGCGACCGTGCCGGCCGCGGTCAGGCCCATCTTCGTGAGGATCGGGATGTTGACGATGGCGAGGCCGGAGAGCGCGACGATGACGGTGAGTCCGGCGAACACCACGGCCGAGCCCGCGGTGCCGGTAGCACGGCCCGCGGCCTCCTCCGGCTCGCGCCCCTCGGCGATCTCCGCCCGGAAGCGGGAGACGATGAAGAGCGCGTAGTCGATGCCGACGGCGAGGCCGATCATCATCGCGAGCGTCCCGGTCATGGCGGACAGGTCGAAGACGCTGCCGAGGGCCGCGATGCCCGAGACGCCGATGCCCACGCCGATGATGGCGGTGAGGAGCGGCATGCCCGCGGCGATCATCGAGCCGAAGGTGATGAGCAGGACGACCGCGGAGACCGCGATGCCGATGAGTTCGGCGGTGCCGCCCATCTCCTGCTCCGCCATGACGGCGTCGCCGCCGGTCTCGACGGTGTAGCCCGACTTGCGGGTGTCGTCGGTGGCCTTGGTGAGCGCGTCACGCGCCTTGTCGGTCAGCTCGGTGGCGGTCACCTTGTACGTGACGGACGCGTACGCGGTGGTGCCGTCCTTGCTGATGGCGTCGGCCTTGAACGGGTCGGCGACCTCGCTGACCTGCGGGCCCGCTCCCAGGGTCTTGACCAGCTGCTGGACGTCGCCCTTGGGACCGGACTCCCTCAGCTTCTCGCCCTCGGGGGCGCGGATGACGACGCGGGCGGTGGCGCCCTCGGCGCTGGCCGCCGGGAACTTCTCGTCGAGGAGGTCGAAGGCCTTCTGGGACTCCGTCCCCGGCATGGAGAAGGAGTCTTCGGGCGGTGCGGGTGCGGTGGCCGAGGCGAAGCCGACGCCGGCCAGCAGCACCACCCACATCAGTGCCACATAGCGGCGTCGCCGGAAGGCGAGGCGGCCCAGTTTGTAGAGGAACGTAGCCACGGCGAAGGGGCTCCCGTCGGTTTCGGCAGGCGGAGTGAGACCCCCCGCGGCACTATCGGCGCACGTCAGGGCGGTCAGCAGGTTCCCTTCAATAGTCCAGGCCCACTCCGGCCGGGAAGTCAGACTCAGAGTCGGACTGTGAGCCCACGGGTGCTGTAGTGCCATGCACGCAGGGTCATCCTCGGGGAGGAGATGTGATCAGGATGTGTAGGACCCACATCAAGTCGCAGGTCAGCGGAGGATTCGCCTCCGTACCGTGGGACACCTGTTCACCCGAGAACAACTCGCCCTCATACCACCTCAATAGAGGCGATAAGGTGTCGAGTCAGCTCTCAGATACTTGTCATCACCATCCAGGAGAACCTTCGTGACTCTTGCCATCGCGCCGTCTGAAGCAGCCACGCCGTCGGAAGTGTCCGAGCCGGTGGCCCGGGACGCCCGCGAGTTCGGTGCCTACGCACGGACCGGCGGCTGGGCCTTCGCCCTGAAGGTGGCACGCAGTGTGCGCCCCGGCGGACAGGGAGCCGACGAGACGCCGAAGGTCTCGGCGAAGGAGTTCAGCGAGCTGGCCGGCTGCTCCGCCGAGCGCGTCATGCGCTACTACAAGGCCTGGGACAAGGCCGCTGACGACGGTCTCGTACCCCTCTTCGAGGCGCTCACGCCCGGCGAGGACATCGAACTTCCGGACTCCGACGCCTGGTTGACGTACTACACCTCCCGCTCCAGCGCCCTCTCCCCGCGCGGCACCGCGATCACGGAGGCCGCCGAGGCCGAGGGCATCCGCCCCACCAAGGCGCTTGAGGTCGCCGAGAACCCCACCGCACTGCGGGCCGCGATCCTCGCCGACCCCGGCACCGCGGAGGCGGCGCGGCGCGCGCTGATGGACCGGCTCGACGAGGACCCGGCGCTGCGCACCGAGCTCGTCCGCGACATCGTGCGCGTGGACGACCTCAAGAAGGCGGTCGCGGCCGAGGCCAAGGCGGGCGACCGCGTCGACTACGTCCGCCAGATCGTCGACAAGGGGCAGGTCAAGACGCCGGCGGGCCAGCTGATCGACGCGCCCGCCGAGCTGAAGGAGGAGGCCGAGCGGCACCTGTCCCTCATCGACGAGCTCGATGAGGGCGAGGACTCCGGCGAGTGGGCCCGCGAGGCGTACGACACCGTGAAGGACCTGGTCGCCCAGACCGTCCAGAGCGACCCGCAGCTGCGGGTGCAGGAGCGCCGCGCCAAGTTCTACAGCAGCCTGCAGAAGGCGACGAAGGTCTTCGAGGAGCTGACCTTCGACGACGCCGAGGTCGACGACATCTATGAGGACGACATGCTGCTGCGCCTGGAGGAGCTGCAGAAGTCGATCGCCGCGTGCATCACGGCGCTGCAGACGGCGACGGCGGGCTCGGCCGCCGCCGGTTCCGCGGCTGCCGACGCCAATGCCGCTGCCACGGCCACCGCCGCCTCCGAGGCCGTCGCCGTCTTCGACGACATGCCCGTCTTCGACGACACGGCCGGCACAGACGAGACGGCCGACACGGCCGACACAGCGCAGGCCGCCGGCTGACGAACGACCGCGGGTCCCGCCCTCCCCGTACATCCCGATGATGACCATGGCCTCTCCCGTAGCCCTGGAGTCGTACGGAATGACCCACACGCGGAGGGATTCGCCGCACCCCACCGCGCTCGTAGCTTCTTGATCAACGTACGGAGACCGGCGTACGGAGTTGATCGAGAGGTCATGGATCTATGCACGGCAAGGCATTCGCGCCCGAGTATCAGGGCGAGCTGGGCGCGGCACTCGGGGTGAACTCCTCCTACGAGGAGGTGCTGACGGCGGCGGACCGCGCCCTCTCCCAGGCGGACACCGCACTGGAGAGGGCGCGTGCCGCACTCGCCCTGGCCGAGGCCAACCGGCGGCTCGGCCAGGTGGACAACGCGGGCTCCGCCTGGCGCCACAGCTACCGCAGTGCACGCGTCGCGGGGGACGCGGGCGCCATGGCCTGGGCACTGTGGAGCGGCGGCACGCTGGCCCGCCAATGCGGCCAACTGCGGCTCGCGCGACGGCTCCTGGCCTGGGGAGTCGCACTGGCCGACGACAGCGGAGAGCGGCTCGCACACGGCTACGCGCTCGCCGGACTCGCCGAGACGGGAAGAATCCAGGGAGACTACGCGGCGGTGGCCGCCCTGCACGAGCAGCTCCTGGAGCAGGGCAGGAAGCACGGGGAGGCGCGGCACATGGTGTGGGCGATGTCCGGCATCGCCCAGATGCGGCGCAACACCGGCGACTACACCGAGGCGCTCGAGCTGTTCGAGGAGTGCGTAAGGATCTCGGCCGACGCCCAGGACGCGCGGGGGCGCGCCTGGTCGCTGCGCGGGGTCGCCGACGTCCTCTCACTGCGGGGCGAGACGGAGAAGGCGCTCGCGCTGCTCTCGGAGGCGGAGGTCATCTGCCGGGCCATGGATCTGGCGAGCGCGCTCGCGTACAACCACAAGATGCGCGGCAACGTCCTCTACCGGCACGGGAGTTATGCCGAGGCGCGGGAGATGTACGCCATCGCCCTTGAGGAGTTCGACGCCATGCGGGAGCCGCGCGGCGCGGCCCTGTCCCGGCTCGGTCTGGTCAAGTCGCGGGCCAGGCTCGGCCACGACCGCGGCGAGACACTGGCCGAACTCGCCGTGCTGGAGGGCGACTTCGCGCGGATCGGGCTGCGGCAGGCGCGGGAGGCGGCGGTCGAGTTCCGCGACGAGATGGCCACCCAGCCGGAGCCGAGCATGACCTGACGCCGGCGTATCGGGGTGTCACTCGGCCCGGGTGATCCGGATGCCGACCGTCCCCTTCGTGCCGCGCCGGATTCTGCTGCCGAGCAGCGTGAGGCGGCCGATCAGGCCGTACTTGCGCGCGATGAGGGTGCGGTAGCGCGCGGTCTCCTGCGGGTCACAGATCTCGGCGGTGGCGGGGACCTGCTTGCCGGTGGGGTTGCCCCGCAGGTCACAGGGGCCGATCAGGACGTCGGCGCGGTTGCGGATCCGCTTGACCTTCCAGGAGTCCGCGGCCGTCCAGACGCCGAGTGCGGCACCGTCCTGGACCACCCAGACGGGGCTCGGCACCGGGGAGCCGTTCTTGCGGTAGCTGGTGACCAGGAGGTACTTCCCTGAGCCGAGCCCCGTCCGCGCTGCCTCGTCCACGTGACCGCTCCTGAGCTTCTGTTGACCCACGTACAAACCACCGACCGTGCGGATGTTACTCGCGAACACGTTCGTCTGACGCCTGTGGTTACAGGAGCGCCCGCGGGCCCCGGAGCGAACCGGGTCCCGCGGGCGCGTGGTGCGTGACGCTTGACGCGTATCGCTTGGCGCGTGTCGCTTGGTGCTCAGGCGCCCCAAGTTCCCTGGTTGACGGCGCAGTTCCAGCCGTTGCCGTGGACCTTGAACTTCACCTTGTACGACCTGGTGTTCAGCAGGCGCGTCTTGACCCGGACCCCGAGACTGGCCTTGCCCGCCAGGCTCTTGTCGTAGACGGAGATGGTCTTCGAGGTCTTGTGGGTGACCTTGCCGCCCTTCGCCTTCGCCGAACCGAAGCGGACGTTCTTGACGTTGCTGACGGTGAAGGTGACCTTCTTGAAGCTCTTGGTGCTCTTGTTCTTGAGGCCGAAGTACAGACCGTCGCCCTTCACCCAGCCACCCGGGCCGATGTAGAACCGGGACGTGTAGACGATGTCGATCGGGCAGCCGGCGCTCGTCGCCGAGGCGGTCGACGCCTTCGGCGCCTTCGGTGCGTCAGCCGCTGACGCCGATCCGGCCAGGCCGAGCTGAGCGGCCGTGAGGGCGCCTGCCGTGGCCAGGACTGCGGCGGTCGTACGTGCGTGGTTCATCAAGGCTGGTGCCTTTCCCCCTGCGGCCCTCTCGGGCCAACTGTCAGAATGATGCGATGGATGCGCACAAGGTGGTCCTCGTCCCTGTGCCGCCCGTATTTTTAGCAGGCGGACGGACATGAGTGGACATCAGGTTGTCCGAGCGCACAGCACCGTGACAAAAGCCGGACAATCACCGGGCGGTCCGCCGACGGTCCCTCACATCGGCGGCGGCGCGGGCGCGGGACCCAGCGTCGTGGTGCCCGAGGTGGTCCGTCGGGCGAGGCCGGTGCGGTAGGCGTCCATGGCGGCTTCCGTGCGTCCCGTGCGCCGGAGCAGGTCGCCGAGCAGACAGCACAGGCCGGCCACGTCCCCGGCCGCGCCCGCGCGTTCGAGCAGCGGCAGGGCGGCTCGGTAGTGCTCCTCGGCGCCCTCCGCGTCACCGCACTCCTCCGCGATGAGGCCCAGCAGCCGGTGAGCGGCACCCCGGTGCACCGCGCCGCGTCCGGCCCGAAGCGCCGGGATCTCCGTGGCCCGCGGACCGGCGGCAAGGAGCGGCCGCAGCAGCGCCTCGGCCTCCTCGGTCCTGCCGCGCCTGCGCAGCACGTCCGCGAGCTCCACCTCGACCTGGTGGGCGTAGAGCGCGGCCTTCTTGGCGGTGAGCATGTCGTGGGCGGTGCGCAGTTCGTGCTCGGCGCGTTCCAGGTCACCGTCCTGGGCGTGCACGTAACCGCGCATCCAGTGGCAGTGGGCGAGTTCGGTGCGAAGGTGAAGCTGCTGATAGAGGTCCTGGGCCTTGGCGAGGGACGCGTCGGCCTCGGCGATACGGCCCTGCGCGATGAGCGTACGGGCCACCCCCCGGTGCATGCCCGCGAGCAGCGCGGGGTCCTCCACGCGCGGCGCGAGCGCCAGGGCCAGCTCGGCGGCGTGCGCGGCGCGCTCGTGTGCGCCCATGTCCATGTACGGGGCGATGGACGCCGAGTAGAGGAGGAGCAGCGCGTCCGGGTCGTGCAGCCCCGAGGCGTTGAGCTGGTCGAGCGCGGTCTCCAACAGGTGGCACGCGTAACGGAGTTCGCCCGTGAGGCGGTGGGCGTTGGCGCGGCCGCGGATGGCGGGGACGCGGCGTGGCAGCGGCTCGTCGGCAAGCAGCCGCTCCACGGAGGTGAAGCACTCGTGTGCGTCATCGAGGTCGCCGGATTCGAGGAGGCAGTCACCCAGGCCGAGGAGTGCGGCTGCACGCTCCCCCGGCAGGGCGTGCTCGACGGTTTCGGCGCACAGCGCGCGGAAGAGGGGGGCGGCGTCCTCGGGGGAGCCGGTGGCCAGGGCGCGCCGCGCGTCGGTGAGGCGCAGGCGCAGCTCGGCGGCGAGGCGGGCCGGGCGTCCCGTGGCGAGCTCCTCGGGAGTGACGCCGAGCCGCTGCGCCAAGTGCCGGAGGGCCGCCTCGGAGGGCCGCACCTTGCCCGACTCAAGCGTGGAGATGTAGGCGGGCGTGTACGCAGGCTCGGCCAACTGGCGCTGGGTGAGGCTGAGTTCCGTTCGCAGTCGCAGGACGCGACGCCCGATCTCCGCGGGCTCGTCCGGTCGCACGCCCCCTGATCCGCTGTCCTTCATCTTTTCCCTTCCGGTCCGGCTTCGCACCCGAGCGATGCTCATCCCCGCCGGAAGCAAGCGGAGTGGGTGGTCCTGCCATCAACTCGGCTTTCTCACCGTCACCTTGCGTCTCAGGCATTGCCTGACTTCCCCTCAGCCCCTACATTGAACCGCGCCTTAAGCTCCCTTAACCCCCCACTTATATCGCGGACTTGCCGTGTTTCGGCGACTCGGTCCGCGCTGATCCCGGGAGATCGTCCATGCGTAGACACGCTTCCCGCATATCCGGCATACCCCGCATGTCCCGCAAGCGGCTCATTGTCGCCACCGGTGTCGCTCTGGCCGCGACGCTCGCCGTCACCGCGCCGGCCGCCGTGGGCCAGGGCTCGGGCCAGGACGGCGGCGCAGCGGCCGCCCAGGGCACCGACCGCGTCGAGGTCGAGTACTTCACCGGCCCCGACAGCCACCCCCGCCACACCGAGGTCCCGGCCTCCGCCCCGCTCACCAGGAAGGAGCGGGCCACCGTCCAGGACGACGGCGACGTCCTGCCGATCGTGGAGGCCGGAGCGAGCGACACCAAGGTCGACGTCGTCTTCATCGGCGACGGCTACACCCCGGCCCAGCAGGAGGACTTCCACGCGGACGTGCGCACCAAGTGGAAGGAGATGGCTGCCGTCGAGCCGTACGCCCAGTACGAGGACCTTTTCAACGTCTGGGCCGTCGACGCCCACTCGCAGGACTCCGGCGTCTCGGGCGACCCGACGAGCGACGTCCGCAAGAACACCGCCCTGAACTCGGCCTTCTTCTGCGACGGCATAGAGCGGCTGCTGTGCGTCGACACCAACAAGGTCGAGGCGTACGCGAGCAAGGCCGCCGACCCCGATCTCGTCATCGTGCTCAGCAACTCCACCAAGTACGGCGGCGCGGGCTACAACGCCATCACCTCGCCGTCCGGGTACGACGGCATCGGCACCGCCTCGTCCGACCACCCCGACTCGGACCAGGTCGCCGTCCACGAGACCGGCCACTCCTTCGGCAAGCTCGCCGACGAGTACTGGTACGACGAGAGCACCTACACCGGCCCCGAGCCCGGCGAGTCCAACCTCACCAAGCTCAGCGCCGACGAGATGGCCGCGCAGAAGGTGAAGTGGCACCACTGGCTCGGCCAGGCATCGCCCGACGGGGGCACGGTCGGCGCGTACGAGGGCGGCGGCTACCACGGGCACGGTCTCAACCGCCCCACCGAGGACTCGATCATGCGCACCCTCGGCCGCGAGTTCAATCTGCCGGGACGTGAGGCGATGATCGCGGGCTTCCACCAGCACGCACCCGTGCTCACCTCCGCCACCCCCACCGACCGCAAGGTGCGCGGCACCCAGCGGATCCGCGTCGAGGCGTCTTCCCACGCCGCACTGCGCTGGTACGTCGACGGCCGCGAGGCACGGAAGGCGCGGGGCGCGGGCAGCGTGACCCCCAAGGCGCTCGGGGTGCCGGCCGACGGCCGCGCGCACACCGTCACGGCCCGCGCCACAGACCGGAACAAGGCGGTCCGCGCCCCGGAGCTGCGCAAGCTGATGTCCGGTTCGCTCAGCTGGCAGGTCGCCCGCTGACGGACCCGTCGACGGACCGAGACCGCCGCCTGACGGCAGGACCCCACCCCTGTCGTCAGGCGGTGACCAGCAATACTTCGGGTCATGACCACGCACCCCGAGCAGGCGCGGGACGCGGCGACCCCCGCCCCGGAGTGGACGCTGCAGGCCGCGGAGCCCACCGACGTCGAGACCATCGCCGAGCTGCGCGCGACGGTGATGCGACCGGATCTGGAGCGGCTCGGCCGGTTCGACGAGCATCGGGTGCGCCAGAGATTCCGGGATGCCTACCGCCCCCGGGACACCTCAATGATCCTCGTCGACGGCGCCTTCGCGGGCTGCGTCGCCCTGCGGCCGGCCGATGACTGCCAGTGGCTCGAGCACTTCTACCTCGACCCCGCCTTCCAGGGCCGGGGCCTTGGGTCGGCCGTGCTCCGTGGGCTGCTCGTCCGGACCGACACAGACCAGGACGTCGTCCGCCTGAACGTCCTGCGGGGCAGCGCGGCCCGGCGTCTTTACGAGCGCCATGGCTTCGGCGTGGAGAACGAAGACCCCGTGGATGTCTTCATGGTGCGACGGCCTGGCTGAGAATTGGCCCATGCCCAAGGCCCCCGAATGGTCCACGGCCCGGACCACTGGGCTGGCTAGCCTCCTGGCGTCAGTGAAGGTACCGGCCCAACGGCCGCCTGCTCCGGGAGCGTTGTGCCGATCCAGATCCTGCCGCCCGCGGGAGCGCCGCGCGTGCTCGCCGCCGCCCAGCTGTGCAACTCGCTGGGCGACGGCGCCTACTACGTGACCTCGGCCCTCTACTTCACCCGTGTCGTCGGCCTCTCCCCCACCCAGATCGGGCTCGCGCTCACGGTCGCGTGGGCCATCGGTTCCGTGACGGGGGTCCCGCTGGGCGCGCTCGCCGACCGGAAGGGGCCGCGGGGTACGGCGGTGCTGCTCGCCCTGGCCACCAGTGCGTCGGTGGCGTCCTTCCTGTTCATCCGTTCCTTCGTTCCGTTCTTCGTCGCGGCCTGCCTGTACGCGGTCGCCCAGTGCGGGCTCGCGGCGGCACGGCAGGCGCTGCTCGCGGGTCTGGTCACGCCGGGCGCTCGCACGGGCGTCCTGGCCCACCTCCAGTCGACGCTCAACGCCGGTCTCGCCGTCGGGGCGGCACTCGGTGGCATCGCCCTGCACCACGACACGCGCGAGGCGTATCTGGCGGTCTTCGCTCTGGACTCGGTCAGCTTTCTGCTCTGCGCGCTGGTGCTGCTGCGGCTGCCCGCGGTGCCGCGGACTGTGGGGCGCGGGAAGGGCGAGCCGCGCCTCGCGGTGCTCCGCGACCGGCCGTACGCCGTCATCACCGCGCTCAACGCGGTCCTACTGCTGCGGATGCCCCTGCTGAGCCTGGCGATCCCGCTGTGGGTGGTGGAGCGGACGAACGCGCCGAGCTGGCTGGTCTCGGGACTCTTCGTCCTCAACACCCTTGCGGTGATGGCGTTCCAGGTCCGCATGGCCCGTGACATCGACGGCCCGCGCTCGGCCACCCGCGCGGTACGGCGCTCCGGCCTCGTCATGCTCGCCTCGTGCGCGGTCCTCGCCTGCTCGGCGGCGGGGCTCCCGGTGTGGGCGACGGTGGCGGTCCTGGTGGCGGGGGCGGTGCTTCAGGTCATCGCGGAGATGCAGCAGTCCGCGGGCTCCTGGCAGATCAGTTTCGACCTGGCGCCCGCCCATCAAGTGGGCCAGTATCAGGGCTTCTTCGGCTCCGGAATCCCCGTCGCCCGTACCGTCGGCCCGCTCCTGCTCACCTCGCTCCTCGTGGTGTGGGGCGTGCCGGGCTGGTTCGTCCTCGGCGGGATCTTCGTCGGGGCGAGCCTCGCGACGGGGCCCGCCGTGCGGTGGGCGGAGCGGTCGCTGGTCGCACGCGTGGGCGCGAGGCGCGGAAGCGGCGAGGCGTATATTCATCGGCCGACCGCCGGCACGCCGAGGGATGGGTACTCCGCACATGGGTGACCTCGTAGAGATCGACGAGTCCTTGGTCCGTTCCCTGCTCCGTGTGCAGCAACCGGATCTCGCGGGCCTCGACCTCCACGGGGCGGTACGCGGCTGGGACAACCAACTGTGGCGGCTCGGAGCGGACTTGGCCGTACGCATCCCGTGCACCGAACGCGCCCCGGACCTGCTCCGCAAGGAGCACCACTGGCTCCCCGGCCTGGCCGCACGCCTTCCCCTGCCGGTGCCGACGCCCCTGCGGATCAGCGAACCGTCCGCCCGCTTCCCGAAGCCGTGGACCGTCACGGCCTGGGTCCACGGCGAACCGGCCGACCGCGCGCCCTTCACCCGCGGTGACCACGCGGCCGAGGCGCTGGCGAAGTTCCTGCGGGCGCTCCATGTGGAGGCGCCCGCGGACGCACCGGTCAACCCGACGCGCGGCCTTCCTCTCCATCACTACGCGCCCGGACTCGACGAAGGCCTCAAGGCTCTCGCCACCTTCAGTGAAGTCCCCGCCCGTGTACGTCACTTGTGGGAGGACGCCGTCTCGGCCCCCGAGCCGCCGGGCCCGCCGGTCTGGCTGCACGGCGACCTGCATCCCGCGAACGTCGTCGGCTCCGACGGCACTCTGTCCGGCGTGCTCGACTTCGGTGAACTCTGCGCGGGAGACCCCGCGACCGACCTCTCGGCGGCATGGCTGCTCCTTCCCGCGGGCGCGGCCTCACGGTTCTTCGACGCCTACGCCCTCGCGGACGAGGCGACCGTCAGGCGCGCCCGGGGCTGGGCGCTGCTCCGTGCCGTCGGCCTCATCCACATCGGCCGCGCAGGGGAGCAGGGGCTCCCCGGCGGGAAGCGGAGCTGGGGTGCGGCGGGCCGGGCGACGCTCGACCGCGTCCTGGCGGACTGCTGACACCTCGGCACGTCCCGACCTCACCCGTCCCCCTCCCGGTAAAATCCCCCCTTGTGCCGAACATCCGCCACTCCCCCCGCGCGACCACCGGCCTCCTCCCCCTCCGTGCGGGCGCGGAGGTCGACGCGCACCGGCACGACGAACACCAGATCGTGTACGCGGGCCAGGGCGTCCTGTCGGTCACCACCGACGCGGGCAGCTGGGTCGCCCCCGCGACGCGGGCCATCTGGATCCCCGCGGGAACCGTCCACGAGCACCGCGCGTACGGCGACACGGACCTGCACCTGGTGGGCCTGCCGGTGCCGGACAACCCACTGCGCCTCGACCGGCCCGCCGTCCTCGAAGTCGCCCCACTGCTCCGCGAGTTGATCATCGAGTACACCCGGAAGCCCGAGCCGCCCGAGCCTCGTGACGAACGCGGCGCCGAGCGCCATCGCCTGCGGGCCGTCCTGCTCGACCAGCTCCGCCACTCGACCCAGCAGCCCGTCCACGTACCGGCGGCCCGCGATCCACGCCTGGTCGCGGTGTGCGACATCCTCCGCGCCGACCCTGCGGACCCCCGGACCCTGGCCCAGCTCGGCGCCGCGACCGGCGTCAGCGACCGCACCCTCACCAGGCTCTGCCGGACCGAACTCGGCATGACCTTCCCGCAGTGGCGCACCCAACTGCGCCTGCACCACGCCCTGTGCCTGCTGGCCGACGACACCCCGGTCACCGTGGTCGCGCACCGCAGCGGCTGGGCGTCGAGCAGCGCCTTCATCGACGTCTTCCACCGCGCCTTCGGCCACACGCCCGGCACTTGGCGGACGCACACCTGACACCACCACGGCCAGGCCCTACCCCTGGGCACGTACCGCCGGATTGACCTCGACCCGTGTCGTACGAAAACGCGCGGCGTACGCGGATGGCGTCGTCCCCAGGTGACGGGCGAAGGCCCTGCGCAGGGTCTCGTCGCTGCCGAGGCCGCTGCGCTCGGCCGCGTCGGTGACGCTCGCGCCGCGTTCCAGGAGCATGCGGGCGGCCTCCAGCCTGAGGGACTCCACGTACGCGGCCGGGGTGGTGCCGAGCTGTCGCGTGAAGAGCCGGGTCAGATGCCGGGAGCTCACGGCTGCCCGCCCGGCCAGGGTCGCGAGGCGGTGGTCGGCCGCCGGGTCGGAGGCGATGGCGTCGAGGAGGGGGCGCAGCACCGGATGACGGGTCGCCGGGGCGCGCGAGGCCGCGGAGAACTGGGACTGCCCGCCGGGCCGCTGGAGGAAGACGACCAGATCACGGGCGACCCGCCGCGCGATGTCGGGGCCGTGATCCTGCTCCACGAGAGCCAGGCAGACGTCGATGCCCGCGGTGACCCCGGCCGAGGTGAGTACCGGTCCGTCCTGGACGTAGATGGCATCCGCCGTGACGGTGATGTCGGGGTACAGGCGGGCCAGTTTCGCCGCGTGCTCCCAGTGCGTCGTCGCCCGGCGGCCGCGCAGGAGTCCCGCCGCGGCGAGGGCGAAGGCGCCGGTGCACACGGCGGCCACCCGCCCTGCCCCGCTCGCCAGTCGGGCCACGAGCTCGACGAGGTCGGGCCGTTCGGCGAAGGTGACGAGTTCGGCGTGACCGGGCACGACGAGGGTGTCCGCGACGCCTGCGTCACCCGCTTCGCCCGCGTCACCCGCTTCGCCCGCCGGAAGATCCGCTGCGATCCGCAGCCCGGTGGAGGTCCTGACGTCCAGCCCGTCGGGGGTGCAGACCCGCACGGTGTAGCGGCCACCGGTGTAACGGCTCGCGGTGGCGAAGACCTCCAAGGGGGCCGCGACGTCGAGAAGGCGCACGCCGTCGAACGCGAGGACGTAGACATGGTGGGGGCGGGGCCCACTCGATTGATCGTTCACAGCGCCACGGTAGCGGGAGGGCGTGTCCAGATGTGTGGGGTACGTGTCCACAGAGACATGGCCGTCACACACGTACGACGAGCAGGCTGGTCCCAGGAGCCGACTCACCCTTCTCGATCTCCCCGATCTCGTCGATCTTTTCGATGACCTGACGACAGGAGCCACACCGTGACCACTCACGCCTCTTCCGCCGCCGGTGTATCCGTGCCGGACACCAAGCTGGCCGCCGCCGCCACCGAGCTGGTGCGGGACACGGCGAGCGAGCTGATCTACCACCACTCCCGCCGCGTCTTCTGGTTCGGCAGCTTTCAGGGCGCACGAAGGGACCTGAGCTTCGATCCCGAACTGCTCTACATCGGCGCGATGTTCCACGACCTGGGCCTGGGCGAGCGGTTCCGGGACAGCGGGCGGCGCTTCGAGGTGGACAGCGCCGAGGAAGCCCGCCGCTTCCTGCACGGTCACGGCGTACCGGAGGACAGCGTGCGCCGGGTGTGGACCGCCATCGCCCTGCACACCACCCCGGGCATCCCCGAGTTCATGGAGCCGGAGGTCGCCCTGGTCACCGCCGGGGTGGAGTACGACGTCCTGGGCATCGGCTACGAAGATCTCAGTGCCGCCGAGCGCGCCGAGGTCACGGCGCTGCATCCGCGCCCCGACTTCAAGCGGCGGATCCTGGAGGCGTTCACCGAGGGCATCGCCCCCAAGCCGGAGACCACCTTCGGGAACGTGAAGGCCGACGTCCTCGCGCACTTCGTCCCCGGCTACAAGCGAGGCGACTTCGTCGAGGTCATCCGGAACTCCCCCTGGACGGAGTAGACGAAGGGGAGGGTGGAGCAGAAAGAGGGTGTCAACTCGGGGTTGACGCCCTCCCGACTGTCAACCTACCGTTGACACATGACGCAACCCACCCAACCCATCCGCCTTGACGACCTAATCCAGGCCATCAAAAAGGCCCACCCCGAAGCCGCCCTCGACCAGCTCTCCGACGCCGTCATCGCCGCCGATCACCTGGGCCATGTCGCCGACCATCTGATCGGCCACTTCGTGGACCAGGCGCGCCGCTCGGGCGCCTCATGGACGGACATCGGCAAGAGCATGGGGGTCACCCGGCAGGCCGCCCAGAAGCGGTTCGTGGCCAAGGACCCCGGCGAGATGTCGGACCTCGACCCCCGGCAGGGCTTCGCCCGCTTCACCGACAGGGCGAAGAACGTGGTCATGGCCTCGCAGGAGGAGGCCCGCGCCGCGGGGAACGACGAGATCGGCCCCGGGCATCTGACGCTCGCCCTCCTGACCGAACCGGACGCCCTCGCCGCGAAGGCCCTCGTCGCGCAGGGGAGTTCGCTCGACGCGATCCGCGAGAGCGTCGCCGCGGCGCTGCCGCCGGCGGTCGGCGAGGTGCCCGACCTCATCCCGTACGACGCCGGGGCGAAGAAGGTCCTTGAGCTCACCTACCGCGAGGCCCTGCGGCTCGGGCACAACTACATCGGGACCGAGCACATCCTGCTCTCGCTCCTGGAGGCCGAGGGCGGCACGGGCACGCTCGCCGGGCTCGGCATCGACAAGGCGGCAGCCGAGGCGAACATCACTGAGACCCTGGAGGCGATCCGCGCCTCGCTCAACCAGGGGTGAGGGGACCGGTCCCGGCCGCACGCACTCGCGCCGCCTCCCGGACGGCCGCCGCGTTCGCCTTGCCCTGCCGGGACCCGGCGAGCTTCGCCTTGATGTGGTCACGCACGAGGATCGGTTCATAGCCGAACTCGTCGGAGGCGTCGAGGTGGCTCGGCAGCGTGGAGATGACCGCATCGACGTTGCCGTCGTGGAAGTAGGCGGCCGACCTGCGCCGGACGATGCCGCCGTCCACGATCGGCGGCTTGACCCGGTGCAGGGTGGACATCCAGCGGTCGTTGGTGAGCCGCGCCGTGAGATCGCCGAGGTTGACCAGGAGCGCGCCGTCGACGGGGGACACGTCGTGCCAGGCCCCGTCGGCGCCGAGCACCTGCAGCCCGGCGACCTGGTCCGCCCACAACACGGTGACCAGGCCGAAGTCCGTGTGTTCACCCATCCCCGTCAGCTCGCCGTCGAGGGTGACGGCGCCTTCGGGAAGGGCGTAGTTGTTCATGCGCAGGACGTCGATGGAGTGGTCGGTCAGCGACTCGAAGAAGTCGGCCGGCTCCCCCAGGGCGTCCGCGAAGACGCGGGTCAAGGTACGGGCCACGCGGCCGGCCTCGGCGAAGTACCTCAGCACGGCCGGTTCGAAGCCCTCGACCTGCGTGGGCCAGACGTTGAGTCCGTAGTCGTCCTCGGACAGGTCGAGCCCGGGGAACGAGCGGGCTTCGGTGCCGATGTTGAACGCCTCGAAGAAGTCGTTCATGCGCCCGGCCGACTCCACACCCAGGCTCAAGCTGAGGGATTCACTCTTGGGCGGGCTGTAGCCGCGGTTCGCACCGGTGACCCGGTAGCTCTTCCGCACCTCCAGGGGCAGGCCGAAGAAGCCGTCGACGGCGGCGGTCAGGCCGTCCACCGTCTCATCGGGAATTCCGTGCCCGAGGATCTGGATGAAGCCGACGCGGGCGCAGGCGTCATTCAACTCCTGTGCCACCCGCGCACGTTCGGATGCCGGTCCGTCCTCGACGTACGGCGTGATGTCGATGACGGGAACCTGGAAGGGCATGGGCGTCTCCTGGCACGAGCGAGGGGCTACGCCGACTCCCTATCATGACTTCACCCGCCGGATTCCGACTCCAGCCTCCGCAGACGTTCCGCGTCGCAGACGCGCGGGCAGGTGCCGCACGCCTCGGCGGCGCGGATCGTGTAGTAGAGGCAGCAGCCGAGCCGCGTACGGGTCGGGTGCCGCTCCCCGTCACGGGTCGTCAGATGACGGAAGGCCGCGCCACCGGGAAAGGGCTCGACCGGTCCGGGGAGCAGCGCGTCCACCGCCCGCAGCGCCTCGTCCTCCTGGCCGAGCATGCGCCCCAGGTACCAGATCCCGGAGATGAGATCGTCCCCCGCCATGCCCCACAACGCCCGCTGCCCGCGACGCAGTCGGGGCCCGATGGCGGAGAGCAGCGGTCGCATGTGCGCGACGACGGCGGCGCGCAGTTCGACGCGCAGCGACTCCTCGTCGGCGAGAACCCGCGTCCCGGGGAGCCCGGCCGCCGGATCGTCCGGGAAACAGGCGAAGGAGCCGGGGACGATCTCGAAGGCACCGGTCTCCAGGTGGACGCGTACGTCCTGCGGGCGGATGCGCGGTACGCGCCGCTCCAGGTACCAGGCACCGCTCATCAGCAGGGACACCGACCAGAGGTAGCCGTGCAGGGCGCGGGACGCGGCGACGTCCGGGCGCGGGGTGTGGTCGTGGCCGCCGCGGATGCGTGCGGCCTCCGCCGCGACGAAGGCTTCCATGACGTCGTGATGTGACGTCAGTTCGGCGCCGGTCACCCACCCTTGGCCCGCGTACGAGTCAGGTCGCGCCACCGCGACGGCGAGCGTGCCGCAGTGCGCGGTGAGTCGCCGATAGGTCGCGGCGAGCAGGGCGGCGGGGCTCAGGGCGGTGGCGTCGGGCGCCAGGTCCGGGGCCACGGTGAGCGGCACTCGTACTCCTTGGAAGGCAGGTCCATGGGTCGTCCGACGGCGGTCCCGCCACCGTCAACTAGGTAAGGCTTACCTTATTTTGCTTCAACTTGCCGCATCGTGAGCGGCGCGCCGCGGACCTCGATGTCGCGAGTGATGCACCGCTCACCGCGAGTTGACATCGTTAGGCATACCTAACCTAAACTCTCACCCCGTGTCCAAGATCGCTCGGGCCGTCCCGCCGGACAGCCTCTTCACACGGCGCGGTGGTGAGGACCCGCCTGGCCGGGGGCATCGCGGCCGTAGTGCCGGCGGGCCCGGCGGTGGCGGTCGCCGGGTCCGTCGCCCTCACCGGACCCGCGGGAGAAGCGTGGCCCTGGCGACGGGTGTCGCGTCCACGGTCAAACCGGCGCACCCGTAGGGCGGGCGGCGGGCCGTTCGACGCCTCCGCCCGCCCCTCCCCCTTCCCTCCCCGTCACACACGCACCTTCGCTCGCACCCGGAAGTGGACTCGCACATGCGGCTGTACGTCCTTGCCCGCAACCCCACCGACTCGGTCACCGAAGGCTTTCTGCCCGCCGCGCGCGGGCTCGGCCTCGACGTCACCCTCCTCACCGATCAGCCGGACGCGCACCGTCTCCCCGAAGGGCCGGCTACCCCGGAGATCCTGGAGTGCGACGTACGAGACTTCCGCGCTGTCATCAGCCGGATCTCCACCCACCGCTCCCCCGGCGCCATCTTCACCAACAGTGACCACCTGCAGACGCAGGCGGCGCTGACCGCCGAGTACTTCGGGCTGCCCGGCAAGGACTGGCGGGTGGCGCTGCGCACCAAGGACAAGGCGCACATGCGACGCCACCTCGCGGCCGAGGGTGCCGACGCGGTCTGGTCCGCGGAGCTGGCAGCGGGCCAGGACCCGGCCGAACTCGGCGCTCTCGACGTGCCGTTCCCCTGCGTGGTCAAGCCGAGGGAAGGCGTGGCCAGCGAGGACGTGGTGCTGGTCGAGGGTCTGGAGCAGTTGGTACGGCGGTGCGCGGAGATTCAGCAGCGGCGTCCGGGGGCCGCGCTGGTCGTCGAGGAGTATCTCGCAGGGGAGTTGTGCACCTTGGAGACGCTCGGCGACGGCCGCGTCCGGCATGTCCTGGGCGGTTTCCGTACGGAGGTGTCGCCGCCGCCGTACTTCATAGAGGAACGGATGACGTTCGCCCCCGCGCATCCGGCGCCGGTGGTGGCTCAGGTGCTGCACCAACTGGACGTGCTGGGAGTGGGGTTCGGGGTCTGCCACACGGAGTTCGTGGTGTCGGCAGGGCGAGCGCGGCTCATCGAGGTCAACTACCGCGCCATCGGCGACCAATGTGATCTGCTCCTCGCTCAGCTCCTGGACATCCCGCTCTTCGAGCACATCCTCCGTACGCATATGGGCGAGTCGCTGCCGTCCGACCTGGGTGCGCGAACGGACGGCCGGGCACGGCTCGACTACCCGTGCGCACGGCGTGCGGGAACGCTGACGGCAGCGCCACGCGCGACCGAGGTGACGGCGGGCGGGGTGCGCCTCACGTACCGCCCCCTGCGTGAGATCGGCGAGCGGCACGAACTCCACGGCACGAACCGCGACTTCCTCGGCGTGGTGCGCGCCACCGGCACCGACCAGACAGCGGTCGACCGAGCCGTGGCCGACTTCCTCGCCGCGCACCACTGGGAGATCACGCCGTGATCCGACCGCCTCGCGGCATGCCCGCGACCGGGGCCGAGGCCGACCTCCTCCTACGCGTGCTGAGCGCGCTCCTGCGCGAGGACGTCCTGGGGTGGCGCAACCGAAGCGAGGGCGTGCGCCGCCCTGACGGCTTGTGGCTGAGGCTGCCGGTGCCCGCTGCGAGAGGCGTTGACGGCGATGCGCTGCTCATGCCGGTCCGTGCCGATGGGTTTCAGGCCACCTACGCCGCCCGGCTCCCCCTGCTCCGTCGAGAGTCCGACGGGGGTGAGCTCGCCGACGCGGGCAGCGTGCTGGCCGCGCTGCGTGACCTCGCCGACCCCGTCGACCGTGGCGGGTTCGACGCGTTCGCCGTGGAGTGCGAGCAGGCCCTCGACGCGATGCGGCTGCACGCCGGGACGAAGGGCGAGGTGGAGGCCCTGCTTTCCGGGCGGTACGGCTCGGATCCCGCCGCCTGGACCGGGCTCGCGGAGGGAATCGGGTACGACTGCCTCGCCGCGCGCGCGGATCATCCCGTATATCCGACCTCACGCGGCCGCTCCGGGCTCTCCACCGCCCAACTGCGTTCGTACGCACCTGAGTTCCATCCCACCTTCGCACTGCGCCGGCTTGCCCTGCCCCGCGAGGCCGTCACCGTCGGCGGCGACAGCGATGCCTGGCTTTCTCCCCGCGCGGCGGGCGTGCCCGAGCTCGAAGGAAGTCACCTCGTGCTGCCCGTGCACCCCTTGACCGCGGACGGGCCCCTGCGGGACACGCTGCGGGCAGCGGGGCTCGACGGGCGGGCCCATTTCATCGACGAGCCCGGCCCCGACGTCGTACCCACCCTGTCCATGCGCACCGTCGCCCTCATCTCCGACCCCACCCGGCACCTCAAGCTGCCGCTCGCCACCGCCACGCTGGGCCTGCGCAATCGGCGCACCATCAAGCCGGACACCCTCACCGACGGTGCGGCGGGCCAACGGCTGGTCGAAGCCGTCGTCGAGCGCGAACCCCGGTTCAAGGGTGTCGTCCTGCACGCGGACGAGACCCGCTTCGCGCACGCGGGCCACGAACTCCTCGCCGTGCTGCTGCGCCGCTACCCCGCCGGGCTCGACAACGCCGTCGTCGTACCGATGGCCGCGCTGCTGTGCCCGGCACCCGGCGACCGCCTGGTCGTCGAGCACCTCGCCGACCGCTTCTACGGCGGTGATCCTCTCGCCCTCCTGGACGCCACGCTCACCCTCCTCTTCGACTGGCAGACCACACTCTTCACCTACGGGATCGCCCTGGAGTCACATCAGCAGAACATCTCGCTGGTCCTTGACCACCACCCCGCGGATGCGAGTAGGGGTCGCCGTACCCGGTTGCGACTGCTCTTCAAGGACAACGACGGGCCGCGCATCAACCTCGCGCGGCTGCGTGACGCCATGGGGCAACAGGCTCCGCATGCCGCTGAGTTCGATGATGCGCGCATCTTCGTCGTCGGCGATCGGCCCGTGCTCGACGTGTTCACCACCATCACCCTCCACCTCTGCGCCGGCGTCTACGCTTTCGGGCTCGCCCGGCACGGTCACGCCCCGCTGCGGCGGCTGCTCGGTCTCGTGCGCGAGCGGCTCGCCGAGGCCGTCGAAAGGCTCGGGCCCGGCGAACCTGGCACCCTTCTGAGGGCCCACGTCCTGGACGCGCCGGAGCTGCCCGTCAAGGCGATGGTGACCGCGGGCACCCTGCTGTCCAAGGAACGCTCCGGAGCAGCCGACATCAACAAGCACTACACGACGGGCCCCAACTACCTGCGCTGCGCGGGGGTTTCATGATGGCCGACGCGTCCACCGCCGAGTGTGCTCAAGGCAGATCTCCCGGCGGGAAGTTCGGCACGCTGGAGCTCGATTCCATAGGCGGCGCGGTCGCCGCCGGTCTCGTGGCAGCGGGCGCACACAGCCGCATCGGCCGGCCCGCCCCTCCTGACCGGCACCGCGACCGCCCTGGCAGCCTTGGCCGCCTTGGTCGCCGTCACTCTTCCCGCCCTGTTCCGCCGCTCGTCCCGCATCCGCTGGAGCCGTTGATGTCCTTGCCGACCGGCACATTCGCCGCCCCGTCCGCCGCACCCGCCCTGCCCACGGCACCCGCCCAGCCCGCCACCCTCGTCGCCTGTGCCCCCGTCGCCGGCGCCGCGCCCACCCGGCTGCCCAGCGCCGACCAAGCGGTGGCGCACACCCTGCTCAACTGCCTGCTGCGCGAAGTCTCCGGCCCCGAGCGCCAGACCGCCGTGGTCGACGGTGATCTCCTGCTCCGGCTGCCGCGCCGCGGGGTCCTCCTGCGTGTCGCGCTGCGCCGCACCTCCCTCCTGGGCGCCCACCGCTTCACCGGCCCGGTGACCGAGCAGCGGGACGGCACCTGGGTGGAGGTGGACTGGCCTCGCCTCGCCGAGTACACCCATGCCGAGCTCTCGCTGCGTACAGGTGTGAGCAATGAGGAGTTCCTGGAGCAGTTCGCCTCCAACCATGAGGGGGTCAGTGCGGGCCTCGCCGCCGCCCGCTCGGCGTCCGGCACGGGGACGGCCGCCGCGGCGGATGCGGCTCCCAAGTCGACGAAGACGGACCCGAAGTGGCTCGCGGACTACCTCGCCTCCGAGCAGTCCCTGCTGTTCGGCCACCGCTTCCACCCCACACCCAAGGCCCGCGGCGGCGACCTCGCCGACTGGTCCGCGTACGCCCCGGAGACCGGAGCCGCCTTCCCGCTGCGCCACCTCGCCGTACGGGACCACCTCATCGCCGAGGAGTCGGCGCGGCCGGGCGCCACGGCACCGCTCGACCGCCTCGGGCCGGCGCCCGAGGGCTACCGGCTACTCCCGGTACACCCCTGGCAGTACGACCTGCTGCGGGAGCACCCGGGGCTGCGCGCGGCCCTTGCCCGCGAGGACATCATCGACCTGGGCCCCGGCAGCTCCCCCTTCGCGGCCACCGCATCCGTGCGCACCCTGTTCGACGGTGACACCTTCCTGAAGTTCAGCCTGAACGTCCGCATCACCAACTGCCTGCGCAAGAACGCCAGTTACGAGCTGTCAGGTGCCGTCGCGCTCACCCGCGTACTCGAAGGCTCCCTGGACGACCTGGCCACCCGCTTCCCGGGCAGCGCGGTGCTGCGTGAGCCCGCCTACCGCAGCCTGGCGCTCACCGGGGCCGACGGGCGTACCGACCTCGCCCTACTGGAGGGCTTCGGCGTCATCGTCCGCGAAGGCCTGGCCGGGCGACTCCTTCCCGGTACGACGCCACTGCTCGCCGCGGCCGTCGCGGACGAGTACCCGACGGGTCCCGGCCACATCTCCCGCCTCCTGGCGGGCGCGGGTCCGCAGCGGGCGCTCGACTGGTGGCGGACGTACCTCCGGCTCCTGCTGCCGCCTGTGCTCGCCGCGTTCTTCGACCACGGCCTGGTGCTCGAACCGCATCTGCAGAACGTCCTCGTCTGCGTGGACGGCGCCGGCATGCCCGCGCAGGTGCTCTTCCGCGACCTGGAGGGCACCAAGCTGATCCCCGAGCATCATGCACGGACCCTGGACGCGCTCCCGCCGGAGGTCGCGGGGCCGATGACCTACGACGCGCAGCGCGGCTGGGACCGCGTCGTGTACTGCCTCCTGGTGAACCACGTCGCCGAGCTGCTCGCCGCCCTCGCCGACCTCCATCCGCAGACCGAGCCCGCGCTCTGGTCGCAGGTCCGCGCCACCATGCGGGAGTTCGCGGACACGCACGGCTGCCCGCCACGGCTCGGCGCCCTGCTCGCCGGGGGGCCGCTGCCCGCCAAGGCCAACCTGCTCACCCGCTGGGAGCGCAAGGCCGACCGGGACGCGGGCTATGTCCGGCTCACCTCACCCTTTCCGCTCGCCGAGCACGTACGGGACCTGGGTGTCCGTACCGACGCACCTTGGAGCACCGCCGGATGACCGCCCCCACTGCCGCCGTACGTGAGCATGCCCTCGGCCTCGCCACCGAGGAACTCCCCGCTTATCTCTACGACGTGTCCGCACTCGACGCCCATGTCGCCGCGGTGCGTGCCGCGCTCCCCCGGCAGGTCGAGCTCTACTACGCCGCCAAGGCCAACCCCGAGCCGGAGATCCTGACCGCCCTCGACCCGCATGTCGACGGTTACGAGGTGTCGTCGGGCGGCGAACTCGCCCATGTGGCCGCGGCGGTGGCCGGGCGCCCGCTGGCCTTCGGTGGTCCCGGGAAGACGCCGGACGAGATCGCCGCCGCCCTGGAGCTCGGCGTGGATCGGTTCCATGTCGAGAGCGTCTACGAGCTGCGGATGCTGGCCTCGATCGCCGCCCGCGTGGCACCGCACACCCGCGTGGGCGTCCTGCTCCGGTTCAATCTCGGCCTCGACGCCGCGTCTCTTGAGAGCAGTGCCCTCGCGATGGGCGGACGCCCCACGCCCTTCGGTCTCGACCCGGCCGAGGCGGACCCCGCGATCTCCCTGTTCACCGACGGCAGCCTGCCCCAGCTCCATCTGCTGGGTGTGCACGCCCATTTGGCCAGTGGGCTCGACGCACCGCGGCAGCTCGCCGTCGCCGAGTCCATCGTGACGTGGTCGCAGGCACTGGCCGTACGCCATGGCATCCGCCTCACGGAGGTGAACGTCGGCGGCGGGATGAGCGTCGACTACGCCGACCCCGGCGCACGCTTCGACTGGGCCGCGTACGGCGACGGCCTCACCCGGCTCTGCGCGGCGCACCCCGGACTGACGCTCCGCATCGAGCCGGGGCGAGCGCTGACCGCGTACTGCGGCTGGTACGCCACCGAGGTCCTGGACGTGAAGCGGAGCCACGGCGAGGAGTTCGCTGTGGTGCGCGGCGGCACCCACCATCTGCGCACTCCGGCGGCCAAGGGCCACGACCAGCCGTGCACCGTGCTCCCGGCGGCCGGGCCATGGCCGCACCCCTGGCCCCGGTCCGAGGCACGGACGGACCGGGTGACGTTCGCGGGGCAGTTGTGCACGCCGAAGGATGTCCTGGCCCGACAGGTTCCGGTGGCGGGCCTGCGGGCCGGGGACCGGGTGGTGTTCGGGATGGCGGGCGCGTACGCGTGGAACATCTCGCACCACGATTTCCTGATGCACCCGCGGCCGGGCTTCCACTTCCTCTGATCACCCTCGCCTGCCCGACGGCGTGGCGGCACCCGCTCATCGGCGGTTCCTGCTCCGCATCAGCAGAGCCACGAGGGCTATCGCGAAGACGACGAAGACGATGACGAACATCGTCGCTCCGCCGCGTGACGCCCACACCTTGGCGAGCTCGACCGACGTATCTGGGTGCACGTCCTGTCTCCTTCCATGCAGCCCGGTCAGAGTTGACGGAAGTCCGTGTGCCCCCGGCTTCACGGTTGAAGCTCCAGTCCCTCTGGGTCACCGCACGAGGTTGTCGGTTGAAGGGCGGGATCAGGCGCCGGTCGTGGAACCCGGCCTGATGATCATGAGGACAGTGACGGTGGCCCAGAGAAGGTTGAAAATGCCTGTGTACATGGCGAGTTGAGAACTGGTGCGCTCCCCCACGGCCACCACGCCCGCTCCCTCGGCGAGTTGGCCGCCCGCATGACCGTCCGCGTCCGCACCACCCTGCCCTGCTCCTGCCACCGCTTCGAGCGCCGCCTCCTGGCACGGCAGGACGAGGACGATGAGCACCACGGCCGCCGCCATCGTGAGGATGATCGAGGCGATCAGCCAGGCGCTGCCGAGCACGCCCAGGCTCTGCGCGGTCACCAGCCCGGTGACGGGGACGGCGACGCCGACGAACGCGTAGACCGAGCAGATGCGCTGCAGCAGCCGCAGCGAGGCGAGGGCCCCCGCGTCCCGCGGGTCGGCCTGGGCGCGCCGCAGGGCCGCGGGGAACATGCTGGCGGCGACGGTGACCGGGCCGACCGTGAGGATGGCGGCCAGCACATGCAGCGTCAGGAAGAACTTGGTCACGACGGGCCCTCGGGATTCGAAGAACGGGGATGGTCACACGGCCCCGACCGGGACCCGCCCGCCGAGATTAGTCAGCGTCCCCGCCCGGCGAACAGTGGCATTAGTGACAGGCTTCGCAGAGATACCGCCATCGGATGCCAGGCCAGTTCATGGGCGGGGAAGAGCCATCCACGCCGGTGCATCCGCTTGGCGGGATCCCGACTCTGACGTACGTTGCCGCCATGCATACCGTGGCCGTCCTGGCGCTGGACACCGTCATCCCGTTCGACCTGTCCACCCCCATCGAGGTCTTCGGGCGCACCCGGTTGCCCGGCGGTCGGCCCGGCTACCGGGTGCGTGTCTGCGCCGCCGCGCCCGAGATCGACGCCGGCCTGTTCACCCTCCGGGCTCCGTGGGGCCTGGAGGGGCTCGCGGACGCGGACACGATCATCGTGCCCGGCAGCGCCGACCTGTCCCGGCCCCTCCCCGACGCGGCACTCGACGCGCTGCGGGACGCTGCCGCCGACGGGACACGGATCGCCTCGATCTGCGCCGGAACCTTCACGCTCGCCGCGGCCGGTCTGCTCTCCGGGCTGCGCGCCACCACGCACTGGGCGGCCGCGGCCGAACTCGCCGCACGCCATCCCGACATCGACGTCGACCCGGACGTGCTCTACGTCGACAACGGGCAGATCCTGACCTCCGCCGGCGCCGCCGCCGGGCTCGACCTGTGTCTGCACCTGATCCGCAGGGACTACGGCTCAGCCGTCGCGGCGGACGCCGCCCGGCTCTCGGTGATGCCCCTGGAACGCGAGGGCGGCCAGGCCCAGTTCATCGTCCCGGAGGCTCCGCCCACACCGCAGGGCTCCGAGCTCGAGCCGCTCCTGCGCTGGCTGGAGGAGAACGCCGGCCGTGAGCTCACCCTGGAGGACATCGCGGGCCGGGCGGGCATGAGCACCCGTACGCTGCTGCGCCGCTTCCGGGAGCAGACGGGCAGCACACCGCTGCAGTGGCTGCACCGCGCCCGCATCCGGCAGGCCCAGCATCTGCTCGAATCGACGGGGCACTCCGTCGAGCGCATCGCCGTCCAGGTCGGCTTCGGTTCGCCCACCGCGTTCCGCGACCGCTTCAAGCGGGTCGCCGGAGTCAGCCCGCAGGCGTATCGCAGGGCGTTCCAGTAACGCCCGCCACCGCCGTCAGGGGCCGCTCAGCCGTTCAGACCTTGCGCGCCTCGACGAGGCACCAGTGGGGGCTGCCGTCGGCGCGGCGCCCGAACTCCTCCAGCGGGTGCAGCCGCATCGTGAAGCCGGTCCGGAGCAGGTCCTCGAGCACACCCCGCAGCGGGAAGGTCCTGTAGTACATGACGAACGGCGGACGCCACAGCAGGTTCCGCACCCGCATCATCCCGTCGAAGCCGAGCAGCGCCCAGTACAGCGGTGAGGTCAGGGGCGGTGGCGCGCCGATCGGGAAGGCGAAGACCCCGCCGGGCCGCAGCGCCCCGCAGACCTCCGCGAACAGCTTCGGCCGCTCGGCGGGCAGGAAGTGCCCGAACGCCCCGAAGCTGACCGCCAGGTCGAAGACGTCGACGAAGGGCAGGGCACGGGCGTCGGCCCGCACCCAGTCCACGGCGGGCCCGCCGTGGCGCGGGACCACGGCCGCCCGTGCCTCGGTCAGCATCCCCGAGCTGAAGTCGACGCCGGTGACCCGCTCCCGGCACAGCGGCAGCAGCGTCTCGACGCCCGCGCCGGTGCCGCAGCAGACATCGAGCCCGGCGTCGAACGGCCCGAGGCGCCCCAGCGTGTCCGCGACGGCGTGCAGCATCCGGTCGGGCGTACGGAAAGGGGTGTGGTCGAACTTCGGGGCCAGCAGGTCGTAGCCGTCCTCGATGGAGGAGAGAGCCTGCACGGCCAGTTCGCGGAGTGTGGGTCCCTGGGAGGTGAACACCGTCCCCACCCTAGTCAGCGGCGGGGCGGCCGGGGCTCGACCCCGGACAAACCGGGGCATATCTTGGTATGGAGACGGGCGACTCGGAAGAAGGGGGGTCGTCATGGTCGAAGAGCTGCTCACGGCAGGTGCCGCGGTCGCGGCTGCCGGGTTCATGTACATGGCATCGGCGGCCCGTGTGGTCAAGCAGTACGAGCGCGGCGTGGTGTTCCGCCTCGGGCGGCTGCGGGAGGAGGTCCGCCAGCCGGGATTCACCATGATCGTTCCTGGTGTCGACCGCCTGAACAAGGTGAACATGCAGATCGTGACGATGCCGGTCCCGGCGCAGGACGGCATCACCCGGGACAACGTGACCGTGCGCGTGGACGCGGTCATCTACTTCAAGGTGATCGACGCGGCGGACGCGGTGATCAAGGTCGAGGACTACCGCTTCGCGGTCTCGCAGATGGCGCAGACGTCGCTGCGTTCGATCATCGGCAAGAGCGATCTGGACGATCTGCTCTCCAACCGCGAGAAACTCAACCAAGGCCTTGAGTTGATGATCGACTCCCCCGCCATGGGCTGGGGCGTACAGATCGACCGGGTCGAGATCAAGGACGTGTCGCTCCCCGAGACCATGAAGCGCTCCATGGCCCGGCAGGCCGAGGCCGACCGCGAGCGGCGGGCCCGCGTGATCAACGCGGACGCCGAGCTGCAGGCCTCCAAGAAGCTCGCCGAGGCCGCACATCAGATGGCGGAGGAGCCCGCGGCGCTCCAACTGCGGTTGCTGCAGACCGTGGTGGCCGTCGCCGCCGAGAAGAACTCGACCCTCGTCCTGCCCTTCCCCGTGGAGCTCCTGCGCTTCCTGGAGAAGGCCCAGCAGTCGCAGGCGCCGCCGACCGCACCACCGGCCACGGCGGCGGCCCCGGAACCGGGACGACCGGAGGCGGCACGGGCATGAGCACGAGCAGGAGGCATGCCTCATGACCGGTGCCCGGACCACCACCGCGGCGGGCAAGACCCGGTTCGACGACATCTACGACCAGCCTGACCCCCGCGCGTACTTCCGCACGCTTGCCCCCTTGCGGTACGAGATACCGCAGCAGGCTCAGGGCGTCTTCCGGCGCACGCTCGCCCAGCGCTCGGCGGTGCGCGGCACCCGTCTCCCCGTCACGGTCCTCGACCTCTGCTGCTCCTACGGGATCAACGCGGCGCTGCTCAATCACGACCTCACGCTCGCCGACCTGTACGCGCACTACACCGGCGCCGAGACCGCGGCCCTGACCCGGGGGGAGCTCGTCGAGGCCGACAAGGAGTTCTACGCCACGCGGCGGCGCACCGGCGCCGTCCCGGTGATCGGTCTCGACACCGCCGGCAACGCCACGCGCTACGCCCTGGAGGTGGGGCTGCTCGACGAGGCCCACGCCGAGAACCTCGAGCGCCACCCGCCCAGCGCGGGGCTGCGCGACGCCATGGGGCGCGTCGGCCTGATCACGGTCACCGGAGGCATCGGGTACATCACCCATCGCACCTTCGACGTGCTCCTCGACGCGACCCGCATCCCGGTGTGGGTGAGCGCGTTCGTCCTGCGTACGGTGCCTTTCGGGGAGATCCTCGCGACCCTGGACGCGCACGGTCTGGCCACCGACACCGATCCCGAACGGACGTATCCGCAGCGGATGTTCACCGACATCGCCGAGATGAGCAGCGCGGTGGACCAGGTGCTCAAGGCCGGTGACGATCCCACGGGCCTGGAGGCGGAGGGCCGTTACTACACGCGCCTCCACCAGTCACGGCCCCGGCCGGTGTAGCGCACCGCGCCCGCCTCCGGGACCGCCCCACCCGGTCAGCTGGTGAAGAACTCGCTGACCTGCTCCGCGAACTGCTGCGGGCTCTGCTCGTGCACCTGGTGACCGACCGGGATCGAGATCACCCGGGAGTCGGGGATCGCGGCGGCCATGTCGGGGATGCGTTCCTGCGGCATGCTGCTGTCCGGGCCGCCCGCCACGATCAGCGTCGGCGCGACGATCTCGGCCAGGCGTTCGGCCCACTCCGGGTCGGGGTCGAAGATCTGCGCGCGGACCGCGGGAGACACGGGCCAGTCGAAGTCGATGGCCTCGTCGGGGCGCGGGGCCTCGACCCAGTCGCGCGGGTAGGGCGGCGGCGTCTCCTCCAGGACGAGGCGCTCGACGCGGTCCGGGTGCTCCTGGGCGAGCAGGTAGGCCACGACCCCGCCCATGGAGTGGCCCACGACGCCCACCCGGTCGAGGGAGAGCTCATCGAGGAAGCCGAGCACGTCGTCCCGCATCAGCTCGACCGTGTACTCGTCCGGCCAGTCGCTCTCCCCGTGCCCGCGCAGATCGAGCGCGTACACCCGCCACTCCTCGCCGAGCGCCTGCCCGACCTTCTCCCAGCCCGCCGAGGAACCGCCGAGCCCGTGCAGCAGCACGACGGGCGCTCCGTACGAGTCGCCCCAGGTCCGATAGGCCAGGCGTACGTCGCCCACATCCACCACTGCGTGATCGCTCATGCCCCTGACGCTACAGCGCGTTGCGCGACCCATTGAGCAGTGGCCCGGACCCATGCTAGAAAGCGCTTGCTCTTCTCGCGGCCCGCGCGCCTCCTCCGCCGCACCTTCCCCTCACCATCGGAGAACCCATGCACTCTCCTTGGTCACGCCGCGCTTTCCTGCTCACCACCGGTGGCTCCGCGCTCGCCCTGACGGCCTCGGGACTCCCCGCCGACGAGGCGGCAGCGACGGAGCGAGCGGACGCCTACGAGGCGCTGCGCACCAGGTGGCGCACCCTGCTTCTCGGCGAGGACTTCTCCCCGGGGGCCGAGCCCTTCAAGAGCCGCCTCGCCGAACTCGGCGCCACCGCGCGGGAACTGCGCGACTCCATGGCCCCCGCCACGGGCTCTCTGTGGCCGGACCTCTCGTACGCCGACCCCGATCCGGACACCGACCAGGAGTCGTACGGATACTCCGCCAACGTGGTAACCGGTTACAGCAGGCTCAGCATCATGGCCCAGGCCTACCGGCAGGAAGGCACGGGCCTGATCGGCGACGCGAGCCTCAGGGCCGGCATCCTCCAGGGCCTCGATCATCTCTACGTCGAGGTCTACAACGAGAATCAGGCACCCTTCGGCAATTGGTACAGCTGGCAGATAGGCGCCCCGCAGGCCCTCCTCGACGTCTGCGTGCTGATGTACGACCACCTGTCGGCGACCCAGGTGGCCGACTACTGCAAGGCCGTGGACCACTTCGTGCCCGACTCCGCGGTGGGCAGCTACACCGGGACGAGCACCGGAGCCAATCGTGTCGACCTGTGCCGGGTGCTCGCGCTGCGCGGGGTCGTCGGCGCCAGTGCCGCGAAGATCGCGCTGGCCAGGGACGCGCTCTCCCCCGTCTTCCCTTACGTGACGACCGGCGACGGCCTCTACACCGACGGCTCGTTCATCCAGCACACCACCGTGCCCTACACGGGCTCGTACGGATCGGTGATGCTGGGCGGCCTCGGCATGCTCTTCTCGTTGCTGCGGGGCTCCAGTTGGGAGGTCACGGACACCAAGAAGCAGATCGTCTTCGACGCCGTGGAGAAGGCGTGGGCGCCGTTTATCTACAACGGC
Source organism: Streptomyces sp. NPDC033177 (assembly GCF_055577715.1). Lineage (NCBI taxonomy): Bacteria > Bacillati > Actinomycetota > Actinomycetes > Kitasatosporales > Streptomycetaceae > Streptomyces > Streptomyces sp. NPDC033177. The sequence goes on along the minus strand of NZ_JBVIPS010000003.1, from coordinate 386,501 downwards.
CTCGTCATGGACGGAGTGGCGGGGCGCGCCATCAGCCGCGGCCTCTCCGCGTCCGACACCAAGAAGATCCAGGCGGACGACCACCGGCGCGGCCACCCCATCATGGCGGCCGTGGTGCTTCTCGGTCAGGGCGCCGGCACCGCCGAGAACGCGCGCTGGCGCGGCCTGGTCAAGGGCTGGATGCGGCGCGACTACTACAGCCCGCCGCTGAGCGACTCCTCGCTCGGTCTGACAAGTCTGGCCCGGCTGCAGGGCGTCGAGGACGACGCGTCGGTGACCGCCCTTGCCGAGCCCACCGGCCACCGCCTCTTCCCCAACATGGCGCGCGCCACGCACCGGCGCCCCGGCTGGGCCGCGTCGATCAGCATGGCCGACCCCCGCATCACGTACTACGAGACGGGCAACGGCGAGAATCTGCGCGGCTGGCACACCGGCTCCGGCATGCTCTATTGGTGGGGCGACAGCTACGCCAACGGGCAGTACAGCGACGCCTTCTGGCCCACCGTCGACCCGTACCGGCTGCCCGGCATCACGGCCTCCCGCAAGGCGCTCGCGGATGCGGCGGGCGGCGACTGGGGCGCGTCCCTGCCGGACGTGAAGTGGGTGGGCGGGGCCAGTGACGGGCAACGCGCCGCCATCGGCCAGTACTTGAAGGGCCTGCAGAGCACCCTGCGTGCGAAGAAGTCGTGGTTCTGCCTGGACGACGCGATCGTCTGCCTGGGCGCGGGCATCGCCTGCACGGACGGCGCGGCGGTCGAGACAACCGTCGAGAACCGCAACCTCGGCCCGACGGGCACCACCTCCTTCCAGGTGGACGGCGCCGCCAAGCCGGCCGCGTCCCCCTGGTCGGCGACGCTCACCGGCGCCAAGTGGGCGCACATCGGAGGCCACGGCGGCTACGTCTTCCCCGGCGGCGCGACGGTGAAGGCGCTGCGCGAGGAGCGCACCGGCAGGTGGAGCGACATCAACAAGGGCGGCGCGACGACCGCGATCGCCCGCAAGTACCTCACGATGTACGTCGACCACGGCACCGCCCCGACGAACGGCACGTACGCCTACGTCCTGATGCCGGGCGCGGGCGCGGCGCAGACGGCGACCCGGTCGGCGGCCACCGGATGGCTCCAGATCCTTGCCAACTCCGACAACCAGCAGGGCGTTTCCGTCCCCTCGCTCGGCTTCACCGGGGTCAACTTCTGGTTCGGCGGCACGGTCGGCAAACTCACCGCGAGCGCCCCCTGCTCCGTGCAGATCAGCGAGAAGAGCGACGGCACCGCGGTCATCTGCGTCAGCGACCCGATGCGCGCGCAGACCTCTTTGACGCTGACCTGGAGCCGCGCCGTGGCCGCGGTGACGGCCAAGCCCGTCACGGTCACCTCGGCGGCGACGGGGGCGTCCCTGAAGCTGACCTTCGGGGATCTCAGCGGCACGAAGGGGGCCACGCAGCGGATCACGGTCAGGCTGGGCTGAGGTCGGTCGGGGCGCGGTCGCCGCACGGTCGCCACGCACCGCGTCCCGTAGCCTCAGCACCCTTAGCACCGATGCTTTCCGGTCGACCCTCGATTCCGGTAGAAAATCAAATCAACTGTCCTCGCAGGTCAGGCAGTTGTTCTTGCTTGCACCATCGCTTCCGGTCCATATGTTGGACACGCGCGAGGCCTCTCCTCACACGCTTGCCGCCCGCCCTGAGCTGCCCGAACAGTCGTCCGTCAACCGCTCAGCGGACACATGCATCCGGAAATCGACCATGCATTTGGTGCTCACTCTCCGCACCGGCAAGACTCCCGTCAGCAACCAGGACCACACCCGCATCAAAGGAGAGTTGACGTGCGTTTCTTCCTCAAGACGGTGGGCGCCACCGCTGTCGTGGCCGCCTGCGTGATGTCCGGAACCTCTGGCACGGCACAGGCGCAGCCCAAGGCGGCCGACGCCGGCCTCCACGCGCCCTCGTCACTGGTCCTCGCCGTCGGCCAGGGCGAGGAGGCGGACACCGCGACCATGCAACGCGCCGTGACGCTGAACTGCGCGCCCAAGGCCTCGGGTACCCACCCCTCGGCCTCCGCCGCCTGCGCCGAACTGCGCTCCGTGAACGGCGAGTTCGCCCAGCTGGTCAGCACCTCACCCGCCGCGTTCTGCACGAAGGAGTGGCAGCCCGTCGTGGTCACCGTCGACGGTGTGTGGCAGGGCAAGCGCGTCTCGTGGAGCCAGACCTTCGGCAACGGCTGCGAGATGCGGGCGAGCCTCGCGGAAGGCGCCGCCTTCACGTTCTGAGCCGCCACCTGCCGCGCACCTGACGGTAATTGGGTGGACGCGACCTCGCCCCTGACGGTGGGATGAGGCCTCGTCCTTCACGACCGCGCCTTGGACGACGCCCCAGCGACGTCCAAGGCGCTTGCCATGGCAGGGAGTTGCCCACGTGACAGAGCAGGCGGACCCGAAGACCGTCACGCCACGCGGGACCTCGACGCCGGCCGCGAAGCGGACCGCGACCCGCTCATCGACACGGACCCGCGGGGCCGCGGGATCGCGCTCGCGGGGTCGCTGCCCGTCCCCGACGACCCGTTCTTCGACGATCCGGCGCGGGTGACGGCGGCGCTGCGGCACCTCGACGCGGTCATCACCGATCGCTGAGAATCCACTCACGAAATGTCGCCGGAAAGTTTTCTCCCGGCATGTCGATCCGGCCGATCGCCGTTCGTATGGACAGTGAGAGGCCGGCAGCGGCCGGCCAGGGTGATCCGCCACTCCGCGGGAGAGACAGCCATGAACCAGTACTTGATCAGCGTCTACCAGCCCGACGGCGGCGTGCCGGAGCCGGAGATCCTCGAGCCGATCATGCGTGACGTCGAGGCGGTGAACGCCGAGCTCAGGGAGGCGGGCGCCTGGGTGTTCGCCGGGGGCCTCTTCCCGCCGAGCACGGCGACCGTGCTGCGCCTGAAGGGCAGCGAGGTGCTCACGACCGACGGCCCGTACGTCGAGGGCAAGGAGCACCTGGGCGGCTTCACCGTCATCCGGGCGGCCGATCTGGACGAGGCGCTCGCCTGGGGCGCCAAGGTGGCCCGCGCCATCACCCTGCCCGTCGAGGTCAGGCCGCTGCAGTCCGGAACCTGCTAGTGACCTCGGGTCCCCCGGAGGTCACATCGGAGGTCATCGAGCAGGTCTTCCGTGCGGAGTACGGGCGCGCGGTGGCCGTACTGGTCCGCGTCTTCGGCGACATCGACATCGCCGAGGAGGCGGTCCAGGAGGCGTTCACCACGGCGGCGCAGCGGTGGCCCTCCACCGGTCTGCCGCCGAGCCCGGCGGGCTGGATCATCACCACCGCCCGCAACCGAGCGATCGACCGCCTGCGCCGCGAGGCGTCCCGCGAGGACCGGCACGCGCAGGCCGCCCTGCTGCACGCCCACGAGCCACCGGCCTGGGAGGGACCCGTGCGCGACGACCGACTGCGTCTGATCTTCACCTGCTGCCATCCGGCGCTCGCCCCCGCGGCCCGGGTGGCCCTCACGCTGCGCCTCCTGGGCGGTCTCACCACCACGGAGATCGCCCGCGCCTTCCTGGTGCCGGAGCCGACGATGGCCCAGCGGATCGTGCGGGCCAAGGGCAAGATCCGCGACGCGCACATCCCGTACCGGATTCCCAGCGACGCGGATCTGCCGGAACGGCTTCGCGCGGTCCTGGCCGTCGTCTACCTCGTCTTCAACGAAGGGCACACGGCCAGCGCGGGCGACACGCTCGTCCGCGACGACCTCTGCGCGGAAGCCATCCGCCTGGGACGGCTCCTGACCGAGCTGATGCCCGACGAGCCGGAGGCCCTGGGGCTGCTCGCGCTGATGCTGCTCTCCGAGTCGCGGCGGCCGGCCAGGACCACCGCCGACGGCGGGCTCGTCCTCCTCGCCGACCAGGACCGCGGACGATGGGACCGCGCCCTGATCGCCGAGGGCCAGGAACTCGTCCGCCGCTGCCTGCGCCGCGGCCGACCGGGGCCGTACCAGATCCAGGCCGCGATCAACGCCGTGCACAGCGACGCGACGACCGCGGCCGCCACGGACTGGGGCCAGATCCTGCAGCTGTACGACCAGCTCCTGGCCGTCGCCCCGAGCCCGGTCGCGGCCCTCAACCGCGCGGTGGCCGTCGCCGAAGTCAAGGGCCCCGCCGAGGCGTTGACCCTCGTCGACGAGCTGGGCCTCGACGGTTACCACGTCTTCCACGCCGTCCGCGCCGACCTGCTCCGGCGCCTGGGCCGCACCGACGAGGCGAACGCCGCGTACGATGCCGCCCTCACCCGCACCGAGAACGCGGCCGAGCGGGCGTTCCTGCTGGGCCGCCGGCAGCAGGGGCCGGCCCCGCGGTTAGGCTGACGCATGCCCACGGTCCACGCCCAGGAGATCAGCACCGCCCGCCTCGTCCTCGTACCCCTCCGGGTCGAGCACGCCGACGAGATGGCCCTGGCGCTCTCCGATCCCGCCCTGCACACCTTCATCGGTGGCTCTCCCGACGATCCGCAGGCGCTGCGTGCCCGCTACCGGCGGATGACCGCCGGGTCCCCCGACCCCGCGGTCTCCTGGTGCAACTGGGTGCTGCGGCTGCGGGACGAGGAGTGCCTCGTCGGGACCGTGCAGGCGACGGTGGTGCCCGCCGACGCCGGTGGCGAGCTGGTCGCCGAGATCGCCTGGGTGGTGGGAACTCCCTGGCAGGGGCGGGGCATCGCCGTGGAAGCGGCCCGCGCCCTCGTCGGCCGGCTGGCCGAGAACCCGGCCGTGCACGCCATCATCGCCCACGTCCACCCGGACCACCGGGCATCGGCCGCCGTCGCCACCGCCGCGGGGCTCACCCCCACGGACGAGTGGCAGGACGGCGAGGTCAAGTGGCAGCGAACGCTTGGGCGTTGAGCGAGGCCACCGTGCGCGCCTCGCTCAGCGTCGGCCGCGGAACGTGCGGCGCAGGTCGCTCACCCAGCCGTCGGGCAGCTCCCACGGGATGAAGTGACCGCCGCGCTCGTGCGCGGTGAGGTTCACGTGGTGGTACCAGTCGGCCCGGTCACCGGCGAGCCAGCTCTCGACGCGCTGCTCGGGGGTGGTGACACCGGGCGGGTTCTCGTGGGCGACGAAGGTGATGCCGGTGGGGGCCTCGACGGCCGGCTGCCGGTCGTGCGAGGGCGTCCAGGGGTAGCGGTTGTTGTTGGCGTAGTAGCGCACCGACGTACCGATGGTGTTGTTCACCCAGAAGATCATGGCGTGGGTGAGGAGGTCGTCCTTCGAGAAGACGCTCTCCACGTCGCCTCCGTTGTCGCTCCACCTGTCCCAGCGCTCCAGGATCCAGGCAAGCAGGCCCACCGGTGAGTCGCTCAGCCCGAAGGAGAGGGTGCTCGGCCCGAGGACGTGCACGGCCAGGTGCGCGGCGAAGCGCTTCTCCAGGGACAGCAGTTGGCGGTGCGCGGGCTCGGGCAGACCTTCCGGGAACGGCTGACCGCCGCTGAGGTCCCAGCCCCGGTCGCCGTTGAACATGGTGAGTTTCTGGCCGGAGCCGATGTGGATGCCGTGCAGTTCGTCCGCGTACTTGTGGCCGAGCTGGCCGGTGACGAGGGCGCCGACGTCACACCCCGCGGCGGCGTACATCTCGTGGCCGAGCGTCTCGGTCATCAAGGTGTGCCAGAGGTCGGCGACCTTCCAGAAGTTCATGTCGGGGTGGTCCGGCAGCGGCGACGAGAAACCGAAGCCGGGCAGCGAGGGCACGATGACGTCGAACGCGTCGGCCGGGTCACCATCAAACGCGGCGGGGTCGGCGAGCCGGTCGACGACCTTGGACCAGTGCCAGAAGGTCCAGGGCCAGCCGTGCGTGAGGATCAGCGGGGTGGGGGCGGGGCCGACGCCGGGCCTGCGCATGAAATGCACGGGCACACCGTCGACCCGCACCCGGTAATGCTCATAGGCGTTGATGGCCGCCTCGGCCTTGCGCCAGTCGTAGCCGTCGAGCCAGTACTCGGCCAACTCCTGGAGGTAGCCGCGGCGGACGCCGTAGTAGCCGTCGTCGTTGCCCACGTCGTCGGGCCACCTCGTCAGCCGCAGCCGCGCCCTGAGGTCGTCGAGCACCGCGTCGGGGACGTGGATCGGCTCGGGCGTCAACGGGAAGCGCGCTGCGGCTGTCATCAGGAATCAGGTTCCTTCCGAGAGGTAGCTCAGTACGGGCGGTCGCCCGCGATCGCGACGCGTTCGGCCACGCGGCGGTGCGGGGCGTAGTCGTCGACGGCGTAGTGCTGGGTGGAGCGGTTGTCCCAGAAGGCGACGTCACCGGCCTGCCAGTGGAACCGCACCTGGTACTCCGGGACCTGCGCCTGCCGCACGAGGTAGCTCAGCAGCCGGTCACTCTCGGCCCGCTCCATGCCCACGATGTGCGTGGTGAAGGAGGTGTTCACGAAGAGCATCTTCCGGCCGGTCTCCGGGTGCCTGCGCACCACGGGGTGGGTGACCGGCGGGAACTGCTCCTGGAGCGGGATCAGCTTCTCGGGGCCGTAGAAACGGACGAAGCCGGGAATGAAGTCGTGCACCGCGTGGGCGTCCTCGATGCGGGCCTTCACCTCGTCGGGGAGGTTGTCGTACGCGGCGGCCATGTCCGCCCACATCGTGTCGCCGCCCACCGGGGGCACCTCGCGCAGCTGCAGGACCGCGCCGAGCGCGGGGCGTTCGCGGAAGGTGACGTCGGCGTGCCAGACGTTCTCGTACGTGGGTGTCGCGCTGCCGCCCTTGTCGAAGCGGACGACGTCGTCGGCCGAACCGCGCGCGAGCAGCGGGTTGGTCTCCAACTCGCCCCAGTTCAGGGCGAAGGCGCGCTGCTGCTCGGAGGTGATCCCGGCGCCGCGGAAGAAGAGCACCTTCCACTCCAGGAGGGCGCGGTTGAGCTCCTCGCGCAGCGCGGGCGTCAGCGGCTGAGCGAGGTCGACGCCGCGGATCTCGGCGCCGATGAGACGGCCCTGGGGGACGACGTCAATCAGTTCGTACGGGCGCTCCTCCCAGCCCTCGGGGACGCGGCGCAGGGTGCGACGGCCTTCGTACATGCCGTCGGCGGGTACGCGGGCGTCACGGAGCGTGGGAGAGCCGGTGGAGGCGGGAGAGGCAGGTGAGACGGCAGGGGAAACCACGGCCATGGTGATCCTTCAGTTGTGAGTGAGCGGGCGGCGTCACGGAGCAACAACCCCGGACGGCTGGAGACGAATCCCCGGGCAGCTAGCGACCCGATCGCTCGCACCCACAGCGCCACGGGACCTGGAAGGTCCTCACGGCGGCGGTCAGGTGCTGGATCATGCACACCATTGTGTATGGCTATGCCTTGCGGAGCAAACCCCCGTACTCGTAGATCCCCTTGTTCTGCTCGGTGGCACCCACATAAGGGGCCAGGTCCTCGTGGACCGGTGCCAGCGGGGGCTGGCCGGCGTCGGGGCGCCAGTCGACCAGGTTCACCAGGCCGGGCTCGACCGGGTCGAGGCCGTCCAGGAGGGTGTCGACCTCGGCCGGGGTGCGGGTCTGCCACGGGACGCCGCCGCCGGAGATGTGCGCGCTCATCGCGGCGCCGCGGGCGGGATCGTCGGCGACGACCTGCGAGAGGCCGAGATAACTGCCGGGCGCCGCCTTGTCGATGAGCGTGCGCAGCACGTGGCGGGGGTCATCGGCGTCGGTGAGGTGGTGCACCACGGAGAGGAAGAGCACGGCGACCGGCTCGTCGAAGTCGATCAGCCGGACGACGTCGGGGTGATTCAGGATCGCGTCCTGGTCACGCATGTCGCCGTGGACGACGGCGGTGGTGGAGTCGTCGGCGAGCAGCGCCCTGCCGTGCGCGAGGACGATCGGGTCGACGTCCACGTAGACGACGCGGGTGTCGGGTGCGAAGCGCCGGGCGACCTGGTGGACGTTGTCGTCGGTCGGCAGACCGCAGCCCATGTCGATGAACTGGCGGATGCCGGCCTCGGTGAGGTGGCGCACGACACGGAACAGGAACTCGCGGTTCTGGCGGGCGATGTCGACGCACTCGGGGAAGTCGGGCAGCGTCCGCAGCAGGAACTCACGGTCGACCGCGTAGTTGTCCTTGCCGCCGAGCATCCAGCCGTAGGCGCGCGCCGATGTCGGCACGTCGAAGGGAATGGACATCAACTCGGCTTGGTCGTCTGCCGCCACAGCGCGTTCTCCACCTCTCCCGAAGGGACATGCGTTCTGCTCCGTCACGGCGACACTATCCCGTGACTCACGACCGGGTGAACCTGGGACAGACCGCCAACGGGCGTGCCCTCAGGGGTGGTTGGGGAGACGGGCCAGAACGGGTGGCATGACATCGGACACCCGACCGCCCGCGGGGCGGCCGGATGACGCATGATCGGACGTGCGCGAGTCACCCACCACCGGATACGTGCCACCGGACACGTACCACCAGAGAGGACCTCCCCATGGAAGACCGCTTCGACGTCGTCGTGCTCGGAGCAGGACCCGGCGGCTATGTGGCCGCCATCCGCGCCGCCCAGCTGGGCAAGCGGGTAGCGGTCGTCGAGGAGAAGTACTGGGGAGGTGTCTGCCTGAACGTCGGCTGCATCCCGACCAAGGCGCTGCTGCGCAATGCCGAGCTGGCCCATCTGTTCACGCACGAGCAGAAGACGTACGGCATCAAGGTCGACGGGAACGTGTCCTTCGACTACGGCGAGGCGTTCAACCGCAGCCGCACGGTCGCGGACGGCCGCGTCAAGGGCGTCCACTTCCTGATGAAGAAGAACAAGATCACCGAGTTCTACGGCCGTGGCACGTTCCTCGACGCGAACACGCTCCAGGTCGCCAAGTCGGACGGCTCCACGGACACGATCACGTTCGAGAACTGCATCATCGCCACGGGCGCGACGCCGAAGCTGCTGCCCGGCACGCAGCGCTCCGAGCGGGTCGTGACGTACGAGGAGCAGATCCTCGCCGACTCCGTGCCGGAGTCCATCGTGATCGCGGGCGCGGGCGCCATCGGCATCGAGTTCGCCTACGTCCTGCACAACTACGGCGTGAAGGTCACGATCGTCGAGTTCCTCGACCGCATCGCGCCGCTGGAGGACGCGGACGTCTCCACGGAGCTGGCCAAGCAGTACCGCAAGCTCGGCATCGACGTGAAGACCTCGACCCGCGTCGAGTCGATCGACGAGTCCGGTGCCAAGGTCAAGGTCACGGTGACGGGCAAGGACGGCAAGCAGGAGGTCCTGGAGGCGGACAAGGTCCTCCAGGCGATCGGCTTCGCGCCGAACGTCACGGGCTTCGGCCTGGAGGCGGCGGGCGTGGCGCTGACCGAGCGCGGCGCCATCGACATCGACGGGCGCGGACGGACGAACGTGCCGCACATCTACGCCATCGGTGATGTCACCGCGAAGCTGATGCTCGCGCACACCGCCGAGGCGATGGGTGTCGTGGCCGCCGAGACCCTCGCGGGCGCCGAGACGATGGAACTCGACTACCCGATGATCCCGCGCGCCACCTACTCCCAGCCGCAGATCGCCAGCTTCGGCTGGACCGAGGCGCAGGCCAAGGAGAAGGGGTTCGACGTCAAGGTCGCCAAGTTCCCGTTCATGGCGAACGGCAAGGCGCACGGCCTCGGCGACACCGTCGGCTTCGTCAAGATCATCAGCGATGCGCGGTACGGCGAGATCATCGGCGCCCACCTGATCGGCCCGGACGTCACCGAGCTCCTGCCCGAGCTGACCCTGGCCCAGCAGTGGGACCTGACCGTGCACGAGGTCTCCCGCAATGTGCACGCGCACCCGACGCTCGGCGAGGCGGTCAAGGAAGCGGTGCACGGCCTGGCCGGGCACATGATCAACTTCTGATCCCCGTCCGGACCGCGGGGCGGGATGCCTTCTGATCCCCGCCCGGACTCCGGGGCGGCCCCGCCCTTGCGCCGAACGGCTCAAGTGGCGGGGCCGCCCGGTCCGGAAGATCCTTGGTCAGAACGTGCCGTTACGCCTCGGGGGCGAGGGAGAGGCAGCAGCCGATGTTCTCTGGCCTGGGCCGATTCGTGGTCCGTCGCCCGTGGTGGATCATCCTGGCGTGGGTCGTGGTGGCCGGCGCCGTGATCTCCCTGGCGCCCAAACTCACCTCCAGCAGCGACGAGGCGAGCTTCCTCCCGGACCACTACGAGTCCATTCGCGCGGCGGACGTGCAGGAATCGGAGTTTCCCAAACAGCAGAACGTCGGCGCGATCATCGTCTTCCAGCGTTCCGACGGCGGAAAGCTGACGGCGGCCGACTCCGCGGACATCACCCGCGTCTCCAAGGATCTGCAGGCCAAGAAGATCCCCGAGGTGCAGGCGGTCGTGCCGGGCGCGGTCTCGCCCAACAGGCTCGTGCAGACGTCGGTCGTCGCGATGCCGAAGATCACCAACCCCGAGGACACCGCACAGCAGGACGCGGTCGAGGAGCTGCGCTCCGACCTCAGGCCCGAGCTGAAGGGCACGGACCTCTCGGCCGGGATCACCGGTTCCGCCGCCCAGGCCCTGGACGAGAGCGACGCATCGGAGCGGGCCGGACTGCTCGTCGGCGTGGGCACGATCGTGATCATCATCGTGCTGCTCCTGGTGATCTTCCGGAGCCCGATCATCGCGCTGCTCCCCGTGGTCCTGATCGGTCTCATCTCGCCGATGGCGACCGGCCTCATCGCCTCCGCGAACAAGGCCTTCGACATGAAGGCCGACTCCTCCATCCAGGAACTCCTGACCGTCGTCCTGTTCGGCGTCGGCACCGACTACATCCTGTTCCTGCTCTTCCGCTACCGAGAGGCTCTGCGGGCGGGCGAGGAACCCAAGGGCGCCATGGTGCACGCCGTCGAGCGGGTCGGCGAGGCGATCACCTCGGCGGCGGGCGCCGTCATCGTCGCGTTCGCCGCCCTCACGCTCTCCTCGCTCGGCATGCTGCAGTCCATGGGTCCTGCCCTGGCCATCGCGGTCTTCGTGACGCTGCTCGCCGGGCTCACCCTGGTCCCCGCCGTCGTCTCGCTGCTCGGCACCAAGGTGTTCTGGCCCTCGAAGTCGTGGCAGCGGGAGCCGCAGGGCACCGGGTTCGCACGGCTCGGCGCCTCCATCGCCCGTAAGCCCGCGATCTGGGCGCTGGTGTCGGCGCTGTTCATGGGCGCTCTCACGCTCGGCGCCCTCGGCTACCGGGCCAACTTCGACCTGGCGGGCTCCTCGCTGCCCAAGGACAAGGAGTCGATGGTCGCCCTGAAGGACCTCCAGAAGGGCTTCCCCGCGGGCACCACCGACCCCACCTTCGTCTACCTCACCTCGACGGACGACGGCTCGCTCCCCGCAGCGCGGACGGCCGCCTTCCGAGGGCAGCTGGACAAGGTCGACGGCGTGGGCGAGGTGTCCCCGCCCCGGCTGAGCAAGGACGGCGGCACGGCGTCGTTCTCCGTGGTGCTCGCGGATCCGCCCGCCTCCGACCAGGCCCTGGAGACCGTCAAGGACCGCCTGCGCCCGGTCGCCCACGAGGACGCCCCGGCCGGCACCGAAGCACTCGTCGGCGGCACCACCGCGGTGTACGTCGACATCAACAAGGCCGTGGACCGCGACTACTCGGTGGTCTTCCCCGTGGCCGCCCTCGCCATCATGGTCATCCTCGGCCTGCTCCTGCGGAGCCTGGTGGCGCCCTGGTACCTGATGCTGTCGGTCGCGCTCGGCTTCGGCGCGACCCTGGGCGCGACCTCGCTGCTCTTCCAGCAGATCGGCAGCCAGCCCGGGCTGATGTTCATGCTGCCCGTGATCATGTACTTGTTCGTGGTCGCCCTCGGCACGGACTACAACATCCTCATGGTGTCGCGGCTGCGCGAGGAGGCCCGCGAGGGCCGGACCCCGCACGACGCGGCGGGCACGGCGGTGCGCCACTCGGGCCCGACGATCGGCTCGGCGGGCGTGATCCTGGCGGGCACGTTCGCGACGCTGATGCTCGCGGGCAACTCGACGCTCTCCCAGATGGGCTTCTCCCTCTCCTTCGGCATCCTCATCGCCGCCTTCGTCATGGCGATGATCTTCACGCCCGCGCTGACGGCACTGATCGGGCACAAGGCGTGGTGGCCGGGCCACGGGGACGAGAAGCGCGACGGACGCGGATCCCGGGACGGCGGAGGCGAGAGGCCCGACGGGTCCGACGCCGACGGGCCGCCCTACACCTCATCGCCGTAAGCCGCCGAGAGCGCCTGGGCGTCCGCGTACGAGGGCAGGTCCTGTGGCACGGCCCCGCCGCGGGCGATCGCGCGCGCCGCCTCGACGGCTCCGTGCAGCGCCGCACGGAAGAGCAGCGAGCCGCTGCTCACCCGGCGCACGCCGAGCTCCGCGAGGCGCTCGTAGGTCAGGGATCCGGGTGCGAAGAGGATGTTGAGCGGCATGCCGACCACGCCTTCGACCAGTCCCGTGATGACCTTCTCGTCCTGCAGCCCGGGGACGAACAGGCCGTCGGCTCCCGCCAGTTGGTAGTCGGCGGCCCGGCGCTCGGTCTCGCCCGCTCCCCCGGCGCGCAGCCAGTACGTGTCCGTGCGCGCGTTGATGAACAGGTCGGGGGCCGCCTCCTTGACCGCGCGGATCAGCTCGCACTGCAGCACGGTGTCGGTCAGCGTCCCGTCCGGGCGGCCGTCCTCGATGTTCACGCCCACGACACCCGCCCCCGCGAGTTCCGCCGCGAGCGCCGCGACCTCCCCCGGCCGGTCGCTGAAGCCGCCCTCGATGTCCACGGTGACCAGGGCGGGCAGTCTTGCCAGGCCGCGGGCCAGGCTCAGGGTCTCCTCCCGGGTGCCACCGGTGGCGTCCGCCTTGCCGGCGGCGGCCGCCACGCCCAGGCTCGTGGTGCCGATCGCCGGGAAGCCGCCGTGGGCGAGGGCCGCGGCGGAGGCGTGGTCCCAGGCGTTGGGCAGCAACAGGGGGGCACCGGTGCGGTGCAGGGCGCGGAACTGCTCGGCTCGCTGTGCGTACGTCATGGCGGGACCGTAGCCGCGCGTCGGTTCGGGGGCCACCGAAACGTGCTGGTGGGCGCGGGCCGGGCGGCTCTCTCAAGAAGTCACGAGGTTTCTTCCGGCGTAATGTCGAGAACAGGTGGCCGGCCCCGACGTCCCCTGTGAGAGTTGCCCACAAGGGGTGACCACCGCACAGTCGAGGAGAGACGTCATGAAGTACCTGGTGATGGTGCAGGGCACGCAGGCGGACTACGAGGCGCAGAGCGGCAAGGCCAACGCGACGAGCCCGGCGTGGAGCGAGAAGGACCTGCAGGCGATGTTCGCCTTCATGGGCGCGCTCAACGACGATCTGGCCGAGTCCGGCGAGATCGTCGACGGGCAGGGTCTGGCCGAACCCGCCCGGACCCGCCTGGTCGACGTGGACAAGGAGGGCCGCCCGGTCATCACGGACGGTCCCTACGGCGAGACGAAGGAAGTCCTCGCCGGTTACTGGGTCCTGGAGTGCGAGAGCCTGGACCGCGTCACCGAGATCGCCAACCGCATCCAGCAGTGCCCGATTCCCGAGGGCGCCCCGAACTACCCCGTGGTGATCCGCCCCATCATGGGCGGCCCGGACGACGCGTCCTGAACAGCACGGTTGCGGTCGAGGACCTGCTGCGCCTGCACGCGCCGCAGGTCCTCGGCGCGCTCGTGCGCCGGTACGGGCACTTCGGCGAGGCCGAGGACGCCGTGCAGGAGGCGCTGCTCGCCGCGGCGCGGCAGTGGCCCGAGCAGGGCGTTCCCGAGAATCCCCGCGGCTGGCTGATCAGGGTCGCGTCGCGGCGGCTCATGGATCAGCTGCGCAGTGACGAGGCCCGGCGCAGGCGCGAGGAGGAGGCGGCCCAGCTGTCGCCCCGGGACACCTTCACGGCGCCCCCGCCGGGCGAGAGCCGCGCGCCGTCCGACGACGACACCCTGACCCTGCTCTTCCTGTGCTGCCATCCGGCGCTGAGCCCGGCCGCGCAGGTCGCCCTCACACTGCGTGCGGTCGGCGGGCTGACCACGGCCGAGATCGCCCGTGCGCATCTCGTGCCCGAGGCGACGATGGCGCAGCGCATCAGCAGGGCGAAGGCGAAGGTCAAGGGCGAGCCGTTCCGGCAGCCGGGCCCTGCGGACCGTGACCAGCGGCTAGCGGTGGTGCTCCAGGTGCTCTACCTGATCTTCAACGAGGGGTACACGGCGACCTCCGGCAGCGCCCTGCACCGCTCGGATCTGGCGCGGGAGGCGATCCGGCTCACCCGGTCCGTGCGCACGCTGCTGCCCGACGAGGGCGCGGTGACCGGGCTGCTCGCGCTGATGCTGCTCACCGAGGCCCGCAGCGCGGCCCGTACCGGCCCGCACGGAGAGCTCATCCCGCTCGACGAGCAGGACCGCTCGCGCTGGGACCGGCGCGCGATCGAGGAAGGTTCCGGTCTGGTCGAGAAGGCCCTGTCCCAAGGCCCGGCGGGCGCCTACCAGTTGCAGGCGGCGATCGCCGCGCTGCACGACGAGGCCGCGCGCGCCGACGACACCGACTGGCCGCAGATCCTCGCTCTCTACGACCTCCTCGTACGCCGCGCCCCCGAACCCATGGCCGAACTCAGCCGGGCCGTGGCCTTCGCCATGGTGCACGGGCCACGCGCCGGCCTCGCCGAAGTGGCTTCGCTGGAGGACCGGTTGGCGGGTCATCACCGGCTCGATGCCGTGCGCGCCCATCTCCTGGAGCGGGCGGGCGAGACGGAAGCGGCCCTCGCCGCCTACCAGTTGGCGGCCAAGCGTACGCTGAGCATCCCCGAGACGCGCTATCTGCAGATGCGTGCGGCCCGCCTGCTGTCGACCTGAGTACGGAGCACGAAATGATCAGCGTCCAGGCGGGGCAGGTGACGCTGTCGGACAGGCGGACACAACGGAGCTGGGTGGTCGAGGTCGCGGCCCACGAACTCGCGCCGTACCCCGTCACCCAGCAGCAGTACGCCCAGGTCACCGGCGAGCGGCCGAGCAGCGCGCGCGGCGACCGGCTGCCCGTGGAGGGCGTCTCCTGGCTGGACGCGGCCCGGTTCTGCAACGCGCTGTCCCTGCGGGAGGGTCTCGCCCCCGCCTATCGCCTGCCCGCCGATGACGCGGAGGGAGACATCGAGTGGGACACGGCCTGCGGCGGTTACCGGCTGCCGACCGAGGCCGAGTGGGAACACGCGTGCCGGGCGGGTACGACCGGTGCGCGGTACGGGCCGCTCGACGAGATCGCCTGGTACGGCGGCAACGGCTCGGGGCGCATCCACGAGGTGGGCGCCAAGCAGCCCAACGCGTGGGGCCTGCACGACATGCTCGGCAACGTGTGGGAGTGGTGCTGGGACCTCTACGACCCCGAGGTGTACGGCGCCTATCGGGTGCTCCGTGGCGGTGGGTGGTTCGACGAGCACTGGAGCTGCCGGGCCTCGGTGCGGCGCCGCAGCCACCCCACGTTCCGCATCGACGACGTGGGTTTCCGCGTCGCGCGTTCCCTTGTCGGCACGTAACGCAGCTCACAACCACAGGCTCCCTACCTGGGAACACTGACCGTTGGTTCACCGTTTAACATTATGTAGGTCCCGATCGCGATTCCCCCGTCCGGTCGGGGCCTACCTCTCTTTGCGACCGCTCATGTCCACTCGGGGCCGTTTCACGCCTTCGAGGGCGAATATGCCAACCGCACCGCGCGGCGCACCCCCCGGGCGGCATCATGCGTTCATGGACGGTGCCAAGCCTGTGCAGGTCTTGTTCACACCCGACGAGTACGAGGCGGTCCTGCGGAACGCGGACCAGCTCGGGCTCCCGGTCGATGAGTTCATACGCCGGGCCGTGACCGTCGACGCCACGGAATCACCCTGCCCCGCCGCCGGGACCCGGCGCGGTGCGGACGCCCCGGCGACCGTGCCGCCCATCCGCCGCAGCCTGGGCCCGGGTGGCGCACCCGCTCTCCAGCGCTTCCTCGACACCCTCGCGACCACGGTGGAGCCCGACGCCGAGGACCGGGTCCCGCCGCAGCCGACGGTCCGCAACTGCTCGGGACAGTGAGACGGAGGTGAGGCCTGGGCCCGTCAGGCTCGGGCCGGGAGCAGTGCCGCCGCCTGGTCACGGGCGTGCTCGATCGCGTCCGGGAAGATGTGCAGGCCGTGCGCGACCAAGGCGCCCTCGTGCAGCAGCATGAGCGTCCGGCCGAGTTCCACCGCCCGCCGGGGCGCGATGTCGCGGGCCAGACCGGTGAACAGGGCGAGCATCCAGGCTTTCTGGCCGGTGATGACCCGATAGGCGGGGTGCGCGGGATCGCTGATCTCGGCGTGCGCGTTGACCATGCTGCAGCCCTTGCCGCTGAACGCACCGGCCCAGTCGCGCGAGGCGTCGAAGACGGCCAGGATCCTGGCCCGCGGGGTGGTCGCGGACTCGACGTACGGCGCGAGGAACGCCTGCCAGCGCTCGTCACGGGCCGCCAGGTACTCGACGACGATCTGCTCCTTGGAGCTGAAGCGGTCGTAGAGCGTCTTCTTGGTGACTCCGGCCTCGGCGGCGATGAGGTCCACCCCGACGGCGTGGATGCCGCGGTCGTAGAACAGCGCGCTCGCGGCGTCCAGGGCTCGCCGCGCGGCAGGCGTCATGACGATCCTGCGCGGTGCGTCCTCGGCCCCGCCGACGTTCTTCACGATCTCGCTCAGCTCGGTCATGCCTCCATAGTAAACCGATCTGTATACTCGTGCCGGAGTAGACAGATCTGTATACCTCGCTCGGAGGAACGACATGAACGTCCTGCTCTCGATCGCGTTCGTACTGACCTGGAGCTCGGGCTTCATCGGGGCCAAAATGGGCGCCGGGAGCGCGTCAGCCGTGACGGTCCTGATGTGGCGGTTCCTGCCCTTGGCCCTCGTGCTCGTGGTCATCGCCCTCACCGTGGCGCGGGCGTCCTGGCGCGGCTTCACGGCACGTGACGCGGTACGCCAGGCCGCGGTCGGCGCGCTGTCACAGAGCGGCTATCTGCTCACCGTGTACTACGCGATCCAGCTCGGCGTCTCCAGCGGCACCACCGCCCTTATCGACGGCACCCAGCCACTGGTGGCGGGCGCCCTGGCCGGACCGCTGCTGGGCCAGTACGTCTCGCGCACCCAGTGGGTGGGCCTCGCTCTCGGCGTGACCGGGGTCGTCATCGTGACCGCGGCGGACGCCACGGGCGGCACCGACGCTCCCTGGTGGGCCTACGCCGTGCCGTTCCTCGGGATGTTCTCGCTGGTCGCGGCGACCTTCCTGGACCGCCGCTCCCCCCGCCCGGTCGCTCCGGCGGTCTCGATGACGGTCCATTGCGTGACCAGCGCCGTCATCTTCACGGCGCTGGCCGCGGGCGCCGGCGCCGCGACACCGCCGGCGGAGGCGTCGTTCTGGGTGGCGATCAGCTGGCTGGTGACGCTCTCCACCTTCGGCGGGTACGGCCTCTACTGGCTGATCCTGCGGCGCTCCGGGGTCACGCAGGTCAACACGCTCATGTTCCTGATGGCACCGGTCACGGCCGTGTGGGGAGCCTTGATGTTCGGCGAACACTTCGGCGTACAGACGGCGTTGGGCCTCGCGGTCGGGCTCGCGGCGGTCGGCGTCGTGCACCGCGGGAAGAGCTCCGCGCCATCGGTGGTGTGCTCGTCGCAGGACACGCCCGCGACCGCGACGCCTCGTCAGTCCGCGAGCCGGAAGTCCGCGTAGTCGAAGCCGGGCGCGACGACGCAGCTCACCAGGACCGGTTCGCCACCGGCGGGGCGCGCCGCCTGCCACACGCCACCGGGCACCAGGATCTGCGGGCGCTCGCCGCGCTCGACACCCGGGCCGAGGCGCATGGGCGCCGCACCCTCCTTCGGGAGCGCGCCGTCACCTCCCAGGCGCAGGTCGAGCGGGCCGCCGCGGTGCCACAGCCAGATCTCGTCCGAGCGCACCACGTGCCAGCGGGACTCCTCTCCCGGGCACAGCAGGAAGTAGATGGCGGTGGCCGCCGTACGGGCGCCGGGGTAGCCGGCGGGCGTGAAGGAGTGGTCCGAGGCCCAGGTCTCGACGAACCAGCCGCCTTCGGGGTGCGGCTCCATGCCCAATTCGCTCGCCAGGGCCGGGCGCTCACTCGCGTCGTTCATGCGTGCTCTCCGTCCGGAGAAGTGAAGGAATGTGAAATGAAGTGAATGGGAATTCACCCTAGCCGGTGAATGTGCTTTCACCGCCGCCGACTTCGGAAACGAGATCAAGCCATCGGCGACTCGGGCACAAGAGCGAAGAGCGGCCAACTACCGTGCGGCCACTGGGCGTCGGCGCAGCCGGCGGTATGGAGTCGGCCATAATGCCGACCATGAAGAAATTGCGAATGGGACTGGTCGGCACGGGCCCCTGGGCCTCGTCCACGCACGCTCCCGCGCTCGCCGCGCACCCGGACGTGGAGCTCTCCGGCGTGTGGGGACGGCGGCCCGACGCGGCGGCCGCGCTGGCGTCGGCGCACGCGACGACGGCGTACGCGGAGGTGGACGACCTGTTCGCCGCGAGCGACGCCGTGGCGTTCGCCGTACCGCCGGACGTGCAGGCACCGCTGGCCGCCCGGGCCGCGGCGGCGGGCTGTCATCTGCTCCTGGACAAGCCGGTGGCGACGACGCCGGCCGCGGCGCGCGATCTCGCGGCGGCCGCCGAGGCGGCCCGGGTGGCGTCCGTCGTCTTCTTCACGCTGCGCTTCGCCGGGCCGACGGCGGCCTGGGTGACGGAGCAGGCGGCCACGGAGGGCTGGTTCACGGGTCGCGCCGACTGGTACGGCTCGTTCTACGCGGCGGACGGGACCAGCCCGTTCTCCTCGCCGTGGCGGGCGCGGCGGGGTGGCCTGTGGGACGTCGGCCCGCACGCCCTGTCCATCCTGATGCCGGTGCTCGGCGATGTCACCGCCGTGACGGCGGCTGCGGGGCAGGCGGACCTGGTCCATCTGATCCTGCGGCACAGCGGAGGGGCGTCGAGCACGGCGACGCTGAGCCTGACCACGCCGCCGAAGGCCGCGGGCGTGACGGTGGAGCTGCGCGGCGAGGCGGGAACAGCGCTGATGCCGACGGGGGGCGGGGCGCTCGACGCGTTCCGCTGCGCGGTCGACGCGCTCGTCGACGCGGCACGATCGGGCCGGTCACACGCCTGCGACGTGCGGTTCGGTCTGCGCGTGACGGAGATCCTGGCCCAGGCCGAGGAGCAGCTTCCCGCCGGGTGACTCCCCCGGGTGCACCGCCCGGGGACGACCGCGGGCGGCCGGTACCGTGGCCGCTACGTAATGGCGAGTGACGGCACCGGCCGCAGCCAGTGGACCCAGGAACCGGTCCGGGAAGTCATGCGCCGTACGTCCCGAGTGCGACGTTTCCGACCACACGCATCGGAATACGAACAACCGATCCATACTCTTCCCGCAGCGGCCCAATGGGCCTAGGGGGTACCCGACGCCGAGGAATTTCAGCCAATTTCAAGCTCCTCGGCCAAGGCGCCCCACACTTGTGTCCGCGTGCCCACCGGCGTCGGAACTCGCAGGTCGGTGGTCCCGCTCCCTCCATGGTGCCGCATCGGCTGATCGTTTTTCTTCGGGCAATCTTTACTACCAAAGCTGGTGAGAATATTTAGACTGCTGATGCTCAACTCGGCGTGCACCAAGAGGGATTACCCACCATGAACAAGACGGCGCTCCGCGCACTGCTCCGCGAACGACGCGCCCTCATAGCCCCCGAATCGCACGGCTTCAGCCGCCCCACGGGCCAGGGGCGACGCGCCCGCGGCCTGTCCCAGCACCAGGTCGACCAGCTGCTGCACCGCGCCATCGGCACGTACCACCGCCTGGAGTCGGGCAGTTACCCCAATCCGCCGGCTTCGCTGCTGCGGGACGTCGCGCTGCTCTTCGGACTCAACGAGCAGGAGTGGGTGTCGCTCTGCCGGTTCGCGCTGCTGCAGGAACCCCCGGGGCCGCTCCACCAGTCGTCCGGCAAGGAGATCCCCGGGGTCTGGCAGGAGGCAGTCGAGAGTATCCGGCACATGGCATACGTCACCGACGCGTCGTGGGACATGCTCGCCTACAACGAGCCCTTCGCCGAGTTGTTCCCCCACGGGAACGTGCCCGGCAACACGATGCGCTGGATGCTCCTCGACCCCCAGGCGCGCCGGTCCCTGACGGACTGGCACAAGGCATGGGCCCCCATGGTCCTTCCGCAGCTGCGTGCCGCGCTTGCGGCACGGCCGGAGGACGAAGTCCTGCGCCAGATAGAGAAGGAAGTCCTCGAAGACCCCGAAGCCGCTCCCCTCTATGGAGCCGGTGACTTCGTCTCGCACCCGGACGGCGACGAACGGCCCCTGTACCACGCACAACAGGGCCCCGGCTGGCTGACCATGTGCGCGGCCCAGCCCATGACGGCGCCCGGCGCCCGGCTGATCATCATGGTGTTCCACCCCGGAGAGAAGCGGGCTCACACCCGGGCTCCCATGCTGCGGGCTCGCTGACCGAAGGGCACGTTCTCCAGGACTCCGGTTGTCGGAGGGGTACCAGTTCAGCGCGGTGAAGTACGTTGTGCCGCACCCCCCACATCCGACAAGCCAGTGGGAGCCACCTCGTGCCCGCCTACGTCTCAAGACCCCGGACCGTCTTCGGCGACCACAAGGTCACGACCGCTGAGATCGCGGATGACATACGGGTGCACCATTCCGACCATCCCCGGCTCGGCGCGATCCTCCGCGTGGTGGGCAACTGCGGTGTTCACACCCGCTATTTCACGCGTCCCGTCGACTCCCCCACCGTCGCGGGCGGGGCCGGCATCACCGCGCGGGCCGAGACCGCGTTCAGCGATGCCGTCGACATGGCCGAGCGCGCGGCCCGCGCGGCCCTCGACACCGCCGGGCTCGAAGCCGACGACATCGACGCGATCGTCACCGCCCACGTCACCGGCTGGGCGGTGCCGAACGTTGACGTACATCTGGTGTCCCGCCTGGGGCTGCGCCCCACCGTGCGCCGCATCGCGCTGACGACCCTGGCCTGCGCCGGGGGCGCCCAGGCCCTGCTCCGCGCCGCCGACCTGGTGACCGCCCGCCCCGGCAGCAAGGTCCTCGTGGTCGCCGCGGAGGTCATATCCACGGTCTACAACCACGCGGACACCACGATCGAATCGATGATCTACAAGGCACTGTTCGGGGACTCGGCAGCCGCGACCGTTCTCACCGGCGAACCCTTGGCGCCCGGGATCGCGATCGACGACAGCTTCGAGTACGTCCTGCCGGACAGCCTCGACCGCTATCAAGGACGCATCGCCACCGACGGGTTCCACTTCGACTCCACGAAGAAGGCCCTCACCGCCGCCGACGACGTGCTGCCCGCCGTCATGGACTGGCACGGTCCGCAGAAACCGGACTTCGCCGTCGTCCACCCCGGCAGCCCCCGCATCATCTCCGACACGGCCGCCGCCCTGGGCCTGACCCCGCACGACAGCCGCCACTCCACCGACACCCTCGCGGACGAGGGCAACCTCGGTGGCGTCAGCGTCCTGAGAGTCCTCGAACGTACCCACGCCGCGCCCCCCGCCGAGGGCGCCCGCGGCGTCGTGGTCGCCTTCGGCCCTGGCTTCGCCACCGCGGCCCTGCGCTGTTACTGGCAGGCGTAACCTGCCCCCGGCTAATTCGTTTGCCGCTCCCCAGCACCCCTGCTGTAGTGCCCGCATGGATCATCAAGCGGTACTGACGGCGTACGACCGGCAGATCCGGCGCGGTGCGCAGGCGGACAGTCCCGGTGCGCGCGTCGAGCGGGACGGGGCCGTCGTCCGGCAGACCGGCGCGGCGCACGACTGGAACGGCGTGCACTGGGCGGACCTCGACGAAACCACGGCGGACGCCGTCATCGCCGAGCAGGTCCGCCACTTCACCTCTCTCCAGCGCGAGTTCGAGTGGAAGCTGCACTCCCACGACCGCCCGGCCGACCTCGCCGACCGGCTGCGGGCGGCCGGCTTCGTCCCGGAGCCGCCGGAGACCGTGATGGTGGCCGAGGTCGCGGCTCTGCCCATGGAGCCCGAACTGCCCGCGGGGGTGAGCCTGCTTCCGGTGACCGACGCGGCCGGCGTACGGCTCATGGTGGACGCCCACGACGCGGCCTTCGGCGAGGACAGCTCAGGACTCGGCGAACGCCTCGCCCAGCGCGTCCTCACCCAGCTGACCGAAGCCCCCGACACCATCGTCGCGGTGGTCGCGATGGCCGGCGACCTACCGGTGAGCTCGGCCCGGATGGAGTTCTCCCCCGGCACCGACTTCGCCGGCCTCTGGGGCGGCGGCACCGCACCGCAGTGGCGGGGCAAGGGCGTCTACCGCGCCCTGGTCGCGTACCGCGCCCGCATCGCCGCCGCCCGCGGCTACCGCTATCTCCAGGTGGACGCCTCCGACGACAGCCGCCCGATCCTGCGGCGCCTGGGCTTCGCACAGCTGAGCGTGACGACGCCGTACGTCTACGCGCCCCGGGCGAACTGACTAGGACGCCTGCAGCAGCTGCGCGATCGCCTCCGCCGTGTCCGTCTCGCCGAGCCTCGGGAAGATCTTCTCGATGCTGTTGCGGTGGGCCTGGGCGTCCATGTCGGTCACCGCGTCCACGGCGACCGTGACGTGGTAGCCGTGCTCGTGTGCCGCGCGGGCCGTCGACTCGACGCCGATGCTCGTCGCGATCCCGGCGACGACGACCTGGGTGACGCCCCTGCGGCGCAACTGGAGGTCGAGGTCGGTGCCGTAGAAGGCGCCCCACTGCTGCTTGGTGACGACGATGTCGCTGTCCTGGCGGCCGAGTTCGGGGACCAGGTCGGCCCAGTCGGCGGGCACCTCGCCGCCGCGAGCGGGGCCTTCGGTGCGCCCGGGGGCGCCGCCGGTGACCCGGACGAGGACCACGGGCAGGCCGCGCTCGCGGAAGGCATCGGCGAGCCGGGCCGACCGTTCGACGATCTCCGCGGAGGGGTGGGCCGTGGGCAGGGCGGTGATGCCTTTCTGGAGGTCGACGAGGACGAGGGCCGTGGTGGGGTCGAGGGTGGTGGCAGTCATGGCTTGGATCTCTCTCGCGTGGGTGGGGGGGTCGGTCAGGGACGGGCGCGCAGGCCCCGGACGGTGAGGGCCGGGGCTACCGGGGCGAGTGTCACGACGGGGCCGACGTACCGGTCCGGGCACCGCGGCCCCGCGACGGAGCCGATCGCATCGGCGGGGGCGTGACTCCGCCGAGCGCCGAGCAGCAGGGATGCGGAGAGGCGCGCCCCGAATCCCGGTCTCTCGCCTGTCGGCCGCGGGCGCATGGCGACCGTACTCTCACTCCTGCACCAGCCGTTCCAACAGCGCCGCAGCGCCGGAGAGTTGACGTCGCTCGTCGGCGTCGAGGCCTTCGGCGATCGCGCCGGAGAGCCAGTCGCGCTTGGCGACGCGCGCCTCCATGAGCGTGCTCCGCCCCTTGGCCGTCACGGAGACGACGGACTGGCGTCCGTCGTTCGGGTCGGGGGCGCGCTCGACCAGCTCCATACCCTCCAGGGCGCCGACCGTCATCCGCATCGACTGCGGCCGTACGAACTCCGCGCGGGCCAGGGCCGCCGTGGTGGCGGGCCCTTCCCTGTCCAGGAGGGCGAGGACGGTGCGCTGCGAGGCGCTGAGACCGGCGGCGGGGGACGCGGTCCGCAACCGCCGCACGAAGCGGCCGACGACGGCCGTGAGCTCGGCGGCGACCTGCTCGGAGCTGGGCTCAGGGTTCCCGGTCATGATTCGACCGTAGAAGGAAGACAGTTAAACTTGCAAATTTGCCTGTTTACCTTGATGAGGGGCGCCGGAGGTCGGGGCAAACGGAACGCCCCTGCCGCCTCGAAGGCGACAGGGGCGGATGCTGACGGCGAAGACGCCTAACGAATCTGCATCCCCGACAGCGTGCGCGCGATCACCAGACGCTGGATCTCGCTCGTGCCCTCGAAGATCGTGTAGATCGCGGCGTCCCGGTGCATCCGCTCCACCGGGTATTCCCGCGTGAAGCCGTTGCCGCCGAGGATCTGCAGGGCCTGCGCGGTGACCTTCTTGGCGACCTCGCTCGCGTACAGCTTCGACATCGACCCCTCGGCCGACTCGAACTTCTTGCCCGTGCTCGCCATCCACGAGGCGCGCCAGACGAGCAGACGGGCCGCGTCGATCTGCGTACGCATGTCGGCGAGCTGGAAGGCGACGCCCTGGTTGTCGATGATGGGACGGCCGAACTGCGTACGCGTCTTGGCGTACTCCAGGGCCTCTTCGTACGCGGCGCGCGCGGTGCCCACGGCCATGGCGCCGACCGCCGGGCGGGACGCCTCGAAGGTGGCCATCGCCGCGTTCTTCACGCGCTCACCGCCGGTCTTGGCGCGCTCACGGGCGCGGGCGAGGCGCTCGTCGAGCTTGTCCTTGCCGCCGAGCAGGCAGTGGCCGGGGACGCGCACGTCCTCCAGGACGACCTCGGCGGTGTGCGAGGCGCGGATGCCGTGCTTCTTGAACTTCTGGCCCTGGGATAGGCCGGGGGTGTTCGGCGGGACGATGAAGGAGGCGTGCCCCTTGGACCCGAGTTCCGGGTCGACGACCGCGACGACGACGTGGACGTTGGCGATGCCGCCGTTGGTCGCCCAGGTCTTGGTGCCGTTGAGGACCCACTCGTCCTTGGCCTCGTCGTAGACGGCGCGGGTGCGCATCGCCGCCACGTCGGAGCCCGCGTCGGGCTCGGAGGAGCAGAAGGCGGCGACCTTGACGTCGTTCACGTCGCCGTACATCTGCGGTATCCAGGTGCCGATCTGCTCCTCGGTGCCGTTGGCGAGCACGCCGACGGCGGCCAGGCCGGTGCCCATGATGGACAGGCCGATGCCGGCGTCACCCCAGAAGATCTCCTCGGTGGCCATCACGATGCCGAGGCCCGTGGGGTCGAAGAACTGCTGGGCGTAGAAGTCGAGGGAGTAGATCCCCAGCTTCGACGCCTCCTGGATGATCGGCCACGGGGTCTCTTCGCGCTCGTCCCACTCGGCGGCCGCGGGACGGATCACGTCGGCGGCGAACCCGTGGAGCCAGTCCCGGACCTCCTTCTGTTCGTCGTTGAGCTCCATGGTGAACTCGGCCATGACCCCTCCAGGACCTGCGGTGAAGACGAGCGTTACTTGCGGTAACTGGAGTCTGTTACTGGCGGGTAGCCGATGTCAACTCCCGGCCGCCCGTTCGATCGAGGGAGCGTGCGGGGTGTTACGTTGCGCGTGCGGGGCGCAATCGCACGGGCGGGGAGAGAAACGCTATGGAGACCACCACACCGCAGACCGATCAGCAACGGTCTGCCGAGCGCCGGCGGCGCGAGCTGCTGGAGGCCGCCGACCGGGTGGTGCTTCGTGACGGGCCCGGCGCCTCGATGAACGCCATCGCCGCGGAGGCCGGCATCACCAAGCCGATCCTCTACCGGCACTTCGGCGACAAGGGCGGACTGTACGCCGCGCTCGCCAAGCGGCACACCGACGCGCTCCTCGAAGCGCTGCGCGCCGCCCTGGACGCCCCGGCCGACCGACGGGAGCGGGTCGAGCGGACGCTCGACACCTACCTCGCGGCGATCGAGGCCCGCCCGCAGGTCTACCGCTTCCTCATGCACCCCTCGGACGCCGCCGCACCCGGCGATCAAGGCTTCGACGTGGGCCTGCACTCCGCGCCCGTCCTTCGCCGCATGGGCGAGGAGCTCGCGCAGGTCATCGAGGAGCGCGTCGACCTCGGACCGGGCAGCGCGCAGCTCGCGCGCGTGTGGGGCCACGGCATCGTCGGCATGATGCACGCGGCGGGCGACTGGTGGCTGGGCGAACGCCCGTGCCCGCGCGCGGAGTTGGTCAGCAGCCTGGCCGACCTGCTGTGGGGTCGCCTCGCCGCGGCGGGCGACCGCGTCGGCGGCCCCGGCTTCTGAGGGCTTTTCAGGAGCGGCCCGACGCGGGAAGTCAGCTGCTCCAGGGCGCCTTGGCGGCGGCCCGCAGAACCCTGCGCCGCCGCCAGCCCGTGACGCGATCGGTGTAGACGCCGCCCTCCAGGTGGTCGCACTCGTGCTGCAAACAGCGCGCGAACCAGCCGGTCCCGTGCACCCGCACCGGCTCACCGAGCATCGTGACGCCCTCCACCACGGCATGGTCGAAGCGCGGCGTGCCCGCCTCCAGGCCCGGCAGCGAGAGACAGCCCTCCGGTCCGCGCACGACGACCCCGTCCGCCTCCACGAGGCGGGGGTTCACGACGTACCCGAGATGACGCACCTCGTCGTCGTCCGGGCAGTCGTACACGAAGACCCGCCGGTTCACGCCGATCTGGTTGGCGGCCAGGCCCACGCCCTGGGCGGCGTACATCGTGGCGTACATGTCCTCGATGAGCCGGGCCAGTTCGGCACCGAAGTCGGTGACCTCCTCACAGGGCTTGTGCAGCACGGGGTCACCGAGCAGTGTCAGAGGTCGTACGCGCCCCGAGGCGCCCGGGATCGAGCCGTGTCGCATGGCCGCAAGGGTACGGTCCTTGGTGAACCCCGGGGTCGGGGTGGTGCCGCGGTTCGGGCTTGACAGTGGATCTCGATAGGCTGAGGTTCATCGCGTTGCCGGGGGCAGGCGCGGCGCCGTAAGCAAGGAGGATCCAGAACTGATGGCAGGCAACACGGACCCGCTGTCGCCGCGGGCCAAGCTGGCCGTGACGGCGGGCAAGGCGGCCGCGGCGGTGTCGCGCGCGGCGGGCCGCGGCAGCGGATCGGTGATCGGCGGCCGCGTATCGCTCAAACTCGACCCCGACCTGCTCGGGCGTCTCGCCACGCACCTGGACGTGGTGCTCGTCTCCGCCACGAACGGCAAGACGACCACGACCCGGCTGCTCGCCGAGGCGCTGCGCGCCAGCGGGCCCGTGGTGTCGAACGCGCTGGGCGCGAACATGCCGGCCGGGATCACCTCGGCCCTCGCGGGCGGCTCGGACGCCCGGTTCGGCGTGATCGAGGTCGACGAGAAGTATCTCGCCGGTGTCGCCCGCGACGTGGAGCCCAAGGCGATCGCGCTGCTCAACCTCTCGCGCGACCAGCTGGACCGCGCGGCGGAGACCCGCATGATGGCCGAGAACTGGCGCGAGGGCCTGGCAGGCTCCAAGGCGGTCGTGATCGCCAACGCGGACGACCCGCTGGTCGTCTGGGCGGCGTCCTCGTCACCGAACGTCGTATGGGTGGCCGCAGGACAGGAGTGGAAGGACGACGCCTGGTCGTGCCCCTCCTGCGGTGGTGTGATGCAGCGCCCCGGCGACGACTGGTTCTGCGGCGAGTGCGGCTTCCGCCGCCCCGCGCCCAGCTGGGTGCTCTCCGGCGACCACGTCCTCGACCCGCACGGCTCGGCCTGGCCGATCCATCTGCAGCTGCCGGGCCGCGCGAACAAGGCGAACGCCACCACGTCGGCCGCCGTCGCCGCCGTCTTCGGCGTACCGCCGCAGGTCGCCCTGGAGCGGATGTACCAGGTGCAGGCCGTCGCAGGACGCTATGACGTCGTGCAGTTCCAGGGCCGTGACCTGCGTCTGCTGCTCGCGAAGAACCCCGCGGGCTGGCTCGAGACGTTCTCGCTGATCGACCCGCCGCCCACCCCGGTGGTGCTGTCCGTGAACGCCCGTGGCGCCGACGGCACCGACACCTCCTGGCTGTGGGACGTCGACTACACCCGCCTCGCCGGTCACCCGATCTTCGTGCTCGGCGACCGCAAGCTGGACCTCGCCGTGCGTCTTGAGGTCGCGGGCCTGGACTTCCGGGTCTGCGAGTCCCTCGACGAGGCCGTGCAGCTGGCGCCGCCCGGACGCATCGAGACGATCGCGAACTACACCGCGTTCCAGGACCTGCGCCGCCGCGTCGGCAACTGACCCCACCGGACCCTCTAGACCCTCGTAGGGACGAATGAGCATGAGCGACAACAGCCTGCGGCTGGTGTGGGTCTACCCCGACCTGCTCAGCACGTACGGAGACCAGGGCAACGCCCTGGTCGTGGAGCGCCGCGCCCACCAGCGCGGCCTCCAGGTCGAGCGTTACGACGTGCGCAGCGACCAGCCGGTTCCCACCTCCGGCGACATCTACCTGATCGGCGGCGGCGAGGACCGCCCGCAGCGCCTGGCGGCCGAGCGCCTGCGCCGCGACGGCGGCCTGCAGCGCGCCGTGGGCAACGGCGCGATCGTCTTCTCGGTCTGCGCGGGCTACCAGATCCTGGGCCAGGAGTTCATCAACGACCTCGGCCAGCGCGAGCCCGGCCTCGGCCTGCTCGACGTGATCTCCACCCGCGGCGAGGGCGACCGGTGCGTCGGCGACGTCCTCGGCGACATCGACCCGCAGCTGGGCCTGCCCCCGCTGACCGGCTTCGAGAACCACCAGGGCATCACGCACATCGGCCCGTCCGCACGCCCGCTCGCCCGCGTCACGCTCGGCCGGGGCAACGGCACGGGCGACGGCACCGAGGGCGCGTACAACGGCACCGTCTTCGGCACGTACATGCACGGTCCCGTTCTGGCCCGCAACCCGCTGATCGCGGACCTGCTCCTGAAGCTGGCCCTCGACGTGAACGCGCTGCCGCCGACCGACGACCGCTGGTACGAGGCGCTGCGCGCCGAGCGGATGAACGCCGCGCAGCAGCCCGCCTGAAGCCCCGGCCGCGCAGGTGAGCGGCCGAGTCCAGCAGTCGGACGCCCGGTGCGGCCCCGCCCCCTCCCGCCTATAGGGTGGCGGGGTTCCCGCCGGACGACGTGGTCCGGACTCCGGCCCACGCAGCACACAGGGCCCCTCTTTATGAAAGACGTTGGCGGGCTATGCGCATTGGTGTCCTCACGTCCGGCGGCGACTGCCCCGGGCTCAACGCCGTCATCCGCTCGGTCGTGCACCGTGCCGTCGTCGACCACGGCGACGAGGTCATCGGCTTCCACGACGGCTGGCGCGGTCTCCTTGAGTGCGACTACCGCAAGCTCGACCTCGACGCGGTGGGCGGCATCCTGGCGCGTGGCGGAACGATTCTCGGCTCCTCGCGTGTCCAGCCCGCGCAGCTGCGCGGCGGCGTCGAGCGGGCCAAGGGCCACCTCGCCGACCTGGGCCTCGACGCGGTCATCCCGATCGGCGGCGAGGGCACGCTGAAGGCGGCCCGGCTCCTGTCGGACGCCGGTCTGCCGATCGTCGGGGTGCCCAAGACGATCGACAACGACATCGCGGTCACCGACGTGACGTTCGGCTTCGACACCGCGGTCGGCGTGGCGACCGAGGCCCTGGACCGGCTCAAGACGACCGCCGAGTCGCACCAGCGGGTCCTGATCGTCGAGGTCATGGGCCGGCACACCGGCTGGATCGCGCTGCACTCGGGCATGGCCGCGGGCGCGCACGCGATCGTCGTGCCGGAGCGGCCCTTCGACATCGAGGAACTGACGCGGAAGGTCGGCGAGCGGTTCTCCGCCGGCAAGAAGTTCGCGATCGTGGTGGCCGCCGAGGGCGCCAAGCCTCGCGAGGGCACGATGCAGTTCGACGAGGGCATCAAGGACATGTACGGCCACGAGCGGTTCGCCGGCATCGCCCGCCAGCTCTCCATCGAGCTGGAGCAGCGCCTGGGCAAGGAGGCGCGCCCGGTGATCCTCGGGCACGTCCAGCGCGGCGGCACCCCCACCGCGTACGACCGTGTCCTCGCCACCCGCTTCGGCTGGCACGCCGTGGAGGCCGTGCATCGCGGCGAGTTCGGCAAGATGACCGCGCTGCACGGCACGGACATCACGATGGTCCCGCTCGCCGAGGCCGTCGAGACGCTGAAGACGGTGCCGGACGAGCGGTACGCCGAGGCGGAGTGCGTGTTGTAGAGCCCGGCGGTGACGGAACGGCCCCCGGACGCTTCGGCGTCCGGGGGCCGTTCTAGTCTGGTGCGGACACACAGCGCACAACCGCACGAATCAGGAGCCAGTGGATGGATCACAGCGGGCACGGCATGAACATGGATCTGCCGCCGTTCACGCTGGGGCGCGGGCTCGAGCTCTCGGCCGACCCTTTCTTCCTCATCGGCTGCCTGGTGGCGCTCGCGCTCTACGCCTGGGGCGTGGTCCGGCTCGTACGACGCGGCGACAAGTGGCAGGTCGGCCGCACGATCTCCTTCGTGGCGGGCGTGCTGACCATCCTGCTCGTGATGTGCACCAAGCTGAACGACTACGGCATGGTCATGTTCAGCGTGCACATGGTGCAGCACATGATCATCAGCATGCTCTCGCCCATCCTGATCCTGATGGGTGCCCCGATCACCCTCGCCCTGCGCGCGCTGCCGGTCGCGGCCCGCGGCAGCAAGGGCCCGCGCGAGTGGCTGCTGTGGGTCCTGCAGAGCCGCTACATGCGGATCATCACGCACCCCGCGTTCACGATCCCGCTGTTCATCGCGAGCCTGTACGCGCTGTACTTCACCCCGCTCTTCGACACCCTGATGGGGTCCAAGGTGGGCCACATCGGGATGATGGTGCACTTCCTCGCGGTCGGCCTGGTCTTCTTCTGGCCGATCATGGGCGTCGACCCGGGTCCGCACCGGCCCGGATACATCATGCGGATGCTGGAGCTGTTCGCGGGCATGCCGTTCCACGCGTTCTTCGGCATCGCCCTGATGATGGCGTCCGAGCCGATGGTCGGCACCTACAAGAACCCGCCGTCCTCGCTCGGCATCGACGCCCTCGCTGATCAGACGGCTGCCGGAGGCATCGCATGGGCGTTCAGCGAGGTGCCGTCGGTGCTCGTGCTGCTCGCGCTGCTCTTCCAGTGGTACCGCTCCGATCAGCGCCAGGCGCGGCGTACGGACCGGGCCGCCGACCGTGACGGTGACAAGGAGCTTGAGGCGTACAACGCCTATCTCGCCTCACTGGCCGCGCGCGGGCGCTAGCGGCAAAGGGTCTTCGCAGGCGAGGATGGTCTCAGGCCGCGGTCTTGGCGTCGAGGCGCCGGGCTGCCGGGAGGAGGCAGGGCGATGCCTGATTCTACGAAGACGATGGGTGTATTCACCATCGGAGGCTTGGTCGCGGTGACCGCGTACACGGTCGCGCTGGGGAGCAACGGCTGGCTGTGGTTCGGCTGGGTCGTCATCGGGATGCTCACGCTGGCGATGGTGCTCTCGCGCAGCACTCCGTAGGCGCCGCGTACCGCCGAGGAAAGGTGCGGGGCGGCGCCCGGGGTGGTCCGTCGGCCGACGCCGTCAGAAGCGGAAGACGGCGCCCGTCGAGGACCCCATCTCGCAGGCGTTGCCGTACGTCTTGTGCCAGCGGATCGGCTTGCCCCGGTGGAGCCCTGTCGCGCTCACGGCGACCGGGGCGTACTGCTTGGTGCAGATCCCCGACTTCGTCGTCGGCAGCGCGTCGAAGTCGCCGTGCGCCTTGTCGATCGCCGCGCAGGCCGCGGCCGCATGCGGATGGTGGGCGGGCCGCTGGGTCACGCAGTCGAGCAGCACCCCGCGGACCCAGGCGTTGTCCTGCCCCGTGACGGTGAGGAAGACGCCGGTGGTCCGCTCGGGGGTCGTTTCGCCTGACGCGTGGGCGGGCGCGGCGACGGCGAGGGAGACCAGCGCGGCGGCGGTGGCCGCGGCCGGGCGCAGGCGGGACGTGGGACGAGACCTCATGGGGACCTCCTGTGACGGTGACGTACTGCGTCGGAGCGAGGCCAGGCCACCCCCGCACCCGCCCTTCACCAAGAGGACACGCCGGACCCTCACCCGTATGTGTGTGGCGCGGGGTCCGGATGGGTGTGCCGTCCGTCGGCCGCACCGTTGCGCGAAGGGACCGAGGCCGCCCGGCTTCGGTCCCTTCTCCCGTCGCGGCGGCGCACTTAAACTGACCGCTGCGCGAGGACCCGTGACCTGCGACGACGCAGCACCCAGGCCGGTCCACCTACGTCAAGGAGCAACGGGTGTTCTACTACCTGCTCAAGTACGTCGTCCTGGGGCCGCTGCTGCGGCTCATGTTCCGCCCGCGCATCGAGGGGCTCGAGCATGTACCGGAGACCGGTGCGGCGATCGTGGCGGGCAACCACCTCTCGTTCTCGGACCACTTTCTGATGCCCGCCATCATCAAGCGGCGGATCACCTTCCTCGCCAAGGCCGAGTACTTCACGGGCCCCGGCATCAGGGGCCGCCTGACGGCCGCGTTCTTCCGCAGCGCCGGACAGATCCCGGTGGACCGCTCCGGCAAGGAGGCGGGCCAGGCCGCGATCCGCGAGGGCCTCGGGGTACTGCGCAAGGGTGAGCTGCTCGGCATCTATCCGGAGGGCACCCGCTCGCACGACGGGCGCCTCTACAAGGGCAAGGTCGGCGTCGCCGCGATGGCGCTCAAGGCACAGGTGCCCGTGATCCCCTGCGCGATGATCGGCACGTTCGAGGCGCAGCCGCCGGGTCAGAAGGTGCCGAACTTCCAGAGTGTGGCCATCCGCTTCGGCGCCCCGCTGGACTTCTCGCGCTACGCGGGCATGGAGAACGAGAAGGCGGTCCTGCGCGCTGTCACGGACGAGATCATGTACGCCATCCTCGGGCTGTCCGGGCAGGAGTACGTCGACAAGTACGCCGCGGTCGTCAAGGCCGAGGAAGCCGAGCGTGCCGCCGCCGCGAGCAGGCGGAAATTCCCCCGCATGCCGCTGAGTTGAGGTCCTGACATACGGTCGTGCCCATGAGCGAACACAGGCTGTACACCAAGCTGATCGGGCTGCTTGAGGAGCGGGGCGCGGCGTACCGCGTCATCGAGCACGAGGCGGAGGGCGCCACGGAGGCGGTGAGCGCGCTGCGGGGCAACACGCTGCAGCAGGCCGCCAAGTGCATCGTGGTGATGGTGAAGATCGGCAAGAAGACGAAGCGGTACGTGCTCGCCGTGGTGCCCGGCGACCGGCGTGTCGACCTGAACGCCGTCAAGCAGCTCCTGGGCGGGACGTACGCGGGCTTCGCCACGCAGGAGGCGGCCGAGCGGCTCGCGGGCAGTGTGAGCGGCACGATCCTGCCGTTCTCCTTCGATCCCGAGCTGGAGCTGGTCGTGGATCCGGGACTGCTCGCCCATGAAGAGATCTTCTTCAACGCGGCCCGTCTGGACCGCTCGCTGGCGCTGCGGACCGCTGACTACGAGGCGATCGCCGAGCCGCGTACGGCGGAGATCGCGCAGTAGGCGGCATAGCGAAGGGGCGACCGGGTGCTCCCGGTCGCCCCTCGCACAGCTGCCAGTCGGGCGCCTAGCGGCGGACCGTCACGGCTTGGGCGTGGCGTGCGGTGCGCACGTCACGTCCTTGCTGCCCACCTTGCCGGTCAGCAGGTAGGTGTCGACACGGTCGTTGAGGCACGGGTTGACCAGGTTCGTGATGCCGTGCGAGCCGGCATCCTTCTCCGTGATCAGACGCGAGCCCTTGAACCGCTTGTGCAGCTCGACGGCCCCCCCGTACGGGGTTGCCGCGTCACGCGTCGCCTGCGCGATGAGCACGGGCGGCAGACCCTTGCCGGTCTTGACCTCGACGGGCTCGTGCTGCTTGCTCGACCAGGTCGCGCAGGGCAGGTTCATCCAGGCGTTGGCCCACGTCATGAACGGGTTGTCGCGGTGGATGCGGGTGTTGTCGCGGTCCCACTTCTTCCAGCTGGTGGGCCACTTGGCGTCCGCGCACTCGACGGCCGTGTAGACGGCGTTGCCGTTCTCCGACGCGATGTTGCCCGCGGTGTCCGACAGGTCGGGGCTGGCTGCCTCGATCAGCGGCTTGGCATCACCGGCGACGTACTTGCTGAAGTTCGTCGCGATCTCGACCCAGACGGAGTCGTAGTACGGAGCGCTCTGGAAGTAGGCGATGAGCTCGGCCGGGCCGACCACTCCGCCCAGCGGCTCCTTCTTCGCGGCGGCACGCAGCTTGTCCCAGTTCTTGGCGACCTTCCCGGCGGTGTCACCGAGGTGGAAGGTGGCGTCGTACTTGGCGACCCACTTCATCCAGTCCTTGAGACGGATCTCGAAGGCGACGTCCTGGTCGAGGTTGGCCTCGTACCAGATCTTCTTCTTCGAGGGGTTGACCACCGAGTCGACGACCATGCGGCGCACGTGCGACGGGAACAGCGTCCCGTAGACCGCGCCGAGGTAGGTGCCGTAGGAGACGCCGAGGAAGTTCAGCTTCTTCTCGCCGAGCGCGGCCCGGATGACGTCCAGGTCACGCGCGGTGTTCGGCGTCGTCATGTGCGGCAGCATGTCGCCGCTGCGCTCGGCGCAGCCGTCCGCGTACTCGGCGGCGAGCTTGCGCTGGGCGCGCTTGTCCGCCTCGGAGTCCGGCACCGGGTCGAGCTTGGGGGCCTTGACGAACTCCTGCGGGTCGACACAGGAGATGGGCGCCGAGTGGCCGACACCGCGCGGGTCGAAGCCCACGAAGTCGTAGGCCTTGGCCGTCTTCTCCCAGAGCTTGGCCTTGGTGGCCACCCGGTTGGGGAAGCGGAGCCCGGAACCGCCGGGGCCGCCGGGGTTGTAGACGAGCGCGCCCTGGCGCTCCTTCTTCGTCCCGGTGTTGCCGATGTGGTCGACGGCGAGCTTGATCTTCTTGCCGTTGGGCTTGGCGTAATCGACCGGGACGGTCACCCAACCGCACGTGACGGCCTTCTCCAGACCCCAGTCCGCGGGACACGCCTGCCAGTCGATGCCGGCCTTGGCGGCACGTTGCGCGGCGAGCGCGACACCGCGCGCCTCGGAGCTGGTCCGCTGGCGGGCCTCAGCGCTGCCGCTGCCCTGGCGGGCGTCGGCATTGGCGACCGGTGCCATGATCGCGCCCGCTATGAGCGAGCCCGTGATCAGCGTGCCGGCTGCGCCGAATGCTGTGGTGCGTCTCAACTGGTTCCTCCCCCTGTCGATTTACCTGTCGATTTTCGAACAGTAGGAGGATCCTGTCGGTCTTCGGGTTCAGTGCGACAGACGCAGCCGGTGTTTCTTTACCAATCCGATAGACGGTGCCGGGAACCCCGCTGAGCGGATATGCCCCCGTTCACGTGAATGTGCGCAGCGCCTCGTCGAGGACACGGCGTACCCGCAGGGCGTCGGGGGCGACGGCGGTGACGAGCACTGCGGGGCCGGCGAGCGGGGTGAGCGTGGCCCCGTCGGCAAGGAGGGTGGGCCCAGGGAGCTCCTGTTCGAACTCCGGGCGTACGACGACGAGCTGGCCGATCGCGCGATGCCCCGCGAGGACGGCGGGACCGTCCCATCCGCCGGGCGCGCCGGGCCCGCAGGAGAGCTCCTGGTCGAGCAGGAGACGACCGGCCCGGCGCACGGTGAGGCGGCTGCTGAGGCGCCCCGGGTCCTCGCCGGTCCGCCCGAGCACCTGCTCCTCCCGCAGTACGAGGCGCGCGCTCGCGGCGAGCTCGGCCCGTGTGGTCACCCGCAGATCGCTGTCGCGTACGGAGATCAACTGCTCGGGCAGCCACAGCAGTTCCGCGTCCTCGCCCACCGTGATCCGCACGTCATGGCGCGCCGCCTCCTTCGACTGCCCCGGCAGGGCGAGGGTGGCTGCGGCCGAACCGACGCGCAGCCGGGCCCCGTCGTGGGCGGCGGCCTCGACGGTGAGGTGGTCGCCCCCGAGGGGGCCGCTCATCGCCCCGACGAGGGTGACGTGGGCGCCCGCTCCGGCGGCCCGGGTGCGGCGCGGGACGATGGGCCCCTCACCGTCGAGCACGGGCAGGGCGGTGCCGCCCCGTCCGTCGCCCCGCGCGGTGATGCGGGCGGTGCCGCGCACCCCCGATGCCACGACGGCGTCCACGCTCATGCGGACGCGGTCCAGGCCGCGTACTGGGCGCGTACCCAGGCTGCGACCGGGCCGACGCCCTGCTCCGACCTCAACGACTGGAAGACGACGGGCAGTTCGGCGCGCTGAGCCTTGGCGTCCGCGGCCATGCGGGCGAGGTCGGAGCCGACGTGCGGGGCGAGGTCGGTCTTGTTGACGACCAGGAGGTCGGCGGTGCTGACGCCTGGGCCGCCCTTGCGCGGGATGTCGTCGCCGCCCGCGACGTCGATGACGAAGATCTGGGCGTCGACGAGGCCCTTGGAGAAGGTGGCGGTGAGGTTGTCCCCGCCGGACTCGACGAGGATCAGGTCGAGCGGCCCGATCTCGTCCTCCAGGTCCTCCACCGCCTCCAGGTTGGCGGAGATGTCGTCGCGGATCGCGGTGTGCGGGCACGCGCCGGTCTGCACGGCGGTGATCCGCTCGGGCGGGAGCACGGCCTCGCGCAGCAGGAACTCGGCGTCCTCGCGGGTGTAGATGTCGTTCGTGACGACGGCCAGGGACAGCTCGGCCCGCAGCTCCTTGCAGAGCGCGGCGACGGTGGCGGTCTTGCCGGACCCGACGGGCCCGCCGAGCCCGATCCGCAGCGCGCGGCGGCGCCCGTCGGGGCGGTGGGCGTCGGCGCTCACGGCGGAGGCTTCGTCGTGGGAGTGATCGAGGTGCATGTGCGATTCCTTAGGTTCAGACGTTCTTTCAGCCCGTGCGGCGGGCGCAGTCCAGCCCCTCCGGCGTTTGAGGAGCGGGGGTCTGGAGGCGGAGCCCCCAGCTTCGGGAAGGGGCGGGTGCGGGGAGATGGAAAGCCCCTACGACGCGAACAACCGCGCCGGCCACACGGCATGCGCCTCGGCCCCGACCTCCAACAGCGGAGCTGAAGCCGCGGGCAATGCGTCAACCCCACCTGCCAGGGCCGCGCGGCCCGCCTCCGCCGCGGCCCGGGCGACGAGATCGAGCTCGGGGGCAAGCCGTGCCAAGACCCCCGTCGCGTCGAACGGGTCCAGGCTCAGCAACCGCACGGTCGCCGTCGCGGGCCCGCTGACGCACTCGTACGCGGAGCAGTACGCGGCGTCCTCCGCCTCGAGCCCCGCCGCCCGTGCGGCAAGGCCGAGTACGACCGGCTGGTGCGCCCCCTTGGGCCGGGCGGCGGCCAGGTGGTCGAGCGAGGGGTCGGGCCACGCGGCCCGCGCGGCCCGCATCATCTGCCGCCCGAGCCGCCGTCCGGCGATCCGAAGCGCGGCCGATGGTGTCCGCGCGTCGGCGGCCTCGTCGAGGTCCAGTGGATCGACCCCGAGCGCGGCGGCCGCCGCCAACGCGGCGGACACAAGACCCGTCGTGTGCAGCCGTCCCCGGCAGAACTGCTCCAGATTCCCGGCGCCGGTGATGCGTCCCGCTTTGACGGCTTCCTCGGCCCCGCCGGAGTGGGCGTGCCCTCCGGCGGGGAACCGGCCGTCGGCCAGGACGAGAAGCGCGGCCCTAGACATCGCGGTCGACCGCCATCCGAACGACCGCCATCCGAACGACCACCATCAGAAGAGGAAGTACCGCTGCGCGAGCGGCAGTTCGGCGGCGGGTGACGGCTCGACCAGTTCGCCGTCGATGGTGACGGCGAAGCTGTCGGGCGCGACCTCCACCCTCGGCAGGGCGTCGTTCTCGCGCATGTCCGCCTTCGAGCGTCCGCGCGTGGAACGGATCGCGGTGAACTCCTTGGCCACACCGAGCCGTTCCGGCAGCCCGTCGTCCAGCGCCGACTGCGTCACGAAGTTGAGCGAGTTGAGCCCCGGCGCCTTGCCGTGCGCGCCGAACATGGGCCGCGGCAGGACCGGCTGCGGGGTCGGGATGGAGGCGTTGGCGTCGCCCATCTGCGCGTACGCGATCTGGCCGCCCTTGATGACCAGTTGCGGCTTGACGCCGAAGAACTTCGGGTCCCACAGCACCAGGTCGGCGAGCTTGCCGCTCTCCACCGAGCCGATCTCGTGGTCGACGCCCTGCGCGACCGCCGCGTTGATCGTGTACTTGGCGACATAGCGACGTGCGCGCCGGTTGTCGGCGCGGGTGTCCCCCGGCAGGAAGCCGCGCCGCCGCTTCATCACGTGCGCGGTCTGCCAGGTCCGCATGACGACCTCGCCGATGCGCCCCATGGCCTGCGAGTCCGACGACATGATCGAGATGGCGCCGATGTCGTGCAGGATGTCCTCGGCCCCGATGGTGGTGGGCCGGATCCGCGACTCGGCGAAGGCGAGGTCCTCGGGGACCGCCGGGTTGAGGTGGTGACAGACCATCAGCATGTCGAGGTGTTCCTCGACGGTGTTGACGGTGTGCGGTCGGGTCGGGTTGGTGGAGCTGGGGAGCATGTTCGGCAGTGACACCGCCGTGATCATGTCGGGGGCGTGCCCGCCGCCCGCGCCCTCGACGTGGAAGGCGTGCAGGGTGCGACCCGCGACGGCGGCGAACGTGGCGTCGATGAAGCCCGCTTCGTTCAGGGTGTCGGTGTGGACGGCGAGCTGGGCGCCGGTGTCCTCACAGACGTTCAGGCACGCGTCGATGGTGGCGGGGGTCGCTCCCCAGTCCTCGTGAATCTTGAAACTGACGGCTCCGGCCCGCAGTTGGGCGTGCATGGACGCGGCGGATACCGTGTTGCCCTTGCCGAGGAACCCGATGTTGACGGGGCTGGAGTCCATCGCGGCGAACATCCGGGCCAGGTGCCAGGAGCCGGGCGTGATCGTGGTCGCCTTGCTGCCTTCGGCGGGTCCGGTGCCGCCGCCGATGAGGGTGGTGACGCCGGAGGCGAGCGCCTCGTCGACGATGGTCGGCGAGATGAAGTGGATGTGGGTGTCGATGCCGCCGGCCGTGAGGATCTTTCCGTTGCCGGAGATGACCTCGGTCTCCGGTCCGATCACGAGATCGGGGTGCACACCGTCCATCGTGTCCGGGTTGCCGGACTTGCCGATGCCGGTGATGCGGCCGTCGCGTATGCCGATATCGGCCTTGACGACGCCCCAGTGATCGATGATCACGGCGCCGGTGACAACGGTGTCGGGGGTGCCTTCGGCGCGCGTCGTGCGCGACTGCCCCATCGACTCACGGATGACCTTGCCACCGCCGAACACGGCCTCGTCACCGGAGCGTCCGGGGCCGCCGGAGCGGTCCTCCTCGATCTCGACGAGCAGGTCGGTGTCGGCTAGCCGGATCCGGTCGCCCACGGTGGGGCCGAACAGGTCGGCGTACGCGGCGCGGGACAGTTCAGGCATCGAGGGGACCTCCGGTCTCGCCGCGCAGACCCGGCACGATGCGCAGGCCGGCCAGGGGGACGAGTTCGACGTCGACGGGGATTCCGGGCTCGAAGCGCACGGCGGTACCGGCGGCGATGTTGAGCCGCTTGCCGCGGGCAGCATCGCGGTCGAAGTCGAGACCGGGGTTGGCCTCGGCGAAGTGGTAGTGGGAGCCGACCTGGACGGGGCGGTCGGCGGCGTTGAGAACGGTGAGGGCGGTGACTTCGCGGCCCACGTTGTAGGCGACGGGCTCGTCGGCAAAGAGGATCTCGCCGGGGATCACGTGGTGCGTGGGAATCTGCGTGGGACTCTGCGCGGAACTCATGCGGCCGGCCCCCGTCAGACGATCGGGTCGTGGACGGTGACGAGCTTGGTGCCGTCCGGGAAGGTGGCCTCGACCTGGACGTCGTGGATCATCTCGGGAATGCCGCTCATGACGTCGTCACGGGTGAGCACCTTGCGCCCCGACGACATGAGTTCGGAGACGGTGCGGCCGTCACGGGCACCTTCGAGGATGTGGGACGTGATGAGCGCGATCGCCTCGGGGTGGTTGAGCAGCAGCCCCCGCGCCCTTCGCTTCTCGGCCACGTCCGCGGCCACATGGATGAGCAGTCTCTCCTGCTCGTGCGGGGTCAGTTGCACGCGTCCCACCTCACAGTCCTCGCTCCGGACCGTGCGGGGTCCGGCTGCCGCGGCCACCGCGACGGATATAGATGTAACACACAGACAGTGCGCTTGATCTTGCGCACCCCGGTTACGAAATCCCCTGGTGGCGTGGGATCGCAGGCTAGTTGGGAGGAGTTTCAACGAGGTTAACCAGCGCTTGACCGCTCCATGACCATCAGCTGGGCAGACCCATACTCATCCGCCGGGCTGACCCATGCTCATCAGACCGCGCAGACCGTCCTGCAGCGCATCGAGCGGGACCTCGTCGAACAGCGCGAGCTGGGCGGCGAACCCCTGCGCCGTAGCGACCATCACCCGCGCGACATGGTCGGCCGGGATGTCGCCGCGCATCATGCCCGCCGCCTGATACCCCTCGACGATCTTCACCCAGGCGACGCGCACCTTGGCGTACCCCTGATGCATCACGGCCGCGAGCTCTTCGTTGCGCAGGGTCTCCGCCCACACCTGGACGATCAGCCGCGGGAAGTACGAGACCTCCCCCTCCGGGGCGCCCGCCTTCCGGCCGAGCACCTGGGCCAGCGCGCGGCCGACCAGCTCGTCCGGCGGTGGCGGCGGGGTCTCCTTGGCCGCCGCCTCGAAGGTCTCCTGGATCCATTCGAGGACCTCGCCGACGATCGCCCCGATCAGCTCCTCCTTGCCCCGGAAGTAGCGGTAGACCGCTCCGGCCGAGAGGCCGACCTCCTTGAGCACGTCCTGCATCGAGGTGGCATGGAAACCGTTGCGGGCGAAACAGAGAGCGGCGCCGTCCAGGATCTGGCGGCGGCGTGCGTCTAGGTGTTCCTGGGATACGCGGGCCATGCCGCCAAACTAAAACGAACATTCATTCTTGACAAGCTCCGCACTCGGCAGGACAGTGAGGGCATCAAGTAAAACGAACGATCCTTCTCTTTGATTCGATCCCAGACGATCCGAGCCCGACGATCCCAGAAGGAGCTCAGCTCATGCCCACGCCCGTCGCCACCTCGCCTCCCCAGGGCCGCCGCATGGTGGCCGTGGCCGTCCTCGTCTCCGCCCTCGTGGCCCTCGCCCTGTGGGCCTTCGCCTGGCCCGCCACCAGGACCGCCCCGCGCGATCTGCCCCTCGGCGTCGCGGGACCCGCCGCGGCGACGGGTCCGCTCAAGGCACAACTGGCCGAGAAGAAGGGCACGTTCGAGGTTCATCAGTACGCCGACGAGTCCGCCGCCCGCGATGCCATCGAGGACCGGGATGTGTACGGGGCGGTCGTCGTCACGCCACAGGGCATGAAGCTCCTGACCGCGACGGCGGCGAGCCCGGTGGTCGCCCAGCTCCTTGAGCAGGCGGTGGCCGGTCAGGCCCCCGAGGGCGCCGAGGTGCGGACCACCGATGTGGTGGCGGCGCCCGCGGCCGACCCGCGGGGCTCCGCCCTCGGCGCGAGCATCCTGCCGATGGCCATCGCGGGAGTCGCGGCGGGTGCGGTGGTGACGATGCTCGGTCTGCGCGGCTTCCGTGCGGTGGCCACCCTCGTGCCGGCCGCCGGGGCGGTCGGCGTGGTCGCCGCGGCCGTGACGCACAGCTGGCTCGGCGTCCTGACGGGCAACTGGTGGGCGGAAGCCGGGGTGTTGGGGCTCTCGACGCTCGCGGTGAGCGGCGCCGTCGCGGGTTGCGCCGCACTCTTCGGTCCGGCGGGCATCGGGGTCGGCGCGCTGACCATGGTGCTGCTCGGCAACCCGTTCTCCGGCGTGACGTCAGCGCCGCAACTGCTGCCCGAACCGGTCGGCTTCATCGGGCAGTTGCTGCCGCCGGGCGCCGGAGGCACCTTGCTGCGCTCGGTGTCGTTCTTCGACGGCGCGCGCATCACGGGCCCGCTGATCACCCTCGCCGTCTGGGCCCTGCTCGGCCTGACGGCCGTGCTGCTCGGCGCGCTCCGCCGCCGTCCCGCTGCCGCGACGCGCGACGAGGCGCCGGCGGCGCCGGATGCGGTGCCGGTCTCCTGACCTGGCAGCGCATCCGGCACTCAGACAGCCGTACGCCCCCGCTGTAGCGGACGGGGGCGTACGGCCATTCCTGCGTTCTCTGAGTTCTCTGCGTTTCCTGCACTCTCCGCGTTTCCTGCGGTCCTGCGTGCAATCGCCCTACAGTTACGTCGCGTTGGGGCCCCGGTGCTCCGCCGCGATGCCGAAACGCCGCTGCTCGCCCGCGCCGGACGAGGACGACGCCGGGCGCAACGACGAGACGGAGCTGATCACCTGCTCCTCGTCAGCCTCGGGTGACGCTTCGGGCAACGCCTCGAGCCGCTCCAGGTCGGCGGCGGAGACAAGGGCCACGAGTGGCTTGCCGTGACGGGTGACGACCACCCGCTCACCGCCGTACACGACGCGGTTGATCAGGTCGGCGAGCTCTGCACGGGCTTGCGTCACCGGAATCTCGTAGGCCATGTTCTCCAGCTTACCGGCGGCCCGTGCGGCCATCCGGCCCGCGAGGAGCGGATGCGCCGCAGGTCAGCCCGCACATCACGAGTCGGGCTTCGGGTCGCGCGCGTGCGGTGGCGACGACTCCAACTGCCGGGATCCTTGACCGTGGTCGACGTCGTGCTGGGCCAGGAGCGTGAGAAGCTCCGCCACGGCGAGCCCCGATTCGGCGGGATGCCGCAGAATCGTCCCCTCTTCGATGCGATACGTGTTGGAACGGCCTTGCCGTGTGTGAGAGAGATATCCGCCTTCCTCCAGATCAGCAACGATCTTCTGCACGGCGCGCTCTGTGAGCCGGCAGCGAGCGGCGATGTCACGGATGCGGGTCGCGGGATCGTCGGCGATCGCGGCCAGCACGCGGGCGTGGTTGGTGAGGAAGGTCCAACCGCTGTGTGATTCAGGTACTGCTCCCATCCCTACAAGATAGGGCGTTTGATTCACGCATTCAAAAGGGCGAACGACATTTCCTGTATCCCTTGACGGGTGAGCTTCTCGGGCCGACGCTGGGTGAGGTGATGACGCCCGGACGTCTACGGAGTGGCCGCCATGACAGAACGTGCGCTTACTGCCCAGGTCGCGGAGGAGCCGGCCATCGTGGAGGATCTGGTGTCCCTGCCGGATGACCTGGTGTCCCTGTCGGATGTGCCTGATGACCTGGTGTCCGTCGCGGACGCCGACGTGGGGCAGGACCCGCGCGTCGAACTCGTCCAGCTGCGGCGGGCCATGGAGACGAGGCCCGCCATCGACATGGCCCGCGGGGTCCTGATGGCCTCCTTCGGCCTGAGCCCCGATGACGCGTGGGACGTGCTGGTCTCGATCTCCCAGAACACGAACACCAAGCTGCACCTCGTGGCCGACGAACTGGTCGGCGCCGTCACGGCAGGAAGAATCCCGAACCCGTTCCGACGCCAACTGGCCACGACGATCGCCCGGCTCCAGAAACCCACCCGCACCGCGGGCCGGTGAGCCCATTCGCGCCGCGGGCCGGTGAGCCCACCCGGGTTCAGTTCTGCAGCGCCGCGACCCGCAGTGGCAGCGGCCGGGCGGCGGGCGCGGTGACCTCGCCCCGGCTGACGTCCGCCCACCACGCCCCGCCGTCCTCCATATGGCGCAGCAGCACGCCTTCGCGGATGGCCCAGGGGCAGAGGGTGACCGTCTTGACGCCCGTCAGCTTCATCGCCGTATGGCCCACGATCGCCCCGGCCAGGCTCTGCGCGGCCCGCGGCGCCGAGACCCCCGGCAGCGCGGCACGTTCGGCCACCGGCAGAGCGGCGAGGCGGTCGCGGCAGTGGCGCAGGTCCGCCCGGCTCAACTGCCGTGCCATGAACGGCCCGTGACGGCCGGGGGCGGCGCCGCCGAGCCGCGCCAGCTGCTGGAACGTCCGGGAGGTCGCCACCGCGGTGCGCGGCCCCTCCCAGCGGATCCGCGCGGCGACGTCCCGCAGCTGGTGACGCACCTTGCGCCGCAGCGCCTTCACGCTCTGCTCGGTCGGCGGGTCCTCCCCGTCGAAGAACTCCCGGGTCAGCCGGCGGGCGCCGAGGGGCAGCGAGGCCACGTAATCCGGCAGCCTGCCGCGCCCGAAGGCCACCTCCAGCGAGCCACCGCCGATGTCGAACATGGCCATGGGTCCGGCCCGCCAGCCCATCCACCGCCGGGCACCGAGGAAGGTGAGTTCGGCCTCCACCTCGCCGGGCAGCGTGCACAGCGGTACGCCCGTCTCCTCACCTATCTCCCGCAACACGTCGAGACGGTTGGGCGCGCTGCGCACCACCGTCGTCGCGAAGGCCAGGGGCTCCGCCGCACCCCATCGCCTGGCCGTACCCGCCGCCTCGGCGACCGCTCTGACGAGCTGCCCCACCGATTCCTCGGGGATCACCCCGCCTGGCCCGACCTCCTCGGAGAGTCTCACCTTCCACTTGGCGGTGTGCACCGGCAAGGGCACACCGTCCTCCGCGTCCACGACAACCAGCCGGACCGCGTTCGAACCCACATCCATCACACTCATCCGCATGTGACTCTGAGTACCCAACTGATCTGTACTCAGTCACTCTGATTGACCTTCGCGGCACCAGGGAACCCGTGATCCATGACCGTCGATCACGCCCGAGCCCCCGTACTCGAAGCCCTGGCGGACCATCGCAGGAAGGGCCGTATCTCCTTTACCCCGCCCGGCCACAAGCAGGCCCGGGGCGCCGATCCGCTGGTGCGGGAGGTGTTGGGCGACGCCGTCTTCCACGGCGATCTCCTCGCCTCCGGAGGTCTCGACGACCGCCTCGGCCGCGGCCAGGTCCTCGAACGGGCCGAACGGCTGATGGCCGACGCCGTGCACGCCTCGCACACCTTCTTCTCCACGTGCGGCAGCTCCCTGTCGGTCAAGGCGGCGATGCTCTCGGCCGCGGGACCGCACGAGAAGCTGCTGATAGGGCGTGACGCGCACAAGTCCGTCGTGTCGGCCCTGATCCTCTCCGGCATCCGCCCGGTCTGGGTGGATCCGAGCTGGGACCCCGACCGGCATCTGGCCCACCCGCCGTCGGCCGACGCCTTCGCCGAGGCGTTCGCCGCCCATCCCGACGCGATGG
Source organism: Streptomyces sp. NPDC033177 (assembly GCF_055577715.1). Lineage (NCBI taxonomy): Bacteria > Bacillati > Actinomycetota > Actinomycetes > Kitasatosporales > Streptomycetaceae > Streptomyces > Streptomyces sp. NPDC033177. The sequence continues at coordinate 341,795 of NZ_JBVIPS010000003.1, read as the reverse complement.
GCGCCCTGGTCACCAGCCCGACTCCGTACGGAAGCTGCGCCGATCTGCGGGGCATCGCGGACGTCTGCCACCGGCACTCCCGTCCGCTGATCGTGGACGAGGCGTGGGGCGCGCATCTGCCGTTCCACCCCGACCTGCCGTCGTGGGCGATGGACGCGGGCGCCGACATCTGTGTGACGAGCATCCACAAGATGGGCAGCGGCCTGGAGCAGGGTTCCGTCTTCCACCTCCAGGGCGACCTGATCGACCCGACGGTGCTGAAGTCCCGGGCGGACCTGTTCGGCACCACGAGCCCGTCCGTGCTCATCTATGCCGGCCTCGACGGCTGGCGCCGTCAGATGGCCCTGCACGGCAAGGACCTGATGGGGGCGGCCCTGGACCTGGCGGCCGGCGTACGGGCGGAGATCGAGGAGATCGACGGGCTGCACGTGAACGACCGCGTCGACTTCTGCGGCCCTGCCGCCGACTTCGACCCACTGCCGGTCGTCATCGACGTGAGCGGCCTCGGCACCTCGGGATTCAGGGCGGCGGACTGGCTGCGCGAGCACCGTTCGATCGAGGCGCACCTGGCCGACCACCGCCGCATCAGCACCCAGCTCACGCACGCCGACGACCGGGAGACGACAGATCAGCTCCTGGCCGCGCTGCGGGCCCTGTCCCAGGCCGCCGCCGGCCTGCGTCCGGTACCGGAGGTGGAGGTCCCCTCCCCCGCCGAGCTGCGTCTCTCCCCGGTCGATCTGCCGCGAGACGCCTACTTCGGGCCGACCGTCGACGTACCCGTGACCGAGGCGGCGGGGCGCGTGGCGGCAGAGATGCTGACGCCGTACCCGCCGGGCATTCCGGCAGCGCTGCCCGGCGAACGCCTCACCGAGCCGGTGCTGCGCTATCTGCGCACCGGCAGGACGGCCGGGATGAACCTGCCCGACGCGGCGGATCCCGGTCTGGACACCGTGCGGGTCGTCCGCGAGACGACCGGCTGACAACCACCGAAAACCCCTCACAAGGAGAGTGAAGAGCCATGCGTGTCGCATTCCTGATGGCGCCCGAGGGCGTCGAGCAGATCGAACTCACCGACCCCTGGAAGGCGGTGACCGACGCGGGTGGCGAGCCCGTCCTCGTGTCGACCGAGGCGGGCCGGATCCAGGCCTTCAACCACCTCGACAAGGCCGACACGTTCCCCGTGGACGAGGTGGTCGGCGAGGTGTCGGCGGAGTCCTTCGACGGGCTCGTGCTGCCGGGCGGGGTCGCCAACCCGGACGCGCTGCGGCTCGACGAGAAGGCCGTCTCTTTCGTACGCGGCTTCTTCGAGAGCGGCCGTCCGGTGGCGGCCATCTGTCACGCCCCGTGGGTCCTCGTCGAGGCCGGCGTCGTCTCGGGCCGTGGGCTCACCTCGTTCCCCAGCCTTCGTACGGACATCCGCAACGCGGGCGGCACCTGGGTCGACGAGCAGGTGAAGGTCTGCCACGACGGGCCCAACGCGCTGATCACCAGCCGCAAGCCGGATGACCTGAAGGCGTTCTGCGAGGCGTTCGTGACGGAGTTCGGGAAGCCCAGCGGTTCCTGAGCTTCCCGAACTTCCGGAACTTCCCGTATACGGCTTCGGGGGTCTTTGAAGGGTCAGTCCCTCGGAAGCAGCGGCCCCAGCGGCCCGAGGTCCAGATTCAGGTCCTCGGGCCGCAGGCCGTAGCGGTCGCGCAGTTCGGCCATGCGATCGTCGAGGAGCATCAGCGTGAGGCCGATGCGCTCCTCCTGGTCCTCGTCCAGCTCGCCGGTGTCGAACCGGCGCACGGCCTGCCGTTCCATGAGCTGCCGCAGCAGCTCCACGACGGTCAGGACCAGTTTGATCAGATCGCGTTCGACCGTGTCCGGCTCCAGTTCCAGCCGGTTCTTTCCCGCGGGCCGCTCCCGGAGCTGCTCACGGATCTGCTCGGCCTCGGCCCCGGGCTCGCGCTCGGCCTCGCCCTCGCTCACAGCAACTCCTCAAAAGGTGAGGGAACTTGCTCGTTCACGGAGCTGATGAGCGCGTTCAGGTCGATGCGGACGAGATCGACGTCCGCGATGCGCAGGGTGAGGTCCCCGGTGATGACGACCCCGCCCGCGAGGAGCCGGTCGAGCAGGTCGACCAGGGCGACCTCGCGGCGTTCGATGACGGTCACAGTCCCGCCTCCCCCGCCACGTCGTCCCCTTCGACCTCCACGCCCGCGAAGGAGTACGCGGCCCACGGCCCGGTGAGCTCCACGCGCATGCCGGACTCATCGCCCTTCACGCGCTCCACCAGTTCGACGAACGCCTCCGAGTCCGAACGCGGCACCAGATAGGCCGCGTTGAGCACGTTGCGGCCCGACTCCTTGGAGAGCGCGGAGTTCTGGGGCGCGTGCAGCCGGGCGTCCTCCGCGTGCTCGCAGAGCGTGTCGTGCAGCCGGTGGGCGAACTTCTCGGCGCTCTCCCACATCTCCTCGTGCGCACGGTTGCGCTGCCGGCGCTGGCGCAGATAGTCCCGACCCGACGCGGGCTTCTCCGGCTCGGCGGCCGGACCCGCGGCCTGCGCGTCGGAGTAGATCTTGACACCCCATTCCACGCGGCCGTCGAGCCGGTCGAGTGTGCGCCTGAAGGAGTCCTCCCGTGCCTCCATCATCGCGCGCACTCCCGCGTCGTCCCGGAACACCGTGGCGAGGCGCAACGGCAGCGGCGTGGTGACCACCGTGAGCGCGTCGATCACGGACTGGTGAGCCCGCGCGGTGGCGCTCAGCCAGTCCAGGTCCTCCAGATGGCGCCGCAGCGGCTCCTCGGCGAAGTCCTGCTCCGGCACGGTGCCGACCACGGCGATCAGACCGTGGTGCGACAGCTGACCGGGGGGAGCGCCGTCCACCCCGGTGACCTGCGCCTGAAGCGCCGCGTCGAAGGGCCGGCAGATCGCGTAGACGTACCGCAGTCCACTCATGTGCTCTCCTCCGCCTGACCGCGCTTCGTGCTTCCCTCTTCCACCTTGACTCGCTCCGTCCTGCCCTCCTGCCCCGACCTGCCTTGCTCCAGTTCGGCGACATGAGCGCGCAACTCGGCGTTCTCACGGGTGAGTTCGTCCCGACGTGCGCGGGTGGAGAGCGCCGGGTCGTCCTCCCACCAGTCGATCCCCATCTCCTTCGCCTTGTCGACGGAGGCGACGATGAGCCGCAGCTTGATCGTCAGGAGTTCTATGTCGAGCAGGTTGATCCGGATGTCCCCGGCGATCACGATTCCCTTGTCGAGCACGCGCTCCAGGATGTCGGCGAGGTTCGCGCCGCCGCCCTGCCCGTACGGCTCCGGCATCCGGCCAGGCATCGTCATCGACGGCTCCCGGTCATCTCGGCGTCTTCGTCGCGCTTCGCCTCGTCCTCATCCTCGTACTCGTCGTACTTCGCCTCGTCGGCGTCCTCGTCCTCGTACTTCGCCTCGTCTTCCTCGTCCTCTTCCTCGTAGGACTCCTCGGGCTGGTCCTCTTCGTCGCGCGCTTCCTCGTCGTCCTCGCGCTCGCCTTCCTCGTCCTCGTAGGACTCCTCCGGCTGCTCCTCGTCGCCCTCGTACTCGTCCTCGGCGACGTTTTCCTGCTCGTCCTCGGCCTCTTCCTCCGCGACCGCGTCGTCGTGGCTCTGGACGACCTCACCGTCGCGGATCTCGCCGCGCCAGCCGTCCTCCGCCTCACCCTTGATGGTGATGAACCGCGCGTAGTTCTTCAGGTCGAGCCGGGCCCGGCGGCCCTGGGCGCGCCAGATGTTGCCGGTCTTCTCGAAGAGGCCCTTCGGGTAGTACTCCAGGACCAGCAGGACGCGCGTGAGGTTCTCGGCCAGCGAGTGGAAGGAGACGACACCCTTCGTCGTGCCCTTCGCGCCCTCCGAGGTCCACGCGATCCGGTCGTCCGCGATCTGCTCGGTGGTGTGGGCCTTCCAACTCCTGTTGGACCAGAAGACCTTGGCCTGCCAGTCGGAGGTGGTGTCGTCGGCGCGGTTCGCGCTCTTGACGCCCTTGGCGAAGGTGCTGAAGTCCTGGTACTGGGTCCACTGGTCGTACGCGGTGCGCAGCGGCACGCCGACGTCGATGAACTCCATGATGACCGTGGGCTTCTGGCCTGCCCCGCCCTTGCGGCGCCCCTTGCCGCCGATCATGTTCTTGAAGGCGCCGACCACACTGTCCTTGGCCCGGCCGGCACCTACCTCCACGGCGGAGCGCAGCGGCCCCTTGCCCTCGGCCATCTTGCGGCCGCCGTCGACGGCGAGCTTGGCGAAGCCCGGACTGTTGCCCTCGGCGAGGTCGTTGAGCTTGCCCGTCGTCTGGCCGAGCTTGTTGCCCACTCCGACCAGCAGCCGCTGAGCCTGGGCGCCCAGATACTCCTGGACCTCGGACTTCAGGCGGTCGGCGGCCTCGCTCTTCGCGATGCCGGTGAGCGGATTGTCCTTCGCCTTGTCCGAGGCGGACTTCAGGGTGTCACTCATCGCGGCCCCCCTCCTTCGGCAACCGGGCCCCGGTGGCACGACGCGCGGACGGCTTCGCCGCGGCCCTGGCGGGGGCCTTCTTCGCCGTCTTCTTCGCAGGGCTCTTCTTCGCCGCCGTCTTTCTGGCGGGAGTCTTCTTGGCGGCCGCCTTCTTGGGGGCGGCCTTCTGCTCGGGAGCCTTCTTCCGCGGCCGGGGCCTCTCGTCGGGCTCCTCGTCGGACTCCGCGTCGGCGGACTCCTCGTGGTCCCGCTCGTCCCGGTCGTCCTCGTCGTCGTACTCCTCGTACGCGTCGTCCGGCTCTTCCTCGTCCTCCTCGGTGTCGCGACCCGGTATATCCGGTTTCACGCCCGAGAGCTGGTCCCGCACATCCGCCGTCCGGCCGTGCAGCCGGTCGGCCAGGCCCGAGATCTGCCGCTCGACCAGCGCTCCGGTCGCGGCCTTCCCGACCCCGCGCATGTCCTCGCGCAGCTGGTCGCCGATCTCCTTGAACTGCGGGTTGTTCTGCAGCTGCTGAGAGAGCAGGTCGCCCAGGGCGCGCGGGCTCAGGTTCATCTTCTTACCGGCCACCGCGGTGCCTACCGCGATCGCGAACTTCAGCTTCTTCGTACGTCCGAGGACGTATCCGGCCCCTACGGCGAGGCCAAGTCCCACTCGATTCATTGTGTCGTCCCGTTGTCGGTTCCCGCGCCGGTGCGCAGGCCTATTTCCAGGCGGTCGAGCAACTCGTCCTCCCGGCGGTCGAATTCCTCCTCCCCGATCTCGCCCGACTCGAGCTGCTGCTCGAGAAGGGCGAGTTCGGACCGGACGGTGGCCGGGTCGTAGTACAGGCGCTCGGCCTCGGCGAGTACCTGGCTCACCGCCCAGAGGCCGCCGCGCACCGGGGCGAGCGGCAGCATCAGTACTTCGCCGATCAGTCCCATGACCTACTCCCGGCCGGCCTGTGAGCTCGCGGACTCCGGCGTGGCCCCGGTCGGCTCGGAAGGACCGGGCTCGACGAAGCTGTAGGGCGGCAGCGGCCCGTTGACGCGCAGTTCGATGTGCGGGTGGGCCTTGCGGGCCTCCTCGACGGCGGCGAGGAACACCTCGGCCGACTTGCGCTCCACGAGGAACGACAGGTTGGTCAGCCATCCAGTGGACTCGGGGCCCACGCTGACGGAGTGCGCCGTCGGCACCAGGGTGCGGTGCAGTTCCACCGCGTCCTCGGCCTCGCGGGCCTGGAGCGCGGCCACCACCATCTCGCCGAGCTGCAGCTTCTGCTCGTAACTACCGCCGCCCGCCTGGCGGTTGGCCTCGGCGAGTGCCTGCACCTCGGGGTTGTCCGCCATCACGCGGTGCAGTGCGGCCTGCTCCTCGTGGCTGGCCTTGACGTTGTACTCGACCTTGCCGGCCAGCGTCGAGAGCCGCTCGTGGTAGTGCTCGGCGCGCTCCGCGAGGACACTCGTGACGGCCGCGTCGTCGGGGGCGACGTTGCCGAACCGCATGGGCAGGACGGGACCGGCCGCGCCCGCCTCGTTCAGCACGTTCTGGTGGGCAAGCAGGTCGTTGCGCTTGGCGCGCAGCCCGTCGGGGGCGTCGCTGACGATCGCCGCCAGGTCACCCTCCTTGAGGATGCGCACGGGGCGGGCCGGCTTTCCCACGCCTTCCATGCCCTCGGGAAGCGACGGGTGGGCACCTGCGGTGATGCCGTAGACGTACGTGCTCATTCCTGCTCCTCCTTCCGGCGCGCCGACGTGCTCTTGCGCGCACGCGGGCGGGACTCCGACTGGCTCTCTTCACGCGACTGCTTGAACGCGTCGGAAATGGTCTCGGCCGCACCCGAAAGGGCGCCCTTCGACTTGCCGCGCGCACCGGATTCGGTCATCTCGCCCACGAGGTCGGGGAGTCCGGGGTCCTTGTGCGGACCTGACTCCAGGTCGAGGCGGTTGCACGCCTCGGCGAAGCGCAGGTAGGTGTCGACACTGGCGACCACCACACGCACGTCGATCTTCAGGATCTCGATGCCCACGAGCGAGACACGCACGAAGGCGTCGATCACGAGGCCGCGGTCGAGAACCAGCTCCAGGACGTCGTACAGACCACTGGTGCCGCCCGATCCACCGGATTGCTGTGCTGGGACAACGGTCATGCCGATCGACCCTCCTTAGTCTGGGATATCTGTGGATATTTCGCGGAAACCCGCGCGGACAGCCGCCTCAGCGGCCGCCGGCCTTGCTGCCGTCGGCACGCCCGCGTTCGTAGCGGCGGACGCGCCGGTAACCCAGGAGTTCGCCCTGCGGGTCGCACTCCACCTGGTAGCTCGCGAGGAGACTCATCGTGTCCGGCACCCGGGTGAGTTCCAGGACCTCGATCTCCAACGTCCAGCCGTCCTCGGTCTGCTCGAAGGACGACACGGACTCGGCGGCCATCCCGGTCAGCTCGGCGAGCTGGGTGCGTGCGATGCGCAGCACCTCCATGGGGCCCGGGCGCTTCGCGCTGCCGCTTTCCGCTTGTTCGGTTGAATTACGCGAGTTCTGCGAACTCGTCTTCTTCTTCTCTGGATCCGATGATGTGTTCAATATGGCCACCTCAATCACCCGAGTGGCCCGTAACCCGTTGGCCAAACATTCGTGTTCGGGTGGCCCGGATCACCGACCCCAGCGGTGCGGCACCTCGGGCTCCACGCCGCCCGGGTGTGTCGCGTCCACGGTCGGCGGCGCCGTCGGCCGCTCGGGCGCCGGCGGTGTCACGGGCGGCGGAGTCATGGCCGGCCCGTCCACGGACGGCAGGTCCGCGGAGGGGCGATCCGTGGAATTCCGGTCGGCGGAAGGGCGGCTCGCGGAAGGACGCGCCGCGTTGCGCAGCACAAAGGCCACACCACCGAGTACCACCGCGGTGATCAGCGCCGCCGCCCAGTCGGGCAGCCCCAGAGCAAGCGCGAGGCCGAAGGCGAGTGCCAGAGCCGCGCCCGCGTAGAGGCCGAAGGCCCCCGCACCGGCGTACAGCGCGGCCTTGCGACGCTGTCCCCGCGTCTGCTCCCTCAGTTCGTCCCGTACGGCCTCGCGGGCCGCACGCGTCAGTTCATCGACGAGGCTCTTGTCCAGATGCTCCAAACGATTCATGGCGCCCGAGTACCCGTCCGTCCGGCCGCGTAACGTTCGGCCCCGGCCTGCGCTCGCCGTGCCGGGTGGCTTGCTCGAAGGCGTGGCCGATCCGCAGAACACGTAGGTCGCCGCGGTGCGGCCCGACGATCTGCAGCCCGACCGGCAGTCCGCCCGGGGTGAATCCGGCGGGCACGGACAGGGCCGGGCAACCGGTGGCGGACACCAGGTACGCGGAGCGCATCCAGTCCAGGTAGTCCGTCATCGGCTCCCCGTCGATGTTGTCCGGATACTCCAACTCGACATCGAAAGGCGGCACTTGGCTCGTCGGCAGAATCAGCGCGTCATTGCGGTCGAAGAACTCCCGCATCCGGTGGAACAGTTCGCCGTGCAGCACGGTGGCCCGCTCCAGGTCGATGCCGGTGAGCGCGCGCCCCTGCCGTACGTTCCGGACGAGGCTGGGTTTGATCCGGTCCGCCGCACTCTCGACGAGCGCGCCGAGCGAGGTGGGCGAGCTCGGACGCTGCCATACGAGGCTCTCGGCTGGGGGCGGTTGAGATCACGACGAGGCGAAGCATGCCCGCGCCGCGTCCGCCCCTCACCCCACTTTACGTACGTCCTGTACATTTTTTACAGAGGCCTTGGGGAGCAGCCGACCCCGGCAGAGGAGAGACATGCCATGAACCAGCCGTTCGCCCGTTATGTCCTGCCCGAGTTCACCGAGCGCTCCAGTACGGGCCAGCGGACGCTGGACCCGTACTCGAAGCTGCTCGAGGAGCGCATCGTCTTCTTGGGGACGCCGATCGACGACACGTCGGCCAATGACGTGATGGCGCAGTTCATGCACCTCGAATACCTGGCGCCCGACCGCGACATCGCGCTCTACATCAACTCCCCCGGCGGCTCCTTCAGCGCGATGACCGCGATCTACGACACGATCCAGTTCGTCGCCTGCGACGTGGAGACGACCTGTCTGGGCCAGGCCGCGTCGTCGGCCGCCGTCCTGCTGGCCGCGGGCACTCCCGGCAAGCGGCTCGCGCTGCCCGGCGCCCGCGTGCTGATCCACCAGCCCTCGCTCGCCGAGCCGGTCCGAGGCCAGACCTCCGACCTGGCGATCCAGGCCGACGAACTCCTGCGCACGCGCGCGCAACTGGAGAAGCTGCTCGTCCGGCACACGGGACAGAGCGCGGAACGCGTCGCGGCCGACATAGAGCGGGACAAGATCTTCGACGCCGCCGAGGCGGTCGACTACGGCCTGGTGGACCGGATCATCGCGAGCCGCAAGTCCTCCCCGCTCACCCCGGATAGGCACAGCCCGGACCCGCGCACCCCGGATGCGGGGTGAGCCACCGATGCTGCCGCCCGAACTTCCCCCGCTCCCCGCGCTCACCCGCGCCGAGGGCGAGTTGATCGACCGGTACCTCGAAGTGGTCGACCTGCTGGGCCGGATCAACCCCGCCCGCGCATCGGACACCTACGGAGGACTACGCGCCGCCCAGGCCCTGGTCAGCAGCGCGACCGCCCTGCGGGACGCCCTGACGCTCATGCACCAGCGGGGTGAAACCGCCGTGCACGCACCGACGCTGGCCCGTGCGCTGCGTGTGCTCGACGGAGAGCGGCGTGCCGGGCGGGTCACCGTGCCGCCCCCGGCGGCATCCTGAGCCCCCGTCATCCGGGCCCGCGAACTCCGTTGCGTCCGGGGGTGATCTCAAACGAACCAAACGGGCTACCACATTCGGCGTAGACATACGTCCTTTTTTGAGACGCCTTCAGTTGCGTCAGATGTGTACGCGTGGGCCGGAATTCCTCGTTCCGGTGCTGGTCGAACGATCATCCGGCGCGCTCTCCGGTTCCCGAATCCGACCGTGTCCACCCGAACGGTTCAGCCGTGAGGAGCCTCACAAAACGCCGTTTCGGCTCGGTTTTCGACCCCAAGTCGGGTCAAGATCCTCTCCGACGACAAGCCCCCGCCACAGCGGCGGGGCGGTCCGGGCGGACGCCGAGTCCTGCCGCCGCCCGGATGACCGGTCGACATCGGTGCATCGGCAGGAGTGGAGGACCCAGGCATGACGGGTCGGTCCGGAAGGTCCGGACAACGATCCTTGGGGTGAAGCCGCAGTACGCGGCCGGGCAACTTTGTCAGCCCGAATCCGACAGGTCATCCTTCACAGGCGGTTGACGAAGGGTTGCGCATGACTGCGCTGAATCATGTTCCGTCGCTGCTCACCAGGGTCGGGTCCGTATCCGCCCTCACGCTCGCCGTCGTAGGCGGCACCCTCGTGGCCCCCGGGCTCACGTCGGAGGCGGAGGCCGCGACACACGGGACGAAGGCGCTCAAGATCGCCGCCTCCAAGAAAGGCTCTCCGTACCGCTACGGGGCCACGGGGCCACACCGCTTCGACTGCTCGGGCCTGACCCAGTACTCCTTCAAGCGCGCGGGCAAGAAGCTGCCACGCACCGCCGCACAGCAGTACAACAAGACCCGCCATGTCTCCGCGTCCAACCGCGTCCGCGGCGACCTGGTCTTCTTCCACTCCGGCCGGAACGTCTACCACGTCGGCATCTACGCCGGTAAGGGCCGGATCTGGCACGCCCCCAAGTCGAACACCAAGGTGCGGCTCGAGAAGATCTGGACGAAGAGCGTCTCGTACGGCAGGGTGCGCTGATCATCCGTCACCGGCCGTCGGCCGGGCGGCCCCCCGCCCGGCCCTCTGGTCGGCGCGCCCGTCAAGCGTGGGGCGTGTCGGCACGGATACTCGTGCGCCATGGCCGAAAACAACAGTGCTCCCCCCTCGGACGACCCACCGCGCAACGAGACGCGCTTCGAACGCGCCGACCGCAACTTCGCGGAGATCCTCCAGGAGCTGCGCGTCACGCAGGCCGGGGTGCAGATCCTCTTCGCCTTCCTGCTGACCCTCGCCTTCACCGAGCGCTTCACCTCGCTCGACACGGTGCAGCGCGCCACATACGTCACCACGCTGCTGCTCGCCGTGCTCGCCGCCGCGCTGTTCACCGCGCCGGCGGCCGTGCACAGGTCGCTGTTCGGCCAGCACTCCAAGCCGCTGATCGTGCGCGTGTCGTCCCGTCTGGCCGGCATCGGTCTGGTGGTCCTGGTCTTCGCGGTCTCGGGCGCCGTGCTCCTGGTCGTCGACGTGGCGGTGGGCCGGACCGGCGGAATCATCGCGAGCGCGGCCACGCTCGTGGTGTGCTCGGGCCTGTGGGGACTGCTCCCCCTTCTGGTGCGCCGTGCGCGCGACGACGAGGAATCGGACGGCCCGGACGACGTCAGGTCATCAAAGCCTCGGTGAAGCACCGGCCCGCGCCCGTTCAGCGCTCGCCGGCCGCGCCGACGACCGCAGCGCGCGCATATCCTGGGTCTGCCTTGAGCAGCCGTTTACCCCCACGCCGCCGGGAGCGACCATGTACGACCCGACGCGGCTCGCCGCACTGGTGGCGGTCTCCGAGGCCGGGTCGATCACCCGCGCCGCCGAACGCCTCGGCTACACCGTGCCCGCCCTCTCCCAGCAGCTGGCCAAGCTCGAACGTGAGGCGGGCACCGCGCTCCTGGTACGCCATCACCGCGGGGCACGGCTGACCGGCGCGGGTGAGCTGCTGCTCGCGCGGGCCCGCCGGGTCCTGGACGAGATGGAGCAGGCCCGGCACGAACTGACACGCCTTGCGGGCCTGTCCGGCGGCAGACTGCGCCTGGGGACCTTCACCACCGCCGGAATCCACCTGGTGCCGCCCGCGCTGACCGCGTTCCGCCGCGCCCATCCCGATGTCGATCTGACGGTACGGGGCTACGAACCGCCGCTCGGCGTCGCGGCCGTGGCGGCGGGCGAGGTCGACCTGGCCCTCACCCACACGTACGAGCCCGCGGATCCGGTCGCGCTGCCCGCGTCCGTGAGCGCGGAGCCGCTCCTGGTCGAGGAACTGATCCTGGTGACCTCACCGGGCCACGCACTCGCGAGCGACTCGTCACGACTGCCCCTGAGGGAACTCGCCGGACAGCCGCTCATCAGCATGGCGCCGCCGTATCCGCCCCGCCAAGGCGTCGAGTCCGCGCTCGTCCGGGCCGGTGCGACTCCCGCGGTCCTGGTCGAGACCCCGGGCTACGCGCTGGTGTGCGCGCTGGTCAGCGCCGGGCTCGGCGTCGCCGTCGTACCGGAGATGGTGGCGCGGACGGCTGCCACCCCGGTGGGGACGAGGCCGCTCGAGCCGGGCGATCTGCGGCGCACGATCTCGGTCGTCCACCGCACCGACGTGTCGCATCCGGCGGCGGACACCTTCCGGGCTTTGCTCCGGGGCGCCTTCGGCCGCTCAGCGGGGTGAGGTCGAGGGGGCCGCTGCCCCACCTCGGACGGGCGTGGTCCACGGCAGCTCGATCCAGACCGTCTTGCCGCCCTCGGGAGTGGGCGTGACCGACAGCCTGCCGCCGCATTCCATGGTCAGCCAGCGGATGATGACCAGGCCCCGGCCGTTGTCCTGCTGGACGGCGGCGGGCAGCCGCTTGGGGTAGCGGGGGTGGCTGTCGGTGACACCGATGCGCAGCTGCTCGTCCCGGTCAAGCTCGATGTCCACCCGGAAGGTGGGCGACTGGCCCCGGGTGTGCTGAACGGCGTTCGTGGCGAGCTCGGAGACGATGAGCCGGACTGTGTCGGCCACCTCGGTCTCGCCCGGCAGATCCCACTCGGCCAGGATGGTCGAGACGTATTTCCGGGCCGCGGAGACCGAGGCAGGATCGCTCGGCAGGGTGACGGATGCTTCCTGAAGGTCTGCCATGGCGACGCTGTCCCTTTCCCACCGGGGCTCGGCTCCGACTCGTAGCGAAGGCACGAGGACAGTCCCGGAATGGTGCTTCGCGCCAGACTGCCACTCTTGGAGCGCTCAGCGGTGGCCATCCACCAAGATGTGCATATATCTGTCGCTCAAAGCGGTGAACTCTGCTACGAGAGACCGTATTTGGGCGCGCGGTCGGCCCTTCCTCTACTGTCGCCCCTGAACGGCCCGGGGGAGGCCGAAGAGAAACGCTCCGTCGGGAAGGAGACGGACATGCGGTACGGTCCCGCGGTGCGCCGCCGGAAACTCGGCGCCGAACTGCGTGCACTGCGCACGCACGCCGGGCTCACCAGTGGCCAGGCGGCGGACCGGGTCGGCTGGCATCAGTCGAAGGTCAGCCGGATCGAGACGGGACGTAGCAGCGTCAAGGCGGCCGACGTAGGGCTGTTGCTCGATGCGTACGAGGTGGCGGACCCCCACCTCCGCCAGCTGCTGGTGGCATTGGCGGGCTCCGACGACGACGGCGGACGGCGCCACTGGTGGCACGCCTACCGCGAGCTGCTGCCGCCCGCCTACCGCGACTTCATCAGCCTGGAGTCACAGGCCTGTGGGATGCGCACCCTGGAGACCACCGTCGTGCCGGGCCTGTTGCAGACGCCGGACTACGCGCGTGCGGTGACGCGGGCGGCGCTCGACGGACTGCCCGAACAGCAGGTGGACACGCTGGTGGAGGTGCGTCTGGCCCGTCAGGACGTGCTGCGCGCGGCTCCGCCGCTGCGACTGAGCGTGATCCTGGACGAGGCGGTCCTGCACCGGCCGGTGGGCGGCAGCACGGTGCTCGCGGGCCAGTTGAAACGGTTACTGGAGGCCGCGCAGTTGCCTCATGTGCGGCTTCAGGTGTTGCCGTTCGCCGCCGGAGAGCACGTGGGCCTCATCGGCCCTTTCGTTATTTTCTCCTTTCCGAACATTGCTGATCTGGATGTGGTTGTTCTCGACCACTTGACGAGTAGCCTCTACCTCGAACGGAAAGAAGACCTCCAGGCCTACACGGAGGCCTTCAACTCCCTTCAGGGAAAGGCGCTTTCGCCCGAGGAATCAACGGATCACATCGCCGGGATACGTGACGGCGCGTAAGGGGGCACCATGACGGCACTGCCTCGGCACGTACCTTCCAGCACCTCTCTGCACGGCGCACGGTGGTATCGCAGCAGTCGCAGCAACGGCATGAACAACTGTGTGGAGACAGCCTCGCTCGCTTCAGGGCCGGAGCAGGGGCTGCTCGCCGTGCGCGACTCGAAGAACACGGCAGGGCCCGCCCTGCTCTTCTCGCCCACGACATGGGAGGCCTTCGTCCACGGCCTCCGGTGACTACCGGGGTGCGGCGCGGCTGATCACTCGTACGGCATCGGCGATCTGTCCGCCGGTGAGATCCGCACGGGCGGTCAGCCGCAGCCGCGAGATGCCGTCGGGGACCGACGGCGGACGGAAGCATCCGACGGCGAGGCCCGCTCCCCTGCAGTCGGCGGCCCACCGCACGGCCGCTTCCGGTGACGGCGCGCGCACGGAGACGACGGCGGCGTCGGGACGTACCGCCGAGAGACCTTCCGCGGTGAGGCGTTCATATAGCTCGGCCGCGACCGCGCGGGCCCGTGCGGCACGCTCCGGCTCCGCGCGCAGCAACCGCAGGGCCGCGAGGGCCGCCCCCACGGCGGCGGGCGCGAGCCCCGTGTCGAAGATGAAGGTCCGGGCCGCGTTGACCAGGTGGTCGATGACCTTGGCGGGCCCGAGGACCGCACCGCCCTGGCTGCCGAAGGACTTCGACAGGGTGACCGTCGCCACCGTGTGGTCCGTGCCCGCGAGCCCGGCCGCCTGCGGGGCGCCCCGGCCGCCGTCGCCGAGCACGCCGAGCCCATGGGCGTCGTCGACGACGAGACCGGCACCGAACTCCTGGCAGACGGAACTGAGTTCGGCCAGCGGGGCCGCGTCCCCGTCGACCGAGAAGACGGTGTCCGAGACGACGATCGCGGGGCCCGCGTGCGCGTCCAGTGTCTTGTGCACCGCTTCGGTGTCGGTGTGCGGCACCACCTGCGTCGTCCCGCGCGCCAGGCGGCAGCCGTCGATCAGCGAGGCGTGGTTGCCCGCGTCCGAGACGATCAGCGAACCGTGCGGGGCGAGGGCGGTGACGGCGGCGAGGTTCGCGGCATATCCGGAGGAAAGGACCAGAGCGGCCTCGAAGCCGCAGAACTCGGCGAGCTCGCGTTCAAGTTCCGCGTGCAGTTCGGTGGAGCCGGTCACCAGACGGGAGCCGGTGGCTCCACCGCCCCAGCGCCGGGCCGCGGCCGCCGCGCCCTCGATGATCTCGGGGTGCCTGGCCAGGCCCAGGTAGTCGTTGCTCGCCAGGTCCAGGAGGCCACCGGCGTCGGCGGGGCGGGGGCGCAGCGTACGGACGAGTCCGGCCCGTGCGCGCAGGCTCGCCTGCTCGTCGATCCAGTCGAACGGCGAGCTCGCCATAGGGGTCCCCTCCGGGTCGCCGGCACTGGCCGGTTTGTAGACAGTGCACAGACCCTAGCCGTCCGGCCACCGGGCCAGGATGTGGCAATACCCACACCTCCCAGGCTTTCTGTTGTGCGAACTCTCCTTGGAAAGCGATGCTCTCGTGCGTAAGGATCAGCGCCATGGATCTGCTGAACACGCTGGTGGACAAGGGGCTTCGGCGCGAGCTGCCGACCCGTGAAGAGGCGCTGGCCGTGCTGGCCACGTCCGACGACGAGCTTCTCGACGTGGTGGCCGCCGCCGGGAAGGTACGGCGGCAGTGGTTCGGGCGCCGGGTGAAACTCAACTATCTGGTCAATCTCAAGTCAGGCCTCTGCCCGGAGGACTGCTCGTACTGTTCGCAGCGCCTCGGCTCGACGGCCGGCATCCTCAAGTACACCTGGCTCAAGCCCGACGAGGCCTCGCAGGCCGCGGCGGCCGGAGTGGCGGGCGGCGCCAAGCGGGTCTGCCTGGTCGCCAGCGGGCGCGGTCCGACCGACCGCGACGTCGACCGGGTCTCGCAGACCATCGAGGCGATCAAGGAGAACAACGAAGGCGTCGAGGTGTGCGCGTGCCTCGGTCTGCTCTCCGCGGGCCAGGCGGACAAACTGCGCACGGCGGGCGCCGACGCCTACAACCACAACCTCAATACGTCCGAGGCGACGTACGGCGAGATCACCACGACGCACACCTACGCCGACCGCGTGGACACCGTGCAGCAGGCGCAGGCCGCGGGCCTCTCCGCCTGTTCGGGTCTGATCGCGGGCATGGGCGAGACGGACGAGGACCTGGTGGACGTGGTCTACGCGCTGCGTGACCTCGACCCCGACTCGGTGCCGGTCAACTTCCTGATCCCCTTCGAGGGCACGCCGCTGGCCAAGGAGTGGAACCTCACCCCGCAGCGCTGCCTGCGCATCCTCGCCATGGTCCGTTTCGTCTGCCCGGACGTGGAGGTCCGCATCGCGGGCGGCCGCGAGGTGCACCTGCGCTCGATGCAGCCGCTGGCGCTGCACCTCGCCAACTCGATCTTCCTGGGCGACTACCTGACGAGCGAGGGCCAGGCCGGCAAGACCGACCTGGACATGATCGCGGACGCCGGTTTCGAGGTCGAGGGCACCGACACGGTGACGCTGCCCGAGCACCGCGCGGACGCCGTCGCGGCTGCGGGATGCGGGTCGCACGGCGAGGCCGGGGGCGGCTGCGGGCCGTGCGGTTCGTCCGAGCCGGCGCAGGCCGAGACCGATGCCGCCGGGGCCGAGGCGTCCGAGGCGCGCACGGATCTGGTCGCGGTACGCCGCCGGGGAGCGGGAACGGATCTGGCGCCCAATGCCTGACCTCTCCGGCCTCTCCGTTCCCGAACTGCTCGATCTCGACCGCCGTCATGTGTGGCACCCGTACGGCCCCATGCCCGGCCGGCAGGAGCCCCTGGTCGTCGAGTCCGCGAGCGGTGTCCGGCTCCGGCTCGCGGGCGACGGCGGCGAGTTGGTCGACGGCATGTCCTCCTGGTGGTCGGCGATCCACGGCTACAACCACCCCGTGCTCAACGACGCGGTGCGCGGCCAGCTGGACCGGATGAGCCATGTCATGTTCGGCGGGCTCACCCATGAGCCCGCCGTCCGCCTGGCGAAGCGCCTTGTCGACATGTCTCCGGAGGGCCTGGAGCACGTCTTCCTCGCGGACTCCGGCTCGGTGTCGGTCGAGGTCGCGGTCAAGATGTGCCTCCAGCACTGGCGCTCGCTCGGCCGCCCGGCCAAGCGGCGCATGCTGACCTGGCGCGGCGGCTACCACGGGGACACCTGGCAGCCCATGTCGGTGTGCGACCCCCAGGGCGGCATGCACGAGCTCTGGCAGGGAGCGCTGCCCCAGCAGGTGTTCGCGGACATGCCGCCCGCGGGCTTCGAGTCGTACGACGACGCCTACGCCGACCATCTGCGCGAGATGATCGGGCGCCACGCCGACGAGCTGGCCGGTGTGATCGTGGAGCCGGTGGTGCAGGGCGCGGGCGGCATGCGGTTCCACTCCCCCGCCTATCTGCGGGTGTTGCGGGAAGCCTGCGACGAGCACGACGTGCTGCTCGTGTTCGACGAGATCGCCACGGGATTCGGCCGCACGGGCGCGCTGTTCGCCGCGGACCACGCGGGTGTCACGCCCGATGTGATGTGCCTGGGCAAGGCCCTGACCGGCGGCTATCTGACGCTGGCGGCGACGCTGTGCACCTCGCGGGTCGCGGACGGCATCTCCCGGGGCGAGGTTCCCGTCCTGGCCCATGGCCCGACGTTCATGGGCAATCCGCTCGCCGTCGCGGTGGCCTGCGCCTCGATCGACCTGCTGCTCGGGCAGGACTGGCAGACCGAGGTCAAGCGCATCGAGACCGGCCTGCGCGGCTCACTGGCCGAGGCGGCGGAACTGCCGGGCGTACGGGACGTACGCGTGCTCGGCGCGATCGGCGTCGTACAGCTGGACCACGGCGTGGACATGGCGGCGGCGACGCGCGCGGCGACGCGCGAGGGGGTGTGGGTGCGGCCGTTCCGCGACCTCATCTACACGATGCCGCCGTTCATCACGGGCGACGACGACGTGGCACGGATCGGCCGCGCGGTGTGCGCGGCGGCGAAGGAGGGCTGAGATGGCGGTCATCGTGGTGTCCGGGACCGGCACCGAGATCGGCAAGACGGTGACGACGGCGGCGGTGTCCGCCGTCGCGCTCGCCGCGGGGCGCAGCGTCGCGGTGCTCAAGCCCGCGCAGACGGGGGTGGCGCCCGGTGAGCCGGGCGACGCGGAAGAGGTGACGCGGCTCGCGGGCGAGGCGGTCACCACCCTCGAACTAGCCCGCTTCCCCGAGCCGTTGGCGCCGAACACCGCCGCGCGACGGGCGGGCATGGCGCAGGTCCGTCCGTACGAGGTGGCCGCGGCGGCGGAGAAGCTGGCGGTCGACCACGACCTGGTCCTGATCGAGGGCGCGGGCGGCCTGCTGGTGCACTACGACGACGAGGGCGCCACCCTCGCCGACGCCGCGCGCCTCCTGTCGGCTCCGGTCCTGGTGGTCGCGACGGCGGGCCTCGGCACGCTGAACGCGACGGAACTCACCGCCGAGGCCCTGCGGGCGCGCGAACTCGCCCCGCTGGGTGTGCTGATCGGCAGCTGGCCCGCGGCACCGGACCTCGCGTCACGCTGCAACGTCGCGGACCTGCCACGGTGCGCGGGCGTCCCCCTGCTCGGCGCGGTACCTGAGGGCGCGGCAACGCTTACACCTGCCACCTTCCGTGACAGCGCCGGGACTTGGCTCGGGCGGGAGCTCGGGGGAACGTGGAGCAGCGCGGCGTTCGCGGCACGTGAGGCACCGCGGAGCGCCTGAGGCTCCGGCGGCTCCCGTTCGGGTCCGCCCCGGGACTCGCGGGCTTCGGCCGGGGGGAAAGGGGGCGCTGCCGGGGCACCATTGCGGTGTCCGGTCGTCCCGCCGAGGAGGGTTCATGTCGCCTCGCTCCGCCAGGTCCGCGTCCCGGGACGCGGTGCACCATCCTGTCTTCGCCCGGTTCTACGCCCGTCAGAGCGTGGCCGCCGAGCGCATCATCGCCACGTACCGCAAGGAGCTGCTCGCCGGTCTCTCCGGTCGGGTGATCGAGGTCGGCGCGGGGAACGGGCTGAACTTCGCGCACTACCCGGCGGCGGTCTCGGAGGTCGTGGCCATCGAACCGGAGCGCACTTTGCGCCAGTTGGCCGTGGACGCCGCCGTGCGGGCCGGCGTGCCGGTGGACGTCGTGCCGGGCGCCGCCGAGGCGCTGCCCGTCAAGAGCGAGGCCTTCGACGGCGCGGTGGCCTCGCTGGTGCTGTGCAGCGTGCGTGACGTGCCCCGCGCACTCGGCGAGCTGCGGCGCGTCCTGCGGCCGGGCGGCGAGCTGCGGTTCTTCGAGCACGGTGTGGCTCCGGGCGCGGCGATGGCGGCCACGCAGCGCGCCTTGGACCGCACGGTCTGGCCCCTGCTCTTCGGCGGCTGTCACGTCGCGCGGGACACCCTGGGCGCGCTGCGCACGGCGGGCTTCGAGATCGGCCCGTACCGGCGCCTGTTGGTGCCCCCGAAGGGCCCGCGGCTGCCGTCCTCCTACTGCGTGCTCGGCACGGCCCGGCGGCCGGAGAGCGACTGACCTAGGTGGCGGAAGTAGATGGCGGAAGCCGGCGCGGTCGGCGGACGTCAGATGATCTGCGTGAGGTTGACCGCGTTGCCGTCCGGGTCCTTGATGTGCGCGACCCGCTGCCCCCAGGGCATGTCGTTGGCCGGCCCGAGCGCCTCGCCGCCCAGGGACTCCACCCTCGCGAGGAGGTCGTCCACGGCGTCCACCGCCACGCTCAGCAGGATGCGCTGGGGCGTGTCGAGCGGCACGCTGCTGTCCGAGACGACGCCCAGCTCCGAGTCGCCGATGCGCAGGTCCACGAAGAACGCGGGCCCCTCTTCGGGAGTCCTCGACACCTCTTTGGCGCCGAGCAGCTCCTGGTAGAAGCGCAGCAGGCGGTCGATGTCCGGGGTGATGATCATCGGCTGGATGGCGGCAGGCATGGGTGTCCTCCTGAAGTGCGGCTCTTCCCCGCCGAACCTATCCCCGCCGCATGATCATTGGCGCGCACCCCGGCATCCCGCCGGCTCACGGGAGTTCCGCCGCTACAGGCTCCACTTGCGCAGTTCGTCCGCGATGGCGCGCACGCTCGCCCCGTCCTCCTTCACCAGGCGGGCCAGTTCGCGCACCTGCTCGGGCGAGGTGACGACCTTCATGCCGCTGGCGACCAGATAGGCGTAGGCGACGGACGAGGCGAAGAGGGCGTTGGAGCGTTCCAGGGCGGGGATGTGCAGGAGGACCTGGAGGAGGGCGGCGGCGCGGTCGTGCGGGCTTTCGTAGACGGGCACGCCGAAGATCTCCGCCTCGTGCCGGCTGACGGTGGCCACCAGGGCACCCCAGTCGGTGACCTGCGGGTCTCCGGGCGTCTTGTGTTCGGCGATCATCAACAGCCAGGCAAGATCGATTCTGAGGTTCAAGGGCTAACGACGACCCTCGCGTTCAGCACCGAACTCTTCGGCGAACACGGATTCGTACTGCTTCATGAAGTCGGCGGCAGCCTCGACAAAGGTGTGGCCGACCTCGCCGGCGTCCTGTTTGACCAGTTCCTCGATGTAGCGGTTCACGCTCATCCCGCGGGCCAGCGCTCGCTCGCGCGCGGCCCGGGCGGTGCCTTCGTCCACCCGCACGTTCAGCTGGGTCTTCGCCATGCCTTCACGCTAGCGCTGGGGTGCTAGCACCGGCAAGAGGGCGCAGGAGAGCGCGGAAGGGCGCAGAGGCGCACTCGCGGCCCGGCCTCCCGTGCCCCTTACACACGTCTTCGGTTCACGACCTTGGAGGGATACCGGGCGCCGCCCCGACCCTCTACTCTCGGCAGGATTACGGGAGTTGGAGCGGCCACGACCCAGGAGGCGGCCTTGTCCACACCTGCTTCGGCATCGGCCACAGGCCTCGCGGAGCCCGCCAAGGTGGCCGCGCGAGCACGCGGCCTGACCAAGGCGTACGGCTCCGGCGAGACCACGGTGCTCGCCCTCGACTCGGTCGACGTGGACATCGCGCGCGGCCGTTTCACGGCGGTCATGGGCCCGTCCGGCTCGGGCAAATCCACGCTCATGCATCTGCTCGCCGGGCTCGACACTGTCTCCGCGGGGCAGGTGTGGCTCGGCGACACCGAGATCACCGGGCTCAAGGAACGGGAGCTGACGCAACTGCGCCGGGACCGCATCGGATTCATGTTCCAGTCCTTCAACCTCATCCCCACCCTGAACGCCGCCGAGAACATCACGCTGCCCATGGACATCGCGGGCCAGCGCCCCGACCGCGCGTGGCTCGACCACGTCATCGAGACGCTCGGCCTGCGCGACCGACTCAAGCACCGGCCCGCCCAGCTCTCCGGCGGCCAGCAGCAGCGCGTGGCCTGCGCGCGGGCGCTCGCCTCGCGCCCCGAGCTGATCTTCGCGGACGAACCGACCGGCAACCTCGACTCGCGCGCGGGCCTCGAGGTGCTCGGCTTCCTGCGCGAGGCCGTCGACAAACTGGAGCAGACGGTCGTGATGGTGACCCACGATCCCGGCGCGGCGGCCCACGCCGACCTGGTGCTCTTCCTCGCTGACGGCCGCATCGTCGACGAGATGCCGCGCCCGTCGGCGGAGTCGGTCCTCGAACGCCTCAAACGGTTCGACGTGATCCACGCAATGCCGCAGGAGGGCCGGCCCGGGGCCGACGGCGGTCAGGGCGTCGACGGCAGCCAGGGCGTCGACATCGACAGCAAGACGGACCAGGACTGAGGCGTCGCGGACATGCTGAAGGCGACGCTCAGGAGCTTCCTCGCGCACAAGGGCCGACTGGTGCTCTCCGCGCTCGCCGTGATCCTCTCGGTGGCGTTCGTCGCGGGCAGCCTCATCTTCTCGGACACGGTGGCCCGCACCTTCGACCGGCTCTTCGCCTCGACGTCCGCCGACGTGACCGTCGAGCCGAAGGAAGACCTCGAAGAAGCCGTGCCGTCTGGCCGGACACCGACGATCCCCGGCGACCTCGCCGACCGCATCGACGGGATCGACGGGGTCGCTCGGACCCGTGTCGACGCGTCCGTCGAGAACATCACGGTGGTCGACAGCGAGAACGACCCGGTCGGCTCCACCACGGGCGCCCCCACCATCGCCACCAACTGGGTGCCCAACGATCGCAGCCCGGTGGACCTGACCTCGGGGCACGCCCCCCGCGGCAAGGACCAGGCGCTGCTCGACGAGGACACCGCCGACAAGAAGGACGTGCGGATCGGCGACACCCTCACGTTGCTCGCCGCGCCCGGCTCCTTCAAGGTGAAGGTCGTCGGCATCGTCACCTTCACCACCACCAACCCGGGTGCCGCGCTGGTGTACCTGGACACGGCGACCGCCCAGCGCGAACTCCTCGGCAACAAGGACGCGGTCACGGGCGTCTCGGTGGACGCCGCCCCCGGCGTGAGCGACACCGAGCTGAAGCGCCGTATCGCCGCCGAGCTGGGTTCGGGCCACGACCTGAAGACCGCGGACGAACAGGCCGAATCGGCGGCGTCCGAACTCGGCGGATTCCTGGACGTCATCAAGTACGTGATGCTCGGCTTCGCCGGGATCGCCGTCCTGGTCGGCATCTTCCTGATCGTCAACACCTTCTCGATGCTGATCGCGCAGCGCACCCGCGAACTCGGCCTGCTGCGCGCCCTCGGCGCCGACCGCAGGCAGGTCCGCCGCTCCGTGCTCACCGAGGCGATCCTGCTCGGCGTGGCCGGCTCCACCGTCGGTCTCGCGGCGGGGATCGGACTCGCCGCCGGGCTCATCGAGCTGATGGGCCTGTTCGGGATGAACCTGAAGTCCACCGAGATGGTCATCGGGTGGGCAACTCCCGTGGCCTCGTACGTCGTCGGGGTCGGCGTCACGTTCGTCGCGGCGTACCTCCCGGCGCGGCGCGCGGCGCATGTGTCGCCGATGGCCGCGCTCGCCGACGCGGAAATCGCGGGTGTGGGACGGCCGCTGAAGATCCGCGCGGCAGTCGGCTCGCTCGTCGGGGCGGCGGGCGCCGCCGCCCTGGTGGGCTGTGCCGTCGCGGAGGAGACCGCGTCGGCGGCGTCCCTGCTCGGTCTCGGCCTCGTCCTGACCCTGGTCGCCACCGTGATCGCGGGACCGCTCCTCGTCCGCCCGGTGATCCGGGTGCTCGGCGGCGCCTTCCCCGCCCTGTTCGGCTCGGTCGGCCGGATGAGCCAGCGCAACGCGCTGCGCAACCCACGCCGGACGGGCGCCACGGCCGCCGCGCTGATGGTGGGGCTCGCCCTGGTGAGCGGCATGTCCGTGGCGAGCGCGTCGATGACCAAGTCGTTCGACGAACAGATCGACAAGACGCTGGGCGCCGACTTCGTCGTGCAGAACAACAACTTCATGCCCTTCTCGCAGGAGATCACCGAGAAGGTGAAGGACACCGAGGGCGCCGGACTCGTCGTGCGGCAGCGGTTCACGCCCGTGAAGGTGTCCATGCCGGACGGCAAGAGCGTGGAGACGACCGCTGCGGGCTACGACCCGCGCCTCGACGACGTCGCCCGCGTCACCTACGTGGACGGCGGCACCTCGCGGGCGATCGCGCCCGGAAGCATCGCCATGCAGCGGGACTTCGCGCGGGATCACAAGGCCCGGATGGGCTCGAAGCTGTCCGTGGAGTTCCCCGGCGGGCGCAAGACGGAGCTGACGGTAAGCGCGCTCACCGACCAGCCGGGGTCGGAGGGGTTCGGCATCGAGGGCGGGATCTTCTTCGGCATGGAGACGGTGGAGGAGTTCGTGCCGGGCGGCCAGGACTCCGCGCTGTACGTGAACGCGGCCCCGGGCACGGATGCCGACGCACTGCGCGACCGGCTGGAGAAGACCCTCGACGCGTATCCGCAGGTGCAGGTCCGCGACCAGGCCGACTACAAGGAACTGATCCGCGAGCAGATCGCCGTGATGCTCTATCTCGTCTACGCGCTGCTCGGCCTGGCGATCGTCATCGCGGTCCTCGGCGTGGTCAACACCCTTGCCCTGTCCGTCGTCGAGCGCACGCGCGAGATCGGTCTGCTGCGCGCCATCGGGCTCGCCCGGCGGCAGCTGCGCCGGATGATCCGCCTGGAGTCGGTGGTCATCGCGGTGTTCGGCGCGCTCCTTGGGCTCGCGCTCGGCCTGGTGTGGGGCGTCGCGGCCCAGCAGGTGCTCGCGCTGCAGGGCATGACGGCGTTCGCGATCCCCTGGACGACGGTGATCGCGGTGCTGATCGGCTCAGTGGTCGTCGGCCTGGCGGCGGCCCTGCTCCCCGCGCTGCGTGCCTCACGCATGAATGTGCTCGCGGCCATCGCGCACGAGTGAGGGCCCGCTGCCGCCGTGCCCGCGCGGCCTGTGCCTACTTGGCCGCGAAGCCGAACATCATGATCTCCTTCTTGTCCGCTGAGTACTGGCCGAGCAGATCGGAGCTGACGAACAACTTGTTGCGGTGGAAGCGCAGTTCGGAGATCAGGGGCGAGAGCGCGGCCGACCCGGTGCCCGCGAGAAGCACCGTCTCCTTCTTCAGGTTCCTGCCGTCGAGGGAGACGACCTGCGGTTTGAAGCCACTCTTGTACACGAGCACGTTCCCGCCGTCCATGCGGATCGGGAAGATGGGGGAGCTGTCGCCCGCCTCCACCTTCTCCCCCGTGGTCTTGCCGGTGACCAGGGAGAAGACCACGATGTCGTTCGTCGACGAGAACTCCTTCGCCCCTTCGCGTTTCTCGGTGGCGACGTAGAGCTTGCCGTTGCCCGCCGCGATGGCCCGGCAGTCCTCGACGACGTTGACGGTGCCGCAGTTGTGCAGGTACTTGCCGTCCGTCAGGGCGATCCTCGTACGCCGGTTGCCCTTCTCGTCGAGGGGGAAGACGTCCGTGGCTCCGGACGAGGTGATCTCACCGGAGTCGAGGGCGACGACCACCGGCTTGGTGGAGACCAGGCTGGGGCTGCGGACACCGGCGGGCAGCTTGTGGGTCCACTTCGACTTTCCCGTGGCCGGGTCGAGGAGCTGTACCTGGAAGCGCTGCGAGCCGTAGTCACCGCAGGAGCGGACCGCCACGAGCCGCTCGCCGCCCCCGTAGCCGACGTCGCGGCACTTCTCCCCCTGCTTCGGCTCCCACCGGACGTCGCCGCTGCGCAGGTCGAAGGCCGCGCCGCCGTAGAGGCCTCCGACGGCGACCGTGTCGCCGCTGATGGTGACCTGGTCGAACTCCGTCTTCTTCTTCTCGTAGCCGATGGTGATCGACTTGGTCCAGAGCTTGTCACCGGTGTCCACGTCGAAGGCGGTCACCTCGGTGCACCCGTCCTTGAAGCCCCTGTCGTCGTGCACTTTCGCCCCGGTGACGACGACGGCGATGTTGCCCTTGCCGAGGTCCGGGGAGCCCGCGCACGACTGCCCCGGCTTCGGCAGGCGCCAGAGCCCCTTCCCCGACGTGGCGTCGACGCCGACGATCGCTTCGACCGAGGACTTCGCGTACACCTTGTCGGTGAGCCAGGACCCCTGCGTCTTCCAAGTGGTCTCCCCCTTGGGCAACTTGGGCTGCAAGGCCTTGGTCGTGAAGAAGGCCTCGGGGTCCTTCGGTGCCTTCTCCTCGGGCTTCTCATACGTGGGCTTCGCGCCGTTACCGTCCGGCTTGGCCGCCGTCTTGCCCTTCGAGCCGTCGCCCGCCGATGTCACGTACCAGACGCCGCCGCCGACGATCAGGGCGATCGCGGTGACGACGGAGACGACGATCGCCGTACGGCGACCCGGCCGTCTGCCGCCCGAGCCCGGTGGCCTGCCGGATGCCGGTATCGGCTGGTAGACCTGATGCGGGCCGAAGCCGCTCGGCGGGGCGACCGGCGGGCCGAAGCCCGGGGTCTGTCCCTGCTGGGGCGGGCCGAAGCTGCCTTGCGGGGGCGGGCCGAAGGCGCCCTGCGGCGGCAACGGGCCCTGCGGCTGCTGCGGGGACTGTTCGGGGGGCGGCTGCGTCATCGTGTCTCCACTGCTGGCGAGGGTCTGGGGGCATGCTGCTCGGCCGGAGGCCTCACCGGGCGAAGGAGAGCATGCGGGCGTCGCCTTCCTCGCCCTTGCCGCCGTGACTCTTGCCCTCCAGGCGCGTGGGGGTCACGAAGAACCGCTCGTCGGCGTACAGGATGTTGCCGGCGAACATCGCGACCTCCATGGTCTGGGCCGACGAGGTGTGCCGCAGCAGCACGTCCGGCTTGCCGCCGCCGCGGCCGAACCGCACGGTCTGCCCGCTCTTGCCGCCCCGCGGCCGCGCGTACGCGATCAACCCGGGCCGGTCGCCTCCGGCCACGGTGACGGGCACGATGTTCCGCCCGCCGACCGATCCGGACCACTTGGTCTTCCCCGAACGGAGGTCGTAGGCAACGATCTTGTTCGGTCCGATGAGGTCGTCCTTGGGTTCGCTCGCCAGATAGAACGTGTCCGCGTCGGCAGCTCCCCCCGGACAGTTCTGCACGCCCTCGCCCGAGTCCCCGGCCCCCGCGCACATCTCGAACTCCTGCGGGCCCTTGTCGACATTGATCCAGGAGCGCTGGTCCCCCTTGTCGTCGACGGCGACCACGGCCCACTTGTCCAACTCCTCGCGGTTCCTGACGGTGACCACGACGGGGTCGACGGAGTAGACCTTATGGATGCTCCAGCCCTTCTTCGTCCGGTAGCTCCACTCGACGTCGCCGGTACGGGGGTCGAGCTTCTTGAGCCTGCCGTGCGTGCTGGGACTGCCCGGCTGACAGGACTCCACCTGGAGCAGCCGCGAGCCGCCCGCGACGCCGTCGAGCGAGCAACCGCCCTTGCGCTCCCGCTCGGTGGTGTAGAGCCGCTTGCCGTCGCCGATGCGGTAGGCCCGCATGGTGGCGCTCTGGTCGACCAGGACGGTGCTGCCCGTGATGGACACGTGCGTCGCGCTGGTGTCGTCCCAGAAGCCGCCGTCGACGAGTGCCTTGTGCCAGCCCTTCTCACCGGTCTTCAGGTCGATCATCCGCAGCTGGTCGCACGACGAGTTCTGCTCGGACTTCCTCTTCGTGTACGCCACCACGACCTTGCCGTCCGGTGTGGGGTTCACCGGTGTGTCGCACACCGTGCCGGGCAGCGGTACCGACCACGCCTTCGAGCCGTCCTTGGTCCGGTAGCCGGTGACCTCGGCGTGCCCCGCCTGGGCCACGATGCCGGGTACGTGCCAGAGGTCGAGGAGCTGGGCGCCCTTGCCCGGCAGCTTGATGTCGTTCATGGTGACCCATGCCTTGGCCTCACCGGCCTTGCGCCCCGCGTTGACGTCGATGACGGCGGCCGACCCGTCGTCCTTCGCGCCGGAGTCCCCGTCCGGGGCCGCCGACTCCGGTTCCTTGTCCGGCGATTGCCGTGTCTGCCCGGCGACGGGCTCACGGGAACCGCTCCCCCTCCCGTCCTCGTCCGCTTGCGTGACGGCGTAGAAGCCCACACCGATCAGGACCAGGGCGAAGGCACCGGCGCCGAGGGCGAGGCGGAGCTTTCGCGTGGTGCCCGCCGGGGGTGCCGGCTGCACGTAGGGGTTGCCGGGCACGGGCTGATGCACCGGCTCGGACTCACGATTGACCATGAACGAGATTCTGGACCAAGCATCGCTCTTTCTAGAGACATTTTCTAGAAAAAGTTTCCACCGCAGGTTTCCGCCACGGGCCGGCGGGCAGCAGCGCCCGGCGGAAACCACTCGCCCGCCGGGCGCCCGCACTGCTTACATCGCCCCCATGAGCGATCTCCACATCCGCCACGCAACGCCTTCGGACATCGACGACGTACTGCGGTTCTGGCGCGAAGCCGCGCAGGGCACGAGCGTCAGCGACGATCACGACGGGGTGGCGCGCCTGGTCACCCGCGACCCCGAGGCCCTGCTGCTCGCGGAACGCGACGGCCTCCTCATGGGCACCGTGATAGCCGGCTTCGACGGCTGGCGCTGTCACCTCTACCGACTCGCCGTGCACCCGGACCACCGCCGTCAGGGCGTCGGCTCGGCGCTGCTCGCCGCGGCGGAGGAGCGTTTCCTGGGCCTCGGCGGGCGCCGCGGCGACGCCATGGTCCTCGACCGCAACGAAGACGCCCATCACGCGTGGCACGCCGCGGGATACGCGCCCCAGCCGCAGTGG
Source organism: Streptomyces sp. NPDC033177 (assembly GCF_055577715.1). Classification (NCBI taxonomy): domain Bacteria; kingdom Bacillati; phylum Actinomycetota; class Actinomycetes; order Kitasatosporales; family Streptomycetaceae; genus Streptomyces; species Streptomyces sp. NPDC033177. Next base: position 314,228 of record NZ_JBVIPS010000003.1, on the reverse strand, counting down.
AGCCGGTGGGTCAAGCCCCTGCTCGACTGAGCGGCCGAGCCCTGGGTACCCGTACGCGATCCGCAGGAGTGGGCTTTGCTGATCCTTTAACATGGACGGACCACTCGAACGTCTACGAAAGGTGTGAGCGTCCGCCCATGGGCGAGCCTCCCAGTACCCGACATCGCGCATTCCCCCGGTCCCTGCCCGATCATGGGACGGAGGTGACCCGATGACCGAAGTGCTCCTGCTCCTGGTGGCGGTACTGCTGTCGCTGGCCTGTGGCGTCTTCGTCGCGGCCGAGTTCTCCCTCACGACGGTCGAGCGCAGCGAGCTGGAGCGAGCCGCCGAACGCGGTGAGCGCGGCGCCGCGGGCGCCCTCAAGGCCGTCAAGAACCTCACCTTCCAGCTCTCCGGGGCCCAGCTGGGCATCACCGTCACCAATCTGGTCGTCGGCATGCTCTCCGAGTCCTCCATCGCGAAGCTGATCTCGGGCCCGCTGCGCGCCATGGGCATCCCCACGTCGGCGGCCTCGTCGATCGCCCTGGTCATCGGCACGGCCCTGTCGACGGTCTTCCTGATGGTCGTCGGCGAGCTGGTCCCCAAGAACTGGGCGATCTCCTCCCCACTGGCCGTCGCCAAACGGGTGGCGACCCCCCAGCGCCTGTTCAGCGCCCTGTTCCGCCCCTTCATCGCGCACCTCAACAACACGGCGAACCGCTCCGTACGCCGCTTCGGCATCCAGCCCACCGAGGAGCTGGCCTCCGCGCGCAGCCCCAAGGAGCTGGTGGCACTCGCCCGGCACTCCGCCAAGGAGGGCTCGCTCGAGCCTGACACCGCCGAGCTGTTCGTCCGCACCCTGAACCTCGCCGACCTCTCCGCGCAGAACGTGATGACGCCACGCGTCCAGGTGATGGCCCTCGACGTGATGGCCACCTGCGAGGACGTCGCGAACGCCACCCGGGCGACGGGCCTGTCCCGCTTCCCCGTCTACCGCGGCAACCTCGACTCGGTCGTCGGCGTCGCGCACATCAAGGACGTCCTGGCCGTACCGGCCGAGCGCCGGGCCCGCTTCCCCGTGGCCGAGCTGATGCGCGAGCCCCTGCTCGTACCGGAGACGCTGACCGTCGACCGTCTGCTCGACCGGCTCTCCGGCAAGCGCACGATGGCCGTGGTCATCGACGAGTACGGCGGCACGGCCGGCGTCGCGACCCTGGAGGACATCGTCGAGGAGGTCGTCGGCGAGGTGCGGGACGAGCACGACCCGCACGAGACGCCCGACATCGCCCCCGACGGCACGGACGGCGAAGGCCGCACGCGGTACTCCGCCGACGGCTCGGCCCGCACCGACCAGCTGGCCCGCGTCGGCCTGCGCGCGCCGGAGGGGCCCTACGAGACGCTCGCCGGACTCGTCGCGACCGAGCTCGGCCGTATCCCCGCCGATGGCGACAGCCTGGAGGTGGGCGGCTGGCGGCTCGACGTCGTGGACGCCCGTGGCCGCCGCGCGGCACGCGTCCTGCTGCACGCGCCCCTGCACGACGACCACCAGGAGGAGGAGCGATGACCGCCATCCAGTTGCTGATCGGGCTTGCGACCCTCGTCGTCAACGCCTTCTTCGTGGGCGCCGAGTTCGCCCTCATCTCCGTACGAAGGAGCCAGATCGAGCCGTACGCCGAGGACGGCGACCGGCGTGCCAAGAGCGTGCTGTGGGGCCTGCGGCACGTGTCCGCGCTGCTCGCCGCCGCGCAGCTCGGCATCACGCTGTGCACGCTGGTGCTCGGCATCGTCGCCGAACCCGCGATCGCTCACATCCTGGAGCCGCTGTTCGACGGCGTCGGGGTGCCGCACGGCCTGGTCCACCCGCTCTCGTTCGTCATCGCCCTGGCCCTGGCCACGTACCTGCACATGCTGCTCGGCGAGATGATCCCCAAGAACATCTCGCTGGCCGAGCCCGTGCGCACCGCTCTGCTGCTCGGCCCGCCGCTGGTCGCGATCGCGCGGGCATTGCGCCCGGTCATCTTCGCGATCAACGCCTTCGCCAACGGCCTCCTGAAGCTGCTCAGGGTCGAGGCGAAGGACGAGGTGAGCGCGTCCTTCTCGGACGACGAGCTCGCCCGGATGGTCAAGGACTCCGGCGACGCCGGACTGCTCGACGACCGCGCCCAGGAGCGGCTGCACGACGCCCTGGAGCTTGGCCGCCGCCCCGTCAGGGACGTGGTGCTCCCGCTGGAGAGCGTGGTCTACGCCCGCGTGGGTGTGACGCCCGAGGAGCTGGAGCGGCTATCGGCGGAGTCCGGTTTCTCGCGCTTCCCCGTCGTGGACGACGGCCGTCGCATCGTCGGCTATCTGCACGTCAAGGACGCGCTCGACCGGATGCCGCGCGACCTGCCGTTCCGCGTGCCGGACATGCGGAAGATCGCCCAGGTCAGGGAGACCACGCCGCTGGACGACGTGCTGACCGCGATGCGCGGCAGCCGCACGCATGTGGCGGCGGTGCTCGGCTCGGACGGCAGGCTGGCCGGCATGGTCACCATGGAGGATGTACTGAGGGAGCTGTTCGGTCAGCCCGTCTGAGGCCGAGGCCTTACGGCTGGGGCTGCGAAGCGAGGGGGATGTACGCCGTGAGTCAACTCGTCCTGCGCGACGTGTCGTACGGCTATCCGGAGCGGCCCGTGCTCGAACGGGTCTCCCTGTCGGTGCGGCCCGGCGAGAAGGCGTGTGTCATCGGCGAGAACGGCTCGGGCAAGTCGACCCTCCTGCGCCTGATGGCGGGCGAGTTCACGCCCGCCGACGGCGAGGTGGCCGTCGTCTCTGACGGCGGCACCGGCTACCTCGCGCAGACCCTGCGCCTTCCGCCGCACGCCACCGTGCAGGACGCGGCGGACGACGCGCTCGCCGAGCTCCGGGACCTGGAGCGGCGCATCCACGAGGCGGAGGAGGCGCTCGGCTCGGCAGGCCCCGACGAACTGGCCGCGTACGGAGACCTCGTCGCCGCCTTCGAGGCACGTGAGGGCTACCGCGCCGACGCACGCCTCGACGCGGCGCTGCACGGTCTCGGCCTACCGCACCTGGAGCGTGCGCGCACCCTGGGTTCGCTGTCCGGCGGTGAGTCCGCGCGCCTCGCGCTCGCCTGCGTCCTGGCCCCGCAGCCCGAGCTGCTCCTCCTGGACGAGCCGACGAACCACCTGGACGACCAGGCGCTCGGCTGGCTGGAGGAGCGGCTGCGCGCCCACCGGGGCACGGTCGTGGCCGTCACCCACGACCGCGTCTTCCTCGACCGGGTCGCCGAGGTGATCGTCGAGGTCGACGGCGACCGCAGGTCCGTGGCCCGCTTCGGCGGCGGCTGGCACGGCTATCTGGAACAGCGCGCCACGGCCAGGCGCCGCTGGGAGGAGCGCTACCGCGAGTGGAGCGAGGAGGTCGCGCGCCAGGAGAAGCTCGCCGAGGGCGGTTCCCGGCGGATCGCGGTCGGCTGGCGGATGAGCGAGAGCCCTCGCTTCGCGAGCAACAACCGGTCGGTGGAGGGCCAGCTCTCCGGGATCGTGCGCAACGCGCGCGAGCGGCTGCGCAGGCTGCGCGCCGATCCGGTGCCACGCCCGCCCGACCCCCTGCACTTCACGGCCGGCGAGGGCCTGGCAGGCGGCGACCACCCCTTCGTACGCCCGGTCACGCTGACGGACGTCGCGGTGGGCGAGCGCCTCGCCGTCGAGCACCTGGCCCTCGATCCGGGCTCGCGCACGCTGGTGACCGGGGTGAACGGCGCGGGCAAGTCGACGCTGCTCGCCGTCCTCGCCGGTGCGCTCACCCCGGATCGCGGGGAGGTCCGACTCCCCGCCCGTGCGGGCTACTTGCCGCAGGAGATCGAGTACATCGGCGACGAGGACACGACGCGGCCGCTGCTCGACGCCTTCGCGGCAGGTCTTGGCGGACTCCCCGAGGACCACGCGCGAGCGCTCCTGGCCCTCGGCCTGTTCCGCGAGGAGGACCTGGCCGTGCCGGTGATGGGACTCTCCGTGGGCCAGCGCCGCCGCCTGGCGCTCGCACGCCTGGTGACGCGCCCGGCCGACCTCCTGCTGCTCGACGAGCCGACGAACCACCTCTCCCCCGCCCTGGTCGAGGAACTCGACGAGGCACTGGCGGGATACCGCGGCACGCTGGTCGTGGTGTCGCACGACCGGCGGCTGCGGGAGCGGTTCCGGGGCGAGCGGATCTCGGTGGAGGCCGGACGGCCGGTCCTTCCCTAGATCGCGGCCCGTCCCTTGCGGGCGGTCGGCGTCTCCGTGATGCCGGGTCCGCGCGCCCCGGCGTTGGCGGCACCGACCGCCGTGAGCACGGCGAGCAGCGTCGCCATCCCCGCGGTGGCGAGCGCCGCCTTCCAGTCGACGTCCAGGAGGGTGGTCGCCCCGGCGACCAGGACGGCGGCGAGCGACTGCGCGAAGGTACGGAGCGCACGCTCCGCGGTGGCCTTCCAGAATCCAGCGGTCCACATGTCTGGCCCACCCTCTCGTGGCGTACGGGTCAACACTTGGCATACCGCTGTTGCGCACCGCTGCCCAGCAGACCGACGGGCCGCCCTCAGATTTCGATGAGCGGGCGTGAGCGGGCCACGCCGTGTCAGCTCCTCCGGTGCGTGCCCCTGCCGCGTGCCACCGCCTTCGCGTCCTTCTTGAACGCCCACTCCATCTCGGGTTCCATCGCGAACTTGAAGAGGCGCTGCACCGGTGACGTGCACAGCGCGGTGATCAAGGCCGCCGCGCCGAGGGTGACCGTGATCTCGCCCAGCGGGGTGTGCAGCCAGTCCAGTTCGTACCAGTCCCAGAAGCGGGAGCCCTTGGCGACGAAGCCGTGCAGCAGATAGCCGTAGAGGGTGCCCGCGCCGAGCGCGGTGAACCACAGCCTGCGGCCCGGCACCCAGGCGAAGAAGCACGCGACGAGGATCACCGAGCAGCCGAACATCCCGAGCGTCATCACGGCCCCGGACCAGCCGGGTGCCGCCAGTTCCTGCGCGCTGTCCCGGCGGTAGAACCAGGCGGCGTTCATGCGCGGCGCCGCCCAGTACGCGAAGAGCAGGGCCACGGCGAAGACCGGCAGCGCCAGGATGCGGGCCTCCCGGCGGCGCACGATCTGGAAGTGCTCGGGCTTCAGGCACAGGCCGAGGACGAAGAACGGCAGGAACTGCAGGACGCGTTGGAGGTCCAGGTCGTCGCCGATGTCCGGCGAGACGGAGGCGAGCACGGCGATGGCCAGCGCTATGGGGAGCGGCCAACGGACCACCTTCCACAGCGGGGTGGTGAGGCGCCAGACGAAGAGCGCGACCAGGAACCAGGTGAGATACCAGGGGTCGAGGAGGCTGATCGGGTACGTCGGGTCGTCGCCCGCCCAGCGCTTGAAGAAGGTATAGGCCACCTCGAAGATGACGTACGGCACCGCGATGCCCGTCACCAGGCGCTTGAGGCGGCCGGGGCTCGCGTCGAAACTCCGCGAGAAGTAGCCGGAGATGACGATGAACGCCGGCATGTGGAAGGTGTAGACGGTGATGTAGAGCGCGGCGGCCGCCCTGCTGTCGCCGCGCAGCGGCTCCCAGGCGTGGCCCATCGCGACCAGCACGATCGCCAGGTACTTGGCGTTGTCGAAGAACGAGTCCCGGCGCTTGACCGGAGGCTTCGGCACCACCGTGGAGGGCTCCGGAGCCGCCGGAGGGGCATCGCGCGCGGCGGGCAGCGGCGCGCGCGATGCCCCGGCCCGGTGTATCGAGCGGACAGGCTCACTCACGGGACCTCCCGGGGGAACCCGGGCCCGCGGTCTCGCGTCTCCCGTCCAGTGCGGGTGCTACACCTGTGTAGAACATCACGGGCACCCTAGCCACCGGAGCCCCCGCACGTACAGTCGCGCCACCTGTGAATCAGCTGAGCGCCGCCGGTGCGGGGCCGACCAGCTCGGACAGCACGTCCTCCATGGTGACGAACCCGAGCACCGTGCCGCTCTCGCCGGTGACCGCCGCCAGGTGACTGCCCGCGGCGCGCAGCGCGGTGAGCGTGTCGTCGAGCGGCGTGGCGATGTGCACCCGCGTGACCACGTGCAACGCGGCGCGCGGGAAGGGCCGGTCCCGCTCGGCGATGCCGAGGGTGTCCTTGATGTGGAGGTAGCCCAGCAGGGTGCCCTCGGGCCCTGTCACCGGGAAGCGGGAGAAGCCCGCGTCCGCGGCCACCTGCTCCAGGCGCGCCGGGGTGACCGTGTGTTCGACGGTGCGCATCTTGGCGACAGGCACCAGGATCTCGCCGACCGGCCGGGTGCCCAGTTCAAGGGCGTCGCGCAGCCGCTCGCCGTCGGCCGCCGAGAGGAGGCCCGCCTCGCTGGAGTCGACGACCATGCGGGCGAGCTGGTCGTCGGTGTAGACGGACTCGACCTCGTCCTTCGGTTCGACCTTGAGCAGCTTGAGGAGGGTGTTGGCGAAGGCGTTGATGCCGAAGACGAACGGCCTGAGGGCGCGGGTGAACGCCACCAGCGGCGGGCCGAGCAGCAGGGCGGTCCTGGCGGGCGCGGCGAGCGCGATGTTCTTGGGGATCATCTCGCCGATCAGCATGTGCAGATACGTCGCCACCGTCAGGGCGATGACGAAGGCGATCGGGTGCACCAGGGCGTGCGGGATGTGGACCGCCTCGAAGGCGGGCTCCAGGAGGTGCGCGATGGCGGGTTCGGCGACCGCGCCGAGCACCAACGAGGAGACGGTGATGCCGAGTTGGGCGGTGGCCATCATCGCGGAGATGTGCTGCAGGCCCCACAGGGTGATGCGGGCGCGCTTGTCGCCCGCCTGGGCGCGGGGTTCGATCTGGCTGCGGCGCACGGAGATCAAGGCGAACTCGGCGCCGACGAAGAAGGCGTTGGTGAGCAGGGTCAGGGCGCCGATGGCGAGCTGGAGCGTGGTCATCGGGCTTCCTCCACGGCCTGGCGGAGCACCTGAAGTGCGGGTTCGGTGATGCGGATCCGGTCGGCGCGGTGGTGCTCGACCGCCAGGACGGAGAGTTGCCATCCGTCCAGGTCGACGGCGTCCCCCTGGGCCGGGATGCGGGAGAGCCGGGTGGCGATCAGTCCGGCCACGGTCTCGTACGGCCCCTCGGGCGCGGTGAGTCCTATCGCGGCGAGCTGGTCGATGCGGACGCTCCCGTCGGCCTCCCACACGGTGCGGCCGTCCGGGGCCGCCTGGGCGGGCAGCAGGTCGGGGACCTCGACGGGGTCGTGTTCGTCGCGGACCTCGCCGACGACCTCCTCGACGATGTCCTCCACCGTCGCCACACCGGCCGTGCCGCCGTACTCGTCGATGACCACGGCCATCGTGCGGGTCTCCCGCATCCGTTCGAGCAGCCGGTCGGCGGGCAGGCTGTCGGGCACGAGCAGGGGCTCGGTGGCCAGGTCGGTGACCGGGGTGAGCCGGCGCTTGTCGGGGGCCAGGGCGAGCACGTCGCGGATGTGGACGGTGCCGATGACCTCGTCCAGGCTGTCGCGGAAGACGGGGAAGCGGGACAGGCCCGTGGCGTGCGTCAGGTTCGCCGCGTCGGCGGCCGTGGCCTGCGCCTCCAGGGCCCGTACGTCGACGCGCGGCGTCATCACGTTCTCCGCGGTCAGCTCGCTCAGGTGCAGGGTGCGCACGAACAGTTCGGCGGAGTCCGCCTCCAGGGCGCCCTCGGCCGCCGACCTCCGGGCCAGGGCGACCAGTTCCTCGGGGGTGCGTGCGGAGGCCAACTCCTCGGCGGGTTCCAGGCCGAAGCGGCGTACGACGTGGTTCGCGGTGTTGTTCAGATGCCGGATGAACGGCCCGAAGGCGGTGGTGAAGCCGCGCTGGGGTGCCGCGACCACCTTGGCGACGGCCAGCGGCCGGGAGATCGCCCAGTTCTTGGGCACCAGCTCACCGACCACCATCAGGATCACGGTGGACAGCGCCACACCGAGCAGGGTGGCCACGGTCGGAGCGGCGCCCCCGAGACCCGCCGCCTCCAGCGGGCCGCGCAGGAGCGCCGCGAGCGAGGGCTCGGCGAGCATGCCGATGACCAGCGAGGTGACGGTGATGCCGAGCTGGGCGCCGGACAGCTGGAGGGTGAGGCGCCGGACCGCCTTGAGGGCGCTTTCGGCGCCCCGCTCGCGCGCCTCGGCGGCGCGCTCCAGGTCACCGCGCTCGACGGTGGTCAGGGAGAACTCGGCCGCCACGAAGACCGCGCAGGCGAGCGTGAGGAGCAGGGCGAGCAGCAGAAGCAGGATCTCGGTCACCGTGCCACCCCCGTTCCCTCACGCTCGGACAGCGGACGGGACGTGGCACGGTTCGTACTGGGAGGCTCACCCATTGCGGGTCCGTGGCTCCTTCTCGTACTCGTACGAAGTGTCGTACGAGGGCGGTGGCATGGAAGCGGTGGTGCTTCTACAGCCACTGTAAAGGAACGGCAAAGCGAGTCGGGCGGGACCTGTGCCCCAAAACCTGGGACTTGTGCCCTAAAGCGGTGTGGCCGCGTGCAGGATCATGACCATCGTCACGGCGGAGTTCGCCGATGACATGGCGGAGACCGCCGCCCCCGCGGCGGCCGCCCACGCCGCGAGCCCCACCGCGGTGAACAGCGACGGCCAGCTGCGCGCCGAGGGAGCGGGCCCGAGGAGGGCCGCGACCCGGCGCGGCACGGGCCCCGGCGCCGCGAGCCCGGCCAGGGTCGGGGACGGGGCGCCCCGAGAGTGAAGGGCCGCCTTGCCGATCGCGCGGGCCACGGCCCTGCGGTCGTCGACGGCATGGGCGGCGTCCTCGTCGGCCCAGCGCTCGGTCGTGTAGGCCACGGCGGTACGCAGCGGGCGCAGGAACGGATTGGCGCGGGCGGCCAGCTGTACGGCGAGGAGGTAGCGGTGGTGCCGGGTCGCGAGGTGGGCGCGCTCATGGGCGAACAGGGCGCGGCGCTCGGCGGGGGCGAGGCAGTCGAGCAGCGCGGTGGTCACCACGACCCGGTCGCGGGCGCCGCCGGGCAGCGCGTAGGCGTAAGGCACGGTGTCGGGCAGGACGGCGACGGCGGTGCCGGGAAGACCGGCGAGCGCGCGGTGGGCGCGGCGGCGTACCTGGCGGTGGCGCCACAGTGTCCTGCCGCAGGCCAGGGCCACGGCGAGCAGCCCCGGGATGGCAAGGCGTCCGGCGACCCCGTCGTACGGGACGGCCGCGCGCACCTCGGGGTCCGACCAGCCGTCGGGCAGCGGGTTGCCGGGCAGTTGCGCCGTGCCGACGACCATCAGGAGGCCCAGGCACAGCGTGCTGCAGAGCGCCATGACCGCGGCGACCGTCGTGAGCAGCCGGGTCGCCGTCCGCGGGTGCAGCCGCTGCTCGGCGAGCCGGGCGACCGGCCAGGCCGTCAGCGGCAGCACGAGCGGCAGAAGGACGAACATCCCCATGACGGTTCAGACGTCCTTCTCCGCCTCGGCCTGCCGCAACAGCTCACGCAGCACCTGCTCGTCGCCCGGCGGCAGCGCGGTGAGGAAGCTGGTGAGGACCGCCTCCCGGTCGCGCTCGCCGTCGAGCACCTTGCGCATCTTGCGTGCCGCGAGGCCCGCCTCGTCGGCCGACGGCGTCCACGCGAAGGAGCGTCCCGCGCGCTCGCGCGTCACCGCGCCCTTTTCGAGGAGGCGGCTCAGGATCGTCACGACGGTCGTGTACGCGAGGTCCCCGCCGAGCCGCTCCTGCACCCAGCCCGCGGTCGCGGGGCCCTCCGCCTCGCGCAGGGCCGAGAGGACCTGCGCCTCCAGCTCACCCTGCCCCCGCCGCCGGGGCCGTCGCTCCTGCTCCGCCACGCCCGTCTCCGTTCCGCTGCCCAGTCGTCCCGGACGAGGCTAACGCCCGGCCGCCCGGGGTGTGCCGCCGGTCGGGCGCGACGGGGGCGCCCCTCCGATGCGACCGAAAACGGCGTTGTCCCGCCTCGCGGCACCGCTTAAGATCACCCGGGTGACTGCCGGGTCGGCCATGGGCCACGTACGAGTGAGGCATCCGGCCTTGGCGTGAGCGCGAGGCGGGCCAGAGCCCCGCCGTCCCCTCTTCCGACTTCCCACAGCGCCCCATGCGGCGCACCGTCAGTGGATTCCAAGACCCGGAAGAGATCTCACACATGCCGCAGCACCAGCACTCGCACGACCCCGATTCGCCTGTGACGACCGTCCAGTTGAACCACACCGTCGTCAACGCCAGGGACCGGCAGCTGTCCGCCGAGTTCCTCGCCGTGATCCTGGGCCTGAAGGTCGGCGCCCCGTTCGGACCGTTCCTGCCGGTCGACCTGGGCAACGGCGTGACGCTCGACTATTACGAGCTGACCGATGAGCCGGTCCAGTCCCAGCACTACGCGTTCCTCGTGCCCGACGAACAGTTCGACGCGATGATCGCCCGCCTGGAGGCAATCGGGGTCACCTACTACGCGGACCCCAGCCATACCGAACCCGGCCAGATCAACCGTTGGTTCGGCGGTCGTGGCGCGTACTTCGACGATCCGGACGGCCACAACATGGAGATCATGACCCGGCCCTACGCGCGCCCTTAGCTCCCGGTTGGTGACACCTCGGGCACCTCGGTGACGGGCACCCACGTCCTGTTCACCGTGGGCCCGTCCGGCACGGCCGAGGCCACCGTCCGCGCCGAGATGACGCTCGGCCAGCGCGGTGGGCGGCGCCGGGCGGCAGCGTTGGACGTGCGTGGTGCGCGACTCCTGTCTAGCGTCACGGTCATGAACACTGTCCCGCAGCGTTTCGAGATCCTGCTGGTCCCCGAGTTCTCGGGGGACGGCTCAAGCACCACCGATGGCCGCGACGCTCTGCGCTCGGCCGTCGTGGTGGCCACGGGCGAGACCGGGGCCTCCGGGTTCCCCCGGTTCGCCGGTGACGGCATGGAGGCCGACATCGACCCCGAGACCCGCACCGTCGAGGCACTTCTGGTCGACGGGTCCGAGTTGGACTACGGGCTCTCGGTGCGGGTCGCGGAGGCGTAGGGCGTCCTCACGCTGGCGGGGCCGCGTCGCCCGCGAGCTGCGCCAGCGCGTGCCCGAGCCCCAAGGTGTCGCCCGAGTGGACCAGGATGTGGCTGGGCGGCCGCAGTTGCCGGGCGTGGTCGATGACCGTCGCGGCGTCGCCGGCGGAACGGGCGCCGAGGTCGATGACCAGGACGTCAGGCAGCATGGCGCGGGCCCGCGCCATGGCGAGGAAGCTGTCGTCCGTCTGCGAGATGACGTACACGCCGGGGACGGCCTCGATCTGGGGCGCCCTCCATGGAGCGGGGCGTGTCGGGCCCGTCAGGACGGCAGGTCGAGCCGGGTCAGGTGCTCGGGGGTGAGCGCCCGCAGGAAGTCCGCGGCGTCGAAGGCCTCCCCGGCCGCGCGTACGCCCGGCGCCTTGCCGCGTCCGTCGAGGAGGCGCTCGACGGCCTCCACGACGAGCGGTGCCGTCACGGCGTAGATGTCACGCCCGCCAGCGACCGCGCGGCGGATCTCCTTGCCGCGCCGTACGACCGCCTCGACGAGGAAGGTCTGCGCGGAGCGCCCGGCGGCGTCGGCGGGCTCGGGCGCCGGGGTCTCCTCGGCCCGGATGTCGCGCAGCGGCGCGAGGTTCATCACCGCCCGCACCTCGGGGGTCCGCACGTGGCGCGGCAGGGTGACCTGGTCGGCGGTCGCGAACGCGGAGGCGTCCTGGGTGCCGAACGGCTCGGGGAAGTCCCACGGGAAGGCGTCCTGGGAGTAGTCGAACGGGCGCAGTTCACCTCCGGTGTACACGAGGTGCCGCCCGGCGTTGCTCTCACCGGTGCGCCGGGTGCCCTGGGTCGGGTGCCAGCTGTCGAGGGCGTACGCGAGAGTGATCTCGTCCGCGTCCGGCCACTCCCCCAGCGCCGCGGTGGCCAGCAGGTCGCCCAGGCCGCCGTAGAACGCCAGAGACGGGGCGATGACGACGCCCGCCTCTCGTGCGCGCTCGCCGTAGGTGTCGAACAGGGCGGCGCTGACGCCCTGTTCGGCGCCGACGTCCAGGTACGGGATGCCCGCGCGCAGCGCCGCGTCGGCCATGGGAAGGGCCGTGTCGAGGAACGGCCCCGCGGAGTTGACGACCGCCGAGGCACCGTCGAGCGCGCGGTCCAGGGACGCCGCGTCCCCGGTGGATGCCACGCGCACCGGCGCACCGGGGGCCAGGCCGCGCAGTGCCTCCAGCTTCTCCTGGTCCCGTCCGACGAGCAGCGGTGTCAGGCCGCGGCGCAGCAACTCCGCCACGACGAAGCGGCCGGTGTGGCCGTACGCGCCGATGACGGCGACCGTGCGTCCGTCGGACCGGACGCCGGCGTCCTGCGCGGTGGGCGTGGAAGGGGTGTTGCTCATCGTCGACTCCCGTTGTCCCGAGGGCGGTTGCGCCCTGCCCGCACCATGTTCCGCGCCCGTCCCGCACATCACCAGCGGCCGGAATGACGAGGGGCGTACAGTTTCGGACATGCGGACCGTGGCGATGGCACTTCCCGAGGGCAGCATGCTTTTCGAGGCCGCCGCGGCCTTCGAGGTCTTCGGTTCGGACCACTCCGATCTGGCCGGGTCCTGGTACGCGTTCACCGTGTGCGGCGCGGCCGGTACACGCGTCGGGCAGTGGTTGCACGCCGAGCCCACGCAGGGCCTGGAAGCCGTCGCCACCGCGCAGACGGTGATCGTCCCGGCCTGGCGCGACATCGGCGGCGTTCCACCGGGCGAGTTGACCGAAGCCCTGCGCACCGCCCACGCGTCAGGTGCCCGCATCGTCTCGCTGTGCACCGGCGCCTTCGTCCTGGCCGCGGCCGGCCTGCTCGACGGCCGCCGGGCCACCACGCACTGGGCCCACGCCGAGCGGCTCGCCGCGCTCCACCCCCGCGTCACGGTCGACGCCGGGGTTCTTTTCACCGACGAGGGCAGCGTGCTCACCTCGGCGGGCAAGGCCGCCGGCATGGACCTGTGCCTGCACATCGTGCGCGCCGACCACGGGGCGACGGTGGCCAACGCACTGGCCCGGCGGCTCGTGACCCCGCCCCACCGGGACGGCGGCCAGGCGCAGTTCATCCCGGCACCCGTGACGCACGGTCGCGACCACCCCCTGGCCGATCTGCTGCCCTGGATACTCGCCCGCCTCGACCAGCAGCTCACCGTGGAGGACCTGGCCCGGCAGGCGGGCATGAGCAGCCGCAATCTGTCGCGGCACTTCCATGCCGTCACGGGCACGGCGCCGCTGCGCTGGCTGCTCGGTCAACGTGTGCGCCTGGCACAGGAGTTGCTGGAGTCGGGCGACGAGAGCGTCGAGCGGATCGCGGCCCGGACGGGCATGGGGACGTCCGCCACGCTGCGGCGTCACTTCACCCGCGTCACGGGTCTGCCGCCCGAGGCCTACCGGCGTACCTTCGGCGCCTCCTGAGACGTGAATCGGCACTCGGTCGACTGTTTGCCGAACATGGGGGTACTCGGCCGCCATGCGAACACGGAAGCAGTCGTTCAGCCGCTGATCACAGACGCCCCGGTCGGTGCCCGCGTCGCGTGGGTGCCCATCGGCCGGCTTCAGCGCTGGACGAAACACGAGATCAACTGATCACACCACGACATCAAGGGAGGCAGCCATGATCACCGCCGTCATCATCGCCGTGGTCGTCATCGCGGCAGCCGCCGTCCTCTTCGTCGTCATGCGGCGAGCCAAGGGCGGCGGGCAGAGTCTGAAGCACCGCTTCGGGCCCGAGTACGACCACACCGTGGCCCGTCACGACGGGGACGTGCGGGCAGCCGAACAGGAGTTGCGCGAGCGCGTACGGCTCCACGGCTCCGTCAAGGCCGAACCGCTGCCGCCCGGCGCCCGCGAGCGCTACGTGGCTCAGTGGGCAGGCGTACAGGAGCAGTTCGTCGAATCCCCCCAGCAGGCCGTCGTCGAGGCCGACGCACTCCTCGCCCGTCTGGCCAGGGACCGCGGCTTCCCCGACGGTGAGCGCTTCGACGAGCAGGTGTCCGCGCTCTCCGTCCACCACGCGCACCACGTCCACGGCTACCGCCGTGTGCACACGGCAGCGCGGGGACAGGGCGGCACCGAGGAGATGCGCGAGGCCATGGTCGAGGCCCGACGCCTCTTCGACGCACTCGTCACCGAGCACACGGTCGACTCCACCCGGAACGACCGGCACTCCACCGCCGACCGCGGCCACGCACCGTGGGCACTGCCCCGGCGCCACGCGAAGGGAAGTGGCACGTCATGACTGACGCCCGACACACCACACCGCGCGAGCAGGCCACGGGCAGCGGCATCCCCGCTCCCGCCACCGCTCCGGCGGCGACCCCCGCTCCCCCTGCCCCGGGCGCTCCTGCCGCAGGCTCCCCTGCGACCGGCACGCACGCCCCAGGAACCCATGACCCGGGCTCTCCCGACCTCGGCTCCCACACCCCCGGCGCCCACACGCCTGGAGCCCACACCCCTGGCGCCGACGTCGGCTCCGCCCTGCTCCCGCAGGCCGACCACGACAAGTTCGGTCTGCGGCTCCAGCAGGCTCTCAGCACCTTCGTCGAGAGCCCGCGCCAGGCGGTGGAAGAGGCCGACAGCCTCTTCGACGACGCCGTCAGGCACCTGACCGAAACCCTCACGGAACACCGTCGTGTCCTGCGCGCAAGCTGGCAGAACCACGACACCGAGGCGCACACGGAAGAACTGCGCCTGGCACTGCGGCAGTACCGCGAAGCCACGGAACGGCTGCTGCGCATCTAGGCACATCGGCGCGGCGAACGACGTGGGGCCCGGGGCGAAAGCCCCGGGGCCCACGTTGTGCGTTTCCGTGTCCGGTCGACAATTGGGCAGGAGGACCGCCCTGACATTTATCCCGTCCCCCCGCAGGTGCTTGTGGGGCTTGGGTGCGTTC
>NZ_JBVIPS010000003.1:288124-299352 GCF_055577715.1 Streptomyces sp. NPDC033177 | reverse complement strand
TGGGGGGGGGGGGGGGGTGTGGGTTCCCCCTCGGGGGGGGGGTTTCCCCCCCCCCCCCCCCCCCCCCCCCCCCCCCCACCCCCCCCCACCCCCCCCCCTCCCCCCCCCCCCCCCCCCCCCCCCCCCCCCACGTCGTGCGTCGCCGTGCCGGGTCAGCCGTTGGGCAGGATGACCGCCCGGCCGTTGATCCGGCCCTCATGCAGGTGCTCGTAGGCCTTGGGCGCGTCCCCCAGTGCGTACGTCTCCACATGCACGTCGATCGCGCCGGAACGGGCCAGGTCTAGGACCTCGATCAGCTCGGCCCTGCTGCCCCAGTACGGGGCGCGGACCGCCGCGTCGTAGGGGGTCGTGCCGAAGCCGACGGCCGCGGCTCCGCCGCCGATGCCGACGATGGTGACGTCCGCCTCGACCGCGGCGCAGGCGGTCGCCGTGGCGACGGTGGGCGGCGCGCCGACGAAGTCGAACACCGCCTGCGCGCCGAGGCCGCCGGTCAGCTCACGGACCCTCGTCGCCGCGTGCTCGTCCGACAGGACGGTCTCGTGGGCGCCGACCTGGTGGGCCAGGCGCAGCTTTCCGTCGGTGACGTCGAGGGCGATCACCCGTGCCGGGGTCAGCGCCCGCAGCAGCTGGATCGCGACGTGCCCCAGGCCGCCGGTGCCGATGACCACGGCGGTGCTGCCGGGGGTCAGCTTGGGCAGGGAGGTCTTGATCGCGTGGTACGGGGTTAGGCCCGCGTCGGTGAGCGGCACGGCGGTCACGGGGTCGAGACCGCCGAGCGGGACCAGGTGACGCGTGTTGTCCACGATCATGTACTCGGCGATGGCACCCGGCGCCCCGAGGCCGGGCGGCAGGATGCCGAGTTCCGCGGCGCGCGAGCAGTAGTTCTCCTTGCCCTGCGAGCACATCAGGCAGGCTCCGCAGCCCCACGGCCCGTAGACGGCCACGGAGTCGCCGACCTCGAAGCCGGTCACGCCGTCACCCAGGGCGGCCACGGTCCCCGCGCCCTCATGGCCGAGGGTCAGCGGCAGCGGGAAGGTCAGTGCCTCCGCGGGCCAGCTCATCACCGCGATGTCGGAGTGGCACACGCCCGCTGCGGTGACCTTCAGGAGTACCTGGCCGGGGCCCGGCTCCGGGCGCGGGACGGTGACCACCTCGGGGGCGGAGCCGACGCTCCGGTACTGGACGGCCTTCATCTCGGCGGGCATGTCGGGGCCTTCTTGCGCTGACATCTGGGATGCCTCTTCTCGTTCTCGGCTCGTGCTGTGCTCTGCTGTGCGCCTGGTGTCCCCCTCGCCTTCGACTGTACTCCTCAAAATGTCCCGATGAGACATGTGACCCACCGGGACATTGCATACGCGTGTCACGCCACCGCCCCCGCCCCGCCCGGCACCAACAAGCCGCGGATCCAAGCGAGTTGCCGAGTACCATCGAAGACTCAGCCATCCACGGGGGAAGGCGGTTCGGCCCGCATGACGCGCAGCTATGACCAGTCCTGTCCGGCGGCACGGGCCCTGGACGTCATCGGCGGCCGGTGGTCCCTGCTCATCGTGCGCGAGCTGCTGCTCGGACCCCGGCGCTACACCGACCTCGTCACCGGGCTGCCCGGCATCGGCCCCAACGTCCTGGCCGAGCGGCTGCGCGCCCTGCGCGATGCGGACATCATCAGCCAGGCCAAACTGCCGCCACCGGCCTCCTCGACGGTCTACGAACTGACCGGACTCGGCACCGCCATGCGCCCGGTGCTCGACGAGCTGACCCGCTGGGGCATGCGGCTGCCGGCCGCTCCCCGGCCCGGCGACGCCTTTCGGCTCAGCTGGGTGCTCGGCTGCCTGCGCGCCAGCTTCCGGCCCGAACAGGCCGGCGGGCTGCGGGAGACGTACGAGTTCCGGGTCGACGGCGACACGTTCCACCTGCGCGTCGACGACGGCGTGCTCGACATCCGCAACGGCGGCGCCACGGACCCCGTCTGTTCCATCACGACCGACCTCGGGACGTTCCTCGCCGTCGGCGCCCGCCTCGTCGACATCGAGGACGCCGTCGCACGCGGCCTCGCCCGGCTCGAGGGTGAACTCACGGCCGCCGCGCGGGTGATCGCCATCCTCGGCGCACACCCCGAGGCGACCGGCGGCCGGCACGGCATCGTCGGAGCCGTCGGGGCCTCGTTCCGCGCCGACCGCGCCCTTGGCGTACGCGAGACCTACGAGTGGGTGATCGGCGATCTCGTCTTCCATGCCCGCGTCGACGACGGCACCGTCGAGACGGGCCTGGGCCCCGCGCCGGACGCCGCCGCGACACTCGTCACGGATCTGGGCACCCTTCTCCAACTGGGCGCGGGCTCCCTGCCGCTCGAAGACGCGGTCAGCGCCCAGGTCATCGACGTGAACGGCGACCTGGAGGCGGCGCTGCGGATGGCGGACGCCTTCGGCGTGGTCCGCGCTGATCGCACACCGGCCACTTTCTGATGTGACCGAAAGCCGCTGACAGCGGACGACGAGAGCAACAGACAGCGGGCCCCGGCGGATCGCAATCCGCCAGGGCCCGCTGTTCGCGTTCGTACGACCGCGGCAATGTCAGTCCGTGCCGGACTCCATCGCGGCACGGTCCAGCATCGACTCCTCGTCCGTGGTCTCGCCGCGCGAGGCGATCGCCTCCGCGCCGCCGCCGTCCATGGCGCCGATCAGACCGGTCGAGGCCGCCTGCGCGGCGCCGATCGGCGTCGGGTGACCGGAGCCGACGAGGCCGAGGCCCGCGTACTGCTCAAGGCGCGCGCGGGAGTCGGCGATGTCGAGGTTCCGCATGGTCAGCTGGCCGATCCGGTCCACCGGGCCGAACGCCGAGTCCTCGGTCCGCTCCATGGAGAGCTTGTCCGGGTGGTAGCTGAACGCCGGGCCCGTGGTGTCGAGGATCGAGTAGTCCTCGCCGCGCCGCAGCCGCAGCGTCACCTCGCCGGTGATCGCCGTGCCGACCCAGCGCTGCAGCGACTCGCGAATCATCAGCGCCTGCGGGTCCAGCCAGCGGCCCTCGTACATCAGCCGGCCGAGCCGCCGGCCCTCGTTGTGGTACGCGGCCAGCGTGTCCTCGTTGTGGATCGCGTTGACCAGGCGTTCGTAGGCGATGTGCAGGAGCGCCATGCCGGGCGCCTCGTAGATGCCGCGGCTCTTGGCCTCGATGATCCGGTTCTCGATCTGGTCGGACATGCCGAGCCCGTGCCGGCCGCCGATCGCGTTGGCCTCCATGACCAGGTCGACCGAGGAGGCGAACTCCTTGCCGTTGATCGTGACCGGGCGCCCCTGGTCGAAGCCGATCGTCACGTCCTCCGTGTCGATCTCCACCGAGGGGTCCCAGAACTTCACACCCATGATCGGGTCGACGGTCTCGAGGCCGGTGTCCAGGTGCTCGAGCGTCTTGGCCTCGTGCGTGGCGCCCCAGATGTTGGCGTCCGTGGAGTACGCCTTCTCCGTGGAGTCCCGGTAGGGCAGCTCGTGCGCGAGCAGCCACTCCGACATCTCCTTGCGGCCGCCGAGCTCCGTGACGAAGTCCGCGTCCAGCCAGGGCTTGTAGATCCGCAGGTGCGGGTTGGCGAGCAGCCCGTACCGGTAGAACCGCTCGATGTCGTTGCCCTTGAACGTGGAGCCGTCGCCCCAGATCTGCACCCCGTCCTCCAGCATCGCCCGCACCAGGAGCGTGCCGGTCACGGCGCGGCCCAGCGGCGTGGTGTTGAAGTACGGACGCCCGCCCGACCGGATGTGGAAGGCGCCGCACGCGAGTGCCGCGAGCCCTTCCTCGACCAGCGCCTCGCGGCAGTCGACGAGTCGGGTGATCTCGGCGCCGTACGCCGAGGCGCGACCGGGCACGGAGGCGATGTCGGGCTCGTCGTACTGGCCGATGTCGGCGGTGTACGTGCAGGGGACGGCGCCCTTGTCACGCATCCAGGCGACGGCGACCGAGGTGTCGAGACCGCCGGAGAAGGCAATGCCGACGCGCTCGCCGGTGGGGAGGGAGGTGAGGACCTTGGACATAGGAAGAGTATGCATGACTTCGCATGGTCATGCAACGTTGCCCGCGTGGGCGGTTCGAACGGTCGGCGATATCGCTGGTGGCGGGCCATATCGGCTTAATGCTTAGGATGTGCAAGTGCTTGAATACCGCATCAAGACGGCCGCCGCCGACGACCTCGGCGCCGCACGAGCCGTCATGCTCGACACCGTCTACCACGACTTCGGCACGGGGTACGTGCCGCGCTGGCACGGCGACATCATCGACCTCGATTCCGCATACCTGAGACCGGCCCGCCACACCCTGCTCGTCGCGGTGGACGAGCAGGACGGGACGGTCGCGGCGACCGCCGCCCTCGACTCCCGTGGCCCCGCGCACCCGCCCAACCCGCGTTGGATCGCCGAGCGCTTCCCCTCTGGAGAGACCGCGCAACTGCGGCGCGTCTACGTGCGGGCCGAGCACCGGCGCCGCGGCCTGGCCCGGCGGCTGGTCAACGAGCTGCTCGACTTCGCCTCGACGGACGGCGGATACGGGTCCGTCTATCTGCACACCGACCCCGCGGTCACCGGCGCCGAGGGCTTCTGGCGCTCCATGGGGAAAGTGGTGCACGACGAACGCGAGGACTCCGGCGGGTCGCGCGTCGTGCACTTCGAAGTACCCATGCAGCCATAGCCACCGGGCACACCGCCGGGCCCCAGCACCCCTCCGCCCAGAACGCACCCCCGACAGCATTAATGGAAATGATTGTCATGTAGTCTTCGTGGCTGCCACCGCACTTCCGGAACCACTCCACCCCGAGAACGAGGACCATGCGCTCCGTCCGCCGCCGTCCCCTCATAGTCGGCCTGCTCGTCGCTCCCCTGCTCACCGGCTGTTTCGCCGCCAAGGACGACGCGTCCGGCGACTCCGCGGAAGGCGCCCGCCTCAAGGTCGCGCTGGCCTTCCCTCCCTCGGAGAACTTCTCCCCGTACGGCGCCGACGCCACCCTCCTCAGCCGCCTCGGCGTCACCGAGGGCCTGACCAAGCTGGACGCGAACGGCGCCGCCGCTCCCGCGCTCGCCGCGTCCTGGCAGCAGGAGAGCGACCGCAGCTGGCTGTTCACCCTGCGCCAGGCCGGATTCCAGGACGGCAGCCGCGTCACCCCGTCCGCCGTCGCCTCCGCCCTCACTCACGCGGGCCAGGCCAAGCCCGTCACCGCCGCCCTGTCGGGAGCCGCCCTCACCGCCAAGGCCGTCGGCGACGACCGGGTCCGGATCACCACCGCTGACCCCGACCCGGCCCTCCCGCTGCGCCTGTCGAGCCCCGGCCTCGCCGTACTCTCCCCCAAGGCGTACGCGAAGGGCGACAAGGTCAGCCCGGTCGGCACCGCCACCGGGCCCTTCGAGCTCACGAAGACCACCGGAGCCACCGCGGCGACCCTGGATCGCTTCGACGACTACTGGGGCGGCCGCGCCCAGGCGTCCGGCGTCGACGCGCGCTTCATCGCCGACGGCACCGCGCGCACCAACGCCCTGCGCACCGGCGACGTGGACATCGCCGAGGCCGTCCCCGTCTCCCAGGCGGCCTCCCTCGACAAGGGCCACGGACGCGAGACCGCCACGGCACGCACCACGGCCCTCCAGCTCAACACGGAGAAGGGGGTCTTCAAGGACCCCGGTCTGCGCGCCGCGGCCCGCGCCGCGATCGACACCTCCGCGCTCGCCAAGGACGTCTACGAGGGCCACGCCGACACCGGCAAGGGCATCTTCGGCCCCGCCCTGACCTGGGCCGACGGAAAGCGCGACAAGCCCGAGGGCCGGGCGGAGGCGGCGGCACCCGGCGGAAAGTCCATCACCCTGGGCACGTACGACAACCGGCCCGAACTCCCCGAGGTCGCGCAGGTGCTCAAGCAGCAGCTGCAGAAGGCCGGATTCAAGGTGACCCTGGAGGTCCGCGAGTCCTCCCGCATCGAGGGCGACGCCCTGGCCGGGAAGTTCGACGCGTTCGTCGGCGCCCGCAACACCATGCTCGACACCGGCGACCCCGTGTCGGTCCTCGCCAGCGACTACACCTGCGACGGCAGCTACAACCTCTCGCAGCTGTGCGACCCCGCGGTCGACAAGGCCGTGCGGAAGGCCGAGAACACGACCGACCCCGCGAAGCGGCAGGACGCGGCCATGACCGCCGAGGCCGAGATCCTCGGCACCGACGCCGTCGTGCCGCTGGTCCACCAGCGGATCATCACGGGCGTCGGCGGCTCCGTACGCGGCGAGATCCTCGACCCGTACGAGCGGACGCTGGTCGCCGCCGGCACCAGGCGCTGAGGGCGGCATGCGCAGGAGCCTCGCCCGCACCGGCGGACCGGTGCTGCTGTGGCGCGTGGTTCTCGCCGCGGTGCCGCTGTGCCTGATCGGCCTGCTGCCCTGGCTGTCGCGCACCGACCCGGCACTCACCGTGCTCAAGGCGCGGGCCGCGGAGCGCACCCCCACCCCCGAGGTCCTGGCGGCCGTACGCAGCGAACTTGGCCTGGACGAGGGCCCGTTGCACCTCCTGGGCCAGTGGACGGGTGGGCTCCTGCACGGGGACGCCGGGCGGTCGTGGATCTCCGGTGAAGCGGTGCTGCCCTCCGTGGTGCAGGCCCTGGGCGTCTCGTTGCTGCTCATGTCGGCGGCGCTGGTGGTGGCCGTCGTGACGGCGGGCGCGGTGTGCTCCCGCACCCTGTGGCTCGGCTCCCGCCGCCGGCTCGCGGGGCGCCGCACCTCCGGTGGCGGAGCCGCGGTCGTCGCAGCGATGCCCGAATTCCTGACGGCCTCGGTGCTCGCCACCGTGGTCGGCGTCCATCTGGGCTGGCTGCCCGCCCTCGGCTGGTACGGGCCGCGGTGGCTCGTGCTGCCCGCGCTCTCGCTCGGGCTGCCCGCCGGGGCCCTGCTCGGGCGGCTGGTCGACGACCTGCTGCCCGGCACCTTCGCCGAACCGTGGACGAGGGCGGCCGCGGCCCGCGGCATTCCGAGCGGACGCATCGCACACCAGGCACTGCGCCGCTGCCTGCCCGGCCTGCTGCCGAACCTCGGCCTCTTCCTCGTGGGCCTGACCGGTGGCGCGGTCGCCGTGGAGCAGATCTTCGACATCCCCGGGCTCGGCCGCTCCACCCTGCAGGCCGCGGTGGCACAGGACCTGCCCGTCCTCCAGGCCGGAACCCTCGCGCTCGTCCTGCTCGCCGCCGTGGCGGGCGGCCTCTTCCGCCTCGCGTCGCGACTGGCGAGCGGTCCGGCGCTGCGGGACGGGGCCCTGCCGACGCTGCATCTTCCGACGCCGCCCGCGCCCAGCCTGCTGCCGCTGCTGTACGGCGGGCTGCTGCTTGGCGTGATCCTCTTCAGCCTGGCCCGGGATCCTCTCGCCCTGGACACCGCGGCCCGGCTCCAGGCGCCGTCCCTGGCGCACCCGTTCGGCACCGATGCCCTGGGCCGCGATGTCCTGGCCAGGGTCGGGCACGGCGCGCTGCACACCCTCGCGCTGGCCCTGGGGATCAGCGCCTTCGCCCTGTTGGCAGGCATCCTGCTCGGGCTTCTGCCGCGCTTCTCCGGCCCGCTCCTCGACACGCTGAACGCGATACCGCCGACGCTCGCGGGACTCCTCGTCGCCGGTGTTGCGGGCAGCGGGGCGGCCACCCCCGCGATCGCCGTGGCCACCGTCGCCTGGGTCCCGCTGGCCGCCCACACGGCCGCCCTTCTCCTCCAGGAGCGCGCCACCCTGCACCTGACGGCGACCCGGAGCCTGGGTGCGGGGCGCCGCCACCAGCTGCGGCACCATCTGCTGCCCGCGGTTCTGCCGCCCGTCACCCGCCATGCGCTGCTGCGACTGCCCGCCGTCGCGCTGGCCCTGGCCGCCCTCGGCTTCCTCGGGCTCGGCGCCCAGCCGCCGTCCCCCGAGTGGGGTCTGCTGCTCGCCGAGAACCAGCCCTACGCCGAACGCGCCCCCTGGGCCCTGCTCGCCCCGGCGGCCGCGCTCGCCCTCCTGGGAGCCCTCGCGGTGACGGCGGCGGGCGGCGTGCCGCTCCCCGGGTGGGTGAGGCGTCGGCGCCGACCCTCCGAGCCGCCCCTCGCGCGGGAAACGCCGCCCTCGAAGCGGGAGTTGAGTACGGCGGGGACGGCCGCCCGGTGACCGGCCGACGTCAGGCGCCGTTGCGAGCGCAGCTCCGGGACCGGCCCGAAGAGTATTCACGCGTGGTCGAAGTACGGCCCGCCGACCGAGAGTTGTCCACGACCGGAGAGGCTGCCCGGTGAGCGATCGACGTCAACTGTCCCTACCCGCGCGTCTCCGGCCCACCAAACGCTCAGGCCGCGAACGGACCTGGCCGCACCTGTCGCCCCTCCTTCGCCTGCTGATCCTGACCCAACTCGCCTTCAACATCGGTTTCTTCGCCGTCCTGCCTTTCCTGGCCGAGCACTTGGGCGCGTCGATCGGCATGGCGGGCTGGCTGGTCGGCCTGGTGCTCGGCCTGCGGACCTTCAGCCAGCAGGGGCTCTTCGTCGTGGGCGGCGCCCTGACCGACCGGTACGGCGTGCGGCCGGTGGTGCTCACCGGCTGCCTGCTGCGGATCGCCGGATTCGCCTGGCTCGGTTACGCGCAGCAGACCTGGTCGGTCATCGGCGCGGTGCTCCTGATCGGGTTCGCCGCCGCCCTGTTCTCCCCCGCCGTGGAGTCCGAGGTCGCCCGGCAGGCGGTGCTCTGGGAGGAGTCGGGCCGCGGCCCGCGCACCCGCGTCCTGGCCCTGCTCACCGTGGCGGGCCAGGCCGGCGCGTTCCTCGGTCCGCTCATCGGCGCGCTGCTGCTCTCCGTCGACTTCCGCACCGTCTGTCTGGCCGGGGCCGGGGTCTTCGTCCTCGTACTCGCCGGGCACCTGTGGCTGCTGCCGCAGCGCATCCCGGGGCGTGTGCGGATCCGCGTACGCGGAGGCCTGGGCGAGCTGGTGCGCAACCGCCGGTTCCTGGCGGTGTGCTGTGCCTACGGCGCGTATCTCCTGGCGTACAACCAGCTCTATCTCGCCCTGCCGGACGAGGTGGAGCGTACGGCCGGGTCGCAGGCGCCGATCGCCTGGCTCTTCGCCCTCTCCTCCCTCCTCGTGGTGACCACGCAGCTGCCGGTCACCCACTGGGCGGCAGGGCGCCTCGACGAGCGCCGCTCGATGGCGGCGGGGCTCGTGCTCATCTCCGTCGGGTTCGCCGTCGTGGCCCTCGCGCGGCCGGCCGCCTGGACCGGCGTGGCCGGGCTGCTGCCCGCCGCCGGGTTCGTCGTCCTTCTCACTCTCGGCCAGATGCTGGTGGCCCCCGCCGCGCGGGCCTGGGTCCCGGATCTCACGCCCGACGGCAGGCTCGGCCTCTACACCGGGGCGCTGTCGTCGGTCTCCGGTCTGATCGTCCTCGCGGGCAGCGCCGTGACCGGCTCGCTCCTCGACGCGGGGCTCCCGCCGTGGGTGCCGTGGCTCGTGCTCGCCGCGATCCCGCTGCTCGCCGTGACGCTGCTGCCGGCCCGCGTCCGGGCCGCACAGCCGTCAGCCGCCTGACGCACCGGGCAGTGCCGACGCCGTGAGGGCCGCCAACTCCTCGGGGGTGCGCGGCCCTTCGCCCACCTCGGCCAGCAGGCCCTTGTTCCGCAGCAGCTCCGTGACGGCGATCCCCCAGGGCAGGCGCAGGCCCGCCTGCGCCAGGAGTTCGCGGTGGGCGAGCATCTCCGCGACCGGCCCGGTGCGTACTCCCGAGGGGGTGAGCAGGGCCGCGTCGTCGGCCCAGCGGAGGGCCAGGTCCACGTCGTGGGTGGCCATCACCACGGTCGTTCCCGCGTCCCGCAGGCCCTGCAGGGTGGCCAGGAGGCGTTCCTGGCCGTCGGGGTCGAGTCCCGCGGTCGGCTCGTCGAGGATCAGGACGCGGGGCCGCATCGCCACGGCTCCCGCGATGGCCGTGCGCTTGCGCTGACCGTAGGAGAGCAGATGGGTGGGGCGGTCCGCCAGGGTGCTGATGTCGAGCGCGTCGAGCGCCTCGGCGACCCGGCCGCGCACCTCGGCGTCCGGAAGCCCCAGGTTCAACGGCCCGAAGGACACGTCCTGTTCGACGGAAGCGGCGAAGAGCTGGTCGTCCGGGTCCTGCACCACCAGCTGGACGGTGGTGCGCAGCCGGGTGAGCCCCTTGCGGTCGTACGTCACGGGGGTGCCCCCCAGGGTCAAACCGCCCTGGACCGGGCGGAGTCCGCCGCTCAGGAGCCGCATGAGGGTGGTCTTGCCGCTGCCGTTGCGTCCGAGCAGGGCGAGCGCGCGGCCCTCGGTGACGTCGAAGTCCAGGCCGCTGAGGACGGTGGGCCCGTCCTCGTACGCGTAGGAAACGGCGCGCAGAGCGACCAAGGACCCGCTCGGCTCGCTCATGGAAGAAGCCTTTCGAGTACGAGGGTGAGGGCGGCAAGGGCCATGAGGAGCACGGCACTTGCGGCCACGAAGGGCCGGGAGATCCGGGCGTCGGGCACGAGCACCCGCAGGGTCCCGTCGTACCCGCGTCCGGCGAGCCCGGCCTGCAGCCGGCCCGCCCGGTCGAAGGCCCGCACGAACGCGGTGGCGCCGAGACCGCCGAGGGAGCGCCAGGTGGCGGCCCGGGTGGTGTGGCCGAGCCGTGCGGCCTGCGCCTGCCGGATCCGGCTCATGGAGTCGAGGAGCAGGAAGCTCATCCGGTACATGACCAGGGCCACGTCGACGACCGGCGCCGGTACGCCCGCCTTCACCAGGCGGGGCAGCAGGTCCGACATGGGGGTGGTGAAGGCGAAGAGCAGGACGCCGAGCGAGGCCGCCGACGTGCGCAGGAGCAGTCCGCCCGCCCGCTCGGGGCCGCCGTCGGCGAGCGTGACGAACCCTTCGGGCCCGCCCAGTTGGACGAGCAGGGTCAGGGCGCCGGTGACGCAGAAACCCAGGGGCACACGGTAGGCGCGCCACAGTTTGCGCGGTGGCACACCGGCGGGCCCGAGCAGCACGGTGAGCGCGACGGCAAGGACCAGGGCGGCACCCGGCCAGGGCGGCAGGGAGACGGCGAGGACGGTGAGGCCGAGCCCGAGCACGGCCTTGTCCACGGGGTGGCGGGGGGGGGGGGGGGGGGGGGGGGGGTGGGGGGGGGGGGGGGGAGGGGAAGGGGGGGGGGGGGGGGGGGGGGGGGGAGGGGGGGGAGGGGGGAGGGGGGGGAGGGGGGGGAGGGGAGGGGGGGGAGGGGGGGGGAGGG
>NZ_JBVIPS010000003.1:61241-288114 GCF_055577715.1 Streptomyces sp. NPDC033177 | reverse complement strand
GACAGGGGCGCCCCCTTTTAGGGGTGGGGGGGAGAGGTAGAGGGTGGCGATCCCAACCACAAACACGGCCTTGTCCACGGGGTGGCGGCGGCGCCAGCGACTGCTGTGCGCCGCCGCGTCAATGGGCAGCACGCCGGGTCAGACCTGCCCGGCCCCGGACCGGGTGTGCTCCTCGTCGACAGCTTGCTCCGCGGTAGCTGCATCGGTACGCGCCGCCTCGGTACGCGCTGCCTCGGCGCCCTGACGGCGCCCCTTGCGCAGACCGAAGTAGTACGCGAGGACGCCCGCGCCGAGCGCCGCCTGCAGCGCGAACAGCGCCGACTCGATCTCCCCGGAGGGGGGTTCGTACAGCGGCGAGAACCAGGGCTCGTAATCCGGCTTGATCTCGGTGATCGCGGTCTCGGCCTGGGCGTCGGCCCCGGCGAACGGCTCCTTCTCGTCGTCGCCGAGGCCGAGCGCCAGCGGCAGCACCGCCAGCGCGGCGACGATGAGGAGGAGCAGAGTGTTGATCTTCGCGTTCCGGCTCATCAGGCG
This sequence comes from Streptomyces sp. NPDC033177, assembly GCF_055577715.1. NCBI lineage: Bacteria > Bacillati > Actinomycetota > Actinomycetes > Kitasatosporales > Streptomycetaceae > Streptomyces > Streptomyces sp. NPDC033177. Next base: position 287,580 of record NZ_JBVIPS010000003.1, on the reverse strand, counting down.
CTGGCCCCCGTCTCGGTCTCCGTCTTGCTGCCGGTGTCTGCCTGCGCGGACGGCTTCTTGCTTTGGAGCAGCACGCCGAGCCGCGTGAGCTCGCCCCTGCTCGACTGCACGAGCAGCCGCATCACCACGACGGTGAGCAGCCCCTCGCTGACCGCGAGGGGGATCTGCGTGACGGCGAAGATGCCGCCGAACTTGCCCAGGGCGCCGATGAATCCGCTGCTGGGGTCCGGGAACGCCAGGGCGAGCTGGACGCTGGTGACGCAGTACGTGGACAGGTCGGCGACGAACGCACCGAAGAACACGGCCACCATGAGCGGCACGTCGTACCGCTTCAGGAGCCGGTAGACGGCGTATCCGGCCCATGGCCCGACGATCGCCATGGAGAACACGTTGGCACCCAGCGTGGTGAGCCCGCCGTGGGCGAGCAGCAGCGCCTGGAACAGCAGCGTGATGGTGCCGAGCACCGCCATGATCGGCGGCCGGAACAGGATCGCGCCGAGCCCGGTGCCCGTCGGGTGCGAGCAACTGCCCGTCACGGACGGGATCTTCAGCGCGGAAAGGACAAAGGTGAACGCTCCGGACGCACCCAGGAGCAAGGTGCTCTCCGGGTGTTCCTTGACCTCACGGGTGAGGGAGCGGACTCCGTGGACGACGAACGGCGCGGACGCTACGCCCCAGGCGATCGCGTGCGCCGGTGGGAGGAAACCCTCGGCTATGTGCATGGCTAAGCAGACCCTCTCCAGCACCTCGTGGATGGACAACGCGCCTTGGCCGGTCTCCTGGCTGACGGGTCGTACCGACCGGACTCCGCCTTCCCGGGCGCGTGTTGCACCCAGTGGCTGCCGCGAGGGCTGGAGCCGGACTTCCCGATCACAGTGGCGAGGGCCGCACCGGCATCACACCGATTTCCCGAGCACCAAGGCGTGGTGACCCTAGTGCGGAATCGAGTGACCTGACAACTTGCGGGACCGCACCGCTTGTGGCACACACGAGCGCACACGACCTGGGCGTACGCCCCTGGTCAGCCCATGTGCAACGGCTCATGCGCGCCCGGCGTACGCCCTGCTCCCCGGGAGGTCGCCCCTCCTGTGCCGCAGGACACCGCGAGAGTCCTGGCGGGGTGGCGGGGCCCGAGGAAGACGACGACGCCTTTGCCGTCGGGTGCGGGGTGGGTCGCTGGGTCCAGCCCTGGCGATCGTAGAAAGCCATGGCCTGCGCCGACCGGACCGAAGTGAGCAGCCAGGCACGGCCGTCGGGGGCACCCGCGGCCACCGCCCCGAGCAGGGCCGTCCCGATCCCGGTCCCCTGCGCCCCGGGGCGTACGGCGAGTTCGTCTATCTCACGCGCCCCGCTCAGCCACATCAGGGCGCGCTCGGCCCCGAGTCCGGCGGCCGCCTGCGGATAGCAGCGATCGGCGGGAAAGGGGGCGGGAGTGGTCCACCCGGTGGTGAATCCGGCGATGTCCGACCCCTTCAGGGCGATCGCCGCGGTGAAGCCGGGACGCCGCACGTCGTCGCCGAGCCGGACCAGGAACTGCGCCGCCCTCTCCTCGTCCTCGTGCCAGGGCGGCGGGCCGAAGGCTTCGCCGTAGACCGTGCGCAAGGCGTCGGTGTGCGCGAGCAGTTGCTCAGCGCACAGAACGCGGACGGCCGCCGTCATCGGGCGGTCTTCGCCGGGTCCGCTCCCGGCTGCAGGGCCGCGTACTCCAGCGGGGCGGACGGATCGATCGACACGTCCAGGGGCGCGGGCTCGGCCCCGGCGCGTACGAGCAGGTCGCCGACGGCGGCGATCATCGCGCCGTTGTCGGTGCACAAGGTCATCGGGGGAACGCGCAGTCGCACGCCGGCTGCCGCGCACCGCTCCTCCGCGAGCGACCGCACCCGCGAGTTCGCGGCGACCCCGCCGACCACGACGAGGGTCGTGACCCCGTGATCCCGGCAGGCGGCGAGCGCCTTGCGGGTCAGGACGTCCGCGACGGCCTCCTGGAGCGAGGCCGCACCGTCGGCCACCGGCAGTTGACGGCCTGCGTGCCCTTCGGCCCATCGGGCGGCGGCGGTCTTGAGGCCGGAGAAGGAGAACGCGTACGGCGCGTCCTTCGGCCCGGTGAGCGGGCGGGGGAAGGCCACCGCGCGCGGGTCGCCGTCCCGGGCCGCGCGGTCGATGGCGGGGCCGCCCGGATACGGCAGGCCGAAGACCCGGGCGACCTTGTCGAAGCACTCGCCGGCCGCGTCGTCCAGGGTGTCCCCCAGGTGCACGATCCGATCGCGGGCCAGGTCCCGGACGAGCAGCAGGGACGTGTGCCCGCCGGAGACGATGAGCACCACGCAGGGCTCGGGCAGCGGGCCGTGCTCCAGCGTGTCGGCGGCGACGTGACCGGCCAGGTGGTGCACCCCGTACAACGGGACGTCGAGCGCGTGGGCCAGGGTCTTCGCTCCCGCGAGGCCGACCTGCAACGCACCCGCCAGGCCGGGGCCCGTGGTGACGGCCACCGCGTCGATGTCGGACAGCTCCAGGTCCGCCTGGTCTAGGGCGTGCCGGACGACCGGGGTGAAGGAGTGCAGATGCGCTCGGGCGGCGATCTCGGGGACCACACCGCCGAACCGGGCGTGCTCGTCCATGCTCGACGCGACCACATGGGCGAGCAGCCGCCCCTCCGAGACGATCCCCGCCCCGGTCTCGTCACACGACGACTCGATTCCCAGCACAATGCGCCCCGCGGCCACCGGCGTCTCCTTCACGTACAGGTCTTCCGTACTTTCCGCAAGAGAATTGTAGTTGCAATCCATGTGCAATAAGACCGTGTCTCACCTCACGGTCCGGAATGTGATCAGTACTGCCCAAGAGGCCGACCACCCTCTAGCCTGATCCGTGCAGCTGGTTCGCCCTGTCCGCCAGGCAGCGGCGTCGCAAGAGGGAACCCGGTGGGAATCCGGGACTGCCCCGCAGCGGTGAGTGGGAACGACCGCCGTCATACGCACTGGATCCCTCAGGGATCCGGGAAGCGACGGCCAGTAGGTGTCTGCCTCGGCAGATGTGCCCGCGAGTCCGAAGACCTGCCCGTTGCCCGTACGTGATCCCTCATGTGCGGACATCCCGGTGACCTCGTGGGCGGGTCGGCGTACAGATCAGGTGGAGCACCGCGCGACCGGCGCGTGTCCGTCCGCCCGGTCCGTCATCCCTTCGCGTCCGTGTCCCGTCCCCGGGATTCTCAGGAGTCATCTCGCGAAGGAGATTTCCGTGACAGCGAAGTCCGCAGCCGCGGCAGCACGGGCCACCGTGTACGGCTACCCCCGCCAGGGCCCCGACCGGGAACTGAAAAAGTCCGTCGAGGGCTATTGGAAGGGCCGCGTCAGCGCCGACGCCCTGCGGGAGACCGCGGCGCACCTGCGCCGGTCCACCTGGCGGCACCTGACCGAAGCCGGCATCCACGAAGTGCCGACCGGCGACTTCTCGTACTACGACCATGTCCTGGACACCAGCGTCATGGTCGGCGCCATCCCCCTGCGGCACCGCGAGGCCGTCGACACCGACCCCCTCGACGGCTACTTCGCGATGGCCCGCGGCACCCAGGACGTGGCGCCGCTGGAGATGACCAAGTGGTTTGACACCAACTACCACTACTTGGTGCCGGAGTTGGGCCCCGACACCGTCTTCGCCGCCGACTCCGCCAAGCAGGTGGCCGAGCTCAAGGAGGCCGTCGCGCTCGGCCTCGCCGCACGCCCGGTCCTTGTCGGCCCGGTGACCTATCTGCTGCTCGCCAAGCCCGCGCCCGGCGTGGCCGCCGACTTCGAGCCGCTCACACTCCTCGACCGGCTGCTGCCCGTCTACGCGGAAGTCCTCGCCGACCTGCGCGCCGCGGGCGCCGAATGGGTGCAGCTCGACGAGCCCGCCCTGGTCCAGGACCGCAGCCCGGCGGAGCTCAACGCCGCCGCTCGCGCTTACCGCGACCTGGGCGCCCTCACCGATCGTCCGCGGCTCCTCGTCGCCTCTTACTTCGGCAGGCTCGGCGAGGCGCTGCCCGTGCTGGCCAAGGCGCCGGTCGAGGGGCTCGCCCTGGACTTCACGGAAGCCGCCGCCGGCCAGTTGCAGGACCTCGCCGCCGTCGGCGGACTGCCCGGCAAGCGCCTTGTCGCGGGTGTCGTCAACGGCCGCAACATCTGGATCAACGACCTGGAGAAGTCCCTCTCCACCCTGGGCACGCTCCTCGGTCTCGCCGACCGGGTCGACGTCTCCGCGTCCTGCTCCCTGCTGCACGTCCCGCTGGACGCCGGTGCCGAACGGGACATCGACCCGCAGGTGGCCCGCTGGCTGGCCTTCGCCCATCAGAAGGCCACCGAGATCGCCACGCTGGCGCGCGCCCTGGCCCAGGGGACGGACACCGTCACGGCCGAACTGGCCGCCAACCGCGCCGGCCTGGCGTCCCGCTCGGGTTCGACCCTCACCCACGACCCGGCGGTACGCTCCCGTGCCGCCGCCGTCACGGAAGCCGACGCCCGCCGCGTCCACGCCTATCCGGAGCGCGCGGCGGCCCAGCGATCCCGACTCGGCCTGCCACAACTGCCCACGACGACCATTGGTTCGTTCCCGCAGACCACCGAACTGCGCACCGCACGCGCCGACTTGCGCGCGGGCCGCATCGACACGGACGGCTACGAGGAACGCATCCGCTCCGAGATCCGCGACGTCCTCGCCTTCCAGGAGAAGGCGGGCATCGACGTCCTGGTGCACGGCGAGCCCGAACGCAACGACATGGTGCAGTACTTCGCCGAACAGCTCACCGGCTATCTCGCCACACAGCACGGCTGGGTCCAGTCGTACGGCACCCGCTACGTACGCCCGCCGGTCCTCGCGGGCGACATCTCACGGCCCGAGCCGATGACGGTGCGCTGGACGTCGTACGCCAACTCCCTCACGGACCGTCCCGTGAAGGGGATGCTCACGGGCCCTGTCACCATGCTGGCCTGGTCCTTCGTCCGCGACGACCAGCCCCTTGGCGACACCGCGCGCCAGGTCGCCCTGGCCCTGCGCGACGAGGTCGACGACCTGGAGGCCGCGGGCACTTCGGTCATCCAGGTGGACGAGCCCGCGCTGCGCGAGACGCTGCCGCTGCGCGCCGCCGAGCACGCCGCGTACCTGGAGTGGGCCACGGAATCCTTCCGCCTCACCACCAGCGGCGTGCGACCGGACACGCAGATCCATACGCACATGTGCTACGCCGAGTTCGGTGACATCGTCCAGGCCATCGACGACCTCGACGCCGACGTCATCAGCCTGGAGGCGGCCCGCTCACACATGCAGGTGGCACGCGAACTGGCCGAGCACGGCTACCCGCGTGAGGCGGGGCCCGGCGTCTACGACATCCACTCCCCCCGCGTGCCGAGCACCGAGGAGGCGGCAGCCCTGCTGCGCAAGGGACTTGAGGCCATCCCCGCCGACCGCCTGTGGGTGAACCCGGACTGCGGCCTCAAGACCCGAGGCTGGCCCGAGACCAAGGCATCCCTGGAGAACCTGGTCGCGGCGGCACGCGAGGTGAGGACGGAGCTGCCCTCGGGCTCCTGACCCGAACCAGCCGAACGAACCGAACGAACCGGACGCTTACCGGCGCATACGGGGGGTCAGGCCTTGCCCCCCGTATGCGCCACCCGCGAAAGCAGCACATGCAACATCTCCCGCTCCTCCGAGCCGAGCGGGGCCAGAAGCTCATCGGTGACCCCCCGCGCCACCTCATCGGAGTCCCGCAGGAAGTCGTGGCCCGCGGGGGCCAGAGCCACGATGCGGCGGCGGCGATCGTCGGGAGCCGGGCGGCGTTCGACGAAGCCGAGGCGTTCCAGGTCGTCGACGAGACCGACGATCGCGCTGGGGTCGTACCCCAGCTCCTGGCTCAGCTCGCGCTGCGCCGCGCCCTCCACGGTGGCCAGGTAGCGCAGCAGCGCGTAGTGGCGCAGGCGTAGGCCGGATCTCTGGAGCGCCGCGTTGAAGAGCTGACCCGAGCGCAGGCCGAGGCGGTAGAGCAGATAGCCCGCATCCGCATGGAGGCCCCGCATCCAGGGCGCACCCTCGTCGACGGACCCTTCCTCCACGGGATCGGCGGTGGTCTTCCGGCTGGTCATGAGGGCGCTCCTCCTGGTCGGTGGTTCGCGGACGGACGGCGGCCGTCGTTGCCAATGTCCAGCGTGCCGAATTATTGATGTTGGAAACAATCATTTACGACAACAATCGTTTGTCTTAGCTTCCTTTCTGCGAGCCGATGCCGACCGGAGTCGTGTTCCCCCGACCTGCCAAACCATCTCTTGCCACCGCCTGTTGGAGGGGTTTTCCATGCTGGGCTCATACGCCGTGGATCTGCGCGGCAAGGTCGCTGTCGTCACGGGACCCAGGGCGCGGCCTCGGCCTCACGTATGCCACTGCCGACCGCGCCGTCAGGGCCATCACCGAAGCGGGCGGGCGCGCCGTCGCGGAGGTGGCCGCGGTCGGCGGCAGCGAGGCGTTGGGCCGGGTGGGTCGCTGGGTGTGGTCCGTTGTGCCGAACCGGGGGCGTGGGGGAATTTTCTGAGTGTGCGTCGGCAAGGGCTAGGTTCCGAGGTTTTTCCGCCTCCACCCCGTCGAACCGGATCTTCCGAGGATGAGGAATCACTCATGGCTGACCGACACGCCGACCGACCCGGCCAACCCGCCCATCCCCTCCGCCTTGCCCGCCCGGCCCGACTCGCCGGCTTCGCGGCGAGTGTGCTCGGCGCCTTCGCCTTGACGGGGTTGCCGGTGGCCGCCGCTGTCGCGCCGCCGCCTCCGCCGGTACCCGCGCCGCAGTCCTCCACGGGGCCGGCGCTCCCGTCGGCCGCGCAGACCCTCGCTGCCGACAAACCGTCAAAGGCGTTGCTGCAGGGTCTCCAGCGTGATCTGGGGCTGTCGGGTGCGCAGGCGCGCATGCGGTTGGTGAACGAGGCGGAGGCCGGGACGCGGGCGGGTCGGCTTCAGACCGCGCTGGGCAAGGACTTCGCCGGAGCCTGGGTGCAGGGCGCGACCTCAGCCCGTCTGGTGGTGGCGACCACGGACGCCGCGGACGTGGCGGCCATCAAGGCGGAGGGGGCGCAGGCCAAGGTCGTCACGCATGCGCTGGGAGAGTTGGAGGCGCTCACGAAGAAGCTGAATGCCTCCGCCGTGGCGGGAGGGGGACTGGATACGCCGGTGCGCTACGTCGATGTGCGGGCCAACAAGGCGGCCGTCCAGGCGACGAGCGCCGCTGCCGCCGACAAGCTGATCGCGGCCGCCGGGGTCGACCGGCGACTCCTGGACGTCAAGGTGTCGGCCGAGCGTCCGCGCGCGCTGCACGACGTCCGCGGGGGCGACGCGTACTACATCGACGAGAAGGCTCGATGTTCGGTGGGGTTCTCGGTGACCAAGGGCGCCCAGCAGGGGTTCGCCAGCGCCGGGCACTGCGGCAAGCCGGGCGCCAAGACCACCGGCTTCAACAAGGTCGCCCAAGGTGCCTTCGAGGCGTCCGTCTTCCCGGCCAAGGACATGTCCTGGGTCGGCGTGAACGATCAGTGGACCGCCACGCCCCGGGTGAAGGGCGAAAAGGAGGCGGACGTGCAGGTCGCCGGGTCTGTGCAGGCCCTGGTCGGCGCGGCGGTCTGCCGGTCGGGCTCCACCACCGGCTGGCACTGCGGGACCGTCGAGCAGCACGGCACCAGCGTGAGCTACGCGGAGGGCGTCATCGAAGGGGTCACCCGCACCACGGTATGTGCGGAGCCGGGTGACTCCGGCGGCTCCTACATCTCCGGCACCCAGGCCCAGGGAGTGACCTCCGGCGGCAGCGGTGACTGCAAGAGCGGCGGAATCACTTTCCACCAGCCGTTGAACCCGCTGCTCGACGAGTTCGGGCTCACGTTGAAGACGGCCCCCGCCCAGCGCCAACCCAGTACGCAGGAAGCGTCGGGCAGTTGGGGCGCGGGCAAGATCTATGAGACCGGGACACGGGTGACCTTCAACGGCATCACCTACGTGTGCCTGCAGTCGCACCAGGCGCAGGGCGTGTGGCAGCCCGCCCGCACGCCGGCCCTGTGGCAGCGCGTCTGACGAACCGTCCGGTCGACATGACCCTGGCCCCAACTCTCGGGCTCAGGTCTGTGCCAGCAGCGCGTACGCCGTTGCCACGAACGTTTCGCGGGCGTGGTAGCGGCGGGTGCAGACGGCGGCCAGGGCCGTCGCGGTGTCGGGCCTGAAGCCCAGGAAGGCCTGTTGGCCCAGGGTGGCTCCGCAGTGGAAGTAGAGCGGGCCGTGCTGGGCAGGGTGCTGGAACCAGCCGATGGTGTGCGTGTGCCGGTGCCCCCAGCCGCGCCGGATGACCGGGCGGGCCGTTGCCCGCAGGGCCGCGGCCAGCGGGCTGCCCGTCGGCTCCAGGTGGGCTTCGAGGAAGGTCAGCAGGTCGTGCGGGGTGGCACGGACCGCGCCCGCCGCCTCGAAGCCGCCGATGGTCAGCGGGGGCGTGGGCGTGGTGCCGTCCTTGCGGTGACCGGTGGCATCGGTGTCCGGTCCTGCGGGGCGCAGGGCCGTGCCGCCCAGTTGCAGGGGGCGCAACACCTGTCCGGTGAGCAGATCGTCCCAGGGGGTGGCGGTGGCGGCGGCCAGGGCGTGACCGAGCACGGCGACACCGAAGTTGGAGTAGTGCCAGCGGGATCCCGGCCGCCGGGGTGGACGGCGGCGTACGAAGGCGTCGATGACGTGGTGGTCCTGGAAACCGGCGTAGGGGTTGGTGCGCCAGGTGGGCAGGGCCCGGGGGTAGAAGTCGGCGGGCAGGGCGGGCAGTCCGGAGGTGTGGGTGATGAGGTGGGCGAGGGTGACGGGGTCCGCGCCGGTACGCCGTTCCGGGGCGAGGAGGGAAAGGGCCGGCTCGCCCGCGGAGAGGATGCCGGATTGTGTCAGGTGGGCAAGCAGCAGGGCGGTGAACGTCTTGGAGGCCGAGCCGATCTCGTAACGCAGCTGGTCACGGGGTACGGGCGGTGGTGGCCCTGTGCCGCCGCAGCGCACCGTGCGCCGGCCGGCGCGGGACAGCGCGAGGACGACGTCGGGCGCCCGCACCGCCGTGATGGCGTCATCCAGCCGTCGGCGCACCGTCCCGTCGTCGTCCTCCGGGCGGGCCTCCGCCGGGGGGTGACCGGACGGGTCTTCGATGGTGTCGCGTGACTCGCCCGGCCAGGGCGTATGTGGGCGTGTCATGTGGGCGTGGCGTGGCTGAGTTGCGTCAGGGCCCGGGAGGTGGCCATGACGGAGGCGAAGGCTGCGACGAGCGTGGGGTGGTAGATGAGGTCGAAGAGCTCTTCGGGCTCGCCCTGGGGGATGGTGCGTACGGCGGGCATGGCGCCGTCGGGCTGCTGGGCGGCGGCGAAGCCCTCCCAGGCACGCTCGTCGAGAGTGGGGAGGGGCAGACAGGCGTCGACGACGAGGAGTTCGCCCAGCAGGTCCCAGCGCTCCAGGTCGAGCCAGTCGTCCAGCCAGGCGGGCAGCCAGGCGGCCAGGTAGTCGGCGATCGGGGGCGGGATGTTGTCCGGGCTCTTGCCCCAGTCGGTGAGGTGGAAGACGGTGTGGGTGATGTCGTAGGCCGTGTGTCCTTCCACGGTCCAGGGTTCGGGGGTACGCCCCAGCCACGTCCGGCCGATGACCTCGGCTTCCGGCGGTCGGGGCTCGAGCCCGCCGCGGCGTTGGAACGCGGAGAGCCCGAGGCGGCGCACGGGTGGCATCTCGTGGGCGGCGAAACTCTCCAGGCTCTGGTTGTGCCGGACCATGTCCTCGAGGACAGGGTGGCTGTAGCCCAACTCCTTGAAGGGGAGGTAGACCTCGAAGGGGATGGGGGAAAGCAGCTCGATGCGCTGGGCGCGCACCAGCATCTGGCCACCGTCCAGGGTGTCGCGCCAGGCGTGGTCGAGCAGTTGCCGTGCCAGCTGCGCCTGCCGGGATCCGGCGACCCCTTCGCGGAACAGCACCGCGCAGATGAGGGCCAGTTCGCCGACCGGTTTGAAGCGCTCCAGGAAGCCCACTTCCGGGTCGACGTCCGGTTCCAGGCGAAACCCGTCGCGGTGGGCGTGCAGCCATTCCAGGGCGCGGCTGCCGACGGTGTGCATGAGGCGGGTGCTGGTCATCTCGACACTCCTCGTTCCCGCTGTACGCCCTCGTGCAGTGCGCCGGCGGTCAGTACGGCGGCGAAGGCCGTCATCAGGGTCGAGTGGTAGCAACTGATGAAGTCGTCCGCGATCGCCCGGCCGCCCCGCCCGGAACCGATCTCCGGAACGGCGCCGGACACGGCCTGCGCTCGGGCGAGTCTCGTCCAGGAGTCCCGCAGCATCGTGCGGTCGGGCGGGCCAGGAAGGCTGCCCGCCACGGCAAGGAGCTCGCAGCTCAGGTCCCACCGCTCGTCCTCCAGGCAGGTGTCGAGCCACGGCGGAAGCCACTGGGACAAGTAGGCGGCGACCTGGGGAGGCACATGGTGCGGGTCCGCGCCCCAGTCGGTGAGGTGGAAGATCACATGAGTGAGTGTGTAACCGGCGTCCCCTTCGAACATCCAGGGTTCCGGCAGGCCGCCGAGCCAGGTGCGCTTCAGCGCGTGTTCCATGCCCTGGTGCGGCCGCATGCCGCTGTGGCGTTCGGAGTTGAGGATGCCGAGGCGCCTGTTGGGCTGCTGCTCGGTCACCTGCCAGGAACGGGTGCGGGCCACCGTCGCGGCTGCCTTTTCGAAGGCCTCGTGGCGAAGACCGGCCGAGGCGAACGCGGCGTAGATCTCCAACGGGTACGTCGCGAAGGGCTCCAGGCGCTGCAACTGGCACAGGAGGTCGCCCTGCCCGGTCTGCCGCCAGGCGAAGGTCAGCAGCTCATGTGCTTGCTCGTGCAGCGGCGTGGACACCTCGCTGTGCCTGCGAACGGTGACGCACACGTGCGCCAGTTCTCCCAGCGGTTTCCAGGTGAAGTTCACGTTGCCGCTCTCGGCCAGCGCGTCGTCCCCGAGCGCGAAGTCGTCACGGTGCTCGGACACCCAGGCCAGCGCCGACTCGGCGACCCCCCGGACATCGTGCGCCCTCACCCCGGCACTCCGGACCGCAGCAGCTGCGCCGCCTCCACCTGCAGCACCACGCGGGGATCCGCGGAGCCCATGTGTGCCACGAACTCCAGCCCGGCCTCAAGGCCGAGTGTCTGTGGCACTCCGTCGAGCAGGACCAGCCAGCGGCCCGCTCCGGCGGCTTGCAGCCAGTCACGGCGGCGGACCGCACGGACGAAGCCGCGGGCGACGTCCACGGGCCGTGTGCGGGCCACCCGGGCCACCGCGCAGTCGGCCCCGGGCATCGCGAGGGGTGCGAGCACGGCGAGTTGATGGGTCAGCACCTGCCACGGAGCGTCCTCCAGCCAGGCTGCCTGGGGTGATGACGCGAGTTCGCTCGCGTCGTCGAAGGAGGCGTCGAAGGACGTGTCAAGTCCCGCCAGTGCGCGTCGCATGGCCCAGTGGCTCCACAGTGACGTGGGCGAGGCATCGGCGGGGGGCGGATAGGCCTGCACGGCCTTGCCGAACAGGGCGAGATCGTCGGGTTCGAGCGGTGTGCGGCGCAGGACACCCGGCAGCACGGCGTCGGCACCCACCACACGCACGGCGGCGAGGGCGAGCCCGTCGGCGGCCGCTCCTTCGGGCCCGGTCACGCTGCCGGTCAACCGGAACCGGCCCCCGCTCCGAAGAGCGGAGACCAGTTCCGATGTGAGGCCCTGCACCGCGCCCGCCAGAGGCGTCGTAGTGCCTGAGTCCTCCATACCGTTGCCCGTCAAGCCTTCTTGGGCCGCGGTGTCGGAGGCGACAACAGCAGGGAGGTCGTCCCGCTCGTCAGGGCCAGTGCCGCACATTCGCGGCTGTCGCGGTAGGAGCCGTCGGCCTCGGCCGGGTCGAGAGCCGCCTCAACGTCCAGCGTCTCGGCTACGTCCTGATCTGTGAATTCGGTGGAAGCCATGCTTCTACCTCTTCCATCGTAGAACGCCGGGTAGCCCACGTAATGCCAGCGCGTTTCCTGCACGTACTGCCAGTCGTGGAAACTCGGCGCATGGATTTCCTTTACCTCACACGCATTTGGGGAAATGCGCGCACAGGCAAGGCCTTACATGCCGCACGCCTCTGAACTGTGCTCTTCGAGGCGCCTCTATAAGCCTAGACGAACAAGCACGGAGCAGCATCCGGAGACAATATTTGGCAAATCAACTATCGCGGCTCGCACGGGCATTGGGCGTGGCGAAGCCATCGGAAGCGGGCATTCGCCACTGGTCTGGAATATGCCAGACCATGGAGCCAGCCTCGGCATCGGCGATCCGAAACCATAAACCCCCTCACGATGCTCGACCTCATGAGCCGACGCCTCGCGCCTCGCCCGCGAAGCCGGTGGACGCCACTCTCGGAGGAAGTGACGGGGTTCGACGGCGCGCGCGGTGGCTCGAGCGGGCGGTGGCGCGGTCTGCGTCCGGAGCGGTCCGGCGTGCGACCCGCCCCGCTCCCCCTCGGTTTGGTACCTTTCACTGGACACGTAAATCGATCGGATGTTCGTTTTTTGGATCTCCGAGACGTCCGTTGTCGGCAGTAGACGCTCACGTTCTCCGACGTGCGGCGTGCCACACAATCGGACCGGGTGAAAACTCATGGCAGGAACCGACCACGAAAAGGCGCTGGACACGGCGCTCGCACAGATCGAGCGGAAATTTGGCAGGGGTGCGGTCATGCGCCTCGGCGAGCGGCCCAATGAGCCCATCGAGGTGATCCCCACCGGATCGACCGCGCTGGACGTGGCGCTGGGTGTGGGCGGCCTGCCCCGCGGCCGTGTGGTGGAGGTGTACGGGCCGGAGTCCTCCGGCAAGACGACGCTGACGTTGCACGCGGTGGCGAACGCGCAGAAGGCCGGCGGCTCGGTGGCGTTCATCGACGCCGAGCACGCACTGGACCCGGAGTACGCCAAGAAGCTCGGCGTCGACACCGACAATCTCATCCTGTCCCAGCCGGACAACGGCGAGCAGGCTCTGGAGATCGCCGACATCCTGATCCGCTCCGGCGCCATCGACTTGATCGTGATCGACTCCGTCGCGGCCCTGGTGCCACGCGCCGAGATCGAGGGCGAGATGGGCGACTCCCACATGGGTCTGCAGGCCCGCCTGATGAGCCAGGCCCTCCGGAAGATCACCAGCGCGCTCAGCCAGACGAGGACGACGGTCATCTTCATCAACCAGCTCCGCGAGAAGATCGGCGTGATGTTCGGCTCGCCGGAGACCACGACCGGTGGCCGCGCCCTGAAGTTCTACGCCTCCGTGCGCCTCGACATCCGGCGCATCGAGACCCTGAAGGACGGTGCCGACGCGGTCGGCAACCGCACCCGCGTCAAGGTTGTCAAGAACAAGGTCGCACCGCCCTTCAAGCAGGCCGAGTTCGACATCCTCTACGGCCAGGGCATCAGCCGCGAGGGCGGCCTGATCGACATGGGCGTCGATAACGGCTTCGTCCGCAAGGCCGGCGCCTGGTACACGTACGAGGGCGACCAACTCGGCCAGGGCAAGGAGAACGCCCGCAGCTTCCTCAAGGACAACCCCGGCCTCGCCGACCAGATCGAGACGAAGATCCTCGAAAAGCTCGGAATCGGGGTGCCGGAGAAGGTCGCAGTCGCCAAGGCCCCAGGCGCCGTCCCGGTCCCTGATGCCGCACGGACCTCGGCGGGAAACGCCGCCTGACGGGCAAAGGTGCGCGCGGCCCGGCCGGGGCCAGGCTTCCAACATGTTCAGCATCTCGGCGTGCTCCACGGCCCAGATCTGCTCGTGTTCCTGTTCCTTGCCGAGAACCTGCTCCTGCACGTCCGGGCGATACCAACCCTTACGCGAGGCCCAGAGGACACCGCCCTCGGCGAGGAATCGACTACCGCGTCAAGATCCGGCTGGGAGCGGCCGGATACGTCGGGGAAGCCGTGCACGGGGAGTTACGCATCCCGGTCAGCGCACCCGCCCCCGCGGTTTCAGCGGCACGGGCGGCAAGGCGGGCGCGGGGATGCGGTCGCCGTCGTAGCCCTTCACCTCGCCGAAGCGCGCGCTGTCCGTCCAGTCCGAACGGGCCTGTGCGATCTCCTCGTTGGACCGCCCGATGAAGTTCCACCACATGATGAGTTCCTCGTCGAACGGCTCGCCGCCGAGGAGCATCAGGTCCGCGTCCGACTCGGCGTGCAGCGGCAGTTCGGTGCGGCCGCAGCCCAGGTACAGCATCGAGCCGGGCAGCACGGGGACGCCGTCCACCCGGGTCTCACCGGACATGCACAGGACGGCGTACTCGAAGTCGGGGTTCAGCGGCAGGCGTACGTCCGCGTCGCGGGCCAGGGCGAGGTCGGCGCCGACGATCGGGGTGTAGGTCGTGCCGGGCGACGTGGTGCCGTCGATCGTGCCGAGGATGAGGGTCGCCGTCAGGCCGGGGGCCGTGACCAGGGGCAGCTCCGCGTGGTGCTCGAAGCGCGGGTCGGTGTTGCGGTGGGTGTCGGGCAGGGCCACCCACAGCTGGGCGCCGTGCAGGAAGCGGGCGTGCGACCTGGGGCTCTCCTCGGAGTGCGAGATCGCCCGGCCCGAGGTCATCAGGCCGAGCTCGCGGGGGCGGATCGTCTGGAGGCTGCCGGTGGAGTCGCGGTGCAGGACCTCGCCCTCGTGCAGCCAGCTGACCGTCTGCAGGCCCATGTGCGGGTGGGGGCCCACCTGCATGCCGGGCTCCTCGGCGATGTCGTCGGGTCCGTAGTGGTCCACGAAGCACCAGGCGCCGACCATGCGGCGGCCCAGGTTGGGCAGCAGGCGGCGGACCTCGGTGGACTCGCCGAGCTTGACCTGTCGGGGGCTGAGGAGTTCACGGACCGGTTCGGCGACGACGAACCCGCGACCGCCGCACAGGGACGGGACCGCCTCGCGATCAAGATTGCTCATGTCGCACAACCTAGACCCGTGGGGCACCGGGCGTCAGGCACGCACGTCGGTCATTCCGGCGGAACCCCCGTCAGCGCCGCCGTCCCGGCGGATTCGATTAGTGGAATTTTTAACTAACCCTGACCGTTGGAGCGCTCGAAGGAGGCAACAGTGGACACGATGTACTACGACCACGGAACCGCGGCGGAGCGCTGGGAGCGCGCGCGGCAGTTCTTCGACGCCAAGGAGTACGCCACCGCGGCGCGCATCCTCGGCACCCTGGCCGACGAGGTACCCGGGCAGGTAGCCCCGCGTCTGCTGCTGGCCCGCGCCTACTACCACTCGGCGCAACTGCTGCGCGCGGAGGCCGAGTTGCGTACGGTCATCGCTCTCGACCCCGTCGAGCAGTACGCCAGGCTGCTCCTCGGCCGCACGCTGGAGCGGCAGGGACGGGACGCGGACGCGGCCCCGCACCTGCGGATGGCGGCGGCCCTCTCCGGGGACTTCACCGAGGTCTGACCCCGGGAGCGAGCCGAGGCCCGGTCCCGGGAGCGAGAGGTCCGGTCCCGGGAGCGAGAGGTCCGGTCCCGGGCGTGACGCGAGCTCACGCCCAGAACGCATCCGCCACCGCGACGCCCACGAAGACCGCGCCGAGCGCCGCGACCACGCCGGCCACGACGTTGACGGCCGCGTAGAACTTGGCGTCGCCCTCGGTGAGCCGCAGCGTCTCGTACGAGAAGGTCGAATACGTCGTCAGGGCGCCGCACAGGCCCGTGCCGAGGAACAGCTGCGCGTGGGACGAGGCGGCGCCCGCGACCGTCGCGCCGGTGAGCACGCCGAGGATCAGGCTGCCCGCCACGTTGACGGTGAGCGTCCCCCAGGGGAAGACCGTGTCGTGCCTGGCCTGCACGGCTCGGTCGGTGAGGAACCGCAGCGGGGCGCCGATCATCGCCCCGGCCACCACACAGAGCCAGTTCACCGGATCACCCCGGTCCCGGTCATGCCCGCCTCCGTACGACCATCGGTACGACCAGACGGCGGGTCGCCCACGCCGCGCCCCACACCGCCGCGAGGGCCGCGAGCAGCGTCAGCCCGAGATAAGCCAGGCCCGTGCCGGCGTGGCCGCCCTCCACCAGGCGCTCGATGTCCACCGCGTAGGTCGAGAAGGTGGTGAAGCCGCCGAGCACGCCGGTGCCGAAGAAGGGCCGCAGCAGCCGGTGCGGGGCCCGCATCTCGGCGAGGATCGCCATGAAGGCGCCCATGACCGCGCATCCGATGACGTTCACCAGGAGCGTCGTCGTGGGGAAGGTGCCGGGGGCGGTCGGCCAGATCAGGGACGCGCCATAGCGTGCCGACGCGCCGATCGCGCCGCCGGCGGCCACGACCGCCACCACGGGCCACACGCCGTATGTCTGTCCCACTTGTACGGATGCCTCACCTGTGCGGAAGATCGTCCTCAGGCTAGCCGCCCTGCGGGGTGTCCCGCAGACCGAGGCGCAGGTGCTCGACGTGGAAGAGCGCCTGGTCGAGGAGTTCGGCCACGTGGTGGTCGTAGAGGGCGTAGATGACGGAACGGCCGTGCCGTTCGCCCGTGATGAGGCCGAGGTTGCGCAGCAGGCGCAGCTGATGCGAGCAGGCCGACTGCTCCATGCCGACCGCTTCGGCCAGATCGCCGGCGGCGCAGGGGCCCTCCTGCAGACGGGCGAGGATCAGCAGCCGCGAGGGCGTCGCCAGGGCCTGGAGCGTGGCGGCGACGTCGGCGGCCCCCACGGTGTCCAGGCGTTCGCGCGTGGTGGCGTTGCTCTTGTCGTCGACTCCGTGGCCCATGGCGCCATCCTATCGATGACACATGTACGCATGAAGAGCTGTTCATTCATTCCTGTACGGTGTGGGCGTTGCCGTTCTCCAGCCCGTGAAGGGTTACCTCGCCATGCCCACTGCCCTGATCCCCCGCCCCGACCAGGGAGCCCCCGCCGGTGCAGCGGCGCCTCCACGCCGCCGCACCCGCGTCCTCGCGCTGGCCGAGGCCCGCTGGGCGGCCGCGGCCATGGCCGCGTTCCTGATCGCGCTGCCGCTCCAACTGGCCGGGGCGCCCTCCTGGCTGTGGGGCACGCTGTACGCCGTCGCGTACGTCGCCGGGGGCTGGGGCCCCGCGCTCGCCGGCCTGCGGGCGCTGCGCGAGAAGACCCTGGACGTGGATCTGCTGATGATCGTCGCGGCCCTCGGTGCCGCCTCGATCGGACAGGTGATGGACGGTGCGCTGCTCATCGTCATCTTCGCCACGTCGGGTGCCCTGGAGGCTCTTGCCACCGCTCGTACCGCCGATTCGGTGCGCAGCCTGCTCGACCTCGCGCCGGCCACGGCCACGCGGGTGGGTGACGGAGGCGGCGAAGAGACCGTCGACACGGCCGAGTTGAAGGTCGGTGACGTCATCCTCGTACGGCCCGGTGAGCGGGTCGGTGCGGACGGCGACGTGCTCGAAGGCGAGAGCGACGTCGATCAGGCGACGATCACCGGGGAGCCGCTGCCGATCGCCAAGGGTGCCGGGGACGAGGTGTTCGCGGGCACCCTGAACGGGGCCGGGGCGCTGCGGGTGCGGGTCGGTCGTGACGCGTCGGACTCGGTGATCGCGCGGATCGTGGCGATGGTCGAGGAGGCTTCGGAGACCAAGGCGCCGACGCAGCTGTTCATCGAGAAGGTCGAGCAGCGGTACTCGCTCGGCATGGTCGTGGCCACGCTCGCCGTGTTCGCCGTGCCGCTGGCGTTCGGCGACGACCTGACCGGGGCGCTGCTGCGGGCCATGACGTTCATGATCGTGGCCTCGCCGTGCGCGGTGGTCCTCGCCACGATGCCGCCGCTGCTCTCGGCGATCGCGAACGCGGGGCGGCACGGCGTCCTGGTGAAGTCGGCCGTCGTGATGGAGCGTCTGGGGCAGGTCGACGCGGTGGCCCTCGACAAGACGGGCACCCTGACCGAGGGAACGCCCCGGGTGACCGCCGTCCACGCGCTTCCCGGCAGCGGCCTGACCGACGACACCCTCCTCGCGCTCGCGGCGGCGGCCGAGCACCGCAGCGAACACCCCCTGGCTCGCGCCGTGGTGAGTGCCGCGCGCGCTCGCGGCCTGGACGTTCCGCCGGTAGCGGACTTCGCGTCGGCGCCGGGGGTCGGGGTCAGCGCCACGGTCGGGGGTGCGGACGTCCAGGTGGGCGCTCCGGCACGGCTGCTCGAAGCCGGGCCGAGCGGCGGGGCCGCGGACGCGGTGGTCGGCGAAGTCCAAGCCCTCGCACAGCAGTTGGGTGAGGACGGCCAGACAGCCGTCCTCGTGCTCCGCGACGGCATCCCCGTGGGTGTGCTCGGCATCGCCGACCGCCTGCGCCCGGACGCCGCGACCACCGTCGCCACCCTGCGGTCCCTCACCGGCACGCCCCCCATGCTGCTCACCGGAGACAACGCGCAGGCCGCGGCCCGCGTCGCGGCCGAGGTCGGCATCGAGGACGTACGGGCCGGGCTGCTCCCGCAGGACAAGGTCGCGGCGGTACGCGAGGCGGCGAGTGCTGGACGCAAGATCCTCGTCATCGGCGACGGCGTCAACGACGCGCCCGCTCTCGCCGCGGCCCATACCGGCATCGCGATGGGCCGGGCCGGTTCCGACCTCGCCCTGGAGACCGCCGACGCGGTCATCGTGCGCGACGAACTCGCCACCGTGCCGAGGGTGATCGCCCTGTCCCGGCGCGCCCGCGGCCTTGTGGTGCAGAACCTGGTGATCGCCGGCACGTTCATCGCCGTACTGGTCACGTGGGACCTGGTCGGCAACCTGCCGCTCCCCCTCGGCGTACTGGGCCACGAGGGCTCCACCGTGATCGTGGGCCTCAACGGGCTGCGACTGCTGCGGGAGGCGGCGTGGCGGGACGCGGGGGAATGAGGCCCCCAGAGGCGTACCTCCGCGCTCAGACGCTCTCAGCGCGCGAGTCGGTCCAGCCATTCGGTGAGGAGGATCGCCTCCGCGGAAGTGAGCGCCTGCGGCTGTTCCGCTGCCAGCGTCGCGCTCAACCTGGATGCGATGGCGGGCAGTTGGACCTCTCCCTGCCCAGCATCCCGCGGCACTTCGGAGCGGCTTTCGATGACTTCCGGGGTGAAAATGGCGGCGTGGACCGCGTCCCGTACGCGCCGCGACAAGTCGGGGTCGGCGAACGTCGCCGTACGGGAGACGAGCATGAGCGCCACGCCCACGTTGGCCGACATCACCATCTGGGCGGCCAGTTCGGGAGCCAGCCGCAACTGGCCCTGTGCAGCGGCCCGTTCCAGGTCCCGTGTGAGGATCTGATGGGACTCCAGGGCCGCGGCGGGCGGGGTCCGCATCGCGGGCGAGTTCATGAGCCGGTACAGGTTCGGGTTTCGCAGCGCGAAGTCCACGTGGCCGTCCCAGCCGTCGCGCAGGTCGTCGACCGGGTCCGCGGTGGCCTCTCGCTGTCGCTTGGTCGCCAAGTACGCGTTGAAGCCGTGGTCGACGACGGCCGCGAGCAGCCCCTGCTTGTCCCCGAAGTGCCGGTACAGCGCCGGGGCGCCCACCTGCGCGGCCTCACACACGGCCCGCGTGGAGACGTCTCCGTCGTCCGACTCCGCGACGAGGCGTGCCGCCACCTCCAGGATGCGTTCTCGCGTGCTCACCCGGGGGGCGCCGGACGATGGAGCGGTCATACGATGCCGCCGTTGGCACGCAGGACCTGGCCGTTGACCCAGCGGGCAGGGCCCGCGAGGAAGGAGACGACCTCGCTGATGTCCTGGGGGGTGCCGAGCCGCTCCAGGGGCGGCTGGGCGGCCATCCTGGCGATGGTCTCCTCGTCCTTGCCGTCCAGGAACAGGGCGGTGGCCGTCGGCCCGGGGGCGACCGCGTTCACCGTGATGTCGCGGCCGCGCAGTTCCCTGGCCAGGATCAGCGTCATGGCCTCGACGGCGCCCTTGGTGGCCGCGTAGGCGCTGTAGCCGGGGATGGCGAGACCCACGACGGAGCTGGAGAAGTTGATGATCGCGCCACCGGCGCGCAGTCGGCGCGCGGCCTGCTGGTCGACGACGAACGTGCCGCGGATGTTGGTGCGGTGCATGCGGTCGAGGGCGTCCAGATCGGTCTCGGCCAGCGGGGCGAGGGTCATGACGCCCGCCGCGTGGACAACCACGTCGATGCCGCCGAAGGTTTCCTCGGCGGCATCGAAGAGGGCGGACACCGCGTTCTCGTCGGCCACATCGGCGCGGTGCGCGATCGCCGCTCCGCCGGCGTCGGTGATCGCGGCCACCGCCGCGTCGGCCTCGGTCTCGTTGCCCGCGTAGTTGACGACGACGGCGAACCCGTCCGCGGCCAGACGCTCGGCGCTCTCCCGGCCGATGCCGCGCGAACCGCCGGTTACCAGGGCCACCCGGCGGGACGCACTCGACTGCTGCTCACTCATGGCGTTGCTCCCTGTTCCGAGGTCCGAGGGACGGGTGGCGGCAATCCAACACTCGATGAGAGCAACGCTAACACGTAAACGTTAGCATCGCTACCAACGCTGGTGGCGATGCTACGCCGAAAGCGCGTACCACCTGCGGAGCTAGCCGCGATACGTCTCCAGCAGACGCAGCCACACCTCACTGACCGTGGGATACGCCGGAACCGCGTGCCACAGGCGGTCGATCGGCACCTCCCCCGCGATCGCCACCGTGGCCGAGTGGATGAGTTCACCGACGCCGGGGCCCACGAACGTCACGCCGAGCAGGACCTCCCGGTCGAGGTCGACGATCATGCGGGCCCGGCCTTCGTAGCCGTCCGCGTAGAGGCCGGCCCCCGCCACGCCCGCCATGTCGTAGTCCACGGCGCGCACGCGATGACCCGCCGATTCCGCCTCCGCGAGGGTGAGGCCCGCCGAAGCCGCCTCAGGGTCGGTGAAGACCACCTGGGGTACGGCGGCGTGGTCGGCGGTGGCCGAGTGCGCGCCCCAGGCGTCGCTCTCCAGGAGAGGCACGCCCTGGACGCGGGCGGTGATCGCGGCCCCGGCGATGCGGGCCTGGTACTTGCCCTGGTGGGTGAGGAGCGCGCGGTGGTTGGCGTCGCCCACCGCGTAGAGCCAGTCGCTGCCCTGCACCCGCAGGCTCTCGTCGACCGGCAGCCAGGAGCCGGGGTCCATGCCGATCGTCTCCAGGCCGAGGTCGTCGGTGCGCGGGGCGCGGCCCGTGGCGAAGAGGATCTCGTCGGCTTCGAGGGTGCCGCCGTCGCTCAGGGTCGCGGTGACCGTGCCCTTCTCCCGCCGCACGGCGGTCACGGAGACGCCCGTACGGACTTCGGCGCCCGCC
Source organism: Streptomyces sp. NPDC033177 (assembly GCF_055577715.1). Classification (NCBI taxonomy): domain Bacteria; kingdom Bacillati; phylum Actinomycetota; class Actinomycetes; order Kitasatosporales; family Streptomycetaceae; genus Streptomyces; species Streptomyces sp. NPDC033177. The sequence goes on along the minus strand of NZ_JBVIPS010000003.1, from coordinate 266,322 downwards.
TCGGTCAGTGCCTTGGTGACCAGTTCCCCGGCGAACGGCTCCATGCGCGGGAGCAGGCCGTCGTCCCCGCGGACGAGCATCGTGACCTGCGAGCCGAGCGCCTGCCAGGCCGTGGCCATCTCCACGGCGACCACACCGCCGCCGACCACCGCGAGGCGGCCGGGCACGTGATCCGCGCTGGTGGCCTCGCGGCTCGTCCACGGCTTCACGTCGGCCAGACCCGGCAGGTCGGGCAGCGCGGCCCGGGTGCCGGTGCACACCGCCACCGCGTGGCGGGCCGTGAGGACCTGTTCGGTGGTGTCGGAGCCCGTGACGGTCACCTGGCGGGTGCCCGCGATGCGGCCGTGGCCGCGGTAGAGGTCGATGCCGATCGACTCCAGCCAGCCGACCTGGCCGTCGTCCTTCCAGTGGGAGGTGTAGTAGTCCCGGTGCGCCAGGACCGCCGACGCGTCCAGGGGCCCCTGCACCGACTGGCGCAGTCCTGGCACCCTGCGGGCGTCCGCGCGGGCGATCACCGGGCGCAGCAGCGCCTTGCTCGGCATGCAGGCCCAGTACGAGCACTCACCCCCGACGAGTTCGCTCTCCACGATCGCCACGCTCAGGCCGCCCGCACGGGCCCGGTCCGCGACGTTCTCCCCCACCGGACCAGCGCCAAGGACCACTACGTCGTACGTCTTCGAATCCGTCATGGAAGCCAGTGTGGTCGTAGGTGTGCGCCGTGGCCACATGGGTACGCGCGCGTCAGCGGGCACGGGTGAGCGCGTGGAATACGTCTGCCGCCCGAGCCGTTGTGCACTACGGCTTCGACTGACAGCAGGAAGAGGGAAACACCATGAGCACGACTGTGGAGCTCACCAAGGAGAACTTCGACCAGACGGTCACGGACAACGAGTTCGTCCTGATCGACTTCTGGGCGGACTGGTGCGGTCCGTGCAAGTCGTTCGCGCCCGTCTACGACAAGGCCGCCGAAGCCAACCCCGACATGGTCTTCGGCAAGGTGGACACGGAGTCGCAGCCCGAGCTCGCCCAGGCCTTCGGCATCCAGTCGATCCCGACGCTGATGATCGTCCGCGACCAGGTGGCCGTGTTCGCGCAGCCCGGCGCCCTGCCGGAGGCCGCGCTCCAGGACGTCATCGGACAGGCCAGGCAGCTGGACATGGACGAGGTCCGCAAGTCCGTCGCCGAGGAGCAGGCCAAGGCCGAGGCGCAGGAGCAGTAAGCGAGAGCAGCAAGACCCGCAAGCAGACGGGTCAGCTCGACTCGCGGTGCACTGCCGTCGCACCGAGCACGTCGTGCACCTCGGGCTCCGTGCCCGGGTCGCGCACGACCCGGTCGACGAGTTCCGCGAGCTTCTGACCCGACGGCAGCTCGATGCGGACCGTGCTGAGGCGCGGCCGCAGGAGCCTGCCGAGCATCAAGTCGTCGGCGCCGATCATCGCCGTCTCCTCGGGGACGGCGATGCCTTCGTCCTGCAGCGCCCGCATCAGCAGCATCGCGAACTCGTCGTTGTACGTGAACACTCCGTCGACGCCAAGGGTGCGCCAGCGCGCCGCGAGCCGCGCCGCCGACTCCTCGTCGTAGGCGAGAGGCAGCTCGGTCATCGTGGCGTCCGTGCCGTGCTGCGCCAGGGTGCGGCGGATGCCGTCGGCGCGCGGACGCGCGAAGGCTTCCAGACCCCTCTCCTCGGGGATCACGACGCCGATGTGCCGGCTGCCGCGCTCCAGAAGATGGGTGGCGGCGCACTGTCCCACCAGACGCTGGTCCATGAGCAGGGCGTGGGCGCCATCCGCCCGCTGCGGGCCGATCGTGAAGACGGCCTTGGCGCCCGACCGCTTCAGGACGTTCACACCGCGCGCGCCGAGCCCCGACGCGGCGGGGGCGAGGACCGCCACCGGGCGCAGCTCCGCCCAGGCACGGGCCGCCTCCTCGCCGGTCAGGCCGAGGCTGCCGTACTGCACGACCGTGTAGTCGAAGCGGCTGAGCGCCCACTGCAGCTCGTTGAAGAACTCGCTGAAGAGGGGGCCCGCCGGGATCTGCGGGGTGGGCATCAGGACCACCCGGGTGTGCCCGGCGCGCAGGCTACGGGCCGCGGCGTGCGGGACGTAGCCCAGTTCCTTCGCGGCCTCGTGGACACGGCGGCGGGTGGGCTCGCTGATACGGACGGCGCTCGTGTTGTTCAGGACGTACGAGACGGTCGCGCGCGAGACCCCCGCCAGGCGCGCCACATCGGCGCTCGTCGGCACGGAGTACTGCGCGGATTGTTGTGCGGACTGCCCCGGGGACTGCTGCGCGGACTGCTGTGCGGTCTTGTTCGGTATCTGCACCATGACGGGCTCATCCTCCCAGACGGCGCGTGAGCGCTCCCAGGCGGGCGCCGACGCGCCCCCGGCCTGCGTCGGCGCGCCCCCGGCCGCCTACGCGGCGTGAACTTCCCTGCCCACGTACCGCGTTCCCGACCGGCCGGTTAGCGTGCCTGCACCTGCCCGTCGATCAAAGGTGCCCCCACATGACTGTCGACCGTGCCGATGGACTCGCGCGCACCGCCCGCGCGCTGGCCGACGGAGAGGTGTCCGCACGTGAGCTGACGGAACGGACGCTGGCGCGGATCGAGGCCTCGCAGCCCACGCTCAACGCGTTCAAGCTGGTGCGGGCCGAGGCCGCGCTCGCCGAAGCGGAAGCCGCCGACCGGGAGTTGGCGTCCGGCGGGACGGGGCGTCCGCTGCTCGGCGTGCCGCTCGCCGTCAAGGACGACACCGACATCGCGGGCGAGCCGACCGCGTTCGGCTGCCGGGGCGACTTCCCCCCGAAGAAGGAGGACGCCGAATCGGTGCGTCGGCTGCGAGCGGCCGGGGCGGTGATCGTCGGCAAGACCAACACGTGCGAGCTCGGGCAGTGGCCCTTCACGGAGGGGCCCGGCTTCGGCGACACCCGCAACCCCTGGCACACCGACCACACCCCCGGTGGTTCGTCGGGCGGCTCGGCGGCCGCGGTCGCCGCGGGCCTGGTGCCCGCCGCGCTCGGCTCGGACGGCGCGGGCTCGGTTCGTATCCCCGCCGCCTGGACCCATCTCGTCGGGATCAAGCCGCAGCGCGGCCGCATATCGACGTGGCCCTGGCCCGAGGCCTTCAACGGCATCACCGTCAACGGCCCCCTCGCCAGGACCGTCGCCGACGCGGCCCTGCTGCTCGACGCGGCGAGCGGCAACCACAGCGGTGACCTGCACAAGCCGACCGCCATCAGTGCCACGGACGCGGCGACCCGCGAGCCGGGGCGGTTGCGGATCGCCCTCTCCCTGCGCATGCCGTTCACCGCGACCCCCAAGCGGCTGCACCCCGTGGTGCGGCGCAAGATCATGGTCCTCGCCGACCGCCTTGCCGCCCTCGGGCACGACGTCGTGGAGGACGACCCGCGCTACGGCCAGATCGGCCTGGGGTTCGTCCCCCGCGGCACGGCGGGCATCGCTGACTGGGCCCGCGAGGTGCCGGACCCGAGCCTGCTCGACCCGCGGACCAAGGAGGCGGCCCGCCTCGGGCGCCTGCTCGGCGGCGCCCCGCTGCGCCTGGCCCGCCGCGCCGAGGGCGCCCTGCACCGCAGGGTCGGCGCGATCTTCTCGGCGTACGACGTCGTCCTCACGCCCACCACCGCCACTCCCCCGCCGCGCATGGGCACCATGGCCGCCCTCAGCGGCTGGCGCACCGATCAGGCCATGATCGCCGCCTGTCCCTACGCGTGGACGTGGAACGTCCTTGGCTGGCCCGGCGTCAACGTGCCCGCGGGCAGGGTGGGCGACGGCCTTCCGGTCGGCGCGCAACTGCTCGGGCCCGCGGACAGCGAGCCGCTCCTGATCTCGCTCGCCGCACAACTGGAGGCCGATCAGCGGTGGTACGAGCAGTGGCCCGGGATCTACGGTGGCCCGCGTGACAGCCAACACCGATGACCCGCAGATGTCCGCGCACCCGGGCCGCACGGGCCGCACCGCGACCACCGAGGCCGAGCCCCGCGAGGTCGGCCAGGTACAGACGACGTACGCCCCCGCCCATGACGGCGATCCCGACCCCGGCGAGATCGTCTGGACGTGGGTGCCCTACGAGGAGAACGACGGGCGCGGCAAGGACCGTCCCGTCCTGGTCGTCGCCCGCGAGGCGCGCGGCACGCTGCTCGCCGTGCAGCTCTCCAGCAAGCAGCACGCCAACGACAAAGAGTGGGTGCCGATCGGCAGCGGGCCGTGGGACCGCGAGGGGCGCGAATCGTGGGTGGACATCGACCGGGTGCTGCGGGTGCACGACGCGGGTATGCGGCGTGAGGCGTGCGCGCTCGACCGGATGCGGTTCAACCTGGTCGTGCGGCGGCTCCAGGAGCGCTACGGCTGGCGCTGAACGCTTCGTTGGAACGCATTCTCGAAGGCGGCCCGCGTCACCGCGCCGCGCGTACGGTCGAGCACCCCGAACACGACGTGCCCGAAGTACCCGTGGAACCGGCCGCCTTCGTCGAGCAGCACCCGGAACGCGTCCGCCACCTGGGCGGGGTCGTTCTGGAAGACCCCGCAGCCCCACGCGCCGAGCACGAGCCGCCGATAGCCGCAGGCGACGGCGGTCTCCAGGACCCGCTCCGCGCGCCGGGCCAGGGCGGCCGGCAGGTCCTTCGCGCGCTCGGGGGCCTGGCGCAGCACGACGCCCGCGTTGGGCGCCGCCGAGGTCAGGAAGCCGACTTCGTAAGCGTGGTCCAGCAGCCGTCCCTTGTCGTCGCGGAAGACCGGAACACCCGGGGAGTGGATCACGCGGTCGGTGTAGAAGGGGTCGCGGTGGGCCCGGTGGTAATCGTAGAAATCCCGGACCGAGCGCACGCACGTGTAGAGCGCCGAGGCCCGGCAGAGCGCCTCTTCCTGCGCCTGCGCACCGTTCAGATAGCCGCCGCCGGGATTGCGCGCGGAGGAGAAGTTCAGGACGGCCACAGGGCCCCCGTCCGCGGCGGTCAGGCGCCGCGCGGCCTCCAAGCTGCTCTCTCCGGTGACCTCGATTACCGTGGAGATCAGCTCGGGTGGCGTCTCGGGAGTCATGGAAGTCTCGTCAGTCACATCCAGGGCCGCCGGACCGAACATCCGCGTGCCGGAGCGCGCGGCGTCCACGGCATCCGCGATCACCACCTCGCGGCCACCCGGAGCGACGTATCGCCCTGCCGCCACGATCTCCTCGGTCTGCTGCGCGATTCCACGCAGTCGCGCACTCATGCTCGCTCCCCCGACCCGGACGCTTTCGCGTCCCCCGTCTCACACATGAACGCATCGTGAGCTTTCGCCGACGTCCGCCGCAACAGAATTCCCTGGCACCGGCTTGGCTCCAGGGGCACTCTTGTGCGAACGGCCGCCAGGGTCTTGGGTGGTACGAGCGCTGCCGACCCCGACCGGCCCGGACCACCCCGAGCGAGTCGGCCGGGAGGTCCACAACCGCTGGACCAGGCAGGACTTGAACAGGAGGACCTCAGCATGCCCGAGGGTGACTGTACGACGTACCGCGCGAAGTACGGCACCGCGGTATCCGAGTCCGAGGCGGAGGCGCTGGTCGCCGGCATCTGCTTCAAGACCGGACCACCGCGCATCACCGGTGTCGAACTTGAATGGCTGATCCACGAGCCGCACCGGCTCAATCTGCCCGTGTCCCCCGCCCGCCTCGAAGCGGCCTATGCCGCACTGCGGGCCCTGCCCCTGCACTCCCTGATCACCGTCGAACCAGGCGGCCAGCTGGAGCTCAGCTCGCTCCCCGCCGCCTCGCTCATGGAGTGCGTGACCGCCGTGTCGGCGGATCTCTCCCTCGTACGCGATCGACTCGCCGCCCTGGATCTGACGCTCACCGGGCTCGGTGCCGATCCCTTGCGCCCGCCTTCCCGCATCCTGCACCGGCCGCGCTACGACGCGATGGAGTGCTACCTCGACCGCACGGGCCCCGCGGGCCGACGCATGATGTGCTCCACGGCGTCCGTGCAGATCTGCCTGGACGCGGGGCACGAGGAGCCCGGCCCGCTCGGCTACGGACGCCGCTGGCGGCTCGCGCACCTGCTGGGACCCGTACTGGTCGCCGCCTTCGCCAACTCACCGTTTCAGAACGGGCGTTACACCGGCTGGCGTTCCACGCGGCAGGCCGTGTGGGCGTCCGTCGCGCCGGGCACGTCGGGCGCGCCGCCGCTGGACGCGGAGCCGCGGACGGCCTGGACACGGCACGCCCTGGACGCGCCGGTGATGTTCGTCAGATCGCAGGACGGCGACGACGCACCCTGGGACGTCCCGGAGGGGCTGACGTTTCGCACCTGGGCCCGCTCAGGGGCGCCGCGCCCGCCCACGCGCGACGACCTCGACTACCACCTGACCACGCTCTTCCCGCCCGTACGCCCGCGCGGTCACCTGGAGCTGCGGATGGTCGACGCCCAGCCGGGACAGTACGGCTGGGTCGTGCCGCTCGCCGTGACGAGCGCGCTGTTCGACGACCCGCAGGCCGCCGAGACCGCCTACCGCACCGTGAAGCCGCTGGCCGAGCGCGCGTGCCCGCCGGGCGCGCCCGCGGCGCCGCGCAGCCCGCTTTGGCTGGACGCGGCGCGGGACGGACTGACCGATCCGGAGCTGCGCGAGGCCGCGGGCGCGTGTTTCGCGGCGGCCTCCGACGCGCTGCCCCGCCTCGGTGCGAGCGCCGAGGTGTGCGAAGCCGTCGCCGCGTACGCCGAGCGGTATGTCGCGCGGGGCCGCTGCCCCGCGGACGACCTGATCGACGGCAAGCCGCGGGGCAGCCACCACCACGAACACGAGCACGAGAAGGGCATCCTCCGATGACCGGAACCGTCAGCGACCCCGATGCGCTTCGCCGACGCGCCCAGGCGGCGCTGCTGGCCGCCAGGGACCGCACCTCGCTCCTCACCTCGTGCGTCGAGGAGCCCGAACTGACCGCACAGCACTCGCCGTTGATGTCGCCCCTGGTCTGGGACCTCGCACACATCGGCAACCAGGAGGAGATGTGGCTGCTGCGGGCGGTGGCGGGCCGTGACGCCATGCGGCCCGAGATCGACGGCCTGTACGACGCCTTCGAGCACCCACGTTCCGAGCGGCCGAGCCTGCCGCTGCTCGCGCCCGCCGAGGCCCGCCGCTACGCGGCCGACGTGCGCGGGCGTGCGCTCGACGTCCTGGAGAGCACGCCCTTCCGCGGTTCGCCGCTGACGGACGCGGGCTTCGCCTTCGGCATGATCGCGCAGCATGAACAGCAGCACGACGAAACGATGCTGATCACCCATCAGCTGCGCTCGGGCCCGACAGCACTCACGGCACCCGACCCCGCGCCCGCGCCGCCGTTCAGCGGGCCCGCCGAAGTCCTCGTGCCGGGCGGTCCGTTCACCATGGGCACCTCCACCGAGCCGTGGGCGCTGGACAACGAACGCCCGGCGCACCACCGCCTGGTCCCCGCGTTCTTCATCGACACGACGCCGGTGACCAACGCCGATTTCCAGCGCTTCATCGCCGACGGCGGCTATGAGGAGCAGCGGTGGTGGGCTCCGGCGGGCTGGGACATGGTCCGTGTCAACGGGCTTTCGGCGCCGCTGTTCTGGCGCCGCGAGGGCGGCCAGTGGCTGCGCCGCCACTTCGGGACCGTGGAGGCCGTGCCGCCCGACGAGCCGGTGCTGCACGTCAGTTGGTACGAGGCGGACGCGTACGCGCGGTGGGCGGGCCGGCGTCTGCCCAGCGAGGAGGAGTGGGAGAAGGCCGCCCGGCACGACCCGGCGACCGACCGCTCGACGCGCTACCCGTGGGGCGACGCCGACCCCACACCCGAGCACGCGAACCTGGGTCAGCGCCACCTCCGCCCCGCCCCGGCCGGCAGCTATCCCGCCGGTGAATCCCCACTCGGCGTACGCCAGTTGATCGGCGACGTGTGGGAGTGGACCTCCAGCGACTTCCTGCCCTACCCGGGGTTCGCCCCCTTCCCCTACCGCGAGTACTCGGACGTCTTCTTCGGCGGCGACTACAAGGTGCTTCGCGGTGGGGCGTTCTCCGTGGACGAGGTGGCCTGCCGGGGCACGTTCCGCAACTGGGACCACCCGATCCGGCGGCAGATCTTCTCCGGGTTCCGCACCGCGCGCGACGCGAGCCCGACGGAGGCCCGCTGATGTGCCGTCACCTGGCCTTCCTCGGACCGGAGGAGCCGCTGGGCAAGCTCCTCGTGGACCCCCTGCACAGCCTGCTGCGCCAGTCGTGGGCGCCGCGCCACCAGCGCCACGGCACGGTCAACGCCGATGGCTTCGGGGTGGGCTGGTACGCCGACGGCGACCCGGTGCCCGCCCGCTACCGCCGCTCCGGGCCCATCTGGGGCGACCAGTCCTTCGCCGACCTCGCCCGGGTCGTCCGGTCGGGGGCCGTGCTCGCCGCGGTGCGCGACGCCACCGAGGCAGGCGCGGACGGTGAGGCAGCGGCGGCGCCCTTCGCCGCCGGGACCTGGCTGTTCAGCCACAACGGCGCGGTCACGGGCTGGCCCCACTCGCTGGCCCAGGTGTCCCGCCTCCTGCCGCCCGCGGACCTGCTCTCCATGGAGGCACGCTGCGACTCCGCGCTGGTGTGGGCCATGGTCCTGCGCCGACTGCGCAGCGGGGACGACGAGGGCCAGGCCCTCGCGGACACCGTGACCGAGGTCGCGGAGGCGGCCCCCGGCTCACGCCTCAACCTGCTGCTCACCAACGGCGAGACAATCGCCGCGACCGCCTGGGGCGACAGCCTCTGGTACCTCGCCGAACCGGGCCGCCGCACCGTCGTGGCCTCCGAGCCCTACGACGACGACCCGCACTGGCGCCAGGTCCCCGACCGCACCCTGCTCGCCGCGAGCCGCAACGATGTCCTGCTGACCCCGCTCAAGGAGCCCACCGCGTGAGCCCATTCCAGCTGACCCGCACCCTGCCCGTGGACGCCACGGACGCCGCTCTGCGCGCCGACGTCCTGCAAGGCCTCACCCGTACCCCCAAGACGCTGCCGCCCAAGTGGTTCTACGACGCGCGGGGCAGCGCCCTCTTCGACGAGATCACCACGCTGCCCGAGTACTACCCCACGCGTGCCGAGCGCGAGATCCTGCAGACCCGTGCCGCGGAGATCGCCGCGGCGACGGGCGCGCGCACGCTCATCGAGCTGGGCTCGGGCTCCTCGGAGAAGACCCGTCATCTGATCGACGCGCTCGCGGACCTGCACACGTACGTACCCGTGGACGTGAGCGAGAGCGCCCTCACCGGCGCCGCGAACACCCTGATCGCCTCGCGCCCCTCCCTGAACGTGCACGCCCTGATCGCCGACTTCACCGGCGGTCTCGCCCTGCCGGGCACGCCGGGGCCGCGGCTGGTCGCCTTCCTCGGCGGCACCATCGGCAACCTGCTGCCCACGGAGCGCTCGGCGTTCCTGTCGTCGGTGCGCACCCTGCTCTCCCCCGGTGACGCGCTGCTGCTGGGCACGGACCTGGTGAAGGACGAGTCGGTGCTCGTCTCGGCGTACGACGACGGGTCGGGCGTCACCGCCTCCTTCAACAAGAACGTCCTGACCGTGATCAACCGCGAGCTCGGCGCGGACTTCGACCCCGACGCGTTCTCGCACGTGGCCGTCTGGGACCGCGAGCACGAGTGGATCGAGATGCGTCTGCGCTCCCTGGCCGCCCAGACGGTGAAGATCCCGGCACTCGATCTCGCGGTCGACTTCGACCGCCACGAGGAGATGCGCACCGAGATCTCGGCCAAGTTCCGCGAGGAGAGCGTACGGTCCGAGCTGTCCGCCGCCGACCTGAAGCTCACGCACTGGTGGACGGACGAGAGGGCACGCTTCGCGCTGTCGCTCAGCGTGGCGCGCTGAAGCCATGCGGCGGGCCGGCGTCCCTCACGGCCCGTTGACGTCCAGCTCCCGGGTGATCCGGCGCGAGGCGGCCTTCGCCTCCGTCGCCGGGTCACCCCCGGCGAGGGCCTTGGACATGTACGCCTTGATGGGGTTGTCCGCCTCCACCGCGGCCCACTTCGGTGAGGCCGGTGTCGCCCGGCCGCGCGCGGCGCCGGCGGCCATCGCGGCGACCCCCTCCTCGCCCGAGACGGCGGAGGCGAGTGTCGTCTTGTTCGGCACGTAGTTCATCGTCCGGGCCAGGTCGGTCTGCCACTTCTTGCCCGCGAGCGCCTTGATCACGGCGACCGCGCCCGCACGGTCCTCGGTCTTCCCGCGCACCACGAGGTCGGATCCGCCGGTGAAGACGGCACCCGGCTTCGCCGCCGTCTTGCCGGGGATCGGGAAGTAGCCGAGCTTCCCCTTCAGTTCGGGGTTCGCCTCCTCGATGGCGCGCGCCGTCCCGGGCACGGCGACGATCTGCGCCACGTCCCCCTTGGCGAACACCCCGGCCTGCGGCGGATGCTCCTCGTCCGCGTCGCGCGGGCCTTCGCCCAACGCCTGCAGCTGCCGGTAGAAGTCCATGCCGCGTAGCGCCGCGGGCATGTGCAGGCTGCCCTCCCACACGCCGCGTGACCCTTTGGCCTCCGTGGCGAGTTCGCCGCCCTCGTCCCAGATGAACCCGGCCAGGGTGTACCAGTCCTGGCCGGCCAGGTAGATCCCCTGGTCGCCCCCGGAGTTGAGGCGCTCCGTGTCGGCGATCCACTGCGCGCGCGTCTTGGGCGGCTGTTCGATCCCGGCCCGCGCGAAGAGATCCTTGTTGTAGACGACGACGCGGTTCGCGGCGTACCAGGGGATGCCGTACTGGCTGCCGTTGTAGCGCCCTGGCTCGGCGAGACCCGGCAGCCAGTCCTTCATGCCGAGGTCGCGCGCGGACTCCAGGGTGAGGTCGTAGAGCCCGCCCTCGTCGACGTACTGGGCGACCTGGGTGTTGCCGACCTCGATGACGTCGGGCCCCTCCTCGGCCTTGAGCGCGGCCTTGACCTTGCCGCCGATGCCGGTCCACTCCTGGAGGCGTATCTCCAGGTCGAGGTCGCCGTTGCGCTTCTCGAAGTCCGTGGTGAACCGCTTGATGAACTCGGCCGACGCACTGCCCCGCATGAGCCACACGGTGACGGTCCGCCTGTCTTCTCCGCCGCCCGGCAGGACGCCGCAGCCGGGGAGCAGCGTGGTGGCGGCGAGGACGAGGGTCAGGGACATGGCGACGCGGCGGTGCGGTTTCACGTGGGTCACTTTCTGCCTGCGGACAGGGAGGGGCGGCCCGACGCGGGGGGTGAGCTGATGGCTCGAACGGGTATGGCTGGAGTTTGGTATGTACCAATGGGTCGGCCAAGGGGCGACGGCACCGAAATCCGAGATTCCGGCGCGGTTCCCAACGGATCACCACAGACACCGTCTCGCGCACGGCCGCGCGGTGGGGCACGGTGGAGTGACGTCACCGCACAGCTGTGACGTCACCACACGGCGGAGAGGAACTGCCTCATGTCCGACCACACCTACCGGGTCACCGAGATCGTCGGCACCTCGCACGAGGGCGTCGACCAGGCCATTCGCAACGGCATCGCGCGCGCCTCGCAGACGCTGCGCTCGCTGGACTGGTTCGAGGTCACCCAGGTGCGCGGCCACATCGAGAACGGCGAGATCGAGCACTACCAGGTGGGCCTGAAGGTCGGGTTCCGCCTTGAGGACGGCGACAGCGCCTGACTTTCACCGAGGGCGGGCGCCTGAGCGGTCACGTCCGCCCTTGGCGCTCCTGAGCGTCCTTCAATGCGGCTGACGTGCTCGCCCAGCGTGCCCGTACGACCTTGAAGCCCGCCCGTTCGGCCTCGTCGCACACCAGCTCGTCGTCGTCCACCAGCATCCGGACCTCGCGAGCCCTGGAGATCCTCCGCAGAATCTCCAGCTTGGTCCGGCGGGCGGGCCTCCGGTCGTCGTTGCGGCGCATCCAGACGCGCCCCTCCGGGAGCCCCTGGGCCGCCAGCCACGCCACGGTGTCCTCGCGGCACCGCTCGGGCCTGCCCGTGAGGTAGACGACCTCGCACTCGCGCGCGCTCTCCAGGGCGAGGGCCACCCCCTCGGCCAGCGGCGGGTCGTCGGGAGCCGCCGCGAAGAAGGCGGCCCAGTCCCGCGGCGTGCGCTCCAGGAAGCGCTGGCGGTGTGCGGTGTCCGCGAGGGTGTTGTCCAGGTCGAATACGGCCAGCGGCCTGCTGTCGTCGCTCACGCGCCCAGCCTAGGCAGTCCCGCAACGGCCTCACCCCGGGCCCGGGGTCGGGGTCGGGAATCCTGGCGCCGCTGAGGCGTTGAACCTGTCGTGACCTCAGTGATCGGATCAACCCGCTTCTCCGTCCTCGACCGCTCCCGCACCCGCGAGGGGCACGAAGGACCCGAGGCCCTGCGCGACACCGTGCGCCTGGCGCAGGAGCTCGAAGGGCTCGGATATCACCGTCTCTGGGTGTCGGAACACCACGCGGTGCCGGGCGTCGCGGGCTCCGCGCCGACCGTCCTCGCCGCCGCGGTCGCCGCCGCGACGCGCACCATCCGGGTCGGCACGGGCGGCGTGATGCTGCCGAACCATCAACCCCTGGTCGTCGCCGAGCAGTTCGGGGTCCTCGAAGCCCTCTTCCCCGGGCGCGTCGACATGGGGCTCGGCCGCTCGGTGGGGTTCACCGACGGGGTGCGCAAGGCGCTCGGCCGGGACAAGCACGACGCCGAGGACTTCGCCGCGCAGCTCACCGAGCTCCTTGGCTGGTTCCGCGGCACGTCGGACACCGGAGCGCACGCACGCCCCAGCGAGGGCATGACCGTCCCGCCGTTCGTCCTGGCCATCGGCGAGGGGGCCACCGTCGCGGCCCGAGCCGGGCTTCCGATGGTCATCGGCGACATCCGAAGCCGCGAGAAGATGCTCCGCGGCATCGATCACTACCGCGCCGCCTTCCGCCCGTCGGAGTGGTCGAGCGAACCGTACGTGGTCATCTCGGGCACGGTCGCCGTCGCCGCGACCCCCGAGGAGGCCCGCCGCCTGCTGATACCGGAAGCGTGGTCGATGGCGTACTCACGCACCCACGGCACCTTCCCGCCCCTGCCCCCGGCCGAGCGCGTCGAGTCGCCGCGGATGACGATGACCGAGAAGGAGCGCGGCTTCTACGAGTCCGGTCTCGTCGGCCACATCGCCGGCACTGAGGAGCAGGTGGCCGACGAACTCGAAATGCTGATCAAGGAGAGCGGGGCACAGGAAGTGCTGGTCACGACCAGTACGTACGACCGTGCGGCCCTCCTCGACTCCTTCCGGCGCCTGGCCCGGGTCGCGGGTCTGGCCGGGACCTAGAATCGTGGGGTTTGCCCCCTAGCCGCCCCCGGAGTCCCCATGCACAGCGCCCATGATCCGTTCGTACGTGTCCGGGGTGCCCGCGAGCACAACCTCCGCGACGTCGACGTGGACATCCCGCGTGACGTCCTCGCGGTCTTCACGGGGGTCTCCGGCTCGGGCAAGTCGTCGCTCGCCTTCGGGACGGTCTACGCGGAGGCCCAGCGCCGCTACTTCGAGTCCGTTGCCCCGTACGCGAGGCGGCTGATCCACCAGGTGGGGGCGCCGAAGGTCGGGGAGATCACCGGGCTTCCGCCGGCGGTCTCGCTCCAGCAGCGCCGGTCCGCGCCCACGTCCCGCTCCTCGGTGGGCACGGTCACGAACCTCTCGAACTCGCTGCGCATGCTGTTCTCGCGCGCCGGCACCTATCCCGAGGGCGCCGAGCGGCTCGATTCGGACGCCTTCTCGCCGAACACGGCCGCCGGGGCCTGCCCTCAGTGCCACGGCATGGGCAGGGTGCACGGCACGACCGAGGAACTCCTGGTCCCCGATCCGTCCCTCTCCATCCGCGAGGGCGCCATCGCGGCCTGGCCCGGCGCCTGGCAGGGCAAGAACCTCCGCGACGTCCTCGACGCCCTGGGGCACGACGTCGACCGCCCCTGGCGCGAGCTGCCGCAGGCGGACCGGGACTGGATCCTGTTCACGGACGAGCAGCCCGTGGTCACGGTGCATCCCGTGCGGGACGCGGACCGCATCCAACGCCCGTACCAGGGCACGTACATGAGTGCCCGGCGCTATGTGATGAAGACGTTCGCGGACTCCAAGAGCCAGACACTGCGCACCAAGGCCGAGCGGTTCCTTGCGAGTTCCGACTGCCCCGCGTGCGGCGGCAGCAGGCTGCGCCCGGAGGCGATGGCAGTCACCTTCGCCGGGCGCACGATCGCCGATCTCGCCGCGCTGCCCCTGTCGGAGCTCGCCAAGTCCCTTCAGGGCGCGGCGGGTTCGGAGGCGGCCCGGGTCCTGGCCGCGGACCTCCTCGCCCGCATCGACACGATCACGGAGCTGGGCCTCGGCTATCTGAGCCCGGACCGCGCCACGCCCACCCTCTCCGCCGGCGAACTGCAACGGCTGCGCCTGGCGACCCAGCTCCGCTCGGGGCTCTTCGGCGTCGTATACGTCCTGGACGAGCCGTCGGCCGGTCTGCACCCGGCGGACACGGAGTCCCTGCTCACCGTCCTCGACCGGCTCAAGGCCGCGGGGAACTCGGTCTTCGTCGTGGAGCACCACCTCGATGTCATGCGCCACGCGGACTGGCTCGTCGACGTGGGTCCCGACGCGGGCGAGCACGGCGGGCAGGTGCTGCACAGCGGCCCGGTGGCGGATCTGGAGGGCGTCACGGAGTCCGCGACGGCCCGTTTCCTCTTCGATCGCGAGCCCGCGCCGCCGCGCGAGGTGCGTGACCCGCGCGGCTGGCTGAAGGTCGGCCCCGTCAGCCGGCACAACCTGCGCGACGTGACGGCCGAGTTCCCGCTCGGCGTGTTCACCGCGGTCACCGGCGTCTCCGGCTCGGGCAAGTCCACGCTCATCGGCGAGGTCACCGAGGACCTCGACGGCGTGGGACGCCTGGTGTGCGTCGACCAGAAGCCGATCGGCCGCACGCCCCGCTCCAACCTGGCCACCTACACGGGTCTTTTCGACGTCGTGCGCAAGGTCTTCGCGGCCACGGACGCGGCACGGACACGGGGTTACGGAGTCGGCCGGTTCTCCTTCAACGTGGCGGGCGGGCGGTGCGAGACCTGCCAGGGCGAGGGGTTCGTGAGCGTGGAGCTGCTCTTCCTGCCCAGCACGTACGCGCCCTGCCCGGACTGCGGGGGTGCCCGCTACAACCCCGAGACCCTCGAAGTGACGTACCAGGGACGGAACATCGCGGAGGTGCTCGACCTGACGGTGGAGGCGGCCGCGGAGTTCTTCGCGGACACCCCGGCCGTGGCTCGCAGCCTGCGCACGCTCCTCGACGTGGGGCTCGGCTACCTGCGCCTCGGGCAGCCCGCGACGGAGCTGTCGGGCGGCGAGGCCCAGCGGATCAAGCTGGCGAGCGAATTGCAGCGGGTCAGGCGCGGCCACACGCTCTACCTCCTGGACGAGCCGACGGCCGGACTCCACCCGGCCGACGTCGAGGTCCTGATGCGCCAGTTGCACGGCCTGGTCGGCGCGGGCCACTCGGTGGTGGTCGTCGAGCACGACATGGCGGTGGTGGCGGGCGCGGACTGGGTGATCGACCTGGGCCCCGGAGGCGGCGACCAGGGCGGACATGTGGTCGCCGCGGGCCCGCCCGGGGTGGTGGCGAAGGCCCCGGGGAGCCGGACAGCGCCGTATCTGTCGCGGGCGACGGCCGAGGGCCGCTGAGGTTGGTACACACCAACTCCTTGACGGCGCACCGGAGTCTGCCTTAAATCAAGTACTGAACAAAGCGGCGGGGTTGATCACTCGCCGCGTTCAGTTCTCGACATCGAGTTGTCATGCGCATGCCTTGACAGCCTGCTCGTACGCCTCAGCACTCAGCACCCCCCCCCCACTCTCTCGCCACCCCCACGTGAAGCGATGTGATGACAGTGCATACCTCTTGGCGCCGCCGTGCGGCGCTCACCACAGCCGCCCTGGCCTGCTGCGCCACGGCCCTGACCGGTCTCCCCTCCGGAGCGTCCGCGGCCCCCTCCGCCGACTCCGCCACCGGCTCCGCCGCGGCCGCCACCTTCACCGACGACTTCAACGGGCCCGCGGGCTCGGCGGTCGACGGCGGCAAGTGGCAGATCGAGACGGGCGACAACGTCAACAACCACGAGCGGCAGTTCTACACCTCGGGCAACAAGAACGCGGCCCTCGACGGCCAGGGCAATCTGGTCATCACCGCCCGCAAGGAGAACCCCGAGAACTACCAGTGCTGGTACGGCCGTTGCGAATACACCTCGGCCCGGCTCAACACCTCCGGCAAGTTCACACAGACGTACGGACATGTCGAGGCCCGGATGAAGGTGCCGAAGGGGCAGGGCATGTGGCCCGCGTTCTGGATGCTCGGCGCTGACATCGGCAGCGTCGGATGGCCCCAGAGCGGCGAGATCGACATCATGGAGAACGTCGGTTTCGAGCCCGGCACCGTCCACGGCACCCTGCACGGCCCCGGCTACTCAGGGTCGGGCGCCATCGGCGCCGGCTACACCCTGCCCGGCGGCGAGGCGTTCGGGGACAAGTTCCACACCTTCGCGGTGGACTGGTCGCCGAACAAGGTCACGTGGTCCGTGGACGGCAACGTCTACCAGACCCGCACCCCCGCCGACCTCGGCGGCAAGCAGTGGGTCTTCGACAAGCCCTTCTTCCTGATCCTCAACCTCGCGGTCGGCGGCTACTGGCCCGGCGACCCCGACGGCAGCACGACCTTCCCGCAGCAACTGGTCGTCGACTATGTCCGCGTGACGACCAACTAGGCGTCACGGACAAGGGAGTTGAGACGGCTTGGCTACGGGACGATCGCGTCCACGTAGCCGCCGTCCACCCGCAGTGCGCCGCCCGTCGTGGCCGAGGCCAGTGGGGAGCTGAGGTAGACCACCATGTGTGCGATCTCCTCCGGCTCGATGAGCCGCTGGATCAGGGACTGCGGGCGGTGCTTGACCATGAACTCCCGCTGGGCCTCGTCCCAGGGCAGGGCGGGGTCGACCAACTCGTACACGAAGTCCTCCACACCGCCGGTGTGCGTGGGGCCCGCGATCACGGAGTTGACGGTCACGCCCGATCCGGCGGCCTCCTTCGCGAACCCCCGGGAGACCGCGAGGAGCGCCGTCTTCGACGTGCCGTAGTGGATCATCTCGGCGGGGGTGACGAGCGCGGAGTCGCTGGCGATGTTCTGGATCCGCCCCCAGGCCCGGTCCTTCATCCCCGGCAGATAGTGGCGGATCATGCGGACGGCGGTCAGTACGTTGACCTCGAAGTAGCGGCGCCATGCGTCGTCGCTGATCTCGAGGGCGGGCTCCGCACCGAAGATGCCCAGGTTGTTGATGAGGATGTCTGCCTGGGGAACGGCCGCGAAGACCTGCGCGGCGCCATCATCGGTGGAGATGTCGCCGGGCGCCGGGAAGAACTCGGCGGCGCCGTGCTCCCCCTTCATCCGGTCGATGGCCTTGCCGACGGAAGCGGCGGAGCGGCCGTTGACGGCCACCCGGGCGCCCGCCTTGGCCAGGCCGACCGCGATGGCCGCCCCGATCCCCTGGGTCGATCCGGTGACGAGAGCAGTCTTGCCGGAGAGATCGACGAGCATGCTGTGTTACCTCCTGCTGCGTGCGGTGTGACTGGCGGCCCCGAGCGTGGCCTCCGTCCTGTCCCCGATGTCCAGTAGATCATTCAGGCGGTTTCGGTGGCTTTGCGTGGAGCTTTCTGTAGGCGGTGGGGGTTACTCCCACCTCCCTTCGGAAGAGCGTCCGGAAATTGGCGGCCGACCCGAATCCCGTCGTCCCGGCGATCCTCTCCACGGACCAGTCCGAGGCCTCCAGAAGCCGGCGCGCGTCGAGAACCCGCTGGAGGGTGACCCACTGCATGGGTGGCAGACCCGTCTCGCGCACGAAACGACGGACGAGGGTCCGCCGCGACAGCAGGCTGTGGTCGGCGAGCCGCTGCACGGTGATCGCGGCCCCCAGGTTGTCGAGCACCCACTCCCGCGTCGCCCGGAGGCTGTCGCGCGGTGGGGTGGGTACGTCCCTGTACTGCGGTTCGTTGGCGCCGCGGGTGGAGGAGAAGACGAGGTCCTTCGCCACGCCGTCCGAGGCGGTCGCGCCGAAATCCCGCTCGACGACATGGAGGCACGCGTCGATTCCCGCGCCTCCGCCCGCGCACGTGAGGATGGCCCCGTCCTCGGTGAACACCCGGTTCTCGACGACGTCCACGCGGGGATACGCCAGACGGAGTTCCTCGGTATGGCGCCAGTGCGTCGTGGCCGACTTGCCGTCCAGGATTCCGCAGGCCGCGAGCGCGAACACCCCTGTGCAGATGGCCACGACACGGGCACCCCGTTCGACGGCGATGCGCAGCGCCTTCAGGTAATCCTCCGGGACCGGGACGTGCGGTTGCTCATAGCCGGGCACGACGACGATGTCGGCGGATTCGACGTCGGCGAGCGACGCCCCGCCGCTCATGTCTCCCCTCACCTCTCCGCTCACGTCCCCGCGCACGAGGACCCGATAGCCCGGATGCCGCCCGAAGACGTGCTCGGGGATGCTGACGTCGAGCGCGAACACGCGCGGCATCACCAGGATCGCGACCACCGTCCGGCCATCTGCGCCTTCCGCGCCTTCTGCGGATCCCAACTGCTCCCCCTCGTACCCACGCGGACCTGATGCCGGACCAGCTGCCGGCACTGGCACGATCCTTGCCGTAAGTGGCACAGCCGAGCCTGGTCCGCCCCTGAACCGCCTCATACCGTCGACCTCATGAGTAGCGCACAGCAGGTCGAGAGTTTCGGCGTCCCGTGGGAAAAGACCTACGGGTACGCACAGGCGGTCAGACGCGGCGACACCATCTACCTGTCCGGCCAGGTGTCCCACAGCGGTACGGAAGTGATCGCTCCCGCTCCCGTCGATGATGCCGGACGCGTCACCGACTTCTCCCGCACGGGCGAGCAATTGCGCCAGTGCTACGCCAACGCGGCGGAACTGCTCGGGCGCTTCGGCGCATCGCTCGACGACGTCGTCGAGGAAGTCATCTACGCCCTGAACGTCGAGGCGACGGACGCCGCGGCGGGGCCGGTGCGCAAGGAGGCCTACGGGCGGCCGGACCCCCAGGTCGCAAGCACCATGGTCGGCACTCCACGCCTGGCTTTCCCGGAGCTCCTGGTCGAGGTCAAGTTCACCGCCCGCCTCTGACGGGCGGCCGCTGCCTCAGGGGCGCGGGTCTGCTTTTGGTCAGGCGGTGGGCACCGGCGCGTCCTCGGAGATCAGCTGCTCCGCGCGCAGGTCCGTCCAGAACGCTGTGGGGATCTTCTCGCCGAGCGCGGCGATGTCCTCGGCGATGCGGCTGGGCCTGGTGGCTCCGGGGATCGCCGCCACCGTTGCCGGGTGGGCCAGGGAGAACTGCAGGGCGGCGGACTTGATGCCGACGCCGTGCCGCTCGGCGAGCGCCTTGATGCGCTCCACCTTGGCGACGATCTGCGCGGGCGCCTTCTGGTACTCGAAGTGCTGACCGCCGGCGAGGATCCCCGAGCTGTAGGGGCCGCCCACGACGATGTCGACGTTCTGGGCGGCGGCTGCCGGGAGCAGGCGCTGAAGGGCGCGATCGTGGTCCAGGAGGGTGTAGCGGCCCGCGAGGAGGAAGGCGTCGGGCTTCGGCTCGTCCAGGTCCAGGGTGAGTTCGAGCGGCTCCACGCGGTTGACGCCAAGGCCCCAGGCCTTGATGACACCCTCGTCGCGCAGCCGGTCCAGGGTGCGGAAAGCTCCCGTACGGGCCTGCTCGTAGGCGGCCAGCCACGCGTCGCCGTAGAAGTCCTGCGCGACGTCGTGCACCCACACGATGTCGAGCCGGTCTGTCTTGAGCCGCTTCAGGCTGTCCTCGATGGAGCGGAGGGTGGCATCGGCCGTGTAGTCGTTGACCATCTTGTTCGGGCGGCCGTGCTCGAAGAGGCCGCCCTTCTCGCCGAGGTCGCGGGCGGCGGGGTCCTCGACCTCGTCCAGGATGACGCGGCCGACCTTCGTGCTCAGTACGTAGTCGTCGCGGGGGTGGCCCGCGAGGACGTCGCCGAGCCGGATCTCGGAGAGTCCCGCGCCGTAGAAGGGGGCGGTGTCGAAGTAGCGGATGCCCTGGTCCCAGGCGGCCTCGACGGTGGCCGCGGCCTCCGCGTCGGGGATGGCGCGGAACATGTTGCCGAGCGGGGCGGTGCCGAAGCCGAGCGCTCCGGGGAGGAGGTGCTTGATGCTCATGGGGGTGTTTCCTCGCGGTGGTGGATTTGCGATGGTTCCCGTGGGGTCGGGTGAGGGTTCGGGGGATCCGTCGGCCTTGCGAGTTCGAGGTTAGGATCGATGCTTGAGACTGTCCAAGACTCGCTTGGACACAGTTGAGTCCTCCGAGGTCTTACATGCTTGACCTGCGACAACTGCGCTATTTCGTGGCCGTGGCCGAGACGGAACACGTCGGCCGCGCGGCGGAGGCGCTGCACATCTCCCAGTCGCCCCTCAGCCGCCAGATCGCCCAGCTGGAGAAGCAGCTCGGCCTCGTCCTGTTCGAGCGCAGCCAGCAGCGCATCCGCCTCACCGCGGACGGCCGGGTCTTCCTGAGCGAGGCCCGCGCCCTGCTCCGGCACGCGGACCGCCTGGAGAACCTCGGCCGCAGGCTCGGCCGCGGCGAGGAGGGCGGCCTGTGCATCGGATACGTGGGCGACGCCATGCACACCGGCGTCCTGCCGGGCGCGCTGCGCACCCTCCAGGAGGAACGCCCCGGCATCCACGTCGCCCTCTACAGCCTCTCCGCGGCGGAACAGTTCGAGGGCCTGCGCCAGCGCAGCCTCGACATCGCCCTCGTCCAGGAGCCGCCGGAGAAGGACGACCCGGATCTCCTGGCCGCGCCCCTCCTCGAAGATCCGCTGCTGCTCGCGCTGCCCGCGGCCCATCCGCTCGCCGCGCAGGGCGAGTTGACGCCGGGTGACCTGGACGGGCAGGCGTGGATCGCGGTCGAGAACTCCCGGGACCCGGCCTGGCGTGACGCCTTCCTCGCCTCATGTGTGGCGTCCGGCTTCACCCCGGACATCCGTCTGGACGCCGCGGAGCCGCTCACCGCGCTCGGCCTGGTCGCCTCGGGCCTCGGTCTCGCGCTCATCCAGAGGAGCATGGTGCGCGGCACGACGGACGGCGTCGCCGTACGCGAACTGCCCTGGCACAAGGCGTCCGTTCAGCTGTGGGCGGCCTGGCACGCCATCGATCTGCGGCCGGTGGTGGCGTCCTTCCGTGAGACGGTCCTGGCCGGCCGCACCCTTGCCTGAAGGGGGCGGACCTCATTCCCAATAGGACCTGCGCAGCGAGGACTTGGCCAGCTTGCCGGTGGGTGTGCGGGGCAGCGAGTCCGTGAAGTCCACGGAACGCGGCGCCTTGTAGTGAGCGAGGCGCTCGCGCACGAACGCGATCAGCTCACGCTCCAGTTCGGGCCCGGCACTCACTCCGTCGGCCGGGCACACCACCGCCTTGACGGCTTCCCCCATCTCCGCGTCCGGCACCCCGATCACCGCGACGTCCGCGACCGCCGGGTGCAGCACGAGGCAGTCCTCGGCCTCCTGCGGATAGACGTTCACACCACCCGAGATGATCATGAATGCCTTGCGGTCGGTGAGGAAGAGATAGCCCTCCTCGTCCACGTGCCCGATGTCTCCCGTGGTGGTCCAGTTCGGATGCGTGGGGTGCTGGGCACCGCGGGTGCGGTCCTCGTCGCCGTGGTAGCGGAAGGGCAGTTCCTCGCGCTCGAAGTAGACGATGCCGGTCTCGCCGCTCGGCAGGAGTCCGCCCTCCTCGTCGCAGATCCGCAGCTCGCCGAGGAAGCCGTCCTTGCCCACCGAGCCGGGCTTGCGCAGCCATTCGTCGGGCGAGATGAACGTGATGCCGTTGCCCTCCGTCGACGAGTAGTACTCGTACAGGATGGGCCCCCACCACTCCAGCATCCGCTGCTTCACCTCGACGGCGCAGGGCGCTGCGGCATGGATGGCGGTCTTCATCGACGACAGGTCGTAACGCTCGCGCACCTCGGCGGGCAGCTTCAGCATCCGTACGAACATGGTCGGCACCCACTGGCTGTGCGTGACCCGGTGCCTTTCGACGGCCGCGAGGGCGCCTTCCGCGTCGAAGGCGTCCATCAGGACGACCGTGCCGCCGAGCGACGTGACGACTCCGCAGAAACGCAGCGGCGCCGCGTGGTAGATCGGGGCGGGCGAGAGGTAGACGGTGTCCTCGCCGAAGCCGTACATGGCCTTGAAGATCAGCACGTAGGTGCTCGGCTCGTCGCGCACGTCCCCCTCGGGCAGCGCGGGCTTGATGCCCTTGGGGCGGCCCGTCGTGCCGGAGGAGTAGAGCATGTCGGTGCCGCGCGGCTGATGGGCGGGCGGCTGCGCGGACGCCGACTCCAGGGCCTTCTCGTACGTCCCGTCGTCGAGGCCGAGCAGGATCGGCGGCCCGCCGGCCAACTCCGCCACGGCGGCGCCCAGTTCGGTGAGCGAGCCGGAGATGATCAGCGCCTTCGCCCCGCAGTCGCGGACTATGTACGCGGCTTCGTCCGTCGTGAGGTGGTGGTTGACGGCGGTGAGATAAAGGCCCGAGCGCAGCGCCGCCCAGTAGACCTCGAGGGCGCGCGGATCGTTGTCGCACAGGAGGGCGAAGTGGTCGCCCCGACGCAGTCCTGCGGCCCGCAGATGATCCGCGAGCCGCAGGGAGCGTTCTTCGAGCTGTCCGTAGGTAAGGGTCCGTGTGCCGTCAGCGGTGACGACGGCCGGCCTGGCGGGGTCGTACGCTCCCGGGTGCATGCGGCGACGGTACAGGAGCGCCTTGACGGTGCGTCAGACCCCGTACAGGACGTGGTGGTTCGGTCAGCGGCTGACCTTTCGGGTGGCCCGCAGCCACTCCTTGTTCATCGCGGAGATGGAAGGCAACGGAATGCCCTTCGGGCAGGCGGTGGCGCACTCGCCGGTCAACGTACAACCACCGAAGCCCTCCTCGTCCATCTGCGCGACCATGTCAAGGACACGCGTCTCGCGCTCCGGCGCACCCTGCGGCAAGACACCCAGGTGATTGACCTTGGCCGAGGTGAACAGCATCGCCGAGCCGTTGGGGCAGGCGGCGACGCACGCGCCGCAGCCGATGCACTCGGCGTGCTCGAACGCGAAGTCCGCGTCGGGCTTCGGCACGGGTGCCGCGTGGGCCTCGGGTGCGGCGCCGGTCGGGGCGCTGATGTACCCGCCGGACTGGATGATCCGGTCGAAGGACGAGCGGTCCACGACCAGGTCCTTGACGACCGGGAAGGCGGCGGCCCGCCACGGCTCGACGTCGATCGTGTCGCCGTCCTTGAAGGACCTCATGTGCAGCTGGCAGGTGGTGGTGCGCTCGGGCCCGTGCGCGTCGCCGTTGATGACGAGCGAGCACGCGCCGCAGATGCCTTCACGGCAGTCGTGGTCGAAGGCGACGGGGTCGTCGCCCTTGACGATGAGCTCTTCGTTGAGGGTGTCCAGCATCTCCAGGAAGGACATGTCGGACGAGATGCCGTCGACCTCGTAGGTGGACATGGCGCCGTCGGCGTCGGCGTTCTGCTGGCGCCAGACGCGCAGGGTGAGCTTCATGCGTAGCTCCGCTGAGTGGGGTGGACGTACTCGAAGACGAGGTCTTCCTTGTGAAGGACGGGGGCATCGCCGGTGGCGGTGAACTCCCAGGCGGCCGCGTACGAGAACTTCTCGTCCACGCGCGCCGCTTCACCGTCCGGCGTCTGTGACTCCTCGCGGAAGTGACCGCCGCAGGACTCGGCGCGGTGCAGGGCGTCGAGGCACATCAGCTCGGCGAGCTCCAGGTAGTCGACGATACGGTTCGCCTTCTCCAGGGACTGGTTGAACTCCTCGCCGGTGCCGGGGACCTTGATCCGGCGCCAGAATTCCTCGCGAATCTGCGGGATGCGCTCCAGGGCCTTGCGCAGACCCGTCTCCGTACGGGCCATGCCGCAGAACTCCCACATGAGCTCGCCGAGTTCACGGTGGAAGGAGTCGGGGGTACGGTCTCCGTCCACGGCGAGGAGCCGGGTGACGCGGTCGGTGGTCTCCTCCAACACCTCCCGCACGACGGGGTGTTCGTCGGAGATCTCGTCGTGGTGCGGATGGCGCGCGAGATAGTCGTTGATCGTGGACGGCAGCACGAAGTAGCCGTCGGCCAGGCCCTGCATCAGTGCGGAGGCGCCGAGGCGGTTCGCGCCGTGGTCGGAGAAGTTGGCCTCACCGACGGCGAACAGGCCCGGGACGGTGGTCTGCAGGTCGTAGTCGACCCAGAGTCCGCCCATCGTGTAGTGCACGGCGGGGTAGATCCGCATCGGCGTCTTGTACGGGTCCTCGTCGGTGATCCGCGCGTACATGTCGAAGAGGTTGCCGTATTTGGCCTCGACCGCCTTCTTGCCCATGCGCTTGATCGCGTCGGCGAAGTCCAGGTAGACGCCCTGGCCGCCGGGGCCCACTCCCCTGCCCTCGTCGCACACGTTTTTCGCGGCGCGCGAGGCGATGTCGCGGGGCACGAGGTTGCCGAAGGAGGGGTAGATGCGCTCCAGGTAGTAGTCGCGCTCATCCTCGGGGATTTTGTTGGCCGGGCGGTCGTCGCCCTGCGCCTTGGGGACCCAGATACGGCCGTCGTTGCGCAGCGACTCGCTCATCAGCGTGAGCTTCGACTGGTGGTCGCCGGTGCGCGGGATGCACGTCGGGTGGATCTGCGTGAAGCAGGGGTTGGCGAAGTAGGCGCCGCGCCGGTGGGCGCGCCAGATCGCCGTGGCGTTGGAGTTCATGGCGTTCGTCGACAGGTAGAAGACGTTGCCGTAGCCGCCCGAGGCCAGGACCACCGCGTCGGCGAAGTACGTCTCGATCTTGCCGGTGATCAGGTCGCGGGCGACGATGCCGCGGGCCCGGCCGTCGACCACGATGACGTCGAGCATCTCGGTGCGCGGGTGCATCTCGACGTTGCCCGCCGCGATCTGCCGGCTGAGCGCCTGGTAGGCGCCGAGGAGGAGCTGCTGACCTGTCTGGCCACGTGCGTAGAACGTCCGTGAGACCTGTACGCCGCCGAAGGAGCGGGTGTCGAGGAGACCGCCGTACTCGCGCGCGAAGGGCACGCCCTGCGCGACGCACTGGTCGATGATCTCCACCGAGATCTGCGCGAGGCGGTGGACGTTGGACTCGCGGGCGCGGAAGTCGCCGCCCTTGACGGTGTCGTAGAAGAGGCGGTGGACGGAGTCACCGTCGTTGCGGTAGTTCTTCGCGGCGTTGATGCCGCCCTGCGCGGCGATCGAGTGGGCGCGGCGCGGCGAGTCCTGGTAGCAGAACTGGACGACGTGGTAGCCCTGTTCGGCGAGCGTGGCGCCGGCGGAACCGCCCGCGAGGCCGGTGCCGACGACGATCACGGTGTGCTTGCGGCGGTTGGCGGGGTTGACCAGCTTGGCCTCGAAGCGGCGGGTGTCCCAGCGCTCGGCGACGGGACCGGCCGGGGCCTTGGTATCGGCCACCGGCTCCCCGGTCACGTAATCGGCGTACTCGCGGGAGGAGCGCTGACGTGCGTCGTACTCACGGGAGGAATTCATCGGCTAGCTCACCACTCCGGTCATGACGGCCACGGGGACGACGACGAAGCCCGCCGTCAGGACGAACGCGACGCCATTGGCGATGATCTTCAGGGTGCGGTCGCGGGTCGCCTTGCCCGCGCCGAGGGTCTGCGCGGCGCTCCACAGGCCGTGGCGGACGTGGAAGCCGAGGGCGGTGACGGCGACGATGTAGATGACGTTGCCGTACCACGTGGAGAACGTGTCGATGATGTTCTGGTACGGGTGCAGGTGCTCGTAGCCGCCCGGGTGCACGGTGCCGGTCGTCAGGTCCAGGATGTGCCAGACGATGAACAGGGCGAGGATGATCCCGCCCCAGCGCATCGTGCGCGTGGCGAAGCTCTTGCCCGCCTTCTTGTTGACGTACTTGGCGGGGCGCGCCCTGATGTCGCGGCGGCTGAGCTGGTACGCGGAGACGGCGTGCGCGACCACGGCGACGACGAGCACCACGCGGATCAGCCAGAGCGTCCACTCGTAGTGCATGAAGGGCTCGCCGACCGTGCGCAGCCAGTGGGCGTAGTGGTTGAGCTCCGCGGGCCCGAAGAAGATCTTCAGGTTTCCGATCATGTGGGCGACCAGGTAGAGCAGCATGATCAGGCCGCTCACCGCCATCACTGTCTTCTTGCCGACGGACGAGTCCCAGATCGTGCGCGTCATCGACGACCGTTTTCGGTCCGTCCGCGTTGCCAGAGCCATGGGACCGACGCTAAGGCCGAAGGTCCCGATCGGTCCAAGAGATGGATCAGCTCATCTCGATAGCGAGTGGCTATCATCGGCCGTACGCTGGCGTATATGCAGTTCCAACAGCTCCTCTACTTCGTCGCGGTGGCCGAGACCAGGCACTTCACGCGGGCCGCCGAGCAGGTCCACGTCTCACAGCCCTCGCTCTCCCAGCAGGTCCGCGCCCTGGAGAAGGAGCTGGGCGCCGAACTGTTCAGCAGGGCCCGCGGCAACATCGCGCTGACCGATGCGGGCGAGGCGCTCCTTCCGCTGGCCCGCCGGATCCTCGCGGACGCCGACACCGCGCGGATCGAGGTCCAGGAGCTGGCCCAGCTGCGCCGCGGCCGGATCCGCCTGGGGGCCACGCCCAGCGTCTGCACCGGTCTGCTCCCCGAGGTCCTTCGCGCCTTCCACGACCGGCACCCCGGCATCCAGCTCCTGCTTGAGGAGAGCGGCTCCCACGACCTCGTACGCGAACTGGCGCGCGGCGCCCTGGACCTGGCCATCGTCGTGCTCCCCCTCCCCACGCCCTCCCCGGCCCTGACCACCGTGGAGCTGCTCCGCGAGGACCTGGTCGTGGTGTCGTCGCCGGACGTCCGGGGGTTCGGCGGCAAGTCTGTGCGGGTGGCGGATCTGCAGCGGGAGCGCCTCGTGATGTTCCGGCACGGCTACGACCTGCGGGAGCTGACGGTCGCCGCCTGCCGGGCCGAGGGGTTCGAGCCGGAGTTCGCGGTCGAGGGCGGCGAGATGGACGCTGTGCTCGGCTTCGTGCGTGCCGGGCTCGGGGTCGCGGTCGTGCCCCGCATGGTGGCCGAACGCGCCGGGCGCGGCCTGCGGATGACGCCGCTGGCCCGCCCTTCCCTGCACCGCACGATCGCACTGGCCCACCGCAGCGATGTGGCTCCGCCACGGGCGGCGCGGGAGCTGCAGCGGATGCTTTTGGAGCGGTAGGCGCTTCGGTGACGTGTTGAACCCGCGGGCCCGGTGGGGGCTGGTCGCGCCCACGCGGCGGAGCCGCATATGTCACAGCCCCGCGCCCCTTACGGGGCCGTCAAATCCCCCGTCGCTGGATTCCGGATCGTCAGGCAGTACGTGCCGCCCGCCGGGTCCCGCATCACGATCCAGTGCGGGCCCCGCCACACGGCCTCGGCGCCGAGCCGCTCGTGCCGGACGCGGTCCGCGTCGAGGTCGGAGCAGGAGAAGTCCTGATGGGCTGTGGCGGGCCCGTCCTCGCCCAGACGCTGGAGCAGGATGCGGATCGGCAGCCGTGGGTCCGGCTCGACGAGGTGGAACTCCGGGCGCGAACCCGGGCGGTCGGACCACCCCGTGAAGGCCGGCCAGAACGCCTTCTCCGCCTCGAACACCGCAGGCGGCACGTCAAGGGACACCTGGTCGAGGCGGCTCGTGGTCCCGTCCGGTGCGCCGAGCGGCGCGGGGCGGACCTTCTCGCCCTCCCACCGCACCACGCAGAACAACTGGCCGCCGGGAGAGCGCAGGACCTCCAGGCCCTCCTCCGCGTGGACCGGAGTGGCACCCAGCGCGCGGGCCTCGCTCGCCTTGGCCGGTACGTCCTCCACCGCGAAGTCGAGGTGCGCGCCGCCGGGTCCTTCGACCGCCTGCGCCTTCAGGAAGGCGTCGGCCCCCTCAGGAAGGAGCGTCACGAACTGGTCGTCCTCGCCCCGGAACGCGGAGAGCCGCGTCCCGGTGACCGCCGCCCAGAAGTCATGGGCCTTCGCGAACCGGTCCTTGGGCCGGTCCACGAAGGCGTACACCCACTGGATCACTCCGTCGGACATCCTCGTACTCCTCAGCTCACCGCGTCGGCCAACGCCAGTTCGTGCAGCTGGTCCGGCGGGCCGGGCCTGGCGTAGTACCAGCCCTGCGCCGTGTCGCAGCCCAACTCTCGCAGCTGATCCGCCTGGGCGCCCGTCTCCACGCCCTCGACCGTGACCGCGAGGTCCAGGCTGTGGGCGAGCGCCACGATGCCCTCGACGATCTTCAGGTCCACGGGGTCGGCCGGGAAGTGCTGCATGCCCTGGGTGAAGGAGCGGTCCAGCTTGAGGACGCTCACCGGCAGGCGCCGCAGATTGGCGAGGTTCGAATAGCCCGTGCCGAAATCGTCGAGCGCTATGTCCACGCCCATCTCGGCGAGCCGCCGCAGCGGCTTGAGCAGGTCGTCGTCGGCGCCGATCAGCGCGGACTCGGTCACCTCCAGGCACAGGGCGCCCGGTTCGAGGCCGGCGCGCTCCAGGATCTCCACGGTGTCCGAGACCAGACCGGGGTGCTTCAGCTGCATGGGCGAGAGGTTCACGTTCACGCGCAGCGGCCCGGCGTCCTTGTGCCGTGCCTTCCAGGTGCGGGCCTGGCGGACGGATTCCTCGAGGACCCAGCGGCCGAGCGGCACGATCAGACCCGTGTGCTCGGCGAGCGGGATGAACCGGTCCGGGCCGATGATGCCGTGCTGCGGGTGCAGCCACCGCACCAGCGCCTCCGCCCCGCGCACGCTGCCGTCACCCAGGTGCACCAGGGGCTGGTACTCGATGAAGAACTCGCCACGCTCCAGGGCGGCGGGCAGCGCGGTGGTCAGGCCGTGCCGGGTGATGGCGCGGGCGTCGGCCTCGGGGTCGGCGAGCTCGAAGCGGTTGCCTCCCGCGGACTTCGCGCGGTACATCGTGATGTCGGCGCTGCGCAGCACCTCCGCCGCGCCACGCTCACCGGCCGGGCCCTCGACGATGCCGATGCTGCCGCGCACGGTCAGCTCGCGGCCCTCGACGCGGATCGGGGTGGAGAGCGCGTGCATGATGCGCCCGGCGAGCTCGTCCACCTCGGCCTCGGTGTCGCGTCCCGTGGTCAGCGCCACGAACTCGTCGCCACCGAGCCGAGCGACCATCTCGCCGGGGGCCGTGGCGCACGACTGGAGCCGGTCGGCGACCTCGACGAGGAGCCGGTCGCCCGCCGCGTGCCCGAGGCTGTCGTTGACGGTCTTGAAGCCGTCGAGGTCGAGATAGCAGAGCCCGAAGCGTGCGCCGTCGCCCGCGGCGAGGGCCTTCTCCAG
Source organism: Streptomyces sp. NPDC033177 (assembly GCF_055577715.1). Classification (NCBI taxonomy): domain Bacteria; kingdom Bacillati; phylum Actinomycetota; class Actinomycetes; order Kitasatosporales; family Streptomycetaceae; genus Streptomyces; species Streptomyces sp. NPDC033177. Next base: position 236,961 of record NZ_JBVIPS010000003.1, on the reverse strand, counting down.
GCGCTCGAAGAACAGGGTGCGGTTGGGCAGACCGGTGAGCGCGTCGTGCGTGGCCTCGTAGCGGAGGCGCAGATTGAGCAGCCGGCGTTCGGTGGTGTCCTCCATCAACGCCAGTTGGTACTGCGGCACTCCGTCCGCGTCACGCAGCAGCGAGACGGTCAGATTGGTCCACAGGGCGGTGCCGTCGGGGCGGTAGAAGGCCTTCTCCACGCGGTAGTGCTCGCGCTCCCCGCGCACCAGCTCCTCGTAGAGCTTCCACACGTGGGGCGAGTCCTCCGGGTGCGTCCACTCCGCGACGTTGCGTCCGCGCAGCTGGCTCTCCAGTCCGCCGAACATGCGGATCAGCGCGTCGTTCGCCTCCAGGACCGTGCCCGTGAGGTCGGCGATGCCGATGCCGATCGCCGCGCCGTGGAAGACGGCGCGGAAGCGTGCCTCGCTCGCGTGCAGGGCCTCGGCGACCGCACTGCGGGCGTTCAGGGCCGCTCGGGATATCGCCTCCTGCTCGGCGAGGGTCCGCTCACGCAGGGCTGCCGCGAAACCCGCGGCCACGGCGTGCTGCAGGCGCGCGGACCGGGCCCGCAGCTCCTCCTGCGGGCCGTCGTCGCCGCAGTACAGGACGAGGTAGGCGTCCACGCAGTCGAGGGTGCGGCTCAGCGCCTCGGGATCGGTGCAGTGCGTGCCGACGAGCGCCGCGCCGATCGCCTGACCCTCGGCCGCGTCGAAGATCCGCTCATGCAGTGCGGCACGCAACCGCCGCGCCAGCGGCACCAGTTGCAGCTCGAACTCGGGGCGGGTCAGCGACGTCGCCGTCACGGGGAAGATGGCGCGGCTCCAGATGGTGGCGAACCTGCGCACTCTGTCCTCGAGGCCGTCCGGGTCCCCGCTCATGCCCTGCGCCCCACGCCGGCGAACCCGGAGAAGGCATAGGGATCCTCCTCCTCGGGCGCGGTGTCGGGCCGCCAGCGCGGCATCGGCACGAGGCCGGGTTCCACCATGTCGTATCCCTCGAAGAACCGCGCGATCTCTTCGCGCGAGCGCATGATCAGTGGATTGCGGATGTCCTTGTAGACGCCGACGGCCTGACCGGCCTGCTCGGCGGGGATCGGCATCCCTTCGTACGAGGCGTGCGTGAGGGCGATCACACTGCCGGGCGCGAGTGCGTCCCGCAGTTCGGCGACCGCTGTACAGGGATCGTACGCGTCCTCCACGAAATGCAGGACGGCGACGAGAAGAAGGGCGACGGGACGGTCCAGGTCGAGCAGCCCCTCGACCTCCGAACTGCCCAGAATGTCCTGCGGTTTACGCAGATCCGCGTTGACGACGGCCGCCTTCTCATCACCTTCGAGCACGGCACGGCTGTGCGCCACGGCGACCGCGTCGTGGTCGACGTACACCACGCGGGATTCGGGGTCGGCCCGCCGCGCGACCTCGTGCACATTCCCGAAGGTGGGGATGCCCGAACCGATGTCGAGGAACTGGGTGATGCCCTCGTCCACGGCGAATCGCACCGCTCGGCGCATGAAGGCACGATTCGCCTGCATGATCTTGGGCAGCCCCGGCATGAACTCCATCGCCCGGCGGGCCGCGTCCCGGTCGACCTCGAAGTTGTGCGAACCGCCCAGGTAGTAGTCGTAGATGCGGGACACGCTGGGCATCGTGATGTCGATGCCCTGCGGGGCCCAGGCGGGACGCTCCATCAGGACTCCAAGACGTAGGCGAGACGAGCCGGTGTTCGAAGGTGAGGCTACTGATCGTCCGCCAAGGGAGCGAGTCAAAACGGAAATTGGGCGTCCGTTCTCGGTCACTGCCTGTGGCAAGTGCCGAATTTCAACCCAAAGAACCGGTCCGTTCCTCCCCGGGAGGGGGAAAGGAACGGACCGGTAGACCGTACGCGAGGTACTTCTGACTGACCCCCCTTCTTGGCTGACTTCTTCTTCGGACCTGCCCGACGACGCCGACTGCTTCTGTACCTCTATTTCCTGTACGTCTTTTTCCTGTACGCCTGCTTCCTGTACGCCTACTTCGGGGCGCCGACAGGTTTTCCGTCAGGGCCGGCGGCGTACCAAGTGCCGCCCACGCCCTGGCCATTGGTGTCGCCGGGCTTCTTGTCACCGGCGAAGGTGTACATCGGCCAGCAGTCGATCGTCTGCTGGCGCTGTCCGTCGGGGCGGTCGAAGACGACGAAGCCCTTCTTCAGGATCCCCTTGGTGTCGTTCTTGTCCACGGGCGGCACGACCGGCCACTTCTCCAGGCAGGCGCCGGTGCACGCGGACTTCATCGGCCAGGCGGAGTCCTTGGTGAAGCGGTAGACGGTCATGCCGTTCTTGTCGACGACGATCTCCCCGAGCTTGGGGTCCTTGCGGGTGGAGAGCCCCGCCGGGTCGACGGGCGCGGTCTCGGCAGGGGGTTCGGCCTCGTCGGCCGCGGGCGCGGCCTTCTTGCCGTCGGGGGCGGCGGCGTACCAAGTTCCGCCCACACCCTGGCCCTTGGCGTCGCCGGCCTTGGCGTCCTTGGCGTACCGGTACATCGGCCAGCCGTCGATGGTCAGTTGCTTGCTGCCGTCGGTGCGGGTCACCTCGCCCAGCAGGGACTTGTCGACTCCGGCCGGGGCTTGTGCACCTTCGGGGGACGCGACGGGCCAGGTCGACGCGCAGGCGCCGTCACAGTTCGACTTGGGGGGCTGGGCCGTGTCCTTGTCGAAGCGGTAGAGCGTGAAACCCTCGCTGTCGGTGACGACCTTGCCGAGCTTCTTGCTGTCCCAGACAGCGAGCTGACCGGCGGCTTTCGCCTTCCCCGCGCCTTCCTTCGCGTCGCCCGTGTCGGCGCCGTACCCGTCCCCGGCCCCGTAACCGTCCTTGGCCGGGGCCTGGTTGCCGACGTTCTGCCCGTTCGGCGCCTGGTCCCCCTTCTCCTGACCACACGCCGTCGTCAGCGCCAGCATGGCCGCAGCTGTCGCCACGAGTGAGGCGCTTCGCCAGGTCTTCATCGGTAACTCCCGCTGTCTGCTTGGGTGTCGCGCCGCGGAGTGCGTCACGCATGGCCCTAGGTACGGGTGGGGACGGCGGATGTGTTCAACCGGCGTTCAAGATTCTTTCGCCGCCAGGCTCACGCCCGCCTGTTCGTCAAGCCCGCGCCCGGCGTCTCCTCCCTTCGGGTCACAGGAGGGCGGCATCGGCGTGGCAGGGCGACTCGCTGCCGATGATCCCTGACGTGCATGGATCCATTTGGGCCTCGTGCGGCCTGGTCACACGCTCGCTGGCGCTCCTGTTGCTGGCCTGGCTGCTCGGCGCGCCGGCGGCTGCCGCGGCGCCTGCCATCGTGCCCGCCATCGCGCCCGCCGACAGCTGCGCCTACGCCTCGATCGGTGACGCATCCGGCGGTGACGCCGTGGCGGTCGCGGGCGACGGAGTGGTCTGCCGGGCGGGCCCCACGCGCCGTCCGAAGCCGCCGCCTCCGCCCCCGCCTCCACCGCCGCCACCCCCCGCTCCGGCCCCGCCGCCGCGCCCGGAGCCGCCCGCGCCGGAGCCGCCGCCTCCCCCGCCACCAACGCCGCCACCGCCTGCTGCCAGGCCGGCCCCTCCGGAGCCCGCGCCGCCCCCACCCCCACCCCCGCGGCCGAGTCCGAGCCCGAGCCCGAAGCCGACCCCGTCCGCCCCGGCCAAGGTCACGCCGAAGCCGGTGAGTTACCCCTCGTACCGCGTCGCGGCACGCAGGGCGCCGCCCCGCAGCGGCCCGTCCCTTGTCTCGCTCACCCTGCTCGTCACCGCGCCCGCGGTGCTCGCCGTCGCCGCGCTGCGGCCGCGCTGACCCGTCGGAGGTCCCATGTCGGAATGGCTTGTTCTCACCCTCGCGATGGTGGCCGCGTGCGGCGTCGTCCTGGTCGTCACCTTCCTGCGGCACCGCAGGACGAGCCCGGATTACGACGCTTCTGAGACGCCGGACGTCATCGAGTACATGACGATGATGATCGGCGTCGTGTACGCCATCGTCCTTGGCCTGGCCATCGCCGGTGTCTGGGAGGCCCGCAGCGTCGCCGAGGACCATGTGCACACCGAGGCCCAGGCGTTGCACGAGGTGTCGGAGCGTGCGCGGGTCTATCCGGCCGACGTCCGTGAGCGCATCCGCACGGATGTACACGCTTATGTCAGCCATGTCGTGAACACCGAGTGGGACTCGATGACCGACCGCGGCGAACTCACCGATCGCGGCGGCCAACTCCTGGAACGTGTACGCCACGACGTCACCGACTACCAGCCCAAGTCCGACTTCGAGGCCCAGGCCTACCAGCCGCTGGTCGACCAGGTCGCGATCGCCGACGACGCGCGCAACTCCCGCGGTGACAGTGCCGGAGCCACCATGCCAGGGGTGGTCTGGTTCGGGCTCATCACGGGCGGTCTCGTCACCGTCGGCATGATCTTCGCCCTGCAGATCCGCCGCACTCCGCGCGAACTCATTCTCGCGGGGCTGTTCTCGGCCTTGATCGCCTTCCTGCTCTTCCTCATCTGGGACTTCGACGCCCCCTACAGCCGCGGCGTCGCGGCCACCCCGGATCCGTTCCGCGCCCTCTTCGACAACCTCGGGGGATGAGGGATGCGCGGCCCCGCCCTCAACTTCCGGGCGGGGCCGCCGCTCTGACGTCCACTCACTCCGCGATGACCGTCGCGACCTGGGTGAGGGAGTCGATTCGCCAGTCAGCGGCTTCGACGACTGCCTGGTCATCCGCCCACCAGTGGCCCCAGGGCCCACGCCGGATGTGCGCGACCCGCAACCCGGCGGCCTTCGCGGGGTAGATGTCGTTGGCGGGGTGGTCTCCGACGTACAGCGTCTGCTCCGGGGCGGCCTGGGCCACCTCGATCACCTTGGCGAAGAAGGCGGGGTCAGGCTTCGCCACGCCCCACTCCCCCGAGGTCGCGACGAGATCGGCGGGCAGATCAAGGCCCCGCAGCAACTCGCCCACGCGCTCGGTACGGTTCCCCGCGATGACGACACGCAGCCCCTGGTCGCGCAGCCCGCCGAGAGCGGGGCGCACATCGGGGTAGAGGTCGGTCTCGGCCAGGTGCTCACCGCGCCCCGCTGCCTCGCGGGCCTGATGGGCGGCGGCGACATCTATGTCCGGGCTGAGCAGCCGCAGTGCCTCGGTGTTGTCGCGGCCCCGCGTGACGACACCTCCCACGAGCGCGGAGACGGTGTGACGGGGCACGCCGAGCCAATCGGCCCAGGACGCCCAGTAGCGGTCATCTTTGGTGAGGGTCTCCCCCACGTCGAACACGACGGTCTCAATCATCGGGGCCAGCCTATGGCGCGACCATGTCCGACCGGCCGTCTGACCCGCGCCCCGAAAGGGGGTGGCCCGGCCTCCCGGGATGGGCTTCGCACGCAGGTCCGTAAACCATGCTGCGCGGCGGCCCCGTACAGCGCACTCTGGTGGCATGACCTGGCAGACACCCATCATCGTCCACCCGCCCGCTTCCGACGGCGGACGGCGGGTCTCCGTGCGCGGGCAGGCCGTCGGTGTCGCGCGCGACGACCACGACCTGGTGGAGTTCCTGCGCCGCGCGGGCCTCGGCGACGCGGACATGGCCCTGGACGACCCCCACCTCGTGGAGTGGAGGGGCGGCGGGGCGCATGTGTGGGAGCCGGGTTCCTGACTGGCCACCGTCCGGGACCGTGCGGATCGCCCTATCCCCCGAACCCCGTCAACACGCCCACGACACCCCGCCCGTTCCCCTGTCCGGCCCACACCATTGCCCCGTTCGCACGACGTGGATCGCGGGCGCCCGGGTCCCTGCCTAGCGTGTGCGGCATCGAGGTGCATATCAGGTGAAAGCGGAAGAAGGTCCGCGGCTGCTCCTCGGGGACCCGGAGGAATCATCATGCGCGCGATACGCGTCGCCTCAGCCGCTCTGCTCACTGCCACGACCCTGACCCTCGGCGCCGCCACCGCCTCGGCGGCCGTCGCCGACGAGGGTGACAACCCCAACAACATCACCTCGTTCGGCTTCCGCGTCACCCCGTCCACGATCGCCGCCGGCGGCCAGGTCCAGCTCAGCGTGGACGGCTGCGAGGGCGACGCGAAGGTCACCTCCGGCGTCTTCGATGACGCGCACATCCCCAAGGGGCAGAATTCCATCGCCGCGATGGTCTTCCCCGACGCCAAGCCCGGCGCGATGTACGAGGTGACCTTCGACTGCAAGGGCGAGACCGGCACCACGGACCTCACCATCGCCACGGGCCGCCCCACCCATCACCCCACCTCGCACCCCACAGGACCGGTCCACCGCGGGGTCAAGGCCGGAACCGGCGGCAGCTTCGGCGGGCTCGACCTGCATGAGATCGCCCTCGGCGGCGCCCTGATCATCGGCACCCTCGGCACCGCGTACCACTGGACGCGCCGCCGCACCGGGGACGGCAACAACTCCTGACCCGCCCGCCGCCCGACCGGCGCGGAAGGGGGACGCGCCGGTCAGGGAGACGGAACAGTTCACGCCCGGGGTACCGGCGCCCGACGTGCGAGTGACGGGCGCACCGGTGCCGGGCCCCTGGTCAGATGCCGCGCCCCGCGTTCTCCGAACGGCGGCGCATCCAGAACACTCCGCCGCCGACCAGGGCGACCGTCACGAGCGCCCCGCCGATCGCCATGTCGGTGCCGGTCGCCCCGGAGCTGTTACTGCCGCCGAGACCACCGCGGACGCCGCCGTGGATGACGGTGAACGCGTCGGGCTTGGTGAGCATCTTCTTGGCACCGCCGGAACCGCAGTGCACGGTGATGCTGTGGGCGCCGGGACTCGCGTGGTGGTAGACCCTGGGGTTCGCGCTGGCCGTGCCGCCGTTCATGCCGTGCAGGGGCGTGTCGGGAAAGGCGTTCGACGTGACCTTGCTGCCCGAGGCCGCGCACGCCGTGCCGTCGACCGTGACCGTCAGCTGACCCCCGCGGGGGATCACGCTCGGCATGGCGACGATGTTGGACGGATCGGCCCAGGCCGATGCCGTCGGGGCGGCGAGGCCGACGACGGCACCCGCGGTGACAGCGACCGCGAGGGCACGAGTGGTGCGCATACGAGAAGTACGCATGTGAATCCTCCGCGGAAAGCGCCCCGGGGTAACCGTTCCCCGGTCGATCGGCGAGAGCGCCTCCCAGACAGACCCTCAGTTGCCCTGCTCAGACCCGCATTTCGGCGATCGGCCGTCCTGGTGAGGCGACACGCCGAGGCGCGAACGTACAAGCCGATATTGCCGCAGGTCACGGACCGTCAGAAATTTCCTGCCGACCGCGACTCGGATGGCGCATGCCCGGTATGGGCGCCACCCGTTCGCTCCCGCTCTGTCGCCCGTCACGCGCGCCGCGCTTAGCGTTCTCGTACGCGCAACGGACGCGGTTCGAATGCCGCGTTGAGAGGGGATCAGAGAATGCCTTCGTCCCAGCCGGCCGATGAAGAGGAATCGCAGCGGAAGCGCGCGCCGTGGGGCGTGATGGCACTCGTTCTGCTGACCGGTCTCGCGCTGATCCGGAATGGCTCAGGGGAATTCGACGTGGGCCCGCCCCAGCCCGCTTCGGCCGCCGCGGCGGACCAGGCACCCGACAGTGCGGGAAAGACGGTCGCGCCGCTGACGTTCTCCCCCGCCGAGCGCGTGGGGATCAAGGGCATCCAGGTGGAGGCGCCGGTCATGCCGGTCGGGCTCGACGAGGAAGGCTGGGTGGACGCGCCGCCGGCGGAGGACCCGAACCTCGCTGGCTGGTTCACCGGAGCCGTGTCACCGGGTGAGAAGGGCACGTCCGTGATCGTCGGCCATGTCGACAATCAGCAGGGCCCGGCGGTCTTCTACGGCCTGGGTTCACTGAAGAAGGGAAATCGCGTCGAGGTCCTGCGCAGGGACCGCAAGACGGCGGTTTTCGAGATCTATGGAATCGAAGTATTCGAGAAGGACAATTTTCCGGGCAGCCGCGTCTACAGCGACAAGGGCGCTCCGGAACTGCGCGTCATCACCTGCGGCGGCGGATTCTCCAAGCGGTCCGGTTACGACGGGAACGTCGTCGCTTTCGCCCGCCTGGTGGATGTGCGCTGACGGCGAATGCGTCGGCGGCACACGGTGGGAACAGCACCGGGCGGGCGAAACTCCGCCCTACATTTCGTGGCGGCTCGGCACCGTGATCCGGTAACCCGCATCGATCAGCTCCGGCAGATACGTCCGCAGGGCCGCGACGCTCTGGGAACGGTCGCCGCCCGCGTCGTGCGAGAGGACCACGACCCCGGGCCCCGCACCGGCCCGTACGCGCCGGATGATGGTGCCCGTGCCCGGTTCGGTCCAGTCCAGGGTGTCCACGGTCCAGGCGAGCGGCTCCATGCCGAGGTCGGCGCCCAGTTGGAAGGCGTTGCGGTTCCAGGCACCGTAGGGGGCGCGGAACCAGGCGGGGGGCTCGCCCACTGCCTCCTCCACGACGTCGCAGGTGCGCTCGATCTCCTCGCGCATCGCGCTCCGGCTCATCTTCGGAAGGAGCGGGTGCGTCCAGGTGTGGTTGCCGATCAGATGCCCGTCGTCGGCCATCTCGCGCAGCAGGTCCTTGTTGTCGACGGCCATCTCACCGCAGACGAAGAACGTGGCACGGACGTCGTACTCGCGCAGGGTGCTCAGGATGCCCGGGGTGTAGCGCGGGTCGGGGCCGTCGTCGAACGTCAGGAACATGCTGCGGCCCTGTCCGTCCATGCGCAGGATCGGCGCCTTGCGGACGCGGGGCAGGGCGCGCGCGGCGCGCGGCGGGCCGTTGCCTGCCATGGGCTGGAGGCGATACGCGGAGGGCTTGAGGGCGCGCGCGGCGGGCGGGCCACCGGCCGCCGAACCACCGGAGGCCGTGGGCCCTGGTGTGGACGTGCGCTCCATGCCCGTGCATCCGGCGGTCGCGACCAGACCGAAGACAGCGGCGCCGCGCAGAAGTGCGCGACGCCCTGGAGTCATGTGATCCTTTTTCATTACTAATCCGTCGCATGGCGGAAGGCGGACGCCGGACAGCAACACCACGGCGGGCCACAGAAGCACTCGATGAGACCAGCGAAGATCAGGAACGGTGCTCTCCGTTAACCTCTCGGCTGTGACTGAAGACCACTCCCAGCAGTTCGAACGCGGGACCGACGGCCCGAAGGTGATCGTCGTCGGTGTCGACGGATCGGACTCCTCGCTCCGGGCTGCCGCCTATGCCGGAGGCCTCGCGCGACGGCAGCGCGCCCTGCTCGCCGTCGTCTACATCCAGCCGGTGATGGCCGCGGGCGCCGCCCTCGGCGCCCCGGTGGCCGACACGACCGACGAGATCGCCGAGGGACTGATCGCCGAGATCAGGGAGTCGGCCGAGCGGGTGAAGGACATATTCGACGTGCGCTGGGAGTTCCACACCTTCCGCGGCGACCCCTACAGCGGCCTGGTCACCGCGGCCGACGACCTCAAGGCCGACGCCGTGATCGTCGGGGCCTCCGAGCAGGCGGGCCACCGGATCGTCGGTTCGGTCGCGGTACGTCTCGTCAAGGCGGGCCGCTGGCCCGTCACCGTGGTGCCGTAACCCACAACCCTCGGACTGCTGAACCCGCACACCCATGAGGGGTGTGGCGTCTTCCGTCTCGCACGCGCCTGCGCCATCATGATCCGCCATCAGCCGACTGCCGTCCGCGAAAAGGTGGAGCTCATGGCGGGACTCCGGATGGGGCACGGCGTTCTGCGCCGCAAGCCCATCGAACACATCGACGAGACCGAAGAGGGAGCGGGTGGCGGGCTCTCCCGCTCGCTCGGCCTCTGGCAGCTCACCGCGATCGGCGTCGGCGGCATCATCGGCGCCGGCATCTTCACCCTCGCCGGGACGGTGGCCAACGGCACGGCCGGGCCGGCCGTCCTCATCTCCTTCCTCATCGCCGGAATCGCGAGCGCGGCGGCGGCCTTCTCGTACGCCGAGTTCGCGGGCCTGATCCCGAAGGCGGGATCGGCGTACACCTACGGCTATGTGGTGCTCGGCGAGCTCACGGGCTGGTTCATCGGCTGGGACCTGCTCCTGGAGTACACGGCGATCGTGGCGGTGGTCGCGATCGGCATCTCCGGCTACTTCAACTTCCTGATCGAGGACATGGGCGCCTCGTTGCCCACCTGGATGCTGGGTGCGCCCGGCACGGGCGACGGCCACAAGGTGGACCTGTTCGCCGCGGTGCTGTGTCTGCTCATCGCCTATCTGCTGACGCTCGGCATCAAGAACGCCGCGCGCTTCGAGATGGTCGTGGTCGTCCTCAAGGTCCTCGTCGTCCTCGTGGTGATCGCGGTCGGGTTCTTCCACATCAACACGGGCAACTACGAACCGTTCTTCCCCTTCGGTGTCAGCGGGGCGTTCACGGGCGCGGCCACGGTCTTCTTCGCCGTGTTCGGGTACGACGCCATGAGCACCGCGGCCGAGGAGTCCAAGGACGCCCAGCGCCACATGCCGAAGGCGATCCTCTACTCCCTGGCGATCTCGATGGTCCTGTACGTCCTGGCCTGCCTCGTCCTCACCGGCATGCAGAGCTACAAGGACATCGACCCGGAGAGCGGGTTCTCCACCGCCTTCAAGTCCGTGGGCCTCGGCGGTCTCGCCGACGTCATCGCGGTCGGCGCGATCATCGGCATCCTCACCGTGATGTTCACCTTCATGCTCGGCGTCACCCGCGTCTGGTTCAGCATGTCGCGTGACGGGCTGCTGCCGAAGTGGTTCGCCAAGACGCACGAGACCCGCCACGTTCCGACGCGGGTGACGTGGATCGTCGGGTTCGCCTCTGCCGCCATCGCCGGGTTCCTGCCGATCGGCGAGGCGGCCGAACTGACCAACATCGGCATCCTGTTGGCCTTCGTCGTGGTGTGTGTCGCGGTGATCGTGCTGCGCTACAAGCAGCCCGACCTGCCGCGTACGTTCCGCTGCCCCGGGATGCCGGTGGTGCCCGCCATCGGGGTCGTCTTCTCCATCTGGCTGATCACGTTCCTCCAGTGGCAGACGTGGGCGCGGTTCGCGGTGTGGTTCGCGCTCGGTCTCATCGTGTACTTCGGGTACTCGTACCGGAAGTCGGAGCTGGCGAAGGCCGGTGCTTCTCCTGGCAAGGGCGCTCAGGGCCGCTGAGTGGCCGGTCCGGTGCCGGGCTGAGGTTCGGCCCGGCACCGGACGCCGCTCCTGCTACTTGCCCATCACCAGGCCGGTCTTTCCCGCACCCCGGCTCAGGACGATGGCGCGGATCCGGTCGCGGATGGCCGCGACGCCCTCGCCGCGCTCCAGCGCCGCGTTCAGGTTGGTCGCGCGGCCCGTGGCGGTGTTGAACCACTGGGGGATGAACTCGGCCTTCTTGACCTCCCAGCGGCCGCCGGGGGCCGCGGGCGGGGCGAACGTGAAGCGCCCGAGGGTGCCCTGGTTGCCCCGCGGGTCGTTCGCGCCCTCGTGGTTGATCATGTCGCCGGCGATCTGGTCGCCCATGCCGTAGAGGACCCAGGTCCCGTTGACCTTCTCGTAGGCCTGCGGGACATGCGCGTGCGTGCCCAGGATCAGGTCGATGTCGGGGCGGCCGCCGGTCCTTGACGCCGTGAGCTGCTTGCCGAGGCTCAGCTGGCGGGCGTCGGGGGCGTCCTGCCACTCCGTGCCCCAGTGCACCGAGACGACGACCACGTCCGCGCCCGCCTTCCGCGCGGCCCGTGCGTCCGCAATGATCCGCTCGCGCTCCATGAGGTTGACCGCCCAGGGCTGGCCCGGGGGCATCGGGGCGTCGTTCGTGCCGTACGTGTACGCGAGCTGCGCCACCTTCGCGCCGCCGGCCCGCAGCCACGCGGGCGACTTGCCCTCGGCGGCCGTGCGGCCCGAACCCGCATGCTTGATGCCTGCCTTGTCGAGCGCGTCCAGGGTCCGGCGCACCCCCGCGGCGCCGTCGTCGAGCGTGTGGTTGGAGGCGGTGGAGCAGGCGTCGTAGCCGGTGGCCGCCAGCGCGCGGGCGATCTGGGGCGGGGACTTGAAGCTGGGGTAGCCGGTGTAGTCCCCGTTCTCGCCGTAGATCGTCTCCATGTGACAGATCGCCAGATCCGCCTTGGAGACGACGGGCTTGACGTCCTTGAGCATCGGCACGAAGTCGTAACCGTGGCCGCCCGCGTCGGCGCTGGCCCGGTCGATGATCGAGGAGTGCGGGAGCACGTCCCCGGAGGCGACGAGCGTGAAGGCGCGCGGGGCGTCCTGGCCGCCACCGGCCGCCGACGGGGCGGGGGGCGGAGCGTCCCGATTACCACCTTGGGCGTCTTCCCGCTGTCTTTCGCCCCGCTGCTCCATATTCCGCTCCTGTGTGGGCTTCGTATTCGCCGTGCAGGCGGCGGTCCCGGCGAGAGTGGCTCCGATCATTGCTGCGGCCAGAAGAGCTGTTCCCTGGGGTGTGCGCTGCGTCATCGACCAGGCTCCGTGAATGGGGGATATTCGGCGAAACGAATCCACATTCGGACACAATGCCGAGTCAAGCAGCAATGCCGTCATAGTCCCCGAAAGGGACTTAAATCATCCGGCCATGTGACACGAAGAACAGAGGGGTCCCGACCTGCGACGAAACCGAGGGCTGAGTCAAGGCTCCGTAAAGCGCCTTGCTCGGAGCCCCCTTCGGGTAATCGGCTGTCCTCATCCGTGTTCCGGATTGGGGGCCAGAGGCCGGCGACGCGCACGGATCGGAGGAAGGCGAGACGGGATGCTGCACGAGAGCCGAGGAAACACGGAGGGCCCGAGTGATGGCGAACTGGCCGTGCCGATGGCGTGGTTGTACGCCGAGTACATTGCGGACGAATTGCTGCGTACCGGCGATTTGATGCCGCCGACATCTTTCGAATACCGCGCGGGGCGTGATGCTCTGGCCCTGACTATTTTCCTCTCCGACACGAATGGCGAGCTTTCGGGCATCCGCGTGGTCTCCCAGCTGGAGACCTGGCTGTCCCTGACGGCGTACGACCAGCCGTGGCTCGACTGGGTCGGCGAGCGGATGGCCTTGCTCACGGCGGACGCGGTCGCCTCCGGCGAACCCGCACCCGACCTGCAGTTGGCCGATCTGGCGTGGCGATGGCTCGAGGAGACGGAGCTGCTCGCGCCCGATCTGGACGCGGTGCCGGGCGGCGGGTCGCCGTGCGGTGAGGACGACGGGCCCAAGGTGTGGACGGCCGCCTGGCGCCTGGGGCTGCCGCTCGGACACCTGGCGATCCATCTGTTCTGACGCCCGGCAGAGACGTTCCGACACCGCCACGGAGTCGCCCTGACACCCCGTGTGAGTGTTCGCGTCCCGTGTCTTGAGTGATTCGGCGGTCCGCTGCGTACGGGAGGGCAGGAAGCACCCCCCCTGCCCGACTCGTCACGCAAGGAACGCCATGAGGCCCCTGGAGCGGCACCGCGACGCCGGCGCCTACGCGCTCGGCGTCCTCGACGCGGCCGACACCTTCCGCTTTGACGACCACCTCATGGACTGCCCCGAGTGCCGGGCCCTGCTGGCGGAACTCGGCCCGACAGCACAGCAGTTGGCCGCTTACGCACGTTTCACGCCGCCGCACGTCGAGCCTCTTGCCGTGCCCGGGCCCGGCCTCGGCGAGCGGCTGCTCGCCGAGGCCGCGCGGCTGCGCAGGGCCGGGCGCCGACGATGGCTGTGCGCCGTCGTGGCGAGCGTCGTCCTGGCGCTCGCGGCTCCCGTGGCCGCCGTGCTGCGTGCCGACGGACCCGGCCCGGAACAGATCAGCGCCCGCGACGGACGCACCGGAGTCTCGGCGACCCTGACCGCGCGGGGCCGCGCATGGGGCACGGACATCGGGCTCCGGGTCCGCGACCCGGACGGCCCCCACGTCTGCGAGCTCATCGCCGTCGGCACCGACGGCTCCGAGCAGACGGTGACGACGTGGAAGGCACCCGCGGGCGAGCCGTCGGAAGAACTCGCGACACAAGGTGGCGCGGCCCTGCCCCGCGAGGACATCGCCCGCTACGAGGTGCGCACCACCGGCGGACAGCGCCTGCTGACGTTACGGAGCCCCTGAACGGAGCCCCTGAACTCGCCCGCGCGCAGGGCTACTTCAGCAAGCGGGACATCCTCCGGTCCGCCAGCAGTTTCCCGCCCGTCTGGCAGGTGGGGCAGTACTGGAGCGAGGAGTCGCTGAAAGAGACCTCGCGGATGGTGTCGCCGCACACGGGGCACGTCTCACCGGCGCGGCCGTGCACACGCAGGCCGCTCTTCTTCTCCGCCTTGAGGCGGCCCGCCGCGACTCCGTGCGAGCGTTCCACCGCTTCGGTCAGCGTGCTCCGCAACGCCGCGTACAGCCCGTGGACCTCGTCCTTCGTGAGGCTCGACGTGAGCTTGAACGGAGACATGCGGGCCGCGTGCAAGATCTCGTCGCTGTACGCGTTCCCGACCCCCGCGAGCAGGGTCTGGTCCCGCAGCGCGCCCTTGATCTGCCGCCGTTCGTCCGACAGGAGCCCGGCGAAGCGGTCCTCGTCGAAGTCCGGGGCCAGCGGGTCGGGGCCCAGGCGGGCGATGCCGGGGACCGTCGCCGGGTCGTCGGTCACGTACACCGCGAGGCGTTTCTGCGTGCCCGCCTCCGTCAGGTCGAAGCCCTCCCCCGTCTCCAGGGCGACCCGCAGCGCGAGAGGGCCCTTGCCGGGGCGTGGCGTGCCGTCGGGGAGGCGGTCCTTCCAGTGCAGCCAGCCCGCGCGGGCCAGGTGCGTGACCAGATGCAGGCCGTCCGCGTCCAGGTCGAGGAACTTGCCGTGGCGCGCCACGGCCGTGACGGTGCGCCCTTCGAGGGCGGTGAGCGGCGGGTCGTACGTCTTGAGGACACTGATCGCCACGGGCAGCACCCGCACGATCTCGTGGCCGACTAGGTGGTCGGTGAGGAAGGCGCGCAGCGCCTCGACCTCGGGAAGCTCCGGCATCCGCTCACTCCTGTCCCAGTTCCAGTTCCGACCGTGCCATCCGCTCGCCTCTAACCCTCGGTTTCCCGGGCGGGCACGATGAACTCGCACCACACGCACTTGCCGGTGCCTCGTGACTCGACACCCCACACGTCCGCGAGCATGTCCACAAGGAGCAACCCCCGCCCCGACACCCCTGCCTCCCCCGCCTCCCGGCGGCGCGGCAGTGCGCTGGAGGAGTCCTCGACCTCGACGCGCAGGCGCCGTTCGCTGCCGCTGACCACCCGCAGCGTCACGATCGCCGCGCCGTCGGTGTGCATCAGCGCGTTGGTGATCAGCTCGTCCGCCACCAGCTCGATCTCGTCGGCGCCGTCCCCGGCACCCCAGGCGCGCACCGCGGCCCGGATCATGTGCCGGGCCTCGGCCAGCGCCTCCGGGTCGCCGGGGCCCACGTGCTGCTGGAGGCGGCCGCCGGTCCGGGGGGCGTCGACCGTGCGGCGGCGCAGCAGAAGCAGCGCCGCGTCGTCCTCGCCGCCCCGCTCGTCCACGCTCTCGCAGAGCCGGTCCGCCAGCTGCTGGAGGTCACGCGGCCCCGAGCAGGCCAGCTCGCCCAGGGCCCGCAGACCGTCGTCGAGGTCGGCGCCGGGCTCCTCGATCAGGCCGTCGGTGAAGAGCAACAGGGTCTGCTCCGCGTCGAGTTCGAAGGTGGTGACCGGATATTCGAGACGGCCGAACTCGGCCGAGAGCCCCAGCGGCAGACCACCCTCGACCGGCACCCTGCGACAGGTGCCGTCGGTCCGCTGGAGGAGCGGGTCGATGTGTCCTGCCCGCACCAGCTGGACCACGCCCGACGACAGATCGGCCTCCGCGTAGAGGCAGGTGGCGAAGCGTTCGGTGTCCAGCTCGTGCAGGAAGCCGGAGGCGCGGGCCATGACGGTGGCCGGCGGGTGCCCCTCGGCGGCGTAGGCGCGCAGCACGATGCGCAGCTGGCCCATGACGGCCGCCGCGTGGGTGTCATGGCCCTGTACGTCGCCGATGACCGCCCCGACCCTGCCGCCGGGCAGCGGGATCACGTCGTACCAGTCGCCGCCGATGTCGCGGCCGAGCGCCGCCGAGCGGTAGCGGACGGCGATGTCGGCGCCGGGCACTCCGGGGATGGTGCGCGGCAGCATCGCCTGCTGGAGGCCCTGGGCGAGGTCCTTCTCCTGCTCGTAGAACATGGCGCGCTGGAGGCTCTGCGCGATGCCGCTGCCGAGCGCCACCAGGACGTTGCGCTCCTCCTCGGTGAAGCCGGTCTTGTCCTGGTAGAGCAGGCCGAGCACGCCGATCGGCTTGGCCTGCGCGATCAGCGGCAGATACGCGGCCGATGTGATGCCCAGCTTGTCTATGTGCGGCCACAGCTCCGGGTACGAGGCCGCGAACTCCGCCGCCGTCTCGATGAAGCGCGGCGCGAGGGTGCGCACGGCGTCGCTCATCGGAAACCGCTCGTCGATCCGCGTGAACCTGGTGCCCGGCACGAAGCTGCCCACGGGCCCCTCCGCGACCAACCGGATCCGCCCGGCCTCGACCAGGCCCATGACCAGGTTCGAGGCGCCCAGGTGCGCCAGGCCGTGGGTGTCCTTGAGCACGTCGATGACGTCCCGGACGGTACGGGCGTGCGCGAGGGCCGCCGTGGTGCCCTGCACGATGCTCGTGCGGCGGCGGCGGTCCTCCTCCTCGTCGGCGCGCTGATGCCGGGCCGTGCTGTCGCCCAGCTCCTGCGTGGCGTCACGGACGATGCCGACGATGCGGTGCGGCTTGCCCGTCCCGTCACGGTGGATGAACCCCTGGGTATGGGTCCAGCGCAGTCCGCCTTCGCGCAGCCGGATGCGGAAGTAGATGCCGTAGGTGCGGCTGCCGTCCTTGAGGGCGTGCGAGACGTAGGCGTCGAGACGGTCTGCCTCGATCGGCGGCACGCGTACGCCGAGGCTCGTCGGGTGGCCGTCGTACTCCTCGGCCCGTACGTCGAAGACCTCGTGGCCCGCGGCATCGAGATGCATCAGGCCGCTGTCGAGGTCCCAGTCGAAGCAGCCTGTGCGGTTGGCCGCCAGGATCGACCGGGGATCCGTTGGCCAGTCGTCCGGCAGTGGCGTGGGCGTCATGACACTTCATGATTCTTCGCTGTCGGGACCGAGTGCGCACGCTCAGCCGCCGGGCGTGGGCGTCGGGCAGCCCGGCGGGATCTCGGACGGGGTGCCGGTGGGCGGCTCCGTGCCCGTGGCGGGCGGGAGCGTGGGGCAGTCCGTGGAGGTGGCGCCCCGGTCACTGGGCGAGTCGCTGTCACTGGGGGTGTCACTGTCGCTGGGCGAGTCGCTGTCACTGGGGGTGTCACTGTCACTCGGCGTATCGCTGTCACTGGGCGAGTCGCTGTCGCTGGGGGTGTCGCTGTCGCTCGGGGTGTCGCTGTCGCTGGGCGAGTCGCTGTCGTCCGGGTCGGTCGGGGTCGGCGTGGTGGGCGTGGGCGTCGGGGTCGGGCGCGGGGGCGGCACGGTGTGGTCGTGGCCGCCGTCCTCGTCACCGGTCCTCCGCTCGATCCAGGTGTTGTCGACGATGTTCACGATGGTGATGTTCACGATGATCTTCGGCGCCGGGGTCACCACCACGACCTGCGCCGGGCGGTAGCCGGACCACTGCTCGCCCTGGTGTCTTGGGGTGCCCTCGAGCGCGACCGGCGGCTTCAGCGGATTCCCGCAGGCACACCGCACGCGCGGCAGCCCCCGGTTGTCGACGAGGACGGCGGTGCCCGTCTGCAGCACGGACTGGAAGCTGGTGGCGCCGCCGTCGCGGTAGCCGTGGTTGGTCACGCGGGTGTCGGCCCGCAGCACGACCGGCGTCAGACCGCGCAGGAAGCTCGGGATGTCGGCCTGGGAGATGCCCGACACCTGGGCGAAGGCGCGGCTCTTGCCCTGGTCGGCGGTGAGGAAGCGGACCTGGGCGCCGACGTCACAGCTGCCCAGGGAGTGCGTGCCGCCGTACAGACCGGGTGTGCCGCCCGAGAGGGAGCGCACGCCCTGGGCCGTCGGCGAGGAGGTACCCGTCGGTGACGGTTGCGGCGAACGGGTGACGGGCGTGGGGGTCGCCGTGGACGCCGCAGCGGTCGAATCGGTGAACGGATCGGGGCCCTGGGCGGCGACGGGCTGCATGAACAGCTCGCCGCTGCCGTCGGCGGACTTCTTCTCGCCTCCGCCCGAGCATCCCGCGACGGCGAGGGCCGCGGATATCGCGAAGGCTGTCGCGTAGCTCCTGGTGGGCCAGGTGGGCCTCATGGGCCTGGTGGGCACACGCACCGCGTTCTCCCGCCTGCTATCGGGCACTTTGCCCCATTCTCCGGGGCAGTCGGAGCCGGTGCGCAAGCCGAGGAGGGGCGCCCGGCCGGTCAGGGCGCAAGATGGCCTTGTGGAGTGGTTCACAGCGGATCAGTACTGGCTCGGCCGTCTCGTCTTCCAGCGGGCTCTCGCCGCGCTCTACCTCGTCGCGTTCCTGGGCGCGGCCCTGCAGTTCCGTGCGCTGATCGGTGAGCGCGGCATGCTGCCGGTACCGCGTTACGTCGAGCGCGTGCCCTTCCGCAAAGCCCCGAGCCTCTTCCAGCTGCACTACTCGGACCGCTTCTTCGCTCTCGTCGCGTGGTCGGGCTGCGGCTGCGCCCTCGCACTGCTCGCGGGCGCCGACAGCCTGCTCCCCTTGTGGGGCGGCATGCTGCTCTGGCTCCTGCCGTGGGTCCTGTATCTCTCGATCGTGAACGTGGGACAGACCTGGTACGGCTTCGGCTGGGAGTCACTGCTCCTGGAGGTCGGTTTTCTCGCCGTGTTCCTCGGCAACGACGAGACGGCGCCGCCGGTGCTGATCCTCTTCCTGCTGCGCTGGGTGCTGTTCCGCGTGGAGTTCGGGGCCGGGCTGATCAAGATGCGCGGCGACGCGTGCTGGCGCAAGCTCACCTGCCTGTACTTCCACCACGAGACGCAGCCGATGCCGGGACCGCTGAGCTGGTTCTTCCACCATCTGCCGAAGCCGGTCCACCGGATGGAGGTCGCGGCCAACCACTTCACCCAACTCGTCGTGCCCGTCCTGCTGTTCACGCCGCAGCCGGTCGCGACGGCCGCGGCCTGCCTGATGATCGCCACCCAGCTGTGGCTGGTCCTCTCCGGAAACTTCTCCTGGCTGAACTGGCTGACGATCGTGCTCGCCGTGTCCGTCGTGGACTTCGGCGGCGCGGGGGCTCCGTCGACCTCGCCCGCTCCCCCGCTCTGGTACGAGGTGGTCGTCATCGCGGCGACGGCCCTGATCCTGGGGCTGAGTTACCGGCCCGCGCGCAATCTGTTCTCGCGTCAACAGATCATGAACTCCTCCTTCGACCCGCTCCATCTCGTCAACACGTACGGCGCGTTCGGCAGCGTCAGCCGCGTCCGTCAGGAGGTGGTCATCGAGGGCACGGCGGACGCCACGCCCCGCCAGGACTCGGAGTGGCGGGAGTACGAGTTCAAGGGCAAGCCGGGTGATGTGCGCCGCCGGCCGCGGCAGTTCGCGCCGTACCATCTGCGGCTCGACTGGATGATGTGGTTCGCCGCGCTCTCCCCGGCCTACGCGCGCTCGTGGTTCGGCCCGCTGGTGGAGCGGCTCCTGGACGGCGACCGTGACACGCTGCGGCTGCTGCGGCACGTCCCCTTCCCGCCGGAGGCGCCTCCCGCGTACATCCGCGCCCGTCTCTATCGCTACCGCTACACGACCTGGCGCGAGTTGCGGGAGACGGGTGCCTGGTGGGAGCGGACGTACGTGCGGGAGTTCCTGCCGCCGACGCGGGTGTCGTCGCCTCGGTGACCGCTCGGTGATCCCTCGGTGAGTCAGAGGCCGTAGACGCGGGTGGCGGTTCCGGCGAAGAGGGCGGCGCGTTCACCGTCGGTGAGCGGGTCGGTCAACTTCCGTGCCGCGTCAACGACTTCCGAGTACGTGGCGGCCAGGGTGCAGACCGGCCAGTCCGAGCCGAACATCAGGCGGTCGGGCCCGAAGGCGTCCAGGACGGTGTCCGCGTACGGGCGCAGGTCGTCCACCGTCCACGTCCCCAGGTCGGCTTCGGTCACCAGGCCGGAGAGTTTGCAGACGGTATTGGGGAGCGCGGCGAGCGAGCGGACAGCCGTGGCCCAGGGTTCGAGCGCTCCGGAGGCGACGGGCGGCTTGCCCAAGTGGTCGAGAACGAAGGTGAGTTCGGGATGCTCCCGCGCCGCCTCGACGCAGGCCGGGAGCTGGTGGGGCAGGACCACGAGGTCGTAGGCGAGGCCCGCCGCGCCGACCGCGGCCAGGCCCCGGCGCACGTCGGACCGCAGCAGCCACCGGGGGTCGGGCTCGCCCTGCACCTGGTGCCGGATGCCCACGAGGTACTGCCCGCCCGGGAGTTCACGCAGCTCCCTGAGGGTGTCGCCGACGTCAGGGCGGGTGAGGTCGGTCCACCCGACGACGCCCGCGACCAGGTCGCTGCCGGCCGCCAGGGCGAGGAACTCGGGGGTCTCCTCGGCGACGGTGACCGTCTGCACGAGCACGGTCGCGGTGACGCCCACGGCACGGGCCTCGGGCAGCAGGTCGGCGAGGGAGAAGTCGCGGCGGATCGGGGCGAGTGCGTCGCCGGTGATCCACTCCTGGTCGCGTACGGAGAGGTCCCACACGTGGTGATGGGAGTCGACGAGGCCGGGCATCGCGGCAGGTTCCGCCATCACGGCAGCTCCCATACGACGGGCAGGCCCGCGTCCACGCCCTCGGCCGAGTAGTCGTGGACGACGTCGAGGAGTTCGGCCATGCGGGCCTGCCAGGCGATGTTCACCGGCAGCTTGTCCAGCTCGGCGAGCATCCGGGCGTAGTCCTCGCACTCCAGGACGTGGAAGAGGTCGCTGCCGCTGCGCCAGATCGTCCAAGAGGTGGCGCCCGCCGCGCGGATGGCGGCGACCACCTCGGCGGGTACCTCGCGGTGTGCGGCGTCGTACTCGGCGACGCGGTCGGCGCGGACCGTGGTGTGCAGGGCGATTCTCACGCGGAAGCCTCTCGGGGTCTGGGACGGGGACAGGCGACGCACCCGCCCGACGTGGGCGGCGCGCCTCACCGCGCATGGAGTCATCCGCACTCCGACTGACTCCGACTCCGCTCCTGACCCCGGCCCCATCCCGGGCTTCGGCGTGCAGGGCGATTCTCACAGTGTCGGGCAGCGGGGTCGGAGGCCTCTCGCGGGTCTGGGACGGGACAGGCGTCGCATCCGCCACACGGGCAGCGCGCCTCGTCGTGTGGCGAGAGGCCCTCACGCCGGCCCCGCCCCTGCCCCCGACACCGGCACCGGCGCCTCGAAGGGCAGCAGGCCCGCGCCTCGCGCTTCGCGCCAGAAAGCGTCGGGCACCGCGGACGCGAACTGGGCTGCCGCGTCCCGGACTTCGTGTGGTGAGCGGGCGCCGACGAGGACGGTGGTCACCGCCGGGTGGGCCAGGGGGAAGGCCAGGGCTGCTGCGCGCAGGGTGGTGCCGTGCCGCTTCGCGATCGTCTGCAGGCGGCGGGCGCGGTCCACGAGATCCTGCGGCGCGGTCGTGTAGTCATACGTCGCGCCGGGTCTGGGGTCGGCGAGCAGGCCCGAGTTGAAGACGCCCCCGATCACGACCGCCTTGCCGCGCTCGTGCGCGGCCGGGAGCAGCTCGGTCAGGGCGCTCTGGTCCAGGAGCGTGTAGCGGCCCGCGCACAGCACGGCGTCGACGTCCGTGTCACGGACGAAGCGGGTGAGCATCGCCGTCTGGTTCATGCCCGCGCCGATCGCGCCCACGACGCCTTCGGAGCGCAGCCGCTCCAGGGCCGGATACCCCTCGCGGAAGGCCTGCTCGGCGTGATCGTCCGGGTCGTGGAGGTAGACGATGTCGACGCGGTCGAGGCCGAGGCGGGCGAGGCTCGCCTCCAGTGAGCGGCGGATGCCGTCCGCGCTGAAGTCCCAGATCCGGCGGTGCGTGGCCGGGACGGCGAAGCCATGGGCGAGGTCGTCACCCACAGGCCTCTCCACCGCTTCGAGGAGGCGGCCCACCTTGGTGGAGAGCGTGTACGCCTCCCGGGGGTGTGCCCGCAGTGCCTCGCCGAGCCGGCGCTCGGACAGGCCGATGCCGTAATGCGGGGCGGTGTCGAAGTAGCGGACGCCCGCCTCCCAAGCGGCGTCGATCGCCGCGCGGGCCTCCTGGTCCGCGATCGGCGTGCAGAGGTTGCCGAGGCCGGCGGCGCCGAAGGACAGCTCGGTCACCTCGACGCCGCCGGGTCCGATGGCGCGCCGGGCCATGCCGCTCACCGGGCAGCGGGCCGCAGCCGCAGGCCCTGCATGCCGCCGTCGACGGCGAGCGCGGTGCCGGTGGTCGCGCCGGACAGGGGGCTCGCCAAGTAGGCGATGGCACCCGCGACTTCGTCCGCCGAGACGAGGCGCCCGGTGGGCTGCCGGGCCGCGAGCGCGGCACGCTCGGCCGCCGGGTCGGGCGCGGCGTCCAGGAGGCGGCCGACCCACGGGGTGTCCACGGTGCCGGGATTGACGCAGTTGACGCGCACCCCTTCGCGTACGTGATCGGCGGCCATCGCGAGCGTCAGGGAGAGCACCGCGCCCTTGGACGCCGAGTAGAGGGCGCGCTGCGGCAGACCGGCCGTCGCGGCGATCGAGCAGGTGTTGACGATCGCCGCGTGGGTGGAGAGGCGCAGGTGCGGCAGGGCGGCGCGGGTGGTGCGCACGATCCCGATGACGTTCACGTCGAGCACCTTGTGCCACTGGGCGTCGTCGTTGTCCTCGACGGTGCCCTGCGCGCCGATGCCCGCGTTGTTGATCAGTACGTCGAGTCCGCCGAGCTCCTCCACGGCGGCGCCGACGGCGTCGCGCACCGAGGCGTCGTCGGAGACGTCGGCGCGGTAGCCGGTGAGCGGCTTCTGCACGCTGCCGGGATCCAGGTCGAGCACGGCGACCCGGGCGCCCCGCGCGGCGAGCAGCTCGGCGGTGGCCCGTCCGATCCCGGAGGCTCCTCCGGTGACCAGGGCCTTGAGCCCCTCGAAGTCCTGGGCGTCGGTCATGCGGCTGCTCCTTTGCCCTGAGCGAGGTCGGCGGCCCAGAAGGCGCCGTCCGGATAGGTGAATTCGGTGAGGGACTCGGCCCGCATGGTGGCCGAGAAGCCCGGCGCGGTGGGCGCCATGTAGTGGCCCTCGCGCACCACGACCGGGTCGATGAAGTGGTCGTGGAGGTGGTCGACGTACTCGATGACGCGGTTCTCGGTGGTCCCCGCGAGCGCCACGTAGTCGAACATCGAAAGGTGCTGGACGAGTTCGCACAGGCCGACGCCACCGGCGTGCGGACAGACCGGGACGCCGAACTTGGCGGCAAGGAGCAGGATCGCGAGATTCTCGTTGACTCCGCCGACGCGTGCCGCGTCGATCTGCAGCACGTCGATCGCGCCCGCCTGGAGGAGCTGCTTGAAGATGATGCGGTTCTGCACGTGCTCGCCGGTGGCGACCTTGACCGGGGCGACCGCCTTCCGGATCGCGGCGTGACCGAGGACGTCGTCGGGGCTGGTGGGCTCTTCGACCCAGTACGGGTCGAACTCCGCGAGGGCGCGCGTCCATTCGACGGCCTCGCCGACGTTCCAGCGCTGGTTGGCGTCGATCGCCATGCGGATGCCGGGCCCGATCGCCTCGCGGGCGGTACGGCAGCGGCGTACGTCGTCCGCCAGGTCCGCGCCGACCTTCAGCTTGATCTGGGTGAAGCCATCGGCGACGGCCTGCCGGGCGAGGCGGGTCAGCTTCTCGTCGCTGTAGCCGAGCCAGCCTGGCGACGTCGTGTAGCCGGGGAAGCCGCGCTCGCGCAGCAGGGCCGCACGCTCGGCGGCTCCGTGGCGGCCCGACCGGAGCATGTCCAGGGCCTCTTGCGGGGTGAGGGCGTCGGCGATGTAGCGGAAGTCGATCTGGGAGACGAGCCACGAGGGCTCGGCGTCCGCCAGGAACCGCCACAGCGGCTTGCGCGCACGCTTGGCCGCCAGATCCCAGAGCGCGTTGACCACGGCACCGATGGCCATGTGCATCACGCCCTTCTCGGGCCCGAGCCACCGCAGTTGGCTGTCCCCGACCAGGTCGCGGTTCAACGTCCCCGGATCGGCGCAGAGTTCGTCCACGGACCGGCCGAGCACGTGATGACGCAGAGACTCGATCGCGGCGACCTGGACGTCGTTGCCGCGCCCGATGGTGAAGGTGAAGCCGTGCCCCTCCAGGCCGTCGTCCGCGTCGGTGCGGAGCACCACATAGGCGGCGGAGTAGTCGGGGTCCGGGTTCATCGCGTCGGACCCGTCAAGATCCCGTGAGGTCGGGAACCGTACGTCATAGGTGTCAACCGCGGTGATGCGGGCGGGAGTCGGGGACACAGGAGGCCTTTCCGGAAAGGGGCAAGGAGACGGGGGAACCCGGAGCGGGGTCAGTCCTGTGCGCGGCCGGTGGTGACACGCGCGATCATCAGGGCGACCAGGATGATTCCGCCGTAGATGGCCTGGATCCAGAAGGAAGGCACCTGGGCGAGGGTGAGCAGGTTCTGTACGACGCCGAGCAGCAGGACGCCGGTGAGGGCGCCGAACATGGTGCCCTTGCCGCCGTCCAGGCTGATGCCGCCGATGACCGCGGCCGCGAACACGGTGAAGATCATGTTCTGGCCCTGGTTGGCGTTGATCGCGCCGACGTAGCCGGTCTGCATGAGTCCGCCGACGGCGGCGAGAACACCGGCGACGACGAACACGCCGAGCATCACGCGCTCCACGCGGATGCCGGCGGCGCGTGCCGCGTCGGCGTTGCCGCCGATCGCGTACAGGGCGCGCCCGACGCGGTGGTACTTGAGGACGAAGCCGGCCACGCCGAAGGAGATCGCGGCCAGCCACACCGAGAGCGGGATGGTCAGGAACGTCGAGGTGGCGAGGGTGTAGAAGGCGTCGGGCATGCCGAAGAGCGTCTTGCCCTCGGTCGCGCCGACCAGCAGCCCGCGCAGCACGATCAGCATGGCGAGCGTGACGATGAAGGCGTTGAGCTTGAGCTTCACCACGAGGATGCCGTTGAAGGCGCCGATGGCTCCGCCGACGAGCAGGATCGCGAGGAGCCCGGCAGCCACGGGCATGTCTGTGCCGAACCCGGCCTGGGCGGCGGGCAGGACGAGGAGCGCACCGACGGCCGGCGCGATGCCGACGACGGACTCCAAGGACAGGTCGAACTTACCCGTGATCAGCACGAGGGACTCGGCGAGGACGACCATCGCGAGGGCGGCAGAGGCGCCGAGGATCGAGATGAGATTTCGCTCCGTCAGGAAGGAGTCATTGAGCAGGGCTCCCAGGAGCATGAGAAGCAACAGTGCTGGAACCAGGGCGAGTTCGCGTGCGCGTCGCAGGAGGATGCCCTTCGCTGCGCGGCTTTCGGCGGTGCTTTTCCTTGCGGGGGCAGCTTGTGCGGCCGGGGCCTTGGTGTCAGCCACTGTGGTCTCCTTGATTTTCGGCTGCGGGCCCGTTGTGGCTGGCCGCGCAGTTCCCCGCGCCCCTATCGGGGCCCGTCGTGCCCACCCCCTCGATCGAGGCGATCAGGGCGTGGTCGGCGAAGCCCGCCTCGTGCTCCGCGACGACCCGGCCGTGGAAGAGGACCAGGACGCGGTCGCAGCGCCGCAGGTCGTCCAGTTCGTCGGAGACGACGAGGACGGCGGTGCCGTCCTCGCGGGCGTGGTCCATCCGGGCGAGCAGTGACTCCTTGGACTTCACGTCCACGCCCGCGGTGGGGTTGATGAGGACGAGGAGGCGCGGGTCGGAGGCGAGTGCGCGCGCCATGACGACCTTCTGGGCGTTGCCGCCGGAGAGGTCCGACACGGGCTGGTCGGGTCCCTCGGCATGGATGTCGAGCCGGTCGATGAGCTCCTCGGCGAAGCCTCGTTTGCGTTCGGTGCCGACGAAGCCGTACTTCCCGAGCCGGTCGAGCACGGTCATCGTGGCGTTGTCGCCGATCGTCATCCCGAAGACCAGGCCCTGGTCGTGCCGGTCACGCGGCACGCAGCCGACGCCGGCCCGCAGCGAGGCGGTGACATCCCCGAACGGCAGCGTTACGCCGTCCAGTTGAGCACTTCCGGCGGTCGGCGTGTGCAGGCCCGCTATGGTCTCCGCGAGGTTGATCTTGCCGCTACCGCTGGACCCGGCGAGGCCCACGACCTCGCCCTTGCGGACGGTCAGGTCGACGCCCGCGTACGAGTCGCTGGTGAGGCCCCTGACGTCGAGCATCACCGGGGCGTCGGCAGGGACCTCGGTCCGGGCCACGGACTTCTCGGCGGCCTCCTTCTCCCGCAGGGCCTCGCCCGCCATGGCCTCGACCAGGGCGGCGCGGGGCAGGTCGGCGACGGGGGCGGTGGTGATCCAGCGGGCGTCGCGCAGGACCGTGACGGTCTGGCACACCTCGTACACCTCCTGGAGGTGGTGCGAGATGAAGAGAAAGGTGACCCCGGATTCCTGGAGCGCCCGCATGCGGGTGAAGAGCCGTTCGATCTCGCGGTTGTCGAGCTGCGCGGTGGGCTCGTCCAGGACGATGAACCGCGCCCCGAAGCTGAGTGCCCGCGCGATCTCGACCATCTGCCGGTCCTCGACCTTGAGGTCGGCGGTGCGGGCGTCCGGGTCGACGCGCACGTCCCAGGTGTCGAGCACCTCCGCGGCCTGTGCGCGCAGCTTGCGCCAGCTGATGAAGCCGCCGCGGCCTTCGGGCTGCCGGTTGATGAAAAGGTTCTCGGCGACGGTCAGATCGGGCACGACCGTCGGCTTCTGGTAGACGCAGGCCACCTTGCGACGCCAGGCGTCGCGGTCGGTGAGCGCGGGTGCCGGTTCGCCGTCGAAGAGGACGGTGCCCGCGTCCGGGGCCTGGAGTCCGGTGAGGATGGTGACGAGGGTGGACTTGCCCGCGCCGTTGCGGCCGACGAGGGCGTGGGACTCACCGGGCAGGACGGTCAGCTGCCCGTCCTGCAGGGCGACGGTGGGTCCGTACCGCTTGGTGATACCGGCCGCTTCGACGAGCGGGGTCGTCGCCAGGCCGGTGGGGGGCTCGGTCATCGGCGTACTCATTTGACCGTGTTGCCCCACAGCTCGGAGTCGTCCACGTTCTCCTTGGTGACCAGCGGCGCGGGCAGCTGGTCCTCCAGGATGCCGCTGGGCAGCTTCACGATGGTGGAGTCGTGGTCGGTGGGGCCGGGCTTGAACTTCTTCCCGTTCATCGCGGCCTTGATGTAGTACATGCCGTACTTGGCGTACGCGTCGGCCGGCTGCGAGACCGTGGCGTCGATCTGGCCCTTGCGGATGGCGTCGAACTCCTGCGGGATGCCGTCGTTCGAGATGACGGTGATGTGTCCCTTCTCGCCCGTCTTCTTCAGCATCTTCTTCGACTTCAGGGTCTGCAGGGTGGGCGCGAGATAGACGCCGCCCGCCTGCATGTAGATGCCCTTGATGTCGGGGTTGGAGTTGAGCAGTGTGTCCAGCTTCGACGCGGCCGTGTCGGACTCCCACTTGGCGGGAATTTCGAGCACCTTGAGCTTGGGGAACTTCTTCTTCACGCAGGTGCGGAACGCCTCGGAACGCTCGCGGCCGTTGACGGAGGCGAGGTCTCCCATGATCTGGACGACCTTGCCGGTCTTGACCTTCTCGCCGAGGTAGTCGCAGGCCTTCTCGCCGTACGCGACGTTGTTGGCCCGCACCACCATCGCGACCTTGCCCTTCTCGGGGGCGACGTCGACGGCGACCACGGGTACGCCCTTGCGCTCGGCCTGGTCGAGTCCCGCGGAGATGGCCGCGCTGTCGAGGGGCGCGACGACGAGCCCCTTGACCCCCTGGTTGAGCTGGTTGTTGATGTCGGTGATCTGCTGCGAGGGGTCGCTGTTGGAGTTGACGGTCTTCATCGCGTCGACGTCCTCGGACTTCGCCATCTTGGGCACGTAGTCGTTGTACGACTGCCAGAACGGCGAGGTCAGCAGGGGCAGGATCACCCCGACCTTGCCCTCCCCGCCGCCTCCGCCGCCCGCGGGCGCCGCGCTGTCCTTCGTGCTGCCGCATGCCGTGAGCACGAGGGACGCGCAGGCCGCGGCGGCGGCGATCCGCGCCGCGCGCGAAGTCCCCGCCTTGCTGGTCCAGTTGCGCACTGTTCTGCCGGCCATCTGACGGCTCCTCATCGAGCGTGGATCGGAAGTCCTAGCGACTGATGGGCGAATATTTATCAGACCACTTGGCGCTCACAACACCCCTCGACGCCAAATTTTCCCGCTTTCAGGCCGTAGTGGTCCGACCACATCTCTGACTAGACTGCGGCGCACTCGGCTAGTGGAGGAGCGTTACGTGGACCAGACCGCCCCGCAGAAGGGCACCGTGACGCAGCGGGCCATCGAGCAGATCAAGGCGATGATCGGCGAGGGCCGGCTCGAACCGGGCCAACGCCTGCCCACGGAGCGTGACTTGGCCACGCAGCTGTGCCTCTCACGGAGCTCCATGCGGGAGGCGATCCGGGCGCTCACGGTGATGGGGGTCCTGGAGGCCCGGCACGGTTCGGGCATCTACGTCACCCAGCTGGAGGCCGGGGACCTCCTGGAGACCTTCGGAGTCGTGGCCGACCTGTCACGAGGACCACGCCTCGTGGAGCTCCTGGAGGTACGCCGGGTCCTCGAATCCACGGCGACGGCGCTGGCGGCGGCACGGATCTCCGCCGATCAACTGGCGGACGTGGAGAAGCACTTGGAGGCGATGAACGCCACGGAGGACCCGGAGGAAATCCTCTCCCACGACCTGGCGTTCCACCGGACGATCGCCCTCGCGGCAGGCAACGACACGATGGCGGCCATCCTGGAGGGCCTGTCGTCCCGCACGTTCCGCGCGAGGGTCTGGCGCGGCTACCAGGAAGAGGGCGCCTTCGAACGCACGCGCCGCGAACACGCCCGCATCCACCGGGCATTGGCCGCCCGCGACCCAGAGGCAGCGAGGGCCGCGGCGGCGGCACACGTGGGAGAGGTGGAGGAGTGGATGCGGGCACAGGTGGACGGCTGACGGGCCGCCGCGCCCAAGGGCCCTAACCGATGAGGGTCTTCTTCGGGCGGACCACGCAGAACTCGTTGCCCTCCGGATCGGCAAGGACCGTCCAGGACTCCTCGCCGCTCTGTCCGACCTCCGCCCTCCGTGCCCCGAGTGCGAGCAGGCGGTCGATCTCGGCGTCGCGGTCTTCCGCGTCGGACGTCAGGTCCAGGTGCAGACGGTTCTTGACGACCTTGCGGTCCGTCGTCGGCATGAAGCAGATGCCGACCGGCGCGTTCTCGTCGGGCCCGATCACGACCTCGCGTTCCCGCTCGGACAGGATGCGCCAGCGCAGCGCCTCCGCCCAGAAGCGGGCCAGGGCGGGCAGGTCGTGGGCGTCGATGACGATGTGGTGCAGCGTGACAGGCATGTACATCAGTGTGCGCCCGGATGAAGGGGCGCCGACGAAGCCGGCGGGACTGTCTTTCTGCCCCGCCGGCAATCTCCCTCGTCAGGTCAGCTCAGCGCGACGTCACGCCCGCGTCAGGCGCAGCGTCACCAGTTCGAACGGGCGCAGGGTGAGGGTGACACCGCCGTCCGAGTGCTCCGGAGCCGGCGCGTCGGTGAGGGGGCGCTCCAGGAGATCCGTCGCCGTGACCGAGCCGAACGGGAAGCCCGGCATCAGCGTTGCCTTCGCCCGCCCGCCCCGCGACTCGTGGAAGCGGACGACCACGTCACCGCTGCCGTCGTCAGCGAGCTTGAGGGCCGTGACGACCACCGCGTCGTTGTCGAGGGTCACCAGCGGGGTCACCTCGGCGCCGCCCGGCACCTGCCGCTCGGGCAGGTTGATCCGGTAGCCCTCACGCACCGCGTCGCCGATCCCGGCCCCCGGGACCAACGCGTGCCGGAAGCGGTGGACGCCCTGGTCCGTCTCGGGGTCGGGGAAACGCGGGGCGCGCAGGAGCGAGGCGCGGACCGTGGTGGTCGTGCCGGAGTCCGAGGCGCGTACCGTGCGGGTCACGTCGTGGCCGTACGTCGAGTCGGTGACCAGGGCCACGCCCCAGCCCGGCTCCTCCACGTGCACGAAGCGGTGGTTGCACGCCTCGAACTTGGCGGCCTCCCAGCTCGTGTTGGTGTGCGTGGCCCGGTAGAAGTGGCCGAACTGCGTCTCCGACGCGTACCGCTCCGCGTGGATGTCCAGCGGGAACGCCAGCTTCAGGAACTTCTCCGTCTCGTGCCAGTCCACCTCCGTGTCGATGTCCAGGCGCATGGAGCCGGGCGACAGGGTCAGCGTCTGCGTGAGCCGCGACGCGCCGAAGCTGCGTATGACACGGACCGAGGCGTCGTTCTCGACGGGCTCGACCGAGTCCGCCTCCGTCAGGTCCGTGACCGTGTTGCGGTAGAACTCGTCGACGTCCCACGCGTCCCACATGTTGGGGAAGTCGGCGTGGATCTGCGGCAGGTTCGCCGCCTGGCCGGGCGCGACGGTCTCCCGGCCTGCCACGAGGTCGTACGCCGAGACGATCAGACCGCGCGCGTCGATCTCGACCCGCAGCAGGCCGTTGTCCAGCACATAGCCGCCGTCGGCGCGCGAGGCTATCGCCGACTGGCCGTCGATCGCGGCGGGCCGCGCGCCGCCCGCCGGGACGCCGTCGCGGGTGTGCGGGGTGGAGTTGAAGACGAGGGTGGTGTCCGTGCCGCCGCCCTCCCCGGCAAGCGCCCGCTGAGCCGCGTCGATGATGCCGTTCAGCTCCTCGGCGACCTTCGCGTACGTCGCGCGCGCCTCCCGGTGCACCCAGGCGATGGACGAGCCGGGCAGGATGTCGTGGAACTGGTGGAGCAGCACCGTCTTCCAGATGCGGTCCAACTCCTCATAGGGGTAGGCGAAATCGGGTGCACGCACCGCCGCCGTCGCCGCCCACAGTTCCGCCTCCCTCAGCAGGTGCTCGCTGCGGCGGTTGCCCTGCTTGGTGCCCGCCTGGCTGGTGAGCGTGGCGCGGTGCAGCTCCAGGTACAGCTCGCCGACCCAGATCGGGGCGTTCGGGTACTCCGCCTCGGCCTTCTCGAAGAAGGCCGCCGGGGTTTCCCACTTGACCGTCGCAGAGCCCTCCAGGTCACGGAGGCGTCCCGCCTTCGCGATCATCTCGCGGGTGGTGCCGCCGCCTCCGTCACCCCAGCCGGTCGGGGCGAGGGAGTGCCGGGCGACGCCCTTGTCCTTGAAGTTCTTCGCCGCGTGGGCGATCTCGCTGCCCTTCATCGAGCAGTTGTAGGTGTCGACGGGCGGGAAGTGCGTGAAGATGCGGGTGCCGTCGATTCCTTCCCAGTTGAACGTGTGGTGCGGGAAGCGGTTCGTCTGCGACCAGGAGATCTTCTGGGTCAGCAGCCACTTCGAGCCCGCCGCCTTGATGATCTGGGGCAGCCCGGCAGCGAATCCGAAGGTGTCGGGAAGCCACGCCTCGTCGTTCTCGACGCCGAACTCGTCGAGGAAGAACCGCTTGCCGTGCACGAACTGACGGGCCATCGCCTCCGACCCCGGCATGTTCGTGTCCGACTCGACCCACATGCCACCAGCCGGCACGAACCGCCCGTCGGCGACCGCCTTCTTGACCTTCGCCCACACCTCGGGCCGGTGCTCCTTGACCCACGCCCACTGCTGCGCCTGCGACATGGCGAAGACGAAGTCCGGCTCGTCCTCGATGAGCGCGGTCATGTTCGACGTCGTACGCGCGACCTTGCGCACCGTCTCACGCAGCGGCCACAGCCACGCGGAGTCGATGTGCGCGTGGCCGACGGCACTGATGCGGTGGGCCGAGGGCTCGGCGGGCGTGGTGAGGACGCCTTCGAGTTCCGCGCGGGCCGCGGGCGCGGAGCCGTTCACGTCCTGGAGGTCGACGGCGTCCAGGGCGCGGCCGATGGCGCGCACGATCGCGTACCGCCGACCGGAGTCCTCGGGAAGTTCCTGCATGAGCTCGCCGAGCACTTCGAGATCGATGACGAGCTGCCACACGGTCTCGTCGAAGACGGCGAGGTCCATGCGGGCGAGCTTGTACTGGGGCTCGCTGCCGGCCGTCTCCTTGTCGCCGAGCTGGGTGGGCAGGAAGGGGTGGTAGTCGAGGATGACGGGGTTGGAGGCGGCCTCGATGTGCAGGTGGACGTCCTCGCCGCCGGTCGCCGGGGCGGCGATCCGCACCCACTGGTTACGGGGGTTGAGGCCCTTCACCGGGGTGCCGTCGGGGCGGTAGACCAGGCCCTCGCACTGGAAGCCGGGCATGTTCTCGTCGAAGCCGAGGTCGAGGATGGCCTCGACGGTCCTTCCCGCCCATTCCTTGGGGACGGTGCCGGTCACCTGGAACCAGCTGGTGGCCCAGGGGGCGCCCCACCGCGCGCCGACCTCGGTCGGCGTCGTCTCGGCGGCCAGGCCTTCGGCCACTGGAACCGGCTCGCCCGGCGCGTTCCACACCGCTACGTCCAGAGGTACGGACTCGGGGTAGACGGCGGGGCGGATGCGCTCGTCGAGGACGCGCTTGAGCCGGGCTTCTATGAGGGTGCGGTCGTCATGCATGTGGGTTCTCCGGTTGCTCGTTCACTGCGGGTTCTGGGGGGGTGAGTTTTGTTGTCCCCAACCCCGCCCCTTCCCGAAAACCCGCTCTGGCGCGGGGGCCTTGCGTACCAGCCATCACCGGCTCCGCCGAGTTCGTCCTCAAACGCCGGACGGGCTGGATTTTCAGCCCCTCCGGCGTTTGAGGAGGCTCTCGCGCAGCGAGTTTCGGGAAGGGGCGGGGTGGGGGAAAGAACTTGGGCTTAGCCGACCTCCCCCGGACGCACGACCTCCGTAATGCCCCGCGCAGCCAAGTGCGCGGCGTCACCAGCCCGGGAGGCCAACACCGTGGTGGGCCGCACCCCGTCCGCCGCGAGCCGCATGAACGCCTCGAAAACCGCTCCCCCAGGAGCACACGCGGACCGCTCCGAAGCGGAGTCCTCGACCACCACGGCGGTTCCCCGCACGGCAGGCGCATACTCCCGCCCCCGCCACTCCTTCGCGAGCCGCGCAAGCACCTCACCCCCCGGCTTGACCAGCCCCGAGTTGGTCAACAGGCCCAGGCTGTACTCCAGTTCAGGGAAGTCAGCCAGCGAGCGCGACACATCGTGCGAGCACCACCACGTCACCCCCCACACATCCGCACAGTCGAGCGCCGCCTCCACCGTCGCCTCGGTGAAGGCGGCCGCGTGTTCCGCGGGGATGAGGGGAGCCGGCGCGCCCACCTCCTGGAGCCAGACCGGGCGGTGCGGATCGTCCGCCCACGCCTTGGACAGTTCGATCATGTACGCCGCGTGGTGAGCGGTGGCGACCCCGCCCCGCCCGTGCCGTTGGGCCGTGCCGTTGAACACCCAGGAGTGCACGGCGGTCGCACCACCGAGGCGCGCGGCCTGGGCCGGGGTGAACGGCTGGTCGTCCTGGTACCAGGCGGCGTCGTACTCGGCGTGCAGATGCAGCTTGCCGGGAGCGCCCTCCTCGCACGCGGCGAGCACCCGCCGCAGCCATTCCCCCGCCTGGTCCTGCGTGATGCGGTCGGGGTCGGGGTGCGGGCCCGCCGAGAACTGGTTGACCTCGTTGCCGATGGTCATGCCGATGAAGTTCGGCCGGTCGGCCAGGGCCGCGGCGAGCGTACGCAGGTACGCGACCTCGCCTTCCACGACATCCGGCTCGGTGAAGATGTTCCGCCGGTGCCACGTCTGCGTCCACGCGGGCAGGAAGTCGAAGCTGGACAGGTGCCCCTGCAGTCCGTCGACGTTCACGTCGAGGCCGCGCTCGGCCGCTGCGTCCGCGAGGGCGACGAGCTGCTCCACGGCGCGCGGCCGGATCAGGGTGCGGTTGGGCTGGAAGTACGGCCAGATCGGGAAGACCCGGATGTGGTCGAGGCCAAGCGCGGCGATCGCGTCGAGATCGGCGCGTACGGCGTCGATGTCGAAGTCGAGCCAGTGGTGGAACCACCCCTGGCTCGGGGTGTAGTTCGCGCCGAAGCGCGGCGCGGCGGAGGGCACACGGGTCGTACGAGACATGCGAGTCCTGGTTCTCGGGGTGTGGGGGCCCGGCACGGGACCGGGGTGCAAGGGAGTACGAGGGGGGGGGCGGCGGCTCAGCCCTTTACCGCCCCCTCGCCCACCCCGCGGAAGAAGTACCGCTGGAGGCAGGCGAAGAGCACGATCAGCGGGAGCACGGCGATGACCGTGCCCGCGGCGACGAGCCGTTCGTCGTTGGCGAAGGTGCCGTGCAGGTAGTTCAGGCCGATGGTCAGGGTGAACTTGTCCGGGTCGCTCAGCACGATCAGCGGCCAGAGGAAGTCGTCCCAGGCGCCCATGAAGGCGAAGATCGCCACCACGGCGAGCGTGCCCTTGACCGCGGGCAGGGCGATCCGCAGGAACCGCTGCCAGACGTTCGCGCCGTCGACGTACGCGGCTTCCTCGATCTCGTACGGCAGGTTCAGGAAGGCGTTGCGCATCAGCAGGACGTTGAGCGCGGAGACGCAGCCGGGCAGCAGCACACCGATGAGGGTGTTGTTCAGGCCCAGCTCCCGCATGGTCGTGAACTGGGCGATGATGATGCCCTCCACGGGCACCAGCATGGCGAGGACGAACACGATCGTGGCCGCGCGGCGGCCCCGGTAGCGCAGGCGGGCGAGCGCGTAGCCGGCGAGTGTGGCGCCCACGCAGTTGGTCACCACGTTGGCGGCGGCCACCTTCAGGGAGTTGAGCGCGTAGTCCCAGACGGGGATGGTGTCGGCGACGCGTTCGTAGTTGTGGAAGGTCGGGCTGCTCGGCAGGAACTTGGGCGGGGAGCTGAAGATGTTCTCGTGCGGGCCCTTCAGGGAGGTGGACAGCTGCCAGAGGAAGGGGCCGATCATCAGGGCCAGTACGGCGAGCAGGAGGCCGTAGCGCAGGATGATCTCCCACACGGGCATCCGGCGGCCGTTCTCGTCGGTGATCCGCCCGCGCCTGCGGGCGCCGCCCTTCCCGGCATTGCCCTCCGTCTTCCGCGCGGCCCGCTCGGTCTTGCGCGTGTCGGTCGCGATGCTCACGGGTCAGTCCTCCTTCCGGTCCGCGCGCAGCACGAGCAGCATCAGCGCGACGGTGACGACGAAGACGACGACCGAGATGGCCGACGCGTACCCGACGCGGCCGGTCAGGCCGGTGCCGACGCGTTGCACCAGCATCACCAGCGTGGTGTCCTCGCCCGCCGGGCCGCCGTTGGGCCCGGCCATCAGATAGACCTCGGAGAACACCTTGAAGGCGGCGACCGAGGACAGCGCGGCCACCAGCACCATGGTGGAGCGCACGGCGGGCACGGTGACGGTGAAGAAGCGGCGGACGGAGCCCGCGCCGTCCACCGACGCGGCCTCGTGGAGTTCACGTGGCACGTTGGCGAGCGCCGCCAGGTAAATGATCATGTAGTAGCCGAGGCCCTTCCAGACCGTGACGGCCATGGCACTCAGGAGGAGCAGCCACTGGTCGCTGAGGAAGCCGACCGAGCCGATGCCCACGGCCTCCAACACCGCGTTGACCAGACCCCGTTCATCCAGCATCCACACCCAGATCAGGCCCACCACGACGATGGAGGCGACCACGGGCGTGTAGAAGGCGGACCGGAAGAAGGTGATGCCGGGGATGTGTTTCTGGACGAGCATCGCGAGCAGCAGCGGCAGCAGGACGAGCGCGGGGACGACCCCCACGATGTAGAGCGTCGAGTTGCGGAGCCCGATCCAGAACATGTCGTCGTGCAGCAGCTCGCGGAAGTTGTCCAGGCCGACGTACTCCCCCGGGATCAGGGTGCGCTTGTCGGTGAAGGAGTTGATGAGCGTGCTGACGAACGGATAGAGGATGAAGATGCCGACGATCAGCAGGCCCGGAGCCGCGAACAGCCAGGGGCTTGAGGGCAGTTGACGTCTGATGCGGCGGCTCTGGCTTTGACCGACCGCGGCGCTGGAGCTTTTCATGGTGGTGGTCCGTGTCGTCCTGTCAGCTCGTCCTGTCAGCTCTGCTTCAGCAGCCGGTCACAGTTCTTGACAGCGTTGTCAAGCGCTTCCTCGGGACTCTGCTTGCCCTGCAGCGCCCTGGCGACGCCGTTGCGCAGCTCGATCTTCATCTGCTCGCTGAACAGCACGGGCGTGTAGTTCACCGCGGTCTTGATGGACTTGGCAGCGGCGACCCGCACCCGCGTGTCGTCGGTCCCGTCCTCTTTGGTGAAGTACGGGTCGTCGAGCGAACCCTTCGTGCTGGGGAAGATCGCCACCTTCTTGGCGAAGGACATCTGGCGCTGCGCGTCCGTCACGTAGTGGGCGAAGGCCACGGCGGCGGGCGTCTGCTTGGTGCGGGTGTTCACCATGACACCCATCACGTACATGTTGTCCTTGCCGGTGTCGGTGATCTGCGGCGTGATCCCGATGTTCTTGTAGAGGCCGGGCGCCTCCTTCTTGAACTTGCCGAGGTCCAAGGCGCTTCCGGGGTTCATGGCGACGGCCTCGGTGAGGAACTTCTTGCCCGTCGACTCGGGGGTCGCGGTGAGCGCCTGACCGTCCAGGGCCTTCGCGTCGTACAACTCCTTGTACTTGGTGAGGAGTTCGACGCCCTTGGGGCCGTTGAAGGTGAACCTGGTCCCTTCCTTGTCCATCAGCGGCACCCCGTAGCGCCCGAAGTCCTCGATGGTGGGGACGTTGGCGAGCGTGGCGGTCTTGCCCTTGGTCTCCTTCGACAGCTTCAGCGCGTCGGCGAAGAGTTCGTCGTACGTCTTCGGGGGCTTGTCGGCGTCGAGCCCCGCCTCCTTGAAGATCCGCTTGTTGTAGAAGAGCGGCCCGGTGTTCAGGTACCAGGGGAAGGCGTACGTCCCCTCCGTGCCCGGTATCTGGTGGCTCTTCCACGCCCCCGGCAGGTACTCCTTCTCGTACTTTCCGGCGGCCTTGTCGAGGTCGAGCGCGAGACCGGCCTTGGCGAGCGGGGCCACGAGGTCGGGCGAGACGTTGACGACGTCGGGCAGGGTGCCGGCCGCGGCGTCGGCGCTGATCTTGTCGGCGTAACCCTCGCCCGGCTGGTCGACCCAGTTCACCTTCGTGCCGGGGTACTTCTTCTCGAAGCCGTCGACGACGCCCTCGAAGTACGACTTGAAGTTCGCCTTCAGGTTCCAGGTCTGGAAGGTGATCTCGCCCTCGATCTTGCCGGACGCGTCGGTCGAACCGCCGCCGTCGCCTCCGTCGCCACAGCCGCTCAGCGGCAGGAGCACGGCGAGGACGGCGGCAGTGGCGGCTGCCCTTCCGGAGATGCTGCGGGGGTGGTGTGAGATGCGCACGGTGAAACGGCTCCTTTGCTCGGCCCAGCGTGAGGCAGACCTTGCATGGAACTCCGGCAAAAAGTCAATGGATTCGTTGAATAATCCCGCGAATCTCTTCAACTATGCAGGTCAGAGCGGTGCGTTGAACTTCTTGCGGGGATCGACTAAAGCGCTTTAGAGTGTGCTGGCTCAAGCGCATTAGTATGCGCGCCAGAGGAAAGGGGCAACACCGGTGCAAGGCAAGCGGTCCCCGGCACGCCGACCGACCATGAAGGACATCGCACGCCGCGCCGGCGTCTCCGAGAGCGCCGTGTCCTTCGCGCTCAACGACCGGCCCGGAGTCTCCGAGGTCACCCGCGACCGGGTCCGCAGGGTCGCCGAGCAGTTGGGCTGGCACCCGAGCACGGCGGCGCGCGCACTGTCCGGCGAGGGTTCGGCGACGGTGGGGCTCGTGGTGGCCCGGCCCGCCGGGACACTGGGCGTCGACTCGTTCTTCCTGCAACTGATCTCGGGCATCCAGGAAGTCCTGGCGGAGCGTCAACTGGGCCTGCTCTTCCAGGTGGTGGAGGACGTGACCGCCGAGTGCGCGGTCTACCAGCGCTGGTGGGCCGAGCACCGGGTGGACGGCGTCCTCGTCGTGGACCCGCGCACGCAGGACCCGCGCCCGGCACTCCTCGACGAACTCGGCCTGCCCGCGGTGGTGACGGGCGGCGTACCGGACCCGGAGGCTCACCACCCCTTCCTCTCCACCGTCTGGGCTGACGACGCGGGCGCGATGGCTTCGGTCGTGGACCATCTGCACGCCCTCGGCCACCGCCGCATCGTGCACATCGCGGGTCTGTCCGGCCTCGCCCACACCGAGCGCCGGATCCGTACGCTGCGGGCCGAGGCCGAGCGGCGCGACCTGTCGGAGGTCCGCTCGGTGACCACGGACTACTCGGACGCGGAGGGCGCCGCGGTGACCCGGCGGGTGCTGTCCGCCGCGTCACCGCCGACAGCTCTGGTGTACGACAACGACGTGATGGCCGTCGCGGGGATCGCCGCGGCGGCCTCGCTGGGCTTCTCCGTGCCGGGGGACGTGTCGGTGATCGCGTGGGAGGACTCGGCACTGTGCCGGATGGTGCACCCGTGGCTCACGGCCCTGTCACGCGACACGGTGTCCTTCGGGCGTACGGCGGCGCGCGAACTCCTCTCCCTCCTGGACGACGGCCCCGCGGCCACGGTCCAGGTGCCGCTGCCCACGCTCATCGAGCGGGAGAGCACGGGGAGGGTGGCCGGGGACTGAGCGGTGCCGCAGCCCCGGGCAAGCCTGTCGTACCCCGCCCGTACAGTGCCGGCATGGCAGACATCTACGAGCTCTCGGTGGCGTTGGACCTGCGTGCGGACATCTCCGACGAGGAGCTCGCCGAACTCCGGTGGCATCTCGGTCTGGGCCCCCGGCCGGTGACACTGGCGATCGTGCGCGCGTTCCCGGTCGTCGTTGAGGACGACGAGGATGAACCGGCCCCCCTGACGGTGCGGGGCAGCGGGGTTTCCTGGCCCTAGGCCTTGTCGTACCAGGAGAATGCCGTGATCCGCCAGCCCTCCGGGGTGCGGACGAACTGGATGGTCTTGGTCCCGCTCCCCTCGAAGGGTTCGCCGTCCAGCGTCCCGGACTTGCGGTACGTGCCGAACCGCGAGGCGATGTCGCCCTCGATCTCGGTCCGTTCGGACGTCTCCCACTCGGAGAATTCGACCAACCGGCCTTCCGACAAAAGCCGTTCGCGCGGCTCGATGAACTCCTCCACCGTGTAGACCGTGAACTGCGGTCCGGTCGAGACGATCACGCCCCCGGGGAGCATCAGACGGCGGATCCGGGCCACGTCGGCGGCCCGGCCACCCCGGTTGTCGAAGGCGCCGAAGAACTCGGCGGTCACGGCGTCGATCTCGTTCTTGGACATGGCCGCGACGGTAACACCGGCGCGGCCCGGCCCACTTGGGGCACGTGGTGAAGCCGGCTACGCCTGCCCGCTACACCCGAGACCGGTACAGGCCGAACTCCGCGAGGCGCACCGCCCCGCGCGACCCCGTCACCCGGATCCGCCACTCCCGGGCCCGTAGCGGCGTGGCAAGGGTCAGGACCCGGCTTGCACCCACCGTTTCCACCTCGGTCACGAGGGTCCATCCGGAGCCGCCGGAGCCGGAGACCCGGGCTTCGATCACCGCGTGCTCCAGCTGCTGACCCCGCCGGATGGCCTCCCCCAGCCGGATCCGGTCGACCTCGCGCACCTCACCCAGGTCGACGGTGAGCGTCCCCCGGGAGGGCGCCGGGCACGCCCACGCCGTGTCCGGGTCGCCGTCGACGGCCCGCGAGGGTCGGCGGCCGTCGCCCCAGGCCCGTGCGTCCCGCGCGAAGTCCTCGGGCAGCTCACGCCCGATCCGCTCACGGAACTCCCGCAACCGGGCCACGTCCGCCTCGGGGAGCAGGCCCCGCTTGTCCGGCGGGATGTTGAGCAGAAGGACGGAGTTCCGGCCCACCGAGCGGAACCAGATGTCCGTCAACTGCTCGACGGACTTGGGCTGTTCGTCCTCGTGGTAGAACCACCCCGGCCTGATCGAGACATCGCACTCCGCGGGCCACCACTGGACGTACTGGGCGACATCCCTCGCCTCGGCGAGTGCCTGGCGGCTCCCCTGGTCGGGGGCGTCGTACTTCAGGGCGTAGTCGATGCTGCCGTTCCCCGAGTCTTTTACGGGGACGACGCTCCACTCGTTCTCGCGCGCCAGACCACCCTCGTTGCCGACCCACCGTACGTCAGGCCCGCGCACGGCGACCGTCGCGTCCGGGGCCAGGGCGCGGATGACCGCGTACCAGCTGTCCCAGTCGTACGTCTCGACCTTCTCCGGTGGGATACGCCCCTGCGCCCCGTCGAACCACACCTCGTCGATGGGCCCGTACTCGGTGAGCACCTCGTACAGCTGGTTGAGCATGTGCGCGCCGTAGTCGGTCGCGTCGAGGGTGAACGACCGTACGGCGGCGGCGTCCGCCCGGTCGTCACCCTCCACCGGCGTGGGAATGGTGCGCCGTGAGCGGGCGCTGCCGTTGGCGTAGACGCCGTGCAGGTACTGGTTCTCGTCGGCGGGCGAGATGTAGACGCCCACCTTGATCCCGTGCCGTCGCAGCGAGTCGGCGAACGAGCGCAGCACATCGCCCTTGCCGCCCTGCCAACTGCTGCTCACCACACTGTGCTTGGTGTAACGAGAGGGGTAGAGCACGAAGCCGTCGTGGTGCTTGACAGTGAGGATGGCGAGCTTGAATCCGCCGTCGCGCAGGGCCCGCGCCCACTGGTCGGTGTCGAGTCCGGAGGGCTGGAAGACGTCGGGGTCCTCGTCGCCCGTGCCCCATTCGAGGCCGGTGAAGGTGTTGACCCCGAAGTGCAGGAACGCGGTCTGTTCGAGGCGCTGCCAGGCGATCTGCCGCTCTGTCGGGCGGACTTGAGCGGCCTTGGCGACGACGCCGTCCGGGGAGTCCTTGGGGCTGATCGGGATGCGGTAGGGCGGCTCCGGAACGGCGGGGGCGCCGGTCGGGCCGGGCGCCGCGAGGGCGAAGGATGTGCTCGACGCGGCGACCGCCGTGGTGACGGCGGCGGTCACGAAGAGACGTCTGCTGACAGTCATGGGGGTGCGGTCTCCTGTCGGATGCCGAGGTACGGGGATCAGCGGGCGGTCAAGGCCCAGGTGGTCGGGGCCTGTTGATCCGCCGGGTACTGCCGGAGCCGCCCGTCCTCGGCCGCGTACACGGACATCTGGGTGATCGCGTTCGTCAGCCGGTATCCGTCCGACGCCTTCGCCAGCTGCCAGCGCTGCAAGGTGTTCGCCGTGTCGCAGGTCTCCCGTGTGACCGAACTGCCGGGCTCAAGGGGGACGTTGAGGGTGAGTTTCCCGCTCCGGGTCTCCAGGCAGGTGCCGTCCGCCGTGGACTTCAGCGTGACGTAGCCGTCGGCAGTGCGCTTGATCTCGTACGCAGCGGGCTCAGCATGCCCCTTGGTGTCGCGCAGGGTGTACGTCCCGTCGGCCACCGGCGGCTTCGTCAGGTCACGCCAACCCGGCGCGTGGCCCACAGACGTGGCGCGCGCGGTGAAGTCGGCGTACGTCGGGTCCGGGTGCGCGGAACCCCAGGTGACCTGGGCGACATGGCTGAGCGGCATCGCCATGGAGGCCGCGACCTCGTTCTCGGTCTCGCCCCGGCCGTTGTCCGGCCACAGGCTGATCTTCGCCCCGGTGATGCCGTCGCGCGACGCGAGCTTCTCGCCCTCGAAGCTGCGCGGGTCCCACGCCTGGTCGTACAGCGACTCGGTGTCGGTGTGGAAGCCGCCGCGGACGAGGTAGAGCGCGTAGGCGGCGTTCTGCAACGGGTGGCCCTGCGCGATGAGTTGGCTCGGCTTCGTCTTCACGTCGAGCCAGTGCTCCACGCTCGTGCCCGCCGCGACCGGCACCGTGTTCGCGCCGGTCAGGCCGTCGTTCCAGATGCGCAACTGCTTGCCCTCACCCTTGGCGTACGCGTGCACCCGGTTGATGAAGTCGACGAAGGCGTCCTGCGGGGTTGCCTTCTCCCCGTATTTCTTCTTCGCGTATTCGAGGATGTGGGGGTACTTGGCGAAGTCGGAGCCGAGCATGTACTCGTCGGCGCCCATGTGCCAGGACTTCGCGGGGAACACCTCGGCGTACTCGTCGATGAGGCTCGTGTAGTACGCGAAGGCCTCGTCCTTGGTGACGTCAAGGCGCGAGGGCTGCGGCTTTCCGTCGGAGTCGGTGAGCTGGAGGTCGGTGCGCTTCTCCAGCCAAGGGTCCATGTGGCCGGGCGAGTTGATCTCCGGGATGATCGTGACGTGGTACTTCTCGCCGAGGGCGACGATGCGGCGTATCTCGCTCTTGGTGTAGTAGCCCCAGCTGTTGGCCTCGGGGTGCTTGTCGCTCTTCACCTTGAGTTCGAGGAGCAGCTGGTTCTGCTTGTTGTACGCCATGTCACGTACGAGGTTCTCCAGCCAGGGCGTGGAGACATGGATGTAGCAGGCGCAGACGCCCACCCCGCGTTCCTTGTACTGCGGCACGTCCACGGTGCGCCCGGCGGGTACGCGGTCGCTCTGGGCGAGGAGCTGGAGGAGGGTGCGGGTGCCGTAGAAGGCGCCGGCGTCGCTCGCGCCGGTGATCTCCAGGCGCTTGCCCGCGCGGAGTTCGTATCCTTCGGCGCCGAGCGTCTTGCGGGCGGGAGCGACGTCGATCACGATGTCGCCGTCACGCGGGGCGCCGCCGGTGACCGGCACCCGGCCCTCGCCCGCGGCGCGCAGATCTTCGGCGAGGGTACGTGCGACTTCGCGGGCCGCCTGCCCGTGCGCGACGAGCCGGGTGTCGGGGCCGTAGGCGTAGCTCCCCTTCCCCGGCGTCCAGTCGGCCAGGGCGGGGACGGTGCGGGGTGGGTCCGTGGCGGGTCGCGAGGTCCCGGCGGCCTGGGCCGCCGGGACCGGCGCCGCGAGCAGCAGCAGGGCCACCGCGGCGCCCCGCAGTCTGCGGAGCCGCGCGCGGCGTGGCGCACGGCCCGGCGCGAACATCATGCGCATGTCAGTCATGACATCCGATGATTCAAGCGCCTCCGAAGGGTGTCAATGCATTGCCCTCGGCGGGGACTTGGACATTTACGCAGCCCTGCGCTCATCCATCGGATGATTGCTGACACTCATCAGCCGGGCCAGGCACCCGTCAGCCGACGCGTCGCGACAGCGCCACCGCGGTCGACAGCCGCCTTGACCACGGCGAAGATCGCGCCCTGCAGCGTGGCCGCGAGCAGGATCTCGCCCCAGCCGCGGTCCTCGTCGGTGGCGTCGGGCGCGTCCTCGTCGCGGGCGACCATCTTCCATGCCTGTTTGAACAGCCCGCCCGCGGCCACACCGGCGAGCGCGCCGAGCGCCATCCCGACCGGCTTGTACGCGATCTTCGAGGCCTTCACCGCGCGCTCCCGTGCTTCCGCTTGCGCCGCACCAGGACGTACGCGACCACCAGCGCCGCGCCCCCCGCGATGAAGCCGGTGCGGCGGTTCTGGACCTGCTCGGGCGCCTTGTCGTGCCACACCTCCGTGGCCTGTCCTGCCGCGGCCTTCACCTGCCCGGTGGCGGTGGCGGCCTTGTCCTTGACCTGGTCGGGCACCTTGTCCTGCAGCACATGCGCGGCCTCGGTGGCCTTCGCCCTGGCCTGCTCGCTCAGCTCCGCGGCCTTGGTGGCGGTCTGCCCCTTGATCGCGACCGCCTTCTCCTGTGCGCGGGCCTTGACGTCCGTCTTGGCCGCCAGTGCCTCGACCGTCTCTCCCAGGTCCTGCCGGGTCTGCTCAACCTTGGCGCGCAGCTCCCCGGGGTCCGCGGTGTGCTTGTCGTCGGGCTGGTTCATCGCTGTGCACTCTCCTTGATCTCTGCGACATCGGCCTTCACGCCGTCGATCGCCTGCTCGGGGACCGGCGGGGCGGCCCGGCCGACCTCCTTCTTGCCGGTCAGGGCCAGTACCGCGGCGATCAGACCGAGGACGGCGGTGACGATCAGCCCCGCGGCCCACACCGGAAGCGGCACGGCGAGCGCCGCGATCGCGGTGGCGACCAGCGCCTGCAGGGTCAGGAAGCCGACGAGACCGGCTCCGCCGAACAACCCGCTGCCCTTGCCGTAGCGCCTGGTCTTCTCCTTCATCTCCGCCTGGGCCAGCCGCATCTCGCCGCGTACCAGCTCCGTCAGCTGCTGTGAGGCGCGCTGCACCAAGTCGCCCACCGGCTCGTTGTGAGGGGCGGTCTGTCCGGCGCTGTCACGGCCGGTGGGGTGCGGGCCTGTCTGGGCCATCGTCATCAACCTCCTGTCTGTTCAGCGGCCGAGTACCCCGATCTTCGGCATCGGCACATGGTCAGGGGCCGCGGTCGTCGCGGACGGCGTCACGCGTCGCCACTCGCCAGGCGGCGCTGGTCCTGTTCGTCCCACGCGCGGGTGTCACGTGGCGGTACATAGGGCTCCTCCTCGGGGGGAAGCCCGCCGGCGATGGCACGCTGCCGGGACAGCTCCGCGTCGAACTCCAGGCCGAGCAGGATCGCGATGTTGCTGATCCACAGCCACACCAGAAAAATGATCACTCCGGCCAGCGCGCCGTAGGTCTTGTTGTAGGAGCTGAAGTTCCCGACGTAGAAGGCGAATCCGGCCGAGGCGATCAGCCAGATCACCAGGGCGATCACGCTGCCGGGGGTGATCCACTTGAAACCGCGGCCCTTCACGTTCGGCGTCGCCCAGAACAGCAGCGCGATCATGGAGGTCACCAGCACGACGAGCACCGGCCACTTCGCGATCGACCACACCGTCAGGGCCGCGTCGCCGATCCCCAGGGTCGA
The DNA here is from genome assembly GCF_055577715.1 of Streptomyces sp. NPDC033177. Classification (NCBI taxonomy): domain Bacteria; kingdom Bacillati; phylum Actinomycetota; class Actinomycetes; order Kitasatosporales; family Streptomycetaceae; genus Streptomyces; species Streptomyces sp. NPDC033177. The sequence goes on along the minus strand of NZ_JBVIPS010000003.1, from coordinate 192,295 downwards.
GCCCACGGTCCGGGCGAGACCACCGGTGAACACCACGATGACCGCGCTGACGACCGCGAGGAGGAGCAGCACCACCGTCACGCCCACCCTGACCGGCAGCACCTTCCACACGGGCCGACCCTCGGGCATGTCGTAGACGGCGTTGGCGGTGCGGATGAACGCCCCCACGTACCCGGACGACGCCCAGACGGCCAGCACGATGCCGACCACCGCCATCAGCGAGCCGACGCCGCCCTGGCCCTCAAGCTGTTTCACGGCGTCGCCGATGATGTCCCGCGCCGAACCGGGCGCGAGCTTCTCCAGGTTCTCCAGGAGCCAGTCGATCGCCGATTTACCCACCACGCCGAGCAGGGAGACCAGCACCAGGAGCGTCGGAAACAGCGACAGCACCCCGTAGTAGGTCAGTGCCGCGGCCCGGTCCGTCAGCTCGTCGTCCTGGAACTCCTTGACGACGCCCTTGAGCACCGCCTTCCACGACCGCTTGGGCAACTGCGTGGGTTCTTCCGGCGCGCGGTCCACGCCGCGCTCTGCATCCGCTGTTCCGTCCATACCCCCCGGATGACCCGCAACCGCCGACCCATGCGCGAGCGGACCGATCCACCTGCGTTGTCATGGCTCGCCGTGCGCGCGGCGGCGCAGCTCCGTGCGGGCCGCCGCGGACTTCAGCAGCGGATGGAAGTGCAGCCGTACGGACAGGTGGATCAGGCGTCGGCGCAGCACCGTGCGCCCCGGCTGGTCGGCCAGCCGACGGTAGGTGGCGGTCCACTCCCGTTGCATGCGTACGAGGTCGTCGGGGATGGGGTGGCTCATACGTTCGACTAGATCATGTGTTCGATTTCCGAGGCAAGCCGCGACTCGGCAACCCAGGACCCGGCAGCCCGCGAGACCGGAAACGTAACGCCGCGCGCCCCCGGCCGGGTAGGCAGGGGGCGCGCGGCGAAAGCGGAGGGATCAGTCGATACCGGGCAGGATGTGCGGCTCGGCGAGGTCGTCCTCGTAGCCGGCAAGCCGGATCGGGGCCGCCTTCGCCCACGAGTCCAGGTTGCTCAGCTTGCGTGGTCTGCCGGCCCGTTCACTGCCGTGTTCCGCCGGTCGCTTTTCCTGCTTCGTCAGATCTGGTGTCACCGCGCACTCCTTTGTGTCGCGTAACGGAAGGACAAGAGCTGTTCGGTCGCGGTGGCGCCGTTGTTCAGGCGGGATCGCGGCCATGGTGGCGAGCCTGTCCCGGGGCGGTCGAGGGGTACTCGTGGATCCCCTGGAGACCGTCCGTTCGCCTCACATTAACCAAATGAGCGCGGTCGCGCTCTATGGGGTCCGCCGAAGGAGTGGATTTCGGACAGAAGATCCCGGTGTGGGCGTGGCCCGCGGGCCGAGAAATTCTCAACAGGTCGAGCCCATGGGCCTTTCCGGGCCTCCATGGGACCGTACGCAGATGATTTCCGCCCAGGCAAGGGACGGCGCGGTGGCCCTGGTGACCGGGGCCTCGCGCGGGATCGGGCTCGCCGTCGCGCGGGCGCTGGCGGAGTCGGGGCATCGCCTCGTCCTGACCGCCCGCGAACCGGCCGCCCTGGAGGCGGCGGTGGCCGGGCTGCGCGCGGACGGCGCCCAGGCCGTGGGGTGCGTGGGCGGCGTGGCTGATTCCGGTCGGGCGCAGGCCTGCGTGGCGCTCGCGGTCCAGGAGTTCGGGCGGCTCGACGTCCTGGTGAACAACGCCGCGACGAACGCCCCTTACGGCGCGCTGATGGACGTCGATCTCGCGGCGTGGCGCGCCGCCTTCACCGTGAACGTCGAGGCCGCGCTGCGCCTGACGCAGCTCGCCTGGCGGGCCTGGATGAGCGAGCACGGCGGCACGGTGGTGAACATCTGCACCGAGGGCGCCTCACACGTGGGCCCGAACGTGGGCGCGTATGGCACCAGCAAGGCGGCGCTCCTGCACCTGACCGCCCAGCTCGCGGGCGAACTGGCGCCCTTGGTACGGGTCAACTCCGTCTCCCCCGGCCTGATCCGCACCGAGATGGCCCGCTTCGTGTGGGACGGCGCCGAGGAGCAGCTCGCCACGAGCCTGCCGCTCGGGCGCATCGGCGAACCGGAGGACGTGGCACGTGCCGTGGCCTGGCTCGTCTCCGACGCGGCCGAATGGGTGACGGGCGCCGACATCTTGGTCGACGGAGGGACGAGGGTGCGGGCCGCTGCCGGGACGACGGCCCCGTACGCCGTGCACGAGCGGCTGCGGGCGGCGGCGGGCGGGGCCTCGGAGCAGGCCTGACACCGACACCGCCCACGTGCGGCTACCACTTGCCGGGTGCGTAGTCCTTCAGGAAGATGCCGTACAGGTCCTCGCCCGCCTCGCCCCGCACGATCGGGTCGTAGACCCGGGCCGCGCCGTCGATCAGGTCCAGCGGGGCGTGGAAGCCCTCGTCGGCCAGGCGCAGCTTGTCGTAGTGCGGGCGCTCGTCGGTGATCCAGCCGGTGTCGATCGACGTCATCAGGATGCCGTCGGTCTGGAACATCTCCTGGGCGCTGGTCCGCGTCACCATGTTCATCGCGGCCTTCGCCGCGTTCGTGTTCGGATGACCGGCGCCCTTGTAACCGCGGCCGAAGACGCCCTCCATCGCCGAGACGTTGACGACGTACGAGCGGCCGCTCGACGCCTTCTTCGCTGCGTCGGCCATGGCCGAGCGCAGCGCGCTGATCAGGATGAACGGCGAGGTGTAGTTGCACAGCTGGGTCTCGAGGAGCTCCACCGGGGAGATCTGCTCGATGGTCTGCACCCAGGTGTTGCTGTCGACGACGTCCGGGACCAGGCCGCCCGCGTCGATGGCGGTGCCGTCGAGGTGCCGGGCCACGCTGGCGTTGCCCGCGACCAGGGCGAGGTCGGCGACCTGCTGGGCGTCAAGGCCGCTGGTGCCGACTGGCAGCGCGGCAAGTCCGTCCACCGCCCCGGAGTTGAAGGCGCCGATGACGGAGTGGGCGGGCAGCTCCCCGGCGGGCAGCGGCGCGCTCTCGCCGTCGACCAGGGCTGCGTAAGCGGAGGGCAGGCGGCGTACGGTCTGCGTCGCGTTGTTGATCAGGATGTCGAGGGGTCCCGCCGCCGCGAGCCGCTCGGCGAGCGCGACGGACTGCGCCGGGTCGCGCAGGTCGATGCCGACGACCTCCAGGCGGTGCAGCCAGTCGGCCGAGTCGTCCATCGCCTTGAAGCGGCGGATGGCGTCCTTGGGGAAGCGCGTGGTGATGGTGGTGTGGGCGCCGTCGCGAAGGAGACGCAGCGCGATGTACATGCCGATCTTGGCCCGGCCGCCGGTGAGCAGCGCGCGCTTGCCGGTGAGGTCGGTGCGGGCGTCGCGCTTGGACCGGTTCAGGCGGGCGCAGTCCGCGCACAGCTGGTGGTAGAAGTAGTCGACTTCCACGTACCGGGTCTTGCAGGTGTAGCAGGAGCGGGGGCGCTGGAGTATCCCCGCGATCCGGCCCTCCTCCGTCTGCGAGGAGGGCAGCAGACCCTCGGTCTCGTCGTCGATGCGCTCGGCGGAGCCGGTGGCGGTGGCCTCGGTGACGGCCTTGTCGTGCGCGGTCTTGGCGGCCCTGCGCTCCTGACGGCGGCGCTGCTTCACGGTCCGGTAGATCCCGGCCGTGGCCCGGCGCACCGCGATCGCGTCGGGGTGGTCGACGTCCAGCTTGTCGAGCTCGTCGAGCACAGCGAGGCACACGGCGAGACGGTCGGGGTCGATGCCGGGGCCGAAGGAGACCGACCCGGCCTCCTGGGGCTCGGCCGGACCGCCGGCTCCCGGGCTGTCCTCTGTCACCGTCATCGCCGCTGTCCTCGCGTCACTCATGCCGCGGCTCGTCTGGGTGACCGCGGAAGCTCCAAAGAAGAGAACTTTACGTAGCGACGGGCCCCTCTACCAAACGCGGACGGTTTACGCACGCTTCGACGAGCCCCGCGAGTTCCTCCCGCACGCCGCGCGCGAGAACGTCCAGGTCGGGCACGGCGGCCGCGTCGGCGACCAGACCGAAGTGCACCCGGCCCCGGTAGGTCGACACCGCGACGGCCAGCGCCTGCCCCTGGGCGAGCGGCGCGAAGGGGTAGACGGCGGTGAGCGGGCAGCCGCCGAGCCGCAGGCCCAGGCTGGGCAGCGGGACGCTGGTCACGAGGATGTCGAAGAGCAGCCGGGCGGCCTGCGCGACGACCGGACCGCCGATGCGGTGGCCCAGCGGCGGCACATGATCGGCGAGCAGGGCGACGGCGCCGGCGCCGCGGCCGGGACCCGCCTCCTTGTTGCGGTCCATGGCGGCCCGCACCGCCCGCAGCCGCGCGACCGGGTCCGGATCACCGACCGGCAGGCGGACCAGATACCCGGAGAGCCGGTTGCCCGGCGGCTGCGCGGAACGCGGCCTGCGCCGGGAGACGGGGACCAGGGCCCGCGGCTCAACCCCCTCGCTGCCGTCGCCCCGCTCGTCGAGCCAGCGGCGCAACGCTCCCGCGACCACGGCGATCAGCACGTCATTGACGGTGCCGCCCACGGTCTTGCGCACGCGGTGCACGTCGTCCAGGTCGAGCAGCACCCCCGCGGTGCGCCGCGTACCGGTGGCCTGCGACGTGAGGGCGGCCGACGACCGTACTCCCCAGGTGGCGCGGGCGACGGAGGATCCGATGTCCAGGGCCTGCCCCACGTCGCCGACGGTGTCGCGGACCAGGCCCGGCAGCTTGCGCGGGTCGGGCAGCCAGGACCACCGGGAGGTCTCGGGCTCGGCGGGCGCCGGACGGGCGGCGGGCAGCTCGGTGGGGTCCATGACGGCCGCCGCGAGCATCAGGGCCCGCAGCCCGTCGGCGAGCGCGTGGTGGAACTTGAAGAGCACGGCGAAGTAGGTGCCGTCGCCACCCGGCAGCACATGCGCCTCCCACGGCGGCCGCTCGCGCTCCAGGGGGCGCTGCATGAGCGCGCCCGCCACGGCGTGGAAGTCCGGCGCGGGCTCGGCGAGGCGGACGTGGTCCAGCGGGTCGAAGGCGGGGGCGGCGGCGCGGACGGCCCCGCCGACCGGCAGCCAGACCGGGCGGATCCGCAGCCGCAGACCGGGCACGGCGGCCGCGCGTTCGGCGAGGAGCCGGGCGGCGCGCTCGGCGGAGTCCGGCGAGTCGGCCTCGAAGACGCCGAGGGCGCCCAGGTGCATGGGGTGTTCGGCGGACTCGATGTTCCAGAAGGCGAGGTCGAGAGGTGCGAGCAGGTCGGAGGACTCAGCGTTCTGCGCTTTCAACGGGTTCAACGGGCTGCTCTCGCGTCGAGGACGATGCGGGGGACGGCATGAGTGTGCAGTCAATCGCCGTAGTGCGACTACGGTCAAGTAAGATCAAGCTACGCACAGTTAACAACAGATTAAGGCCCGCCCCTCTGGGAGAGGCGGGCCTGACGGTGCGCAAGTGGCGTATCGACTACGTCACTTCGGCAGGGGCGGGTACGTCACTTCAGTGCGGGCGGCGCGGCATCCTGCGACGTGCCCCACTCCGAGGGCTTGTCGCCCACCGTGAAGGTGATCTCGCGGGTGTCACGGATGTCATCGGTCGTCAGGTACGTCTTCTTGTAGTCGGCACCGTCCGTGCGCGCCGACTGGATGTACCGCTCGGTGTCCGAGGTGCCCGGCGCCTTCACCGTGAGACGGCCCTTCGGGTAGTAACGGCGGTCGAGCTTCAGGTCGACGCGCTCGAAGACGGGCGTCGAAAGGCCCCACGTGTCCGTGCCGGGCTGGACCGGGAAGACACCGATCGAGGACAGCACGTTCCAGGCGGACATGGTGCCGAGGTCATCGTTCCCGGTCATGCCGGTCGGGGTGTCCGTGAAGAGGGTGAGCGCGGCGTGCACCACGTCGGTCGTCTTCCACGGCTGGCCCGTCGACAGGTAGGTGTACGGGGCGATGAGGTCGGGCTCGTTCTGCGGGTTGTACTTGTCCGCGTTGTAGTAGTCGTACGGACCGTTGACCCACACCTCGCGCGCGGTCTTCGCCGGGTCCTTCAGGAGCTGCTCGTAGGCGAAGAAGGAGTCCAGGCGGTCGTTGGTGGCCTGTTTGCCGCCGATGAGGTCGACCATGCCGGGCAGGTCCTGCGGGACGAGCCACTGGTACTGCCAGGACGTGCCCTCGTGGAAGCCCTCGCTCTTGGCCGGGTCGGCGGGCCCGGTGAAGGCGCCCGCGGCGTCCCGCGCCCGGAAGAACCCGGTCGAGGCATCGAAGATCTTCCGGTAGTTCTGCGCACGCTCCGCATACCGCTTGGCGTCGGCCTTGTGCCCCAGGTCGCCGGCCATCTGGCCGAGCATCGCGTCCGAGAGCGCGTACTCCAGCGTCGCGGAGGCGCCGTGGTCGTAGTCCGAGTCGCCGGGCTTGGCGTGCGGGCGGCCCTTGATGTACGGCGCGAAGCCCTCGCTCAGGTACTCCCTGTTGGCCTCACGGCCCACGGGTGCCGAGTCGGCGGGCGGCACACCGTCCGCGTTCTTCTTCAGCGCGCGGTACGCCTCCTCTGCCTCTTCTGGGTGTCCCTTGAACAGCCCCTGCTGATAGGCGTTGGTGAGGAAGGGGGTGACGGGGTCGCCGGTCATGATGTTCGTCTCGACCGTGCCGTAGCCCCACTTGGGCAGCCAGCCGCTCTCCTCGTCGATCTTCAGGACGGAGAGCGCCATGTCGCGGGACTCGTGCGGCGCCAGCAGGGCGAGGAGCTGCGCCTGGGTGCGGTAGGTGTCCCAGAGCGACCAGTTCTGGTAGTAGGTGAAGCCCTTGGCACGATGGATCTTCTGATCCCAGCCCGTGTAACGGCCGTCGACGTCGCTGCCGATGTTCGGCGCGAGGAACGAACGGTAGAGGGACGAGTAGAAGGTGCGGCGCACGGTCTCGCTGCCGCCCTGCGCCTGCACGTCGTCGAGCCGGTCCTCCCACGCGGCGTCAGCGGCCCTCGCGACACGGTCGTACGAACGCCCGCCCTCCGCGCGGAGGTTGAGCGCGGCACCCTTGGCGTCGACGTACGAAAGCGCGGTGGTCGCCTCGACGGTGCGGTCCTTGGAGGTGTCGAAGCGGACGTACGCGCCGTTGCGCTCCTCGCCCGCCGACGACTTCTTGGAGCCCGCGGTAACGGTGTCGCCCTTCCAGGTGCCCGAGGTGGTGAAGGGGCGGTCGAACTTGGTGATCGTGTAGACGGTGTACGGCTTGGTGTCCTGGCAGAAGCCGCTGCCGGTGATCGCCGTGCGGACCGTGCGGCTGTCGAGGATCTCGACCTTGGTGCTGCCCGTCTTGTGCAGCGACTGTCCGGCGTTGAGCAGGACGTTGGCCTTGTCGGTGGCGGGGAAGGTGTAGCGCTGCACACCGGTGCGCTTGGTGGCCGTCAGCGCGGCCTCGATGCCGGACTTCAGGCCCACCTGGTAGGAGCCAGGGCTCGCCTTCTCGTCGTCGTGGCTGAACTCCGCCGCGTACTTGGCGTAGTCCGTCTCCTTGACGTCACCCGTGGTGGGGAGCACCGGCAGATCGCCGCCCAACCCGCAGCCGACGCCCGAGAGATGGACGGTCGAGAAGCCGCGGATGTGGGTGTCGGAGTGGTCGTAGCCGGTGTTGTGCCCGGTGTCGGGCGAGAACTGGACCATGCCGAAGGGCACGGCCGCACCGGGGTAGGTGTTGCCCTCGTTCTCGGTGCCGATGAACGGGTTGACCAGGTCGGTCAGGCGGCCGTCCGCCGCCGGGGCGGCCTGCGCCGAGGGTATGGCGAGGGCTCCCCCGAGGAGCGCGGCCGCGGCCAGCGCCACCCCCGTACCGCGTAGCCGTCGGTTCCATCTCATGGGTGGGAACGCCTCCTTGGACAACGTTGTCACAGCGCGGAACGCGATCATTCTTCGGGGGTCGCGTCGCGCGCGTCAAGGGGTGGGGAGAAGGAGAAGGCGGGCCGCGGCCCTCAGTCGGTGGACACCCAGATCCGCAGCGGCCCGATCGGGGCGAACCCCTGGCGGACGGCCGCCTCCAGGCTGTCGCCGCTCTCGTATCCGACGACGGGCAGGCCGGGCCAGCACCGGTCGATCTCCGTCAGACACCCGGCCCAGGCAGCGGCCTCTCCGCCCGTCGCGTCGCCCATCGCGAACAGGTTGGAGACGCCGACCACGGAGTCGCTGCGGCTCGCCACGGCACCTGCGACGATCATGCCGTCCATGGAGGTCCCGGCCAGGAACGTCGTGTCGCCGGCCAGCAGTTCGGGCCGGAACAAGCCCAGGCCCCCCTCGCCGTCGTTCCAGGCGCTCTCCCACGCGGGCAGCGAATCGGCGCTCTTGAGCGGCTCCCAGCTGACACCCGGATGCCCCACGGGAGCCGCACCCGCGGGCCGGTGTATCCACTGCGCCTCGAAGAGCACCTCGAAGCCCCACGGCTCCAGGTCCAGGCATGCGAAGCTGTCCTTGACGGAGCAGCCAGGTGACGCCGTGTCGATCCGGGCCACCAGGTCGGCCGCCGAGATGTCGGGGGTGAGCGAGACTGCGTCCGGATACAGCGGCGGCGTCCGCCGCGCGCTGCTCCACACCCCGGCCCCGAACTCCCCCGGCACCCCGTGCGCGCGGCAGACCGCGTCGCACCACTCGGCGTTGTTGCGGGCCGCGGCCCCTGCCCACTCGCTCGCGATGATCACGAGCTGATCGTGTCAAGTGGGAGGGGCCGCGTCCACAGGTTGAGCGCTTCGGGTCAAGCGCTCACGGTCAGGAAGCCGGGCACCCCGCCGGGTCGGGCCGCGACGCGTCGCCGATCAAGGCCTCATGTGCTGCCTTGAGCCGCTTCACGTCGGGCTTGACGACCCTGCGGTCGTACGTCAGCAGTCCGTTCAACTCGCCCTCCACATCCGAGATCTGGGTGTAGACGGCGCCGTTGCCGCCCTTGCAGGCGAGCGCGCGCACCTCGTCCAGCTTGGTGAGGTAGTCGTCCGTGTACGTCGCCGGGTCCACGTCGACGTAACTCTGCTGGACGGACCAGGCATGGCCCGGCACCGCGAGCCCGAGACCGCCGTACTCGCCGTTGATCAGGGCCCGTTCGCCGTCGGGCTTGGGTGGCAGCGCCGGGCTCGGATAGCCGTGCTCGTCCATGATGTCGCCGGTGCCGCCGTCGCGTCCGAGGTTGAGGCCCGACATGCCGTTGACCAGGCGGGTCGGGTCCCAGGACTTGGCCTGGGTGGCGATGCGGCCCTCGTCGTACTGGCCCCAGCCCTCGTTGAAGGTGACCCACATGACGATCGACGGGTAGTTCCAGTGCTCGTCGATCATCTGCTTCATCTCGGACTCGTACTGAGCGCGCGCGGCCGTGCTCGGACTGCGGCCCGCGTCCATCGACGGCATGTCCTGCCAGACCATCAGGCCCAGCTTGTCCGCCCAGTAGAACCAGCGGTCGGGCTCCACCTTGATGTGCTTGCGCACCGAGTTGAAGCCCATCCCCTTGTGCATCTTCAGGTCGTACGCCAGCGCCTCGTCGGTCGGCGCCGTGTGCAGGCCGTCCGGCCAGAAGCCCTGGTCGAGCGTGGCCATCAGGAATTGCGGCTTCCCGTTGAGCATCGTGCGCGGGGTGCCGTTCACCTTCTCCACGGCGATGGTGCGCATCCCGAAGTAGCTCTTGACGCTGTCTCGCCCGACGGTCACCTTCAGGTCGTAGAGGAAGGGATCGTCCGGCGACCAGAGGTGCGGGTCGGCGATCTTCAGCTTGAGCGGGCTGCCCGTGCGTCCGCTCGCCTCCGCGACCTTCTTCTTGCCCTCGTACGCGACCGCCCTGACCGGCACTCCGTCGCGTACGCCCTTGGGCTCGACGGTGACCTGCTTGGTGGCCACGTCGGGCGTGATCTTCAGCGAGTCGGCGTGGTCGGCGGCCACCGGCTCCATCCACACCGTCTGCCAGATGCCGGACGACGGGGTGTACCAGATGCCGCTGGGGTCGAGGCGCTGCTTGCCGACGGGCGGGTTCTCGCCGTCCTTGGAGTCGGTCGGGTCATAGACGCCGACGATCAGCTCCTGCGTCTTGCCCGGCTTCAGCGCGTCCGTGATGTCGGCGCTGAACTTGTCGTAGCCGCCCTTGTGTTCGGCGACCTTCTTGCCGTTCACGAAGACCTCGGAGTGCCAGTCGACCGCGCCGAAGTTGAGCTTGAGGCGCTTGCCGTCGCCGACCTTCCAGTTCTGCGGGACGGTGAAGGTCCTGCGGTACCACATGCGGTCCTCGTGCCGTTCGACACCGGAGAGCTGGGACTCCACGGGGTAGGGGACGAGGATCTTCTCGCCGAGCTGCTTGCCGAACGGGGGTGCCTCGCCGGCCTTGGCCGCGGCGAACTGCCAGGTCCCGTTGAGGTTGCGCCAGGCGTCGCGGGTCAGCTGGGGGCGCGGGTACTCGGGGAGCACCTTGCCCGGCTTCACGTCGTCGGCGAACTTGGTGCGCAGCTGGTGCTCGGAGTGGTTGGGGCCGCTGCTCCAGAAGGCGGCGACCTCCTTGCCGTCGTCGCCCGCCAGGCCGCCCTTGCCGTCGTAGCGGATGTCGGCGGTGCCCTTGGCGGTACCCGTCTTGTTGCCGACGACGGGTTCCTTGAGGCCCACGAGGAGTGCGCGCGGGTCGTCGGGGTCGGCCTTGATCGTGCCGATGGGCCACTTGGCGCCGCCGATGACCGCCTCGATGTGGTCCGCGAGGCCGTTCGGGGGTGCGCCGAGCTTCTGGGCGAAGTCCAGCTTCAGGGTGCGGCCGTCCTTGAGGACGGTGGCGGAGGTGGCACCGTCGTACTCGAAGCCGTCGGGAAGGCGGAAGGCCGACTGCGGGACGGCCTTCTTGGTGCCGCCGGGCTCGGTCCAGCGCAGGTGGAGGTTGGAGCCGCCGTAGTGCTCGAAGTACTCGACCTTGATGTCGTAGGCCTTGCCGGCGGTCAACTCGACCGGCTGGGCGGTCTGTTCCTTGTCCCAGTCGTCGACCCAGTGGTCGATGGCGAGCTTGCCGTCGACCCAGAGCCTGAAGCCGTTGTCGCCGATCATGGAGAAGGTGTGGGAGCCGGTCTTCTCCGGGACGACCTTGCCGGTCCAGCGGACGGTGGCGTCGTCGGCCTTGCCGGTGGCGAAGGTCAGGCGCGGGTCGAGGTTGTCGAAGTCGATCTTCTGGTCGAAGCCGGTGGCCTTGAGCTCGTGGAAGTCGAAGGCTCCGGGGGCGGACTGGGTGTAGTACTCGCCCTTCAGGCCGTGGATCTCGGGGGGTTCGTCGGCGGCTGTCGCGGCGGGGACCGCGGTGAGTCCGGCGAAGGCGAGGGCGACGGTGAGCAGCAATATCAGTCGCTGCCTGACTCGTCTGGGTCGGGTGGGGCGCACAGATCCTCCGTAGCTCGAAGCGGTGCTTGAAGGCTGAGGAAGGGGGTGACGGAAGGCCGGGGAAGGGGGTGGCGGCCCGGCGCCGCAGTCTGTACAACGAATCTGTACAACGTTGGAAGGAACGGCAGTTGGCATGACAGCACGCTCTCCGGCGCGCTGTCCAGGGCCATGACAAACACCCCAGGACAGGGGTGCACCTCGACGCAGGGAGCTGCACGTGCGGGTTAGCCTCAAGGACGTCGCGGAGCGCGCGGGCGTCTCCATCAAGACCGTCTCGAACGTGGTGAACAAATATCAGCACGTCACCCCGGCGATGCGGGCGCGCGTACAGGAGGCGATCGACGAGCTGGGATACCGCCCGAACTTGACGGCACGTCACTTGAGGAAGGGGCGTACGGGCATCATCGCGCTCGCCGTTCCCGAGCTGGGCAACCCGTACTTCGCCGAACTGGCGGGCGCGGTCATCGACGCGGCGGCCGAGCACGATTTCACCGTCCTGCTCGATCACACTCGCGGCGACCGCGAGCAGGAAGTCCTGGTCAGCCAGGGTTTCCGGGCCCGGGTGATCGACGGTCTGATCATGAGCCCGCTGGAGCTGGAGTCGGCCGACCTGCTCGGCCGCGAGGACGACGTGCCGCTGGTGCTGCTCGGCGAGCGCCAGTACGACCTGCCCTATGACCACATCGCGATCGACAACGTGGCCGCGGCCCGCACCGCGGTACGCCACCTCATCAGCCGCGGCCGCTCCCGCATCGCCTATCTCGGCGCCCGCACGGACTCCGCGAACCGCCCGGCGAACCTCCGACTGCAGGGCTGGCGCGAGGAGTTGACGCAGGCGGGGATAGCCGCGCCGGACAGCCTGGTGGGCCCGGTCGGCGGCTGGAACCGCTGGGACGGGGCGAAGGCGATGGCGCGGATGCTGGACGCGGGGGTCCGGCCCGACGCGGTCTTCGCGTACAACGACCTGGTGGCGATCGGCGCCATGCGCGTGCTGCACGAACGCGGTCTGCGCGTGCCGTGGGACGTGGCGGTGGTCGGTTTCGACGACATCGCCGAGGGGCAGTTCGGGGCGGTCACGCTGACCACGGTCTCGCCGGACAAACAGGCCATCGCCCGGCTCGCGGTGGCCTCGCTGCTACGCAGCCTGGAGGGCTCGGGAGCGTCCGAGGGACGGGAACTCACAGCCGAATTCCGCCTGGTGGAGCGGGAGAGCACGCTGGGGCGACGCTGAACTGGCGAGTCGTCAGCTGAGGCCTCCCCGTGCGCGGAGGGTTTACAGCCTCCTTTCAACGATGTAAAAAGCTCCCCGTACCGCCGAGTTGACCGTAAGAGCCGATCATCCCGTGAGCGCTCTCAGCGCCGGGGCCGTGCCGTTTTGGGGACTCCATGAAGCCGACCACACGCCTTAGCCGCACCTCAGCCAGGACCCTCCTCGCCGCCGGTCTCGCCGCGAGCCTCGCGTTCGCCACCGGATGCGCGAAGTCCGAGGACGACGGCGACAAGAGCTCCGCGTCCCAGGACCAGGGCGACTCGGGGCAGGTCGTCTCGGAACCGAGCGAGGGCAGCGGCCCGACCTGCGCGATAGACGCCTACGGAGGCAAGAAGCTCGACCTCAAGAGCGCCACCGTCGGCTTCTCCCAGTCCGAGAAGGAGGCCAACCCCTTCCGCATCGCGGAGACGGCGTCCATCAAGGCCGAGGCGAAGAAGCGCGGCGTCAAGCTCCTCACCGCGAACGCCCAGTCGCAGTTCTCCAAGCAGATCAGCGACGTCCAGGACCTCATCGCCAAGGGCGCGGACCTGCTGGTCATCGCCCCGCTGAACTCCGACGGCTGGGAGCCCGTGCTGCGCTCGGCCTCCGCCAAGCACATCCCGATCATCACCATCGACCGCAAGATCAACGCGAAGGCATGCAAGGACTACGTCAGCTTCATCGGCTCCGACTTCGTCGAGCAGGGCAAGCGCGCGGCCGACCAGATGATCAAGTCGACGGGCGGCAAGGGCAAGGTCGCGATCCTGCTCGGCTCCGCGGGCAACAACGTCACCACCGAGCGCACCAAGGGCTTCGAGGACCGCGTCAAGGAGAAGGCCCCCGACCTGAAGATCGTCTTCAAGCAGACGGGCGAGTTCGCCCGCGAGAAGGGTCAGTCGGTCACCGAGAACCTCATCCAGTCCAAGCCGGACATCAAGGGGATCTACGCCGAGAACGACGAGATGGGCCTCGGCGCGGTCAACGCCCTCAAGGGCGCGGGCAAGAAGGCCGGTGACGTGAAGATCGTGACGGTCGACGGCACCCGCAACGCCGTGCAGGGCATCGTCGACGGCTGGATCGACGGCGTCATCGAGTCGAACCCGCGCTTCGGCCCGCTGGCCTTCCAGACCCTGGACACCTTCACCAAGGGCACGAAGGTCTCGCAGGACATCGTCATCAAGGACAGCGCGTACACGAAGGACAACGCCAAGGCGGACCTCGGCAAGGCGTACTGAGATGTCCGACGTCCTCTCGGTCACCGGCCTCAGCAAGACGTTCCCGGGCGTACGGGCCCTGGACGGGGTCGACTTCACCGCGCGCGCCGGTGAGGTGCACGCCCTGATCGGCGAGAACGGCGCGGGCAAGTCCACGCTGATCAAAGTTCTGACGGGCGTGTACGCACCGGACGCAGGCGCACTCACGTACAACAAGCAGCAGGTCGCGTTCGCCACGCCCCTTGAGGCACAGCACGCGGGCATCTCCACCATCTACCAGGAGGTCAACCTCGTCCCCCTGATGAGCGTGGCCCGCAATCTCTTCCTCGGCCGCGAGCCCCGCGGCCGGCTCGGTCTCATCGACTTCCGCCGTATGCACCGTGAGGCGGACGAGGCGCTGCGGCGGCTCGGCATCCGCGTGGACGTACGCCGCCCGCTGCGTGAACTGGGCGTCGGTACCCAGCAGATGGTGGCCCTTGCCCGAGCGGTCTCGGTCGACGCGCAGGTCGTCATCATGGACGAACCGACGTCGTCGCTCGAACCCCGCGAGGTCCAGACCCTGTTCGGCGTCATCCGCATGCTGCGGGACCGAGGGATCGCGGTGATCTACGTCAGCCACCGGCTTGAGGAGCTCTACGAGGTGTGCGACACGGTCACCGTGCTGCGCGACGGCAAGCTGGTGCACACGGGGCCCATCGCGGAACTCGACAGGCTGCGCCTCGTCTCGCTGATGCTGGGGCGCGAGGTCGGGGAAGTACGCGAGGAGGGCGTCACCAAGTTCTCCGGGGAACACGCCCCGGAGACCGAACCGGTCCTCCGCGCAACCGATCTGACGATGCGCCACCATCTGCACGGCGTCTCCGTAGAGATCCGGCCCGGCGAAGTGGTGGGCCTGGGCGGCCTGCTCGGTTCGGGACGCAGCGAGACGGCAAAGGCGATCGCGGGAGCGCTGCCGCCCGACTCCGGACGTGTGGTGGTGGCGGGCGACGCGGTCCGCACCGGCTCGCCGCCCGCCGCCATCCGAGCCGGGATCAGCCTCCTCCCCGAGGACCGCAAGGCGGAAGGAATAGTCCCTGGCCTCTCGGTCCGCGAGAACATCGCACTGGCCGCGCTCCCCCGCCTCTCCCGCCTCGGCCTGGTGAACGAGGCGGCGATCGACTCCATCGTCGACACCTTCATGAAGCGCCTGCGCATCAAGGCGTCGGGCCCTCACCAAAAGGTGGGCGAACTGTCGGGCGGCAACCAGCAGAAGGTACTCCTGGCCCGCTGGCTGGCGATGAATCCCAAGGTCCTCCTCCTGGACGAACCCACCCGAGGCATAGACATCGGCGCGAAGGCCGAAGTCCAAAAACTCATAGACGAACTGGCCAACGACGGCCTCGCGGTGCTCCTCATCTCCTCCGACATGGAGGAACTCATCGAAGGCTCCGACCGGGTCATCGTCCTCAAGGACGGCACGGTGATCGAGGAACTCACCGGCTCCTCCGTCACCGAGGACGCCCTCATGCGAGCGATAGCCACAACCGGAGGCCCCGGAGACCACCATGACTGACCTCGCCACGGACGCCGTCGGCGCGAAAGCCCACGCCGACCGCGACCACATCCTCCGCCTCCTCCAGAACTACGGCGTCTACGCAGGCGTAGCCGTCCTCCTCATCCTGAACATCGCCCTCACCCCGCACTTCCTCTCCGCCGAGAACTTCCGCACCCAGGCCGTCCAGGTCGCCCCCGTCCTCATCGTCGCCCTGGGCATGGCCCTGGCCATCGGCAGCGAGGGCGTGGACCTCTCCGTGGGCTCGGTGATGGCGCTCTCCACGTCCCTGCTCTCCCTCTACCTGGGCTACGGGACATGGATCGCGATCATCGTGGCGCTCATCGGTGGCGCGGTCATCGGCCTCGCGAGCGGCTCCCTCATCGCGTTCATCGGCGTCCAACCCATTGTTGCCACCCTGGCGTTGATGGTCGCGGGGCGCGGGCTCGCCCTTGTGCTTCTCCCCCAGCTCAAAGACGTACGCGACCCGACCATGGCCTCGCTCGGCTCCGGCGACGTCCTGGGAATCCCCTACCTCGTCCTGATCGCGGCGGCCCTCGCGCTCGTCGTGGCCTTCGCGGTCCGCCGCACCACGTTCGGACGCCAGCTCCTCGCCATCGGCGACAGCCGTCCGGCCGCGCGCCTCGCGGGACTTCCCGTACGACGCGTCCTGATCCTCGTGTACGTCTGCTGCGGCGTGCTCGCGGCCATCGCCGGTGTCCTGGCGACCGCCCGGCTCACCGCGAGTGACCCCACCTCGCTCGGCAACCTGATGGAACTGTCCGCGATCACCGCCGTCGTGGTCGGCGGCACTCCGCTCAGCGGCGGGCGCGTACGGATCGGCGGCACCGTCGCGGGCGCCGTACTGATCCAGCTGCTCACCACCACGCTCATCAAGCACGATCTGCCGCCCTCCTGGACACAGATCGCCCAGGCCGTAGTGATCATTCTCGCCGTCTACGCGGCACGGGAGAGGGGCAAGCGGTGACCGGCACCGTCCTATCCGAGGCCAAGCCCATGAAGAAGCCCGAGGACGAGGAGACAGGAGCGAGCCGCTCCGAGCGCGTCAGCGCCCTCGCCCAGCAGCACGGCGCCCTGGTCACCCTGGTGGTCGCCGTCATCGCGGCCTCGCTCAGCTTCGACACGTTCCTGACCGCCGACAACATGGAGAACATGGCGGTCTCCTCCGCCTTCCTCGCGGTCGTCGCCCTCGGCATGACCTTCGTGATCATCACCGGCGGCATCGACCTCTCCGTGGGGTCCCTGTTCGCGCTCGGCGGTGTCCTCGCGGCCTGGGGATCGCAGTACGGGACGGCGGTGGCGCTGCTTCTGCCGCTGGCCGTGTGCGGACTCATCGGCCTGGTCAACGGCCTCCTGATCGCCCGCTCACGCCTGGCGCCCTTCATCGTGACGCTGGCCGCGATGCTGGGCGCGCGCGGCATCCTGCTGTCCATCACCGACGAGGGCTCCAAGACCTACCTCGTCGACAAGGACTCGTTCTTCGCCACGCTCGGCCAGGGCAAGTTCCTCGGCATCGGGGCCCCGGTCTGGATCACCCTCGCCCTCTTCGTCGCCGGTGCCGTGGTCCTGCGCCGCAGCCGTTTCGGCCAGTACGTGTACGCGGTCGGCGGCAACGAGGACGCGGCGGCCCTCATGGGCGCCCCCGTGGCCCGCACGAAGGTCACCGTCTACACCCTCTCCGGCCTGTGCGCGGGCCTCGCGGGCGCGCTCAACGCGGCCTGGCTGGTCTCGGGCGTCACCATCCTCGGCTCGGGCATGGAACTGGAGGCGATCTCCGCGGTCGTCATCGGAGGCACCCTGCTGACCGGCGGATTCGGCTTCATCAGCGGATCACTCGTCGGCGTGCTGCTTTTGAAGGTCATCCAGAACGTCATCAACCAGATCGGCTCGCTCGACTCCGCCTACCAACAGGTGGTCAGCGGCGCCTTCCTGGCGCTCGTGGTGATCGCGCAGACATGGCTGGGGCGCAGGCGCCGGGTGCTGTAGCGGGCCCTGACGCGGGGGCGGCTACATGGGAACGATCTGCCCCTTCCCCAGTGCGATCACGCCGCCCTTCGACACCGTGTAGAGCTCTTCGTCCCGCTCGGGGTTGACGCCGATCGTCGCCCCGGGCGGGACGTCCACGTTCTTGTCGAGGACGGCTCCCCGCACCACCGCTCCCCTGCCCACGCGTACGTTGTCGTGGAGGACCGAGCCCTGCACGACCGCCCCGTCCTCGACCGTCACGCCGGGCGAGAGCACGGAGCGTGTGACCTGTCCCCGGATGACGCAGCCGGGGCTGACGATGGACTCGCTCGCGATGCCCGCCGCGCAGAACTTGGCGGGCGGCAGGCCGCCCGGGTGCGTGTAGATCGGCCAGCGGCGGTTGTCCAGGTTGAAGACCGGCTGGTCGGAGATCAGGTCCATGTGCGCCTCGTAGTACGCGTCGAGCGTGCCGACGTCACGCCAGTAGCCGTGGTCGCGCGCGGTCTCCCCCGGCACGTGATTGTCGTCGAAGTCGTAGACCTGGGCCAGGCCGCGTTCGGTGAGCATCGGCAGGATCGAACCGCCCATGTCGTGCTTGGAGTTGTCGTCCTCGGCATCTTGCTGGATCGCGTCGACGAGGGTCTTCGTGGTGAAGATGTAGTTGCCCATGGAGGCGAACACCTCGTTGGGCGATCCCGGCAGGCCCGGCGGGTCGGTGGGCTTCTCCAGGAAGCGGTCGACGCGGGTGCCGTCCCGCGCGGGCGTGATGATGCCGAAGGAGGACGCTTCCGAGCGCGGCACCTTGAGCCCCGCGACCGTGACCCCGGCGCCGCTCTCGAAGTGCTGGTTGAGCATCTGACGCGGGTCCATGCGGTAGACGTGGTCGGCGCCGAACACCGCGATGTAGTCGGGCTGTTCGTCGTGGACGAGGTTGAGGGACTGCAGGATCGCGTCGGCACTGCCCAAGTACCAGCGCGGGCCCAGGCGTTGCTGGGCCGGTACCGGGGTGACGTAGTTGCCGAGGAGGCTGGACATCCGCCAGGTGGTGGTGACGTGCCGGTCCAGGGAGTGCGACTTGTACTGGGTCAGCACGCAGATCCGCATGACGTCGCCGTTGACGAGATTGGAGAGCACGAAGTCGACGAGGCGGTAGGTGCCGCCGAACGTGACCGCTGGTTTGGCCCGGTCGGCCGTGAGGGGTTGCAGGCGCTTGCCCTCACCGCCCGCCAGGACGATTCCGAGCACCGAAGATCCACCGCGCATCGCGCCGCCCCCTTAACTGGGATCACTTGGACTCGAGTAACTCCTCGTACACGCGGGTCGTGCGTCGCGCGACCGCGTCCCAGCCGAACTCCTTGACGGCCCGGTCACGTCCGGCGGCGCCCATGCGGGTCGCGGTGCGCGGATCGGTGACCAGTGCGTTCAGGGCCTGTGCGAGCCGCGCTTCGAAGGCTGCCGGTTCCTTCTCCCCGTACGGGACGAGGAGGCCCGTGCTTCCGTCGGCGACGACCTCGGGGATGCCGCCGACGGCCGATGCCACGACCGGCGTGCCACAGGCCATCGCCTCCAGGTTCACGATGCCGAGCGGTTCGTACACCGACGGGCAGACGAACAGGCGGGCGTGCGTCAGGAGTTGGACGATCTGTTCGCGCGGCAGCATCTCCGGGATCCAGGTGACTCCCTCGCGGGCACGGCTCAGTTCCTCGAAGAGGGTGCGGAACTCGGCGTCGATCTGCGGGGTGTCGGGCGCTCCGGCACAGAGCACGAGCTGCGCCGATGGGTCCAACTCCTTGGCGGCGCGCAGCAGATGGGGCACGCCTTTCTGCCGGGTGATGCGTCCGACGAACAGGACGTACGGCCGCTGGGGGTCGATCCCCAGGCGTTCGAGGACGTCCGTGCCGGGGACGGGGCGGTACAGGTCGGTGTCGATGCCGTTGTGGACGACGCGCACCTTCGCCGGGTCGATGGCGGG
Source organism: Streptomyces sp. NPDC033177 (assembly GCF_055577715.1). Taxonomy (NCBI): domain Bacteria; kingdom Bacillati; phylum Actinomycetota; class Actinomycetes; order Kitasatosporales; family Streptomycetaceae; genus Streptomyces; species Streptomyces sp. NPDC033177. Next base: position 173,019 of record NZ_JBVIPS010000003.1, on the reverse strand, counting down.
ATAGCAGGTGAGGATGTCGGTCCGCATGCCGCGCGAGACGGCGATCACGGCGTCCGCGGACTCGACGGCGGTGCGCTCGGCCCAGCCGGAGAGGGCGTACCCGCCGCCCAGCTGCTCGGCCTTCCACGGGCGCAGCGGCTCCAGGGAGTGCGCGGTCATGACGTGCGGGATGCCGTACAGAAGCTTGCCGATGTGGCCCGCAAGGTTGGCGTACCAGGTATGGGAGTGGACGAGGTCGCAGCCCGTGAGCGCCGCCGCCATGGAGAGGTCCACGGAGAAGGTGCGCAGGGCGTCGTTGGCGCCGTCGAGGGAGTCCCAGGCCTGATGGCGTGTGGGGCCGTCGCCGGCTGCGCCGTTTCCCCAGCAGTGCACGTCGACGTCGACGAGGGTCTCTAACTCCCGTGCGAGGAACTCGACATGGACGCCCGCGCCGCCGTAGACATCCGGGGGGAACTCCCGGGTGAGCAGTCCTACTCGCACGCAGAACCTCCGTCCGTCCACCCCAGCCGCCGGTCGTCCGCCCCCTCATGGTCACCCAGAAGCGCCCGGTGGGGAAGAGGCCCGCACCGACCTCCGGGGCGGCCGGTCGAAGCAGCAGTCCCCGCACAGGCCGCCGCCCGGGCACCGGTAGTAGAGACAGCAGCTGCGGCGGCGGAACGCCGTGCCGCGCAGCGTTCCGGTGCCGCGCAGGTCTGGGTGGTCGAAGAGTTCGGCGGCCAGAGCCTGTGCCCGCTTCCCCACGTCGGTACGTCCCGTGCGGCGTGCCCAGGTGTCCAGCTCCCGGGCTGCGCCGGCGAGCGCGGAGCCCGCGTTGCCCCACAGCAGGGGCGCGGAGATCCGGTGGCGCGTGCGCAACACCTCGGCCAGGGGAGCCAGATGGGCGTGCTGCACGACGTCCCGGATGTTCGCGGCGTCACCCGGCCGCGTCCGCACCTCGGTCACCCACAGGTCATCGGGGGAGCTGCCGTCCGCGTCCCAGTGCAGCCGCCCCGGATCGAGGTCCGGCACCTCTCCGTGCAGCGCGGCCGAGCCGAGCGCCACCGACCACAGCCGCGCCGCGAGCCCCAGCTGCGCCACGGAGACCGCGACACGTGCGTCGGGCGCCCCGAGCTTGGCGGCGACCTTGTCGACGCGGAACGCGAGGGGCGCATCGTCCCCCGCGTACAGCCGTGCCAGGGGCGTCACTTGGGGCCCTGCGGGTGGCGCACCCGTGCGCAGGGCGAAGAATCCGCCGACGGAGGCGACTTCGGTGAGGTCGAGAGGGGCTTTCACGACAGCAGAGCCTAGGCGCCGCGCCGGAACAGTGCGGTCCAGAGGAACGGCTCGCCGAAGTGCGCGGAGTCGGCGGGTTCGTCGCGCATGCGGCGCAGTTCGACCTCCGTCAGGTCGGAGAAGATCCAGCGCAGGGACTCCGGTGTGTAGGCGAGGCCGCCCTGGAGTCCGGACGCGCGGTAGAAGTCCGCGTCGGGCAGTTCGGAGCCGGAGCCCGCTTCTCCGGCGGCGAAGGCGGTGAGGGCGAGGTGGCCGCCGGGGGCAAGGGCGCGGTCGAGCAGGGAGAGGTAGCTGACGCGGCGGTGGGGCGGCAGGTGGTGGAAGCAGCCCGAGTCATGGATCAGGTCGTACGGGCCGCGCAGTTCGGTGTCGGAGAGCGCGAAGGCGTCGCCGCGGTGGAAACGGATGTCCGCCCCGGCCTCGCGTGCCCGCTCCTCGGCCCAGTCCACGGCTGCCGGGGAGAGGTCGACTGCGTCCACCTGGAACCCCAGGGAGGCCAGATACAGGGAGTTGCGGCCGGGACCGCAGCCCAGGTCGAGGGCGCGCCCCGGGGTGACGAGCCCACGCTCGACGTACGAGGCCAGGTTCTCGTCCGGCTTCGCCACGAAGAACGGCACAGGCCGGTCACGGTCGGTGTAGAACCCGTCCCACCAGGTCGCCGCATCGGCGGTCCAGCGGTCGGCTTCGGGCGCGAACAGGCCGTCCATGAGCTTCAGGACGTCGTCGACAGTGCGTATGTTCCGGTGCATCCGGGCCCCCTCCACGAGGCCTCAAGGGTAGGGGCGAGTAGCGTAAATGCCCAGGTCAGAAGGTGCGGACGAAAACGCGCCAGCAGCCGTCCGGCTGGGTGGGAGCGACGCGGAGAAGCAGGGTTCCGCAACCCGCGTGCCAACCCGCCCACGGCGTGCCCAGAGGCCCGCACGGGGGCGTTACGAGGGGCCCGTGCGCAAGAATTTTCGAGATTTCGGATGATCCACCGAACTGCCGCGTAACCCACCCGGGGGAGGACATCTCTCTGGTCGTACTCCATCGGCAGTAGGACCCAATGCCTGCTGAGGTACGACGACGTGGAGCGAAATTCGCGAGATCGTAGGGGGTATGGAAGCCGACCGTTCGCCGCGCCGGACGCCCCGGGCCCACCAGGGGCCGCAACGCAAGCCGTGGAGCACCTCATGAGTGCCCTCACGCTCGCCGTGCTGCTCTCCCTCGTGTCCGCCGTGGCGTACGCGGGCGGGGCCATTCTGCAGGAGCGCGTCGCCGACAGCACGTCGGAGCGGCAGTACGCACCGCTGCGCCGCGGCGCCTGGTGGGTCGCCATCGCGCTGAACGGCCTGGGTGCGCTGCTGCACGTGGTGGCGCTCGCGTACGGGCCGCTGAGCCTCGTCCAGCCGCTCGGCGCCCTCACCATCGTCTTCGCGCTGCCGATGGCCGCCCTCTTCGTGCGCCGCAAGGCGGGGGCCACCGCGTGGCGCGGGGCAATCATGGCGACCCTCGGTCTGGCCGGGCTGCTCTCGCTGACGCAGTCGGCGGACGCGCAGTCCCTGGCCGACGGCGAGCGGATCATGGTGGCGCTGATGACCGCGGGCGCCGTGGTGACGCTCATGGTCGTGGCGCACGCGGTGCACCGTCATCCGGTGGTGCGCAGTGTGCTGCTCGCCGGCGCGGCGGGCGTCGCCTTCGGCATCGCCTCGGTCTTCACGAAGACGGTGGCGGTGGACCTGGACGCGGGCGTCCCGCTGACGCAGCAGGTGCCGAGCCTCGCCGTGATCGCCGTCCTGGCCGGCGCCGGTGTCCTGATCTCGCAGGCCTCCTACCGCGGCGCGGGCCTCGCGGCCCCGCTGTCGACCGTGACGGTCGTGAACCCCGTCGTGGCGGCCGCGGTGGGCCTCACGCTCTTCGGCGAATCGTTCCGCTACGGCTCGGCGGGCACGGCCGTCGCCCTGGGCTTCGGGGTCGTCGCGGCCGGCGGTCTGATTCTGCTGACCACGGAGCGGATCGGCGCGGCGCAGGGTGCCGCTGCCCCGACGGTCCAGGTGGCCAAGGGCGGCCCGGTGGCGGCGGACGCCGTGGCTCCCCGGAAGCGGCCCGAGGAGCGCGCGCACGAGCTGCCCGCGGTGCCCTCCCAGCCCGCGGCCGGACCGCACCGCCGGGTGCTGTTCCGCCATGGCCACGGCCGTGAACGCATCGTCTCCTGAGCCCCGCACGGCGCCCTCGCGCACGGCCTGAAGCCCCTGGGGAATCCCAGGGGCTTCGTTCGTGCACGTGAAGCGGCAGACCTGCGGCGGCCGCGTCAGATCCGGACGCCGCCGGCCCGCAGATACGCCAGTGGATCGACGTCGGCGCCGAAGCCCGGCCCCGTACGGATCTCGAAGTGCAGGTGCGGGCCCGTGCTGTTGCCCGTGGACCCCGAGCGCGCGATGCGCTGCCCCGCGCCCACCTTCTGGCCGGCCTTCACGGTGAGCGCCGAGAGATGGCCGTACTGGGAGTACTTGCCGTCGCTGTGCCTGATCACCACTTCGTAGCCGTACGAGCCGCCCCACCCGGACGACACGACGGTGCCCGCGGCGACGGCCTTCACGGACGTACCGGTGGCCACGGGGAAGTCCACGCCCGTGTGGTAACCCTTCGACCAGGAGCCACCCGCGGCGCGGTAGGGGGTGCTGGGCGAGGCGGCCACGGGCGCGGACATGCCCTGCGTGGCCTGAGCGGGCTTCGCCTTGTTCGGCTCGGCCTTCTTCGGCTCGGCCTTGTCGGCCTTGGGCTTCGGCTTCGGCTCGGCCTTGGGCTCGGCCCGCTGCTTCGGCTGCGTACGCGGCTTCGGCGCGGCCTGCGGCTTTTCGGCCTGCTTCTGCGAGACCCGCGTCGCGAGGCGCTGGCCCGGCGTGATCAGGTCGGGGTCGGCGCCGATCGTCGAGCGGTTGGCCTCGTACAACTGTTGCCAGCCGCCGCTCACCCGCCGCTCGTCGGCGATCCCGGAGAGCGTGTCGCCGCGCACGACGGTGTACATCTGGCCGCGGCCCGCCGTGGACTGCGGGGTCACCTCCGGCTTGACGTCCTTGACCTCGCGCTGAGGGGCCTTCGGCGCCGCCTTCTTGGGCGCGCTCATCGGCGTGATGTCGGGCGCGTCTCCGCCCCGCGTCAGCCCTGCCCGTTCCGAGCAGACCGGCCAGGCCTGCGGCCCCTGTGCCTTGAGGACCTTCTCGGCGACGGCTATCTGCTGGTGCTTCGTGGCACGGTCGGCGCGCGGGGCGTAGGCCGTGCCGCCGTACGCCTCCCAGGTGGACTGCTTGAACTGGAGGCCGCCGTAGTAGCCGTTGCCGGTGTTGATGCTCCAGTTGTTGGTCGACTCGCAGGCCGCGACCTTGTTCCAGGTGTCGACGTCCGCCGCCTCCGCCGTACCCGTGCCCATCAGCGGCAGCGCCATCCCGGCACCGCCCGCCGTGACGGTCAGCGACGCACGGTTGATCCGGCTCGGCTGGTACCGGCGGTGCCGCCCGCGTAAGGCCATGGGAGCTCCCTCAGTCACACACTTCACAGTCACGTCGGACACACGACAAGGCGGCAAGTTAGCCGGTCCGACCGAGCCGTGACAAGGGCGCGCGACCGAGGGAGCGCACCACCGGTCAGCCCTTCAAGTGCTCCGGGAGCCACCGGAGTTGGACACTCTGCTGGTAGGGGCCGCCGCCCTCATGATCGTTGAAGGAGTACACCTCCATCGAACGTTCCGCCCCCGCGTAGGCGTTGTGGGCGGCGAAGACGGTGGACGGCGGGCACGTCATGTCCTCCAGAGCCGCCGAGAACAGCGCGGGCGCGGTGCCCCGCGCCGCGAAGTGCACGCCGTCGAAGTAGGAGAGCGTGCGGAAGACGCGCTCCTCGACGCCGCGCTTCGCCTTCATGTAGAGCGCGATCTCCCGGTACGGCGGCCGGTCGGTGAGGGTCGTGGCGCGCGGGAAGTCGCACAGGAAGGGCACGTCGGCCGCGATCGCCGCCAGATCCGGGACGAGCCCGCCGACGGCGAGGGTGATCCCGCCGCCCTGGCTGCCGCCGACCGCCGCGACCCGCGAGGAGTCCACCAGCGGATGCGCGCGGGCCGCCTCGACCGCGCGCACGCCATCGATGAAGACACGCCGGTAGTAGTACTCGTGGGGGTCCTCGATGCCGCGCGTCATGTAACCGGGGTAGGCAGGACCGCTGCCGACCGGGTCGGGGGTGTCGCCCGCCGAACCGCCGCTGCCCTGCCCCCGGGTGTCCATCACGAAGTGCGCGAAGCCCGCGGCCGACCACAGCAGCCGCTCGTGCGGGAGGCCGCGGCCGCCGCCGTACCCGATGTACTCGACGACGGCGGGCAGCGGCTCGGCCGTCCCGGCGGGCAGTATCAGCCAGCCCTTGACCGGGTGACCGCCGAACCCCGCGAACGTCACGTCGAAGACGTCGACCGTGCTCAGCTGTGCCTCGACGGGAGTGAAGCGGGCGTCCAGGTCGTGCTCACGTGCGGCCGAAAGGGTCTTCTCCCAGAACGCGTCGAAGTCCTCGGGCTCGGTCACCTCGGGCCGGTAGCGGCGCAGTTCGTCGAGAGGCATGTCGAAATGGGGCACGGGCGGCTCCTTCGTCGGACACAGTGTCGGAATGTCACGCTACGCCGCGGGGCAATACTGGCGAACACAGGCGGCACTTCCACCTCCAGGAGTCACGGAATGAGCAGCACGTCAGCCCAGATCGGTGTCACGGGCCTCGCGGTCATGGGGCGCAATCTGGCCCGCAACTTCGCACGCAACGGCTACACCGTCGCCCTGCACAACCGCACGGCGGCCAAGACGCACGCGCTGGTCGAGGAGTTCGGCGACGAGGGCGAGTTCATCGCAACCGAGACCGCCAAGGAGTTCGTGGCGGCGCTCGAACGCCCCCGCCGCCTGGTGATCATGGTGAAGGCCGGCGAGCCCACGGACGCCGTCATCAAGGAGTTCGCGCCGCTCATGGAGCCGGGCGACATGATCATCGACGGTGGCAACGCGCACTTCGCGGACACCCGGCGCCGCGAGCGTGAACTGCGGGAGCAGGACATCCACTTCGTCGGTACGGGCGTCTCCGGGGGCGAGGAGGGCGCGCTGCTCGGCCCGAGCATCATGCCGGGCGGCTCCGCCGAGTCGTACTCCTCGCTCGGCCCGATGCTGGAGAAGATCTCGGCGAAGGCGAAGGACGGCTCGCCGTGCGTCACCCACGTCGGTCCTGACGGCGCGGGACACTTCGTGAAGATGGTGCACAACGGCATCGAGTACGCGGACATGCAGTTGATCGCCGAGGCGTATCAGCTCCTGCGCGACGTGGCGGGCTACTCCCCCGCGCGGATCGCCGACATCTTCCGCACCTGGAACACCGGCCGCCTCGACTCCTACCTGATCGAGATCACGGCGGAGGTCCTCAAGCACGTGGACGCCACGACGGGTGAGCCGTTCGTGGACGTGGTCCAGGACCAGGCCGAGCAGAAGGGCACCGGCCGCTGGACCGTGCAGATCGCCCTCGATCTGGGCGTTCCGGTGTCGGGCATCGCGGAGGCCGTGTTCGCCCGGTCGCTTTCCGGCCACTCCGAACTGCGGGCGGCGTCCAAGGACTTGGCGGGTCCGACCGCCCGCCCACTGGGCGAGGCCGAGGCGAGTGCCTTCGCCGACCAGGTCGAGCAGGCGCTGTACGCCTCGAAGATCGTGTCGTACACGCAGGGCTTCCATGAGGTCGCCGCGGGCAGCGAGGAGTACGGCTGGGACATCGACCTGGGCGCGGTCGCCGCCATCTGGCGCGGCGGCTGCATCATCCGGGCCGCCTTCCTGGACCGCATCCGCGCCGCGTACGACACGCGCGCGGATCTGCCGAGCCTGCTGTCGGACAAGACGTTCGCGCAGGAGATCGGTGCGGCCCAGGACGACTGGCGCGCGGTCCTGGTCGCGGCCACCCGGCAGGGTGTGCCCACGCCGGGCTTCTCGGCGGCCCTCGCGTACTACGACGCGCTGCGCGCGGCCCGGCTGCCGGCCGCGCTCACGCAGGGGCAGCGGGACTTCTTCGGGGCGCACACCTACCGGCGTACGGACCGCGAGGGTTCGTTCCACACGCTGTGGGGCGGGGACCGCTCGGAGGTGCAGGCCTAGAGACGGCCCTCAGGCCCAGAGACGGCCCTGGTTCAGGCCTGGAGACGGCCCGGAGCCTGCCGGTCGTCGGCAGGCTCCGGGCCGTCGGCCTTCGGCGGGCTCCGGGGCCCGCCGTCAGACCGGCTTCGGCTCCGTCTCGGGCTCCGGTCCCGGCGGGGGGAGCGGGGTCGGCGGCGGGTCCGGCGTGGGGCGCGGCACGGGGCCGGGGCCCGGGCCCGGCGTGGGCCGTTCGGGGTCCGGAACCGGATTCGGCCCGTTCGGATCGGGGATCGGGCTCGGCGGCACGGGGTCGGGATACGGGACGGTCATGTCTCCTCCATGGGTCGGAGATCGGTCGTGTCCACTCTCTCCCGCCACGCGTGCCCACGCCTGCCGAGTCCACGCGTCCCCGCGCCGCCCGACCTCGGTCTCAGGTGCGCCTGAGCCGCACGACGGGGATGTCGCGATCCGTCTTGGCCTGGTAGTCCGCATAGAGGGGGAACAGCTCGACGAGGCCGGGCCAGACCCGGGCCTTGTCCTCGGCCGACAGTGTCTCGGCGCGGGCGGCGAACCGCTCCTCGGTGCCGACGCGGAGTCGGACGTCGGGCGCGTCGACAAGGTTGCGATACCACAGGGGGTGCTCGTCGGCGCCGCCGTTCGAGGCCACGATCAGGTAGTCGTCGCCGTCGCGGCCGTAGATGAGCACGGTGCGGCGCAACTGTCCCGTACGCCGTCCGCGGTAGTCGAGCAGGAGGCAGGGGACGCCCTGCACCCCGGTGCCCTTCGTGCCACCCGACTCCTCGTACAGGCGGGCCTGCTTGGCCACCCAGCCGGTTGGACTGATCACGGCCTCGTCGTCCTGCTGCGCCATGTCCGCTCCCGTGAAGCGTGAGTGTGAAGTGTGTGGAGTGGGGGGGTGAGCGATCACCATCTCCCGTCGCCAGCCTACGACTTGGCGCCGACACCACACCGGAGAACGGCCTCGCGCAGACCGGGGCGTGGGCTGGAGATGACCGGTACGGGGAGAGCGGCGCGGTCGGCCGCGTCCGCCATCGACGCCTGCGCGAGGACGACGGAGTCGACGCCTTCCAGGGCGTCGACGGCGTCCACGATCAGGCGTACGTGACCTTCCCTGTCACCGGCCTCGAACCTCTCCCAGGCGCCGTCCACCAGGACCTCGGTGACATCGACGGTCCGCCCGGCGCGGGCGGCCTCCTCCTCGACCAGGGCGCGGGTCGGCGCCAGGGTGCTCTGCAGGGTGGCGACGACGGCCACGGCCTGCCCCGCGGCCACGGCGGCGGCCGCCATCGGCCGGTCGACGCGTACGAGGGGGACGCCGACGGCGGCGGCGCGGGCCTCGGTGACGGCGCCGATCGTCGAGCAGGTGCAGAGCACGAGGTCCGCCCCGTCGGCGACGGCCCGCTCAAGCAGTTCCTGGACGTCGTCGGCCACCGCGTCGGGCCCCTCGGCACGGGCCCGCGCGAGCAGGTCCTCGTGCACGAGGTGCCGCAGCGCGAGCCCAGGGTGATCCTGGTCCCGCAGCCCCTCGAAGACGGGGACGTGCACGGGCGAGGTGTGCAGCAGGGCGAGCGTGGCGGTCACCACGCGGCCGGGTCCGACTTCACCTTCGCCAGTGCGGCGCTGACCAGCGCCCCCGAGGCGACGGGCGCCTCATCGGGGTGCCGCTCGGCCCACTTCACGACGTACGGGCACAGGGGCGCGACGGCGACGCCTTCCCGCGCCGCCAGCGCGTACAGCTCCCTGGCCAGCGATCCCGCGATGCCCTCGCCCTCATGGGCGGGCACGACTTCGGTGTGCACCGGCACCAGGGCGGACTCTGGCGCATCCAGCGTGAAGTACACGATCTGGCCCACGACTTCGCCACCCGCGCGCGCCTCGAGGACGCCACGCGCCCGGTCGTCGCGGATCTCGATCCCACTGCTGCTCATCGGCTCTCCTGGAGGGCGGGCGCGGCCTGCGGGTTGCGCGCCATGTCTTCGGCGCCCGGTACCGGCGCGGCCGCGTCGGCTCCGAGGGCCACGATCCGGTTGTTCTCGCCCTCGACGTGCACGACCTTGGGTCGCAGGGTGCGGGCCTCGGCGTCGTCGACCTGGGCATAGCTGATGATGATCACCCTGTCGCCGGGGTGCACGAGGTGCGCCGCGGCGCCGTTGATGCCGATGACGCCGCTGCCGCGTTCGCCCTCGATGGTGTACGTCTCGAGGCGGGCGCCGTTGGTGATGTCGACGATGTGGACGAGCTCGCCGGGCAGCAGGTCGGCGGCGTCGAGAAGATCGGCGTCGATGGTGACGGATCCCACGTAGTGCAGGTCGGCCTGGGTCACCGTGGCGCGGTGGATCTTGGACTTGAACATTGTACGGAACATGGAGGCACTCCGGAAGATGGGCTCCCTGCCTGCGTTATTGCAGGTCAAGGGCTGTTACCACACCCTACAACGAGTCGCATGAGCTGTGGCTCGTCCGGTGACTCCTGGCGGTGGCACAGGGCGAGTGGTAAAGGCGTTTGGAATCCGACCAGAGCCAAGCACGAGTGGCTGCCGCACCCACCCCACCAAAACCCAGCAGTCGTCGATGCAGCGGTTGCTGGCAGTTCCTCCCGACGTCCGTTGCCCCATAGATTCCTTGGGCAGACCACGGAAGCGACACAACCTCGCCCCGGCCACAAGCCGATCAGGCGCTGGCCTAACTGGCCGCAGCGGTAGCCGCTACTCCCGACGACCTCACGCCGCAGCAGCGGGGGCAGCCGTTACCGCCACGGTCACGAAGGGACAGCGTGCTCAGGACAGGAGCGTAAAGCCCGCAACTACCGCAACCAACACGACGTGTTGGAGCGGGTCGATGGCGGAGAAACACGTGACGAGGCCGGCATCAGCAGGACTGGACTGGCGTCCTCGCAGCCATCACCGCCCACTACCCGCTACGCCCCGCTGGTAGATGTCAGGGATGCCGTCTGCGTCCTCGTCACGGTCTTCCTCTTCACGCAGCCGCTTGTAGACGCGGTTGCGGCGACGCAGGAGTACGGCGGCGAGGGCGGCCGCGAGCAGGGAACCGATGAGGACGGCGGCCTTGATGTGTTCCGCCTCCCCGGGGTCCGGGAAGGCCAGTTCGCCGATCAACAGGGCGACGGTGAAGCCGATGCCTGCCAGGGTGGCAAGCCCGAATACGTCGGCCCATGCCAGGTCGGGATTGAGTTCGGCGCGGGTGAAGCGTGCGGCGAGGTACGTGCCGAGGAAGATGCCCAGGATCTTGCCGACGACGAGCCCGATGACGACGCCCAGGGGTTCGGGATCGCTGAACACGCGCGTCAAGGCATCACCGGAGACGGTGACACCTGCGGCGAAGAGGGCGAACAGCGGGACTGCGATGCCCGCGGAGACCGGGTGCAGCCAGTGCGAGACGCGAGCGGCCGGTGTGGTCGTCTCATCCTTGTCGCGGACGGTGCGCAGGATGAGGCCGATGGCGACGCCGGCGACGGTGGCGTGGACTCCGGAGTTGTACATCAAACCCCAGGTAGCGACGCCCAGCGGTGCGTACCACCACCAGCCGCGTACCCGGAGGCGCTGAAGGAGGTAGAAGACGACAAGACCGGCGAACGCACCGCCCAGCGCCCAGAAGTTCAGATCGGCGGTGAAAAAGACGGCGATGACAAGGATGGCACCGAGATCGTCCACGACCGCAAGGGTGAGCAGGAACGCGCGCAGGGCGGACGGCAGATGCGTGCTGATGACCGCGAGAACCGCGAGGGCGAAGGCGATGTCCGTGGCCATCGGTACGGCCCAGCCGTCGAGGCTCCCGCCTCCCACCGTGGCGGTCAGGGCGTAGAGACCGGCAGGTACGACCATGCCGCAGACGGCGGCGATGACAGGCAGCGCCGCGGTGGCGGGAGTCCGCAACTCACCGACCACGAGCTCGCGTTTCAGCTCGATTCCGGCGATCAGGAAGAAGATGGCGAGCAGGCCGTCGGCTGCCCAGTGGCCGACCGAGAGGTCAAGGCCCAGGGCGGGTATCCCGAAGTGGAAATCCCGTATACCGGTGTACACCGCGCTCCACGGGCTGTTGGCCCAGACGAGCGCGACGACGGCTGCAGCGAGGAGGACCAGTCCGCCGACCGTTTCCGTACGCAGGGCTTCGGTGACGGTCTGCCGCTCCGTCCACGGCAGCAGACCGAAGAGGGGCTTGCGTGGACGTGGCTGCGTCATGAAAGGGGCTCCGGGACATATCGGCAGACGGGCACACGGGCCCTCGGACGCCGACCAGACTTCCCGGCACACCAGCGTCGTGTCTTGACGCGTTGTTCACACCCTATCGGGTGCTCCGGAGCCTCACCATGCGTCCCTCACCTGCTGGAACGGGAGGACGGGGCCCCGCCCCCTCCAAGACGCGAGCTGGGGGCGGGGCCCTTCGAAGCCGGGCCGCGGAGGACCCGGCGAGGACCTTGCCGAAGGTCTTGCCCTTCTTCCCGAAGCGGTCGGCGAGGCCCTTGGGCAGGTAGTGCATCGGCCCGCCCGAAACGGTGCCGTCGGGGTGCACCTCGCGGAAAGAGTCATCCACTGAAAGCCCAGCAAGCGTGATGCGGCCGTTATCCGGATAGGCTGTCCGTTCGTCGTGCACTTATTTCCGCAGGTCAGGAGCGTAGGGCGCTGCGCCAATGATGGTGTCCCGCTCGAAACCGCATCGCTGCACGTCGCTGGTTTCGCTCACTGACCGTGCGTCTCGAGGCGCGCCGGGATGTCCTCGTCGCCGCTGTAAAGGGGCAGCCCGAGGCGTCCGACGAAGAGGGTGTGACGCGCTGGCGTCAGCCGAGTACGAACTCAATTACCGGAAGTCGGCCCCCTGCGCGGCACCTGGGGCGACTGCGCGGCCTCGGCTTCCGCCTTGGCGTCGCTCACCGCGGCGGCGGCCTGCTTCTCGGCCTCGTCGGCAGCCCTGGCGGCGTCCAGGGAGAGCGTCGAACCTGAGCCCGCATCGAGCTCGGCAACCCGGCTTTCGTCCGACGTGCCGTCGGCCTCGGCGGTGCCTGCTTCCTCCGGTTGCGCGGGCTTGGGAGCACCCGGCGCCGACTCATCACCGAACGCACGACTGACGGTCCGAACCGCCTCGGTCAGCTCCCCCGGGATCACCCAGAACGTGTTGTTGTCGCTGCTCGCCAGGTGCGGCAGCGTTTCGAGGTACTTGTAGGCCAGGACCTTGGGATCGGCATTGTTGCGATGGACGGACTGGAAGACGAGCTCCACCGCCTTCGCCTCACCGTCCGCCCGCAAGATCATGGCTTGTTGCGTGCCCTGTGCCTCCAGGATGTCCTTCTGCTTCGTGCCTTCCGCGGTGAGAATCTTGGCCTGCCGCTCCCCTTCGGCGTGCAGGATGGCCGCGCGCTTGTCACGCTCGGCCCGCATCTGTTTCTCCATCGCTTCCTTGATGGTGGTCGGCGGATCGATGGCCTTGATCTCGACGCGGTTGACCCGGATGCCCCACTTCCCGGTGGCATCGTCCAGGACCGCGCGGAGCTGGGCGTTGATCTCCTCACGCCCGGTGAGCGTCCCCTCCAGGTCCATGCTGCCGATGACGTTACGCAGCGTGGTCACGGTGAGCTGATCGATCGCCTGCAGATAGTCGGCCACCTCATAGGCCGCCGCCCGCGGGTCGGTGATCTGGTAGTAGAGCACGGTGTCGATATTGACCACGAGGTTGTCCTCGGTGATCACCGGTCTGGGGTCGGACGAATAGACCTGCTCGCGCACGTCGAGTTTGGTGTTGATGCGATCCGCCACCGGCAGCACCAGATTGAGACCAGGTTGCAGCGTCCGGCGATATCTGCCGAAGCGCTCGATGTTGTAGCGGCGCGCCTGCGGAACGATCCGCACGGTGGAAGCCACAAGGAAGACGACAACAAGGGCCGCCACAAGAATGAGGATGACAACGGGATCCACAGTGCCTCCGTCGCTATACGTTCAGCCGTTCATGGCAGGAGTTCGCGGGGGTAGACGACGGCCGTGGCGCCTTCGATCTCCATGACGTCCACCAGCGCTCCCACCGGGATCACCAGGCCTTCGTCGAAGGCGCGGGCGGACCACTGTTCACCGGAGAGTTTGATCAGGCCGCGGGTCCCGGTGACCTCCTGCAGGACCTCGGCCCGCTTGCCGATCAGAGCATCACTGCCGTCACGCATGAGGGGTTGCTGTGCCATGTGCCGCAACGCGACAGGCCGGGCGATGAGCAGGCCCGCTGCCGCTGCCACTCCGAGGGCCACGAGCTGGCCGAGTATGCCGATGCCGACACCGGCGACGACGGCGGCAACCAGTGCTGCGCCCGCCAGCAACCCGAAGACCAGTGTCAGGGTGAAGAACTCCGCGGCACCCAGGACCCCCGCGGCGAGCAGCCATACATACCACGGCATGTAATCGCCCTCCTTCAGGGGCCTTGTCCTCCAAGTTACCTCCCGGAGCGCCAGGCGGAGCATGGACGACAGCCGATGTTCGCGACGACGCGCGCGCTGGTCGAAGCTTTGTGTCCGGCGGCCCCATCGATCCACTTATCCGCGCAGGTCAGCGGCCCTGCTGGGCACCCATCCCACCCGCCGTGAGCCGGGATATTCGGCCCCGGGGTGCTCTCAGCGGTCCACGCGCTTCTCGTGCGGTCCTGTGTCCGGGACCTCGCCCACCTCCGCCGCCGCAGGATCGAGTACGCGTGCCAGGAACGTCCGGGTCCGCTCGTGCTGCGGGTCGCCCACCACACGTTCGGGCGTGCCCTCCTCGACGATCACTCCGTCGTCCATGAAGACCACCCGGTCGGCGACCTCACGCGCGAAGCTCATCTCATGGGTGACGACCAGCATCGTCATCCCTTCCTGGGCGAGCGAGCGCATCACCGCCAGTACGTCCCCGACCAGTTCGGGGTCGAGCGCGGAGGTCGGCTCGTCGAAGAGCATCAACTCGGGGTCCATGGACAGCGCCCGAGCGATCGCGACCCGCTGCTGCTGGCCGCCGGAGAGCTGCGCCGGATAGGACCGCTCCTTGCCGACGAGGCCCACCCGCGCGAGGTTGGACCGCGCGATGCGCTCCGCCTCCTCCTTGCCGCGGCGCAGCACACGGCGCTGCGCGATGGTCAGGTTCTCCAGCGCCGTGAGGTGCGGGAAGAGGTTGAAGGACTGGAAGACCATGCCGATCCGTCGGCGTACGCGATCGATGTCCACATCGGGGTCGGTGACCTCCGCGCCGGCCACCGTCACCGTGCCCGACGTGGGCTCTTCCAGGAGATTGACGCAGCGCAGCAGGGTCGACTTGCCGGAGCCCGAAGGGCCGATGACACAGACCACGTCACCGCGCCCGACCGTGAGGTCGATGCCCTTGAGCACCTCCAGATCGCCGAACGACTTGCGCAGCTCACGCACCTCGATCGCCTGGCCCGAAGGTGCGGGCTCGTCGGATGCCTTGTCCCACTTCATGGCGCTCACCTGGCTTTCGCCGTACGGGCCTCGAGCCGCCGCACCAGATGGCCGAGCGGGAGGGTGATGACGAGATACAGCAGGCCGGCGATCAGGATCGGGGTCAGGCTCTTGTGCTCGTTCAGCGCGTCCCGGCCGAAGTTGGCCAGCTCGAACTGGCCGAGCGAGAGGCCGAGCAGATACACCAGTGAGGAGTCCTTGGTGAGCAGGATCAGCTCGTTGGTCAGCGGCGGCAGCACGATCCGGAACGCCTGTGGCATCACGATGGACACCATGGCACGCCCCGGCGACATGCCCAGCGAACGGGCCGCCTCCGTCTGCCCCTTGGGCACCGCCAGAATGCCCGCGCGGATCGTCTCGGCCATGTAGGCGGCACCCACCAGGCCAAGCGACAGCATGACCGTGATGTCCATGTCGAGCGCGACCTCGAAGGCCAGCGGCACACCGAAGCCGAGCGCGATGAACACAAGGAGGGAGGGAATGCCGCGGAAGAACTCGATGTAGGCGATCGCGATCCAGCGGTACGGAGGCACCGTGGACAGCCGCATCAACGCGAGGACGATGCCGAGCCCCAGGCCGAAGCCGAAGCCGAGCAGCGTGTAGTAGCCGGTGTTGACCAGCGCGGTGGTGATCACCTCGGGGAACAGCGCCTTGGCGATCTCCACGTCGAAGAACGCCTGGCGCAGTGTTCCCCAGTCGGCCACCAGCGCGAGCACGGCTAGGGCGATGATCAGCACGGCGTACTGGACGCCGCGGAACAGCCGTGCCCGCCGCCGTCGGGACATGGACATACGTGCAGAACTCCTCTGGTCAGCCGTTTGAATGCTCGAGGTCAGCTCTGCGGAGTGGTGCCGAACCACTTCTTGTAGATCTTGTCGTAACTGCCGTCGGTCCGGGCCTCCTTGAGGACCTTGTTGACCTTCGTGCGCAGTGAGTCGTTGCCCGTGCGGAGGCCGATTCCGTACTTCTCGCCGGTGTCGAACTCCGCGGTCACCTCGGTGTCCGGGTTGTCCTTGATGTATTCGAAGAGCACGCCGTTGTCGTTGATGCCCGCGTCGACCTTGCCGGCCTTGACCGCCGTGAGCAGCAGGCCGACGTCCTCGTACTCCACGAGCTCCATGTCGAGGCCCTTGCTCTCCTTCTTGGCGTAGATGCCGCCGGTGGTGGCCTTCTGGTAGCCGAGCTTCTTGCCCTTGAGATCTTCGAAGCTCTTGTAGGGCTGCCCCTTCTTGGTGATCAGCGCCTGGGTGGCGTTGAAGTAGGGGTCCGAGAAGTCCATGACCTTGTCGCGCTCGTCGGTGATCGTCATGCCTGCGGCAGCCAGGTCGCACTTGCGGATGTTGAAGTCCTGGCCCGTTTCGATGCCCTCGAAGGGTGTGTTGACGATCTCCTGCTCGACTCCCAGTTCCTTGGCGACCAGGTCGACCAGATCCACGTCGAAGCCGACGATCTTGCCGTCCTTCTTCGACTGGAACGGCGGGTAGGGCAGATGCGTGCAGGTCTTGATCTTGCCGGACGAGACGAGCTTGATCCCCGAGGCACCCTTGTCGCCGTCGCTGTCGGATTTGGTGCTGGTGCAGCCCGTCATCAACAGGCCTGCGACAGCGGTCAGGGCTATCGCAGCCACCGGGGAACGGACGAACTTCGCGGGACGAGCGGACACAGGACCTCCAGGGCAGGCTCGAACCAGGGCGCGAGCGAGATCAACAGCGCTGTGTGCTGCGCAAGCTGCGGTGCATCCTGCCACCGGCCAGGGCTCTTGTCCCGCCCTCGGGATTGCGTATGGGTAACACACTCGATCTCCACTGCATCAATTTCCCTACGTGAGCGGTCACTTGCTCTGGGTCAGCTTCCGAATCGACGCCGAGGGGCGGCCCGAGGTGCCAAGGGGTCACGTTCCCGCAGCGCTGTCAGTAGCATGGGGAGCGAAAGGTGGCCGCCGGTGCTCAGCCCTGAGATGACTGCGATCCTGTGTGACCTGCACGACGTCGGGCTGCCTCTGGGCGCCAACTGTGCGTCGGTCCTCGGTATAGATCACCTTGTGGTCTCCCTGGCGGTCAATGACGGGCCAGGAAATGGACGACGCACTGGGCCTCGCCGCCGCCCTGGCGCTCCAGTCCCTGGGCGGGGCGGAAAAGCGCGTCGACGGCCGGGAAGACGTGCTGCCACAGGGCGAGTTGCACCGGGCCGTCGTCCACCAGGCCACCGGCATGCTCAGTGTCCAGCTCGCCCTCCCGCTCAGTGAGGCGCTGCTGCGGCTGCGCGCCTTTGCCTTCAGCCACGACAGGCCCATCACCGCTGCCGCCGAGGACGTGGTGTCCCGACGCCTTCGCCTGGACGACGACCGTTCTCGACCCGACCCACCCAAGGAGACGAGGGGATGACTCCCATGTCCCGTGAGCAGCAAGTATCCGATGTCTTCGTGCAGGTCGCAGATTCCCTGATCGACGACTTCGATGTCATCGAATTCCTCGACGGGTTGTGCGCCCACTGCGTCAGCCTGCTCGATGTCTCCGCAGCAGGCATCCTTCTCGCCAACGAGAAGGGACTGCTGCACACGGTCGCCGCCTCCGACGAGAACACACATCTGCTGGAGATCTTCGCCATACAGCACGACCAGGGTCCTTGCCTGGAGTGCTACCGGACCCGCGCCTCCCGCACCAACATCGACCTGCACGATCACACGGCCAACAGCAGCTGGCCCGCGTTCGCCGGCCAAGCCCGCAAGAGCGGCTTCAAGACCAGCCACGTCTTCCCGCTGCGGCTGCGCTCCCGCGCCGTAGGGGCGATGAATCTCTTCCACACCAGTCGGCAGACGCTGAGCGAGCAGGACGCCTCGCTCGCGCAGGCCCTGGCGGACGTCGCCAGCATCGCCCTGCTGCAGCAACGCGACCTCGGGCACGAGCAGATGGAGAAGAACCAACTGCAGCGAGCCCTGTCGAGCCGCATCGTCATCGAACAGGCCAAGGGCATCCTCGCCGAACGCTGGATGGTCAAACCCGACGCCGCCTACGGCGCCCTGCGCGCCTACGCCCGCGCCCGTCACCTGCGCATCTCTGACTGCGCCCGCCAGATCATCGACCAGCATTTGGACACCGATCAGATCCCGCGCCCGTAAGCGCTGTAAGCGGATCGTGACGCCCGACCGCGTCAGGCCGATCGGGGCTGTCGCAGCGGGCGACTTGCCTGGTGCAGGCTCTGGATCGCCTGCCTGTAGGAGGTGATGAGCGAGGTCTGAAGGTAGTCCACGCCCAGGTCGTCACAGTAGCGGTGGACCAGGAGTTGGGCCTTGCGCAGGTTCGGCGAAGGCATGCTGGGAAACAGGTGATGCTCGATCTGGTAGTTCAGTCCGCCCAGCACCACGTCGGTGAACCAGCCCCCGCGCACGTTGCGGGAGGTGAGGACCTGACGGCGCAGGAAGTCGGGCCGGTCGCCGCCGGTGAGCGTGGGCATGCCCTTGTGGTTGGGGGCGAAGATGGCGCCCAGATAGAGCCCGAACAGACACTGGTGCACGACGACGAACACCACTGCCTTTCCCGGCGAGAGGAGCAGGAACAAGGCTCCGAAGTACAGGAGGAAGTGTGCGGCCAGGAGCGTCCCCTCCAGCTTGCGCTGCTTCAGGGACCGGTCCGCCAGGGCGCGTATCCCCGCGAAGTGAAGGTTGAAGCCCTCCAAGCTCAGCAGAGGGAAGAACAGATAGGCCTGTGCCTTCCCGATCCGACGGGGCAGGCCGCGTGCCGCCCGGGCCTGCGCCTGAGTCCAGACCAGGATGTCGGGGGCCACATCGGGATCGAGTTCCTCGTGGTTGGGGTTCGCGTGGTGGCGCGAGTGCTTGTCCTGCCACCAGCCGTACCCCATGCCGATCCCCAGGTTGCCGACGAGACGCCCGATCAGCGCGCTGGACCGGGTCCTGCGGAACACCTGACGGTGGCCGACGTCGTGCGTGACGAGTGCGATCTGGCCGAAGACCAGAGCGAGGAAAGCCGCGACAACGAGCGTCCACCAGCTGTCACCGACGGACACCAAGGCCAGGCAGCCGCCCGCGAAAGCCGCGGCCACCAGGGCCATCCGCGCGCCGTAGTAGAGGGGGCGGCGGCGCATCAGCCCGGAGTCCTTGATCTCCTTCGCCAGGCGAGCGAAGTCACTGCCTCGTGCCGGCGTGTCCACGGCTGTATCGGCGCGCTGCGGCGCTTGCGTGCTCATCGGCGGTCCTGTCGTCGCACCGGGCACCGTTCTCGGCTCGGGCGGCGCCCCCTCCGTGGGCGCCCGTCGGAGCCTGAGGCGCAGTGCACCGTATGCCCGCGGGCCTGAGCGGGATCTCGCCCACGGTCCCGGTCCGGGCATGTATGAAGAGTCGTCGAAGTGCGGAGGGTGATCGGCATGATGCCTCTTTTCCCGCCACGGGCCCGATCACCGCGGGCAGACGTCAGGAGAGACCGTCGCACGAAGATCCGGGTCAGGCGGTAGCGATGTGAGCTGGCACGCGGCCGTGGCGACGTGTCGTACAGATCGGGCCCGCACAGTCGTGGCGCGTCGCTTCCGTCTGCCCGCGTCGCGCCGAGGTGCGGACGCCAGTACGTCTTCCCGGAATCCAGAAAGAGCAGCCAAGGGCTGGGGCATCCTGCTTTCAGACTACACAGCGACGCGTTTACATCACGTAAGGGAAGAGACGACGACGAGAACCGGCTCGGCCTCACAGGCGAGTTGAGCATCCGGTCTGGTCGGCGCCGTCCGGAAATACCCGGGCGGGCACCCCTCGGTCACCTGCGTTGCTCGCCGTTGCGGCGGTCCTGGCGCGTCCAGCTCCCTCGGCGCTGGCGTCGGTAGCGGCGGTCCCAGCGGTCCTGACGATCTCGGCGGTCCCGATAGTCGCGGTACTCGGAGTGACCGCCTCGCCCCCGTTCGCCCACACCACCACGCCCGTAGTGGACGGCTGCGAAGATCAGCACGGCTCCGGCCACCCACCACATGGGGTTGAGGAAGCCGAGGCCGAGCAGAGCAACAACGAGGATGACTGACAAGACGATCATGGGGCGCCTCCCGGGCGGAATGGATCATCGCTGCCGGGGACAGGGGCCTCGCTTCACAGCATAGCCTTGCCAGAGAGAAGGCGATACGCACTGGTGTCGCGTGTATCGCCATACTTGGACGGCTACTTGACAGTTTGTCAGGTTCTGACGCCGCAGCGTCACCACGTCCCGCTCTCAACCCCACGACGCTCTGCGGCCGTTGACAGGATGCTGGAGCAGGCGTTCACTGACGGCACGGCGTAGGACGGTGTCTCTTCCCTTCAGGCGAGGCACTTCACCTTCCCGTTTCGCCCGGACCCCGCGGAGCCAGGATCTCTCCGCGTTTCTGGAGGCTGGGCCGTCTTCATGTGAATTCTCCTTCTGCTGATCCTGTCGATCTCCGGCTTCGGCCTCACCATCCGGCAACCTGAAGCAGTCCGGCGACAAGGCCAAGAAGGCCTTCCGACGCTGACCCCAAAAGCGCTACGGGTGGTTCTCACCTCGGCTGGATACCACCCGGCAGGCGCCAACGAGACACCAGACAAAAGAAGTTGATGGGAATGAACCGCAGTCCCGCACCAGGCCGGAGCCGGAGAGGGCAGCCATGTTCATCATCGTGATCATCGCCGTGGCCGTCATCGCAGCCACTGCTGCCTTCCTCTACGTCAAACGCACGCGCAAGCCCGGAGGCGGTAGGCGCGGCCTGCAGAATCGTTTCGGACCCGAGTACCAACGCGCCATCACCGAGCACCACGACGACGTCCTGGCAGCCGAACGGGAACTCGGCGAACGCGTGAGGCGGTACGGCTCACTCCAGGAGAAGCCGCTGTCACCCGAGGACCGCCAGTACTACGTGGCTCAGTGGGCCGAAGTCCAAGAGCAGTTCGTCTCATCGCCGCAGAAGGCGGTCACCGAGGCCGACATGCTGTTGGCACGCCTTGCCAGGGACCGGGGCTACCCCGACGGGGAGCAGTTCGAGGAACGCGTCTCCGCACTCTCCGTCCACCACGGCCATTGCGTGCAGGGCTACCGCAGCACGCACGTCGCTGCCCGTGGCCACAGCAGCACCGAGGAGATGCGAGAGGCCATGATCGAGGCCCGCAGCCTCTTCGAAGCACTGGTGACGGCCCGGCCCGCCACCGACCAGCGCCACCAACAGACCGCCGACGGCCGCGGCCACTCGCCGCGGACATCCGGCAGGCGGCATGCCAAAGGAAGTGGGACATCATGACGTACGACCAGGAACGCACACAGGAACCCGCCAACCTGGGCCCGAAGTCCGCGAAACGGCGCGCCGCGCAAGCGGCTCCCGCCGAGCCGACCCGTCCGCCGCTCCAGTCCGGCGCCAGCACCGAAGCGGCTGGGCGGACCGGGAACCCGATGCTGATCCCGCAGGGTGACCGGGACAAAATGACCATGCGCCTCCAGCAGGCCCTCAACAGTTTCGTCGAAGACCCGCACGGGGCAGTCCGGGAAGCTGACGGCGTCTTCGACGAAGCAGCCACCCACCTGACCAACACCCTCACCGAACGACACCGCACCCTGCGCTCCGGATGGCAGGACATGGGCACCTCAGCGCAGACGGAGGAACTCCGGCTCGCGCTCAAGCAGTACCAGGAGCTCACCGAACGACTGCTGCGCATCTGAGCCACGTCGAGGCCGCGACACGTCCCGTCCGGGCAGGACGCGGGCCGAACGTGTCACGGCTCATCGTTCACCGACCGCCCCATCCCCTGTTGCCCGTCGCGCCCAGCCTTGCCGTCGAACACCGTTCAGCCCTGCCGGGTGCACGACCTGCGCCGGCCAACACCCGATCGCGTCGCTTCCCGCCGCGTATGAATCAACCCAGACCCCACTCCGTACCGCAACCGGCAGGAACTCTCATGGCCACCACTCTGCAGCCCTCGCTCCCCCCGCAACCCCTTCTCCGCCTGTGTCTCGCGTCCCCCGGCTCCCTGCCGCACGCCATCGACGGGGCGTGGTGGCCCTCCTCGTACGACCTGCTGACGGAACTGCCGCGGCTGCTTGCCGGGCTGCCGCAGGCCTGGGGTCACATCACCAGCGTCACGGTCAACGGGGCGACGTGGGCCGTGACACCCGGTCGGATGCTCGTGCTCAACCAGGTGGTGCGGCTACGCAGGTCCACCGCCGTGTCCGCGCCGGACACGATCTGCCTGCTCGCCCCCAACCGGGGGCGTTGGGACCTGCTGGTCGTAGCGCCCGACACTCCGCT
Organism: Streptomyces sp. NPDC033177; assembly: GCF_055577715.1. NCBI lineage: Bacteria > Bacillati > Actinomycetota > Actinomycetes > Kitasatosporales > Streptomycetaceae > Streptomyces > Streptomyces sp. NPDC033177. The sequence continues at coordinate 150,928 of NZ_JBVIPS010000003.1, read as the reverse complement.
GGACGCCGCCGAGTCCCTCATGGCCGCCGCCGCGGGTGTCCCCACCTGAGTGTGCGGCTTGCCCCGGACCCCGCCCGGCGGCCGGGGAGGCTGGAGGGCAGGAGGGCGACGCGATCGTCTCAGCGAGCCCTGCTCAGGTGCGCAGCAGTCGCTGTGTGATCTCTCGGTACGCCCTCATCGCGTGCCGGAGTTCGTTCGGCTGCGTTTCGGGGCCATGGCCCTGCCACCCCTCGTGGAGGGCACGCCGTTGTTCCGCAAGAGAGCTGGCGAGCTGGGCGGCGGCTTCGTCGAGGATGCTCTCCGCCTCTTCCAGCGACTCGAGCGGGCTGGCGGCGAAGTTGTTGAGGGCCTCTTGGAGTCGCAGGGCGAGCCGGTCTCGTTCGTCCGACGGGAGCAGCGGCTCCGGCCCCGGGGCGCGGCGTTCAGTGGAACCCCGGAGTTTGTCCGGCGGCAGCTGAGCTCGTGCCTGGTCGTACATCATCGTGGTCACTTTCCTGTGCGTCGTGTCGGCGGTACGGGAACGGACCGGCCGGGCCGGTGAGCGGTGGGTCGGTCAGGAACCCAGGTCGGCGAGAGGTTCGGAGTCGCCGATGAAGGCGCTAGCCACGTAGACAGGCGGCGGTAGTAGGGGCCAGCGTAGTCGCGTGGCGCGGAGAACACCCGCTGCCTTGCGATGTCCTGGCTTGCAACCGGCCTCCTGTGCCCTGTTCGATCCGCACGCGGGTGTGGCTCTGCCTGCGGAGAGCGCCGGACGGACCGGGGCCTTCCCGGTCCGTCCGGCGCTCGTTGACGAACCCGGCGCGGGCGGTGGCCGACGGGCCCATGGCCCGCCCCTAAGCAGCCGCCTGCACCGGCTTGTGCGCGAACTGCGTCCGGTACAGCTCCGCGTACCGGCCCTCCACCGTGAGCAGTTCCTCGTGCGTCCCGCGCTCCACGATCCGCCCGGCCTCGACGACGAGGATCTGGTCGGCGGACCGCACCGTCGAGAGCCGGTGCGCGATGACGATCGCGGTGCGGCCTTCGAGTGCCTCTGCGAGCGCTTCCTGGACCGCGGCCTCCGAGGTGTTGTCGAGGTGCGCGGTCGCCTCGTCGAGGATGACCACCCGCTGCTGGGCGAGCAACAGCCGGGCGATGGTCATGCGCTGGCGCTCGCCGCCGGAGAGGCGGTAGCCACGCTCGCCGACCACGGTGTCGAGGCCGTCGGGCAGGGAGCGTACGAGGTCTTCGAGGCGGGCCCTGCGCAGGACGTCCCACAGGTCGTCCTCGGTGGCATCGGGGCGGGCGAGCAGCAGGTTGGCGCGGACCGACTCGTGGAAGAGGTGGCCGTCCTGCGTGACCATGCCGAGCGTCCGGCGCATCGAGGCCGCGGAGAGGTCGCGGACGTCGACCCCGCCGATGCGCACCGCCCCGCCGTCCGTGTCGTACAGGCGGGGAAGCAGTTGCGCGATGGTCGACTTGCCCGCGCCGGACGAGCCGACGAGCGCGACGGTCTGGCCCGGCTCGGCGCGGAAGGAGAGGCCGTGCAGGACTTCTTCGCCGCCCCGGGTGTCGAGGGACGCGACCTCTTCGAGGGAGGCCAGGGAGACCTTGTCGGCGGACGGGTAGCCGAAGCGGACGTCGTCGAACTCCACCGCCACCGGGCCCTCGGGGACCTCACGGGCGTCCGGCTTCTCGTCGATCAGCGGCTTCAGGTCGAGGACCTCGAAGACCCGCTCGAAGCTGACGAGCGCGCTCATGACCTCGACCCGCGCTCCCGCCAAGGAGGTCAGCGGCGCGTAGAGGCGGGTCAGGAGCAGGGCCAGGGAGACGATCGCGCCCGCCTCCAGGCTGCCGTTCAGGGCGAAGTAGCCGCCGAGGCCGTAGACGAGGGCCAACGCGAGGGCGGAGACCAGGGTGAGCGCAGTGATGAAGGTGGACTGCGCCATGGCCGTGCGGACACCGATGTCCCGCACCCGCCGGGCCCGCGTGGCGAACTCCTCCGACTCGGCGCCGGGGCGCCCGAAGAGCTTGATGAGGGTGGCGCCCGGAGCGGAGAAGCGCTCGGTCATGCGCGTGCCCATGGCCGCGTTGTGGTGTGCGGCCTCGCGCTGGAGCTTCGCCATCCGGGAGCCCATGCGGCGGGCGGGCACGATGAAGACGGGGAGCAGGATGAGCGCGAGGAGGGTGATCTGCCAGGAGAGCTTCATCATCACGGCCAGGGTCAGAAGCAGCGTGACCACATTGCCGACGACTCCGGAGAGCGTGTTGCTGAACGCGCGCTGGGCGCCGATCACGTCATTGTTCAGGCGGCTGACGAGTGCGCCGGTGCGGGTGCGGGTGAAGAAGGCGACGGGCATGCGCTGTACGTGGTCGAAGACGGCCGTCCGCAGGTCGAGGATCAGCCCCTCCCCCAGGTTCGCCGACAGCCAGCGGCCGAGCAGTCCGAAGGCGGCCTCGGCGACGGCGATCGCGGCGATGAGCAGGGCGTAGCGGACGACCAGCGAGGAATCGCCGTCCTTGACGATCACGTCCACGACGCTGCCGGCGAGCACGGGGGTCGCCACCGCCAGCAGCGCGGTGATGATGCTCAGGAGGACGAAGTAGACGATGCGGCGCTTGTGCGGACGGGCGAAGGTCCCGATGCGGCGCAAGGTGGCGCGGGCGAAGGGACGGCGGTCCTGCTCGGCGTGCATGACGCTCTGCAGCTGGGTCCAGGCTGTCGTTTCCATGCTCATGAAGAGAACGTAGAACCTCAAGTTTCCTTGAGGTCAAGCATGGCGAGCGAGACACCCGAATGAGGCCTCCTGACGAGCCTCCCGCGCGTCCCTGCCGCATCCCTTGACCCGTGTGTAACAGGAACGTACTTTCGCTTCAACTCTTGTGGCCATCACAGAGGTTGTCGACTTCCTGACGCGAGAAGGCGAACACATGCGTGAGCTACGAAGGCGTACTCTGCTGTCCGCGATCGGCGGCACGGCCGTCGCGGGAGGCGGCTTCACCGCCGCCGGCACCGGGATCGCCCAGGCCGCGCCACGACGACCGAGTTCCATGAGCCCTACGAGTCCCACGAGGCCTCTCGACCCGAAGATCAAGAAGCTGCTCGACCGTATGACCGTCGAGGAAAAGCTGGGTCAGCTGCAACAGCTCCCCTGGTCGGTCAGCACGGGCCCCGGGGGCAGCGAGACCAAGGACGTCGAGGATGCCGCGCGCGCCGGACGGCTCGGCTCGGTCCTGAACATCTTCGGCGCCAAGAGCAGCAACGCCCTGCAGCGCATCGCGGTGGAGGAGTCCCGGCTCGGCATTCCGCTGCTCTTCGGCCTCGACGTCATCCATGGCCTGTGGACCACGTTCCCGATCCCCCTCGCCCAGGCGTCGAGCTTCGATCCGGAGGTCGCGAGGCGGGACGCCGAGGTGTCGGCGAAGGAGTCCCGCTCGAACGGCGTGCACTGGACGTTCTCGCCGATGATGGACGTCACGCACGAGCCGCGCTGGGGCCGGATCGCCGAGGGCTGCGGCGAGGACCCGTACCTCACGACGGCGTTCGCGGTGGCCAAGGTCGAGGGCTATCAGGGCGCGAAGGGTTCAGGACTCGACGCCGAGGACCGGGTCGCCGCCTGCGCCAAACACTTCGTCGCGTACGGCGGCGCCGAGGGCGGCCGGGACTACAACACGGTCGACGTCTCGGAGTCGCGCCTTCGCAACCACTATTTGCCGCCGTTCAAGGCCGCGTTGGACGCGGGTGTGGCCACGGTGATGGCGTCCTTCAACACCATCAGCGGTGTGCCGGCCCACGGCAACTCCCACATGCTCACCGACGTACTGAGCAAGGAGTGGGGCTTCGACGGCTTCGTCGTCAGCGACTGGAACGGCGTCGACGAACTCGTCGCGCACGGCTTCGCCGAGGACGGCGCCGACGCGGCGCGCCTCGCGCTGAACGCCGGCGTCGACATGGAGATGGCCAGCACGGACCTGGCCGAGCACGGCAAGAAGCTGCTGCGCGGCGGCAGGATCAGCGAGCGGCGCCTCGACGAAGCGGTCACGCGGATCCTGCGTCTGAAGTTCGCGCTCGGGCTCTTCGACCGTCCTTACGTCGACGAGGGCGCCGCCATCGGCAAACCGTCCGCCGAGGCCCGCCGGGCGGCCCGCGAGACCGCCGCCCGTTCGATGGTGCTCCTGAAGAACGAGGGCAAGGCGCTGCCGCTCAAGAAGTCCGTCGGGTCGATCGCGGTCGTCGGCCCGTTCGGCGACTCCGACGACCTGCTCGGCACGTGGACGTTCCCCGGCGCGGCGAAGAAGTACCTCTCGGGAAAGGTCCTCGCCGCGGTGAAGGCCGCGGCTCCGCGGGCCAAGGTGACGTACGCGAAGGGCGTGGACGCCGAGGGCGAGCACACCGGCGGTATCCCGGCGGCGGTCTCCGCGGCCAGGAAGGCGGACGTCACCGTCGTCGTGGTCGGCGAGCCTCCGGCGATGAGCGGCGAGGCCGCCGCGCGCGGCGACATCAGCCTGCCGGGCGGCCAGGAGAAGCTGATCGAGGCGATCGCCGGAACGGGCAAGCCGTTCGTGGTCGTCCTGGTCAACGGCCGCCCGCTGACCGTCGGCGGCTGGCTGAAGTCGGCACCGGCCGTCCTTGAGGCCTGGCACCCGGGACTTGAGGCGGGCAACGCGATCGCCGACGTGCTGTTCGGCGAGGTCAACCCGGGCGGCAAGCTGCCGGTGTCGTTCCCGCGGACGGTCGGCCAGATTCCCGTGCACTACAACCACGAGTCGACGGGCCGCCCGTACAACGCGGACAACAAATACACGTCCAAGTACCTCGATCTGCCCCCGACCCCGCAGTTCGCCTTCGGCCACGGGCTCTCCTACACGTCCTTCGAGCTCGGCGAGCCGAAGCTGAGCCGCGACCGCGTGCCGGCGCGGGCGCTGCGCGAGGGCGACACCCTGGAAGTCTCGGTCACCGTCCGCAACACGGGTGAGCGTACGGGCGACGAGGTCGTCCAGCTGTACGTCCACGACATCGCGGCGAGCATCGCGCAGCCGGTGCGCAAGCTGCGCGGCTTCCGCAGGGTGACGCTGAAGGCGGGCAGATCGACGACTGTCCGCTTCCAACTCGGCGCCGGGGACCTCGGGTTCTGGACGAACGCGCCGGACGGTGAGTTCCGGGTCGAGGAGGGCGCCGTGGACCTCTACGTCGGCACCAGCTCGGAGGCCGAGGCGAAGAAGAGGCTGACGATCACGTAGCGACTGCGGAGGGAGGGAGCCGGACCCCGTGGAGGGCCCGGCTCGTCGCGGGTCAGCCAAGTCAGATGAATCAGCCGAGTTCGAGCGTGGTGACGCCGAAGACCCGCTCCCCTGCCATCTCCCGCACCGGCCCGGTGTACATACGGGCGGTCGGGAACGTGGGCTTCATGCCGCGGGCCTCGGCGAGGGCGACGGCGTGCGGCTGGGTCTCGGGGACGTCGATGACCACGGGCGTGTCGTCCACCTCGGCCGTCAGCGCGTCGAACAGCTCCTCCGCGTCGGCACGCGTGTCCGCGAACAGCGGCCCGATGCGCAAGGCGCCGTGGGCCGGGCGCAGCACGCCGTACCCGGTGATCGTGCCGTCGACGATCCGGGCGAGGGCGCGATGCCCGGGAGCGGTCAGCCAGGACTCCAGGAAGCGCGGGCGGTCCGCGGGGTAACTCGCGGCGTCGTACGCGGTGATCGCCCGCAGGCCGGCGGCCTCGACCGGCAGGACGCGTGCGGGGCGCGGGCCTCCTCCGGGCAGGGAGCCCACGTACCGGAGGGTTCGGTGGGCGAGCTCGAAGCCCGAACGGCGGTAGTTGTCCTGCTGGGCGACCACGCCGTCGAGGCCGACGGTGCGCTTCCCCGCGTGGGCGAGCGCCGCCCGCCAGGTGGCGAGGCCGTAACCGCGTCCTCGCTGGTCCGGGCGTACGAGGTAGAAGCCGAGGAAGGCGTACAGCTCGTCGTAGTTCACGACCGAGATCGCGGAGACCGGTTCACCGTCCATGCGGCCGATGAAGAATCCGTCGGGGTCCTGCGCGAAGAAGGAGGGGCCGTCCCGCAGGCCCGGATTCCAGCCCTCGTCCGCGGCCCACCCGCTGACGACCTGCCAGTCGTCGAGCGTCGCCCGCGAGACGGTGAGCCGCCCAGGGACCGAATCTGTCATCGCTGCACCCTTCATGAAACGGAGGGGACCACCCCTCGCACCGGATCCATCCTTCCCGACTCCTCACCCCGATACCCGAGTCATAAGCGCTCCTTTCAGGGGTGCTTGGGTCCGGTATCGAGATGATTTGAGCCCGATATCCGCTGTGGAGGCATTTCCCGGCGGGGCCCTGGGAGGGTGGTCAGGGGGTGCGCGGCCAACTGTCCGGCCATTTCCGACCTTTCCTCACCTAGCCGCCATAAAGGGCCACTTGTGGTTATGGAGCAACCCCGAAGACGATCGGCGCCGAATGCCATCACGGCAGCCGCGAAAGACCGTTCTTCAGGAGGTTCCAGTGAACGACCGGCTCGCACTCGGTCCCGATGCCGCACGGCAACTGGCGACGACCACCAAGACCACCCCCCAGATGCGCGGCATCACCCCGCGCTATCTCCTGCGCGCCCTGCCCTGGGTGGACGTCGAGTCGGGCACCTACCGGGTGAACCGGCGCAGGACGTTCGTGCTCGGCGACGACCGCGTCACCACGTACGAGGAGAGCGGCTCGCAGCGTGTCGTGCCGGGTGACTTACGCGAGATCGCCTATCTCCGTGACGCCGACGACGCGCTGCTCGCGGAGCTGGCGGGCGCCTTCACCGAGGTCACCTTCGAGGCCGGGCAGGTGCTCGCCCAGGAGGGCGACCCCGCCGACCGGCTGTGGGTGGTCGTGCACGGCAGGGCCGAGAAGCGGATGACCGGGCGGTACGGCGAGGACGCGCTGCTCGAAGTCATCGGCGACGGCCAGTTCTTCGACCTGGGCGCGTGGACCCGGAGCGAGGAGATGCCCTACCGCGTCAAGGCGCTCACCCCAGGCGTGGCGCTCTGCGCGGACCGCACCGCCCTTGCGCGGCTCGCCGACCGGGACGAGGCTCTGGGCGGCGCGATCACCGCGTACTGCGACGGGGACACCATGACGCCCGGCGCCGAGGTGCCGGTGGATCTGACCGCCGGACATGTCGGCGAGCCTGATCTGCCGGGGACGTTCGTCGACTACGAGGACGCGCCTCGCGAGTACCACATGACGCTCGCGCAAACGGTGCTCCGCGTGCACACCCGGGTCGCCGACCTCTACAACGGGCCCATCGACCAGACCCGCGCCCAGTCCAACCTGACCGTCGCGGCGCTGCGGGAACGGCAGGAGGCCTCGCTCCTGAACCACCCCGAGCACGGCCTGTTCCACAACGTCTCCGCCGGGCAGCGGGTCCAGGCACGCACGGGCGCCCCGACGCCCGACGACCTGGACGAGCTCCTGACGCGCGTCTGGAAGCAGCCCGGCTTTTTCCTCGCCCACCCCAGGGCCATCGCCGCCTTCGGCCGCGAATGCACGCGGCGTGGCGTGCCCCCGGTGACGGACACCCGTTACGGCAGTCCGCTCCTGACCTGGCGCGGTGTTCCGCTGCTCCCGTCGGACAAGGTGCGCTTCTCGGGCGGCATGGGCGCCGGTCTCGGCACCACCGAGATCCTGCTGATGCGGACGGGCGAGGCCGAGCAGGGCGTGGTGGGGCTGCGGCCTTCCGGCGTCCCTGACGAGGTCGAACCGGGCCTGTCCATGCGGAACATGGGCGTCGACCAGAAGGGCATCACGTCGTACCTGATGACGGCGTACTTCAACACCGCGGTCCTGGTCGAGGACGCCATCGCCGTCCTGCAGAACGTCGAGGTGTCCAACTACCATGACTATTCCTGACGTCACGGCGCGAGGGGCAGGCATAGCACCGGGGCTGCCGGCCGGCGTCCCGGGGCTGCCGACGAGTGACCCCGGCGCGGGCTCGCTCCCGCAGCTGCAACCCCCGGGGTTCTCGCCCGAGGCGGCCCGCCAGGACATCCCGATCCTGCACCGCACCGTCAACGGCCACCCCCTCGTCTGGCTCGACAACGGCGCCACCACGCAGAAACCACGCCAGGTCATCGAGGCGCTCGGCGCCTTCTACGGCACCGCGAACTCCAACATCCACCGCGGCGCGCACACCATGGCGCGCGAGGCGACCCAGCTGTACGAGGCGGGGCGGGCCGCGGTCGCCGGGTTCCTCGGGGCCGGTTCGCCGGACGACATCGTCTTCGTGCGCGGCACGACCGAGGCGATCAATCTGGTCGCCCAGAGCTGGGGGCGGGCCAACCTCGGGCCCGGGGACGACATCCTGGTGGCCACCCTGGAACACCACTCCGACATCGTGCCGTGGCAGTTGATCGCGAAGGAGACCAGGGCCCGGGTCGTCCCGATCCCCCTGACCCCCGAGGGCGCGATCGACCAGGACGCCTACGCCGACCTCCTCTCGTCCCGCACCCAGCTCGTCGCCGTCAGCCACGCGTCGAACGTCCTCGGCACCGTCCCGCCCGTGAAGGAGATGACCGCGCTCGCACACCGCTACGGCGCCAAGGTCCTGGTGGACGGGGCACAAGCCGTCGCGCACTTCCCGGTCGACGTGCGGGATCTGGACGCCGACTTCTACGCCTTCTCGGGGCACAAGCTCTTCGCCCCGACCGGCATCGGCGTGCTCTACGCCAAACCGGAGATCCTGGAGTCCATGCGGCCGTGGCAGGGCGGCGGCAACATGATCGACTCGGTCGACTTCACGCGGACGACGTTCGCGCCGGTCCCGCACCTCCTGGAAGCCGGCACGGGCCATATCTCGGGCGTCGTCGGGCTCCTTGCCGCGCTGAACTGGTTCACGTCCTTCGACCGGGACGCCGTCGCCGCGTACGAGACCGCGCTCATGACGTACGCGCAGCAAGCCCTGGCCACGGTGCCAGGGCTGGAGGTCCTTGGTTCGGCGCCCGAACGGATCGCGGTCCTCACGTTCACTCTGGCGGGCCATGATCCGGCAGGCATCGCGGACTGGCTCGACCGCGACGGGATCGCCGTCCGCGCGGGCCACCACTGCGCCCAGCCCGCGCTCGCCCACTACGGCCTGGAGTCGGCCGCCCGCGCCTCGCTCGCGCTCTACAACACGTCAGAGGAGGTGGACCAGCTGGTGGCGTCCTTGCGACGGCTGCAAGCGGCCTAAGGATTTCAAGCGGCTCGGGGTCAGAAGGGACCTGGCGTCGGGGTGTCCGGTTTCCGTCGGGGCGTGGTCGGATAGGCGGCGTACATCGACTGAGCTTCTGGAGGCCAGGATGTTCGTCCCGTTCGGGGCCCTTGATTTTCTGGACCGCGCCACGGCCGTCTACGGGGACCGGGTCGGCATCGTCGACGAACCCGATCAGCCGGCCGAGCCCTGGGACGGGCTCACCTACCGGCGCGTGGGTGAGCTGGCGCGGGCCCAGGCCGCAGGGCTCGACGCGCTCGGGGTGCCGCACGGCGCACGGGTGGCGGTGGTCTCGCCCAACAGCGCCCGGCTGCTGACGTCGTTCTTCGGCGTCAGCGGCCACGGCCGGGTCCTCGTGCCGGTCAACTTCCGCCTGTCGGCCGAAGAAGTGGGCTACATCGTCGGTCAGTCGGGCGCGAGCGTCCTGCTGGTCGACCCCGAGCTGGAGGACCGCCTCTCGGGGGTGACCTGCAAGCACCGCTACACGCTGGGGGCGGACACCGACAAGCAGCTGTACCGCTTCGACACCGAGCCCGAGCCCTGGCAGCACGACGAGAACGCCACCGCGACCATCAACTTCACCAGCGGAACGACCGCGCGCCCCAAGGGCGTTCAGATCACGCACCGCAACATCTGGGTGAACGCCCTGACGTTCGCGCTGCACGCCGGGGTCACGGACCGGGACGTCTATCTGCACACCCTGCCGATGTTCCACGCGAACGGCTGGGGCATGCCGTTCGCGATGGCCGGCATGGGCGCGCGCCAGATCGTGCTGCGCAAGGTGGACGGCGCGGAGATCCTGCGCCGGGTGGCCGAGCACGGCGTCACGGTGATGTGCGCGGCGCCCGCCGTGGTCAACGCGGTCCTTGCCGCGGCGCGGACGTGGGAGGGGGAGATCCCGGGGCGGGACCGGGTGCGCATCATCGTCGCGGGGGCTCCGCCGCCCACCAAGACGGTCGAGCAGGTCGAATCGGAGCTCGGCTGGGAGTTCATCCAGATCTACGGGCTCACCGAGACCTCACCCCTGCTCACCATCAACCGCACCCGTGCCGAGTGGGACGGCCTCACCTCGCAGCAGCGCGCGGAGAAACTGGTCCAGGCCGGGGCGCCCGCACTGGGCGTCACGCTGCGCACGTCGGAGGACGGCGAGGTCCTCGCCCGCTCGAACGTGATCCTGGAGGGCTACTGGGAGCAGCCGGAGGAGACCGCGAAGGCGCTGGAGGGCGGCTGGTTCCACACGGGCGACGGCGGGACGATCGGCGCGGACGGCCATCTGACGATCAGCGACCGCAAGAAGGACGTCATCATCACCGGCGGTGAGAACGTCTCCTCGATCGAGGTGGAGGACGTCCTGTTCAGCCATGCCGCGGTCGCCGAGGTCGCGGTCATCGGGGTGCCGGACGAAAAGTGGGGCGAGACCATCAAGGCCCTGGTCGTCCTCGCCCCCGGCGCGCAGGCCACCGAGGAGGAGCTCATCCGGCACTGCAAGGAGCACCTCGCCGGGTTCAAGGCGCCGACCTCGGTGGAGTTCCGCGGGGAGCTGGCCCGCACGGCCACCGGGAAACTCCAGAAGTACAAGTTGCGCGGGCCCTATTGGGAGGGCCGCGAGCGCGGCGTCAACTGACCTCGGTACTCCGGCCGCACAGCACTCCTGCTCCGCGGCCCTACCAGTCGGCGCTCGCGTTCGTCTCGCAGAGCTCGAAGACGGCCTCCCCGGTCTCCGGATCGGACCCGGCCACGGGCCGCACGCGCGCGCCGACCCATACGAGGTGCGGCGAGGCACCGACCACACGGCAGCGGAACACGAACCCCTCGGGAAAGCGGACCAGGGACTCGTTGCGTGCGGTGCCGGTGTAGCGGTTGACCACGCTGGACTGGACGACGACGCCCTCGCCGTCGCTCCGCTCGGACTCCAGATCACTGGAGGCGCACACCGGACACAGCATGCGCCGGAAGGACGCGGTGCCGCACCATCGGCAGCGCTGGTAGATCATGCCGGTTCGCTCGTGCTCTGTCGGCGCGATGCTCAATTCCTGCTGGGACACGTCTCGACCCCCTGCATTGACCTGCACTCGGCTCGGATGCGCCGCGCTCGGCGTCGACGCATCCGCACCATATGGCACTGAGTGCCAATCGGTAAAGGTACTGAGTGCTACTCAGTCGGATTCCTGACCGAGGGCCGACTCGACGCGCTGGACCACCCGCCACATGGGGGCACGCTTGGAGACCACCATGACGACGACCTCGTCTTCGGCACCGTCAGCCGCTTCGTCCTCGCCGGTGGCGCCGCTCCCCCACCCGTCCCGTACGAGTTCGAGCGCGTGGTCCACCGCCGCCTCGGCGTCACCGTCGCCGCCCGAACGCAGCCAGGAGCGCAGGGCGTTGTTGTGCGCGGCGACCACGGCGGCGGCGATCACCTCGGCACGCAATGAGCCGTCTTCGGCGTCGGCGTAACGGCCGCGGAGGTAGCCGGCCATGGTGCGTTCGTAGCGGCGCACCACGGAGAGTTCGTAGGTACGGAGGCCGGGGACCTCCTGTGTGAGGCGGTAGCGCTGCACGGAGAACTCGGGGTTCGTGGCGTACATCCGCAGCACGATCCGGGCCGCGTCGCACACGGCGTCCACCGGATCGGCGTCGTCGGCCGCTTCGAGGAAGGCCGTCATGTCGGCCAGGCAGCTCTCGTGGTCGGGGAAGACCGCGTCCTCTTTGGACGGGAAGTACCGGAAGAAGGAGCGGCGCCCGACCCCGGCCCGCGCCACGATGTCGTCCACCGTGGTCTGCTCGAAGCCCCGCTCCAGGAACAGCTGGAACGCCGCCTTGGCGAGCACCTCCCGCATGGGGGCCTTCTTCGCTGGTCCGCGCGCCTCAGTCATGCGGGGAACGTAGCATCGTGAGGGCCTGTCTGGCACTACGTACCTTTACAGGGGGTACTGAGTGCCATACCGTCGTCATAACGAACACACCCAGGTAGGAGAGCCGGCGTGAGCTTGAGGATCGTTGTCACCGTGAAGTACGTGCCTGACGCCACCGGCGACCGGCACTTCGCCGATGACCTGACCGTCGACCGGGATGACGTGGACGGCCTGCTGTCGGAGCTGGACGAGTATGCGGTCGAGCAGGCCCTGCAGATCGCGGACGAGGCGGACGACGCGGAGATCACCGTGCTGACGGTGGGCCCCGAGGACGCGAAGGACGCGCTGCGCAAGGCGTTGTCGATGGGCGCGGACAAGGCCATCCATGTCGAGGACGATGACCTGCACGGCACGGATGCGCTGGGTACGTCGCTGGTTTTGGCGAAGGCGATCGAGAAGGCCGGCTACGACCTGGTGATCTCGGGCATGGCGTCCACCGACGGCACGATGGGTGTGGTGCCGGCGCTGCTGGCCGAGCGCCTGGGCGTCCCGCAGGTCACCCTGCTCTCCGAGGTGTCCGTGGCGGACGGTGTGGTCAAGGGCCGCCGTGATGGTGATGCCGCTTCCGAGCAGCTGGAGGCCTCGCTGCCGGCGGTGGTGTCGGTGACCGACCAGTCGGGCGAGGCGCGCTACCCCTCCTTCAAGGGCATCATGGCGGCGAAGAAGAAGCCGGTGGAGGCCTGGGACCTGTCGGATCTGGACCTGGAGGCCGAGGAAGTGGGCCTGGAGGGTGCCTGGACGAAGGTCGACTCGGCCACCGAGCGTCCCGCGCGCACGGCGGGCACGATCGTCAAGGACGAGGGCGAGGGCGGCAAGCAGCTCGCTGAGTTCCTCGCGGGCCAGAAGTTCATCTGAGCTTCAGCCACCCCCTGAAATCCGCCCCCCTTTCTCGTACTTGCAGGAGAGAAGAAGTCCCATGGCTGAAGTTCTCGTCTATGTCGATCACGTGGACGGTGCCGTCCGCAAGCCCACCCTGGAGCTGTTGACGCTGGCCCGCCGGATCGGCGAGCCCGTCGCCGTGGCCCTTGGCAACGGCGCCGCGGAGACCGTCGGCGCGCTGGCCGAGCACGGCGCCGTCAAGGTCCTGACCAACGATGCCGCCGAGCTCGCCGACTACCTGGTCGTGCCGAAGGTGGACGCGCTGCAGGCCGCCTACGACGCGGTGTCCCCGGCCGCGGTGCTGGTGCCCTCCTCCGCCGAGGCCAAGGAGATCGCCGCGCGTTTGGCGCTGCGCATCAAGGGCGGCATCATCACCGACGCCGTCGATCTGGAAGCCTCCGATGAGGGCCCGGTCGCCACGCAGTCGGCGTTCGCCGCGTCCTACACGACCAAGTCGCGTGTTTCGACCGGCACTCCGGTCATCACCATCAAGCCCAACAGTGCTGCGGTGGAGGCCGCCCCGGCAGCGGGCGCGGTCGAGGCGCTGGCCGTGTCCTTCTCGGCGCAGGCGACGGGTACGAAGGTGACCGCGCGTACGCCGCGTGAGTCGACCGGGCGTCCGGAGCTGACCGAGGCCGCGATCGTGGTTTCCGGTGGCCGTGGCGTGAACGGTGCGGACAACTTCCACCTCATCGAGTCGCTCGCCGACTCGCTGGGTGCGGCTGTCGGCGCCTCGCGTGCGGCGGTGGACGCGGGCTGGTACCCGCACTCCAACCAGGTCGGCCAGACCGGCAAGTCGGTGTCGCCGCAGTTGTACATCGCTTCGGGTATCTCGGGTGCGATCCAGCACCGGGCGGGCATGCAGACGTCCAAGACGATCGTGGCGATCAACAAGGACGCCGAGGCCCCGATCTTCGACCTGGTCGACTACGGCGTGGTCGGCGACCTCTTCGACGTCGTCCCCGCCCTCACCGAAGAGGTCAACACCCGCAAGGGCTAAGCCTGTTCGCACTTCAGCCCGGCCGCGCGGAGTCCGCGCGGCCGGGCTGAGTACTGTGCGGCCCAGGTGCCCCCGCCGACCCCGTCCCCACGACGACATGCTCGCCACTCAGCCCATCGGCTACTGGAGCGGCCTGGCGCATGACGCGGTAACCCGGCACCTGCGCGACGCACTGGCCCGGACAGATGTCACGCAGCCGCAGTACTGGGTGCTCAACCGCGTCAACGGCGGCCCCACAGCGCCGAGTCGGGAAGAAGTGGCCAGTCAGCTGACCCCGCTCGCGGACGGGCCGTACGACATCGCGCGCGTCGTCGACCAGCTGCTGCACCGCGGCTGGCTCACGACCGACGACGGGCAGCGCCTGCACCTCACCGAAGCGGGCGAGGCGGCCAGGGTCCGGCTGCGCGGGGTGATGACCGAGCTGCGCGCCGTGGTGCATGAGGGCATCAGCGACGAGGAGTACGTGGCGGCGCTGAAGGTGTTGCGCGCGATGGTGGCCAACGTCCAGGGCGCGCAGGGCTCGTGAGGTCTCAGGAGGCGCGGCATCGGCCGCCCCTCCTGCCTACCCGCCCGTTCACTCGAGAGTGCGGAGAGCCGAGGTCAGGTCGTCGAGGTGCCGTGCGACCGGGCCCAAGGTGAGAATACCGCTGCCCGCACCCGCCAACTCCCCTGCTGCTGGGACGAGTTCAGCGTGGGCACGTTCCATCGTCTCCCTGTCCTCCAGGGCTGTCGCCGCACGCCCCGCCAGGCACCACATGGCCTCTTGCAGCAGGTCGCGGGGCGGGTCCGGGATGCGACGCAACGCCTCGGCCGCTTCACCGCGACGGTCCTGGGACAGCAGCACCAAGGGGCGAGCCCAGGGTTCGTACGGGCCCCAGTCCGTGCCGACGTCCTGCCCCTGGCCCAAGGACAGCAGCGCGAGCGGCAGCAAGCCGCGCTCCAGGCCCGGCATGCCCGAACCGTCCAGTCGCCCGGCAGCTTCCCGGTAGGCGGCCTCGGCTGCCGAGGTCTGACCTGTCGCGGCGAGTCGCAGCGCCGCGTACCACTGGGTGAACACCCCTGCCAGCGGCAGCTCATGACGCTCCGCCAGGAGGTCCGCGGCCGCCGCGTGGCCGTCGGCGCCCGGGAAGTCCGCGAGTGCGCTGCGGGCCTGGAGCCGGATGAGGTGGCCGAGGACTTCGTAGGTGGCGAGCCCGTGCCGGGTGGACAGGGCTACGAGTTCGGCGCCGATCGCGTCCCGGTCCGCGGCGAGGCCCGTGCGGTGGAAGCTCTGCATGAACAGGCCGTTGAGGGCGAACGCGAGGAGCCCGGGGTCGTCGAGCCGGCGGGCGATCTCCTCGGCCTGCCGGGCGGCCTGGGGCCCGCGCGCCGATCTGGTGCCGCGTGACTCCAGGGCGATCGTGGCGAGCAGGCGGGCCCGCGCCGCCGGGTGCGCGTCGGGGCGGAGTGCGGCCAGGGTGCGTTCGGCCGCCGCGACGACCTGCGCGGCCTGGCGCGGGTCGTCGGCGCGGGTCCAGATCGCCGGGACGTCGTACGCGCCGATCACGCGGGCGGTGAGTTCCGCGTCGCCCAGTTCCTCCGCTGCCTCGACGGCCGCCATGCGGTGCTCGCGGGCGGCTTCGAGGCCGCCGCCCCCGGTGACCGCGAGGTTGCGCAGCAGGCTCACCGTCGAGTCCAGCCGGGCGCGGGCGCCGGATGCCACGGTGCGGTCGTAGGCGGTGGTGGCCCGCGCCCACACCTGTTCCGCCGCGCCACCGGCGGTCCGGGACGGCTCGGGGTCCAGGTGGCGGGCCTGCCCGAGGATGTCGGCCTCCAGGCGGCGCAGGGCGGGGCCGGGGTCCACGCCCAGTTGCTCGACCAGGAGCGCGCGGGCCCGGCGCAGGACCGCGAGGGCGTCGCCCTGGCGGCCGGTGCGGTAGAGCGCGAGGGCGAGGAGCCGCCAGGCGTCCTCGCGCCACGGGTGCTCGGCCACGTGCGCGTCGAGGTCGGGCACCGCGTCGGCGGGGCGTCCCAGGTCGAGCCGCGCCGCGGCCCGGCGCTCGACGGCGTGCAGGCGCAGCTCGCCCAGGCGGGAGCGCTCGGCGCGGGCCCAGGCCTCGTCGGGGAACTCGGCGTAGGCAGGGCCGCGCCACCACCCGAGCGCCTCTTCCAGGTGGTCGACGGCCTCCCGCGGCGGCAGGTTCGCCGCGTCGGTCACCGCCTGCTCGAAGCGCCACGCGTCCACCGCGGCGGGCTCGGCGCGCAGGGCGTACCCCGGGCCCTCGGTGACGAGGAGTCGGGCGGGCCTACGGGGCAGGCGCCCGGGTTCCAGGGCTCGGCGCAGCGCGGCGACGAAGGTGCGTACGGCCCCGATCGCGTCCTGGGGAGGGTCCGTCCACAGGTCGTCGACCAGGCGGGCGACCGGGACGACGCGGCGGCGGGCGACGATCAGCCGGGCGAGCACCGCGCGGTGCCGCGGCCCCTTCAGCGCGACGGCTTCCCCGGTGCCGTCCCAGGCCGCCACCGGCCCGAGCACCCCGTACGTGACCTGCACGCCTGACCAGCCTTTCCACCCGTTCCCGTGGGCATCGCCCCTGGTCACGGTAGCGCGCTCATCGGATGCTCATCGGCGCCCGGCAGGCTCGGGAGCACCTGTTCCGCCACCGCGAAGGACCGTGACCGTGACCCCTGCCCCTGCCCCTGCCCCTGCCATCGAGAACTTCAGCTACCGCCGTGTGCCCGCCTCGGAGGGCGTCAGCCTGAACGTGGCCATCGGCGGCTCGGGGCCGCCGCTCGTGCTCCTTCACGGCTTCCCGCAGACCCATCTGATGTGGCGGCACGTCGCCGCCGATCTCGCAGCGGACCACACGGTGATCTGCCCCGACCTGCGCGGCTACGGGGCGAGCGACAAACCCGCGGAGACCGATGGCACCACGTACTCCAAGCGCACCATGGCGGCCGACGTCGTCGCCGTGGCCCGCGCCCTCGGTCACGAGCGGTTCGCGCTGGCCGGGCACGACCGGGGTGCCCTGGTCGCCTTCCGCGCCGGTCTCGACCACCCCGGCACGATCACGCACCTGGCCTGTCTCGACGTGCTGCCCACCCTGGACATGTGGGACGTGATGCACGGCGTCACCGCCGCCGTCGGCTTCCATCTCTACCTGATGGCCCAACCTCCCGGCCTTCCCGAGCAGTTGATCGCCGCCGCGCCGGACGCGTTCTTCGGTCACTTCCTCGACATCTGGGCGAATGATGCACGGGCGATCCCCGCCGGCGTACGCGCCGCCTATCTGGACGCCTGTCGCGCCGCGGTGCCCTCGATCGTGGCCGACTTCCGCGCCACCGCCGGGATCGACGTCGGGCACGACCGGGCCGACCGGGACGCCGGCAGCACGCTGCGGATGCCGGTCACCGTGCTCCAGCAGGACTGGGGCGCCGCGCTCGGCTTCGACGCGGCGGCCCTGTGGGGCACCTGGGCGCCGGACCTGCGGCACACCTCCGTGGCCTGCGGCCACTTCATGGCCGAGGAAGCGCCGGACGAGGTCGCCGGTGCGCTACGGGACCTCCTCACGCGCTGAACCCTCGTCCCGCGCCGACCCGCCTTATAACTGCGTTCAGCCCATCGAACGGTGCGTGAGCGGCAGATGTCCGGTATGCCGGATAGAAGGCAATGCGTGCCCTCCTCCGGCCGCCGGGTGCGTATGCTCACCGACTCGGCCCGGATATCTGTTCGCGGATTTCTGTTATTTCCGTACGCTCACGCGATCTCCCAGGTGTAAGGCCAATCGTGCCGACGATGAAAGCGAGTGAGGCAGTCCATGATCGGTGAACACGATCCTCTGGTGACGGCGGCGCAGACCGGGGACCAGCAGGCGCAGGACGAGCTGGTGGCCGGATACCTGCCGCTGGTCTACAACATCGTCGGGCGGGCGCTCGACGGCCACGCCGACGTCGACGACGTCGTGCAGGAGACCATGCTGCGCGCGCTCGCCGGCCTGGCGTCGCTCCGCGATCCGGCGAGCTTCCGGTCCTGGCTCGTGGCCATCGCCATGAACGAGATCCGCAGGCACTGGGCTCAGCGCGCGTCCGGTCAGAAGAGCCCGAGCCCGCTCCACGAGGCGCACGACGTCGCGGACCCCGGCGCCGACTTCGTCGACCTGACGATCATCCGGCTCGGCCTGGTGGGGCAGCGCAAGGAGGTGGCCGAGGCGACCCGGTGGCTGGACACCGACGACCGCGCGCTTCTCTCGCTGTGGTGGCTCGAGGTCTCCGGGGAGCTGACCCGGCCGGAGGTCGCCGTGGCCATGGAGCTGCCCACGCAGCACGCCACCGTGCGGGTGCAGCGGATGAAGACGCAGCTGGAGACGGCCCGGATCGTGGTCCGCGCCCTCGCCGCGGCGCCCCGGTGCCCGTACCTGAGCGAAGTGGTGGCCCCGTGGGACGGCACGCCGTCCGCCCTCTGGCGCAAGCGCCTGGCCCGGCACGTCCGTGACTGCCCGATGTGCTCGGGCCACGGCGCGGGCATGGTGCTCGCCGAGCGGCTCCTGGTGGGCCTCGCCCTGGTGCCGCTGTCCGCCGCGCTCGCCGCCCCCGGCGCGATACGCGCGGTGAGCGCGGCCGACGCCCACCACCTGACGGCCGGCTCACCGCACACAGCGCCCGATGCGCACTCCACGGGCGCCGGTACGTACGAGATATCCGGCTCCCGGAGCGCCCCGGCGAGACATGCCGCCAAGCGCCACCGGACTCCGCGCAAGGGCCGGACCGTGGCCGCGGGGGTCGCCGTGCTCGTCGTGGCGACCGGGGTCATCTACTCGGCCACGCGCCCCTCGGACGAGAAGAAGACCGAGGCGCAGCCCCTGACCGCATCCCAGCCGTCCTCCTCGGCGGCCCCGTCCACCAAGGCCGCCACGCCGAGCAAGTCCCCCTCCGCCTCCCCCAGCCGCTCGAAGAAGGCGTCCCCCAAGGCCACGCCCTCGAAGAAGACCAAGGCGCCGAAGCCCAGGGCGAGCACCCCGAAGCCCACCCGTACCAGCACCCCGCCCCAGGCCCCGCAGGCCCCGGCGGGCAACTCGTACGGCGAGCAGGTCACCCGGCTCGCCAACGCCGAGCGGGCGAAGAGCGGCTGCGGCCCGCTGACCCTCAACAGCAAGCTGGACGACGCGGCGCAGGGCCACTCCGACGACATGGCGGAGCGCGACTTCTTCGACCACACGAACCCCGACGGCAAGGACCCCGGCGACCGGGTCACGGCTGCCGGCTACCAGTGGACCACCTACGGCGAGAACATCGCCGCGGGCCAGCGCACCCCGGCCGCCGTGATGGACTCCTGGATGAACAGCTCCGGCCACCGCGCCAACATCCTCAACTGCTCCTTCAAGGAGATCGGCGTCGGCTACCGGCAGGGCAGCGGAGGCCCCTGGTGGACGCAGAACTTCGGCGCGCGGTAGCCGTGCCCGCGGGGCCAGGGTTTCGACGGGCGGGGGTGCCTTCGCTCGCATAGCGTGAAGGCAACTGGAACCGCCGGAACTGGAGGCCTCGCGATGTCGGCGTACCCGGAAGGCACCCCCTGTTGGGCGGACGCGATGTTCCCCGACGTGGCGGCCGCGAAGAGCTTCTACGGCGAGCTGCTCGGCTGGACGTTTGACTCCGGTTCGGAGGAGTTCGGCGGCTACACGCAGGCCCGCTCGGACGGCAAGGCCGTGGCGGCCGTCGTCCCGCAGATGCAGGGCGTGGAGGGGCCCGCCGCCTGGAACCTCTACTTCGCCTCGCCCGATGCCACGGCGACGGCCGCCAGGATTCGTGACCACGGCGGGACCCTCGCCGTGGAGCCGACGCCGGTCGGTGAGTTCGGCACCATGGTGCTGGCCCAGGAGCCGAGCGGCGCGTACTTCAGCGTCTGGCAGCCCGGCACCCACCAGGGCTTCGAGAAGACCGGCGAGGCGGGCGCGTACTGCTGGGCGGAGCTCACCACGCGGGACCCGGCGGCGACAGACGCGTTCCTGCCCGCCGTCTTCCCCTTCGGAACGAAGAGGATGGACGTCGACGACGTCGACTTCAACGTCCTCGAGGTCGAGGGGGAGCCCGTGCTCGGCCGGCTGAAGATGACCGAGGACTTCCCGCCGGACGTGTCTCCGTTCATCAACGTGCATTTCGCCGTGGACAACTGCGACGCCGCGATCGCCGTCGTCACCAAGCTCGGCGGCCGCCTGTTCTTCGGGCCGATGGACAGCCCCTTCGGCCGCTTCGCCACGGTCGCCGACCAACAGGGCGCCGTCTTCAGCGTCATCGACCTGACGACCACCGAGGGCGAGATGCCCACGTTCTCCTAGGGAGATCGTTTCCTGGGAGATCCGTCAGAAGGGCTCCGGCGCCCGGGTGAACGCCCGCCGGTAGGACCGCGGCGGCACGCCCCTGCGGCGTACGAACTGCTCGCGCAGGACGGCCGCGCTGCCGTACCCGACCCGGTGGGCGATCTCCTCCACCGGCAGGTCCGTGGTCTCCAGGAGTTCCTCCGCGCTGCTCAGCCGCAGGTTGACCAGCCAGGCGTGCGGGGTGGTGCCGGTCGCCGCCGAGAAACGGCGGGCGAAGGACCGTCTGCTCATCAGGGCGCGGCGGGCCAGCTCCGCGACCGGCAGCGGTTCGTGCAGATGCGCGCGGGCCCAGTCGAGCACCTCGGCGAGACGGTCGTCCCCGCAGTCCTCGGGGACGGGAGCGGCCAGGTACTGGGCCTGGCCGCCGTCGCGGTGGGAGGGCAGGACGAGGTCCCGGGCGATGGTGTTGGCCGTCGCCGCGCCGTACTCCCGTCTGAGCAGATGCAGGCTGAGGTCGAAGCCCGCGGCCGCACCCGCGCCCGTGACGACCTGGCCCTCGTCGATGTAGAGGGCCTCGGCCTCCACGGTGACGTCCGGATACCGCCCGGCGAGGAGCTCCGCGAACCGCCAATGGGTGGTCGCGCGCCGCCCGTCGAGCAGCCCCGCCGCGGCCAGGGCGAAGGCTCCCACGCAGTGCCCCGCGACCAGACCGCCCCGCTCGTGGGCGGCGGTGAGCGCGTCGAGGACGGCGGGCGCGGGCGGCGTACGGAAGTCGGCCCAGGGCAGGGCGATCACGAGGTCGGCGGCGGCGAGCCGGTCGAGGCCGTGCTCCACGGTGATCGGCACCCCCGCGTCGGTGCGGACCTGCCCGGGGCGGTCGGTGCACAGGGCGAAGTCGAAGCGGGGCAGACCGGGACCCCGCTCGTCGAACACCTCGGAGACGATGCCGGCGCCGAGGATGCCGACGCCCGCCGGGGCGTAGGCGGCGATGGTCACGAAAGGCGGCATACGGGAGTGTGGCACGTTTCCTGCGATCAGTGGCAGAAGGGCCACTCGTTGCCGGGCCGGGCGACCGGAAGACTCATCGGCATGACGACAGACGCGCCGCTCGGCCAGAGCGCCACCTACACGATCCTGACCACCGGCTACACGGGCTCCACCGGCCCCGGGGTCGCCGCCACGGTCTCCTACGTACGCGACGGCGACCGGCATGTGATCGTCGACCCGGGCATGGTGGCGAGCCGGGACCGGATCCTGGGCCCGCTCGCGGAGTTGGGCCTGGGACCGGACGACATCACCGACGTGGTGCTCAGCCACCACCACCCGGACAACACCATGAACGTGGGCCTCTTCGGGCGGGCCCGGGTCCACGACCACAAGGCGATCTACGAGAACGACCAGTGGACCGACCGGGACGCCGAGGGCTTCGAACTCGCCCCGTCCCTGCGGCTCATCCGCACCCCGGGACACAGCCGCGAGGACATCACGCTGCTGGCGGGCACCGCCGAGGGCACCATCGCCTTCGTGGGCGACCTGTGGTGGCGTCCGAACGGCCCGGTGGAAGACCCGGTGTCCCCGGACCTCACGACGCTGCGGACATCACGGCTGCGGGTGCTCGCCACCGCCGACGTGATCGTGCCGGGTCACGGCGGCGCGTTCGAGGCCGACGAGTCGGCGCCGGTCTGATCGGCGGTGTTCTCAGAGCCGGCGCCAGCGCGCGGAGGCGAAGGAGAAGACGCCGAAGAGGATGAGACCGGCCGCGACGGCGGCCAGCAGCCAGGGGCCCGCGGGGGTGTGCGAGAAGCTGCGGAGCGTCGCGTCCACACCCTTGGCCTCGTCGGGGTCGAACTGGACGGCTGCCGTCGCGATGAAGACGCCCGCGGCGGCGAACACCGCGCCGCGCGCGACACCGCCGGTCACGCCCAGGGCCGTGACGACCTGCCGCTTGCGGCCCTTGAGGGAGCCGAGGTCCAGCTGCTTCAGGAAGCGGCGCATCATCGCCCGTACGGCGAGCACCACCCCGACGCCGATCAGGACGCAGCCCGCGGCCCCCACCAGGTAGCGGCCGTAGGGAAGTTCCAGCGCGGTCTTCGTCCAGTCCTGGGACTTGGCGTCGCCGCTGGAACCCTGGCCTCCGCCGGCCGCGTACGAGGCGGTCGCCCAGCAGACGAAGGCGTAGAAGACCGCCCTGCCGCCGTCGAGGGCCCGGGACGGGGCCTTGCGGTGGGGCCCGCGCCTCCCCACCGCGCGGGCGCCCCGCCACAGAACCATGCAGCCGAAGCCGAGGGCCAGCGCCCACAGCATGACCTCGCCGAAGGGCTGTTCGCGGACCTGGGCCAACGCGCCCTGCCGGTCGGCCTCTTCATCGCTGCTGCCGAGGGCGATCTGCAGGGCCAGCGCGCCGATGAGGACGTAGACGACACCCCGTGCGACGAAGCCCGCACGGCCTGCCGCTGTCAACGATTCGTTCTCCGCCGAGCGGCCGGCAAAGGGCCTCTTGGTCCAGCCTCGTTTGTGCGCTCGAGACAGCGTCATCGTGTCCTCCCAGAACCATCAGCGCGCGGTACGCGCTCGGTCACCGAGTGCCCCCGTCGGCGGCCGGGCATTCCTGAGGGGTGCGTCACGCCTCCCGGGCCTCAGTGAGACGTTCCCCCGGACCTCGACTCTCGTGAGCTGATGTGGAGGCAGCCCGTGGCGCCCGGCGCGAAGTCCATGCCGGTCTCCTCCGCCATCGTGGCGAAGAACTTGCGGCCGTCCGCGGACTGCCGGGAGGTGGTCCACGCGTAGCCCGGCCAGGGGTCCGTGGCGCGGTGGAGGGCCTCGCGCCCCAGGCCCAGGCCCTGCCAAGGGCCCGCGATCGCGATGGTGTTGACGTGGGCGGCGGCGCAGAGGTGGCACACCTGGTGGACGAGGTGGCCGATCTCCCGGCCGCCGGTGTCGAGGAGCGTGATGACCTGGCGGCCCGCCGCCACCGTGGCGGGGGCGCATCGGTAGGTGACCGCCTGCGGACAGGGAGGAGGCGGTCTTCGGAACTTCACCACCAGCACACTAGCCACAGGAAACGACCCCCGTATATCCCCGTACAGGGTGGCTTTTCGTGCCGGGAAGGGCGCTTCGGGCGGGCCCGGGAGAGGACCGGGGAGGGGCTCATCGGCGGCCTGTGGTCGCCCATGACGGGGTAGTTCGAGTGCCCGTGGCTGGCGATGAGTCGCACGGCATCCCGGCCCGGTCACACGTCCCTTCGGCGCAGGCGCAACCCGGCCGCCAGCAGGAGCAGCAGGGTGTACGCGGCGACCAGGCCGAGCGAGGGCCAGGCGCCGAGGCTGCCGACGGTCTCCGGGCTCGCGTCCGAGGTCTGCGTGAGCTTTTCCAGGGCGGCGGTCGGCGTCGCGCCCACGACCCAGCGCTGGAGGTCGCCGAGCAGCGGTCCGAACAGGGAGGGCAGGAGCAGCACGCCGACCACCGTGACGACCGCCCCGGCCGAGTGCTTCAGGAGGGTGCCGACCGCGAGGCCGATGAGACCGACGAGCGCGAAGAGCCCCGCGATGCCGAGCAGCGCGGGCATCGGCTCCCCCTGGGCGTACGCGCCGTCCTCCAGGACCGCGCCGCCGAGGAGATAGGCCACCGTGCAGGAGACAAGGCCGGTGGCGTACAGCAGGCAGGCCAGCAGCGTCGCCTTCGCGGCGAGCACCCGGCCGCGGCGCGGTACGGCGGTGAGGGTGGCGCCGATGGTGCCGCTCGCGTACTCGCCGCACATGGTCAGCGCGCCCACCGTCCCCGCGACCATCAGCGAGACGACGCTGAGGGTGAGACTGCCGCCGAGCACCGTGTCGTCGGGCTGCAGGCTGCCGCTCAGGCCGACGAACACCGCGCCGACGACGGTGAGCGCGCCGGTCACGAGCAGGGTCCAGCGCGTGGAACGCAGGCTCGCGAACTTGGTCCACTCGAAGGCGAGGGCCTCGCGGAAGCCGGGGGTGGGCGGGGCGCTTCTCGGCGTCACTGTCGCCGTCGCTGTCGTCGTCATCGGACCGGTTCCTTTCCCTTGGACGCCTGGGGTCCCTTGGGCGCCACGGCTTCGTACGGCGGCGTCGCCGTGCCCCGGTACTCCACCGAGGTCTTCGTCATGTCGGTGTAGACCTCCTCCAAGGAGGAGAAGACGGGGGTGAGTTCATGGAGGGCCAGGCCCTGCGTGCGGGCCAGCTCGCCGATCTCGGCGGGCCTCAGGCCGTCCACCCGCCAGCCGCCCCGCGCGTCCAGACGCACGGAGGCGCCCGCCGCCTCAAGGAGGGCCCGCATCCGCTGCGCCTCACCGTCGGGCGTACGCAGCAGGGTGGCGCCCTGGGAGTTGGTCTCGATGAAGTCCCGCATGTCGGTGTCCGCGAGGAGGCGCCCGCGGCCGATCACGATGAGGTGATCGGCGGTCAGTTCCATCTCGCTCATGAGATGGCTGGAGAGGAAGACCGTCCTGCCCTCCGCGGCAAGGGACTTGAGCAGGTCGCGGATCCAGCGGATGCCCTCGGTGTCCAGGCCGTTCACCGGCTCGTCGAGGATGAGTACGCCGGGGTCGCCGAGCAGCGCGGCCGCGATGCCCAGGCGCTGGCCCATGCCCAGGGAGAGTCCTTTGGCCCGCCGTCCGGCGACCTCCGTGAGGCCCACCGCCTCGAGTACCTCGTCGACCCGGCGCGCGCCGATGCCGTTGCTGCGGGCCAGGCCGAGGAGGTGTCGGCGCGTGGTGCGCCCGCCGTGCACCGACCTGGCGTCCAGGAGCGAGCCGACCTCGCGCAGGGGCGCGGCGAGGCGGTCGTAGCGGCGCCCGTCGACCGTGACCGTGCCGCCGCTCGGCGCGTCGAGGCCGAGGATCATGCGCATGGTGGTCGACTTCCCGGCACCGTTCGGGCCGAGGAAGCCGGTCACGCGGCCGGGGCGGACGCTGAAGGTGAGTCGGTCGACAGCCGCCTTGTCGCCGTACCGTTTGGTGAGTTCCCGTGCTTCGATCATGCCGTCGACGCTACGGAGGCCGGGCGCCCCGGGAATCTGCCCGAGGGAGTCGACGACTACTCCCTGCGGAGTACGGGCCGCCGGAGACGGGGGCCTGGCTCAGGCTTCGCCCGCGCGCACCAGGGCCGTCTCGTAAGCGAGTACCACCAACTGGGCCCTGTCCCGCGCCCCGAGCTTGGTCATCGACCGGCTGACGTGCGTCTTGGCTGTCAGCGGCGACATGAGGAGCCGAGCGCCGATCTCGTCGTTCGACAGTCCGCGGCCGACCAGCGCGAGCACCTCGCGCTCCCGGTCCGTCAGCGGATCGAGGAGCCGCAGCGCCTGGGCCTCGGGCGCCTTGAGGCGGGCGAACTCCTCGATCACGCGGCGCGTGACCCCGGGCGCCAGGAGGCTCTGCCCTGCGGCCACGGTGCGGATCGCGGTGCGCAGGTCGTCCGGTTCGATGTCCTTGAGCAGGAACCCGGCTGCGCCCGCGCGCAGCGCCTCGAAGACGTACTCGTCGGTCTCGAAGGTGGTCAGGACCAGGACGCGTACGGCGTCGAGGGCGCGGTCGGCGACGATGCGGCGCGTGGCTTCGAGGCCGTCCACCCGCGGCATGCGGATGTCCATCAGGACGATGTCCGGGCGCGTGGTGCGGGTCAGCTCGACGGCCGCGAGGCCGTCCGCCGCCTCGCCGACAACGGCGAGGTCGTCGGTGAGGTCGAGCAGAGCGCGAAAGCCGGCCCGGACGACCGTCTGGTCGTCGGCAAGGACCACCCGGATCCGCTCACTCATCGCGCTCCTCCCTCGACCGGAAGCACCGCGCGCACCCGCCACCCGCCGCTCCGCAGCGGGCCCGCCTCCAGGTCGCCGCCCATCGTCGTGGCCCGTTCACGCATGCCGATCAGGCCGTACCCCTCGCCCGAGGCCACGTCACTCCCCGGGCCGTCGTCGATGACCTCCGCGACCAGGCCCTCGCCCACCACCGCCACCGCCACCGCCACGTGCCGGGCGTCCGCATGCTTGATCACGTTGGTCAGTGCCTCCTGGACGATGCGGTACGCCGCCAACTCCACCAGCTGCGGCAGCTCCCGGCCACCCGTGTCGGTGTGCAGGGACACCTGCAGCCCGGTGCCGCGTACCCCCTCCACCAGTTCGTCCAGTTGCGCGAGGCGGGGAGCCGGATCGGCGGTGGCCGTGCGCCGGCCCTCTCGCAGCACCCCCACCGTGGTCCGCAGCTCGCGCACGGCTTCCTTGCCCGATGTCCGCACCTGCCGCATCGCCGTCCGCGCCACCTCGGGTCTGCTGTCGAGGGCGTCCAGGGCGAGGCCCGCCTGCACGGTCATCGCCGACACGGTGTGGGCGATGACGTCGTGCAGTTCGCGTGCGATGCGCACCCTCTCCTGGTCGACCTTGCGCCGCGCCTCCCGCTCCCGGTCGGCCTCGGCCCGTTCGGCCCGTTCGGCGTACTCCCGCAGCAACTCCCGCCGCCCGCGCACCACTTCGCCGAGCAGCAGCGGCACGAGGGGCCAGAGCATCTCCAGGAGCGGGGCGCCCTGCGGCTGGGCCACGTCCTTGCCCGCGATGACGGACACCGTCCCCGACACGAGGGCGGCGACCACGGCGGTCCGCAGCGTGCGGCGCCGGTCACCCCGTACGGCGAGGGCGTACAGCGCGACCATCACCGGCAGATTGAGCAGCTCCCCGATGTGCCCGTACAGCGCCCAGCCCGCGCAAGTCGCCCCGGTGACGACGGTGACGGCGACCGGCCACCTGCTGCGCACCAGGAGAGCCGCGACGGACACGCCGAACAGCAGCCACGTCAGCCAGTCGGCCTGCCGGTGGCCGGGGCCGTTGACCGCCGCGTCCAGACCCGTGAGAAGCGCGACGACCGCGGCCACGGCCAGGTCCGTGAGCTGCGAGGGCAGGGGCCACGGGAGGCGCCGCTGCCAGGAGCGGAAGGCGGTGGTCACGGAACTCACGATAGGAGCCGCGGGCGCAGAACGCGTACGACACAGGGAGTAGTCCCGGCACACAGCCCCGCGGCTCCAGCCGGGGCGCGGTCAGTTCGTGAGGGTGACGCAGGGCAGGCCCACGCTGTCGCCGCCGCGGAAGCCCTCCGCGCAGAGGCGGGTGCCCGCGGGGAAGTGGCGTTGGGGGTAGGCCTGGTCGCGGTAGGTGCGGAACTTGGCGACGTCCTCCACCTTCGTGTTCGCGCTCCAGCCGTTGGTCGTCCACACGCGCGCGCGGATGCGGTGCGGCTGGTTGGTGTTGGTGACCGACACCTCGACCCTGCCCAGATAGGTGCCGCTGTCATACGTCTCGATGCACACCGAGTGGTTGCACCACTTCCCGTCGGCCGCCGCCGACGGCCCCGAGACGATGACACAGCCCAGCGCCGCGGCCATGGCCCCGATCCCCGCGGCGATCTTCCTGGTGATGTCGTGCATGATGAGTGCCCCTCAAGCCTTCGCGTCATGGCCCGGCAGGACCTGCCGGGCCCCGGCACACCAACGCGAGAGCAAGATCATCGGTTACGCGGCGTCCCCCGCGCACCTCAGCTCCTGCGTGCTCCTCAGCAGGGCCTGCGCCATTCGTCCAGCTTCAGTTTCTTGCGCATGGACGACAGGCCGAGGCGCTTGGACTGGGCGCAGAACTTCTCGTTGGGCACGGCGTATTCGACGTGCAGCACCGCCTTGCCCGCCTTGACGAAGGGGGTGAGTGACGCGCACTCGCCGTACTGGGCGCACTCCTCGTTGACCGCGAAGTCGAAGTCCCGCACGAGCCGCGGGATCTGCGGGAGGTCGTTCTTCAGGCCGACGGACAGGCCGCGGTCGTGCGCGAGGCGGGCGACCATGCGGTTGAAGGCCAGCTGGTGGCGCGCGGTCAGGGGGAATCCGGTGCGGTTGAGGTAGCTGTCGAGCAGGTCCGGTTCGATCGCGTCGAAGCCCTTGCGGCGGCACATGTCGAACCGCTCCGCGAGGAGCGGGCGCAGCACGTCCAGGCGCCGGATGTCGAGCCAGCGCTCGCCCTTCCATCCGTTGGCGCGGCCGAGCACGGATACCGGGTAGTCATCGCTGTCGGGGCGGAAGGACTCCCAGGCACCGGCGTTGATGTAGCAGATGACGCGGCGCCCGTCGCGGTGCAGCCGGGCCACGTCGGACGCACGGTTCTCGAACCCGTCGATGTCGTAGACGGGGACGTCCACGCGCGGGTCGACGCGCCCGTCGAGCTGCCACTGCCAGGCGGTCCCGGGCCGGGGCCGCCAGACCTCGGGAGTCTCGCCGTCCCCGCCGTCCCGCTCCGCCGACGCGCAGCCGGCGAGCAGCAGGACGGTGACGAGGAGTGGGCCGAGCCAAGAAGCGCGGTGCTTCACGACGTGCCTCCGGACACCGGCAGGGGCGGTGGCTGTGTCCAGGGGTTGGGTCCCGCGCCGGGCACGGCGCAGTGCACCCCCGCGCCCCGCTGTACGGCGGTGCGCCCGGCGAGGCGGGCCAGCGCGGGCGGCACTCCGTAGACGAGGTGGCAGAACTGCTCAGGGGGGTGCTTGGCCGTCCAGGACGGGGCGGCGAACGAGCGCAGATACGTCGTCCAGTGCCCCTCGAACGTGACGAGCAGGTCGGCGGCGCGGGCATAGCCGGGCGCCGGATGCACGCCCGGGTTGAGGACCACCGTGTCCGCGCCCCGCTCCCTCACCGAACGGACCATGCGCCGGCAGTCCCGCAGCTCGCGGCGCCCGGACACGACCTGGTCCAGGAAGCAGCCGTCGACGCCGTACCAGGCGCGGTGCCGGTCCAGGTCGTCGGTGACGGCGGCCAGCGGCCGCTCCCCGTACGCCGTGTCGACGTATCCGAGCACCCGCACCCCCGCCTCGCGCAGGGCCTGCGAGGCGGCGGTGAAGGCGGGGTCGGGCGCCGTGCCCGGTCCGTCGGCGGCGTTCAGGACGACGCCGTACAGCTGGGGCGCGGCCGCCACCAGCGCCTGCCAGGCCGCGGGGTCCGCGGCCGGGTGGACGTACAGCGGCACCAGCAGGGTCATCGCGGGTTCCCGCCGGCCGGCGCGAGAGGCGGCGAGCCGCCGTCGGCGTGCTCCGGCCGCGTCCATGGCGCACCGTCCGCGGTCCACAGCGCTGTCACCGATTCCCGCAGGGAGTGTGTCGGCGTCCAGCCCAGCTCCCGTTCCGCGGCGCCGATGTCGGCGCACTGCCAGGGCACGGCCACCGAGCGGCCCACCTTGCCGAGCGACTCCTCGACACGCCCGGTGAAGCCCGCGGCGCCGACCAGGCCGTGCACCACATCGCGCACCGGCACGGCATGGCCGCTGCCGATGTTGAGCAGGCGCGGCAGCCGCCCCGGCAGGTTCACGGCGAGCGCGACGGCGTGCGCCACGTCGCGTGCGTCGACGAAGTCCCGGTGGGCGGACAGGTCGCCGACGTGGACGGTGGCGTGCGGGGTCCGGGCCACCGCGCGGCCGAGCTCGGCGGTGAGCCGCCCCGGCAGTCCGGCCCGGGGCGCCCCCGGGCCCACCGGGTTCGTGACCCGCAGCACGAGCGAGTCGAGCCGCGCGTCCAGGACGGCCAGCGTGCCGGCCAGCTTCGTGGCTCCGTACGGGGCGACCGGGCGGGCGCCGGCGTCCTCCGCCGTCCGCTCGCCGACGCCGGTCGGCCCGTACTCGGCCGCCGAGCCGAGGTGCACCAGGCGCGCGGCGGGCGCCGCCGACCCCATGGCCTCGCACAGGGCGGCCGGGCCGCGGGAGTTGACCTCGGCGAGGGTCACCGCGCTGCCGCCGACCGCGCCCACGCAGTTGACCACGGCGTCGGGCTCGGCCCGGGTCAGCTGCTCGGCCAGCGCGGCGGGCGTCATGTGGGCGAGGTCGACCCGGAGGTCGTCCGAGGGGGCGCGGCCGCCGCGGAGCAGCCGCACGCCCGGCAGGGCGTGCAGCCGCTCGGCGATGTGCCCGCCCAGGTATCCGGTGGAGCCGAGGACGAGGATGCGCACGGTCCCCTCACGCTCCCTTGAGGAGGAGGGAGCGGTGCGAGGTGAACTCCGCGTTGGCGCGGTCGTAGTCGTCCGGGCGTCCGATGTCGAGCCAGTAGCCGTCGAACGCGTAGGCGTGCGGCGGGGTCTCGGTCTTCAGCAGGTCCAGGACGAGCTCGTCGAAGCCGAGCGGCAGGCCCGGCGTGTAGGAGGCGAGGGTGTCGCGCGAGAGTCCGTACACCCCCATGGAGACGCGGTAGTCGACGCTCGGCTTCTCCGTGAAGGCGACCACGCGCTCAGAGTCGGTGGTCAGCACGCCGAAGTCGATGCGCACCTGACGTGCGTACGTGGCGATGGTCAGCGGCGCCCCGGAGGTGCGGTGGCTGTTGAGCACGTCCGCGTAGTCGAGGTCGGTGAGGATGTCGCCGTTCATCACGAGGAAGTGCTCGGGCAGCCGGTCCATCATGGTCAGGAGCGGGCCCATGGTGCCGAGCGGGCTGTCCTCCGTGGAGTAGCCGACGCGCAGGCCCCAGCGGGCGCCGTTGCCGACGTACGCGCGGATGATGTGGCCCAGGTGGCCGATCGCGATGGTGCAGCTGGTGAAGCCGGCGCTCGCCAGTTGGCGAAGGACGATCTCCAGGATGGCGTGCTGGTCGCCGATCGGGACGAGCGGCTTGGGCAGCGCGGTGGTGTACGGCCGGAGCCGGACGCCCTTGCCCCCGGCAAGAATGACTGCGTGCATGGCAGAACTCCCTTGTGTGAAGAGGGGGGTGGCGAGGTGTCAGGGCGTCAGATGTTGTAGATGTCCGTCTTGTAGCGGGCCAGGTTGGCCGGGTCGCGGAAGAACTCGACGGTGCGGGCCAGGCCCTGTTCCAGGTCGTGTCCGCGCGCCCAGCCGGTGGCCGCGCGCAGTCGGCTCGCGTCGGCGACCAGGCGCATCACCTCGGAGGCCGCGGGGCGGATGCGCTGTGCGTCCTCGCGCACGTCGAGGTCGGCCTCCATCACCTTGCCGATGAGCCGCACGAGGTCGCCCACGGAGATCTCGCCGCCCGTACCCGCGTTGAAGGTGCGGCCGACGACCGCGTCCGCGGGCGCGGTGCCGACGGCCATGAACGCCTGCGCGGTGTCCGCGACGAAGGTGAAGTCGCGGGTGGGCCGCAGGTCGCCGAGGGTGATCTCCCGTGACCCGGAGGCCACTTGGCCGATGACGGTCGGGATGACGGCCCGCATCGACTGACGCGGCCCGAAGGTGTTGAAGGGCCGCAGGGTGACCACGGGCGTCTCGAAGCTCGCATGGTAGCTGTCGGCGAGCCGGTCGCCGCCGGCCTTCGAAGCGGCGTACGGGGACTGGGTGTTGATGGGGTGGTCCTCGGTGATCGGCACGGTCTGCGCGGTGCCGTACGTCTCGCTGGTGGAGGTGTGCACCAGGCGCGGGATCTCCAGGTGGCGCACCGCTTCGAGGACGTTGAGCGTGCCGGTCACGTTCGTGTCCACGTAGCTGTGCGGGGCCTGGTAGGAGTACGGGATCGCAATGAGGGCGGCCAGGTGGTAGACGGTCTCGGCGCCGGTGACCAGACCGCGGACCGAGCCGGGGTCGCGTACGTCGCCGAGGACGATCTCGACCTCGGCGAGCACCTCGGGAGCGAGGGTCTCCAGCCAGCCGTAGGAGGAGAAGGAGTTGTACTGCGCCATCGCGCGGACCCGGTGGCCCGACGCGACGAGCGCCTCGGTGAGGTGCGAGCCGATGAAGCCTTCGGCTCCGGTGACGGCGACGAGTGGTGCGGATGCCATGAGTGCTCCTGATGCTGGGACGGTTACGGAGGTGTGCGGCGGGCGGCGGCAGGGCCCGGTGGATGCGGCGCCGGACGGCGCGGGCAGGCTCAGGCGTGCGCCGTGGGCCTGCCCAGGTGGTGGACGGCGACAGCGAGGAGCGCCGCCGCGGCGGCGCCGCAGCCGATGAGTTGGGCGGTGGGCGTCGAGACGGTGCCGGTGAGCGGCAGTGCCGTCACGAGGGCCGCGGCGGCGATGCAGGGCGCGGCTGACGGCCAGGCCGCGCCGAACGCCTGGAGGAGCAGGGCGGTCCACAGCACGGCCCCGAGCAGGAGGAGCCGGGTCGCGCTCGCGCCGACGAGTACGGCACCCAGGGCGAGCGGCACGAGATAGGCGGCGGCGCACACGGCGAGCGCTCGCGCGGAGCGCAGCCTGAAGCCCCTGGGCGTGGTCGAGGCGTGCAGGGCGGCCACGGCGAGCCCCCGGTAGCGGTAGAGGAGCCATTCGGCGAGGCCCATGCTGAGCGTCAGCACGATGACGGCGTACGGCTCCTGTTGTCCCGCCACCGCGGTCAGCGCACCGGCGGCGAGCCCGAACAGGCCGTACGGAAGCGACTGCGCCAGGCGTGGCGCGGGGCCCGGCATGGGTGCCGCCCGCAGTGCCGAGCGCAGGGCGTGCCCCGCGGCGGCCGTCGCGAGCAGGACGGTGAGCAACGGCAGCCCGATGCGGAGGAGTTCCGGCGGCTGCCACCACGGCAGGGCCGCCGCGCCCACCACGACCGGCAGGAGCGCCGCCGCGAGGATCTTCTCGTGGCCGAGCACCAGGAGCAGCCCGGCCGCGGCGAGGTAGCAGGACTGCCCGACGGCGAAAAGCGCGGCGGCTCCCGGACCCGCGACCAGCAGGCCGGTGAGCGACGCGGCCACGATGCCGAGCGGCGCGCCGGCCAGCAGGGTGCGCCCCGCCTCGTGCCGCCCGGTCGCGAGCCTGCTGTACGCGCGGTGGCTCAGCGCCTGGGACCACGCCCAGGACACCAGGGCGGCGGCGATCAGCCCGTACAGCCCGGAGGCCGCCCCCCAAGCGCCCTGCGCCAGTACGTATGCCGTGCCGGGGAGCGCGAAGAGCAGCCCGCGCAAGGCGCACCGCAGGTGGTCGGGGCGCCAGGGGTCGGGCGGCACAGGCGGCTTCGGATGGCTGCGCGGCACCCGCCGGAAGACGGCGTCGGCCAGCGAGAACAGATCGGGGTGCCCATAGGTCTCCTGGATCCTGGCGCCGGTCAGGCCCTGCGACTCCAGGAGCGCGGCGACTTCGTAGGCGTGCACGGCCGCGCCCGCCTCGTCGGCGAGTTCGGCGGCGAGGTGGTCCACGGGGTCGTCGGCCCTTGCGGGACGCAGCGCGACGCCGGGCCGTGTGCGGTGCCGGTGGTCGTGGGGGCCGGTGCGGGGCGGGCGCGCCAGGCGCAGGGCGAGGGTGTCGTCGGCGCCGTAGGCCTCGCCGTACTCCGCGCCGCGGGCGTGTGTGCCACGCGGCCTGAGAGGGAGGGGGCCGCTCATCCCGCCACCTCGCCGGAGACCGGAGCGCGATGGCTCGCGAACTCGGGCTGATACAAGCCCTGTTGGCCTGGCGTGGCCAGCTCCTCGTAGATCGAACGGAACGCGTCGACCGTCTGGCGCAGCGTGAACTGCTCGATCACGCGCAGCCGGGCCGCCTCGCCCATCGCGGCGCGGCGCGCGGGGTCGCGGAGCAGTTCGACGACGGCGCGGGCCATGGCCTCCGGTGCGCGCGGCGGCACCACGAGTCCGGTGGGGCCCACGGCCTCGCGCACCCCGCCGACATCCGTGGAGACCGTGGCCCGCCCGCAGGACATGGCCTCGATCAGGGTGAAGGGGAAGCCTTCGCTGATGCTGGACAGCATCACCACGCTGCCCGCCGAGTAGGCGTCCTTGATGTGCTCGACTCGGCCCTCGAAGACCACCGCGTCACCGTGGCCGAGCTCGGCGGCCAAGGCTTCACAGCGCTCGCGGTAGGCCTCGCCGCCGCGCGGGGTGCCGCCGAACAGGCGCAGTCTGGCGTCCGGGATCTCCTGCCTGACCAGCGCGAAGCTGCGGATCAGGGTCTCCAGGTCCTTGATGGGGTCGACCCGGCCCGCCCAGCTCAGGGTGGGGTTCAGCGGTTCGGGGCCCGCGGGCGGGAAAGCTTCGGGGTCCACGCCGTTGTAGACGGTGCGGATGAGGGCGGGCTCCGCGCCGCCGCGCTCCTCCCAGAGGCGGTTGTAGCGGTTGCCCGGGGTGATCAGGGAGGCCTGGCGGTACGTTTCCTCGGCAAGCAGCCGGAAGAACCCGAGCAGCAGCGCCTTGACGGGCCAGCTGTACGGTCCCGTGCGATAGCCGAGGTAGCGCTCGCGCAGGTACACGCCGTGCTCGGTCAACAGCAGGGGCACGCCGTGGAGTTGGCGTCCCACCAGGCCGGGCATGGCCGCTATGCCGCCGCTCACCGCGTGTGCGACGCCGCTCTCCGGAGGGCGGGCGGCGAGCGGGCGGAGCGCGTGTTCGAGCAGGCTGGTGGCGGTGACCGCGTCGTGCAGCGTCGGCCGTGCCTCGGCGGTCGCGCGCCCGGGGACGTTCCACACGGAGGTCAGGACGTGCACCGCACGGTCGGTGCGCAGGGCGGGCGCCAGGGCGCCGTCGCGGGCGTGCCGGGCGAGGTCGTGCAGCGCGGGGGCGAAGCCGTCCTCGGCGGCCGGGTCGAGCAGGGCGGTGAGGAACTGCTCGTAGGAGCCGAGGAGTTGGCGTCGGCGTCGGCCGCGCGGGGCGTGTCCGGTGGGGGTCGGGCCCCACATGGGCAGACACACGGGTTCGTCGACGTGCGGCGGCAGCTCCCAGGCGAGGCTCTCGCGGCCGGTACCGGTGACGGCGAGCACACCGAAGTCGATGTCGGGCATGCCACGCACGAGTTGGTCGCACCAGACGCTGACGCCACCGTGGCTGTGCGGGTAGGTGCCTTCGGTCAGCAGGGTGACGCGGGTCCGCGCGGGCCGGCGCGACGGAGCGGGGAAGGGGGCCGGTATCGGCACGGGCGAGGGCGAGTCGGACATGGTGGGGCTCCGCGGGTGAGATACGAACGCGAGGGAGCCGGCGGCGGCGCCCGCCCCGGTGGACCGGGGTGGGCGCGTTCCGTGAACGGCGGCATGCGGGTCGTACGGGCGCGGGGGGATGGTGGTGCGGTCCGGCCCCTGATCGGCGGGGCGGTGTGGGTGACTTCTCGGATCCGGTGGCCGGCCGGGAGGGGCCGGCCTGCCACCGGGTGCGACCGTCGGGTCAGCGCCGGGGCGGCAGCGCGCGTGGCGTGTGGCCGTCGGTGCCGGGCTTCACGTACGTGGCGGCGCCGGGCGGCACGGGCAGTTTCCTGGCCGCCTTGGCGATGTCGGGCTCTCCGGCCGCCTTGGCCGAGGCCGGTGCGGACGGAAGGTTGAGCGTGACGCGGCTCTGGAGGAGCGCCGGGGACACCCAGCCGGAGGTTCTGCCCGCGTATGCGGTCCCGAACTTGTCGGTTCCGAGCAGGAGTTGCCGTACGGTGCCGGTGGGCATGGTGGCTCGGACCGCCACGCCGGACGGGGCCTGGACGGTCACCTTGGCGCCGATCCGGTAGGCGGTGACACGGCCCGCCTTGACGGCCGTGTCCCAGGCCGCGCGGGAGCGCAGCTCGCCGCCGATGTCGGCCATCCGCAGGTTGACCACGGGGGCGTTGTCCGCGAACAGCGCGCCGTACGCGTCGAGGACGGAGCCGAGCACGGGGTACGCGATGCGGTCCTCGGCGAGGTTCGACTGGTGGATGAAGTGCGGCCTGGGGTCGTTCGCCAGGACATGCCCCATCGCGATCGTCGACTCCACCGGCACGATGTGGTCCTCGTAGCCGGTGGCGGGGTCGAGGGGGGCCTCCAGGCAGGTGGCGACGGAGGAGTTCTCACAGACGCCGCTGCCGCCGTCCGCCTTGCGGGTGTAGATCCAGTTGTACTCGTCGACCTGCTCGCTCGCGCGGCCCGCGTTGTAGAAGACGTTCATCGGGTAGCGCGGCACGGTCAGGGCCGAGCCCACCGGGCGCTGTCCCCGGTCCCGGGAGTTGTCCGAGCCGAGCCAGGTAACGCCGTTGTCCCGCAGGGCCGGGCTCAGGTTCGGGTTGTCGTCGGGCTGCTGCGGAAGGACCTTGAGGCCCGAGTGCTCGCCGGTCACCAACTCGTCGTTGTCGAGAGGGAGTCCGGCGCGCTGCCCCCAGTTGCGGTTGTCGGAGACCTGCTGGGAGATCTCCGAACGCGAGACGTAGCGTGTGCCGCCGTCCGCGTTCTTCGCGCACACCCACGGCACGACGCTGACGTCCTGGACGCAGCCGAGGAAGGGGTGGTTGTAGGTGTGGTTGATCCAGCGGTGCTCGCCCCGGTCGGCGATGAGCCGGTCCGCCAGGGGGTCGGAGCCGCCGTTCTCCTCGCGGAAGAGCTCGCTGCCGCCGCCGTTGAAGGCCATGTCGAGCGGGAACTTGCGCCCCTTGGACCACTGGGCCGCGTAGGCCGCGTCGTCGGCGGTCATCCGGATCGGGTCGGGCGTGCCCTGGCCCGGCGGGCAGTCCACGTCGCCGGGGGTGCAGTTGAGCTCGCTGTCCCAGCGGTCGTCGGCCCCGAAGACGTCGTCGACGTGCACGGCGAAGTAGTTGCGGGACGAGCCGAGCTGGACGCCCTGGGTCATCCAGTCGACGATGCCGCGGGCGAGGAGCCGGAACTGCTGCTGGTGCTGGTTGTAGACGAATGTCACCACCAGCTCGCGCCGCCCGTCGTGGCGGTACTCACCGACGAGTGAGCCGCGGTCCGAGGTGCCGGGGATCGGCGCGTCCACGTAACTCGTGAAGTCGGCGCCCGGTGCGGGCTCGGACAGGAAGCTGTAACTCTCGTTCGTGTCAGGGGCGTTGTCCTCGAAGGGCACCTGCCCGGTGAGGTAGCCGAAGGGGCCGCTCTTGCCCGGCGCGGTCACCTGGGCCCGCACCCCGTCGAGCGGGCCGCTGAACTCGGGTGTCTGCAGGCCTGCTTCGGGCCTGGCGTACGTGTAGGCGTCGACCTGCGGGATGGCGTAGGTCTGCTCGTAGGAGGCGAGGGCGGCCATCTCGGCCGAACCGGCAGCGAACGGGTTGTCGTTGGGCAGCACGACCGCCTGGAACTTGGCGCGCGCCCTGCCGTCGACGGTGTCCGCCAGGAACGCGGCATCGATCACCGGCCGTCCGCTCTGCCGCAGGTCGACGGTCGTGTACGGCGTGCCCTGGCCGTCGAGTTCGGCGGTGATCGCGGCGGTGGCGGGGCCTCCG
This sequence comes from Streptomyces sp. NPDC033177, assembly GCF_055577715.1. Classification (NCBI taxonomy): domain Bacteria; kingdom Bacillati; phylum Actinomycetota; class Actinomycetes; order Kitasatosporales; family Streptomycetaceae; genus Streptomyces; species Streptomyces sp. NPDC033177. Next base: position 113,571 of record NZ_JBVIPS010000003.1, on the reverse strand, counting down.
TCGGTCACCACGAGGATGCGTAGGTCGATGCGAGGCAGCTCGGCCGCCGATGCCGGGTTGCCTGGCAGTGAGAGCGCGAGAAGCAGAGCGGCGGCGCCGAGGGCCGCCGCTCGTGCGGTGTGATTCATGCGGTGCGTGGTCCCCTCCACGGTCGGGCCGAGGGGGTGTCTCCACCCCACGGCCCGCCCCCCAACGACGCACTCACACATCGCAGTGTGTGTCCGCGTCGCTCTGACGCGTCACATAGTGCGTCCCACCTGTGGGGTCTGTGCGGATTCTGTGAAACCTGGCGGAAAAAAGATGGCGAACCCTTGGCGGTACGAAATGAGCGTCACGGGACGGAAGATGACACACCGGAGCAGCGCGCTCCGGGACGTCGTGGCCGCTCAGAGGGGTCGTAGATCCCCGAGCGCCAGATAGATGCTGAGCACACGCACCGGATCTCGGCCCGCCCGGCGAACACCGGAATCGAATGAGCTCCGAACCGAACCGATTCAGCCAAGCGATCCGGGCCCGCGTCGCAACGCCTTCCCCGGAAAGCGCGTTCTGACCTGCGCGGCAAGCGCGTTCCATGAACATCTGGGGGCGCGTTTCAGGGCGTGATCGGGGGCGCGCGAGGGGGCGCTCTTGCATTCCGAGGCCCCGGGGGTGACGCGGAGCCCACCGCGGCGCGTTGGGCCAAGCGGGCCCTTCTCCCCCCACCGATGAGGGAGTCGAGCAATCCATGAGGCCTTCGGTGCCGGATACCTCATGTGATGACAGAGCGAGAAGTCTTGCGACGTCCGGTCGACCGGTGGCGCGTCCCGGCAGGCGCCTTGAGCGGCCTGCTTGCCGGGTTCGCCGCGCTCGCGGTCGCGGAGCTGGTGTCCGCGGCGGTGCGGCCCGAGGCCGGCCCGGTGGTGGCGGTCGGGGGCGCGGCGATCGACCGCACCCCCGCGCCCGTCAAGGACTGGGCCATCCAGCAGTTCGGCACGAACGACAAACTCGTCCTGCAAGCAGGCATCCTCGCGGTGCTCGCCCTGCTGGCGCTCGTGCTGGGGCTCCTCGCCCTGCGCCACCGCCTTGTCGGCGCGGCGGGAGTGCTGCTCTTCGGGGTGATCGGTGCGACGGCGGCCACCGGCCGCCCCGACTCCACCGGCTTCACCGACGCGCTGCCCTCGCTGGCGGGGTCCGTCGTCGGTGCCGCGCTGCTGTACTGGCTCGCGGGCCGCCTCGCCCTTCGCCCCGTGGGCACGGCCTCCGAGCGGACGCCGGTGCCGGATGAGCAGCCGTCCGTGCCGGATGAGCCGACTTCAGGGCGGGATACGCCGACCTCCGTGCCGGCCGGCGTCGACCGGCCGGACTGGGACCGTCGAGGGTTCATCGTCGCGGCCGGCGTCGCTGCCGCCGCGTCGGCCGGAGCCGGCGTACTCGGACGATCCCTGAACGGCGCGGGCGGCCAGGACGCCGTCGCCTCGCGGAACCAGATCAAGTTGCCCGCCCCGGCGTCGGCCGCGCAGCCGGTACCCAAGGGCGCGCGGCTCCGGGTGCCCGGCATCAGTCCGTTCGTGACGCCCAACAGGGACTTCTACCGGGTGGACACCGCTCTCGTGATCCCCAAGGTGAACGCCGACACCTGGCGCCTGCGCATCCACGGCAAGGGCGTCGACCGGCCGACGACCCTCACCTTCGACGACCTGCTGCGGCGGGATCTGATCGAACGCGACATCACCCTGACCTGTGTGTCGAACGAGGTCGGCGGCCCGTACGTGGGCAACGCCCGCTGGATCGGCGTGCGCCTGGCCGACCTGTTGGCGGAGTGCGGCGTCGAACCCCCTGCGAAGGGTGGCCCCGCGGACCAGCTGGTCGCCCGGTCCGTGGACGGCATGACCATCGGCACCCCCGTCGACGACGTGATGGACGGCCGCGACGCGATGCTCGCCCTCGGCATGAACGGCGAGCCGCTGCCGTTCGTGCACGGTTTCCCCGTACGCATGCTGGTCCCCGGCCTCTTCGGTTATGTGTCGGCCTGTAAGTGGATCAAGGACATCGAGCTGACCAGGTTCGACGACTACGACCCCTACTGGGTGAAGCGGGACTGGGCCCGCGAGGCGCCGATCAAGACACAGTCCCGGATCGACACCCCCAAACCATTCGCCCGGCCGAAGGCGGGCACGGTGATGGTCGCGGGGGTCGCCTGGGCCCAGCACCGAGGCATCGACCAGGTCGAGGTGCGGGTGGACGACGGCCCGTGGCAGCAGGCCGAGTTGGCCGCCGAGGACACCAGGGACACCTGGCGGCAGTGGTCCTTCCCCTGGAGGGCGACCGCAGGGGGCCACACCCTCACGGTGCGGGCCACCGACCGCACGGGCGAGGTCCAGACCGAGAAGCGCACCCGCACGATTCCCGACGGGGCCAGCGGCCGGCACTCGGTGGTGGTCAACGTCGACTGACGACGAACGGCCGACGCAACGGCGACGCACGGGCGACGCGACGACTGTGACCATCCCACGATTCACTCGTTTGAACGTGGTCAGGACGCAACGTCGTCAGCCTTTGGAAGGCTTTTGATCAATGAGCACATCGCAACGGCCCTCGTCGAGAGGGTCCGGGCGGGTGGCCCTTGACCAGGCCGAGGCCGTCATCGTCGACCAGTACACCCGGCTCGTACGCCTCGCCTATCTCACCCTCCCCCACTCGCTGGGCAGGCACCGGCGGGTCCTCGCCGCCCACGCTCTGGTACAGCGCGCGCTGCCCGGATTCCGCGTCGGCCGGGTCACGCACCGCGTGCCCGAGCAGCGAAGGGTCACACCCGACCCCGTGGTGGCGAGCATGCGGGCGCGCGTCCTGCGATCGGCGCTGGCGCACGACCGCCGTCCGCGCGGCTGGCCCGGTTTCCTGCCGCCGCCCCGCGCGCTGCGCCCCATGCTCCCGGTGGTCTGGGGGCTGCGGCTGTTCCCGCGCGCGGGCGGCACCGAGGAAGTCGCGCTGGGGCAGGCGCTCGCCGAGGTCCCCGCGGCCGCCCGCGCGGCGTTCGTGCTGCTGCAGTTGGACGGGCTGCCCCGCTCCGAGGTCGCCGAGTTGCTCATCGCCGCCCAGGTGCCCCAGCCCCAAGAGGCGGTGCACGCCGCCTGTGACGTGGCGGCGTCCGCGGGCCCGGCGGCGGAAGCGCTGCTGCGGTCACGGGAGTTCGACGCCTGTTCCGTGCAGACCCGCCCGACCGATCTGCTGCGCCGCAGGCGCCGGTACCAACTGACCCTGTTCACCGCGGGAATCATCGCCCTGTGTGGTGTGGTGCTGCTGGCGACCGTAGGCGGCACACCCTCGGGAACGCCTTCCCGAGCCGCCGATGTGCCGCTCGCCTTCGGCCCCGACGAGTTGCTCCGTACCTCCGGCGACGACTGGGCCGACACCTCACGGGTGGACTTCACCGCGTGGCCGGCCCGCGGCGCGCGCACCGACGACGACGCACTGATCAGGCGCGCGCTCGGCGCCTGGACCGATCCGCCGTCCGGCACCCGGGTCGTCGTCGCGAAGGCCACCAGTTCCGAACCCCCGCCCAGGGGAACCCAGTTGCTGTACGCGGATGTCGTCGGCCGGGAGGCGGTCGTACTGTTCCACGACGGCCGACGCGTGGTCCGCTACGGCGAACCGCTCGCCTCGCCGGGCGACACGACCCTGGACATCTCCCGTTCCGACGAGGCCGACGTGACCACGGCCGCCGCGCTCGTCGTCGGCCGTGAGGCGGGCAAGGTCCGCTATCTGACCGCTCCGTGGATCGCCGAGGCGCGGACGCGCGACCTGCTGGCCCCCGAGTCCCCCGGACGCCCGCTCGACGTGTCGGACGAGGGCCTCACCGACGCCGTCCCCGAGCCACCGGGCCAGGGTGCGTGCGACAGCCTGCCGGTGCTGCAACTGCGCTCCTCCAGCCGGATCGTGGAGAAGCACGCCTTCCTCGTGGCCGACCTCGGCGGCCTCACCCCCGTGCATCTCAGCTACACCCCGCTGCCCGGCGCCGGGGCCCCGCCCCGGCAGCCCCGCGAGGCGACCGGCAGCACGGCGCTGCGGAGCTGGGCTCACACCGCCTGTCAACTTCCCGGGCTGCGGGAGAGCGGCGTACGGGCCGTCAATCAATGGGAGTTCGCCGAACAGGACCTGCCCGAGCGGGGTGGCAGGGCCGTGTGGTCCTGCACGCGTGCCTCCACCTGGCGCGGCCCCGGCGACGTCCTCGTGCAGTTCCGCGCGTCGACGGCGTCCCCCACCGCGCCGGCGAAGGTCGTCGGGCAGGCACGGTCGACAGCGGCCTGCAGCCGGTTCGGCCAGCACATCGTGGCCGGCGCCCCCTGGACGGCGCCCTCCGGGCGTCACTACCTCCTCGCCGCGGGCAGCCGTGAGGTCGAAGAGATCAACGTGACCGGTGACGTGAAAGCGACCGAGCGAGGGCGCACCCTGGCCGTCAAGGCTCCCAAGAACCCCGACGCGACAGTGCGGGCGCGCCTGACGGACGGTGAGAGGCTGGAGGAGGTCGGCGAGCGGCGCGTGCGCTAGCCGACAGCCGAGCCCAGTCAAGTCGAGGAGTCCAGTACCTGTGTCCTTCAACGACAGCGGGCGCCCAGCACTGGTGTTGAGCCGCCCGGTCGAGAAGCCACGTGCCGCCGTGCTTCTGCTGCACGGCGGCCGGGAACACGGGACCGACGTGCCCCCGCCGTGGAATCTCCCGGGCGCACGGCTGCGCCTTTTCGAGGGCCCGATACGTCGGTCCACATCGGGGGGCGCGGTGCTGATGGGGCGGGTGCGCTATCGCGTCCGGGGCTGGAACGGAGAGCGCGAGGACCCCGCACGAGACGCCCGCCAAGCCCTGCGTGAGCTGGAGCAGCTCACCGGTGACGTGCCCACCGTCCTGGTGGGGCATTCGATGGGGGCCCGCGCCGCACTGCGCGCCGCGGGAGACCCGCTGGTCCGAGGGGTGGTCGGCCTGGCGCCCTGGTGCCCCGCCGGGGAGCCGGTCGCGCATCTGCGTGACCGGCGTGTGGCGCTGCTGCACGGCGACCAGGACCGTACGACCGATCCCGCGTCCTCCCTGGACTTCGCGTCGCGCGCCGGTGCCGCGGGCGCCGAGGCGGCCGCCGTGCTGATGCGCGGCAGTGACCACGCCATGCTCAGACGCGCACGCGCCTGGCACGCCCTGACCGCGAGCATCGTGGCCGGGTTCCTGGGCCTCGCCGAGCTGCCCGCCGCGATCGCCGGCCAGTTTCACAGCACGCCCGGCGCGGGGCTGGACGGGTCGTCGTACGACATGCCCTGAAGAGCTCGCCGCTCGTGACGGTCCTGAATCCGATGGCTGCCGCCTGCTGTCTTCTGCAAGAGGCGCACCTCGGATTCTTTCCAAGGCCGCCTGAGGCGCCGTAAGTTGGCGTGCGGAGACGATGAGCGCGCGTCTGCCATGGGGGCGACCTTGGCGGTAGCGTGGCAGAAATCTGCGCACACCGTCCCCGCGGGCAGCGAACCGCCGGCGTACGACCGCCGGGGGCCCCGGCGGTGTGTCCACGGAAGGGAGCGGCGGCATGACCGCCATGTCCGAGAGGCAGCGCGAGGTACGGCTGGCGTCCGCGTTCGTGGATCTCGCTGCCCCCTTGGTGCGCGAGGTGAGCGTGCCCGATGTCCTGCGCGCACTGACCGCACACTGTGTGGATCTGCTGGAGGTGTCGGCGGCCGGGGTGATGCTGGACGTCCCGCGCGGCCAGGTCGTGGAGGTGGTGGCCTCCGACGAGTACACCCGCTCACTGGAACTGTTCGGCCTCGAATGGGACGAGGGCCCGCTCATGGACTGCCGTCGCGCCCGGACACAGGTCCGCGAGTTCCGGCTGGACACCGAGCCCGCCTGCACGCGGTGGCCCCGGTTCACGCCGCGCGCCCTGCTGCTCGGCTTCACCTCGGCCGCGACGGTCCCGCTGCGCTGCCAGGACACGGTGGTGGGCGCCCTGAGCCTCCTCCACGACCGGCCGACGCCCCTGGACGACACCCGGCTGCGCCTGGCCCAGGCCCTCGCGGACACCGCCACCGCCTGCGTCATGCGCCAGCAGGTGCTGCACGAGCAGCGGACGCAGATCGCACAGCTCCAGGACGCCCTGGAGTCCCGCATCCTCATCGAGCAGGCCAAGGGATTCCTCGCCAGCTCCCGCGGCTGCAGCGCGGACCAGGCCTTCATCCGCATGCGGACGTACGCCCGCAATCGCCGGCTCAAGCTCTCCGACGTGGCCCGCCAGGTTCTGAACGGCGGCGTCGGGGACACCCTGCTCCGTCCCGAACGCTGAACCCGGCGACCTCTCCCGCACACCCCGCCGTCTCACTCCTGTGCTCTCTATGTGAGACGGCGTTTCGACATCTCCGCGGGATGCCTATGGTGGTGCGCATGTTCGGACCCGCTCGTCAGCTCGCTCTCGCGCTCTTCGCGGCCACGCCGTGGAGCGTCGACGACGCGCTCTGTCGCCGCTGACGCCTCGCTGAGCAAAGTGCGCTGTGCGCTGTGCGCTCACGCGATCACCGCCTGTCCGACCACTCCCCTCCCGCTCCCGGAGACCCCCTTGACCACCGCTCCCGATGCCGGGGCGCCGCCCCGGATCGCCGTGCTCCCCCCTTCCCCCACCTCCGCCCCCGCCCCGCGGGCCGAGGCCTTGCCGCCGGTCCGGCGGGTGCCGCTGGCGGTCGCAGGTGCCATCGGCGTCGCGCTCGCGGGCTACGTCTTCGCGGAGCACGGGGCCAAGCCGGGCACCCTGCTGCTGCTCGGCATCGGACTCGGGGTCGCCCTGTTCCACTCCCGGTTCGGCTTCACCTCCGCCTGGCGGCAACTGGTGGCCGTCGGAAACGGCACCGGGCTGCGTGCGCACACCCTGCTGCTCGGCACCACCGCCACGCTCTTCGCCCTGATCATCGGCACGGGCAGCGGCCTGTTCGGTTCCGTGCCCGCACCCAGCGCCGGGCCGATCGGGGCGGCGCTGCTCATCGGCGCCTTCCTCTTCGCCATCGGCATGCAGCTCGGCGGCGCCTGCGCCTCAGGGACCCTCTTCGCCGTCGGTTCCGGCCAGGGCACCATCGTGCTCACCCTTCTCGGGTTCATCACCGGCTCCACCCTCGCCGCCTGGCAGTTCGGCCTCTGGAACGATCTGCCGGCGCTCGACCCGTACGTGCTGTCCGACCACGTCGGCTGGTTCGGCTCGTGGGCGGTGACGATCGCGGCGCTCGCCGCGATCTGGTTCGTCGCCCGCGCCGTACAGGCCCGCCGCAATCCCCCGCCGGTCGGCACCCCGCCATCGGCACGCGGCGCCCTCCGCCGTACGGTCAGGGGCTCCTGGCCGCTGGCCGCGGGAGCGATCGCGCTGGCGGTGCTCGGCGCCGGCGTTCTGCTCGTCTCGGGTGGCGCCTGGGGCGTCACCAGCGCGTTCGCCCTGTGGGGCTCCAAGGTCGTGGGCGCACTCGGCGGCATGCCGGAGACCTGGGCATTCTGGCAGCAGCCGGGGAGCGCGGCCCAGCTGTCCGGGCCGGTGCTTGCCGACAAGACCAGCCTCACCGACATCGGCATCATGATCGGCGCGGCCGTCGCAGCGGCGGCCGGAGGCGTGTGGCAGCTGCACCGCAACATCCCTGCCCGCACGGCACTCGCCGCCGTCATCGGGGGCATCCTGATGGGCGTCGGCGCCCGCCTCGCCGGCGGCTGCAACATCGGCGCCTACCTGGCCGGCATCGCCTCGGGTTCCCTCCACGGCTGGATCTGGGCAGCCGTGGCCATCCTCGGCACGTGGGCCGGCCTGCGCCTGCGCCCCCTGTTCGGCCTGGGCAACCCGAAGCCGACGGACAGCGTCTGCTGATCTGCTGACCTTTCGGCGCGGGTGGCCGCCGGTGGGCAACTGCCCCCAGGTTCAGGCCGACTTGGCCGGGCCGGGCCTCGCTCCGGCGGGCCCGCCCACGACCGTGAGCAGGTCCACCACGAAGATCAGCGTCGAGCCCGCCGGGATCAACGCAGAGGGTGCCTGCTTGCCGTAACCAAGACGCGGGGGAACGATGATCTCGCGCCGACCGCCGACCTTCATTCCCCGCACTCCCCTGTCCAGGCCCTTGATGGCCTTGCCACCGCCCACGGCGAGCTTGAACGGCTGGTCCCGCTCCCAGGAGGAGTCGAACTCCTTCCCGGACGCGAACGTGACCCCTACGTAGTGAACTTGGACGACCCGACCCGGCAACGCCTCGGGGCCGTCCCCGAGCACGAGGTCCCGGATGGTCAACTCGGTGGGCGGGTCACCCTCCGGTACCTCGATTCCGGGCTTCACCAGTTCGCTCATCACGGTCCCCTCACTCACCACCGGAATCCCCACGCGGACCGGCCGGACACACGGACCTTCCACGCGGCAGACGGTCACGCTACCGGCAATCCCCTTCTCGGGCCCGTCCGGGACGCAACCGGAGACGCCGGTCAGGACGGGGGGACACGACACACCGCACACCCTGAGGACGCGAACCGTCGGATCCGGAGAATCATAAGAGCGCTCCCAATCCGGGCCCCAAGCGCTTCCGGGGCCCTTGGGTGCCCGGCGACGGGTAGGGCTTCTCAACTCATAGGCGGGGGTGACTGGTTGACCATGACAGTTTCACTCGTCACTTGACGCGCATCTCGCACCGCATCCGCCGCTCGTGCCCGACCTCCCGCTCCGCGCCCGTCAGGGTGAGCGGCACGGTGTGGTGGACGTTTTCGCTGGACGCACAGACACGCAGTTCGAGGGCGCCGGGTTCGACGACGCGGCGGCCGTCGGCTCCGGTGTACGCGGCGAGGTCCGCCGGGAACGAGGCGTGGACCTCGGCCGACGCCCCGGCCTCGAGCGGGACGCGGGCGTAGCCGACGAGCCGGACCTCGGGGCGGGCGACGGTGCCGACCGGGTCGTGGAGGTAGAGCTGGACGACCTCGGTGCCGGGCCGCTCGCCGGTGTTGCGGACGATGAGACGCAGGGTGGTCTCGCCGTCGGTGGACAGTTCGGGGGCGTCGCACTGCGGGGCGTCCCAGGTGAACGTGGTGTAGGAGAGGCCGTGCCCGAACGGGTAGAGGGCGGTGGGGTCCACGTTGCTGGCGTCGCCTCGGCGGCCGAGCGGCGGGGCGAGATAGGGGGCGGGCTGGCCGCCGGGGCCGCGCGGCACGCCGACGGGAAGGCGACCCGACGGCTCGACGCGCCCCGCCAGGACTCCGGCGACGGCGGCACCGCCCTCCTGCCCCGGGAAGAAGGCCTGGACGACGGCGGCGGCCCGGTCGGCCCAGCGACCGAGCGCATAGGGCCGCCCGCTGAGTATGACGACGACGGTCGGCGTCCCGGTGGCGAACACCTCATCCAGCAAAGCGCCTTGCCGGTACGGGAGTTCGAGGTCCTCGGCGTCGCAGCCCTCGCCGGACGAGCCGCGCCCGAAGAGGCCCGAGCGGTCGCCGACCACGGCGAGGCAGATGTCGGCCTGCGCCGGGTCGTCGCCGAACACGGCTCCGGGCAGTTCGGCGCGAAGCGCCTGGGCGAGCGTCGGGATGTCGACACCCGCGGGGAGTTCCGGGTGGTTGACGCCGACGTGCCGCGGGAACGTGTAGCAGCCGAGCATGGCGGCCTGTTCGTGGGCGAGGGGGCCGACCAGCGCGATGCGCAACCCGTCGGCGGCCAGCGGCAGCAGCCCCGCGTCGTTGGCGAGCAGGACGACCGACTCCTGCGCCACCGAGCGTGCCAGGTCGCGCATCTGAGGGGGATTCAGGTCGATGAGTACATCTTCCGCATCTTCCGCGTCTCCCGCGGACCCCGTGGACCCCGTACCCGGCTCCCAGTCCCGGTCGAGAAGGCCCAGCTCGCACTTCTGCGTGAGGACGCGCAACGCGGCGCGGTCGAGTAGGTGCTCGGGGAGGTGCTCGGCCGCGGGCAGGCAGCGTGCGGCGGGAAGTTCGACGTCGACGCCGGCGGCGAGGGCGAGCCGCGCGGCGTCCCCCTCCGTCGCGGCCACCTTGTGCGCGGACTCCAGGAATGCGATGCCGAAGTAGTCGGCGACGACTGTGCCGCCGAACTGCCATGTATCACGCAGGAGTTGGGTGAGGAGGCCGGTGTGTGCGTGTCCGGGCAGCCCGTCGATGTCGTTGTAGGAGGCCATCACGGATCGGGCGCCACCCTCGCGCAGCGCCATCTCGAACGGGGGCAGGACGACGTCGGCGAGTTCCCGCGGTCCGATGGAGACGGGCGCGTGGTTTCGGGCGGCGCGCGAGGCCGCGTACCCGGCGAAGTGCTTGAGAGTGGCGACGATCCCCGCGGCCTCCAGGCCGCGCACGTACGCGGTGCCGATGGTGCCGACCAGGTACGGGTCCTCGCCGATGGACTCCTCGGTGCGGCCCCAGCGGGGATCTCGGACGACGTCGAGGACCGGGGCGAGGCCCTGGTGGATGCCGACCGTGCGCATCGACGTACCGATGGACTCGGCCATCTCCGTGATCAGGGCCGGGTCGAAGGTGGCGCCCCAGGCGAGCGGTGTCGGGAAGATCGTGGCCCGCCAGGCGGCGAACCCGGTCAGGCACTCCTCGTGGGCGAGCGCGGGCAGCCCGAAGCGGTTCGCGGAACGGATCCGGCGCTGCAGGTCCGCGAGGCGTGCCGCGCCCGCGGCGGGCTCGACCGGGACGGTGCCGAAGGGCCGGGTCAGATGGCCGAGGCCGTGCGGCAGCAGGGTGTCGAGGACCGCGCTCTCGGCGACGTACGCGTGCTGCCCCGGTGCGACGGCGGCGGTGTCGGTGTCGATGTCGGCTCCGAGCCACACGCTGGACAACTGGGCCGTCTTCTCCTCGGCGGTCATCCGGGCGAGCAGGTCCGCCGCCCGGACCTTGGCGGGCAGGGTGGCGTCCTGCCAGGGCTTGACCATGGAACTCCTCAAGTGCGGTGCGTGCAGGTGCTATTGACGGACCTCGATCGGTGCGGCGGCGCCGTGTCAGCCCTTGGTCGCGCCCACGGTGATGCCGCCGACGAGCTGCCGTTCGGCGACGGCGTAGAAGGCGAGCGCGGGAACCATCGCGAGGACCAGGTAGGCGAAGACGCGGGCGATTTCGGCGGCGTACTGTCCCTGGAACTGCTGGACGCCGACGGGGATGGTCCACCAGGTCTCGTTGCTGAACACCAGGAGCGGCAGCAGGAAGTTGTTCCAGCTGCTCACCACGGCGAGGACGGAGACGGTGCCGAGCGCCGGGCGGGCCATCGGCAGCAGGATCCGCCAGAAGAAGCCGAACGGCGAGCAGCCGTCGAGGGTGGCCGCCTCCTCCAGTTCCCCGGGGATCTGCCGGAAGAAGCCGCGCAGGATGACGATGGTGATGGGCAGCCCGAACGCGGCCTGCGGCAGGATCACGCCCCATGGGTTGTCGAGGAGCCCGAAGGTGCGCAGCAGGATGAACAGCGGCAGGATCGCCACCGCGAACGGGAACATGAGCCCCATCGTGAAGAGCGTGAAAAGCAACTCCCGTCCCCGGTAGGCGAATCGGGCCAAGGAGAACGCGGCGAGGGCCGCCGCCCCCACCGTCAACAGGGTCGTCCCGACGGCGACCAGGGTGGACGCGCCGAGCATCCGCCAGAAGGGGCCCGAGGCGAGGATGTCCGTGTAGTTGGAGGTCACCCAGGGCGACGGCAGGCCGAACGGGTTGCTCGACAGCTGGTCCGTGGACTTGAAGCCGGACATGAGGGCGTAGAGCAGCGGTGTCACCATGCCGATGCCGACCAGCCACACGATCACGTACAGGGGCGCCTTGCCGAAGCGTCGACGCCCAAGCGCGTCGGGCGCATCGGGCGCGTCGGGCGCGGTCATCGGGTGGCTCGCATGTTCGTGAGGGCTCCTTCGGTGTCCCGACGCAGCACGAAGCGCTGGTAGGCGAGGGCGAAGACGAGGCTGATGAGGAACAGCGCGATGCTGATGGCGCTGGCGTAGCCGATCTCGTAGCGCTTGAACCCGAACTGGAACAGGCTGATGGCCATCGTCTCGGAGGCGTGGTCGGGGCCGCCCTGCGAGATCACCCACACCAGGTCGAACAGCTGGATGGCGCCGATGACCGACAGGAACACGCTGATGCGGACGGTCGGCCCGAGCAGGGGCAGGGTGATGTGGCGGAAACGCTGCCAGGCACCGGCCCCGTCGATGCGGGCGGCCTCGTGCAGTTCGGCCGGGATGCCCTGCAGGCCTGCCAGGTAGAGCATCATGTGGAAGCCGAAGTACTTCCACGTCATCACGAGGAACAGGGTCGGCATGACCGTCGACTGGTCGGCGAACCACAGCCCGCCGAGCCCGTCGAGGCCGACCGTGCCGAGCACCTTGTCGGCGAGCCCGGCGTCCGGGGCGAAGATCATGGAGAACAGGACACCGGTGATCACCTCGGACAGGACGTACGGGGCGAAGAACAGCATCCGGTAGACGGCCCGGCCGCGCAGCTTCTGGTTGAGCAGGACCGCCATGGCGAGCGCGAACGGCAGTTGGACGAGCACCGAGAAGCCGACGAGGAGCAGGCCGCGCCACAGGTCGCCGAGGAAGACCGGGTCCTTGGCGAGGCGACTGTAGTTGTCGAACCCCGTGTAGTCCGAAGGGGACCCGAATCCGCCCCAGTTGAAGAGGCTGACGTAGAGCGCGTACAGGATCGGGGCGAGCACGAGCGCGCCGAACAGGATGAGGGCGGGCAGGGTGAAGGAGACGGCCGTCAGCCAGTCGGTGACGCGCCGGGCGAGCGGACGCCGGTTGCCGGGGCCGGCCTTCGTCTCCTCGGCGACGGCTTCGGCCGCGTCCTTTACGTAGGTCGAAGTCATCGTCTCTTACTGGCTCTTGGCGACCTGGGTGATGGAACGGGTCACCTGCTCGGGGGACTTGGAACCGGCGATGAGCGCGGCGACGGAGTCGTTGACCTCCTGGCCGACGGCCGGCGGGTAGGCCTGGTCGAGGTAGAGCTGGAAGCCGGTGGACATGCCGAGCATGTCGGACACCGCCGTGAGGTTGGGGTCGGTCAGGGCACTGGTGGCGTCCTTGACGACAGGGATCGTGTCGGCCTTGGAGACGAGGATGCGGTCGGACTCGACGGTCATGAAGAACTGCAGGAAGTCCATGGCGGCCTTCGGCGCGCCCTTGCGGACCGCGTAGCCGCCGCCTCCGCCGAACACGTCGGTGAGTTCGCCCTTGCCGCCGGCCACCGAGGGGAAGCCGAAGAAGCCGAGGTCCTTGCCGATGCCCTTGCCCGCGTCGGCCTGCACGGTGGGCGCCCACTGGCCCATCAGCTCCATGCCCGCCTTGCCGTTGCCCATGGTGGCGGCCTCTCCGGTGGGGGTGGAGTAGGCATCGCCGAGGAAACCCTTCTGGAACGGTTTCAGCGCCACCAGGTCCTTGAGGTGCTCGCCCGCCTTGACGAAGTCGTCGCCGGTGAAGTCCTTGGCGTCGGCGGCCTTCTGCATGCCGTCGACCCCGGCGATCCTCATCGACAGATACGCCCAGAAGTACATGCCGGGCCACTTCTCCTTGCCCGCGAGGGCGATCGGAGTGATCCCGGCGGCCTTCAGCTTCCTGACCGTGTCCAGGTAGTCGTCCCAGGTGGTGGGCGGGTCGCTGATCCCGGCCTTCTCGAAGAGGGCCTTGTTGTACCAGAAACCCACGGCACCGATGTCGAAGGGCACCGCGTACGTCTTGCTCTCGAACTGGTACGCCTTGACCGACGCGGGCACGAGCGTGTCGGCCCACGGCTCGATCGACGCGGTGAGGTCCTCGACGAGGCCCGCGTCGACCTGCTGCCGCAGAACGCCGCCGCCCCAGGTGTGGTAGATGTCCGGAAGTTTTCCGGAGCTGGTCAGCGCCGTCATCTTCGACTTGTAGGCGTCGTTCTCCAGCGTGACGAGCTTGATGCGCACGTCGGGGTTCTTGGCCTCGAACGCCTTCGCCCGCTCGGGCCAGACGGTCTTCGACGGTTCGGTGGTCTGGATGTTCCACCATTCGAGAACGGTCCGGCCCGAACTGTCCTTCCCACTACCGGAGTCGGAGCCGCCGCACGCGGTGAGCGCGGCCGCCCCGAGACCGGCGGCGGAGGCGGCGCCGAGGAAGCGTCGGCGGGAGAGATCGGAGGCTGGCATGGGCGCACCTTCCGGAAGTGATCCGAAAACTATCGGTAGATGGCCACGGAAGTTACGGACACAAAGCGGGGGTGTCAACGGCCTTAACAAAAAGGCCCGTTGACACCCCCGGCCGGGCGCCTGCCCCGCTACACCTCGCGTGGGGCCGCTGTACTGGCCCTGACCACCAGTTCCGTCGCCAGCTCGATGCGCTGCGATGCGGGTGCGACGGAGCGCGCGAGATCGAGAACGGCGCGGGCTGCCAACTTGCCCATGTCGGACAAGGGTTGGCGCACGGTGGTGAGCGGCGGAGCGCTCCAGCGCACCTCCGGCAGATCGTCGAAGCCGACGACGCTCATGTCCTCGGGCACCCGCAGGGCGCGTCGGCGCAGCGCCTCGATCGCGCCGAGGGCCATCTGGTCGCTGGAGGCGAAGACGGCGGTGGGCGGCTCGGCGAGGTCCAACAGCCGGTTGCAGCCGGTGAATCCGGACTCGTGGTAGAAGTCGCCGGGCACGATCAGCTCGTCGTCGACCGGCACACCCGCCACGTCGAGCGCGGCCCGGTATCCGTCCAGCCTGGCCCGCGAGCACAGCAGCCGGGGCGGGCCTTCTATGAACCCGATCCGCCGGTGCCCGAGCCCGAGCAGGTGCTCGGTCGCCGCCATCCCGCCCGCCCAGTTGGTGGCGCCGACGGTCGGCGCCTCGGTCGCGGGCGATCCTGCCGGGTCGATCACCACCAACGGCACGCCCAGGCGCTGCAGTTCGTCGTGCAACCCGGGTTCCAGGACGGACGTCACCAGGATCACGCCGTCGGATGCGCGGGCCCGCAGATTGGTCATCCACTGCCGCGCGGCGCCCGCCCGGTCGTGGATCGCGGAGACCACCGTGCCCACCTCGGCCTCGTGCGCGACCTCCTCGACACCGCGGATGATCTCCACGGCCCAGGGGCTGTCCAGGTCGTTGAAGACCAGATCGAGCAGGGCCGCACGGTCGCCGGGCGCGGGCGGTCGGCGCTGGTAGCCGTGCCGGTGCAGCAGGTCCTCCACCCGGGCGCGGGTGGCCGGTGACACGTCGGAGCGTCCGTTCACCACGCGCGAGACGGTCGGGACCGAGACCCCGGCCTCCCTCGCGATCTCGGTGATCGTCACCTTGGCCGGCCCGTCCGGGCTCCGCGTGGTCGCCTTGCGCTGAGCGCCTTCCCCGGCCACGTCCCTCACCTCCGTCGACTCGCCGTCCGGAAGATTTCCGAACGCCTTTCGGAAACCGTAGGACATGCTGTCGCCCCTGCACCGGTCAAGCCCTCGGTCCGTACGACCGCCCCGCCCGCTCCTCCACCGCAAGGAAGGCGACGGCCCCCGTACAGAATCGCCCTCAAACACGAAATAGGGGCCATCCGAAGATGGCCCCTACCTGCGACGTTTCCGTCGGGACGACAGGATTTGAACCTGCGACCCCTTGACCCCCAGTCAAGTGCACGATTCTGGTTCGGAGTTCTGGAGCTCCCTTGACGGCCGTACGACGCCACCCAATGAGGTGGATGCCAACGAGGAGACGGAGCAGAAGCCACTCGCCTCGACGCCCGTCGAGGCGGGACGGACCTCAGAGGAATCAGCTCTCACACGATGACTGGTGGCCTGCCTCGCCCTGACCGCCCAGGTATGGCTGCCCAAGGGCCCAGGGCCGAAGGTCACCGGCCTTGGCCGCAGTCCCTGCGCCCGCTTCCCCGACCGCTCGCAGGAGCGCGCTTACCGCCCCGCCGACCACTACGAGGCCCCGGACCGGCAACTGACACCGTCTGACCTCGTGCCCAGCCAGCGCTGATCGAGGGCATTGGCCGTACTGGCGCCCGTCAGCACGGCCAAACACTTCAGTCTCGACCGGAACGGAAGCGTGACAGACCGAGATCAACTACACCCCGTTGTGCCAGCCTTGCGGCTTCACCCGCTCCGCATGGGGCACCTTCCGTTGTTCTGGGTCCAGAAGCGGCGTGCAACCCGGTCGGGCCGTGACCGCTTCTGCTTCGGCCACTCGCCGGCGGCCTCCCCCTTGTTCCTCGTACGCTGCTCGGCGGCCGCACGCGCAGCGGCTGCTCACCCAGCAGGGGTGAACGTGGCGAGACCGGCACGCTCCTGCCGGCTGGCGACTTCTCCCGCTTTTTTGTCAGCCTCGTGGGTTCCGACTTCCCGCGCGGCCGTCAGTCCCTTGAGGACCCGGCGGAACTGCACGGCGGCATCACGCCAGGTCAGACGTGCAGGCTGGGATGACGGTCGTGGCGTCCAAGGGGCGGAACACGATCATTGCCACAAGATCATCGGCTGATTATATTTCCGGAGACCAGTCCGACAGCGGCTCCCTTGCCCCGGCGGGGGCCGTGGTCTGCCGATGAGGCTCGCCGTCCAGGGCTTCGTGATTTGGAGGATGTGTGCCTCGCGACCCTCGTTCGCACCGCCATACAACTGGCGGCCTCTCGGTGTCCTGCGACGGCGAAAAGCCCGAAGCAGGCGAATCTCGCCGACGAGCCGCGACAGCGCTGCGCTCCGCCATACCCGATGTGCTGGACGCTTACCAAGCCGGTCTGTTGCGGGTGGACAGCATGCTGGCCGAGCGACCGGATCTGTGGTCGTCGTGCAGGCGTCAGGCGGTGGCGATCATCGATGATTGTATTGCCACCCTGGAGCAGGGGGGCCTGCCGGACACCACGGCAGCGGAGGACTACACACGGCTTCTCGGTGTGAACCGAGCCCTTCAGAGAGTACCGGTCGCCGAATCGGTGCGAGCTGCCGAGCTGTTGTGGTCGGCCCTTCAGCCAGCGGTCCATGCTGCTGCGGCGGCTGCGGCGCCGCAGCAGCGGTCGGTGATCTGGCAGCAGGTGAACTCTGCTTTCCGGGCCGCTTCTTCGGTACGCCTCTACGCCGGAAGCCGAGGCTACGAAGAGACACGCGATCAGATCCTCGCCCCTGCCAACCCCCGGTCCCCTGAGACAACACAGCCGCGCACAAACCCCGCACCGACCCCTGAAGAGAGGGGTGGCCTCTCGGAGGAACTGACCCCGCGGGAGCGCCAGATCCTCGACGCGGTGGCCTTGGCGCTCACCAATCGTCAGGTTGCTTCCCAGTTGGACATCAGCGAGGGAACCGTGAAGCGCCACCTCTACAACATCTTCAACAAACTCGGGGCGACATCCCGGATGGACGCGGTCCTGAAGGGCGCGGAGCGAAGGTGACCGTCCCCACGAGCTTGACCGCACAGCCGACCGAGGTGGCGCCGGGGTCACCGCGAACCCACTAGCGTCACAAGCATGACCAGGTTTGCGGCGTACTGCGTGATCATGAACGCCCGGTAGGCGTCGCGGCGCGCATGTCGATCGCGGTGCTCGGTGTGCCTGCCGCGCAGGCAGAGCACCGTCACCCACCCCGCGCCGAGGACCAGCGGGAGCGTGCCCGGCAGGACAGAAGGCGCCCAGGTCCACGCGGCCGCGGGGGCGCCGACACCGACGGTCAGGGCACCCGCGACCGCGAAGCGCCTGGCAACGTGCAAGCCGCGAGTGGCGGCGAGTGTGCGCCTTCCGGCCTCGGCGTCACCTTCCGCATCGCTGAAATCCTTCACTACGGCACCGACCAGGGCCATCCACGCGGCCATGGCGGTGGCGAACACCACGGCGGGAACGGCAAGGCCATCCCCGACTGCTGCCGCGCCGCCCGCGTAGGACGTCCAGCCGAGGCCGAACACCACGACCGCGCAGGGAAGGCTCGCCCGCTTCGCGGCCAGGGGTGGCGCCGAGTACGCCCATCCCAGCGCGAGGAAGACAAGAACCCAGCCGATCAGACCGCCGCACGGAGCGGACAGCAGCAGGGCGAGCAGTGCCGCTGCCAGCGTGACCGCGGCGGCGCGGCGCAGCGGCAGGGTGCCCCGAGCGATCGGGCGGTCGGAATCGTTGCGGCGGTCCTCCTCCACGTCCATCACGCCGTTGAACAGGTAAGCGAAGACGCTCGCGCACAACCATGCCGCCGCCCCTGCCAGGATCCGGGGGAGATCGAGTTCATCCTGCGTCGCGAAGGCTGTTCCCGTCGCGAACCGCAGCAGGAAGGCGACCTGCACGGCGGGCCGTGCTTCTGTCCAACACAGGCGAGCGGTTCGCGCGGTGGTGTAGATCTTTCCCCGTCTGCTCAACAAGCGGGCACGGCCCGGCACTTCGATGACAGCAACCATGTCCAGGAGCGTAGAAGAGCTCCTTGCACGCCGGGAGCTTCTACAACCAAGGTGGCAGTAGTTGAGCACCTGCCCGCCGCCGTCATACGACTCTGGCTGAGGCAGGGTCGTCGGTCTCCTGGGCTGCTGGGGTCCGGCCTGCGTTCGTCACGCCGTGCTCAGGAAGGCGGCGATGCTCGGCACGAGCCACAGCGCTTGCCGCAAGCAGCAGCAGCCCGACGGCGACAGTGCCCTGCACCGTGAGGGGGTAACCGAGAGCACCCTGGACGAGGTAGGCCAGACCGGGCTGAGCAGCGAGCAGAGCCATGGTGACCGTGGCCGCCGTGCGTTGGGCACCGACCTGAAGGGCGTAGAGCGGAATCACCACGCCAGCGAAGGCGACCAGCGCCGTCACCCCCCAGCCCAGGTGCGGCTGCTCGACGAATTGACCATTGACCAGGGCGAGCGCGGCGACCACGTAGGTCAGGTGGAAGCGGTGCGCCATCACGACGGACGGCGCGACCCCGCGCTCACCGAGCCGGCGGGAGAGCCGGGCGAGCACCGTGGCCCCGATTCCCGCGAGGAGGGCGAGCCCGGCGCCGACGGCGCTCGCGGCTGGGCCGGACTGCCAGGACGAGGTGTCCAGCAGGGAGGGCTGTACGGCTGCCGCGGTGACCAGGGAAGCGACGAGCAAGCCCACCGAGCGGAGCCAGTCCGCGACCGGACGGACCTCCCCCGACAACCGGGCGAGGATACTCGCGGCGACCGGACCGACGCCGGCCATCAGACTGGCCGCGAGCGCCGCCGGTACCCACACCAGCGCCACATACAGGCCGAGGAAGGTGACCGCGCTGGCCACATTGAGCGCGGCGAACTGGCGCCACGCACCACCAAGTCCTGTCGTACTTTGCCTGGTTGAGCGATTCTTGATTCCGCTCACTCGGTTGACCGCCAGGAAGAGCAGAGTGCACCCGAGGAAGGCAAGCAGGGAGAATCGCAGGCTGTCACCGCTACTGATGCGGCCGGAAAGGAAAGCCTCGGCAGCTGCCTGCATCAGGACCGAGAACGCGATCAGGGCAATGGCACGCACGTCAGGCAGCCGCTCCTTGTTCTTCCCCGACGCCCCGCGCGTCTGTCGCGACGTCGACCATGCGGTAGAAGGCGTGATCGTCCTCGATGTGGTGGACGAACTCCAACGAGCTGTGGAGCAGGTCCTCGTCCTCGTGGACAAGGTAGGCGATGCCCGAGGCCCCGGTCGTCAGGGTCCGGTCGGGGATCGGGGCGCCGGTGGAGGGAAGCCTGTCGATGGAGTGGAAGCCAGGCAGGCGGCGCAAGGTACGCGCACCCTCCACCGAGGCGAGTTCTCCGTCGCGAAAGCTCCGAAGGAAGAGCTTGGCGAGTGTGCGTCCCCCGCCGTAGGGGAGGTCGAACCGGCGGACGAACTCCTGCGGTCGCAGAAAGCGTTCGGCCACCAAGTGCTGATGGCTGTAGCCGAAGGCGGCGTGATAAGGGTCGGGGGCCAGAGACGGTCCCATGATCCGGGAGTTGACCTCCACGAGGCGAGGTCCGGCGGCCGTGAGCATCACCTCGGTGTGGGCGGCGCCCTCCTTGATACCCAGGGCGTCCAGGCAGCGCAGGACGTAGTCGACGAGGTCGCGCTCCCCCTCGTCGAGCTGCGGGCGGGAGACGATGTGGCGCAGGACCGGAGCGCCACCGATGGTGTCGATGCGTTCCCGGTAGACCTCCGTGAGCAAGTGCCGGCCTGCCATGCTCACGGTGTTGACGATGTATTGAGTGCCTGTCAGGTACTCCTGGAGCAGCAGGTCGGTGTTCGTCTCTCCCATGAGGTTGGACTTCAGCAGCGTGGTCTCGACGGCAGCGCGCGCTTGGGCGCGGCTGGTGACCACGGTGCAGCCGTCGCTTCCCGCGCTGTCACGCGGCTTGATCACCACGGGGGTGCCGGGAGCGGTGCCCCATGCGTCGAGTGCCTGGTCGAGTTCGGCGGCGGAGGCGATGGTACGGGTGCGGGCCGCCGGTATGCCCGCGGCCTCCAAGGCACGCACCATGAGCTCCTTGTCACGGCGAGCGGCGGCAAGGTGCTGCTCGTGGTGCGGGAGTCCAAGCACGTCGGCCAGTTCGTCGGCGAGCAGCACTCCTCGCTCGCTCGCAGCGATCACCGCGGCGACCGGTTCGTCGCGCAACAGATCGGCCGCCTCCTGTACGGCGTCGGGGCCGGTCCGCGTCAGCAGGTGAGTGCGGGGTGCGATGTCGACGGCGTGATCAGCGTGCAGGGCGGCCTCATAAAGGTGGAGGACGCGGGCACCTTCCTCGCTGAAGGCGGCGGCGAGTTCACGGCCGGTGGAGACGGGGTCGACGAGTACGTACACGAGGATGCCTTTCGTAGCTGGGGTTCGTGCGTGCTTCGGGCGCCTGACGCGTTGGTGTGGCGTCCGGTTGCGGGGGCGCTGCTACCGGCACTGCGGGCAGGGGGACGACAGTGGCCAGGCTCTGGGCCACCACGTCGGCCTGCGCCGCCGCGGTCCACAGGTAGTTGACGATGGCGGTGCGCCCCCCGGCTGCGGCTCCCACCATCCAGATCCGCTCCGAGGCGCCACCGCCGGGTGACATGAGCCTCAGGCGGTCGTCGGTCAGGGGTGGAGCGCAGTAGGGCGAGCACGCGGCGGCGCCGAAGGCCAGGAGAGCCGGCCCATGCGTACACACAGCGGGCGGCCGGTATCCGGATGCCGCGACGACGTGGGTGTAGTGCTCGGCAGCGCTTTCGGGGTGCCACCGGGCGTGCCAGCCGCCCCCGGGCGCGGGGGCGAGGGACGCGGGGGTTCCTCGCCGTACCACGAGCCGGCCGGCGAGCCCGTGCCGTGCCAGACTTCGGGCGCTGGCCACGGGGATGGCGGAGATGTGACGGGCGATCAGTGGACGGAAGCGGATGAGCAAGCGGTCCCGGTCGTCGCGGGGCCAGCCTTGGGTCCAGTCGTTGACGGCTTCGATGAGTTCGGCGATGAGGGACTGCCAGGTGTTGGCGCCGGACTCGGTCTGCCGCAGTTCGGTGCCGAGCCGCCGCAATGCCTCGGGTTCGGTTCCGAACTGCTTACCGAGGGCGGGCGCGGGCAGCGGCGAGGCGTTCCGGACCGCGCGGACCAGAAGCCTGGTGAACGCGAGGTCGAAGCCTGGGGACCGGGGGTCCAGCGCGCGCAGCCCGGAAAGGAGCCCGGCCGGACGGTCCGGGCGGCACAGCCGGTCCCGGACCGCGGGAAGCTCCCCCGACGGCGAGCACAGGGTGACGTGTCGTTGTTCGGCACACAGTACGAGTGCGGCGTCGACCCCGGACAGTTTGGTGCCGAGGACCAACGGCCGTGCGTCTGCGACCAGTTCTCGCAGCCGGCCGGAGGGGTAGGCGCCGACCAGCAGGCCGGGGTGGTCCGCGTGGTCGCGGAGCGCGTCCGGCAGGCGCGGCTGGTCGCCGCCCACCGCCACCACCACGTCCGTGGCCTCCAGGGTTCTGCCGTCCATCAGGGTGACGAGGTATCCCCGGCCCGGTTCAGCTGCGGACCGCACCGTACCGGCCCGGCCTGTCACCTGGCGTACCGCGCAGCCGCGCGCCATCAGCGCGCTCCGTGCCTGAGCGAAGCGCTCACGGCAGTACTGCCCGACCAGGGTCCGCGGTACGAAGTCCGACCGGCTCACCGGCCACCCGCGCCCGGCCAGGTAGCGCAGCAGGTCGGACTGCTCACCCCGGTGCAATGAGGTGACGTCGACGGAGGTGTTGCAGCGCAAGCGCGGGTCGGCGGTTCCGAAGGCCACCCCGAATCCGACCGGCCGTGGGTCGATCACTGTCACCGACCGGGGGCGGACGTCGGCATGCTGCGCAAGGTGATGGAGTACCGCGGTGGCGGAGGCTCCGCCACCGACGACCACCAGGTGGCCACCGGTACTCAGGGGGCGGCTTTCGCGGCTGTCCACGGGGAGTGTGTCTCCTTCCTCTCAGGGGCCCTCTCAGGGGCGGGTGTTACTCGCGTGAGGCGACGGTGCGCAGCCAGTCGGCGAACGCGGGCGTGGTCAGCAGATCGGAGTGGCCACCGGGGAAGGTACGGCGGGTGCAGGAGCCGGCGGTCGCCGCGGCCCACTCCGCTGTGCCCTCGGCGGAGGTGAGCGGGTCCGCTGCCCCCCGCGCGGCGAAGACCGGGCACCGTGGGTGCGGCCGGGGTGTGGCACCGAAGTGCGCGAGCAGGCGAAGGTCCTGCATGGCGGCGTCCAGGACCAGGTCGTGCCATTCGTCGGACGGGTCTGGCACCAGCCGCGGGTCGATGCCCTCAAGGTAGGCGGCGACGGCTGCCCGGTCGGAGTGTGCGGCCTGTGGGACGGTGAGCAGCTGAGGCGCGTTGGCGCCGACGACGACCAGCGCGTGGACAGAGGTTCCGCGCCGCTCCAGTTCGGCCGCTGCGGCGTGGGCGACGTAGGCGCCGAAGCTGTGCCCGACCAGGGTCACCCGCTCGGCGGGCGGTTTCCGCGCCTGTTCCGCGCACGCGTCGACGACCTCGGGGAACGTCGTGTCCTTGCCTATGTCGCGCCCGAAGCGGCCGGGGTACCGGGCGATCCGGGCGCCGGGTCCGAGCTCGTCCACGAGGGGTTTGAGTTCGCCGCCGAAGGATCCTGCCCCGGGCAGGATGAGCGTGCCGTGTGATCTTGGAGGCACCGGTGTCTCCGTTTCTCCCTGTCGGGGTCAGAGGGTGAGGCCCAGCTCGTCCATGATCATCGCGATGCTGATCGCGCTGATCCTGAAGTCCCACTTCCCTGTCTCGGCCGGCCCGTCCAGGCAGTCGGCCGTGAACAGGCCGCAGGCCTCGACCAGCGCGCGCCAGTCCTCCCAGGTGCGGCTGCTCGTGATCGACTGGACGTCGTAGGCGGTGAAGCCGTGCTTTCCGCGCTGCAGGACGGACTGCGGAACGATGCCTTCGTAGGCCGACCTGAGGCAGGCCTTTCCCTCGAAGTCGGCCATCTTCCTGTCGTCTTCGACCTGAAGGGCGAGTGAGACGACGGAATTGCCGAGGAACGGGTAGCGGCCTTCGACGGAGTGCCGCATCAGCATCGAGTCCCCGTGGTCGCCGAGCAGGTGGCCGGACATCTGGACGTACACATCGGCGATCGAACGCAGCTGCATACGGGACAGCTGCCGCACCTCATGGTCGGTGAACGGGATGAGCCGCGAGTGGTGGAACTCGTGGCCCGTCAGAGCCTCGCGTACCCCGGGCGTGAGGAACCCCTCCCGTCGGCGTGCCACCGTGTCCCAGTCCACCTCCCATCCGAAGTCCGGTCGGCCCCAGGCCTGTTCGTTCTCCGCCCGGGAGGGACGCCGGGAGCGGGCCAGGTCATCGAACGCATAGGAGTCGTAGCCGAAGAACAGCTCGTCCGCGCCCTCTCCGGACACCACCCCCTTGATGCCGGCGTCTCGTACGCTGCCCGCGAGCATCATCGCGGCGACGTTGTAGGTCTCCCGCTGCGGGTAGCAGCAGTGCCGGACCATCTCCTCGAACCGCGCGGTGATGTCGCTGTGGTGGCAGGAGACCTGCTCGTGCTTGCTGCCGACCGCTTGCGCCACCTCGCGCTGGAAACGGCCCTCGTCGAGCCCGGGGTCGTCGAAGACCACCGAGAAGGTGCGGACCGGCTGGGCGCTGAGGGCGGCCGCCTCCATCACGATGGCGGTCGAGTCGAAGCCTCCGCTCAGGTATGCCCCGATCTCCACGTCTGCCCGCAGTCGGTCATGGACCGAAGCGCGCATCGCTTCCCGCAGCGCCTCATCGGTGACGGGTCCGGCCACCGGTGCGAACTCGCCGTAGCGCCAATAGCGCAGCGTCTGGCTTCCGTCAGCGTCGAAGCGGACGGCACACCCAGGCGGGACGGCTCGGACCCCTCGCACCAGGGTGCGCGGAGCAACGATGTTGCCCAGCGAGAGGTACTGGTCGACGGCGCTCAGGTCCACCTTCCGCGGCCGGTCCACACACTGCACCAGCGGCTTGAGTTCGGAGCAGAAGTGCACCTGCGGGCCGACCTCGGTGTAATACATGGGGCAGATGCCGAAGCGGTCCCGGGCCAGGTAGAGCGCGTTGCGGGCGCGGTCCAGGACGACAGTGGCGAACTGCCCGTCGACCAGGTGCAGTCCCTCAAGTCCGTACCGTGCGAAGAGTTCCGGGACGACGGCGACGTCGACGCCGTTGCGCGGCCGGTCGAGCCCCATACGGGACCGCAGTTCACGCGCGTTGTATATCTCCCCGTTCGTCATGGCCACGTAGCGGCCGGTGCTGTCCTCCGCGGGCTGCCATCCGTCGGCCAGGCCGGTGAAACCGAGCCGACCGAGCTTGGCGCAGATCGTTTCGGTGTTCAGTGAGTAGGTCTCGTCCGGGCCTCGGTGCACCTGCCGCTCGTGCATGGCCGCTGCCACGCCGCGGTCGGTGACGCCGGACGGCGAGTATGTGCCGCACACACCGCACATGGTGGTCACACCCCCCGTTCACGCACGTGGTCGACCAGCACTTTCAGGTTCTCCGCCCGAAGGACGTCGCGTACGCCGGCGTCCATCCAGCCGAGGCCCTTCAGCTTGTTGACGAGGATGACCGTGGAGGCCGAGTCGCCTCCCAGGTCGAAGAAGTTGTCCTCCACGCCCGCGTCGGCCACTCCGGTCAGACGGCGCACCAGGGCGAGGACCTGTTCGGTCGGTCCGTCCTCGTGCCCCGCCGCGCCCGACTGCTGCCGGCGGGCCCGCAAGGCGTCCCGGTCGACCTTGCCGTTGCGGGTGTAGGGCAGGGCTTCGACCTGGTTCAGTACCGAGGGGACCTTGTACGGGTCGAGCACCGCCTCCAGGTGTGCGCGAAGCTCGCGGGGGCTCGCCTCGCCCTGGTAGTGGCACACCAGCGCGTCGGCCGCCGAGGGATCGTCACCGTCGTACGCCTCGGCGTCCACCACCGCTTCGACGACGGCGTCGAGCCGGCAGGCCGCGCTCTCGATCTCCCCCGGGTCGAGCCGGTAGCCGCGCACCTTCAGCTGCCGGTCAAGCCGCTCGACGAAGTAGTACTGGCCGTCGCGTACCTCGACGATGTCGCCCGTGCGGTAGA
Organism: Streptomyces sp. NPDC033177; assembly: GCF_055577715.1. NCBI lineage: Bacteria > Bacillati > Actinomycetota > Actinomycetes > Kitasatosporales > Streptomycetaceae > Streptomyces > Streptomyces sp. NPDC033177. The sequence continues at coordinate 88,163 of NZ_JBVIPS010000003.1, read as the reverse complement.
CGCGGTCCGCGGGGCCCTCGCCGAAACGGCGCAGGCCCTGGGACGTGAGGTAGCCGATGCCTACGCTGGGACCGGTGACGAGCAGCTCACCGCGGACGGCGCCGCCGGCCCCTGTCGCGGACCCGCCGGGCAGCTGGGCCACCTCCAGACCGCAGTCCCCCACCACCACGCCCAGGGGCACGACGTCGGTGCAGTCGTCGGGGTTCAGCGGGGCGCTCAGGAGGTTGCAGACGGTACTCTCCGTGGTCCCGTAGGCGTTGTGGAAGTCCGTGTGCGCGGCCCACTTGCGCACCACGGCGGGGCGGCAGGCTCCCCCACCGTTGATCACGTGGCGCAAGCCCATCGCGGCCGTCGGGTCTGTCGCGGTGAGGGCGTAGGGCGTGGTCTTCAGGTGCGTGACGCGGTACTTCTCCAGGGTCGCCTGAAGTACGGCGCCCGGGCTGAGGTGCTCCTCGCCGAGGACCACGAGGCAGGCGCCGGCGGACAGCGTCCACAGGATCTCGGTGAGGCAGCCGTCGAAGGTCAGCCGGGCGAACTGGAGCGTGCGGCTCTCGGGTCCCAGTTCCAGGGCGCGCACATGGTCGTGGATCACCCCGGCCAGGGGCGTGGCGCTGACCAGCACGCACTTGGGCTCACCGGTCGATCCCGACGTGTGGATGGCGTAGCCGACCTGGTCCTCGAGCGGCACGATCGCTCTGCCGGCCTGTTCGTGGGTGGCGCGCCACTGCGTGGGCGTGGGCACCAGGACGGGCGCGCTCGGCCCTGCGGAGGTCTCGGCGATCCAGTCCACACAGAGAGAGGCGACCTTCGCGTGGTTGGAGGAGGCGCTGTCGCGTGGGTCGAGGAACACGAAGGGGCGTTCGGCCCTGAGCGCGGCAGCCATGGCGATGATCGAGGCCGGGGTGCGGACGGCCTCGATGCCGATGAACTCGCCGGGCGAGGCGAGAGTCCGGAGCTCGTGGGTGAACTCGGCGACAAGGCGGCCGAATTCGCGGTAAGTGACGACGCCGTCGGCTGTCTCGATGGCAGGGCGCTCCGGATGGCATTCGATCGCCGCGGAGAGGGCGTCCGCCACGGAGGTGTGCTGTGCGCTCAAGGTCTCAGCCCTTCACGGTGTGGGACAGGGTGCCGACGCCCTCGACGAGCGAGGTGATCGTGTCGCCCGGCTCGATCACGGCCGCCCCCGGCGTGCCGGTGCAGATGACGGTGCCGGGTGTAAGGGTGCGTCCGGCGCTGAAGTACTCGACGAGGAAGGCCAGGTCGTACTTCATGTCCGATACGGGGGCTGAGGCGATGACCTCACCGTTGCGAACAGTGGAGACCCGCGTCGACCGCAGCGCCTGGTCGTCGAACTCGTCAAGGGTCACCACCTGGGGGCCCACGCTGCAGAACGTGTCGAAACCCTTGGCCCATGGGATGTAGCGCGGGTTCTCCCGGATCACGTCTTCCGCGGTCATGTCAAGCACCGCGGTGACGCCGGCGATCACCGATCGCCAATCCTGGCCGCGCACGTTCTTGCACTCCTGGCCGACGACGAGCCCGAGTTCCGCCTCCGCGGTCACCCGGCCGCTCTGCGCGGGCAGTTCGATCTGGCCGCCGTTGCCGATGAGGCAGCCCCTGGGCCGCAGGTACGAGCCGGGTCCGGAAGCGGGCTGCTGCGTGCTGAGGTCCTGGGAATGTCCCAGGTAGTTGAGTCCGGCTCCCCAGATGTCACCGCCGTCGACGACGGTGGCGGCCTCCTCCAGGCGTACGTCGAGCAAGTCGGTGTCGGTCACCTGGTCGAGGAGTTCGGCGAGTTCCTGGCGTCGGTCGACACCAAGGAGGTCACTGAGCCGGTATGGCAGCTGTCGGCCGGCGAAGGCGTCCAGGGTGGAGAGCGGGATCCAGCCGCCGCGGTGGGACACCGCCGTCCGCAGTCCATTGTGGGTGTTGACTCGGGCCAAACGCATGGCGTTCCTCTCAAGTGGGGTGGACGAAGGTTCAGGCCGCGGCGGTCTGCCGGGAGAGGTGCTGCGCGGCCGCTCGGATGTCGGTCTTCTCGGCGCTGCGCCGGGCCAGGCCGACGGCGGTCTCCATCAACGGGGCGGGCTCGACGGAGAGTTCCTCGCACAGCTGGTCGATGAGCGGGAAGAAACCGGAGTGAATTCCGATCACGCCGCCGAGAACCTGCATATTGCGGTCCTCGGGGAGGAGTTCCAGGCTGGTGCGGCAGAAGTGCGCCAGCTTGGCCAGTTCCTTGTAGTCGAACCGGTCCGATCCGAGAACGCGCATGATTCCGGCCAGCGATTCCGTCTCCGCGTTCCCGGCACCACGACCGATTCCGTCGAGCGTGCCGTCCGCGATGGTCGCGCCCGCCTGGAACGCGGCGATGCTGTTCGCGTTCGCCATGCCCAGGTTGTCGTGCCCGTGGAATCCGACGACGGGGCAGATGTCCTTGGCCACGGTCACATACCGCTGCACGTCGTCCGGCATCATCGAGCCGCAGGAGTCGACCACATACAGGCCTGCCACGGCGGGGATGTCGCGCAGCAGCTCGGGCAGTTCCTGCGCGGGCGTGCTGCTGGTCTTCATGAGGTTGAGGTAGACCTCGTCGCAGATCTCGGTGGCGCGCCGGAGGTAGTCCAGGTGGCCTTGGACCTTCTCGGGCTCCATTCCGATCCGTACGAACGACATGCCTTCCTTGCACAGGTCAGCGAGGGTTTCGAGCCGGCTGAACGAGGGCTGCGCGAACATGCCCCAGGGCGTGGTGGAGAGTTCTTGTCCTGCGATCTCGCACCATGTCGCCAGGTCGATGTTGGAAGCCTTGATTCCGGACCGCTCCGCCTCGAACCCGAGGCCGTGCCCGACCTCGACCTTGTTGATGGGTGTCGCTTCCAGCCTGCGGAGCAGCTTCCTGACGAAATTCTCGTCGAGTTGGAAGTCGACCGCGTAGGAGCCGTCCCGCAACGTCGCGTCGAGAATCTCAAGCCGCCGCGACGAGAACGTCCGGGCAGGGGCTGCGTACATCTTGGTCCTCCGAAGCAGTGGGGAATGGACTGAAGCAGTGGGGAATGGACTGCCAGATCAATGCGGATCTGCCACGACCTTGCAGCACGCGACGGCGCCCCGGGGGGTGCTACAACGAAGGGCGGGCGGCAACACCGGGAGACGTACAACCTTCGATGCAATGCAGGGTGAGACCCACTCAACTGCCTTCTTCGGCCTTTACGTTCTGGGTATCGAGTTCGCCGCCTCGCGAGGGATTTCGCATAGGGCGGCGGGCTTCCAGCGGCGTCCGGTCGACCGGCATTTCGCCGGCGCACCTCATTTCGGTGCGCACCACCGACGCCCCGTCACGGGCTCTTTGGCCCTCACCCGTTCACGTTGGACCCCAGGAGGACAGATGCGCGCGACCGTGCTGGAGAACCTCAAGGGCGCACTGCCGGAGCACGATGTTCCGGCCGTCGAGGAGTGCGTCACCGAACTGTACGAAGCCTTGCCGCACCACGACGACCTCAGCCGGAACACGGTCATGGTCGCCTACGGCGGCGGTAAGGACAGCGCGTACGCAGTGGCGTTCGTACGAGCGGTCCACCTGGCTCTCGCCGAGCGCCACGGAGCCACCTTCAACCTGAGGGTGGTCACCATGCGGCACGGCGGCATGCCCTACCAGGTGATGCTCAACATCGACGCCACCTACAAGGCCCTCGGTCTGTACGGGGATCGCGACGTGGAACTGCTGCTGATCGAGCGCGACCGCGTAGTCCCCTTCGACCGGGACCGCAGCATGCCGCACCGCCTGATCGCCTTCAACCGGACCGACATGCTGATGTCCGGTCACCGTACCTATGGCGACGGCCGGGCCACGTTCTGCAACGCCTGCAACCTGAACGTGGCCAGTTCCTTCGGCGTCGCCGCCCGCCACGGAACGGGCGTGGACCTGATCATCACGGGTGACTCACCGCAGGAGCAGCGGGACTACGCGGTGTGGATCCGGCAACTGGCCCGCGGGGCAGGGCAGAAGCCCGCCGACAGCAAGAAGCGCTTCCGGGGGACACTGGAGACCCTCGACGGCCTGGCACAGGCCTACTTCCAGGAGATCCACGGCCGGGACAACAGCGACCGGGTCAAGGAGCGGGGGGTCACCTCCGACGTCCCCTCGGCGCTGGAGTTCTTCTCCATCTACGACTACACCAGCTACGCCTCGGGGGCGCACTGGCGGCTCCTCACGGACTTCCTCGGCTTCGTCTTCGACGAGATCGCGTTCAACTTCACCGAGTCCGACTGCGCCAACCCCGCGCTCATGGCCCACCTGCGCGGCCTGCGGACCGAGCACGTCTACGGGCGCGGGTACGGCGAAGGCATTGCCCAGTACGTGGACTTCGCCCTGGAACTGATGCGCAAGAAGCACTTTCCCGAGCACCTGGTCGAGGAGATCGCGGCGCGTTACCGCACGGACGAGGGCGTCGAGCGGATGCGCGAGGCTGCCACCCGCTACGCGGAGGACGCCTTCGGCCTGGACACCGAGCAGTTGGTCTGCATGGTCTACTCGCCCTTCGCCGGCCGCGCGGCGAACCTCCATGACTACCTGGCCGGGGAGTGCCCCGACCTGCTCGCCGAGGAGGACCGCGTCCGCGGGCTCCTGGCGGGCACGGACACCAGCGACTGGCTGGCCGCGCGCCTCGAACGCCTCAGCGGCCTGAGCCTGACCGACCTCCGGGCGCTCCACGACGGTCCGCTGTGGTCACCGTTCGACGCCAAGGGCACGCAGTCGGGAGTCCTCCCCCTGGTCATGGACAGCGACCCGCACAAGAAGATCATCAGCGTGCGGCGCAGCTCCACCGGTGACGAGGTCCTGGACCGGGTCGCCGGCCGCTAGAAGCCGGGAGACATCTATGACATCCGACGCCAATCCTTCCACTCCGCCGGCGGGCTCACCCGCCGCTCCCTACCTCAACCTGCTCGTCACCATGGTGATGTTCGGCAGCGCGTTCGCCAGCTCCAAGGTGGTCGTCGGCGCGATGCCGCACCAGATGGCCGCAGCGCTACGGTTCGGCGGAGGAGCCATACTGCTGATCGTGCTGGCCATCGCGCTGCGCCGTAAGTCCGCGCCCATCGGACGCACCGCCGCCCTCCGCGCGGGTCTGATCGGCCTGCTCGGCGTACTGGCCTACAACTTCTTCTTCTTCTGGGGCCTTTCGCTGGCACCCGCTCTCGACGGCAGCATCATCGTGCCCGTCCTGAGCCCCATCCTGACCACCGCGACACTGCTGCTCCTACGCCGTGAGAAGGCGTCATGGGCGCGCGTCGCGGGCCTGCTGGTCGGCCTGACCGGCGCTGCCGTCTTCCTGCTCGGGGTCGGCCACACCAGCAACCAGCGGCTCCTCGGTGACCTCGTCTTCGTCGCGGGCGCCGCCTGCTGGGCGGCGTACAGCATCCTGTCGAAGTCGCTCCTTGCCGGCATCGCCCCTCTGCGGGCGACGGCCTGGGGGACCGCCGTCGGCGGACTGGGGCTTGTGATCCTCGCGGCGCCGACGGCCGGCGACGTCGCGTGGTCAGCGGTCTCGGACCTGGCCTGGGCGAACGTCGCCTTCCTTGCGATAGGGCCGACCGCGATCGCCTACTTGTTCTACTACCGGGGGCTGCGCGACGTCAGCCCTTCCATGGCCACGGTCATGATGTTCACGGTGCCGGTGTTCGGCACGTTCTTCTCCACGGTCTTCCTGGGCGAGTCGTTCACCGGCGTGCAGCTGACCGGCACCGTGGTCATGCTCGCCGGAGCCCTGCTGGCCGTCCTGGGGAACACGCTGGTCGAGCGGACGGCCCGGGCCCAGCCGCGGGTCCCGGCCGCCGACAGGCAGACTGAGGAGGTGTCCTGATGGATCTCGCCCTCTCCGGCCGTACGGCTCTCGTCTGTTCGTCCACGCAAGGCCTCGGCGCGGCCATCGCCTCGGCCCTGACCGCGGAGGGCGCCAACACCGTCGTCAACGGCCGGCACGACGCACGGGCGAAAGAGGCCGCCGCACGCCTGCCGAACGCCGTCGGCGCCGGGGCCGACCTGCTGTCCCCACACGGCCCGGAGGAACTCTTCAAGGCCACCGTGCGGGCCTTCGGGCCACCCGACGTCCTCGTACTGAACGGTCCGGGGCCGCGACCGGCGCAGGCCACCGACGTCACCGCCGCGGACGTCGACAGCGCCTTCGAGACGAACGTACGGCCCCACATCCGCCTGATCTCACTGGCCCTGCCCGCCATGCGGGCACGTGGTTGGGGCCGCATCCTCGCGGTGGGCTCCAGTGGAATCGCCGCTCCCATCCCGAACCTCGCCCTGTCCAATCTGGGCCGGGCCGGTCTTGCCGGATACCTCAAGACGCTGGCCGCCGAGGTCGCCGCGGACGGCGTGACCGTCAACCTTCTGCTGCCGGGGCGGATCCGAACCGAGCGCACCAGGACGGTCGACGCCGCGAACGCCGAACGCACCTCCCGCTCGGTGGCGGAGGTGGAACGGGAATCGGTCGCCGCGATCCCCGCCGGCCGCTACGGCCATCCCTCCGAGTTCGCCGCCGCCGCCGCTTTTCTGTGCAGCGCACCCGCCTCTTACGTGACCGGGGTCGCCCTGCGGTGCGACGGCGGCCTCGTACGTGGCCTGTGACGCCCGCCCCCTCCCCCACCCTCCAAGGACAATTCACCATGCAGACCACCAGAGCCGAGATCACGAAGGCTCTCGCCGACATAGTCGGCGAGATTGCGGGCGTTTCCTCCGACGCTGTCCGCGAGGACAGCTCCTTCACCGACGACTTGGACGTCGACTCCCTGTCGATGGTCGAGATCGCCGTCGCCGCCGAGGAGCGATTCGCCGTCACGATTCCGGACGAACAAGTGAAGCACTTCAACACGGTCCGCGATGTGGTCGACCGCATCGTCACGCACCAGCCCTGATCGCCCTGTGGAGATCCTCGTGAACTACCTCGCACTGCCCCTGCCCGCCCCACAGGCGCCCTCGACGACATTGCGCTGCCAGGTCCTGGCTGCACTCCTCAACCGAATGGCAGTCCAGGACGGACGTACGCTCGCCTCCCCAGGTCCGGTCGACCCGGCGGCCGCCCTTGCCCGTACCGCCACCGCGGCGGGCCTGACGGGCCCCGCCGAACCTTCGGAGCATGAAGCGATTCGCTATGTGCCCACTTCAGCGGCGCGCGACCGGGTGGGCTCCGAGCAGGACGGCACGTGGCCTCAGTCGACGGCCGCCCGCCATCGCAAGGCCCTGCGCCGAACCCCCGGAGCGGTGTTCACCTTCCCTGTGGAGGACCCAGATGCGGCCGAGGCCGCCCTGGCCGTCTTCACCACGGACTGGTCGCCGACGCCGGCGGGCTGCGCCGTGGCCGTCCATCCCGGACACCCTCTGAGCCTCGGTCTGCCGACCGGGCACACGTCCTCCTTCACGGGCCGCTACTGCCGTCATCCGCTCACCGGGGACCTGCTGCCGGTATGGACCGCCGGCTGGGTCGCACCGGAGTTCGGAACCGGGGCCGTCCTGGTCAACCCCGGCCACGACGCGACCGACCTGACCTTCGCCCGCGAGGTCGGCCTGCCCGTACGCTTCGCCCTGACCCCGCCCGGCAAGGAGGAGGACCCCGGGCACTGGCCCCTGCCTCCACTGGCCGGAGGCGGGCGCGCCGTGCGGACCGGGTCCACCGACGGCCTCGACGCAACCGCCGCCCAGGCGGAATACTTGCGGCTGGCCGCAGCCCACGGACTCGCCGGCAAGCACACGGACATCGGCACGGGCGCGTTCGCCGTAGCCGCCTTCACCCCCGACGGCCCTCACAAGGTCCACTGGGACGGGGCGCGGCGCACCGTCTCGGACACCGGCCCAGCCGTCCCCGCCCGGATCAGCTCCTCCCCCGTTCTCGCCGCCGCCGAGCCGGCAGTACGACAGGCAGACCTGTGCGTCGTCACACCATCCTCCGCCGCCGAGTCACAACTGCTGGCCCTGCGCCTGCTGCTCGCCGAACCGCACTTGAGCCCATTGCCACAACAAGCCCCCGATGTCCTGCTGGTGGGCCCCGTCGCAGGTCAGGCCGACCACCTCGCGCGGGACGTCCTCGCGCTGGCCGTGCTGACCGGTGCCGACCCCGGGGAGACACTCTCCCTCAAGGCCCAGCAGACCGACACCGCGCAGCGCTTCCTGCGCACCCACGCCGAACTCGTCGAGTCTGCGGAGGAGACCGCGGGTGAGGCCGACGAGGCGACGCTCAAGGCCGCCGCCCAAATCAAGACGGCGCTCCGACAACGAAACACCAAGCACGCCTTCACCCACCTGTACCGCCTGCAGAAGTCCTTGACGAAAACCCGGACGCCACTCAGCGGTTCCCTCACCGTCTACGAGGCGCTCGCCCACATCCTCACAGGCCTGCCCGGCCGCCGTCCCGAAAGCCAACTCACCAAAACCTGGCAGCTTGTCTGACAACCTGGGTCGCCAAGCCTGTGCCGTTCGGAAACTCATCGCTACTACTCGGAGGTGGTCTGGCGCGGCATCGCTGTCTGCTGGAACCCTGGCCGGGTGATCATTTCACTGGTGTACCAGGTCTCGCGGAAACTGCTCGCGGTTCCGGCGGTGCTGCTACGCGGAGGGGTGGCCAAGGGCGCGGAATTGCTGGTGCTGCGGCACGAGAACGCGGTGCTGCGCAGGCAGCTCACGAAGCCGGTGCGCTGCGAGCTGGCGGATCGACTGTGGTTCGCAGGGCTTTCCTCGCTGATTCCGCGACGCCGGTGGGCGCAGGTGTTCCCGGTGGCACCCGCGACGCTGCTTTGGCGTGGTACCGCAGGCTGATCGCCCGGAAATGGGACTACAGCGAGCGCCGGAGCAGGCCCGGTCGACCGTCGACTGCGAGTGCGGTGAGGGCTCTGGTATTGCGACTCGCCAAAGAGAATCCGCGCTGGGGCTGCCGACGGATCCAGGGCGAACTCGTCCGGCTCGGGCGTCCGGTCGGCTCGACGACGATCTGGGAGATCCTCAGTGCAGCGGGATGTGATCCGGCCCCACACTGCAACGGTCCGGCGTGGCGCGAGTTCCTGACCGCGCAAGCTGAGGGCATCATTGCCTGCGACTTCGTCCATATCGACCTGGTCGACCTGCGCCGGGTGTACGCGCTCGTGTTCCTCGAGCACGGCACACGCCGGCTGCACATCGCGGGAGTGACTGCCCATCCCACCGGGCCCTGGACGGTGCAACAGGCGAGGAACCTTGCCGTCGAGTTGGGTATGCGGGCGGACTCACTGCGTTTCCTGCTCCGAGACCGGGACGCGAAGTACCCCGTCCTCTTCGACCAGATCCTCGCCGACGCCGGCATCCGGCTCGTGCTCACCGGCGTCCGGTTACCGCGCGTGAACGCGATCATGGAGTCATGGAGCGCTGAGTCCAGATCTGCCGCCACGATTGCTGGACCGTACCCTCATCTGGGATGAGCGCCATCTGCGCCGCGCGCTCAACCAGTTCGAGCTGCACTACAACCACCACCGGCCCCACCAAGCGATAGACCAGCCAGCACCCCAGCGCGCCGTCCACGAACCACTCACCCCCGCACAGATCACCCAACTGAAAGTGCGCCGGAGAGACCGCCTCGGCGGAGTCATCCACGAGTATCAACACGCCGCCTGAGCCGCGCGGATGGAGTTTTCGGCAGGCGCAGGGCCGGTGCGCGGCTGGTCCACGCTGCTCGACCTGTTCACCCCATACAGCATCAGCCATCTGCTTCAACCAGCCCCCGTCAGCAACGACGTCGGCGCCGCACGGGTGTGGTTCGAGGTCCTTCAGGAGCCGGACCTCGTCACCAAACGGGCGACCGAGCACCTACCGCGAGCGTCTCCATATGGCGCCCTACAGACGCCAAGGTCCGCTCGCACCCCGACAAGGGGACTCACAGGAGCAGCCATCCCCAGCCGCTACCCCCTGCGACCTGCGCAGCATCCCGCCACCGAGTTCAACCTCTGGATGCCGTGTGCACCAAGACATGGAGTCCACCCAGACAAGGGGTCGGCAAAAGCCGTCAAGGGGTCGAGTGGGAGCACGGCCCCTTAACCGAAATTCGAACAAGGGGGCGAAGGGTGAGACCCCTTGACACGCACGCCACGTCACACAGCGAAGATTTTCTGTGGGAGCGACCGTTTCGGGTGACCCGGGGTCGACCCCCGGTTGACGTCGCTCCCAGACCCCCGCTTCCAGGGAACACAGGGAGCGGCTCCCCGCTCCCAGGTTTGCTCCCGAACACGAAGTAGGGGCCACCCGAAGGTGACCCCTACCTGCGACGTTTCCGTCGGGACGACAGGATTTGAACCTGCGACCCCTTGACCCCCAGTCAAGTGCACAATTTGGGTTCGGAGTTCTGAAGGTCCATTGGCGCCCGCACGACGCCGTACGCGGAAGTACGCCGCCGCCCAGCCCTATACCCGGCAGATCCCACGCCCGCCTAACTTCGCACCCTCACTGCGTCAGCGGCGAGGTCGTCGGCATCGGCGCCCGGAAGCTGCACGAGGTGACAACAGCCGGCGATCGGGGAAAGTCCGCGCCTTCCAGCCGCAGCCCCGCATCAGCCCAGGCTCCTGTGTGTTGTGTGCGAGCCACGCGCAGCCCATACACGAGAGCCACACAGTCGGACAGGTCAAAGCACCATATTCCCGTTTCCTTTACCTTTCTCTGCGCCATCGGGTGGCCGGTCCAGCTGCCCGCAACCCTGAGCATCCGCGGCATGCGCGCGTTCTGACCTCCGCCGACGCCAGTTCACTGAGCCTTTCCAGCGGTGCGACTCAAGAGTGAGGACGGCCTTGGCGATTGACGTCATTCGATTCGGGCTGCTGCGGGATCTGCGGAAACGCGCCAGGTCTTGAGCCCTGTACTACTCCGGGAAACGCAAACGCCACGGGTATGAACGTCCAGGTCCTCGCCGATCCTTCGGACGACTGCTCTGGGTCCCGCCGGCTCAGCCCGGCTCGACTCACGACCTGACCGCCGCGCGGCAGCACGGGATCATCGAAGCCCTCGCCGATGCGGGGCTCAAATGCTGGGCGCACAAGGCATATCAAGGCACCGGCGGATCCGTCCGAGTTCCGTTTCGGAGCCGCCGCCTCAGCCGATGGAAGCGTCGCTACAACGCCACCCACACCAAGATCCGCTGCCTCGGCGAGCGGGCCATGGCCACCATCAAGGGCTGGCGCCTCCTGCGGAAGCTCCGCTGCAGCATAAACCAAATCACCGACGTGGTGAAGGCCATCCTCGTCCTTCACCACGCGTCAGCGTGAGGTTGGAAAAAGCTCAGTGGTGAACCCCGCCGCTACAACGGATCACCCGCCACGCGACATTTCGATGCAGTCATCTCGAAATGCTGACTTCCCATGTTAGAAGAGTCGTAGCCGGTCGTCCTCGTCTGCGATCGCGTTCAATAGCCGCAGGAGGACCTTGATGGCGGCGGCTGCATTGGTACTGGGTTCTGGGGCAGACCATTCAAGTGTGCTCCAGAATGCGGAGTATAGATTCTTCAGACGGCGCTCGCCCCAGGGAGTATCTCGCAGCGCTCGTGTTGCATCGTTTAGGGCATCGAGCGTCATCTCCTGGCCATCACACGAAGCTAAAAGTAGCAGATGGGCGAAATTCTGTTCGCTCTCATCTGGTTTCCATTCGCCATTGAGAAAACGGGTGAGTAGTCGCTCAGAGATAGTCAGTGCTGCGACTTCGGGCGCGCATCGTCCTAGATTCTCTTCGCGTCCCCACGGGTGCCAATGTCCCTCCCATCTCCTGCGAGCGTTGTCCGAGTACCAATGGTCTTCGGGGTCCCACGGGTGTCGTCTTCGAGTTTCTGGCAGAGACTCGGGCGAGCGCCAGGGGTCGCGCATTGGAAAGCGAATGGCGTCCCCACCCTGAACCGATGGTTGAGTCGGGTCTGAATTCGCCAACTTGCGTTTCCGGTGCGCTGCCTGTTTGCAGGCGTTAGAACAATACTCTCTTGGTCTGCCCGTATGTGCCGGCTTTGACAAGATTGAGGTGCAGTGGGCGCAGATCGGGAGTCGATCCAACGCCATCTCACGCGAAAGTCTGCGAAGGGTAGAGGAATAGCGTGGGCCGTGAGGAGACTTCATCTCTTCCAGTAGGGCCTCAACGTGCCCCCCGGCCTTTAGTCGCTCGATAGCTTGAGAGACGAGGATGCTCGGACCCCAAGTTCCGGTCCCGTTCCCGGACTGTCCTCGATCCAGCTGTGAGGCAGGAACGCCGAAGAGGTAGGCTACGAGCAATTCGAGTTCGCCTCTCGGGATTTCCGTGAGTGCGGCGTCGAGCCCGGAATACCCAATATGACGTGAGACCGGATCACTTTCAGGTCCGCGCCGTCTTCTGGCCCGACTCAATTTCGCTTCCCCCGATTCTTCCCTGTTCCCCGACTCTTCCTGGCTCGGGCGCCGCAGGGCTTGCTCGGGCTCTCATTGAGCCTTCCTGCGGTCGATGGCCACCGTCGGCGAAGCAGTGCCACTAGGACAAGGCCCGCGACCTCAAGCGAGGAGAGTAGATCCTTGTCGGGGATCCGGTCGATGACCTTGGATGCGATGAAGGCAAAGACCAGGATGGCCAAGACCATCGCGATGATGACAGCAATCGCCAGGTACCCAAAGCCCAGCAGCCCCTCGGTGAGAGCGTCGGGCATGTGACTCCTCCTACTTCAAACGCGACGAAGCCCCCGGCCTGCGCGGCACGAGGGCTTCGATGGTCAATCTGTCTGGAACGCAAAAAGGACGCCGAGAGCGAGTCCACATTGGCCAGGTCGCGCACGGGTGGCCGACCTTCTCACAATCTACCGCAACCAGGGCCCAGCGTGGGTTGGTTGGTTGAAGTGGGGCGTTTACCCAGGTCAGAAGCAGGAATGAACCCACACCGCAAGTCGCACTCGAACGCCAGTTGCATGTGCAGTTTCGTAACACGGGCCTTGACCCCTGATGTTGCACACACGAGACACTGGATCCTGAGGATCTGAGAACGGACATCTCGTGGTCATGGAGCGTTACCCGCCGGAGTTCAAGGCGGACGCGGTCGCGCTCTACGAGTCGCGGCCGGAGGCGACGATCAGGTCGGTCGCCGCCGATCTGGGGATCAATCCGGAGACCCTGCGGAACTGGGTGAGGGCTGCCGGCGCAAGCCGTCCGCGGGGACGCCGGACGCCGGAGGCGGCCCAGCCGCCGGAACCGCTGGAGGCGGAGAACGCGGCCTTGCGGAAGAAGGTCCGCGAGCTGGAGGAGGAACGCGAGATCCTGCGGAAGGCGGCGAAATATTTCGCCGGGGAGACGCGCTGGTGAACCGCTTCCAGTGCGTCGCTGACCTGCAGCGCCGCTACGGCGTGAAGCGGCGCTGCAGCGTCCTTGGCGTCAGCCGCTCGAGCTACTACTGGCGCCGGACAGCCGCCGGCAGGGCCGCCCGGCGGGCGGCCGAGGCACAACTGGCCGTCCGGATACGGACGGTGCACCAGGAGTCGGACGGCACTCACGGAGCGCCGAGGATCACCGCCGAGCTCCGGGAGACGATCGGTGAGGCGGTCAACCACAAGCGGGTCGCCAGGATCATGCGGGAGTCCGGGATCGAAGGGGTCCGGCTGCGCCGCCGGCACCGCACCACCGTCCCTGATCCGGCTGCGGTAAAGGCTCCGGATCTGATCCGCTGCGACTTCACCGCGGGAAGGCCGAACACGAAGTACGTCGGCGATATCACTTACCTGCCCATCGACGGTGGGAAGTTCTGCTACCTGGCGACCGTCATCGACCTCGCCTCGCGCCGTCTGGCCGGGTGGGCGATCGCCGACCACATGCGCGCGGATCTCGTGACCGACGCCCTGGCCGCGGCCGTCCGCACCCGCGGAAGTCTCGCGGGATCGATCATGCACACTGACCACGGAGCCCAGTACACGAGCAGGGCATTCGCCGAAGCCTGCAGGTCAGCAGGGGTCCAGCAGAGCATGTCCGCAGTCGGCTCCAGCGCGGACAACGCACTCGCCGAGTCCTTCAACGCGACCTTCAAACGCGAGACCCTGAAGGGACGAAAGAGCTGGCCAGGCGAGCGCGAGGCCCGACTCGACGCGTTCAGATGGCTCCACCGCTACAACACCCGACGCCGACACTCCCGCCTCGGACAACGACCACCAATCGCCTTCGAAAACACCTTCCACCTCACACCAACTACGCTCACACCAGCCGCATAACCCGTGTTCAGGATTCGGGGTCAAGGCCCCTTCACCAGTTCGAACTGCACTGCAACACCCACCGGCCTTACCAAGCGAAAGACCAGACAGCACCCCTGCGCGCCGTTTCCGCACCGCTCCCCACGCACAGATCACCCAGCTCGACGTACTCCGAAGAGACCGCCTCGGCGGAGTGCTGCACGAGTACCAACATGCCGCTTGAGCGGCGCGGATGGGGTTTTCGGCAGCCGCAGGGCCGACAATTCATCCGCACAAGTCAGCGTCCAGCTCGCCGACCGCCCGGCCCACCCGGCATGATCCCTCTTCATGCTGGCCCGCCTGGCGTATCTCGCTCGCCTTCGCCGCCCTGCGCACGCTCCCGATGAGTGACCGGAACAAGGACATCGAGCCACGGAGCGTCGGCGAACTCCGCATCCGGGCAGGACTCGAACTAGCGCCCGCCGACCGCCTGGGCGGCCTCTTCTCAGCCGCCACGCCGGTATGCGGTTAGGGCCCACTGGGTGAGCCCAAGCGATCCGGCCGCCAGCGCACACAGCAGGGCCATACGGATCAGCACCGGCGAGGCCTCCAGCGTCCCGTTGTATGCGTACCTGGTCAGATCTACGGCCCAGTTCACAGGATTGGCGCTGACAGCGACGGCAACCCAGTCGGGGACCAAGTCTTTCGGCATGAACGCGGTCGACAGAAAGGTCATCGGCATGATGAGGAAGTTCACGACCCCGATCAGGGATTCTTCGCGGCGCACCACTAGCGCCACGGTGTTCGACAATGCCGCGAGCGCCATGGCGATGGCAGCGAGGGCCACGAAGAGCACGAGGACTCCGAGCACCCCGCCATGGAATCGGACACCGAGCGTGTAGCCGACCCCAGCCAGGATCAAGGTGGACACCACGGCGCTGACGATCTGCTGCAGTAGGGGGCCGATGACGAGTGCGACCGGCCGCACCCGAGACGCGAGAAAGCGGTCCAACGTGCCTCTCTCCATATCGGCCAGCATCGACAAGCCATTCCATCCGCTCGTCAGCAGGACGGTCATGACGATGAGTCCAGGTAAAAAGAACTGGGCGTAGTTGTCCGTGCCGAAGCCCGGGATATCGGAGATCCGGTTGAACGTTGCACTGAACAGCAACAGCCACAGGAACGGCTGCACCAGCTGAATGGCGATCAGCCAGGGCTGCCTGTACACGTGCAGGAGATGGCGCTGCGCCACATTTGCGCACTGCCCTATGAACTCGGTCATGCCGGCCTCCCGGAGAGAAGGCGGCGGCCAGTGTGCTTCCGGTAGACGTCGTCGAGCGTCGGCTGAGACACCGTCACTGAAGCCACCTGTAGCCCCATCGCACGCAGCCGTTCGAACACCAACGGCGCAGCAGCGCTCCCTTCGACCGCCCGCGCCTCCACAGAGGTTCCTTCACATCTGATCTCGGTGAGCCCGGGGATACCGCCCAGAGCGTCCTTCACCACGTCCTCGTCGGTTTCCGTGACGAGCTTGAGGCGGAGGGTGTCGCCGTGCAGTTGCTGCTTCAGCACGTCCGGCGAGCCCCGGGTAATGAGCCGGCCTCCTTCCAGGATCGCGACCTCGTCGGCGAGGGCGTCGGCTTCCTCTAGGTAGTGCGTCGTCAGCAGGATGGTCAGGCCGTCCTCCCGGACGAGCTTGGCGAGGTCAGCCCAGAGCTGCACCCTGATATCCGGATCGAGGCCTGTTGTCGGCTCGTCCAGGAACAGGATGCGCGGCTGGTGCACTACCCCCATCGCGATGTCGACCCGCCGCTTCATACCGCCGGAACAGGCGCTGGCCTGGCGACGGGCCACCTCGGTGAGGCCGATCCGATCCAGCACAGCGTCGGTGCAGTGGGTGAGCTCCCGGCCGCGCAGGCCGTGCAACCTGCCTTGCAGCAGCACGTTTTCGCGCACCGTCGCGGTGGGGACGACGCTGATCTTCTGGCCGACGAGCCCAATCAGCCCACGCACCCGGGATGCCTCACGCACCACGTCTCGGCCGGCGACCTGTGCGATGCCGGAGTCCGGACGCGAGAGCGTGGCGAGGATGCGCACGGCGGTGGACTTGCCCGCGCCATTGGGCCCCAACAGCCCGAAAACCGTTCCTTCGCGCACCTCGAAGCTGAGCCCGTCGAGCGCCCGGATTCCCCGAGGGTATGTCTTGACCAGCTGATCCACCGAGATTGCAGCTGCTGTCATAGGAATGCGAGCTCCCTGACGAGAATCTGCCCGAGCTTGGGGATCGCCGCACCGAGAAAGTCATGTCCCCCGGCGATGATCGTCAAGGTGAAATCCATACTCGTGTGGTCACGCCAGGCGAGCAGATCAGAGAAATCGACGAAATCGTCCTCACGCGCACCGACGACGGTGACGGGGAGGTCGAGGGGCCCTCCGTCTCGGTGCTCGTGCTCTTCGAAGACCTGGTAGTCAGCCCGGATAACTGGTTCGAACATCGTGAAGAGCTCTGGGTCGGAGAGCACGGGCTCCGGGGTCACCCCCGAATCCCGCAGATTCGCGATGAGATCGGGCTCTGGCAGGGGGTGCACCCACCGCTCAGGCGGGATAGTGCGTGGCCCGGGCTGCGCCAGGACCACCAGCTTGGCCGGTGCGTCGCGCCCGGTTCGGACGAGTTCTCGCGCCACCTCATAGGCGAGGTTCACGCCGGAGCAGTAGCCGGCCAGGACCAGCGGCATATTGTCAAGTCCATCGATGGCCTTGACGACCTCGGCGACGGTCTCGCTCATCGTGATTAAGGGTTTCTCGCGCCGACGGGACTCACGGCCGGGCAGGCGCAGCGCACAGACGTCGATATCGGAGGGCAGTACGGAGCCCAACGGGCGGAAGGCGGCGGTACCGCTGCCAGCGTGCGGGAAGCAGAGCAGACGCACCCGGGGCGAGCGCACCATTCCGAGCCGGACCACCGTTGACTGTGCGCCGCTCATGATGCGTTCGCCTCCGTCGTCTTCAGGTGCAGCCGCAGGCTGCGCGGGCGCATGTCGGTCCAAACTGTTGCGATATGGTCGAGGCACTCCTGCCGAGGGCCGGTCTTTTCGCATACGGACCAGCCGGCGGGCACGGGGCGGTTGGCCGGCCAGATCGAGTACTGCTCCTCCTCGTTGACGACCACGTGGTACGTCTGGTCCTCGTCGTCGAACATCAACGGCTCCCTTCGTTGCACGTAAACTGCTTGCTGTCCACACAGACCGTCCGAATCTCCACCGTGTGGCGCAGGCCCTGCACATCACGCAGCCACAGCTCCCCCGGACCGGGCAGCATCTCGCTCACCGCGACGACACCCTCTGGATCCCGCTCCCTGCCACGGCGCATCTTGGCCCAGAGCGAGTCGAGGAGCGCAGCATCGCGCAGGTCGACGTAGGTCGGCTTGACCTCGCCGGGCACCATCCAGAACCCGACCTCGGGCAGGCCATGGCGTTCGGCCACGCCGCGCACGTGAGCGCACACCCGCTCGAGCCTGCCCTGCCTGATCTCGGGAAACTCCGCCAGCGGCACCTGCCAGCGCTCGCGCGAGACGACTAGGTTGTCGATCTGCACCCGGGGCCGGTGCGCGGCGCGCTCCAGCATCCCGAATTTGTTGAAGGCCGACAGGGCCAGATAGTCGTCGAGCACGGGAACGAGGTCGGCCTGGAAAGCGCCGTCGAGCGACGTGACGACGAGCCGGCCGTCCCTGTCGCGCACCCGGAGCGCGCCCATGGGTAGCAGCTGTGCCTGCCGGGGTGCGTAGCTCGGCTCGCCGGTCGCCCCGAGGTAGGTGTAGTGAGGGGAGGGGTAGGCCTCCGGTGGACCGGTGCGCGAGTTCATGGCTCCGCCCAGGGTCGGGTAGAGCGGCACAATCCGGTACGGCATGTCTTCGTCCATCCAGCGCCTCAGCTCTCGCTGCTCCGGGTGCCGGGCGAATGCGTGCAGCTGGGTGAGCGCGTTGATGGTGGGGTGCAGCTCGCCGAGGACCGCGAGATATCTCCCGTCCTGCATCTCGGCCGCGGCGAA
This sequence comes from Streptomyces sp. NPDC033177, assembly GCF_055577715.1. Classification (NCBI taxonomy): domain Bacteria; kingdom Bacillati; phylum Actinomycetota; class Actinomycetes; order Kitasatosporales; family Streptomycetaceae; genus Streptomyces; species Streptomyces sp. NPDC033177. The sequence continues at coordinate 69,948 of NZ_JBVIPS010000003.1, read as the reverse complement.
CATCAGGTCGGGGCTGTGCCAGCGCGCGCTCGGCCAGCCGGGGCCGGCCGCAGGGAACGCGGCCTTCACCTTCTCTCGCAGTTCGGCGGAGCTCAGGATGACCGGCGTCGAACCCGGCTCCGCCCCGAGAACTCTGGTCCACCGGTGCCGGAGCTCCGCCGCGGCGTCGGCGGCCGGGCCCGTATCGCTGTTGTAGAAGGTGGGTGAAAGCTGCTGCAGCAGGGCGGCCAGCGGACATCCCGTCGTGGACAGCTCCCGCTCGTGGGCCAGCAGTTCCCGAGCGGCGGCGAGGTATCCCTCGGCGATCCGCCGCGAAAACCATCGTGCGCTCTGCAGCACCAGCTCGAGCGCGGGCGCAAGCTCGTCGAGGATGTCCGTGCTGAAGGACGGGGCGAACTCGGACAGGCAGTCCTCGTAGGCGACGTTGCGCCCCGCGTAGTACTCACCGTCCCGGCGGCGGGAGGACCGCTGAGTAATCTCGGTGAAGCGTTGGTTCAGCGCCTTCAGCGCGGTGTCGACGGCCTCCGGGTCCCCCAGGCACGCCGTGACGCCGTCCCGCGCGCGTACCAGCGAGGCCAGTTCACGGGCCGCGGCGGCCCGGAGTTCCTCGTCGGCGACGCGTGCGAGCTGCATGCTGAGAAGCTGTTCCGGGTGACGGCTCTGCGGGATAAAGAAGCCCTTGGTGAGCACCCCCATCCCCTGCAGGGCGCGGATCTCGGCGGCCACGCCCTCGGCACGGTGGCTGTCAGCGCACTCTCCTACGAGCTCGCCGACGGTACGGAAGCCGTCCGCCACCGCGACGATGCGCTGGCCCAGCTCGGACAAGGAGACCAGGGAGCCATCGCCGAGGTAGACGCCGCCCGCGACGGGCAGCACCGCCGACGCAAGGTTCGGCGACATCCATGTGTGCAGGCCGTAGCGGTCGGCGAGGGCATCCGCCACCGCCTGAATCGCCCACACCTCGAAGGAAACCGGCCCGCGGGGCGTCGCGCCGAACTCGCCTGTCCTGGTGGGTCCTTCGTTCCAGCGCCCCCACGCAACGGGACCGAAGTAGCCGATGGTGTCGTTCTTGGCGCAGTAGCGCGCCCGGTAGCCGGCGAGCGTCCGGTTGAGCTGGCGCTCGTCGGAAGTACCCACGGCAGGCCGCCGCGCCTTGCCCGCGATACGCGAGTGCTGCCAAGTCAGGGCCTCGAGGAAGGGCTCTTCCCGCACCGTGCCGACGTCGCTGACCCAGTCGAAGGGCAGGCCCGCTGCACGTACTTGTACGGATCTCCAGATGGAGAATTCTCCGCTGCCCAGGGAGATCAGATGCCCGTGCGTCATACTGTGCCCGCGATCGCGGCGGTTTCGGCGAAGGTCCGCACGCACAGGTCGTATGAGTGCTCCGCCTGGCCCGCCCCGACGACGGCGATCTCGTCGACACCGGCCTGCCGGTACTCGGCGAGGCGCTTGGCCACCTCTTCCTCCGTAAAAGAGCCGAGCGCCCGCACGATTTCCTCATCGGGCTTTCCTCTCTCCACCACGCCACCGAATCCGCTCGCCCTGAACAGCCCGCGGTAGGTCTTGACGCGCAGATAGGAGGTGAGCAGCCGCGCGAAGCCCACCCGGTCGGTGTCCGGCTCGCCCGTCAGCCCTGCGTGCATCATCGCCACGATGCGAAAGCCGTCGGGGCGCCCGCCGCGCCGCGCCCAGCCCCGTCGCAACGCCGACAGCGCATGGTGCATGACGTAGTCAGGGGTGCACATCCACAGGATCACCCCGTCCGCCAGCTCGCCCGCGAGCTCGAGCATCCGCGGGCCGAACGTCCCCAGAAGGACCGGGAAGTCCGCACGGCGCTCGCCGGAGTACAACGCGTGGCCGCTATGCCACTCGCCGGAGAAGCTGACCTCGCCCTCGCGCACCAGCGCCGTCACGATGGAGAAGTATTCACGCGTGGCCGGTACCGCCGGAGCCGCCGTGCCGCCCACCATCCAGTCCCCCACCCCGCGATGGCCCAGTCCGAGGCCCAGCGCTGTGCGCCCGCCGGAGAACGCGTCGGTGGTGAGCGCAGCCTGGGCCATGACCACGGGCGGCCGCGAGTACATCGGAAGGACTGCAGAACCGATCCTGATCCGCTCCGTGGTCATGGCCAGGGCCGCGAGCACGGAGCCGACGTCCATCTGGTTGGGCAGCTGCGACAGCCAGACCGAGTGCATGCCGAGGGCCTCCGCCTCACCGGCAAGGCCGAGCACGGTACGCGGCGGCATACCGCTGCTCTCGATGACGGCACTGAGCAAGAGGGGTTTATCCGGCATCGGTCATCCCCAGCTCCGCGAGTGCCTGGCGCGCCTCGTCCTCCGAGAGTTCAGCGACCTTCGCGACCAGTGCCGCTTCTATGGCGGAGGCGAGGGTGCGCACATTGCGCGAGTCGAAGAGCAGTGCGGCCGACACCTCGACCGCGAAGCTCTGGTTGATCCGCGCCACCAGCTGCACGGCAAAGAGCGAGTTGCCGCCGAGGTCGAAGAAGTCATCCTCGGCACCGATCTGCTCAACGCCGAGCGTCTCGGACCACAACTGCGCCAGAATCTTCTCGATTTCGGTGGCCGGCTCGGCGTACGGTGCGGCGAGCGTTCTCGCCGCCCCGGCGCCCGTGGCCGCGAGCTGCTCGGTCAACGCCGAGCGCACCAGCCGGGCGGTGCGTGCGAGCCGTACGTCCAGGCCCTCCGGGCACCAGATGACCTGCGGCCCGGCATCTGTGGCGAGGATGCGTCGCAGCGCCTCCTCACCTTCCTCCGCGCGCACCTCGTCGCCCGCCTGCTGGCGTGCCTTTGGGGCAGATACGAAGCCGCGCGCCTCGTCGGCAAGCTCGTCCGGCATTCTGAAGATCGTGAACGCCTCGATCGAGACGAGCTCGTTTCCGTCGTCGTCGACGATCGTGATGTCGCAGGACGGTGCCTCCCCGAGCGTGTTGTCACGATGCCGGACCAGCGAGTGGACTCGCCCGATCAATGGCTGGCGTATTCGGCACCTGCCGTAGCTGAACGGCAGATAGGGCCCTTCGCCATGGATGATCTGCCCGATCGCGACGCTGCAGTCCAGAATCGCCGGGTGCACACCATAACTGTCCAGATCGGCTTGGAAGCGCTCGGCGAGTTCCACCGTGACCAGCTCCGTGCCCGGGGCGGCGTAGCGACTCGTGATGCTCTCCGTCCACCGTGGCCCGAAGGTGAGGATGCCGAAGTCCGCGAAGTCGGGTACGGCTACCGGTTCGAGCCCGGCCCGCAGCTGCCCGAGTTCGTGCTTGACCGGCTCGTCTCCAACCAGCGCTCCTGCGACACCGCGGGCGTAAGCAACGCCGTCCGGCTCTCGCACCGTCGCATCGAAGCGGCCGTCCGCACGGCGGCTCAGCTCCAACACCGCCCGCATCCCCGGCCGGACGGTCAACGGCTGCATGAACATGAGCTCGGCGAGTTCCGCGTTCTGCTCCCCCGTGAGCTCGGCGAAGCCGGCACGGATCAGCTCGACATAGCCGGTGCCCGGCATAGTGGGGACGCCGCGCAGCTGATGCTCGGCCAGGAACCAGTTTGCCGGTGACAGGTCGAGCTCGAAGACGGTGACTTCGTCGCTCGCTTCCGAGCGGTTGCGTAGCATCGGGTGCTCGACTCGCTGCACGTGGGCGCCGAGTGCCTCGCGCTCCCAGGAGATGTCACTGAAGATCATGGGTGCGTCGACCTCGTGCGCCATGCCCACCTCGGCGAAAGGCGGCCAGTTGACGGAGACCGTGTGGCGCCCCTCTGCCCAGCGCGCCTGCGCGAACGCATCGAGCACCGCGTTGGCGCCGACGTAGTCCCCGAGCCCGAAGTCCCCGGACACAACGGCGATCGACGAGTAGAGCACCATGAGCTCGGGAGCGAAGACCTCGTCGAGCAGGTACGTGCCGCGCACCTTCGGCGCGAGCACTGCTGCGGCCTCTTCGTGTGTACGCGTCTCCAGCATGCCGCCGCCGGCAACCGCGGCGAGGTGGAAGACGCCGTCGACCGGGCCGAACTCCCGCTGCACGAGGTTGCGCACCTCGTGCATGCGCTCCTCGTCGGTGACGTCCGCAGCCAGTACCAGGGCGCGGCCGCCGACCGCCTCAATCTCCTGTACGGCACGGATCCTGCGCGCCTCCCGGCTGTCCGGGGTGGACTCGAGAATCTGCTCCCACTGCTTGCGATTCGGAAGGCCGTTGCGGCCCAGCAGGACCACCTTCGCGGAGACGAGCATCGCGAGCTGGCGGGCGAGCACCAGGCCGAGGCCTCCCAGGCCGCCGGTGAGCAGATATACCCCGCCCTGCTTGAGCCTCGCCGGTACGCCCTCGGCCGCCTCGACCGGCAGCCCTGCGTAGGACCAGACCCACCGCTTGCGGCCGCGATACGCCACCTGCGTATCGGAGCGTCCGGAGGCGATCTCGGCGAAGAGCTGCGCCGCCCCGAGTCCGCGCCGCGCGCCGAAGTCGACACTGCGGCACCCGATCGACTCGAACTCTTTGGGAACCAGCCTGGCCAGGCCCAGAACCGCGGCCTTCGCCGGCTCGATGCCGCCGTCGCCGGTGACGTCCTGCATCTGGGATGAGACAAGTATCAGTTCGAAGGGCGCACCTGGCGCCTCACGCACGGCGCCTTGCAGCCACTTGAGGGCACTGAAGAAGCCACGATCTAGCCATGCCTGCGCGTATTCTGCCTCGCTGGCGCCCTCCGGCCGCTCGCCCAGGAGCAGGCAGTGCACGAGTTTGACTTTCTCGCGCTCCTGCGGATCCAGCGCGGTGACGGCGGCCATAGCGTCGGCCTCGGTGTTCACGGTGACCGTCTTCGCACCGGCGCGCTCTGCGAGCATGGCGACCTCGGCGGCGACCGCGCCACCCGCCTGGCCCAGGATGATCCATACACCGTCCGCGGCGGACGCCACCGGCGCTGTGGTCTCCAGCCATACCGGCACGGTGTAGGCACCAACTCCGGCCGGGGCCGTGAGTTCGCCTCCGGACTCGGCAGGCTGAGGATCTGCATCGATCCAGTAGCGCTGCCGCTGGAAGGGATACTCAGGCAGGGTGATCAGGTGGCGCTGCTCGTCGCCCCAGTACCGGCTCCAGTCCACGGCGACGCCCTCTGCCCAGGCACGGCCCACGGCGTTGAGCAGTGTCTCGGTCTCGGACACCTGCTGCTTCGGGTGCCGCATCGTGGCGATGGCGACCGCGGTCGTGTCGTGCGCCGTCACATAGCCGGTTAGGGTCCGGCCGGGACCGACCTCGATCAGGGCGCGCTCGCCGTCCGCGATCAGCAAGCGCACCGCGTCGGAGAAGCGTACACAACCGCGCAGATGGCGAGACCAGTACGCGGGGTCCATCGCCTCGTCGTCAGAGATCCACGTGCCGGTCAGATTGGACACGAACGGGATCGTCGGCACGCTGCGCGTGGTGGAACGCACGGCCTCCTCGAAGCTCTCCAGGATCGCGTCCATCATCCGCGAGTGGAAGGCGTGCGAGGTAGGAACCGGCCGGCAGCCGATGCCCTGCGTCGTCAGGCCGTCCTCGAGTTGGCGAACAGTCTCGTGCGTGCCCGCGACCACACACACGCCCGGTGCATTGACCGCTGCGAGATCCACGTCCGACGGCAGCATGGACGCGAGGAGTTCCTCGGAGAGGGACACCGCGAGCATCGCGCCCGTTTCCACCGACTGCATAAGTCGGCCGCGTTCGGCAACTAGCCGCAGCGCGTCGTCGCGGGTGAAGACTCCGGCGAGCGTGGCGGCGACATACTCGCCGATGCTGTGGCCGGCCATCGCTGCTGGCTCGATACCCATGCTCTGCAGTGTCTTTGCCAGCGCATACTCGACTGCGAAGAGGAGCGGCTGGGTGTGCCGGGTTTGATTCTGGACCTCGGCATCGGCACGGAGCAGCAGGTCCTTCAGGTCCAGCCCGTGCGACTCCCGCAGTACCTGCGCACACGCGTCAATCTCGCCGCGGAACTCCGCTTCTGTTTCGTAGAGTTCTGCTGCCAGATCCGGGTGTTGGGCACCCTGCCCCGGGAAGAGGAAGGTTGCGGTGCGGTCCGGCTGCGCAGTGAACGAGGGGAGGCCCGCGCTGATCCGGGTTGCGTCCGGATCGGTGGCCGATGTCACGGCGAAGCGTCGTAGCTGGTGGTGCTTGCGCCCGTTGGTCAGCGTGTAGGCGACATCGGCAACCTCGCTGGGGTGCTGTGCCACGTGTATGGCGAGCTGCTCGGTGAGCGAGTCGAGTGCTTCCTGCTTGTGCGCCGTTATCGGGACGAGCTGGGCGCCGCGATACGGGGCCGGTGAGGCAGCGCGCGCCGGGGCCTGCTCGATGATGACGTTGGCGTTGGTTCCACCGATGCCGAACGAGCTCACCGCTGCCCGGCGCGGACCGTCAGCGACGTTCCAGGACCTGGGCTCGTGATTGAGGTAGAACGGGCTGCGGTCCAGTTCGAGCCGAGGGTTGGGCTTGTCCACGTTGATGACGGGGGCGAGCAGTCCGTCCCGGACGCTGCATACAGCGTTGACCAGTCCGGCGACACCCGCGGCCGCTCCGAGGTGACCCACATTGGCCTTGACCGACGCGATCGCGCAGTAGCCGGTCTCGTCGGTCCGCTCGCTGTACGCCGTCGCGAGCGCACCCACCTCGATGGGGTCGCCGACGACCGTGCCGGTACCATGAGCCTCCACATAGCCGATCGTCGCCGGATCGACCCCCGCGTCGGCCAGCGCCGCGCGTACTACTGCGACCTGGCCCGACTTGCTGGGTGCGAAGAAGCCCGTCTTGTCGTTGCCATCGTTGTTAACCGCCGAGCCGAGGATCACCGCGTGGATCGGGTTGCGGTCGGCAAGCGCGGCATCTAGAGGCTTCAGCAGGACTGCGCCGCACCCGTTGCCGAAGACAGTGCCGCGCGCCTCGGCGTCGAAGGGTCTCACTTGCCCGTCCGGGGCGTAGAGCCCGCCTTCGTTGTAGGTATACCCGCCAACCTCGGGCAGGCATATCTCGACACCGCCGGCGAGCGCCACCTCGCACTCACCGTTGCGCAGCGCGCGTACTGCCGTGTGGACTGCGACCAGCGAAGTGGAGCATGCGGTCACCATGGTGATCGCAGGTCCGGTCAGCCCGAGCCGGTAAGCGATGCTGGTCGCCAGGTAGTCCGTGTGATTGTTGATTATTGCCATGATCGTGCCGGTCGCGCGCATCACGGCACTATTGCGGTACAGGTTCTCCTCGAGGTAGGCGTTGTCCTTGGCGCCCGCGTATACGCCGATCCGCACGTCCGGCCGACCAGGCACGACGCCGCCGCCTTCCAGCGCGGCATGGCACACCTCCATGAAGACGCGGAACTGCGGATCGAGCAGTTGAGCTTCGCGGGAATTCATGCCAAACAGCGAGGCATCAAACATGTCGATGTCACCGATGACGGGAGTGGCGGGCACATATGTGGGGTCGTTGATCTCCTTCTCGGAGTGGCCGGCACCACGCAGTTCGTCTTCAGTGAAGAAGGATATCGAGTCCACACCCTCCAGCAGGTTTCGCCGGAAGTCCTCAATGTCACGACCGCCGGGAAACCGTCCACCCATGCCTACGATGGCGATCGGTTGCCCATGCAGCTTGAGGCGTTCAGCATTCGCCGCGTCGAGAGTCATGCTCGCAATCCTGCGGCGAGCAGAGTCTGACCAACAAGACCGGCGGGACTCCTGGCAACAACTCGCCATTACCCTTCCCACCCACCCGGTGGCCCTTTATGTTGTGGCCAGTGCCGACTAGCCTCTGGCCGACAGAATTCCCCATTTTAGAGCTTCTCATCAGCTATCGCAGCCACGAGCACTCCATGCTGCTGAGCTTCTTCGATGTGGCCACCGAGCGGGTGACGGTCCGTGAAGCGAAACGAGCGAGGCCCCCGGGCTGTTGATCGAGATGTCTGACGTCTCAATTACGTTGATTCAGCGTCTTACGGACTCCCCAACCGGAACGGGCCGCTTCCCCCGTTCCGGTTGGGGAGTTCTCGTGTGTCAGGCGGCTGTTCACCCCGATGGCGCTAACGTCGTGCGCGGCTCCGGTGTCTTTGAGCGGTGACACCGCTCGGCCAGGCCCGGGCCTGCTCCTACGTACGTGTTCCGCACCCAGGACCGGCGACGCAGGGGGAATCGATTCCATGACCGTCACAGCAGCACGCCGCACCATGTCACCGTGTCGCTCCGCCGCCCGCACGGCGGCCGTGGCGGCCCTGTCCGCCGCCGCGCTCCTCGGCGGCGTTCTCACGGCTCAGGCCGCCGCACCCGCCCGCACGACGGGCGCGGCTGTGGAGCTCGCGCCGGCCGGTGTGCTCGCGACCCAGTGCTACTACAGGGTCAACGCCAGCGGCGGTCTGCTGATCCGCAGCGGTCCCGGCACCGGCTACTCGGTCGTCGGGTCCTACGCGAACGGCTCCACGATCCTCGCGTCGGCGTCCACCACCAACGGTTTCCGCAAGGTGGGCACCAACCGCTGGGTCTCCTCGGCGTACACCGTCCGCATCACCAGCTATCCCTGCGAGTCACAGGGACCCGCGCCGAGGACACCGTTCCCCAGCCCTTCAACGGGCCGTCGGGCGCCGGAAAGCCCCCCCGCGGGCCAAAGGCCTTCCCCCTGCCCCCCACAACCCCCCAAGCCCCCCCCAGGGTTTTTCCGAAAACCGGAAAGAAAACACCCTAACCC